>NZ_JADJAT010000020.1:0-475982 GCF_016704105.1 Candidatus Amarobacter glycogenicus | reverse complement strand
GGTGCATTGTCACACGCCGGACGCCGCTCGTTCGAACAGCCGCCGCTGGCCCTGCGCCTGTAGGACGCTTGTCACCGAGACCAGCCCTTCGCCGATGGCTCTTCCCAAACCAACGGGAACCGCGTTCCCGATCTGCTTGTATCTCTGAGCCACACCCCCCGCAAACGCGTAGTCAGGCGGAAACTGCTGGATCGTGGCATACTCCTGGACACTTGAGGGCGGGTCTCGTCCGGGTGGCAGAGGGAAGTGCTCTTCTGGATCGGGCTGGTCGGCAAAGTCGGACTGGGCTTATCCCACGGCAGCCGCCTGTAGAAGCCTACCTTGCCGCCGTCTGCCTCCCACGCACCGCCCATCACTCTCTCGGTGAACTCACGGCCGTACTGGGGATGATCCCGGAACCATCGCCAGTTTTTGCCAGCAGGGACGAGGGCCATAATCCGCTGCCGGTCGGGCGTGTACGACAGAAACTCCGGCGACCCGACGTTGATGTCCCGAATCGCCTGCGCCCAGGTCTGCCAATTCCCTCTGTGAGTCGGCACTACCAAGTGTGAAAGTTCAGCAGTCGTGAACTCCCTGTCACGGCTGCGGACGACCAACACTCTCAGCCTGTTCTGCGGCACCCGTAGTCTGCAGCGTCAACCAGACCGAAGGTGATTTGATAGCCGAGGAACCCTGCTCCTCTTCCGGAGCGAGCGGTGGGTAGTCGGGCCTGCGCTCGCTCAGCGGCCGATGCTTGATTGGGGCAGAGAGGATCCCCCTTACGTTCTCCATCACAAAGAACCGCGGCTGCGCGGCGTCGACGACGGCAGCGAAGTTGGCGAAGAGGCTTCCCTTGGGTCACCTATGGAACCTCGCCGCCCGGCGGTGCTGAAGCTCTGGCACGGCGGCCCACCGGCCACGAGAGCTGCCTCGCCCCTCGCAAGGCCAGCTGCTTCCATGATCTCTTGAGGCGAATACGCAGTTATGTCTTCAAGAATCGGGAATGCTCGGCACGAGAAGTGCTGCCGGTTACCATCCAGCGTCCGCCTGGCCCATTTGTCGATTTCGACCGCGACGCGGGTCTGAAAGCCCGCCTGCTCCAACCCGAGATCGAGACCTCCGGCGCCGGTGAAGAGGGATATCGTGGGAAGCGGCTCAGATGAGTACATAAGCTAGCACGTATGTTCTGTCAGGATGTTGCAAGTCTCCCTTACTTCGGGGAATTGTTCAACGGGCCAACGATTGGGTCCAGCCCGGCGCGACCGATCCGTGCCAAACGCCCGTCGGAGTTGACGCGAACCATACTCCAAAGTTCGCGGAGGTATTCAGGAGGACGCCGTGGTGTCGTTGTGGGACTTGCGAATCGGCGACATGTTGGAGCTTGCGTCGGGGGTCTTCGCGTCGGTCGAGATGCCGACCGAGGACGGGGGAATGGATCCTCGTTCGATACGTGCACGGCGGTTCGAGGCTGGAGTTGGTCGGGCAGACCGACCTTGCGGCCGCCTTCGAAGTCACGGCTGTGCTTTCAGACACGCGCTCCTGACCCACCCCTCCCGTTCCCCATCGGCTGTTGCGGCTGCTATAGTTCGCGGCACACAAAACAACGGGAGCCACACCCCCATGCGTTACACCTACGAGCCCGAAGTCGAAGCCTTCCGCGAGGAGGTGCGCCAGTTCATCAAGGAGAATCTGCCGCCGGAAGAGGTACGGCTGGCGCGCGGTTATGAGGGCGGTTTCAAGACTTACCAGGAAGAGTACGACTACACGATGGGCTTCCAGAAGAAGCTCTCGGAGAAGGGCTGGCTGGCGATGGCCTGGCCAAAGGAGTACGGCGGCGGCGGGGCGAGCCACATGCGCCAGCTCGTCTACAACGAGGAGATGGCCTACAACCAGGCGCCGGCCGGCAACATGGGCATCGCCTGGGTCGGGCCGAGCCTGATGCTCTACGGCACCGATGAGCAGAAGACGAAGTTCATCCCCCGGATCACGGGCGCCGATGACTGGTGGTGCACGCTCTATTCGGAGCCGGGCGCCGGTTCCGACCTGGCGGCCCTCCAGACCCGGGCGACGCGCGACGGCGACGAGTACGTGGTCAACGGCCAGAAGATCTGGACCTCCGGCGGCCACCTTTCGGACTGGGGCTGGCTGGCCGCGCGGACGGACCCGGACGCGCCGAAGCACAAGGGCATCACGATGTTCATGGTCAACATGAAGTCGCCCGGGGTGACGGTGCGGCCGCTGATCAACATGAGCGACCGGCACGGCTTCAACGAGGTGTTCTTCGAAGATGTCCGCGTGCCGGCCAACCAGGTCGTCGGCGAGGTGAACCGGGGCTGGTATCACATGGCGGTGGCGCTCGACTTCGAACGGTCGGGCATCCAGTCGTACGCCGGCGGGCGCCGCAGCGTCGAACGGCTCACGCGGCTGGCGAAGGAACACCCGGAGCTGGTCGAACGGCGGCCATCGGTCCGTTACGAACTGGCGGACCGCGCGGTCGATATCGCGGTGGGTACGAACCTGGCGTACCGGGTGGCGACGATGCAGGCTCGGGGGCTGGTGCCGAACCACGAGGCGAGTGCTTCGAAGCTGTTCGGGAGCGAAATGGGCCAGCGGATCTCGCTCACGGGCATGCACCTGCTCGGGACGCTCGGGCAGCTCAAGGACGGGACGAAGCACCAGATCATCGACCAGGCGACGGCCTACACGAGCTCCGTCAGCGGGACGGTGGCGGCGGGCACGAGCGAGATCCAGCGGGGGATCATCGCCACGCGAGGCCTGGGCCTGCCGAGGGGGTAGGGGATAGGCGATAGGCGATAGGCGATAGGCGATAGGCGTTAGGCGAGAGGGTGTTCGCCTAACGCCCAACGCCTACTCTGGGGTAACCTTCGGGGATGAGTGACCGAATCTCCTGGTTCCCAATAGCCGACCGCGAGACCTGCGCGCCCGAGACGCGGGCGTTGTTCGACCTGCTCGAAGAGAAGCTGGGGTTCGTGCCAAACGTGTTCCGGGCGTTCGCCTGGCGCGAAGAGCGGATGACGAAGTGGCGGGCGCACTTCGATGACCTGATGACGCCTTCGGAGGGGCTGACGAAGGTCGACCGGGAGATGATCTCGGTGGTGGTTTCGATGCAGAACCAGTGCCTGTACTGCCTGACGAGCCATGGGTTCGCGCTGCGGGCGCTGCTGAAGGACCCGGTGAAGGGCGACCGGATCGTGCTGGACTACCGGCGGGCGGGGCTGAGCGAGAAGCAGATGGCCATGCTGGACTTCGCGGTGAAGCTGACGCTGGACCCGGTGACGGTCGCCGAAGAGGACATCGACGAGCTGCGGGCAGTGGGCTTCAGCGACGAGGACGCCTGGGACATCGTGGAGGTGACGGCCATGTTCAACTTCACGAACCGGCTGATGAGCGGGACGGGCGTCATGCCGAACGCGGAGTACCACGGGATGGCGCGGTAGGCATCTTCGGAGGCGGCGCGCGCCGGGGAGCGGGACCGCCAGGCTTAGAGGATGGACTCGAGGTAGGCGGCCACGCCGTCTTCATCGGCGGCGAGGGTTTGGGTGCGGGCGGCGGCCCGGGCTTCGGGGGTGCCATCGGCCATGGCGATCGATGCGCCGGCGACCTCGAACATGGGGATGTCGACCTCGCTGTCACCGATGGCGGCAGCCTCGGATGGATCGATCCCGAGGTGGGCGCAGAGAGCCCGGAGGCCGCTGCCCTTGTCGACGCCGGGGGCGGTGATCGTGATGAGGGCATCGCCGTTGAAGGCGACGGCAGGATAGAGGCTGACGCGGCCGGCCCAGGCCTGGAGCTCGGGCATGTGGTGGTCGCCGGGGGCGGCTTCGGCGAGGACGGAGAGCGCGTTCTGGAGGTGTTCGCCTTCGAAGCGCGTCACCGGCTTGAGCCACTCCGGGGCCATCGCCGCCCAGGGCGGGAGCTCGTTGGCGCGGCGGTAGGCACGCTCGGGAGTCGAGAGCGTGGCGGTCCAGCCCGCGCGGTCACAGAGGGCGGCGAGGAAGAGGGCGAAGTCGCCATCGAGCGGGCGCTGTTCGACGACGACGCCATCGGCCGTGCGGACATCGGCGCCAGCGGAGGCGATGGCGGCGACGGCGATGCCGACAGCCTGGAAGGGGCGGATGGCGGCCTGGTACCAGCGGGCGGTTGCGGGAGCGAGGACAATGCCGGCCTCGTGGGCCGCTTTGAGGGCGGCGGCGGTGCGGGTGGAGACGCTGCCCTGGGAGTTCAGGAGGGTGCCGTCGAGGTCGATCACGATGAGCTTGGGCCTCAACCCCAGGCTCCCTGGCCGGCCGGGGAGTTCCAGGTCTCGGTGATCTTGCCGCCCTCCACCTTGAAGATCTCGATGCCGGAGAGGGTTTGCTCTCTGCCATCCTGTTCGAAGGAGAACTGGTAGGCGCTGGCGTAGAGGTTGCCTTCAGCGAGGGCGGCGATGTACTCGAAGCGCGGGTTACGGACGCTCGCGAGGAAGCCGGCGATGCGGGCCGTGTTCTCGGCGAGAGACATCACGACTCGTTGGCCGTGCTCGTGGCGAATGCACGGGTCGGCGATGAAGCGGGCGGCGGCCTCGGGGTTGGCGGCGTGGTAGACCACGTCGGTGTACTCCTGGATGAAGGCGTGGAGGTCCATCGGCGGAATGGTAGCGGATGGCGCCGGAACGGGGTGCGGCGCTTGTGGCGCGCATCCCGCGTGAGGCCCCTGCGCAAGCGCACTTCCCGACGCTGCAAAGCGAGTTCACGCGACCCCGGAGTGCCGCTCCCACCAGTCCGCAAGTTCCACACGGTTCGTCGTCCGGGTCTTCTGGCGGGCGCTCTTCAGGTATCCCTTGACGGTTGATTCAGCCAGGCCAGTCGCGGCGGCTATCTCCCTGCTCGTCTTGCCCTGGACAAGCAAGAGAACGACGCCGCGCTCCCTCGGGCTGAGCTGATCCAGTCCCTGTTGCACTTCGCTCACCTCCGCGCTCTCCCCACCGAACGGCGGGTATGCTCGGTATACCACGCCGGGGTAAGTCGTGCCATGGCGAACCTTCGGGGGGAGGGCCCCGGCAGGAGACGCCGTGAAGCCGGTGCCGCAGGGTTCGAAACGGGCTAGACTCGCCGCCACATACACGGCTTTTGGAGACTGGCGATGAAGGTTGGCATTTCGTTTGGGGGGCAAGAGTGGGAGCGCGGGGCGGCGTTCGTGCAGGAGGCGGAGAAGCTCGGGGTAGATTCGGTCTGGACCGCGGAAACATGGGGATTCGATGCGGCCACGCCGATCGGCTACCTGGCGGCGAAGACGGAGAAGATCCGGCTCGGAACTGGCATCCTCCAACTCGGCTCGCGTTCTCCGGCGATGCTGGCGATGACGGCAATGACGCTGAACTCCATGTCGAAAGGCCGTTTCACCCTGGGCCTGGGAGCGAGCGGGCCGCAGGTGGTGGAGGGATGGCATGGGGTGCCGTTCGCGCGCACGCTGCCGCGCATCCGGGACGCGGTGAACATCGTTCGCATGGCTTCGCGGGGGGAACGGGTCGCCTACAAAGGCGAGTACTACGAGCTGCCACGGCCGGGCGGCGAAGGGAAGGCGCTGAAGACATCGGCGCCGCCGATGCAGTTCCCCATCTACCTGGCGACGCTCAGCCCGAAGTCGCTGGAGCTGACCGGGGAGATCGCCGACGGATGGATCGGGACTTCGTTCATGCCCGAACACGCTGACGTGTTCTTCGACCACATGCGTCGTGGCGCGGAAAAGGCGGGACGGACGCTGGCCGACCTGGACATCCAGGCTGCGGCGGGGGTGGTCGCCTTCGGCGACGACGTGGAGAAGCTGGTCGCGCCGCGGCGCCCGGGGCTGGCATTCACACTGGGCGCGATGGGTTCGCGCCAGCACAACTTCTACAACGCCGCCTACCGGCGTGCCGGTTACGCCGACGAGGCCGTGGCGGTCCAGAAGCTCTGGCTCGACGGCAAGCGCGAGGAGGCGGCGGCGCTGGTACCGGACGAGATGGTGCTCCAGACGAACCTCATCGGGACGGAGGCGATGGTGCGCGAACGGGTGCGCCAGCACCGGGCGGCGGGGGTAAACACGCTGCGCGTGCAGCCGGAGGGGGCGACGCTGGAACAGCGGTTGGAGAACCTCGGCCGGATCGTGAAGATCGTGAACGAGGAGTCGTAGGAAAGCGCTTGAGAAGCCCAGAGGAGAACGCATGACGACGGTACTGATCAATGGGAGGGCAGCGGCGTTGCCAGCCGGGGCGCCGGGTGAGGGGCCGTGGGCTCCGGTCGGGCAGCTTCCGCAACTTACCGGCTGGGAACTGAAACCGGAGGGGGCATGCCTGGGTGACCTTTGCGTGCCGCTGCCAGCTGGTGACAGATTCGTCAGGGATGGCTGGTTCAGCCTCGCCGCGCTCGCGGAATACCTCTCACAGCCGGTGGCGCACGATCCGGAAACCCAAACGTGGTGCATCGGTGAGGCTGTTCGAGACCGAACGAGCGCCTTGGACCCTGCAGAAGCGCCGGACTTCCGGCTGACTGACTACCTGGGCATGGAGCACCAGCTCACGGACTACCGGGGGAGGAAGGTCTTCCTTGTTTCGTGGGCGTCCTGGTGAGGATGCCGGCATGACCTGCCCGTGTGGCAGGCGCTCCAGACGGAACTCTCCGGCACGAACTTCCAGGTTGTCTCGGTCGCCTTCGAGAGCCGCGGCATCGAGGCGGCGCTGCCGTACATCGAGGCAGCGAAGCCGACGTACCCGTGCCTGATCGACCGCGAGCACGCGGTCGCCGCGCTGTACGGCATGCTGAACGTCCCGATGGCGGTGTGGATCGACGAGGATGGCCAGATCGTCCGGCCGCCGGAACCGGCAGGTTCGAGCGATGCATTCCGAAGGATGGACCGGGCGACGGGGCGGATGGCCGCTGAGGATGTAACGGAGCTCCGGGCGACGAAGGCGGCCTACCTGGATGGTCTGCGCGAATGGGCCCACATCGGCAGCCGCTCCTCGTGGGCACTCAGCCCGGAGGAGGTACGCCGCCGGACGGCCGGCCCGACGGCGGAGCAGGCCCTCGCTCGTGCGCACTTCCAGCTGGGCGAGTACCTGTGGGAGCACGGCGCTCCAATCCGGGCACGAGCGCACTTCGACGAGGCGATCGTCCTCCACCCCGAGAACTGGGCGTACCGCCGGCAGGCCTGGGACCTGGAGGAACAGGGAAAGTCGATGGGCCCCGAGTTCTGGAAAGCGGTCGAAGCGCTTGGGGAACGGCGCTATTACCCGGAAATCCAGACGCCGTAGGCATCGACCTTCGGGGCCTCAAATCTCACACCTCCAGGCGAGGGCGCTACGCCCCGGTCGCGCCCGTGAGGAAGTGCCTGGGGACATCGCGGAACATGAGGTCGATGGTCTCCTGGGGGACGCCCTGGGCGACCAGCGCCGGGGCCGCGACGGTGGTGCAGAAGAGGTACCGAGTCGGGCCTGAGGCTGATGGACGTTCGGCGCCCCTGACGACCGGGGCGGGGGCGTAGTCGTGACCGAGCATGAGCTTGTGCGCCCAGCCGCGGTCGATGAGGACTTTCAGGGTGGTGTTGCGTTGTTCCCAGTTGGGGCGGCCGGGAGCTCCCGGGTAGCGGTCCATCGAGAGGTAGGCGCCGGTGCGGAGGAGTTCCTCGAGGTAGTCAGCGTCGGTGCTATCGGCAGAGTGGCCGATGGCGATGCGGTCCATAGGCGCACCTTCTTCGAGGAAGACTTCGACCTGCCGGCGGCCGACCTCTTCGGGCGCCCACTGGTGGGTCGAGATTGGGCAGCCGGTCCTCCTGCAGGCACGCGCAGCCCCGCGAAGAATGCGCTCGGCTTCGGGCGTGACGCCGCCCATATCGCTGGCGACTTTTATGCAACCAGCCTTGATCGTGGTCTCGCCGATGCCCACTTCGATCTCGCGGACGAAGATGTCCGCGATCTCATCGATGTCGCGCATCCAGAAGGAGCGGGGGACATCGCGCCAGATACCGGTGGCGACGATGACGTTGACGCCGGAAGCGGCGGAGACATCGCGGATGAATTCGACATCGCGGCCGAGGTCCGGCGTTGTGAGGTCGATCAGCGAATCGATACCCCCGGCCTTCGCTTCGGAGAGCTCCTTGATCGATTGGAGACGGGTCGCCGTCATGTCGTAGCGCCAGGGGTAGTGGGCGATGTCTTCGCCCATGCCGACGAGGACATGTTCGTGGCTGAGAGTGGCGCCGAGATTGGCTGCGTCGATGGGTCCGAGGGCGGTTTCGATGGTTGGCATGGCTCTCCTCCGGGGGAGGAGCATTGTGGGACGAATCGCTGCCGGGCGTCGAGCGGGCAACGGCCGTCCTGGCCGAGCACGCAACTGAGCAGGCGCTAGTTGCAGAGACAAATACCGGGGATCGGCGCGGCGGGTAAGGCCGATTTCGGCCGGCCCTCAGGGGTTCCCCGAGGGTGGGGATGCAACGAAATTACGAACCTATTGGCAGAAAGGGCCCCTGCCGGAACGGGAAAGGCCAGGGAGCTGTATCGGGTAAGTTTGACCGTGAAAGTGAATCTACGAGAGAAGCTCATCGGAGGTTTCGCAGTCGTCGTCCTCCTCCTCGTCGCGGTGGCGGCCGTGAGCCTGATCCGGCTCAACGAGGCGATCAACCGGACGGACGACATGTACGCAAGGAACGTCGGGATCCAGCAGGTGCTCCTCTCCAACCGGTTCTTCATCTCGTTCGCGAGAGACCTGCGCACCGCCGTGATCACCCAGGACGCTGCGGCGCGGACCAAGGCGATTGACCAGGCGAGGAGCTGGAGGAGGGCACCAAGGCGTTCGCCGCCTACGGTGCCGTCCTCACGAGCGAGGCCGAGAAGCAGGCGTTCGCGGAACTCAAGCAGCGGGTCGACCAGACCACGGCCCTCGGGGCATCGACCTTTGGGGCCGGTGACGTGCAGGGCGGCTGGGCGCTGGAAGTTGGGCACATGCCGCTAGTCGTGGAACAGAACACGATGCTCGACAAGGCCGGGCAGCAGCAGTCGGACCTGGCGCTGGCCGCACGCGATGCCTCGGCGAGTGCGGGAGCAACAGCGCAGAAACTGGTCATCGCCCTTACGGTGGTTGCCGCGATCCTCGGGCTGGGCATCGCCCTGTTCATGGCGAACTCGATTTCTTCGGGCGTGAACGGTGTGGCGAAGCGGCTGAAGAACATCCAGGAGAAGGACTTCCCGAGCCTGGGCCGCGCACTGGCTGCTGTGGCGGGTGGCGACCTGACGGTTTCCGTGACGGCCTCGACCGAGCGTGTCGGCCGGTACGGTGGCGACGAAGTTGGAGAGGCGAGCCGGGCGATCGACGGGCTGATCGACGGCTTCGAAACGACCACGGGAAGCTACAACAAGATGCGGGCCGAACTCGCTGAACTAATCGGGAGCGTGAAGACGAACGCGAGCAGCATCCTCAACGCGAGCGACCAGCTGCGGGAAGCCTCGGACCAGATGGCTGGAGCGACCGGCCAGATCGCATCGGCGATCAACGAGGTCACGCGGTCGGCGGTCTCGCTTTCGGGGATCTCCCAGGAGTCCGCGCGAGAAGTCGAGCGGGTCTCCGCCGGGTCCCAGGGAGTGGCGACGGCAGCGCGCTCCAACGCCGATTCGGCGCTGGCCTCGAAGGCGGAAGCGACGGAGATGAACGAACGCATCCTCGCGGTCGCGGCGGCTTCGGAAGAGGTTGCGCGATCGGCGGAAGACAGCCGCGGGGCCGCGGTCGCGGGCCAGCAGGCAGTCGGGCAGGCCGTTGCCTCGATGGAAGCGATCGCCGGCGCGGTGGAACGGGCTTCGCGGACGGTTGACCTCCTCGGCGAGTACGGCCAGCAGATCGGCGACATCGTGAAGGTGATCGACGACATCGCGAGCCAGACCAACTTGCTCGCCCTCAATGCGGCGATTGAAGCTGCCCGGGCGGGCGAACAGGGCCGTGGCTTCGCTGTTGTCGCCGAGAACGTCCGATCTCTCGCTGAGCGATCTTCTGGTTCGACGAGGGAGATCGCGGACCTCATCGCTCGCGTGCAGCAGGGGACGCGCGAAGCGGTGGACGCGATGGCGAGCGGGGTGAAGGACGTCGGCGAAGGGCGGGAGATCACGTTTGAAGCCGGAAAGGCACTGGATTCGATCATCGTCTCGGTGCAGCAGTCGGCGGTGCAGATGCAGCGGATCGCGGGCGACGTCCAGGACCTTGCCTCGGGGGCGCAGCGCATCGTCGCGGCTTCGGAGGAGATGGCGGGCCTGGCGGAAGAATCGGCGCGGGGCGCCGGCGAGATGGCACAGGGGACATCACGCGTGACGGACGCGATCATCCAGGTCTCGGCGACATCGGAGGAGACATCGGCTTCGGCGGAGCAAGTCTCGGCTTCGACGGAGGAGCTTTCGGCGCAATCCGAGGAGTTCGCGGCCACGGCCGGGCAGATGCGCGACCTCGCGGAAGCGCTGAACCAGGCGGCGAGCCGATTCCGGACCGCCTGAGCGAAGCCGGACGCAGAACGAAGGCGCGCGGTTCCCCCGAGCCGCGCGCCTTTGTTGTCCCGGGAGTGGGACGGCGGCTCAGCCGGTCGAGATTGCCGCGACGCCTGCGAGCGCGAGCGCCGAGCCGGTGATTCGCATCGCGGTAAACCGTTCCTGGGTGAACAGGCGTGAAAGGACGAGGGTTTGGACTGAGTAGAGCGACGCGAGGACGGAGGCGACGGCAAGGTTCCCTCGGTTACTCGCCAGGGCGTATGCGCCGTTCGCGGTGACATCGATAAGGCCGACGGCGGCGAGCTTCGGCAGATCCCGGCCGGGCCAGACGAGTGACGAGGTAAGGAGCCCGGAGGCTCCAACGAAGACGGTCCCGCCGAAGCGCGCGGCCGCGATGACGACGATCGCGTCGCCGTCGGTTTGCGTCCCGCGGTCAACGAGGATGAAGAACACACCGAAGCCGATGGCGGCACCCAGGCCGAAGAGCACCGGCCGCAGATGGTGGCTGGAAGTGAAGCGGGCTCCTTCCGGGGGAGCGAGACGAGCACGGTCCCGGCGAGGGCGAGGGCGATGCCTGCATCCTGGAGGCCGGAGGGAGCATGACCAGTGGCGAAGGCGAAGGCGACGGGTACGACGGCGCCGCATGCCGAGAGCGGGGCGACGACGGCGGACTCGCCGGTCGCGAGGCCCTGGTAGAGGGCCATCCCTCCGAAGCTGGTGAAGACGCCGGCGGCGAGCCCCCAGGCGATGGCTTCGGCGCGGACTTCGGGGCGAACGATGGCGGCGACGAGGAGGGAGGGCGAGCAGGCTGGACGACTGGGAGACGAGGCCGACGGTGAAAGCGGGGTACTTCCGGGTGAACCGCCCGCCGAGGAAGTCGGACGTGCCCCATGAAAACGCGGCGCCGAGCCCGAGGAGGATGCCCATCGGGTTGTCAGGCTACGGGAGTGGCGAGGTAGGGTCAGGCGGGGCCGGGAGTCTCCCAGTGGCGGGGGAGGCCCATCCGGTCGTAGAGGTATCCCCAGGTGGATGGATGGTTCGTGCCCACTTTGACGAAGCGATCGACCCGATGCGGCGAGAGCGAGACTGCTCCGCGGGCGGCTTCACTCGTTTCGGCAGCGAAGATGCAACGGCTGGTTGCGCGTTCGGGATCCCAGTACGACCGGAGCCAGAGGGCGCAAGCAACTCCCTCGGCGTGGGGCGCGTTCGCGTGGAGCACATCCGCGCTGCTCGAGCCCTGTGGGAAGGTCCGTTCCGCGAGGAACAGCGACCAGCCATCCGGAGCGCTGTCTATCCCCGGTCCGCTGGAGGCACCAGGCACCTCCTCGACTTCGCGGACCTCGTCGTAGTCGAGGCGGCAGAGCCGCTGCTGGATGCCGAGTTCGAGCGCATCTGGCCCTCGGTAAACGCAGAAGCCAAAGCTGGACCTGCCGAACGAACGGACCCAGTCGTATCGAGGTTCGTTCCACGCCATGGCGAGGAAGTGGACCATCCCGAACTCCGGATCTTCAACCTCGGATGTCTCCTGGTACGTGCGCGAGACTACGAAGAGCGGCATTCGGACCTTCCTCCTTTCCTAGTCCTCGGCGGAGCTGGGATCGATGGGTTCGAGGACGGCTTCGAGATCCGCTTCACGAATCCGAATCGACTTCATCCCGGCCAGCCGGGAGGCGGGAAGCTTACCAGAGCGAATCCATGCGCGAATAGTCTGCACGTGGACACCCAGATACTCAGCGGCCTCGTCGGTGCTGAAGAGCCTGCCCGAGGCGGGGCGGGCTCCGCGAGACCCCGATGAAAGCTCAGAGATGTACTGCTCGACGTCCTGAGGGGTGACGCCTAGCTCTCCGAACACTCGAGCGGGCAGGTCCTTGCCCCAATGCATGAAGGTCAGGAGGGTTTCGCGTTGGCCGGGGGAAACTTCCGAACTCCGGAAGAGGTCCCACCCCAACTTCCCGAGGGCGATGGACTCCTCTGAGGCCAGAGGGTACTCCGGCCCTCCATCTCCGCGGGGGTGGGTACGGAGAAGGATGTCCTCGAGGACGTCGACATCGAGGGTAATGGGACCGAAGCGGAAGAAGCCGAACTGGCTGCACGCCTTGAGGAAAGCGACAAACGCGATGTCGGGAGTGAGAGCGGCGAAGTCGAGCGCTTCCGTGAGCTGACGCTCGATGCGTTTCGCTTCGACCCGCCAGGGCGCGCTGCCCTTGATGGCGGCGGCGGCGGCGTCTTCTGAGGCCATGCCCAGAGTGTGCGCCTATCATGAGGACAACGCAACACGCATGATTCCGCAGTTGATCCTCTTGACATCGGGGAATTTCACCGCGTAGAAAGGGCGCCAACCAGGGGTTTGCCACGTTTTCTGCGCAGCAAACCGAGAAAGGAAATCCCGGCATGACAACGGCAACAGCGATGGACCAGGACAAGGCGGCGGCGTTCGGCGGGCGGATGATGGAGATGATCTCGAGCGGGACGCTGATGATGATGACGAGCGTGGGCCACGAGGTTGGCCTTTTCGAGACGATGGCCGGCATGCGCCCGGCCACGAGCCAGGAGATCGCGACGGCCGCGGGCCTGAACGAGCGGTACGTGCGCGAGTGGCTGGGAGCGATGACGACGGGGCGCATCGTCGACTACGACCCGGTGGGCGCGCGGTTCTCGCTGCCGGCTGAGCACGCTGCGTCGCTCACGACAGCTGCTGGACCGGTGAACATGGGCCTGTGGGCGTGGTCATTCATCGGGTTTGGCGAGACCCTGGACAGCCTGGCCGAGTGCTTCCGGAGCGGCGGCGGCATCCCTTACTCGAAGTTCACGAAGTTCCCCATGGTAATGGCGGCAATCAGCGCGGCGAACTACGACGCGTCACTCATTTCCACCACGCTGCCCCTGGTGCCCGGACTGGTCGAGCGTCTGAAGGCCGGGATTGATGTGGCAGACGTCGGCTGTGGCAGCGGACATGCGATCAACCTGATGGCGAAGCAGTTCCCGAACAGCCGTTTCACCGGCTTCGACTTCTCGGAAGTGAGCGTCAACGCCGCCCGGGAAGAGGCCCAGGGGCTGCGGTTGAAGAACGCGCGGTTCGAGGTCAAGGATGTGGCGACGCTTTCCGGGCCGCCGGCCTACGACTTCATCACCGCGTTCGATGCGATCCACGACCAGGCGCACCCGCGGAAGGTGCTCAGGGGTATCGCCGATTCGCTTCGCCCTGGCGGGACCTTCCTCTGCGTGGATATCGCCGGTTCGAGCAACCTGCACGAGAACATGGACAACCCGATGGCGCCGATGATGTATTCGGCATCGACGATGCACTGCATGACTGTCTCGCTCGCCCTCGGCGGCGAAGGTCTCGGGAACATGTGGGGCGAGCAGAAGGCCCACGAGCTCTTCCGCGAGGCAGGCTTCACGAACATCGAGACGAAGCGGATCGACAGCGACCCGAGCAACAACTACTACATCTGCCGCAAGTAGCCACAGGGTATCGGACGAGGCAAAGAAAGGAACGAAAAACACCATGGCAACGACCTATATCGGGTACTGGCGGCCGGCGGCCGACTCTCCGGTGAACGAGGCACGGCGCAAGACCGGGGCCAATCCCCCGGAGCTGGACAAGAAGCGCCGCGAACTCCCAGCAAGCCTCCCGCCGACGTGCAAGATCCTGGACTCCTGGTTTGTCCTGGGACCGCCCCAGCGCGCTGGTGGTAGAGGCGGAGAGCATCGCCGACATCGGCCACATCACCACCTACTACGCCGGCTGGCTCGAGTTCGATTGGCACCCATGCATGGCGATGCCTCGAGACTAGCGGCAGCGGCGGCCAGCGGCAGCCCGCTCGAATTCGACCAGCACCCCCTGCGGGTCGTATCTCGGCGCCGGCAGCGGCGGGGCAGTTGCGAAGGCAGATGTTGGCGCCTTCGCGCTGCCTGGCCGCCTTGCACCCACGACTCAAGCATTCCTGGAACAGCGGAGGTAGAGCATGAGTGCACCAGCAAGTGACCGCGCGATGGCGCTCCAATCCCTGCAAGCAGCGGCTGTTGGCGGATTGGTCACCGGACTGTGCATCCGGCTGGGCGGGCGCCTCGGCCTGTACCAAGCGATGGCGCAACGGGGCCCGATGACCGCAGCCGACGTCGCGGCCGCGGCCGGGCTCAGCGAAGCGCTTCGTCCTGGAGTGGCTGCGCCAGCAGGCTTCCGCCGGTGTCCTTGTTTACAGCGAAGACGGCCGGTTCGAACTCGACGAGCCGGCGCGCGGAATGTTCCACGATACCAACAGCCCCTCCTTCGTCGCCGGGATCTGGGACGACCCACGAAGGTTCGTTGAAATGTTCGAGAGCGCCGAAAGACGCGTTCCGGACCGGCATCGGCAAGTCGTTCGGTGAGATCCAGCGCCACCCGGACCGAACAGGTGGCAATGCGTAGACCGCTTCAAGTGTGGGCAAGGAACGCGCTCGTCCAGCAGGCACTGCCGCAGCTCCCCGGCGTCGTGGAGAAACTCAGGGACGGTGGTGCTGCTTGCGATATCGGCTCCGGTGCGGGGCGGCGCCGCTGGCGATCGCTGCGGCGTTCCCGCGCAGCCGCGTGGTCGGCTACGACACCTGGGACGCCGTGCTGGAGCTGGCGGAGGAATCTCGCGCGGAGGCCGGGCTCACCAACGTGTCATTCGACAACCCGGAACGGACTCCGCTCCCGGAGACGCCGGAGTTCGACCTGGTGATCACCGCCGACATGCTCCATGACCTGCCGCGGCCAGACCTGATGGCCGCGTCGGTCAGGAAGCTGATCAAGCCGGGGGATGCTGGTTCATCATCGATCCGGACCCGCGCACCGACCTTCGACGAGGACCGCCGCCAGCCACAGGCGGCTAACCAGTATGGGTTCTCGTTGGCCCTCTGCCTGCAGTCGGGTACCGCGACCCCGGACGGGTGGGGACTCGGCCTGAGGGGCCTGCCGGAACCGGCGATGCGGGAGCTGGTGATGAATGCCGGGTTCAGCGAGTTCGAGCGGGTCCAGGGAAT
The DNA here is from genome assembly GCF_016704105.1 of Candidatus Amarobacter glycogenicus. Taxonomy (NCBI): domain Bacteria; kingdom Bacillati; phylum Chloroflexota; class Tepidiformia; order Tepidiformales; family Tepidiformaceae; genus Candidatus Amarobacter; species Candidatus Amarobacter glycogenicus. The sequence goes on along the minus strand of NZ_JADJAT010000020.1, from coordinate 460,498 downwards.
CAGCCACCCGATGAACGCCTACTACGTGGCGCGGCCGTGAAGCTGGCCGTGCCCCTAACGGGTAGGTACGACGGGGCTGGCGACATGGCTCCGTGGCCAAGAACGACCGGGTGACTATTCCTCTTCGTCGAGCTCGAGGGGGATCGTCTCGTTCAGGACCTGCTCGTCGTCGTCGTGGGCGCCGTTGGCGTTGGCGCTGACGTCGGTCACATCGCGTCCTCGACCGGGTCGGACATGGTGAAGGCTGCGATGCTGGCGACCTGGTCGCCTTCGTTGACTTTCATGACGGTGACGCCCTGGGTGTTGCGGCCGATGAGGCTGATCGAATCGACGCGGGTGCGGACGACGATGCCGTCGCGGGTAACAAGCATCAGGTCTGGCCGGGCTCGACCACGCGGCAGGCGGCGACGTTGCCGGTGCGGTCGGTGATGTTGAGCGTCTTCACGCCCTGGCCGCCGCGGCCCTGGACCGGGTATTCGCTGAGGCGCGTGCGCTTGCCGAAGCCTTTTTCGGAGATGATGAGGAGCTGTTCGCCATCGTCGAGGGTCTCGACGCCGACGACGTAGCCGCCTTTAGCGAGCTTCATGCCGCGGACGCCGCCGCTGGTTCGGCTGGCCTGGCGGAGGTCATCGATCTTGAACACGATTGCCTGACCTTCGCTGGAGACGAGGATGACCTGGGTGCTTTCGGCGGCCATGCGAGCGGCGATGAGCTGGTCGGTTGGTTCGAGGTCCATGGCGATCTTGCCGTTGCGGCGGACCTCTTCGAACTCCTTGAGGAGGGTCTTCTTGATTTCGCCTTCGCGGGTGGCGAGGAGGATGAAGTCGCGGCTGTAGTCCTTGACGACGAGGATGGCGGTGACGCGGTCGCCGTTCTCGATTTCGATGAGGTTGACGATGGGGAGGCCCTTGGCCTGCTTTTTCGTATCCGGAACGTCGTAGCCGCGGAGGTGGTAGACCTTGCCCTTGTCGGTGAAGAAGAGGAGGTTGTCGTGCGTGTCGCAGACGACGAGCTTCATGACGGCGTCTTCTTCGCGGGTGGGGGCGCCCTTGGCGCCACGGCCCCCGCGGCGCTGCTGGCGGAACTCTTCGAGGGGCATGCGCTTGATGTAGTTGCGGATGCTGAGGGTGATGACGCTGTCCTGGTGGGCGATCAGGTCTTCTTCGCGGAAGTCTTCGGGATCGGCTTCGACGATTTCGGTGCGGCGGGCGTCGCCGTACTTCTTCTTGAGGTCGATGATGTCGTCGCGGACGACGAAGTCGATCTTGCGAGGTTGGCGAGAAGGTCTTCGAGTTCGGCGATCTTCTTGATCAGCTCTTCGTACTCGCTGAGGAGGGCGTTCCGTTCGAGGGCGGCGAGGCGGCGGAGCTGCATATCGAGGATTGCGCGGGCCTGCAGCTCAGTGAAATCGAAGGGGTTGGCGCGTGCGAGTTCGCGGGCGGCGGCCGGGGCGTTCGCGGGGAGCCGTTCGGCGAGCACGGTGCCGGTACCCTGGAGGAGTTCGAGGGCGTTGTTGGCGGATTCTGAGGCGCGGATCGTGATGATCACGGCGTCGAGCAATTCGATGGCTTTGAGGAGGCCCTGGAGGATGTGTTCGCGTTCGCGGGCCTTCGCCAGCTGGTGTTCGGCGCGCCGGCGGATGACTTCGCGGCGGTGGTTGATGAAGAGTTCGAGGGCGCGTTTGAGGCCGAGCCGGCGGGGTGCGCCATCGACGATCGCCATCATGTTCATGGAGAAGCTGGAGCGCATCGCGGTGTGCTTGAAGAGCAGGTTCTTGACCTGGGCGACGGAGCCTTCCTTCTTCAGTTCGATGACGATGCGCATGCCGGTGCGGTCGGACTCATCGCGCAGGTCGGCGATGCCTTCGATCTTCTTGTCGCGCACGAGGTCGGCGATTTTTTCGACGAGGAGGGCCTTGTTCACCTGGTAGGGCAGTTCGGTGACGATGATGGCGGTTCGGCCGCGAGTCGATTCCTCGATGGTGGTGCGGGCGTGCATGACGACGCGGCCGTGGCCTTCGCCGTAGGCCATGCGGACCTGGGAGCTGTCCTTGCCGACGAGGGCGATGCCGTGAGTCGGGAAATCGGGGCCTTTGACGATCTGGAGGAGGTCGTCGAGGGTCGATTCCGGCTTATCTATAAGGAGGGCGATGGCGTCGGCGAGTTCGTTGAAGTTGTGGGGTGGGATGTTGGTGGCCATGCCGACGGCGATGCCGCTGGAGCCGTTGAGGAGCAGGTTGGGGACGCGGGCGGGGAGGACGCTCGGCTGCTCGTGGCGGCCGTCGTAGTTGGGTTCGAAGTCGACGGTGTCCTGGTCGATATCGGCGAGGAGTTCTTCGGCGATGGTGGAGAGGCGCGACTCGGTGTAGCGCATGGCGGCGGGGGGGTCGCCATCGACGGAGCCGAAGTTGCCCTGGCCATCGATGAGGGGGTAGCGGAGGGAGAATTCCTGGGCCATGCGGACGAGCGTGTCGTAGACGGCCTGGTCGCCATGGGGGTGGTACTTGCCCATGACCTCGCCGACGGTCGCGGCGGACTTCTTATAGGCGGTGGTGGCGCGCGAGCCGCCTTCGAACATGCCCCAGAGGATGCGGCGCTGGACGGGTTTGAGGCCGTCGCGCACATCGGGGAGGGCGCGCGAGACGATGACGCTCATGGCGTAATCGAGGTAGCTCGTGCGCATCTCGTTTTCTATCTGGACGGGGCGGACGTTCGAGGTGGGCTCGATGGTCAACGGGCTGCTCCGAATCTGGGGCGGGGGAAACCGCTAGTCAAAGTATACCGTTTTGGGGGGCTAAGGGCCAAAGACCGGTGTAAAAGGAAAGGCGGGCGATCGCAGCGGGCCACGCGGATGTGCTATACATGGCATAACCCCCCCGGAGCGGGAGGTTGTGGAGGCGAGCGATGCACCAAGATCTCAGCCCGCAGGAGCGGCGAGTAGTAGCTGCAGTGGCCGAGGGCAAGACGAACAAGCAGATCGCGCTGGAACTCGGGTTCGCTGAGCCAACCGTGAAGAACTACGTGGCGAACGCGATGCATAAGGCCGACGTTGACAACCGAACTTTGCTTGCGCTGTGGTGGCGGCAGCATGAGCAGGCCGCGAACGGGTAGGGCCGATCGATTGAAGGCGATGGGATAGATTCGAAGAGACGAAGTGCCTTTCTTACTACCGTTCATTATCTTGCCGGACGTGGGTAGAAAGGAGAATCGCAATGTTGACAACCAAGTGGAGGCTGGGCCTTGCAATTAGCCTTCTGCTCGCCCCGGCCGCGGCAATCATCCAGGGTGATCGAGCGACCGCTGTGGAGCAGAATGGTACCTATGTGGTCATCTCCCCAAGATCGTCAAGCGCCTGGATTACTAGCCCAGGTAGATTTCACGACGGCGTGAGTTGCTCTGACTGGGAGAAATATGACTCCCCGCAGTTCGATGACGGGACATGCATCAAGGCCGGCCTTATTAGCGGCGATTGGGCGATGGATATCAACGGGTCAGATAATAACTCGGTCTGGATCGACATAAATCCGGCCGGAATCGACGGACAAGGGGCTGGCGGATACTACCGGGTAATCGCCGGGCCTACAGGTACTTGGGATAGTAACTGTACAAACGGTGGGTTTCAGACATTCTACGTTCAGACGAAGACGTCTCAGGGACAGTGGGAACTGAACGCCGAGATCACTCTTGGGCACATCGATACGCTACAGTACTCTGAGACTTCTACTGTGATATCTGAGACAAATGGGCGAGATAACGCAGTAATTGGCTACGTAGCTCCCACAGAAGCCGGCTGCTGGGGAGAACATGTGCACATACAGGTGTACAACTACGAAGATTATGCCCGAGTGTTCGACTGGGATGGACCAAGTAATGCTGCAGACACATCCCTGAGTGGACCCTGCAGTCGCAGCGGAGGAAACTCCAGTGATTGCAATACAGATGTCGCCGCCAATGAAGGTGTGGGATACTTAGGTGGCACCAATACAAGCACGACGGAACTGAACAATCCGTATTTCCCCGACTTTTAGGCAGGTGATTGGGATGAAGATCTACTTGTGGCTCGCCACTATGGCCTGGATGATTCTCCTTTCTGCGAGCTGTGTAAACGAAACCTCTTCCAAAGGTTCTCCGGCCACGTTGAGCCCTGACGACAAGAAGGCCACCGCTGCTGCGACCGAGGCTCCGACTGTTCTGCCGGCTCTCACGAGTTGCCCAACATTGCGGGCAGTGTGCGACTTTTCCCTGGGTTTCGCTCAATCCTTGCAGGCCGGGGAATTGAGTCCTCGTCCGGGATGCCGTGCCGACCACTGTGACTTGTCCGGCCAACGGCACCGCACGGCCTCAGACGGGCGTGTGCTCACTCCATCCGCAGGAAACAATCACCGCTTACGCCGTCGGTGAGAAGTCCTCGCGCTATGAAGATCTCGCTGGCTTCCAGGAGTTCTTGTCAACGTTCGTCGCCTCCGGCACACAACGGACAGCGGCGGCCCGGGCGATTGGGTGCCCCGTGGTGGGTAGCGCCAACGGCGACTGCGGGTCCTTCGCCGCAGCGACGCTCGAGCTCATGGAAGGTGGCAAGCTCGTTGATGTTTTGATCATAGGCATTCTGTTCGACGCCACATCGGGCCCACATCTCGCAGCGGCCGGCCGTTGGACGCCAGCCGACAGCCCCGCGCCCCTTGGCGGCGGGACGGTCAACTTCAACTTCATGGGCGATGGTCATCCTTCTCGGTTCGAGTTTGTGCCCTGGACTCCGTGAACCGAATGGGCTTTCACGCCACTTTTGCGCGGCGTCAAGGGCCTTCGTGCATACCGACGAGGAAAGGGTTGGCCAGGGCCAACCCTTTCGTAGCGTGGAACCCGGCTTCGCGATGGATATCAACAACGGTTGGGTGTCCAGGTCCCAGTACTCGTTTGGCGACCTATCCGTCCAGCCAGGTGGAAGAGGGGAAGGCTTCACCTTTCTTTGCGAAAACTCGAACGATTGTGCGGTCAATACAACGGCGTGGTACGGTGCTTATATAGGAGGCGCGATGGGCTACCAGGCAACGTCCGGATACTTCAATGGAGCGGCTCACTGATGCGCCGCGGACGCCAGGTTGGCGCCGTTACCGCCATCGTTGCCGTGCTGGCAGTCTCCGTCGTCCTCGGCCTGCCCAGCGACGACCGGCAGGGCGGCAGCGCCCCAGCGCTGACCTCCCCGCAGGACGTGATGGCGGAATCCGGCGGCGTCGCCCTCGCCATATCAGGTGCGGAGTTCAGCGGGACGGCGACGTTCATCGAGCTGGCAGCACGCGTCGCAGGCGCAGCCCCGGACAGGGTGACTCGGGTTAGCATCCCGGCCATGGGGTTCGTGTCCGGGAACATGGCGCCGGCCGACCTCACCGCAAGCATCATGCTCATCGCCAATGGCCCCGCGACCATCCAGCGACTGCGTCCCGTGAGCGCTGTTGGCCCCGTCAAGATGGTCGTCTCCTTCGTCGATGTGGATGACGGCCGGGGGACACGCCGAATCTCGGGTGACTGGGTGCTCGAACTCAAGCCGCCCGCCGACCTGACCAAAGCGCTGCGTGTTGAGACGCTCTCGCCCGGCGCCGCGGCCGCCGCCCAGGGCATCACCGTCCGGCCGCTCAGGGCCACGCGCTCCACAACCGAAACGCTGGTGACCGTGGCCCTGGAAGGCCCTCCGGGGATCGAGCAACTCGCGCTCCCATCACTGGTCGGCGCCAGCGTCAATGGGGGCCCCGTGTTCGGCCCACGGATAGCCGGCGGCCCGGGCGAACCGTTGACATTCTCCTTCCCGCCGACCGATTTTGCTGCACCCCTTGAGATCCAGTTCACGGAGTTCATCGCCTCGCCCGCGGCTGGCGGCGGCGCCGCGCGCTGGGTCGAGATCCGCCTCGACTCTCTGCTCGCTCGCCAAGGGGTCACCGGAAAGGGCGGCGAGCAGGCTGCGGTAGACGCGAGCGATATGGTTAGGGCATCGGACGACGAGCCGTTGATCGTTACCGGCATTGGATTCCCGAGCCCATCGGTGAAACTGATCGCGTTCACCCTGGCCGGGTACTTCCCGGGTGCGGATGGCGCGACCCTCACCATCGCTGACGGTTCGAAGCTCCCGCCGTCCGGCTCCGGTTCCCAGACAGGCAGCTCTCCGACGGGCGACATCGGCCAGGGAGCGAGTTCCTTCGTGACTTTCCGGTTCACCGACTTCGCCCAACTGCTCGGCACCGTGCGGCTGACGTTCGCTGAGCCAGGGTCGATACTCCACGACCGATGGAAGGTCGGCTTCACTCCGTAAGGTCTGTTCGACAATCGCAGATCGGCAATCGACAATCGCGGGATGCCGCAATCCGAGATCGCTAGTTCACAATCGGGCTTCTCGCCGCCCATCGAGCCGATGCTCGCGAAGCTCACGCCAGAGATCCCCGATGGGCCGGGGTGGCTGTATGAGCCGAAGTGGGACGGGTTCCGCTGCATCGTCTTCTTCGATGGCGAGGGCGCGCCCTACCTGCAGTCGCGGGACCTGAAGCCGCTGGGACGATACTTCCCGGAGCTGGTCGAAGGGCTCCGGGCAGGTCTGCCGGGGCCAGCAGTGCTCGATGGCGAAGTCGTCATCATGGGTGCGAAGGGGCTGGAGTTCGAGACGCTGCAGTTGCGGCTGCACCCGGCTGAATCGCGGGTGAAGATGCTTTCGCAGCAGACGCCGGCGGCGTTCGTGGCCTTCGACATGCTTTCGGAGGGCGGCGATGACCTGATGAAGACGCCGTTCGGAGAGCGGCGGGCGCGTTTGGAGCGCGCCTTCGAACGGGCGAAGCCGCCGGCCTACCTGACGCCGTGCACCGATAGCGCAGAGACCGCGCGCGACTGGTTCGAACGGTTCGAGGGCGCCGGGTTCGATGGGGTGATCGCGAAGCGGACGAGCGATGCGTACCAGCCGGGCAAGCGTGTAATGGCGAAGATCAAGCACCTGCGGACGGCGGACTGCGTGGTCGGCGGGTTCCGCTGGAACAAGGGCGAAGAGGGCAAATCGGTCGGGTCGCTGCTGCTCGGGCTGTACGGCGAGGACGGAGTGTTCCACCACGTCGGGCACACGAGCAGCTTCAACGCGCAAGAGAAGCGGGACCTGGTGGCGTTTCTCGCGCCGTACCTGACGGACGACGAGGGCGAGAGCTTCGGGACGGGCCGGACGCCGGGCGCGCCGAGCCGCTGGACGAGCGGGAAGGACGTGAGCTGGATGCGTATCCGGCCGGAGCTGGTGTGCGAGGTGAGTTTCGACTACCTGCAGGGTCGGCGGTTCCGCCATGCGGCGACGTTCAAGCGGTGGCGGCACGACAAGCCGCCGGAGGATTGCCGGTTCGACCAGTTCGAGGCGGCGGTACCGTACGAGTTGATGCGGGTGTTCGAAGAGGATTGACCGCGGATGCGGGGATCGCGGATAGTGGCGGCAACAAACCGGGAGGGTGTCTGACAGATGAGTGCGACGACTGTTTCCACGGCATCCACGCGCCTCCCGCACGGCTTCCGCTAGCTTCGCTTTCCGCGTCCGCACCATCGGAACCAGCCGCCTGATCGAGGCGGCTTTCCTGTGTCCCTTTGCGGAAGGATGCGCTTTCCCGATGGAGTCCCGCTTGTCCCAACCTGAATCTGAGGCGCGGTTCGCCAGCCGCGAAACCGATGCCGCCGACATGCGCGCGATCCAGGAGTTCCTGGATGAGGCGCTGGTCAGTGAGGTCCTCAACGTCATCAAGAGCGGGAAGGAGGCGACGGTGTACCGGTGCCGGGCAGACCCGTCGCTGGGGGTGGAGTTCGCGGCGGCGAAGGTCTACCACTCCGCCAATCACCGCTCGTTCCAGCGCTCCGCGGTCTATGAAGAGGGCCGCCAGTTCGGTCCCGGCCAGGTGCAGCGTGCGATAAAGAACCGCTCGGAGTTCGGCCGGGAGGCGCAGCTCGCGTTCTGGGTCGAGCACGAGTTCGAGGTGCTGAGCGCGCTGCATTACGCGGGCGCCGATGTGCCTGCGCCGTTCGCCTGCACGGAGAAAGCGATCCTCATGGAGTTCGTGGGCGACGAGGACGGTGACTCTCCACAATTGCAGTACGCGAGGTTCGCGGACGGCGAGGCGGAGAAGGTGCTCGAACGCATCCTGTGGAACATCGAGCTGATGGTCCGGGAGAACGTGGTGCATGGCGACCTTTCGGCGTTCAACATGCTCTACCACGAAGGGCAGGTGCGGATCATCGACTTCCCGCAGGCGGTCGACCCGCGCAAGAACAGCAGCGCGAGGGACCTGCTCCAGCGGGACATCTCCAATGTGGTGGAGTTCTTCCAGCGGCGGCGGGCGGGGCTGGAGAGAGAGTCCGAACGGATGGCGAGGAATCTGTGGAACCTCTGGAAATACGGGGAGGTGTAGGCGATGCCGTTCCCCGAGGGCTGAAGATCACACCTGCGCTAGGAAGGTGAGGACGCGCTGGATCAGCAGGCCTGATGCCGCCGGGTCGTAGGCTTTGAGACTGGAATCGGTGAAGAGGTGCTGGTCGCCGGGGTAGAGGAAGAGCTCGGCGTTGGCGGCGGAGGCGACGAGCTCGCGCGCGGCATCGATGTCGCCGCCTTCCTCGACGAAGAATGGGTCAGCTTCCATGGCGTGGATTTGGACGGGGACGCCCGCGGGCCATTCGCCGAACTCCGCGACGGGGATGCAAGCGTGGAAGAAGAGTGCGCCTCGCGCACCGGGCCGCGTTTGGGCCAGTTTCTGGGCCGGCATGACGCCCATCGAAAAGCCTGCGTAGACGACGCTCGCCGGGAACGCCTCGGCGGCGCGGGTGCCGCGTTCGAGGATTTCGCCGAATCCGACCTCGCGAGCGAAAGCCATGCCATCTTCGATGGAGGGAAAGGTGCGGCCTTCAAAGAGGTCCGGAGTGTGGACGGTGTGTCCGGCCCGGCGGAGTTCGTCAGCGAACGCCGCGACGCCCGGCGTGAGGCCCTGGACGTGGTGGAAGAGGATGATTTCGGCCATGGGGGACTCCGGGGAGTTGAGGTGTGAGGTGTGAGGTGTGAGGTGTGAGGTGTGAGGTCGAGAGTGTGACGGTATGGGCCGAGACGACCAAGTGCAGTTGGCACACGTGTAGACTCGGATCTCAGTCCTTATGGTCGGATCTTCGCGATGATGTACATCCTCTTCTACGACTACGGCGAGAACGCGCTCGAACGGAGGGCGCCGTATCGCGACGAGCACCTGGGGCTGCTCCAGGAAAGCCTGAAGGATGGCTATCTGGTGATGGCCGGGGCGTACACTGACCCGCTCGACGGCGCAGCGGTTGTCTTTCGGACGCGGGAGGCGGCGGAGGCGTTCGTGACGGTGGACCCGTACGTCAGCAGTGGGCTGGTGACGGGTTGGCGGATCAGGGAGTGGAACGTGGTGGTGGGCGGCTGAGGGAACAGGCCGGGGTAGAGACGGGGCGCTCGTTGGAGCCTCGATCGCAAGCAGCCGGCTATCCTCCCTTACGGTTCGGAGGACGGCGCCTTGAGCCAAGACCGGGGCCTCACACCAGAGGTGGCCCCTGTTCGAACAATGTGTAGAGGATGGCTCCTGCGACCGCCGAATCGGTCGTCAACACGCGCGTGCTCCCGTGATGGGACCAGACATCGGCGGACTGGGCGGCGAGGCCCGCGTCTCGTAGGGCACGGGTTGCCCAGGCCTTGAGGTCGGCCAGCACCTTTTCCTCCGGGGGTTCGGCGCCGACCACGACGTGCACATGGTTGCTGCGGACGTTGAGGGCCAGGAGATCCCACTGGCGAAGGCCGCACGTCCGCCTGATCGAAGTGTCCACGGCCCGCCGTTTCGCCGCGTTGTCGAGCACGGACGGCGCGTTCTTCATGACGGCGCGACGGCGTCGAAGTAGACCGTCGTCTCGCTCGATGCGGGGTTCTCCGAAGTCGCGGTGCTCGCGATCAACCGAGCCTCGGGGATCGCCGTGGAGCCAGGTGCCGTACGTACGGAAGGTGAGGAAGTACACGGGCTCGACCACGCGCGAAAGTCTACAGGGTGTCTCACAGCCCTCGGCGCTTCGCTGGAGGGGAGGGGGGCCGGTCGCTTGCGCTCGCGGTTCCTGGCTCGGGTGGCTGGGGCTTCAGGGCGTTTCGCCTTTTCCTGGGCGGCGGTAGCGGCTGCCCTGGGCACCGTCGGCGCCGGCGCGTTTGGCGCGGGCTTTGCTGGGCTGGACGCGCATTGGTTCGCCTTCGGCCTTGGGGTAGTGCGGCGGATAGGGGGCGTCACCGAGGCCTTCGGCTTCGTGTTTCTCGATGAGCTGGAGAAGTGGCTCCAGTGAATGCGCCCTGGCGTCGATGTTCGCGCCGGGGTCGCCGATTTCGGCGTAGCGCTTCGGTACGGTCTCGATAGTGAAGTCGGCGAGCTCCACGCGCGGCACTTCGTCCCATTCGAGCGGGCAGCTGACCTGGGCGTTTGGCGTGGGGCGGACGGAGTAGGCGGAGGCGACGGTTCGGTCGCGGGCATTCTGGTTGTAATCGATGAACACACCGTGGCGCTCTTCCTTCCACCAGGCGGTGGTGGCGAGGGAGGGCACCCGCCGCTCAACCTCCCGGCCGAAGGCGAGAGCGCAGCGGCGGACCTCGGTGAACGTCCACTTCGGTTCGATGCGGATGTTGATGTGGATGCCGCGGCTGCCGCTGGTCTTCGGGTAGCCCGTGTATCCCAACTCTTCGAGCACATCTTTGCAGTGCATGGCGAGCGTCCGGACATCGTGGAAGGTCGCTTCTGGCGTGGGGTCGAGGTCGATACGCCACTCATCCGGGTGGTCGACATCGTCCGCACGGACGTGCCATGGATTCAGGTCGAGGCAGCCCAGATTGATGACCCAGGCGAGGTCGGCAACGTCGTCGATGACACACAGGTCAGCGGAGCGTCCGCTGGGGAAAGTCACGTGGGCGGTCTCGATGCCGGGTGGGAGGTTCGCAGGGGCGCGCTTCTGAAAGAACGGCGCTTCTCCGGCGCCGTTGACGAAGCGCTTGAGGACCATCGGCCGATTGCGGACGCCGACGAGGGCACCTTCGGCGACGGCGAGGAAGTAGTTCACGATATCGAGCTTGGTGTACCCGGCCGCAGGGAAGAACACCTTGCCGGGGTTGGTGACCTGGACTTCGCGTCCGAGAAGTTCCAGCACGACGGGTTTTTCCGGCATGCAGGAATTGTATACCGCGGGTGGGGGCACCGGACGGCGCGGTGGAGGGAACGGCCGGTGGGTGGCCCGATGTTCCGGAGCCTGGCCGAGGACCTGCTAGGCGACGCCGGCCGGGTAGGTGGTCTTCAGTTTCGCAGTGAGGTCGAAGTAGTCCTGGAACGTCTGGTTAAAGCGGTAGAAGGCGTCGCGCCTGTTGTAGTCCTTGCCGAGGGCGAACTCGGTATCGGAGCGGAGGTCGAGCGAGTTGAGCGTGTACTCGTGTGTGGCGAGGCCGTTCGCCCTGATGTCGTCGAGCATCGCGCGCCAGGCATCGGGCGACTGGACGAGGTAGAAGTCGAGCTCGTCCATGCGGGCGGCATCGACTTCCTTGACGTGGGCGAGTTCGAACGCTTCGAAATCGAGTTCGAAGTAGCGGTCGCCAACCTGGATGCCCATCTGGGTATCGCAGGTGCCAAGACGCTTGAAGCTATCGGACTTGTTTAGAAGGTCGGCGGCTTGCTTGAACCACTCGACAGAAGGGAAATCGGGCATGGTGGTCACTCCGGGGCAATTGGTGGTGATGCGCCGCAGTCTACCCGAAGTCACTAGCGGATTGCCACGAAAAGGGGTTTTACGAGAAGCAGGATGGTCCGGGAGTGAACGAGAGCGTCGCCTGGAGGCCTGCGTTGTCGATGGCGATGGCGCGGTAGTCGGTGCCGTTCTTTCCATTGTTGGCGATGGTCCCGCGCCAGGCGTTGCCGCCGGCATTGACCATGAAGACGGTTCGCGGCGTCCCATCGCTGTCGTTGTAGCGCACTTCGACTGAAACGACAGAACCATCGTCGCTGGCGGTGACGCTCCAGGAACTGGTGCCGGTCCCACACGTACCCGTGGCGCTGCTGATCACCGGCGCGGTGCCGGTGCGCTCGGTGGTCACCGTCACGGTGAAGGAATTGCTGCCCCAGACGACGAGGACGGTCCCGGAGTAGCTGCCCGGTTGGGCCGGGACCAGGGCGTTGTTCACCGAGACGGTGACCGAAGCCGAAGCGTTCGGCCCGATTGTGCCGGCGCCGGAGACCGTCAGCCAGGCGGCTCCGAAGCCCGTCTTCGTGGCCGAGAATGTCGCGGAGCAGGGCGTTTCGTTCACCACCTGGAAGGAACCCGTACCACCCGGGGCGACGGAGACCGAGGTGGCACCTGGAACGAGAAGCGGCACGCAGACGGTGGCCGTTGGCGTGACGGTAGGGACGGTTGTGGGTGTCGCCGATGGCGAGGGCGTGAAGGTCGGAGTGCCGGGACCCGGGGTGGGGGCCGGAGTGTTCGTCCGGGTCGGCGTGGCGGTGGGGACTGTGGTGCCCTGGCCGGCGACCGTGCCCGTGGGGGATGGCGTGGCAGAGGACGGCGTCTCCGTAGCGGACGGCGCGGGCGTGGGTGTGACCGGGCCGGCAGAAGGGCTCTCAGTGGGCTGTCCCGGGGTTTCGGACGGGACGAACAATGCCTGTTGTGACCCATGATCGTCCTTGAGCAGGGCGAGCGGGCTTTGCGGGATGACGAGAAGGGCGACGAGGACGGCGGCGCTCGCCGCAAGCGCCGAAACGAGGAGCTTCGTCCTTCCTCCGAGCCCGGCGTCTGCCGGCCAGCCGTCGGCGGGCCCTGCGGGGCGCAGGCGGTCGTTCGGGCGGGACGTCCCGCCACCGGCCCCGGCGGGGGCGAGCGAGCCGGGCCACTGCTGCATGAGGCCCTCAAGGATGTGGGCCTTCGCGCCGGCGGGCGCGCCGATCGCGCCGAATGCGGCGAACGCGGCGAGAGGAGCCAGCTTCTTTTTGCGTTCTTCGCAGCCGGGGCACAGCGCCACGTGCCGTTCGACGACCTTGCGAGTCTCGGGCGACATGCCCTGGATGTCCGCCTTCTTAAGGACGGAATCCAGCTCGCCACAGTATTGACGGCCGTCTTTGAACATCACGAAGGCTCCAATCGATTCTTCGACGGCCTTCTTCAGACGGTTGAGCATCACGTATCCGTTGTTCTTGGTGACACCCATGACGTCTGCGATCTCACCGCTATCGAGCCCCTGGCGCAGGTGCAGGTCGAGCAGTGAGAGTTGCTTGGGGTCCAACCCGGCGGAGGCTTCCCAGACAAGCGAAGCGACCGCGCTCGCCTGGGCGGCTTCTTCGGGGTCGGAGAAGCGGTCGGTATCGACGACGTCGAATCCGACTTCTTCGCCATCCTCGCCTTCGAAGGTGAGGGGCCGGGTGCGGGAGTTCTTCTCGATCCGGTTGAGGGCGGTGTTGCGCGCGATGGTGAAGATCCAGCTTTTGAAGCTGGTGCCCTTCTGGAGACCACCGAGCGCGTTCATCGCCTTGAGGAACGAGTCCTGGGCAACGTCCGCGGCTTCGTCGCGATTCCGCATCATGCGGGCGACGAAGTCATAGACCGGGTCGAAGTAGCGGGAGTAGAGCTCGGCGAAGGCATGCTGATCCCCACCTTGAGCGAGCTCAATGAGGCTGGAATCGGCGAGCTGTTCCATGCCACTCCTCTACCGCGAACGCGGCGCCAGGCGGGGAAACCCCGAGCCTGCCCGCAGGCCGTCGAGCCGCGGGCTTCGACGGTTAGACCGAACAGGTGGGGAAATCTTACACAGGGGACGATTCACACCCTCGTGCGGCCCCCCCCCCCCCCCCGGCCCGGGGACCGCCCGCCCCCCCCCCCCCCCGGGCCCCCCCCCCCGGCCCCGGCGGGAGCGCGCCCCCCCCCCCCGACCCGCCACACCAAGCGGGGGCGCTCGCGGCCGGTGCCGGCATCTGCCACGATGCGCCTGTGACGGGACCGGCAATACTCGAAATAGGCGACGTCCGGCTGACGGCACTGCCAGACGGCGCTGCGGACATCCCTACGTGGCCTTCGCCAGAACCGACGGCGGGTGCAGCCCCGATCGACTGGGCCGCGTATCACCGCGCGTTCCCAGAGGGGTTCCACGGGGAAGCACACCTCTGGCGAATCCATAACAACTGCTACTGCCTTGACACCGTCGGCTTGCGCATCCTTGTGGACTGCGGAGTGGGGGTGGGGCCGTACCCCCGGTACGGCAACCTTCGTGGCGAGTTACCGGTCGCCATGGGACTCGCGGGGATTGATGCGGGGAGCTTCGACATCGTGTTTCTCACGCACGCCCACCCGGACCACGCCGGCTGGACGTTCGACGAGGAGTTGCAGCGGCCGCGTTTCGGCAACGCGCGCTACCTCCTCCACCGGCGGGACTGGGAACACTTCGGCGGCAGGGAGACCGTACCGCCGTACTTCCGGCGGTTCATCCAGCCGCTCCAAGAGGCGGGCGTGCTGGAGCTCATCGACGGCGAGACGGAGTTCGCGCCAGGGATCACGGCCATGGAGACGCCGGGGCATACGCCGGGGCACATGAGCCTGCTGGTCCAATCGCGCGGACAGGGCCTGGTGATCGCCGGGGACGTGCTGAACAGCCCGATGTTCGTCACGGAGCCGGAACTTCCGTTTGGCTCCGATGCCGACATCGCGCGAGGGGTAGCGACCCGGGTCGCGCTGGTGGACCGCATCGAAGCCGAAGGCTGGCGGGTGGCAGCCGAGCACTTCCCGGCACCGGGTTGGGGCAAGGTGGTGCGGGTGGAAGGGCGCAGGTGGTTCCGGGCGCTGTAGGGCGGAGGGTCCGGCCATAGGAAACGTGCGCTGGCGCGCAGGCGCGGAGTGTCCATCGAGCCCGGGCGTGCCGCTACCGCTTGAGGCTGGGGATTGGGCCGGAGGCACGGCCGAGTTCCGCGGCGCCTTCGGCGGCGAGGGCAAACCAGTCGTTGGGGCGGCCGGGGAGGTCCATCCTGCGGAGGAGTTGTTTGGTCGCGGCGATGCCGGCGGGCGGGAGCTCGGCCAGTTCCTCGGAGAGGGCACGGGCGGTGGTGAGGACGAGGTCGTCGTGCACGACGTCGTGGGCGATGCCCAGGCGGAGCAGTTCATCGCCGACGATGCGGTGCCCGAGGAGCATGATCCGGCGGGCGAGAGCATCGCCGTAGCGCATGCTGAGCCAGGCGAGGTTCATCGGGGCCGGGCGACCCTGACGCACTTCGCCGACCTGGAGGAAGGCGCCTTCGCCGGCGACGATGAAGTCGGCGGAGAGGGCGAGGGCGGAGCCGGCGTTGATGGCGTATCCCTCGAGGGCGCAGACGACGGCCTTGTCGGTGGCATAGATGCGCTCGTGGACGCCGCGCCAGGTGGCCTGGAACGCGGGCAGCCAATCGGGGCGCGGGTCGGCGTTGAACTCCTTGAGGTCGAGGCCCGAGGAGAAAACGCCGGAAGCCCCGCGAAGGAGGATGACGCGGACCTCTCCATCGGCCGAACAGGTTTCGATTGCGTCCTGGAGTGCACGCGCGAGGGGCCCGGTGATGGCGTTCTTGCGTTCGGGGCGGTTGAGGATGATCTCGGCGACATGTCCGGAGCGTTCGACGAGTACCTGTTCAGTTGCCATCGGCGTAACCTCTCCAGTTGGCGGGAACGGCGGCCGCGGCGGAACGTTCGTCCCGGAGCGAGCCTGCCAGAAGAACCCGAGGGAGTGAACCCCCAATGCACCTGATCCTAACGGACGCGGCACCGATTCACTGGGCTTTCGGTGGTGCGGCGATCAGCGCGATCACGCTGGCGCTGCTGTACATCGGCAACCGGCGGCTCGGCGTTTCGACCGGCTTCGAGAATATCTGCTCGCTCGTCGTGCATACGTCGTACTTCACGCGCGAGAGCCTGGTCTCCTCGCACAGCTGGCGGTTGCCGCTGCTGACGGGGCTGTTGCTCGGCGGGGTGCTCTCGGCGCTGCTCGCGGGCGGGTGGGAAACCACGTGGGCGCTGGGCATGTTCGATGCCGAGTTCGGCTGGGGGAACGGCGGGAAACTCGCGTGGATGTTCGGGGGAGGATTGCTCATCGGCTTCGGCACGCGGCTGGCGGGCGGCTGCACGAGCGGTCACGGCATTTTCGGGATGTCGAACCTGGAGCTGCCGAGCGTCATTTCGACGGTGAGCTTCATGGCCGCCGGGGTGGTCACGACGAACCTCATCTACCGGGTGATCCTGTGAAGACCTCGCCGATCATGATGCTGTTCTACCTGGGGCTGGGGACGGTCTTCGGCCTGGTGCTTTCGCGGTCCGGGGCGGCGGACTACAACTACATCCAGGGCATGTTCCTGCTGGAAGAGTTCCAGCTCTACGGGATCATCGGGACGGCGGTGGCGGTGACTGCGCCGGGGTTGTACCTGCTGAAGCGGTACGGGAAGACGGTGACGGGAGCGCCGATCCAGTTCGAACGAAAGCCCGGCCACCGGGGGAACGTCTTCGGGGGTTTGTTGTTCGGAGCGGGCTGGTCGATCACGGGGATGTGCCCGGGGCCGATCCTGGTGAACATCGGCGAAGGGAAGCTCTACGCGATCGCGGCGCTCGCCGGGACGCTCGTGGGCGCCGGCGCGTTCGGTGTGCTGTACCCGAAGCTGCAGGGCATCCTCAGGCTGCCGCCTCTCCAGGTGGGCACGGGCGAAGGATAGGCGTCCCTGCGTAACGGCGGGAGAGACCAGATCGGCTACGATGGTACGAAAGCAACAGATCCGAGGGCGAAAGCGTGGCGAAGACGAAGCCAACCAGTAAGAAAGCGGCGGCTCCCGGGTTCAAAGGGGCGGGCGGGCCTCCGCCGATGAAGGGCGCACCGAAATCCGGCGGACCTGTGCCGCAGAAGATCTCGAAGCCGAAGGCAAAGTAGCTAGGCCTTCGCGGACTCTTTGAGTTCGCGCATTTCGCGGCGCATTTCGCGGTCACGGTTGAAGCGCTCGGTGCAATCGCGGGCAGTGGCCATGGCGCCAGTGGCCTTGCCATCGGCGCCGAGGACGATGGAAAAGCCGAGATCGACGTAGATCGTCTCGCCGGCCTTGTTGTTGGCGCGGGTGGTGAGGGCCTGGCCCTCGTATTTCGTCTTGCCGGCTTCGAGGGCGCGGTCGTAGCCGGTCCAATGGGCACTGCGAAACTGCTCGGGAACGATGATGTCGAGTCTCTGGCCGATTGCCTCGGCGGGGGCGAAACCGAAGACTCGCTGAGCCGCGGGGTTCCAGACCGTTATCAGGCCATCGATCCCGGCGAAGATGACAGCGTCGGGTGATTGTTCGAGCAGCACGGCCGCGGTAGTGGGGTCCATAGGTTTCGCCTCCTGCAGGAGGCAGTGTACGCAAAATCCATCTGGTCCATCCCATATGACCCTGCAGCCCGAAGTCGATAGAATGAGCGAATCGACACTATCGATCCTGCAGATCCGCGGCCGCACGCTGCCGCGCGAGGCTTCGTTTTCGCGAGGGAGGGGAAGCGCGGCCCGTGAGAGACGTCCATCACCTGCTCACCCCGGCTGACGGCCGGCCCTTCGGCTACAAGGGCGGAGACCTCGATGTGCCCCAGGCGGTGGAGGTCTTCAAGGCGGCGCTCCTGGATGTGGCGGACCTGGTGCCGGGGCGGATGGCGCTGCTCCAGCAGACGGCACTGGCGCTGCTATCGCGGCGGCACCAGCTCCTCATCTCGCGGGCCGGGACGGGCAAGTCGCTCTACGGCGACACGGTGTTCAGCCACTTCGAGGGGGTCACGTTCAAGGCGCAGTTCACCCAGGGGACGCGCGTAGAGACGATCCTCGGTGGGTTGGACCTGAAGCTTTTCCACGAAGGGAAGCTCTGGCACGACACCTCGCATTCGCTGGTGACGGCGGACTTCGCCTACCTCGACGAGTTCATGAATGCCAATGACCTGGTGCTGGAGGCACTGCTCGGGATCCTGAACGAGCGGCGGTTCACGCAAGGCGAGCAGCAGGAAACGGCGAAGCTGCACACGGCGCTGGCGATGACGAACCACCTCAAGTACTCGGCGATTTCGGAACCGATCCTGGACCGGTTCATGTTCAAGGCATCGATCGACCCGCACGGGGACACGCTGAACGATATCCGGATCGACCTGGCGTACGCGCGCCACCATGGCCATCCGGCGCCGCCAGAACACCCGATACCGCTGCACGTGCTGCGGGAGCTCTCGGATATCGTGCAGGGAGAGCATCCTTCACGGGGGATCGACTCATCGCACGACATCCTGTTCTTGAAGAACGAGCTCATCGAGACGTTCATGCGGCTGCACGATTCGCGAGTCCGTTCGCAGGCGTTGAGCGGCAGCGGGCATCACCCGGCCGATTCGTACGTGAGCCCGCGGACGAAAGCTGCCTGCCGGGACGTGCTGAACGCATCGGCGATGCTGCACCACCGGGGCCACGTCACGAAAGACGACCTCTACGCGCTGCGCTATGTGCTGACGACCATCCCCGGGAACGACCGCTCGATCCCGGATTCATCGCAGGACACGTTCACCGAGGCGATCCACACGACGCTGGCATCGTTCACTGAGAGCGACCTGGAGACCGTGAACGAGTTGACGACGATCGCGCAGACGTTCGGGTGGTTCGCCCACGGGACACCACTGGAATCGCAGCCGGCGCACGGCCGAATCGCCCGCCTGTTCCTCTCGCTCATCGGGAAGGGGAGCTGGCACGACGTGAGTTATGACACGTTCGTAGAGGCATTGCGGAGCCGTGAGATCACGAACGGGCGGGTGAATGAGCTTCGGGAGGAGATCCTCGAAGAGATCCTGGAGCACAGCGGCAGTGGTTGAGATAGCGGCGCCGGCGACACCCGGGACACTGAAGGCCGAACTGGAAGGGCTGTACCGGTCGTGGCGGATGCTGGATGTGCTCAACGAGACGATAGCGACGATGCCGCCGGAGTGGCTGCGGATCCTGGAGATCGCGCGGAACATCATGCTGCGGCGGCCGTTGCCGGGGTTGGAAGTGCCCGACGAGATCGCGCGGCTGGTGACGCCGGCCGAGCCGATCTTCACGACGCAGGTGCGAGTCGAACGGAAGAAGCGGGTGGTTTACCCCGTGACCGGAGACGTGGAAATCCAGCCGCTGCGGAACATGACGGACTTCGCGCAGGTGACTCTGCCGGACATGATGTTGCGGTCGATCGGGCAGGAACTGTTCGACTTCCGGCTGATTAGCGGCGGGATTAACGGGCTGTACAACATCGACACCGGGCCGGCCGAACAGGAGTACGACGACATCATCGAGGTGAGCGTGCCGACGGGCGGGATGTCGCGGAAGAAGCGGCAGAAGGTGTATGCGCTGCTCGATGTCTCGAATTCGATGCGCGACGCGAACAAGGAGACGTTCGCGAAAGCGCTGCTCCTGCTTGCGTATCTCCTCATCGCCATCGAAGAAGGAGCGGAGGTGTACCTGAGGACGTTCGGGAACACGGTCCACCAGCGGAGCGACTGCACGACGAAAGAGCGCTTCGGGGAGCTGGCAGGACGCATCTTAAGGGTGACTCCGGACGGTTCGACGGACATCAAGGTGGCACTGGATACGGCGGTGGGCGACATCCGGGCGCTGGACAGCTACAACACGCTGGCACACCTGGGCGAGGCGCCCCCGACGGAGATCCTGCTGATCTCGGACTGCGAATCGTACGAAGTGCCGTACCTGCCGAAGGGCATCCGGCTGCATACGGTGCACCTGAAGGGCGGACGGATGATGAAGGCGTACCGGGAGGGATTCGAGCGAATCCGGGCGGAAAGCAAGACGTTCACGGAGATCGACACGACGAACCTGGCATTACCGGATTCGACGCGCGACCGGTGGCTGTTGGAACAAGACGGGCGCTCGTTGGAGCGGGAACTGGCGCTGCGTGCCTTCGAACGGGGGACGAACCCCGAGGAAGAGCGACGACAGGGGCTGGTGCAGGCTTATTCGCGCATGAACGAGGCGAAGAGCCGCCGGACAAAGGGTGCGCAGAAGGTGAACTCGATGGCGGCGAAGCCAGTACTGGGACTGGCAGAGCTGTTCCGGCGGATCGGGGCGGCCATCAGAAGGGTCTTCTTACGGCCGCCATCGGAGTCATGGGATGACGCCGAAGACGAGGCGCCGGCGAGCCCGATGGGCCTGCGGTTCCGCGAGCGGCGATAGCCCGGGCGGCTACGCGGGCTTTCTGGCGCGGAGGGCATAGAGCTGGGGCAGGTTGGGCTGGCCTTCCGGTACGTAGAAGCGGCGGCCGGGGCCCTCGACGGAGTCCACCATCCTCGGGGTGCCGTTCGAGTACGGGTACTCGCGGAGAGTTTCGAGAACGAGACCGGCGTCGATCAGCGCCGTGACGACATCGCCGATACCCCAGAGAAATTCGCTCGAAGGGATCGGATTGACGAAGTCGGTGACTCCTTCTTCGTAGCCCCAGGGGACGAGGCCATCCCCGGAGAAGGCGACGTAGTCGCCGATCCCCTCGCCATCGGACTGGGGCTCGCCGTGGCTGAAGTAGGGCCAGTCGCGTTCGCCCTTTTCGTTGTACATGAGCCCAACGGGATGGAACTCGACGAGGCCGATCGCCCCTCCCGGGGCGAGGACACCGGCGACGCCCTCGGCCCAGCCGCGGATATCAGAAAGCCAGATGAGCGCACCGTAGCTGACGAAGACGCGATCGAATTGGTCGCCCCGGGCGATGGCTTCGTCGAACCAGTCGTACACGTCGCTGCGGACGAATTCGGCCGGGATACGGGAATCGGCGGAGAGCCTGCGGGCGTAGTCGATTGCTTCATCGCTGATATCAACGCCGGTGACGATGGCGCCGAGCGCGGCGAGGGAAAGGGAATCGGGCCCGGCATTGCACTGGAGGTGGACGACGCGCTTGCCGACGATATCGCCGAGCATCTCGAGGTCTTCGGGGAAGAGTGTCGAGCCGCCTTCGCGCAGGAACTTCGCCTGGTCGCCTTTGTGGCTGTTGTGGGCGGCGGTGGCGAGATTCCAGGAGAGGCGGTTCGTTTCGTGGATGTCCTTGCGCATCGATCCAGTGAAGCAGGCGGTGGGGCGGGAGCCAAGGCGAAGATCCGCGGGGGCCGGCCTACACGGCGGCGACCCGGCCTACGGGCGGCCCGCTGACCCTTCGGGACTGCGGAGGCCCACCCGTTCGAAGTTGTCGATGAGCAGTTCGGGGATGGGGCTGCGAGCAGAACCGCGGGAGTTGATGGCTCGCGACATTGTGACTGTGCGGACCCGGTAGCCGAGGCCGCCATAGAGTCCGCGGACGTACTCATGGTCCGAGTTGGAGAGCATTGCGGCGACGCCGCGGGCAGTGAGCGACTCGAAGGCATCGCGCAGGCGGAGCTGGTCGGCGCGGCCGAAATCGGCGCGTGTGTAGCCGGTGAAGTTCGCCGTTGCCGTGAGGGGGTGGTAGGGCGGGTCGAGGTAGACGAAGTCGCCGGGGCGGGCGGAGGTGCAGGTCTCGGCGAAATCTTCGGAGCGGAGTTCGGCGTGCTGGAGTGCCCGGGAGCAGGCCAGGAGGAGGTTCTCATCGAGGATGCGGGGGTTCTTGTAGCGGCCGTGAGGGACGTTGAAACCGCCGCTCGAGTTGACCCGGAAGAGACCGTTGTAGCACGTCTTGTTCAGGAAGATGAAGCGCGCGGCGCGTTCGAGTGGAGTGGCACCCGGGTTGGAACGGGCCTCGTAGTAGAAGTCACGGCGGGCGACGGGATCCCGCGCGTAGTAGGCCGACGAGAGGAGTGCGAGAGCCGAGGAGAGCGAGCCGGGCTGGTCGCGGAGGACAGTGAATGTCTCGATGAGTTCGTGATTCGCGTCGTTGAGGAGAGAGGAGAGGCCGGGGCGGGCTTCGGCGAAGGCGAAGAAGACGGCCGCGGCGCCAGCGAAAGGCTCGACGTAGCGAGAGAGACCGGGAGGCGCGGCGGCGAGGATCGCGGGGGCGAGTTTCGCCTTGCCGCCTGCCCACTTCAGGAACGGCCGTGCCATTGCACGAATTGTGGAGGACTGCATCCTCCTGCGCGAGAAGGTGGGGGCGGACTTCCCATGCTCGCACAGATGTTCTAAGCTCCGGCAGTGCCCGGTCCGTCAGCACCTGTCGTCGAGCCAACGTCTTCGCCTGCGCTGAACGCTGCGCGCAAGGTGCTGCGCGACGTGTTCGGGTACGGGGAGTTCCGGCCCGGGCAGGCCGAGGTGATCTCGGCGGTCCTGGCGAAGCGGGACACGCTGGCCGTGATGCCGACGGGTGGCGGCAAGAGCGTGTGCTACCAGGTGCCGGCGCTCCTGAGGACGGATGGCCTGACGCTGGTGGTTTCGCCATTGCTGGCGTTGATGAAGGACCAGGTGGACGCGATGCGGGCCATGGGAGTGCCCGCCGCCGCGATCAACTCGACGGTTGCCATCGAGGAGCAACGGGAGGTGCTGGCGGCGGCCGGGAGCGGGGAGCTTCGCCTGCTTTATGTGGCGCCAGAACGATTCGGAGCGGCGGGATTCATGGCGGCGCTGCGCAGCCTGCCAGTGGCGCTGCTGGCGATCGACGAGGCGCACTGCATCTCGCAGTGGGGCCACGACTTCCGCCCGAGCTACCGGGAGCTGGGCGCGGTTCGGGACCGGATCGGTTCGCCGCCGGTCGTGGCGCTGACAGCGACGGCGGACCCACGGGTGCGGGACGACATCGTGCAGCGGCTGGGCCTGCACGATCCGGCGATCCACGTCGCCGGGTTCGACCGGCCGAACCTGCGGTTCGAGGTGGTGAAGGTCTCTTCGTTGAAGGAGAAGTTCGAGGGTATTTCGGCCCAGCTCCGGGCGTTGAAGGACGAATCGGCAATCGTCTACTGCGGCACACGGAAGCGGGTGGAAGAAGTCACCGACTCGCTGCAGCGGGCGGGGATCCGGTGCGCGCGTTACCACGCAGGGATGCAGGACGAAGACCGCAAGCGCATCCAGGACGCATTCGCCCGGGACACGCTGCGCGTGATCGTGGCGACGAATGCGTTTGGTATGGGGATCGACAAGCCGGACGTGCGGGCAGTGATCCACCACGACATGCCGGATTCGCTGGAGTCGTATTACCAGGAGGCGGGCCGCGCGGGGCGCGACGGTGGGGCCGCAACCTGCACGCTTTACTACGCGACGCGCGACCGGGGGCTCCGGGAGTTCTTCATCGAAATGGCCCACCCGGAGGCCTCACGCGTGGTGGAGGTGTACCAGCAGCTGGTTTCGTTCGGCGGGAACCGGGTCCACGTGCGCGAGGTGATGCGGGAGAACGACGAGCCGGGCATCAATGCGGCGGTCCAGTCGCTGGTCGAATCGGGGCTCGTGGGGCGCGCGGGCTACTCGGTGTGGGCGACCCGGCTCGACGGCGAAGCGGACATCGACACAGCCGGGCTGGAAGCGCACCGGGAGCACTCGTTCCAGAAGCTCGACGCTATGGAAAACTACGCGCGTTCGCGGACATGCCTGCGAGCGCGGATACTCGAGTACTTCGGCGACGCGACCCACGAGCTGGCATGCGGGAACTGCGGGCCGTGCATCTCGGGCGGCGAAACCCACGAGGAAGCGACGACAGGCGCCGAAGACTCGCTCTTCCGGGACTTGCGGGAGACGCGAAAAGCGATCGCGGACCGGGATGGGGTGCCCCCATTCGTGGTCTTCAGCGACGCGACGCTGCGGGATATGGCGAAGAAGCGGCCGCGCAACCGCATGGAGATGCTCTCGGTGAGCGGCGTCGGGCAGGTGAAGTTCGAGCGCTATGGCGAGGCGTTTCTCTCGGTGATGCGGGCGGCCACGGCGCCACTGCCGGAACGGAAGACCCTGTACTCCAGGGCGACGAAGGCGGCCGACGGCTCGAAACTGACACCATCACTGCGGGAGACCCTGTCGCTTTACGAAGACGGCATCCGCGACGTGCGGACGATGGCGCGGGCGCGGGCACTTTCGCCTTCGACGATTGCGAACCACCTGGGGCAGCTGCTCATGTACGGAGCAATCCCGGACCTGGACGGGATGGTGGACGAGGAGAAGGTGGCGCTGGTGCGGACGGCAGCGAAGGGGCAGCCGATCACCTCGATTGGCGCGCTGAAGCAGCAACTGGGCGAACAGGTGACCTATGAGGACCTGCACCTGATCCGCGCGTGGCTGGCGCGGAAGTAGGGTTCAGGCGTCAGGCGTCAGGCGTCAGGAGAGGTAGCAGCTCTTCGAGCGAGTCGATTTCGTGGTGTGGGACGGGTGCCCCGGGCGGGGTGGGCCTGCCGCGACGGAGGACTGCGGTCATACCGAGGGCGAGGGCCGGGGCGATGTCGTTTTCGTAGGAGTCACCGACGTGGGCGGTTTCGTGGGGCTCGACGCCGAGTGCTCTGAGGGCGGTCCGGAACGGGATCGGGTGTGGCTTGCGCCATCCCAGTTCCCATGACGAGACGATGACATCGAAGACATCTGGCAGGCCGAGATGCTGCACCTGGGCAGCGAGGATGTGGGCAGGCTTCGGGTTGTTGGTGACTGCGCCGATCTTCAGGCCGGAGGCTTTGAGTGCTTCGAGCGCGGGGGCCGCATCGGAAAAGGCGAAGATGCCCATTACCGTGAACGGGACGGCGTTGATTTCGTCGAGGATGAGGCTGGCATCGCTCCGATCGCAGGAGTGCCCGTACGAGGCGAGGACACGTTCGAGGCACGGGTACCAGGACGGCTCACTGTGGTCTGTAGTCGGAGGATTGAGCGTCGCGCGGACGTCGGCGACCAGCCGGAGGACAAAGTCCGCCGGATCGAACGAGAAACCCAGGCGGTCGAAGTGCGGCTTAAGCGCGCCAGCCTGGATGGCGGTTATCGGATCCCAGTTGTGGTCCGACGGCAGCATGGTCCAGAGCGTGCCATCGAGGTCGAACAGCACAGCACGGATGGCCACGGCTAACGCTCAATCCAGCCCGAAGAGGGCGTCGAGGCCGAGGACGAGGCGGTCGAGCTTCATGACTTCGCGGGTGGCGGCGATGACGCCGGGCATGAAGGAATCGCGGCCGGTGGTGTCGTGGCGGATGGTGAGTGTCTGGCCGAGGCCACCGAAGAGGACTTCCTGGTGGGCGACGAGGCCGGGGAGACGGACGGAGTGGATGGCGACCCCCCCGTATTCCGCGCCGCGGGCACCGGGCAGCGGCTCCTTCTCAGACTCGGGGTGGATGAAGTCGCGGTCGCGGGCGGCGCGCATCAGCTCGGCGGTGGTCTTGGCGGTGCCGCTGGGTGAATCGACCTTCTTGTCGTGATGGAGCTCGATGATCTCGGCGTTATCGAAGAAGCGTGCCGCCTGGCGGGCGAAGTGCATCATGAGGACGGCGCCAATGGCGAAGTTCGCGGCGACGACGGCGCCGGTCTTGCGAGCGGCGGATTCGGATTCGAGCCATGCCATGAAGGCTGCGCTCAGCCCGGTGGTGCCGATGACCATGCGCACGCCGCGGGGGATGCAGGCTTCGGCGAGTGCGGGCGTCCAGGCCGCGTTGGTGAAATCGATGACGACATCTGGCTTGAGCTGGTCGCAGGCCGCGGCGGCGTCCTTGAAGAGCGGGATGCCCTGGAGGACGCCGGGCTCGGCGAGCCCGTCGACGTAGCCGATGGGTGACATGCCCGGCTCGGCGAGAACTGCCGCGGCAACCTCGCGACCCATGCGGCCGGAACCAGATACGAGGACGCGGGTATCAGTCATAGGCGTGGATTGTACGCGCTGCGCACGCTGCCCTGGATCGCGGGTGCGCACGAAGCCGACCGGAGACATGCCCGGGGTAGCGCGGACGGCAGCGGCGACCTCCCGGGCCATGCGGCCGGAGCCTGCGACGAGCACTCGAATCTCCGTCATGGTGTTACGAGTGTACGTTGCCGCGTTCAGCCTTCGATGGTTACGGTGCCGGCGGCACCATCGACGGTGACGATGGCGCCCTCGGGGATCCTGCGGGTGGCGTCGCGGGTGCCCACGACGGCCGGGATGCCGTATTCACGGGCCTCGATGGCGGCGTGGGAGAGAACTCCACCGGAATCCGTGACGACGGCGGAGACAACGGCAAAGTAGGGAGTCCAGGGCGGCGACGTCGTGATACAGACAAGAACGTCGCCATCCTGCAGGTCTTCTGCTTCCCCGAGAGACCGGACGACACGCGCCGGACCGCGAGCGAGTCCCTTGCTGGCGGCGATGCCGGTGACAACAGCCTGGCTCGGTGCGGCGACGCGGACGGCGCCAAAGATCCGCTTCAGCATGGGATCCAGGGCGCCGAGCATCTCCCATGGGACGGGGACGCCGAGCAAGAGGGGCGGATCGAGTGCGAGGTCTTCCTGCCATTGAGCGCGGCGGCCGGAGACGCGAGAGCGCATATCCTCGCCAGCGGCGGCGCGCTCGAGTTCGTCGGGATTAAGGAAGAAAACATCGTCCGGGACGGCGACAACGCCGAGGGCGACGAGCTTTCCGCCGAGGGCGAGCAGGGGACGGCGGAAGGAGCCAAGCAACTTGAGCTGCCAGCGCGCGCGGTGCTCGATGACGGGGACGTAGTCGCGGCTGAGGGCGAGGGCGGCTTCGAATTCGGGGATGTCTTCGGGGGCGAGCCTGGCGCGGACGGTCGCAACCGCATCCTCGGCGCTGGTGGAAGCGTCCCGTTCGGGGGAGTTGAGGGTGGCAGCGACGAGACGGAGGAGTGGGACGGGATCTTCGTTCCAGGCGGGGAGATGGATCTCGCTCCAGAGGGCGATTTCGTCGGTATGGTCGCTGAGGAAGCTCCTGAGGGCACCCGCCCATGGCTCGGCGGTGGAGGCGAGGGCAGCCTCGAAGCGGGACTCGGCGAGGAGCGCGGGGACCCCGGCGGAATCCCGGGCGGCATCGGCGAGCTGGCGGACGCCGCGGCCGAGCGAAGCCGTTTCCGAGTCACCGCCGTGGAGGATGGTGGCACTGAGGAGCGGACCTTCATCGCCGAGGCGGGATTCGAGGAGATTGGCCAGGCGCTCGGCATCGGGTGAGAGTTCTACGGCTGCGACGATGGTGTTGGCCATCGCCGGGACGGCCTGCGCCAACTGGTCGGCGAAGAGAGTGACGAGTTCGAGCGCGGTGAGGGCGGCGTAGTCCGGGGCGAGGATTGCCTCGTAGGCGCGTTCGACGGCAGGGAGGTAGAGCGTGCGCCAATTCTCGGCCGCCTGGCCGTGCGGCAGTGGCGGCGGGGCAGTCCGCGGGACTGAGAGCGGCGAGAAGTAGACGAACCCGTGGATGGTCCTGGGTTCGAGCCGGTTGGCCAGGCCGGAGAAGCGACCCCAGAAAGCGGCATTGAGGGGCGGCAGGGCACGGGGAGCGTGAAGCGGATCGCGGAACCAGAGCCGCTGAGCGTCGGCTGGATCATCGAATGCGAAGATGGACGAGTCGGACATGTGAGCACCCCCGAGGCGCGGGGATGCTCACACTTTTGTTAACAAACGACAAGTCCAACGGGAGACGCCGCAAACGAAACGGTCCTCGGCCAGCGTAGCGGCGGCTGTCAGTCGTTCCAGTCGTGCTTCTGGATCTGGCTGCGTTCGCGGCGGACCATCATCTGGGCGAAATCCTCGTTGGTCTTGTCGACGAGTTCCTGCATGCCATCGCTGCCGAGCTTCATCCTGGCGGTGCGCCAGCGCTTGAGCATCGCGCGGTCTTTGTCGGGCAAGCCGGCTTCATCGGCCATGCGGTTCACGAGGACGGTCAGGGCCTCGGCGATTTCGTCGTCGGTAAATCGGACGTCCATTACTTCTTCACCGTCTCGTACCAGCCCTTGCTCTTCACGCGGCGAAGGAACTTCGCATCGAGGTGGGCGTTGATGGCCTTGTTGAGGTCGTCGGTTAGTTTGGCGAGAGCGGGCGAGCCCTCGGGGCGGTCGCTGCGCCAGCGTCGAATGGCTTCCTTTCCATCGTCGGAAAGATCGGCATTGTCCACGGCCACGGCGCTGACGAGCATCATCAGCGACCAGGCCTCTGGCTCCTCCAGCATCACAATCATTTGTCACTCACCTGTAAAAATCGGGGCTCTCTTCTCTAAGAACGCTCGAACCCCTTCCGCGCGATCTTTGGTTGTCTGCAAGAGCAAGGTCAAATCGGTCTCGAAACGGAGGGCCTGATCGATGGGTTGAGGGAGGCCCCGCCAGATGGCTTCCTTGCCGAGGCGGGTTGCGATTGGGCCGCGGGAAGCGATGGTCGCGGCGACACGGCGGCCTTCGGCGAGAGACTGGCCGGCGGGCACCAACGAGCTCACCAGGCCCGCCGCGAGGAGCGCATCCGCGCTGAGTGCCTCCCGGCCAAGGAAGAGGGCCAGCGCGGTGCCTTCATCGGCGAGGGTGCACGCGCGGGCACTGGAAGCGAGTGGACCGCGCAGGGAAGCGCTTTCCGAACAGACGCGGATGTCTGCGGCGAGCGCTATCTCGGCGAGGCCACCCGCAAGGGCACCTTCGAAGGCGAAAACGACCGGGAGTTCGAAGAGCAGGAGGGACCGCAGGCACGCGGCCGAGAGAGCGGCGTCCGGCGGGGCGCCAGCGGCATCGATCAACACGGCGCGGGCGGTGGCGGCAGCGAGGATGGACTCGATCCGCGCGGGCAGCCACTCATCGAGTGGGCCTGGCGGGAGGAGAGAGAGTTCGGCGACTGCTGCGGTCATCTGGAGAGAAGCCTAGCGCTCCGGGCCTCGCCCGGGTACTCCCGGGGAAGCGACAAGCAACCTGTGGATTGCCTGTGGCGGCCCCGCACTCCACAATTCGCGGGTTATGGCGAACTTGAGCATCCCAGCCCCCGTCGAGACCGAGAAGGCCGCTTTCCTGCACGACCGCAGCAACCGCCCGGCAGCGCCGGCGAGGCCGCGTAGCGACCTGCTGAAGCACTGGGCCGGCACGATCACCGGCATCGCCCTGGCGATCGGGTTCACCGCGTTGTTGTTCTCCGTTCGGGACAGCTGGGAGAACCACCGCGAGTGGCTCGTGACAGTCATCCCCATCCTCGTGATTGGCGCGATCGCCGCCGGGCACCTGCTGGCACGAAAGCAAGGCGAGCCTCTTGCGGCAGGCATCGGGTTCCTGCTGCTGGCGGCGATTTTCGCCGCGGCCGACATCATGGTGGACCGCGAGGCGGAGCCCAGCGCGACCACCCAGGATGTGCTCTCAGTACTCGGAGGCGTCTGCCTTGGGCTGGCCGCACTCTCGCTCGTGGTTGCGCTCTTCTGGGTGGAACTGCGGAACCCGACGAAGGCACCA
Source organism: Candidatus Amarobacter glycogenicus (assembly GCF_016704105.1). Lineage (NCBI taxonomy): Bacteria > Bacillati > Chloroflexota > Tepidiformia > Tepidiformales > Tepidiformaceae > Candidatus Amarobacter > Candidatus Amarobacter glycogenicus. Next base: position 431,216 of record NZ_JADJAT010000020.1, on the reverse strand, counting down.
GAGCCCGAGTTGTAAATCGAAAAACCGCATCGCGCCGGAGGCCACTATGAGCGCACCCGCAGTCCCCGTGACCATGGACGACATCACGCCTGAGTGGCTCACGGCCGCGCTGAGGGCCGGGGGCAAGGCCGGCGACTGCACGGTAACGGCGATCGAGAAGGTAACGATCGGCCAGGGCGTCGGGATCCTGGGCGAACTGGCGCGGCTGACGCCGGCCTACAGCACCGGCGGATCGACTGCGCCAAAGACCCTGATCGCCAAGATCCCGACAGCCGACCCGGGAGGACGCGGCATCGCGGAGATGCTGGGGTTCTACGAAAAGGAAGTGCGGTTCTACGACGAAGTCGGCGACCGGATCGGGGTCCGGACGGCGCACAGTTACTTCACGGGCCGGGACCCCGAGAACGTCCGGTACGTGATCCTGATGGAGGACCTGGGCGGGCTCCAACTGGGGGACCAGGTGGCGGGGGCGAGCGCGGAGGAGTGCCTGGTGCTGATGCACCAGATGGCGAAGCTCCATGCGCGGTGGTGGGGCTCGCCGGACCTCGAGACGCTGGAGTGGCTGCCGTACGGCAACGCCCCGATGCTCAAGCTGTCGGCGCTTGCGTACGCACAGTCGCTCGAACCGGCAGTGGAGAAGTTCGGCGACCGGATGACCGGCGCCCAGATCGAGATGGCGGGGAAGTTCCTGCCGCGCATGAACCCCATCCAGGACAACTTCGCCGCGGCGCCGGTGACGCTCTGCCACGGCGACCTGCGCCTCGACAACGTGTTCTGGGGAAGCCCGGACAACTCGAGCCCGGTAACGCTGGTGGACTGGCAGATCGCGATCAAGGCGCGGGGTCCATACGACATCGGGTACTTCATGAGCCAGAGCGTTGACCCGGCGATCCGGGCGGCGAACGAAGAATCGCTGGTGCGGGAGTACCACCGCGCGCTCGCTGCGAACGGTGTGCAGGACTACACGTTTGACCGGTGCTGGGACGACTACCGGATAGCGACGATGTACTGCCTGGCGTACCCCCTGATCTCCGCCGGGAGCATCGACGTGGCGAACGAGCGCGGCGCGGCCCTGGTGTCGAAGATGCTGTACCGCTCGTTGAGCGCGATCACGGACCTGAAAGCGTACGAGGTCCTGGACCGGTTCGAGGCGGCGCCGTTGCCCGAACCGCCCGGGGCGTGACTACCCCCCGCCCCGGGCACTCTCCCAGGCCTGCCGACCGCCGCCGGGGCCTCGCAGGCGTGACCGTGGGGTAGACTCTGGGCGATGGACCTGGTGTTGCTCGATATCGATTCGCGCGGCGTGGCGACGATCACGTTGAACCGGCCGGAGCGGCTCAACGCGATCAACATGGAGATGCGCGACCTGTTGTGGCAGCACCTGGGCGCGTGCCGGGATATCCCCGAAGTGCAGGTGATCGTGTTCAAGGGCGAAGGGCGGTGTTTCAGCGCCGGGGCCGACATCTCGGAGTTTGGGACGGCCCCTTCGGTGATGGCCGCGCGGCAAGCCCGGCATGAACGGGATGTCTGGGATGCGCTGTTGCACCACCGGTGCACGACGGTTGCGGCGATGCACGGGTACTGCTTCGGAGCGGGCCTCGAACTCCCCCTTCTCTGTGACGTGCGAATCGCGGCCGACGGAGCGACGTTCGCGGTGCCGGAAGTATCGCTCGGGTACATCCCAAGTGCGGGGGCGACGCAGACACTGCCTCGACGGGTCCCGCCGGGAGTGGCCGCGGCGATGATCCTCACGGGCGAACCGATTGATGCGCCGGCGGGCCTGCGCTGGGGGCTCGTGGATTTGGTGGCCGCGCTCGGGGGCTCGATTCGGCGGTGGAGAACGTCGTCAAGCAGGCGTTGGCGGGCGGCAGCGCCGCGATCCAGGCGCGCAGGCAGCGGATGATCGCCGGGCCGGGCGGGGCAGCAGCCGCTTCGATGACACTGGGCCGGTGAGCTTCGACCGGGGCTCCGCGACAACCCGCCCGCCGGTAGCGCTGGGATGCTTCCTGGCCGCGGCCGTAGCGGTGGCAATCGCCGGTGTCCTCACGTTCGTCGTGGTCTTCCTGGATTCGGGCGCCAACACGGGTAGACTGACACTCGAGCCGGCCGAAGCGTACGACGTGGGTTACGTCGAATATCTGAGCGACGACAACATCTTCCTCGTGCGGCTACGGAACGGGGAGTTCGTGGCCCTGGCGGACATGGATGCGGCCAACCGGGACGCGCAATCGCGGCGGTGCCGGGTGGCGCTGGTGGCGATCAACGAGGCTGCCACGGCCATCTCCGCGGAAACGCTCAGGAGCCGCCTGAGCGCCGGCGCCGAAGGTTCGACCTCGGTGTTCCGCGAGGCGTGTTTCGGGGCGGTTTACGATCTCGCCGGGACACGACTGGACGCGGACGGGAGGAACCTCGACCGGCACCCGGTTGGAGTGAATTCTGCCGGGCGAGTGTTAGTGGACACGAGCAAGCGGGACTGCAGCGAACGGACGGGGACGGTTTCATCCGTCGCGGTTAGCTGCTCGCCGTAAGGCGCCGGCACCGTCCGCGGCCTGCGATGGCTACTGCGGCGGCCAGAGCGGACCGAGAAGCCGCTCGAGGGAAGGGGCGACCGCCCATTCGTCCGCGAGGGCACGATACCGGGCGTAGGCGTCACGCCGGCGGGAGGCGGCAGCCGTGGTGGCGACCGCGCGAATCATGAGGTTGCGGGCGGTGGCTTCGGGCGAGACAAACTCCAGCACGTCGGCCTGGTAGCCCAGGGACTCGAGGGCGGCGGCGCGGAGGGAATCGGTGATGACATCCGCCAGCCGATGCTGGAGGAGACCCTTCGCCAATGCGGGCTGCCAATGCGCGGAAGCGGGGAGGGCGCCGGCCTTGGCGCCCGCAGCGATCTGGTCGGAGAGTTCCTGGTGGCAGCAGGGAACGAGGACAATCGCTTTCGCGCCCAGCCGGACCCCGGCCGCGAGAGCTTCGTCGGTGGCCGTATCACAGGCGTGGAGACTGAGGAGGAGGTCGACGGGACCGGCAGGCGAGGCTGCGTACTGCTCGATGGAGGCGGCCTCGAAGGACGCGTTGGCGAACCCGACACGACTGGCGATGCCCTGGACGGTCGCGATCACCTCCGGGGAACTATCGACGCCGGTGAGGCGCACCGGGAGACGATTGAGCTCGGCCCAGAGACAAAGGGCGAGGCTAAGGTAGGCCTTGCCGCAACCTGCATCGACGACGTGGACTTCGCCGGGCCGATCCCAAACCGGGAGGTGGCGGAGAAGTTCAATGTAGTGCTGGACCTGGCGGTGCTTGGCCGCAGCTTCGCCGAGGAGTTGCCCGTTCTTGCCGTACAGGCCGGTTTCGATGAAGAGGTCGCGGACGCGCTCGTTGTTCGAGGAGAGGGGATGGCGGCGGACGCGGTCGTGGCCCGGGGGCTCGGCCGCCGCCGGCGTGGCCGGTGCGGGCAGCGAGGGGCGAGCACGCGTGACCAGCCAGCGGCCATCACGGGTGCGGCGGGCGTGCCAGTCGTATTCGCTGGTGAGGACGTCCAGGTTGCAGGGACCTGCTTCCAGGGCCTCTTCGAGACGGCCGGGCCACTGTTCCGGCGTGACGGTGGCGGTGGACTCACGCGCACCCTCGCGGGTGACGACCTTCACGGCGGGTCCGCGGGAGAGGCGAATCGGTTGGGCGACAAGCCTGTCCCAGGGCACGTACTTCGCGGCCTGGCGCGATGGGGTGACGACGCACTTGCGCCAGGAACCGTCGGCGGCGCCTTCGAAGAGGAGCTTCAGGACGGGATCGAGCTGGGACCGGAGGTTCTGCGAGGCTGCCACCGATCCATTGTTGGCGAGCGGGAGGCGGGGGTCTATCGGCCGGGAGAGCGGTAGTGCAGGGCTCCCCGTTTGCAAACGAAAGCCCGGCCGTTTCGGGGCCGGGCTTCGAGAGTGAATGCCGGAGCGACGTTACCAGCCGCGGGTGGCGAGGAGTTCCTTTTCGGGGAGGGAAGCGACGCTGATGCCGGGCATGGCCTTGCCGAGGCCGGTGCTGACGCGGGCGATGACCTCGGCGTCGTTGAAGTGGGTGGTTGCTTCGACGATCGCCCTGGCGACGAGCGGAGGGTTTTCGGACTTGAAGATGCCCGAGCCGACGAAAACGCCATCGGCGCCGAGACGCATCATGAGGGCGGCATCAGCCGGAGTAGCGACGCCGCCGGCCGCGAAGTTCACGACCGGAAGGCGGCCTTCGCGCTTGACCTGGAGGACGAGTTCGAGCGGGGCGCCGAGTTCTTTCGCCGTGGTGTAGATCTCGTCGTCGGCCATGTTGCGGATGCGGCGGATCTCGTCCTGGACGGTGCGCATGTGGCGGACCGCTTCGACGATATCGCCGGTGCCGGCTTCGCCCTTGGTGCGGATCATGGCGGCGCCTTCGCCGATGCGGCGGAGTGCTTCCCCGAGGTTGCGGCAACCGCAGACGAACGGGACTTTGTACTGGTGCTTGTCGATGTGGTGGGTTTCATCGGCAGGGGTGAGGACTTCCGACTCGTCGATGTAGTCGATGCCAAGGGACTGGAGGACATCGGCTTCGACGAAGTGGCCGATGCGGGCTTTCGCCATGACCGGGATGGTCACGGCATCGATGATGCCGAGGATCATCTCCGGGTCGCTCATGCGGGCGACTCCGCCGTCCTTGCGGATGTCGGAGGGGACGCGCTCGAGGGCCATGACGGCACAGGCGCCGGCCTCTTCGGCGATGCGGGCGTGTTCTGGTGTGACGACGTCCATGATGACGCCGCCTTTGAGCATTTGGGCAAGGCCGACCTTGACCGCCCAGGTACCGGTTTGAGACATGGGGGACGAACTCCTTGTCGCGCGCTTTGGGCGGCAGACTAATCGGTGAGTGGTTGGAGTTTATGTCCGGAACGCGCGAGGGAATAGGGCCACTTCGGCGGTTCGAAGGCGCATGGGCGAGGTGCCAGCTTCAGAAAGGGCGACGGCAGGCGTGTTTACCGGGGGAGCGGGATTCACGCGCCGTTCATCGGGCGGCCACACGACGTTTACACGGGGGAGCGACGCTCGAAGTGACCCCCAGAAGGAGGAACCGACCAGATGTTGACCGAGTACATCGCAAGCATCCTGCTCGCCGAACGGCGGGCGGAGATACTCCAGCTCCAGCTGGCGGCCGAAGCAGAGCGCCTGAACGGCCGCCAGGGATGGCTTTCGCGGCTCACGCGGAGGCCGGATTCGACTCAGGCGAGACGCGCGCGCAGCGCGGCATCGGCGGCGGGCCATTCGCTCTCGATGATGGAGTAGGTGGCGGTATCACGGACTGCGCCATCGGAGGCGGCGCGGTTGGCCCGGATGACGCCATCGAGCCTGCCTCCGATGCGCTCGATGGCTGCCCGGGAACGAACATTGCGGCGATCCGTGTTGAGGCGGACGACACGGACGCCCCAGGACGCAAAGGCGTGGCGGAGCATTAGCCACTTCGCCTCGGTGTTCACCGGGGTGCGCTGGACGGAAGCGGCGAGCCACGTCCAGCCGATCTCAACCCCATCGGGGACGCCTTCGCCCCGGTAGTGGGGACTGGAGGGCGGCCAGCCGAGGAACTCGAAGTTCGCGAAGCGAGTAGAACCCACCACCCGGCCGGTGGCGCGGTGGACCGTGGCGAAGGGCACAGCGGCGGAGCGCGCGGCGAGTTCAAGGGCGGCGGATACGTACTCGCAGGTCGCGTCCTCGCCCTCGGGCACGAAGGTCCACTGGTAGTTCGACCGGTCTTCGGAAGAGGCGGCAACGAGCGCATCGACGTGGGCCATCGAGAGCGGTTCGAGGCGGACGTGTTCGCCCTCGAGGGTGACGGGCTGGACGGGCTGGAGGGTGGCGAGTGCGGTCATGAGCCGCAGGGTAGACGTGCAAGTGGCCCTTTCGAGAGGGCCACTTCGGGCACGGACGACCGGACCACCTCGCCGGGAAGCACGCGGACAGGCCCCAGCGGCGACGAGGCCTAGAAGATGGGGTTGACGATGACGGCCTGTTCTCGGCTGGGTCCGACGGAGATCAGGTCGACGGGGCATTCGAGGAGTTCTTCCACGCGCTTGATGAAGGCACGGGCCTGGGGGGGAAGGTCATCGAAGGTGCGGACTTCGGTCGTCGGCGTCATCCAGCCGGGGAGCTCTTCGTAAATCGGCTTGATCCGTTCGAGGGTGGACTCGCGCGACGGGAACGAACTGATGATCTTCCCGTCGAGTTCGTAACCTGTGCAGATCTTGATGGTGGGCATGTTGTCCAGCACATCGAGGCGGGTGAGGGCGAGCGCGGAGAGGCCGTTGAAGCGGACGCTGTAGCGAGCCGCGACGGCATCGAGCCAGCCGATGCGCCGAGGGCGGCCAGTCGTGGTGCCGTATTCGCCGCGGCCGAACTCCTTGCCGTGGTCGCGCAGGGTGGCGGCGACATCGTCGAAGAGTTCGGTGGGGAAGGGGCCATTGCCGACGCGAGTGCAGTAGCTCTTGAAGACGCCGACGACGCGCTGGATATCGGTTGGGCCGATGCCGACGCCGATGGCTGCGCCGCCGCTGGAGCTGCTGGGGACGCTGGAGGTCACGTAGGGGTACGTCCCGTGGTCGAGGTCGAGGAGGGAGCCCTGGGCGCCTTCGAGGAGGACGTACTCGCCGCGCCGGTGAGCATCGAAGACGACGCCCTGGACATCGGCGATGTAGGGCGAGAGCCGCAGGCCGTAGTCGTGGTAGGCCTGGTAGCAGGAGTCGAAATCGATGGGCTCGCCGCCGTAGACGCCGGTGATGACGCGATTGGCGTAGTCGAGCGAGTTCTTCATCCGGGGGATGAGGTCTTCGGGACGAAGGAGGTCGGCGACGCGGATGCCGCGGCGTGCCACCTTATCGACGAAGCAGGGGCCGATGCCCTTACCGGTGGTACCGATGGCGGTGGCGCCGCGGGAAGCCTCATCGAGCTTGTCCAGTGCGATGTGCCAGGGCATGACGAGTTGGGCCCGGTCGCTGAGGACGAGCTTGCTGGTATCGATGCCCTTGGCCTGGAGGCCCTCGATTTCACCGAGGAGGACGCCGGGATCGACGGCCACACCGTTGCCAATGACGCAGGTTTTCTCCGGGTAGAAGATACCGGCGGGCACGAGGTTCAGTTTGAACTCGCCGCGCTCATTGACGATGGTGTGGCCGGCGTTGTTTCCGGCGCTGTAGCGGGCAACGACTTTGGCTTTGCGGGCGAGGAGATCGACGATGCGGCCTTTGCCTTCGTCGCCCCATTGCCCGCCGACGACGACGACGATAGGCATGGCAGACACACTCCGGGCCCCTTGCCGGGGCCCGTTGATTGAGTTTACGTATAACTGGCGCTGACTGCGAGCGTTTCGGCGAGCAATCCGCAGTTTTGCAGTTAGCGAGAACCCCTGAGGCGCGGGTCGAGTACGTCCCGCAGGGCATCGCCAAGCATGTTGAAGCTGTAGACGGCGAGGAAGATCGCCAGCCCGGGGAAGACCGCCAGGTGCGGGTGGCGGGTGAGTTGCTCGCGCGCCTCGTTGAGCATGCGGCCCCAGCTGGGAGTTGGGGGCTGGACGCCGTAGCCGAGGAAGGAGAGCGACGATTCCGTGAGGATGGCGCCGCCAACCTGGATGGAGGCGGAGACGAGGACGACGGCAAACACGTTGGGGAAGATGTGCTTGACCATGATCCGGAAGTCGGTTGCGCCAACGACACGGGCTGCTTCGACGTAGACGTTCTGCTTCGCCGAGATAGCGGACCCGCGGATGACGCGGGACGAACCGAGCGAGACCAGCACACCGAGGGCCACGGCTATCCGGAAGACGACTTCACCCGATGGGTTCAGGTGCAAGATGTCTGAGATGAACTGTGGTGGGAACTGGGTGAGCGTGGTTACCACGAGGATGATGAAGATGAGACCGGGGAGGGCGATTCCCACGTCGACGACGCGCTGGGCGATGATATCGAACCAGCCTCCGAAATAGCCGGAGGCGGTGCCGATGACTGAGGCGAGCGAGGCGCTGACGAAGACGACGAGGAAGCCGATGACCATCGAGGTGCGGGCACCGTAGATGATGCGGCTGTAGACATCGCGTCCGAACTGGTCGGTGCCGAACCAGTGTTCGGCCGAAGGGCCCTGGAGACGTTCCAGGATTGGCGGCGGACTGGGGTTCGGGTCGTGTGTCGCGAAGAGCGCCGGGGCGATCGCCATCAGGAGGAACATGATGACGATGAACCCGCCGAAGGCACCGAGTGGTTTCTTGGTGATGAATCGCCAGAGGCCGGCGCGAATGCGTTCATGGAACGGTTTTTCGCGGCGAAGGGCGTACTGTTCGAGGACGAGGGCGTCAGTGCTGCTGGCCATTAGCTGTACCTGATCCGTGGGTCGAGGACCGAGTAGATGAGGTCGACGCCGAGGTTGGCGAAGACGACTACAAGGGCAACGATGACGTTAATCGCCTGGATGACCGGGTAGTCCAGCTGGTTGACCGAGGCGACGTAGTAGCGGCCCATCCCGGGGATGGAGTAGACGGTCTCGATGATGACGGTGCCACCAACGAGGATGGGCAGCTGGAGGCCGACGACGGTGACCACCGGGATGAGTGCGTTCCGCATGACGTGGCGGGTGATGATCACGCGCTCGCGGAGGCCCTTCGACCAGGCGGTGCGGACGTAATCCTGGCGGAGCACTTCGAGCATGGTGGAGCGGGTGAAGCGCATCACGCCTCCGGAGAGGCCGGCGCCGAGGATGATTGCCGGCATGGCAAGCATCCTGATGTTGCCTATCGGGTCGGCCGTGAACGCGATGTAGTTCTTCGGTGGGACACCCCAGGTGAAGTACTTGCCGGCCATGGTGATGAGCATGAGCCCGACCCAGAAACCGGGGACGGCAAGCAGGGAGATGGCAAGACTCCGGCAGACGTAGTCGATGATGGTGTCCTGGCGAATGGCCGAGATGATGCCAATGGGGAGGGCGATTGTCAGTGAACAGATGATGGCGAGGATGCTCAATTCGAGCGTTACCGGCAGGCGATTCTGGAGTTCGCTGACGACTGTGCGGTTGCTGATGATGGACTTGCCGAAATCGAAGGTGGCGAGGTCTCCAAGCCACCTGACGTACTGGACGGCGATGTTTCCATCGAGGCTGTACTCCTTGAGGAGGGCCTCCTTGGTCTCGCGGTCGCCGGCGCCGAAGTCGCCCAGGATCTGGTCAATGACGTCACCCGGGACGGCGCGGACCATGACAAAGACGACGAAAGTCACGCCGAGGAGCGTCGGGATCATCAGGAGGAGGCGGCGCGCGATATAGCGTTGCATGAAAGGCTCCCGAGTTTCGTTTGGACGCAAACCCGGGGGCGCGGATGCGCCCCCGGGTTTGTTATGAGCGCCTGGGCTGGAGGCTTAGCCCTTCCAGCGGAATGGGACGGTCTCGGCGTAGCCGCCGTAGGCCTTCGTGACGAATTCGGTGGCGTTGCGGATGTTGGCCTGGCTGGCGGTCCAGCCGGTGCCGGCGCCGGCGACGTTCGGGATGTAGAACATCTTCTCGGCGTTGAGCTTCTGGGCCTGGACGAAGAGGGCCTTGCGCTTCTCTTCGTTGACTTCGGAAGCCGCATCCTGGGCGATCTTGAGCATGGCCGGGTCGTTGATCCGGCTGTGGTTGGTCGGGTTGTCGGTGAAGAAGCGGGTGAGGTACGAACCAGCTTCGGGGAAGGGGGTCTCATAGCCGAAGGCGATGCCCTTGAAGTTCCCGAGGAAGGTCTGGGTGATGTACTTGGAGCTGTAGTCCTGGACGTCGGTGGTGGACTTGACTCCGACCGCGGTCTGGTAGGCGATCATTGCTTCGGCGATGTCGTTGAAGAGCTTGCCGTAGCGGTTCGCGGTGTACTGGAAGGTGGTCTCGAGGCCGCTCGGGAAGCCGGCGGCGCTGAGGAGGGCCTTGGCCTCGGTCGGGTTGTACTTGAAGTACTTCCCGGCATCGCCCATCTCGGGGCCGGTCGGGTCGACCCACCAGGCGGTTTCGCCAGCTGGGATGAGGTTGTGCCACTTGGTCTCGACCTTGAGACCGGCGTCGCGGAGCTTCTTGACGTTGTAGCCGAGTTCCATCAGGGCATCGCGGTCGTAGGACATGGAAATGGCCTGGCGGACGCGCGGGTCCTTGGCGAAGCCAGAGGCGATCGCCTCGGGATCGAAGAAGGTGAAGCTGAGCGTTGGGCCAGTTCGGGCTTCGATGCGAGCGTTGGGCAACTGCTTGATGAGCGACGGGAGGTCGTCGGCATTGACGTCCGAAGAGTCGGTGTTACCGGCAAGGAACTGGGCGAGGCGGTTGGCGTATTCCGGGATGATCGAGGTCTCGACCTGATCAAAGAACGGGGCGCCGGCGGTGCCGCCGTTGTGCCAGGCGGGGTTGCGGTCGCGGAGCCACTTCACGGATGGTTCGTACTTGTTCCACACCCACGGGCCGCTGCCGATCATCATCTTGGCAGGATCGAACCCGCCGGAAGTCGCGAAGGCTTCCTTGGGCATGATGTAGAAGATGTTGGAGTCGGCGAGGACATCGAGGAACACGGCGGACGGCTTGGACATGGTGAAGACCATGGTGGAGGCGTCCGGGAATTCGACCTTATCGACGGGCATTGCGGCCGAAGGCTTGTTGGTCGAGGTCGCGGAGTTGGCGCGCTCCCAGCTGACCTTGAGGTCTTCGGTGGTCATCGCGCGGCCGTTGACCGGTGCGAGGTTGTGGAACTTAACGTTCGGCTTGAGCTTGACGGTCCACTTCATGCCGTCCGGGGATGCTTCCGCGGACTGGGCGGCATCGGGCGTGGGACGGACGGAGCCGTAGGCGATGCCGGGGCCGGCCTTGTACATATAGAGCCGGCTGTAGTGAGCGGCCGCAGCGCCCTTGGTGAGGAAGCTGATGTTGCCGTAGGGATCGAGGGTTGGCGGGTCGCCGGCGGCGTCGATCTTGTAGACGCCACCCTTTTTGGCGCCGGCGAGCGGGTCGACGGGAGTCGCAGTCGCCTGGGCGCCCGCGGTCGGGGTGGCGAGGCTATCGCCACCGTCATCGTCGTCGTCACCGCAACCCACGAGCGCGAGAGCGCTCGCACCGGCGCCAGTTGCGAGAGCGCCGCCGAGGAAGCGGCGGCGGCTCTTCCGCTCGCGCCAGTAGTTATCCCAATAATTATCAGCCATGAATTCCCCCTGCTTTCTTGTGTGCTACGGACTGTACGTCGCAGCACGGCGATAGGATTGGCCTATCTTCGCTATACGCAGGTATAGCCTTAAGCACATGTCTACCTGCCGTACGGGGCAGTGTCAACCGTTTCGGTGTGGTGAACGACCGGCGGAAGGGGGACGTTCACGACACGTCATCAACGGTCCGGCGCTGGCTGGTTGGCCAGCCAGGAGCCCGAGAAAGGCGGATGGAGCCTCGACACGGATTCGAACCGTGGACCTAGCGATTACGAATCGCTCGCTCTACCAACTGAGCTATCGAGGCCTGCGGAGATGCATGGTAGCGCCCGCGGTGCTCTCAGTGAACTGGGGCAGGGGAGGGGAAGCGGGGGCGCCATGGGGCCCGGGGCAGGAGATTCCCGCCCGGTGCCGCTCTCAGGCGGCGCGACGCTGTTCCTGGGTGCGCATGCGATCGCGGAGGTCGGTGGCGGAGCGAAGGGCTTCGCGGGCGGCCCGCTTGCGGCGCTGCTTGCTGAGCGACCTGCGGCCGATGCGGTTGCCGGCTTCGGCGACGAGGGCGAGAGCGAGCATGACGACGAGGGTGATCGACCAATCGGCGACACCCTTGTAGCCCGCGAAGGCGACGGCGCCCGCGAGTACGACGAAGAGGTTGCGGACGCCCCAGAGCCAGAACATTGCCATGTATTCGTTATCGGCAGTGGGTGGGGCGGAGGACAGCGGGCGACCGGGAGAAGAGGCGAGGAAGTTCACGGACGACAGCCGATGAAGGTTCAGGCCGAGGCGACGGCTGATCTCAAGCTTTCGTAGTGCGCGATCAGCGCGTGGACGGCAGGGACGAGTTCTTCCGGGACCTGAAGCGTGGAGTAACCACGTTCCCAGCCGGCCTTCAGCTCGGCGAGTTCGTCGGCGGCGTTTTGGCTGTCGTAATGACGTGCCAAGGCCGCGATCCGGTGTTCGTCCCAGCCATCGGGCATTCGTTGCTTGGTCATCACCGGTTTTTGCGCCGTCGCCTAATTGCCCGAATTGCTGGCGGGCGTGGCGGATATGCTGTCACTACAAAGTACGAATTTGGCGCGGAATCCACAACTACGATGATCTTGAGCCATCGCCCTGCCGCCGTTTGCCCCACAACAATTAGCGATCCGCTTTCGGCGGCGGTGCGTTCATGAACCCCCGTCATGACCTCCCAGACTTCATGCTCCGTGACGCCGTGATCGAGGACATGAGGCTCGCCGGTTTCCGGATTCAGATAGAAACGCAGATTCACGCGGGAGACCTGGCGGCAGCGTGGGCGCCGGCGATTTTGCCGAAGACGGCGCCACGGATGACGGAACTGGCGCCGGGGTAGTTGTAGTAGAAGATTTCGCCCATGGGCTCGCCGGCGGCGTAGAGGCCCTCCATCACCTGGCCGCGCGTATCGATGACGCGGGCGGAGGTATCGCAGCGGATGCCCCCGAAGGTGAAGGTGATGCCGCCGGTGACGGGGATTGCGAGGTAGGGTGGAGAATCGAGCGGGAGGGCCCAGTTGCTCTTCGGGGGAGTGATGCCGAGGGTGCGCTTGCCATCGAGACGGTCGAGGTCGTACTCGCCGGGCTGGATGGCTGCGTTGAAGTTGGCGACGGTATCCATGAGGTTCTCGGCGGGCAGTTCCATGCCGTCGGCGAGTTCTTTAAGGGTGTTCGCTTCGACCGGCGGGCCGACGGGGCGCCAGGCGCGGGCGAACTCCTCGCGCTGGTAGGCCTTCTGGTCGAAGAGGCACCATGCCTCGCCGCCTGCCTGTTCGACGATGAACTTGGAGAACTTCACGTAGGTGTGGTCGCGGAAGTCTTCGCCCTCATCGAGGAAGCGACGGCCCTGGCGGTCGACGAAGATGCCCATCTGGTAGTTGTAGAGGGCGGTGACGCCGCACTCGATTTTCGGGGAGCGGGCATCGAGGACGGCGGAGTGATAGTCGCCCCACTGGCCGGCCGGCTGGGCGCCGGCATCGATGGCCATGCGCAGGCCCTCGCCGGTGTTGTAGCGGCTGCCGCGCAAGATGAGCGAGTCCGCGAAGCGGCCGAGATAGCGGACGCGCATCTCGACGTTGGCCTGGAAGCCGCCGCAGGCGAGGACGACACCGCCGCTGGCGTAGATATCGGTGATGCCTTCGGGGCCGCGTGCGCGGACGCCGGCGACGGAGCCATCGGTGCGGACGATGAGGTCGATGGCGCCGGTAAGGTAGGCGACTGCTCCACCGAGACCTTCGAGGCGACGGTAGAGGAGGTCGACAAGGCCCTGGCCGCCGGAGCTGGGGCTGCGGCGGTAGCCGGCGGTGTGGGGGTAGCCCTTTTCCCATTCGAGGCCCATGCCGGTGAGCCATTCGGCGGTCTGGCGGGCGTTTTCGCAGAGGGTGCGGATGAGGTCCGGGTTGGCGCGGCCGCGAGAGATACGCATGAGGTCTTCGAACATGTCGTCGACCGAGTAATCGCGCGGGCCGAATTCATCGGCTTCGTGGGGGAAGCGCATCTGGGCATCGGCGAAGCGGGTGTTGCCGCCGCGGCCCTCGATGGGGGCCTTTTCGATGAGGATGGTTTCGGCGCCCGACTGGCGCGCGGAGATGGCTGTGGAGAGGCCGGCTATCCCGCCGCCAACGACGAGGACGCCGGTTTCGTAGGTAGCGGCGGCGCCGCCGGAACCAGATGGAATTGGCATGAGCGAATTAAGCAACGAGTGCTGAGCAACGAGCAATGACGTGTCGTTCGAGCGCGGAGGCTACTTCGGCTTGGGTTCCCAGAGGCCGCAGGTTGTCTCGGTGTCGTCGAGGAAGGGGCCGACGCACTCGCGGCCATCGCGGACGATGTGGCGGCAGATGTTGATGAGGCCCTGGCCGAGGCGGTGGCTGCCCATGGTCATCTGGAGGTAGGCGCACTTCGCGGCGAACCGGGTGGGCACGTATTCATCCTGGAGGTGCATGCAGGGAAGAAGTTCACCACAGAGCGACTCTTCGTGGAACCGGGAGCGAAATCCCCGCCGCTGCCGCGGGCCGGGGACGCAGGGTCCGCTCCCTGGCGGTCGCCGTTCCGGGTGGGTGGGGTCAGCCGCCGTAGCTGACGGCGAGTCCGGCGCGGGCGTCGGACTGGATGCCGTACTGGGGGATGGGGTAGCGGAGCCCGTTGGCGGCGAGCCGCGCCATCCCTGCGATGGCGCGCGGGAGGTACTTCGGGGGGATGGCCATGAGGAGTTCGTCATCGAGGACGCCGCCGTAGCGGCGTTCGGCGAAGCAGGGGATCGAAAGGCTCGGCTCTCCGGTAGCAAGGGCGCGGCCCCAGGAATCGGCGCAGGAAGACTCGCCGACGACGCTCCAATCGAACTTCTTGTAGCCGGACCACTGGAGGCCGTTGATGAGGATGATCATCTGGCCGGGGGTGGCGTAGATGAGGCAGATGTCGGGCGGGTTGAGGCGGCCGGAGGTGAGCGGCGAGACAGCCATGGCCTGGTACTTGCCGAAGGGGACGGTATCCATCGCGGCCTGGTGCTGTGCGGAGTCTTCGATAGTTTCGAACCAGACACCGGCCATGTTCTTACCGGAGAGCCAGCGGTCATCGCGTGGGCTGAGGCCGATGACGGTGCTGCACTGGGCGCCCACCAGGTCCGCGGCGGTGATGCCGACCGTCCAGCCGAGGCGAGCGGCCTGGGCCACGATCTGGTCGGTGGTGTGGATATCCTTTGGGCGGCGGAGCCTGGGGACGGCTGCCATTTCCTCGACGGTTGCGAACATCTTCATGCCGATGGGCGTGGTCTTGAGGCGGAGGAGGCCGTTGAGGTCGTCGACGAGTTTGGGCCAGTCGTAGGACTGGGGGTCTTCGAGCGCGATGTCGTCGCTGGAGATAACAGACACGTTGGGCCTCCGGGAGGGCGATGGCAGGATGGTACGCCTTTCGCAGGTGGCCGGGAGGAAGTGGTGGCGCCGGGCGGGGCAGGCGTGGGAGACTGCCGAACCACTTTCGCAATGGAGCCGCGCCATGCCAGAGATCACTCACCGCACCATCCAAACCAACGGGATCAACATGCACATCGCTGAAGCGGGAAGCGGCCCGCTGGTGGTGCTGTGCCACGGCTGGCCGGAATCGTGGTACTCGTGGAGACACCAGCTGGGGGCGCTGGCCGAGGCGGGGTATCACGCGGTGGCGCCGGACCAGCGGGGCTATGGGAAGACGGACAAACCAGCAGCTATCGACCAGTACACGCAGCTTCACCTGGTGGGCGATATCGTGGGGCTGCTGGACGCGCTGGGCGAAGAGACGGCGGTCATCGTCGGGCACGACTGGGGCGCGCCGGTGGCGTGGAACTCCGCGCTTCTGCGCCCGGACCGGTTCCCGGCCGTCGTCGGGATGAGCGTGCCCTATGGCCCTCGCGGCGACTTCAAGCCGACCGATGGGCTGAAGATGGTTTTCGGCGAGAACTTCTTCTACATCCTCTACTTCCAGGAACCGGGGGTTGCAGAGGCCGAACTGGAAGCAGACGTAACCGCCACGATCCGCAAGCTGTATTTCTCGGCCTCCGGGGACCTGGTCCGCACAGAAGAGATGGCAGCGCCGCGGCCGGCAGCGACGACGAAATTCATGGACGGTATGGTCGACCCGGAGGAACTACCGGCGTGGCTGAAGCAGCGGGACCTTGAGTACTTCGTGGGCGAGTTCGAGGCGGATGGATTCCGGGGCGGGCTGAACTGGTACCGGAACATTGACCGGAACTGGAACCTGATGGGGGCGTGGCGGAACGCGAAAGTGACGGTGCCCGCGCTGTTCATCACGGGGGAGAAGGACCCGGTGAGGGGGTTTGCGCCGGAAGCGACGATCCGGCAGAACGTGCCGAACCTGAAGGACCTTGTGCTGGTGCCGGGGGCGGGGCACTGGGTGCAGCAAGAGCGGCCGGACGAGGTGAACGCGGCACTGATCGGGTTCCTTAAGGGTCTGTGACGCCGTGAGTTGCTCCGAGATGCCGTTGGGGTTCGACGGCCGCGTAGGCTAGTGGCATGGCGCGCGCGGTTGTGCTGCTTGGGCCGGCCGGGAGCGGCAAATCGACCGTTGGTACGGAGCTGGGCCGCCTCGGCCTGGCGTGGCGAGACTGGGAACCGCGGCTCCTGGAAGCCTGGGGCGACCGGCAGCAGTTCCTCGCGAACAAGGAAGCAGCGCTTGCCGGACTCCACGCCGAAATACGGACATTCATCGATTCGGCGGAATCGGCGGCGGTCCTCGAGTCGACCGGGCTTTCGGACCGGGAGTTCCTCGACGAACTCCAGCGGGAGCAACCGGGCACCCTCTTTGTGAGGCTCGACGTCTCCGAGGTCGAGGCGCTCAGGCGCGCCGCGGGACGCCCGCAGGGCGGCCACCTCGCCGACGACCTCGAGGCGAACCGGGCAGTCTGGCGCGCCTTCGCGACACATGTGGCGCCAAACCGGCGGGTGGACCTGGTCATCGACACGGAGAGCGTCGGGCCGGCGGAAGCCGCGCTGACGATCCTTGGCCGACTTCGCGAACCTGTATGAGCCGCGGGGAGCCGCATCGACATCCAGCGGTGCGCGCTCGAAAATCCCCTCGTGGCTGACGCGCCCCTGATCACCTCGGAGGAATTCGACACCCTGGAAGCGGAGTGGGCCGCGCTCTGGGCGACGGTGGGCGACGCGACGCCGTTTCAGCACCCGGCCTGGTACCGGGTGTGGCTTCGCCACTTTGGGAGTGGGACTTCGCCGGTGTTCCTGTCGATCAGGCGGGGGGAGCACCTTGTCGGCGTTGCGGCGCTGGATATGGACCGGGAGGAAGCGCGACAGCTCGGAGACCACAATGTCCAGGACTATGCCGGTCCGCTGGCTCTCGGCGGCGAAGAGGCAGCGGTGGCGGCCGGGGTGCTGGAATGGCTTCGGGAGGACCTCACGCCGGGAGCGGTGTTCTGGGGGCTGGCGAAGGACTCGCCGATGCGCGACGCACTGGCGGAGGCGGCCGAGGCGGGAGGTTGGGAATCAAGTGAAAGCCACGAAGCCGTCTGCCCGGGAGTGGACCTGCCGGGGGACTTCGAAGCGTTTGTTGGGGGACTTTCGAAGCATGACCGGCACGAGCTGCGGCGGAAGATGCGGAATTTCGAAGCCGCGGGCGCTGTCGAGTTCACGAGCCTGGCGGAGGCGAGCGCGGTTGCCGGCGAGATGGACACGCTGTTCCGGCTGATGCGGGCGAGCCGCGGCGACAAGGACGAGTTCCTGACGCCGGTAATGGAGGCGTTCTTCCGGGACCTGGCCACGACCTTCGCGGAACTCGGGATGTTGCGGCTGGCGAAGCTGACGCTGGATGGTGTGACGGTGGCGATGACGCTCTCGTTCGAGCACGCCGGCACCACGTTCCTTTACAACAGCGGATACGACCCGGAGTTTTCGCGGCTGGCCGTAGGGCTGGTGAGCAAGGCCTCGGCAATACGCGAAAGCATCGAGCGGGGAGGGAAGCGATTCGACTTCCTGCGTGGGGACGAGGAGTACAAGCGGCGGCTGGGTGGAGTCGACCGGGAAGTTGTGACGATGCGCTTGCGCGCGGGGTGAGGCCGTCCCGGCCCCTTCTCCCGCGAGTCTGTTGGGGGGCGCGCGACCCTCATCCCCCGGCCCCTTCTGCCAGGCTTGGGTGAAGGGGAGTTGGGGCGCGATGGGAAGCTTTCCGGGGTTGGGGTGCGCACGCGGGCCATGGCTGGCCCGCCTCGGGAGTAATGGGGGGCGCGCGACCCTCATCCCCCGGCCCCTTCTCCCAGGCCTGGGAGAAGGGGAGTTGGGGGGCGATGGGGAAGCTTTCGGGGTTGGGGGCGCACGGGCCATGACTGGCCCGCCTCGGGAGTGATGGAGTTCGTTGGGCCAGGGCTGGCCCGCCTCGGGGAAGGGGTAACGTGGGGGTTGGGTGGCTGGTTACTGGCGCCAGACGCGGGATGGCTTGCCCTGCATCATCTCGCGGAGTGACCAGACTTCGACGCGCCAGGGTTCGAGGCGGAGTGCTCCGAACGCGGGGTCGGTGGGGCCGCCCTGCCAGAACAGGGCAGGGTCGTAGCCGATCGGCGGCGGAGCGTTCTTAACGAGGTCCCAGACGCGGGAGCGGGTCTCCTGGTCATCGGCCCAGCTGGCTTTGCACTCGGCATAGACCTGTTCGTGTTCCTGATCCCAGTAGCTGAGGGAGACGAAGGGGTTGCGCTTGATGTGCCTGGCCTTGAAGGAATCCCGGCCGGTGGCGATCCAGCCGGTGGCGCCGTCCCAGACCGGGTGGAGGATGCGGGAGCGTGGACGGCCCTTGCCATCGACGGTGGTGACGCTGCACCAGACGACGCGACCGGTGATGCGATGGAAATCGGGGGCCAGTTCTTGCCAGGAAACGTCCATGGTCTTTCCTCGGGGCGATGGGGTGCGCGGACTCTACCAAAGGCGCGTGCAACCTGCCGGGCGGGCGAGGGACTATCGCAAGAGGCCGCGGAGGCGTTCATCGAGTTCGCGGAGGGGGCGGCCTTTGCCGAAACGTTCGAGGGCGGCGCGACGCCCGCTCGTGTTGAGCTTCAGGACGCCGTCATCGTGTTTCTTGAGCAGGCTGCCGAGTGCCTTCGTCACCGCTTCGGGGCCCTCGGCCTTGATGCAGCCGGGCATGGGGTGGGTCCAGATGACGTAACGGCCGCGGGAGAGGGCCTCGGCGGCCATGAACGACTGGCCGTCGTGGCTGGTGAGGCGGACGACGACGGTTGTCTCTCGATAGAGGGCTTCCATGTCATCGACCCAGGCGCGGGCTTCGAGGTTCCGGGGCAGGGGAGCCGGCAGCGTTTCCGGCGGCGAGGGGATGAGGACGAAACGGGCGGCGGGAAACTCGAGGGGCAGGCGCAGCATGGTTTCGATGTCGAACACTTCGCGGTCGAAGGCATCGACGGGATAGTAAAGGAGGACGGAGAAGGTTTCCGGGAGCGGCGGCGCGGGAGCGGTTTCGATGGGGATGGGGAGGGGGACGTACTCGCTGACGACGCCGATGGTGCGCAATTCATCGACCAGCCAGGGGGCGTCGCACCAGTGGATGGGGCGTTCGGCGACGCGGAGCGAGATGTTGTGGCGGCGATGCTCATCGACGGCTATCTGGACATCGGTGCCGACCCAGTGGATGACGACCGGGCGGCGGCGCAGGCGGAGGAGGCGGTCCTGGGGGGATGCGCGGTCGATGCGGGAGCCGATGAGGTAGACGATATCGGCGCGGGCGGCGGCCTTCGCGACACGCGCCCAACCGGCAGCGCTGCGGCCGGGGTGGGGAAGGAACTCGGCTCGCCAGCCGAGACCGGCAAGGGCATCCGCGAGGAGAGCACCGAAGTAGGGGAGCCCGAGGATGAGGATGCGGCCGCGGCGCTCGTCCTCGGGAGTCACTCTGGGCCGGCCTGGGAGAGGCGGGCGCGAGGGGCGAGCATGGTGGCGCCGGGGGCGACATCGCGGTCGACGAGGGCGTGGGCGCCGATCGTTGCCGCTTCGCCGATGGTGACCCCGTGGAGGACCGTGGCGCCGATTCCGAGGTAGGCGCCGGCGCCGATGCGCACCGGGCCCTCCTGGCGCGGGCGCCGGTCTCGAAGCGGGCCCGGCCCGACATCCATGTGGGTGACGAGGTTGCAGCGCATGGAGAGTGTGGCGCCGGATTCGATGGTGACATCGCCGGCGAGGTCGATGAGGACATCGGTGCCGAGGTGGACGCGGTCGCCGATGGAGAGCCGCGAGAAGTCGCTGCCGGCGTTGACGATGTGGATGGGGCCGTGGATTGAAACGTCCTTGCCGACGGAGGCGCCGAACTCGCGGAGGATCTCGACGTGGGCGTTTGGGGTGAGGCGGAGTTCCATGGCGATCCCTTCGATGCCGTCGCGGAGGTAGCGTGCCCGGCGGCGGGAGCGCCCGACGAAGGCGAATGCGCGCCGCAGGGGGCGGGCGGCTGGAGCGATGGTTTTGCGGAAGGTAACAATTACCGGCACGGACACTCCCGGTTCACATCGGCTGTAAACTGTCAGTAAACAGTTGGAGAGGTTGGCGGGCAACAGCGCGCGCGCACCTTGCCTGCATAAGAAGGCACTCCTACGCTGCAAGCAATGGGGGCCTTCGAGCCCCACGAGTGAGGCACCATGAAACGAGCGATTCTTCTCGGGTTCGGCGCCATTGCCGTTGCCGCGGCGGCAGTGCCGGCCCTGGTCTCGGCGGCCGACTTCCCGCCTCCGCCACCGACGACGTACTACGGCAAGGTGCCGACAGGCATCGGCCCTGGCGATACGGTGATTGCGATTGTGCTCGACGGTTCTTCCGCGACGGTCTGTGGCGACGGCGTAACCGCCAACGACACGAGCGGGATTGTCTACGTCGTCGATGTCGTGGCAGACGCCCAGAAGGCAGGCTGCGGCAAGGCTGGCCGGACGGTCCAGTTCTACTTCGTCGGCCCGAAGCGACTTTCGACCGACACCGCAAACTGGAGCGGACCGGGGCCGGCGCAGAAGGACCTGACGGGGCTCGGTGCGGCCCTGACGCCGAAGAACCGGGCGCCTGCGGTGGCAAAGGACGGCCTCAACTAGGGGTCTGCCTCCCCGGCGCAGTTCGTTTAGCCACCGCGCGAACCGGGCGTGAGCCCACAGTTCAACTTCCTGACGAGCACCCACGGGTGCTCGTTTTGGCGTGCGGCGGCCGGGGCGAGGCGCACTGTGGCGACGTTCACGAAACCTTCACCATCGGGGGGTTGACTTCGCCGGCAAAGTGAACGACTATTCATTCAGTGAATGGTCATTCATTCACTCAGGAGGACAAGACCATGTACGAAGAACTGCTCAGGGCACGGCAGTCGGACCTCGCGCTGGCGACGCGCACGATCGAACGGCGGATCGAGTGGGAGCAGCTCCTGCGGATCGACCGGCTTGAGCGTGCGCTCAAGGTAGCCCGGGGTAGACTCCACCTCCAGCCGACGTTTTCGGTAGGGGCGAAGTAGAAGCATGGCCCGGGTATCCGACGCGCATCTTGAGGCTCGCCGCCAGAGCATCCTGGCGGCGGCCACAAAGGTCTTTTCGCAGAAGGGAATCGCTTCCGCGACGATGGCCGAGATCGCTTCGGTTGCGGGCTGTTCACCTGGAGCCATCTACCGCTATTTCGAGAACAAAGAGCAGCTCGCCCAGGGCTGCATGAACGAATCGGCCGAGGCGATCAAGCACGCCTGGGAGAACCCGGGCGCGCTGGAACTCTCCTTCGACGAACTCGCGGGCATCACGTTCGCCGCGATCAATACAGCGGAAGAAGCGATCGACACGCAGATGTTCCTTGAGCAGATGCTCATCGCGGTCCGCGATGGCGACCTCGCCGCGGCAGAGGAGTACCGGGAGCACCAGGAGCAGGTGCGAAGCGGCATTGCCTATCTCTTGCAACGACAGTATGGCGAGGACGTGGCCGGGTTCGACCCAGAGCAGCTAGGAGAGGCGCTCCTGGCGTTCTACTGGGGGGCGCGACTGCTGAAGCTGATGTACCCGGGATCGGACCCGATTGGGCAGTTCAACCAACTTCAGCAACTCATGAAGCGGGCGCTTGGCCCCACGCCTACGGGCTGAAGCCCGAGGTCCATCGACAGCGGCGGCCCTCGCGCAAGACAATCGGCGGCATGGAACTGTACGACGCCATGCGCACGGCCTTTGCCGCGCGCGAATTCACGCCTGACCCGGTAACGGACGAAGTCCTCACGCGGATCCTCGAGAACGCGCGGTTCGCGCCGAGCGGCGGAAACCGGCAGGGCGGCCACGTCATCGTGGTGCGGGAGCAGAGCACGAAGGACGCGCTCTCGGAGCTCGCGAGGCCGGCGGCACAGCGGTATGCCGCGCAGACGGCGGCGGGCGAGAACCCATGGAACACGTTTGTGCCGAGCCAGGTGACGGCCGAGACCATCGCGGCGACGGCGATCCCCCCGGGGTTAACCGAGCCGGTGCGGAGAGCGCCTGTGGTGCTCGTTGTTTGCGTGGACCTGCGCGTGGTCGCCTCGATCGACCAGCACCTGCCGCGGGTGGGGATCGCGAGCGGGGCCTCGATCTACCCACTTGCCTGGAACATCCTCCTGGCGGCGCGGAACGAGGGCCTCGGGGGCGTGCTGACGACCATGCCAATCGCCGAAGAGGCGCGCGTGAAGGCGCTGCTCCACCTGCCAGACTACATGGCGGTCTGTGCCGTCATACCGATCGGAAAGCCGGTGAAGCAGCTGCGAAAGCTGAAGCGCAGGCCCGTCTCCGCGTTCGCTCACCGGGAGCGATGGGATGGGGAAGCATTCGGCGGCTAACGCAGACCAGACTGTGCGAGCCGTACACTTGAGCGCACCACACGGCTGGAGATACCACGAATGTTGCTCACTACCACCACGACTGTTGAAGGGCGCCCGGTGCGCGAATATCTCGGGATTGTCACTGGCGAAAGCATCCTGGGCGCGAACATCGGCCGGGATATCGGGGCGGCGTTCCGGAATATCACGGGCGGGCGCGTTTCCGGGTATGAGAAAGAGCTGCGCAACGCCCGCGACATCGCGATGCAGGAGCTGACGAGCGCGGCCGAGGCGCTGGGAGCGGAAGCGGTGATCGCGATCGATATCGATTACGAGACGGTCGGCGGGCAGATGCTGATGGTGACTGCTTCCGGGACCGCGGTGAAGTTCGGGTAGGCGAGGCCTTCCCGGTAGTTAGCGCGTGCTGTTGCGTTCGCGCCACCAACCGGAGGCGAAGCCGGCGCCGTAGCTGGCATGCATGGTGGCCATCGCGGCGAAGGTGAGGACCGGGTTGGCGCCGTTCCTGGAGGCTGCGCGGGCGGCCATGACCGAGCCGCCGGCGAGGTAGACGCCGGCGAACAGCCAAAGGAGGCGGCGGGCGCGCTTCGAGAACCTGCCGAGCAGCCATAGCCCGGGGCCGCCGAGGACCATGCCGGTTGGAGCGAAGTGGCGGGGCTGAAGCGGGCGGCCGCGCTGGAAGAGAGTGCCCTTGGCGGCGCCGTACTCCCAGTACTGTTTCGCGAGGGCCTTGAAGGTGCGGCGGGGATAGTACGAGCTGCGGATGGCCGGGGTGAGCCAGATCTTGCCGCCGGCATCGATGAGCCGCTGGTTGTAGCTGTCTTCATCGGCGCCATCGACGGTTTCATCGAACTGGCCGACGACATCCCAGACCTTGCGGTGATAGCAGCCGAAGGGGACGGTATCGACTTCGCCTTCTTCTTCGGCGTAGCGGAACTTCGCGTTGCCGACGCCGAAAGGGGAGGACATCGCGGCGGCGATGGCGAGGCCGGCAACGCCTTCGCCGATGGTTTCGATGGGGCCGCCGACACATGCGGCGCCGGTGCGGCGGAGGGCATCGACGGATTCGCGGACGAAATCGGCGCGGACCTTGCTGTGTGCGCCGATGATGATCCAGCAATCGCCGCGGGAGGCAGCCATGCCCTCGTTCAGCCCGGCGACGGTGATACGGCGGGGATTATCGACGAGTTCGAGGCGGGCGAAGCGGGAGGGGTACTCGCGGACGAGTTCGCGGGTGCGGTCGGTGCTGCCGCCATCGGAGACGAGGACTTCGATGCCATCGGCGCCATAGTCCTGGGCTGCGAGCGAATCGAGGAGGGCGGTGATGTAGTGCTCTTCGTTGAGGCAGGGGATGACAATCGAGACCAGCGGGCGGGCGGGGAGCTCGAGTGGGGAAGCATCGAGGCGGCCGTGCGCGGCCGGAGGAGTCGTCATCGCTCCACCCTAGGCAGGGGCGGCTATGCGGTCAACGCGAGAGACGGATGGCGAGGGCCTCGATGCGCCCGGCGATGGTGACGGCGTTGTGCTGGCGTTCGACCCAGGCGCGGCTTTCGGCGCCGATGCGGGCAGCCTCCGCGGGGTCTTCGAGGAGGCGGGTGACGGCGGCAGCGATGGCCTCGCCAGTGAGCGCCTGCACGAACGGCGGGGGCTCCTCGTAGGCCTCCGGGTAGGTGAACCAGGCGACGACAGGGCGGGCGCAGGCGAGCGACTCGAGTTCGACCATGCCGACGGCGCCCTGGTAAACCTGGCCGACGATGACGCGGTGGCGGGCCATAAGGGAGGGGAGCTTGGCCCGCGGCTGGTGCATGAGGAGGAGGACGTTGGGGAGGGACTCGGCTTCGGCAGTCCCGGAGCCGCCGGCGACGGCGGTGACGCGGGCCTCCGGACGGGCGCCGGCGAGGATGCGGCAGGCGGCAAGGATGTTGGACACGCCCTTGTTTTCCGCGAGGGCGCAGGCGACGAGGACATCCTCGGCATCCGGCGGCAGCGGGCACGGGTGGAACTGTTCGATGTCGATCGGGTTGGGGAGGAACTCGGCATCGGGACGGATGCGCATGAGCGCTTCGCGAAGGTCCGGGGTTGAGTAGTAGACGTGGCGGGCACGCTTCAGGGCGAGGCGGATGAGCGGGGCCCAGACGCGGCG
Organism: Candidatus Amarobacter glycogenicus; assembly: GCF_016704105.1. Classification (NCBI taxonomy): domain Bacteria; kingdom Bacillati; phylum Chloroflexota; class Tepidiformia; order Tepidiformales; family Tepidiformaceae; genus Candidatus Amarobacter; species Candidatus Amarobacter glycogenicus. The sequence continues at coordinate 406,576 of NZ_JADJAT010000020.1, read as the reverse complement.
GTCGACATCGCGGACGTCGTCTCCGTGGCAGTGGAGGACATAGGGCACTCGGGCGAGGAGGCCGACGATGCCGAGGTAGGCATAGTGGATATGGACGGCGTCGTAGTTGCCCCGGCGGAGGCGCCAGGCGAGCCGCATCCAGTCGACGAATCGGAGCGGGGAGACGGCGAGCTTGCCGAGCGGCGGGAGGCCGGCGCCGTGGAGCTTCGGGTAGAGCAGATCAACGTGGTGGCCGCGCTTGCGGAGGGCGACTGCCAGCTCGCTGGCGACGGAGGCGATGTCGTTGACCTGGACGAACCGCATCAGGCGGCCGCGACCGCTGCGGGGATCGGTTCCCCATCGACTATCGCGCGCGCGACGGCCTCCACCCGGTCGACGACGGGGTCGAGGCCGTGGTGGCGCGCGACCCAATCGCGGCCGCGGGCGCCGAGCAGATCGCGCATCTCGGGCTGGTCGACGAGGTTCTTGATCGCGCTGGCGACCTCGACTCCATCGACGGCGGTGACATAGGGCGGGACTTCGCTGTAGGCGTGGAGTTCGTTGAACCAGGTGATGACGGGGCGGCCGCAGGCCATGGCTTCGAGTTCGGCCATACCGGCGCTGCCGAGGCGGACCTGGCCGACGGCGACGCCGTGCTGATTGATGAGGCCGGGGAGCTTCCAGCGCGGCTGGTGGGCGACGACGGTGACGTTGGGGAGCGCCTGGAAGGCGGCGGTGTACTCGCCGCCGCCGATGGCGGTGATGCGGATATCGGGGCGTTCTTCGGCGAGCTGGCGGCAGGCGGCGAGCAAGCGGCCGGCGCCCTTCACCTCAGTGAGGCCGCAGCAGATCAGCACGCCCGGCCGTTCGCGCGCGGGGACGATTGGGCGGAAGTGGGTTGTGTCTATCGGGTTCGGGAGGAACTCACCGTCGTCACGGACGCGGGCGACGTAGGACTCCAGGTCGGGCGTGGAGTAGAAGACGTGGCGGGCGTCGCGCAGGGCTTTGCGGATAATCGGCCGGGTGACAGGGGTGGCGCCGCGGAGGTCCGTCCCGTGGCAGTGGAGGATGTAGGGGAAGCCGCCGAGCGAACCGATGTTGCCAAGGTAGGCGTAATGGATGTGGACGAGTTCGAAGTTGCCGGCGCGGATCCGGCGGATGAGGTCCATCCAATCGAGGGCGCGGACGGGAGCGGTGATCGGCTTAACCTGGGGGTGGAGGGACGCACCAACGAGGCGCGGATGGAAGAGCGTCACCTCGTGGCCGCGCGCGCGCAGGCCGGCCCCGATTTCGGAGGCGACGGAGGCGATGTCGTTGATCTCAGCGATGCGCATGGGCGAAGCCGGCAGGACCCGGCTCACTTGCTGGTGCGCGCCGGGCTCAGCCACTCAAGAGTGTAAATCGCAACGAGTCCAAAGACGATCGTGACGGCGAGAGCGACGGCGATGCGGCCGAGGAGGGAGCCGGCAAGGCCGCCGGAGAAGCTGTAGGAGGCATCGACGTGGCTCTCGGCACTCTGGACGGCGACCTGCGCGTTCGCGAGCCGGATGTAGGACTCTTCCTTCACCTGGCGGAGGCCGCGGGCGGTATCGAGGAGCCGCAACTGCTCGGCATTGAGCTGGGATTCGGCAATCGTGGTGGCGCTTTTCGAGAAGGAGGCAGTGGCGGCGGCGAGGGCCGCGCGCTTCAGGGTGAGGGCGGCCTGCGCATCGGCGGCGGCGACCGGCTGCCCGAGGAGGGAGGAGGCGGCTGCGGCGAGTGCGGCGGGAGAGGCACCGGCGGCCGCGGCGAGGGTCGCATCGACCTGCGCGAGTTCGACCTGGAGGCGGGCGAGTGCCTCGTTCGAAGCGGTGGACGGGGTGGAGTTGCCGCGGGTTTCGAGGTAGGCATCAACGGCGATGCTGGCGGGGACGGAGGCCTTCAGGGCGCTGTATGCCTTGAGGTACTCGGCCTGGTTATCCTCCGCGACCTTCGCGCGGCGCTCGAGGAACTTCTGACGGTAGAGGCCTTCCTCGTTTACGTATTCGGACTGGAACACATCGACGAAGGCCTGGCGGTACTTCTCGGCACTGGCCTTATCCGGATCGGTGATGGAGACGGTGAGGATGCCGCGGGAGATGCCGTCGGCGACGCTGATGGGGCTGAGGCTGATGGCGAAGCGGCCAAAATCGAAGTCCTGGTCGCCGATGGCGTCTTTCACCTTCTGGCGGAAACGATCGTCGCTGGTCATTTCCTGGGCCTCGAAGATGCGGAGGCCGCGATCCCCCCCGGCGACGAGGTCATGGACGGTGGTATCGAGTGTGAGGGAGGCGACGGCATTGGAATCGCCCGTGGCGCGGCCCACGAAGAGGGCGGCGAGGATGCCGAGGATGGCGAAGGGGATGAACAACCAGGCCCGTCGCCGGACCAGGTTGAGATCGCGTTCCAGTCCGCTGGTTCCGGGAGGCATCGGGCCGTATGGTATGGGCGTGGCCGAGGGTGGTCAATGCTTGTGAAACACGTCACGAGAGGGAGCCGGTGATCGAGTTCGGCGTCATCGTCTTCGTACAGCTCGCGCTCCTGGTCGCTGTTGTCATCCTGAAGGGAACCGAAACTCCTCATCCCGTGCGTTGTCCTGGGGTTGCCGTTCGAGTACGCATCGACGCAGGCACTGGACACGCTGGGCGAGAGCGGGACGGGCGGGATCATCCGCACCCTCCTGAACCCGGGGAAGGCCGCGATGATCGCCACGATTGTAGTCGCGGCGGTCCGCGCGCGGCACAACCCGCGGGCGCTGTTCCCGGATTCCGCCATCGTGCTGCCGCTGACCGCATTGCTACTGGTGGTGGTCATCGGGGTCGCGTGGTCTGACTCGGGACTGACGAACGCGGTGATGATCATGCCGATGTACGTGGCATTCGTATTCGTCGCGCCTTCGTTAATCGAGGACCGGCAGGACCTGGAACGGATCGTGATCGCGTTCCTGGTGGCCGCTTCAGTCCTCTCGGTGGTGGCGATCGCCCAGCGCGTCATCGGGGTGTTCCAGTGGCGGGCGATCCTGATCCAGTCGGACGACTACAGCTACCGTTCGAACGCGTTCTTCGCGGACCCGAACAACCTGGCGCGATTCCTGGCGATCTCGATGGCGCTGGCGGCGGGGATGATCCTGGTGACGGGGCCGCGACGGCTGACGGTGCACCTGGCCGCGCCGATGCTGGCCGTTTCGACGCTTGCGATCGTGGTGACTGCTTCGCGGTCGGGGTGGCTGGGGATGTTGCTGGCTTCGTTCCTCGTCGTGGTGATGGCGCCGATCCGCCCGTACACGAAGTTGCGGTTGACGTCCGTGGCCTTCGGTGGGCTGGGATTCGTCCTGATCCTCCTATTCATGCAGGGCGGCACCAACGCGGAGCGAGTGAAGTCGCTCGGCGCGGGAGTGGAGCTCGTCGGCCAGCGCGAATTCCTGATCAAGGGCGGCTGGGAGATGTGGAAGGACAACCCACTCTTCGGGGTCGGCTCGGGAAACTACCAGCACACGCTGGTCACGAGCTACCTGTGGACACTCCCGTGGTGGGCACAGACGACCCTTTCGCATACATCGCTGATCAGCGTGCTGGCGGAGCTCGGGATCGTGGGCGTTTCGATCATCGGGCTGTTCGTGGCGCGGATCGTGGTGGCGTGCAAGTCGGCCTACCGGCTGTCGACGGGGCGCTATTCACGGCTGATGGCGGTGTGGTGCGCCGCCGCGATGATCGAGATCCTGTTCCAGAGCCAGTCCGAAGGGCGGCTGCTGGAGGAGCCATTCCTGTACCTGATCCTGGCGATCGTGGTCTCGCTCGAGCTTGGGGCGGGCACGCGCGGTGTGGACCCGGTAGTCGAGCCCGAGGCTGCCGTGGCCGCCCCTGGCGAGGACGCGCTCCCGCCGAACCGGGCGGCTTCGCCCGCCGTGCCGTGAGGTGTCCTTCGGCCGCGCACGCACCCGGGAAGCCGGGTAGGATCGGGCGGTGATAACGGTTCTGGCCGGAGGGGTTGGCGCATCCCGCTTCCTCCAGGGACTCCAGCAGGTCGTCGACCCCGCCGCGATCAGCGTGATTTCGAACACGGGCGACGACGTGGAGATGTTCGGGCTGCACATCTCGCCGGATACGGACATCGTCCTCTACGCGCTCGCCGGGGCGGTGAACCCGGAGACGGGATGGGGGCTCACGGGGGACACGTTCGCGGTTGTCGACCAGTTGCAGCGGTTCGGCTACGAGCGCTGGTTCAACCTCGGCGACCGGGACCTGGCGATGGCTATCCACCGGACACGGTTGTTGCGGACAGGTGTGCCGATGCACGAGGTGGTTGCCGGACTGGCGCGGGACTGGGGGCTGACCTGCACGGTGCTGCCGATGACGAACGAACCGGTGCAGACGATGATCACCGGCCCGGATGGAGAGCTCGCCTTCCAGGAGTACATGGTGAAGCTCCGGACGGAGCTGGATGTCCGCTCGATCCGGTTCGCGGGCATCGAAGCAGCGAAGCCGGGGCCGGGGGTTATCGAGTCGCTGGCGGACGCCGAGATGGTCATCCTCGCGCCGAGCAACCCGTTCGTCAGCATCGGCCCGATCCTGGGAGTCCCGGGGGTGCGCGCGGCCCTCGAGACGACGAAGGCGGTGCGCGTGGCAATCAGCCCGATCATCGCGGGGCAGGTGGTAAAGGGGCCGGCGGCGAAGATGATGACGACGCTGGGTTACGAGGTCTCGGCGCTCGGCGTGGCGAAGATCTATGACGGGCTGGTCGACCTGTTCGTGCTGGACCAGCAGGACCGGGACCTGGCGCCGAAAGTTGAGGCGTTGGGCATGCGGACGCTGGTGACGGACACGATGATGACGAGCATGGAGCGCAAAGCGGAGCTGGCGCGCGAGGTTGTGGCGGCGGCGCGAGGCGCCCGGTGAACCGGGTCCCGGTACTCATCCCGGTGAACCGGCTGAGCAAGGCGAAGGGCCGGCTGGCCGGGCTGCTTACGCCCGAGGAACGGAAGACGCTCGCGTTGATCACGCTGGAGTCGGTGTTGCACGCGGCCGGACCGGGCGCCATCGTCCTGACACCGGACGGCGAGGTGGCCCTGCGCGTGCGGGGGCGGGCGCGGGTGCTGGATGAAGACCCGCAGAGACAGGGGTTAAACGCACAGCTGGAGGCCGCGGTCGCGGCGCTGGTGGCGGACGGGACGGCACGGGAAGCGCTCCTGGTGCTCCACGCGGACCTGCCACTTGCAAGCGCGGAAGCGCTGGAGACGCTGGTCGACGAGGGATCGGCGAACACGGCGGTGCTCGTGGAAAGCCTGGACGGCGGGACCAACGCGATGCTCCTGCGGCCGCCGGGACGGTTCCCGCTGTCCTACGGGCCGGGGTCGTTCGCCCTGCACCGGGATGCGGCGAAGGCGGCGGGGATGGCGGTGGTGATGAACACCAACCGCGAGCTGCGGCTGGACCTGGACACGCCGAACGACCTGCGGGAGTTGCTGCGGGCGCCGCGAGGCCGCCAGGGCGCCGCGGGCGTTTATCTGCTTTCCATCGGGATCGAAGCCCGGCTCGAGCCGCTCGCATGAGACGGGCCGCGGGCCTGCTCCTCCTGGCAACGGCGATCGCCGGTCTTTCGGCGTGCGGCCAGGCGGAGGAGCCGGTGCCGGAGCGGCCTTCACCGACAGCCGGCGCCAGCGGCAGCCGCGCCGCCGGGGCGCGGACCGTGGTCGACATGACGGGGCGGAGCATCCAGGTGGGGGAGACGGTGCGGACGGTTGCGGCATTGAGCCCGGCGGCGGCGGACTTTGCCGTAGCCCTGGGACTGCAGGTTGTGGGGCGACCGACGGATACGCCCGAAGCCTCAGCGCCGGGAGCGAAGGCGACGGGGCCGACGATTTCGCCGGACTTCAACGCCATCGCAGCCCTGGCTCCGGACCTGGTGCTGGCAGACGCGGCCTTTCATGCCGGGCGGACACGCGACTTCGACCGGTTCACGTACCCGGTGTTCGTGCTGAAGGCGAACAGCTACACGGAGGTGCTGGCGGCCCTGACGGCGCTCGGAGGGGCGACCGGGAGGGATGAGGCGGCGGCGGCCGCCCGCGAGGCCCTATCCAGGCGCGTGGAGCGGGTTGTCGCGGCGGCCCGGGTGAAGGCGGCGGGGAAGCCGGCCCCGAAGGTCCTCATCGTGACTGGTGGCGGGCGCGACATCTTCGCGGGCGGTGCGGGGAGCTACCTGGGCGACCTGGTGCGGCTCCTCGGCGGAGTGAACGTACTCGCCGCGGCAGCGGAGGGCGGGCCGGTGGCCGGATTCGGCGTAGTCGATGTGGCGCAGGCGGCCGGGCTCAACCCGGAGGTGGTGCTGGCGCTTTCGTCGGGACAGGGAGGGCTGGCCAGCCAGGTGACTGCAGAACCCGGCCTGGGCGAACTCGGCAGCGGTGAAGGCGGGGCGGGTGTTCGAAGTGGACACGGTCCTGTACCTGCGTGCGCCGGGCCCGCGGGTGGCCGAAGCGCTGGAGGGGTTGCTGCCGCTCCTCTGGCCGGACTGACGGGCAGCCCGCGAAGTGCGGCGGTCTCGGACAGCCAGGATTGGGCGGACGGAGCGACGATGGCCGGACGGGGGCGCGCTCATGGGGCTGGGGGAAGGATGGCCGGGTTTCTCATGCCACATAAATTACTGGCCAGAACCTTGACGAAACGGGTAGAGTGGCTCCGCTAGCACACCGGGAACAAACCGGGCGGTCCGGTCGTCGTGGTTCCCAGGGGAGGATGTCAAGGTGCGGATAACGACTGATAACCGGCGGAAGCCGGGACGACTGGCGGCGTTGCTGATGGTGACGTTGCTGGCGGCGATGGTGGCCATCGGGTACCGGGTGCAGACGGCTGAGGCCATCGGCTGCACTTTCAAGTTCGCACGCGGACGGCGCCGAGGGCGCCGACTACACTTCGACGGAAGGGGACGGCGGGCTTTCCTGGATCGTGGTTCTCAAGACCTGATGCGCTGCGAGCGGCGGGGCTGACGAACGGGTTAACCCCGGCTCGGCGACCATGGGGACTCCTTCGACATCCATCCCGTGACGTTCCGTTTACGGCGCTGGAGACGAGGTCACTCCCATCGTCCCTTGAACCATGAGACTTGTCGCCGAGGGCTCCCAGACATTTCAGTCACGACCTTCGCTCCGGCGCGGCGACTGTCCGGGATCGCCGACGTTCCACGTCCTTGACGATCCTCGACGACGACGGGCCGCCGACGTACTCGTTTAGTCAAGTTCGAGTTTCGGTCGGCGAGGCCGCCGGGAGCGCTCAACGGTCACGGTCAACCGGTCGGGAGATATCCGGGCACCCTGTTCACCGGTCAGTACTCGACCAGCGGTGGAAGCGCCGCAGGCGGCGGCGACGACTACAGCGCCCCTACCACGCTCAGCTTCACCCGACGGACGCGAAACTGCGTGGACATTCATCGACCAGATCGCCAACGAACTGACCAAGAGCCATCCCGCTCGTTCAACGTGATCCTCAGCGATGCTTCGAACGGCGGTTCGGTCGGCCCCGCATCTACGGTTACGATCGCCGACAACGACGGGCCGGGGACGGTGCATTTCTCGTCCACGACGTACACGGCGAATGAAACCGGAGGAACGGCATCGTTCGCGGTCACGCGCATCAACGGGAGTGCCGGCACTCGCTCTGCGACGTGTTCGACGGTTGACCTTGCCTCGGCGACGCCGGGCCTGGACTACACGGCGACGCCCGTCACGAGCTCCCTGAACTGGGCGGACGGCGACACGTCGACGCAGTACTGCCAGGTTGCGATCCTCCCCGACGGCGTCCCCGAGGGGCTCGAGACGTTCGGGTTGAGTCTGACGGGGGATGTCTCATCGCCGACATCGGCTACCGTCACCATCATTGACGACGACGGGACCGGCACGCTCCAGTTCTCGGCGACGACCTACACAGGCGCGGAGAGCGGCGGCGCGATCACGGTGGTGGTGACGCGGACCGGCGGGACTTCGGGCACGGTGACCGTCGACATCTCGACGAGTTCTTCCGGCAGCACCGCCGGCGCCGACGTGGATTATGTAGCTGATTCGGGCCTGCTGACGTTCGTCAACGGGGACAGCAGCGAGACCTGGACGATCATGCCGATCGACGACGCGATCGTGGAGGGGACCGAACACTTCCACGTCGTCCTGAGCAACCCCTCGGGAGGGGCGGTGCTGGGCTCGCCGTCCACGGCGCAGGTCAACATCACGGACAACGAATCGCCGCTGCCTTCGATCACCGACATCACGCCGGCATCAGGCACGATCCTCGGCGGGACGGTGGTGACGATTTACGGGGTGAACTTCACGGGGGCGACTTCGGTGACGTTCGGCGGCTACGCCTGCACCTCGCTGATCGTGCTGACGGCGAACACGATTACGTGCGTGACCCCCGCTCACGTGGCCGGGACCGTGGACGTCGTGGTGACCACGCCTGCCGGTTCCAACAGCACCACGGGGACGGCGAACGACTACACCTATACGGGCGGACCGACGATCACCTCCCTGAGCCCGGACACGGGCCTGGCAAACGGGACCACGGTGGTGACCATCACCGGGACCGGCTTCACCGCCAGCGGCACGGTGGTACGCTTCGACGGCATCGTCGCGATCCATTCGTTCGTGGATTCGGAGATGCTGGTGGCGGTGGCGCCGGCGCACAGCGCGGGCGTCGTCGACGTGAGCGTGACGACACCGGGCGGGACGAGCCCCAACACGATCGCCGATGACTTCACCTACACGGGCGCTTCGGTCCCCGTGGTCACGCTGCTCTCGCCGGCGAGCGGGCCGATTGGGACGACCGTGACGATCGCCGGCTCGGGCCTGACCGGGGCGACGCTGGTGACGTTCGGCGGGGTCGCCGCGACGTTCACCGTAAATAGCGACGCACAGATCACGGCGAGCGTGCCTTCGGCCACGCCGATCGGGACGGTGGACGTGCGGGTGTCTACCCCATCGGGCACAAGCGCGAACACGGCGGCGGACAACTTCAACAACACTTCATCGGCGACGACGGTGACCTACACGCTGTTCTTCCGGTTCACGCTGATCGTGTGGACGGGGCAGAACAACATCGGGGCGCTGGCGGCGCTGAAAGGCCTGGAGAACCCGGACAACCCGAACACGAACAACGTCCTCGCCTTCATCGGCGCGATCTGGCGATTCGACGCGGCGACGCAGACGTTCAAGGCCTACTTCCCCGGCTCGGACGGGGTGCCCGGAGCGAACGACTTTACGACGCTGCAGAGCGGGGTCGGGTACTTCATCGCGCTCTTGAACCCGGGCACCGTGACCTGGACGACGCTGGGCGCACAGTAGCGAACTCCCCTTGCGCCGCCTGTCCCCTGGGTCCCGGGGCGGGCGGTGCGGCCGTTTCAGGCCGGGGAGACCGGACAGCGGCCACACATGCCGCGGCTGCAGTAGTCGGCATGCAGGAGCAGCCCGCCCTGCAGCCGCGCGGCGCTGGTGAACGGCCGGGACGAGCCAGCCGCCAGCCAGCCTTCGAGGCGTCTCAGGCGGCCGTACGTCCCGGGCGAGGCGAGCCGGACGAGGAGCGCTTCGCAGCCTGCCTCCGGCCATGAACCCGAGGCGAGGGCGACAGGCAGGACGGCGTTCACGAGACATTCCAGTGCGAGCGCCCGGCCCACGCCGGGAACCTGCAGCGACCGGGGAGTGGCCTCGACGCCCAGGGTCAGCGGGAATCCGGGGGCGGCGCCTTCGGGCCACAACTTCGCAAGCAGGGCGCCGGCCGCTTCCAGCCGGCGCGCGGGGGAGGCCATCGGCCGCAGCCCGGCCCGGATCAGCCCGAACTCCGGCGCGCCGCCCTCCAGGCAGACGGTGAAGGCGAGCGGGCGAGACTGGGCGCCGGCGACGGCTTCCAGCAGGTGCGCGAGCGGCACAGCGCGGGCGAGGGCGGCGAAGGCAGCGCGGTTGGCAGTCCCGCCGAAGGTCTCGAGGAGCAACCCGTAGAGCGCCTGACCGGGGCCGAAGGCCGCGACCGCCGGGGCAGTCCGCGCGGCCTTGATCCGCAGGCGCCGCAGGCCGAGCCGGTCCAGCGCGGCACCGGGGAGGTAACCCGAGCGGCAGGCGAGGGCGCAGGGCGGCGTGAATGGCGGTGGGAACCCCGGCGGCTGCGCGGGAAACACGAGGACGGGGATCAGGCGCCCGGACTGGTGGTGTGTCAGCGGCGCGGTGAGGTCGTTGGCGGCGACGGCATGGAGGACGACCCCGGCGTAGGCAGGGTCCTTTTCGTGGCCGTGCACCCGCCAGCCGCTGGCGCGCAGGTGGATCTCGACATCGCCGCGGAGGAGGTCTCCGCCGGCATCAAGGATGGCGCCCCGGAAATCCGGCCCCGGGCCCGGCCCCGGCACCCCGGGAAAGACCACGCGCAAGACCCGCCCGTCCTCGAGGCGCAGGGGGCCGGCCAGCCCGGCGGCCCAACGACCCGCGAGGGCAGCCTCGGAGGCCGGCGCCGGTGCGCCCGCGCGGGCAGCCGCCGTCATTCTTCATCGCCGCCGGAGGCGTCGTAGGGGCTCTTCCGTTCGGCCAGGAGCGAAAGCATCTTCGCGCTCGCGCCTCGGGGGAGGTAGCGGCCCGTCTCCCACTCCGAGACCGTTTGCTGGCGGACACCCAGCTCATCGGCCATGTCCGACTGGGTGAGGCCGAGTTCCGAGCGCAGGGCCGCGATCCGCTCCGCCGTCCATGCCTCTCGCCGCCTGCGCGCCATCGTGATGGCATTCTACACGGTAACGTGTAGTGCCGTCGCCGGCGGTGACTAAGCGGGGGCTGTACCGGGCGAAGGCCTCAGCGATGCTTTTCGAGCTTGCCACGGAGGCGGGCGAGGCGGTGTTCGAGAGCCTCGATCGAGAGTTCGCCGCCGTCCGGGCCGGGCCGGACCAGCCCGCGCCGGGCGAGGGTGAGGGCTTCATCGGTGAGGACGTAGGCACGCGGGTGGTCGCCGAGGCGGTGCTCAGCCAGCTTGGCCAGTTCGACGTAGGGGAGGACACGGCGGCCCCGGGGCTCATCGATGAGGGACTGCCAGTGAGCGGCGGCCGCTTCCCATTCGCCGGTGCGGGTGTGGCAGCGGGCAGCGCGCTCGAGCGACTCGAGGCGTTCGGCACGGCCAGGGACGGTCGAGAGAGCCGTCTCGTAGTGGCGGGCCGCAGCGGCGTGCTCTCCGGCATATTCGGCGGCGCGGGCCGCCTGGAGAGGATGACTTGCGCCGTCATCGCAGACCGCGGCGAGATGGGCGGCGAGGGCGACGAGCGAGAGGATGTCCCAGGCGTTGTGGCGGAGCACGGGGCGAATGTGGGTCGGGTCGCCGCTGCGCTGGAAGCGGAAGTACCGCTCCGGGACCTCTGCGGATGGACAGTCATCCTCACGTTCGAATCCGAGCAGTTCGCGTTCGACCATGGGCAGGCGGTGGGATTCGATGACGCCTTTGAAGAGCCGCCGGTTGGGATGGAGCAGGTCCAGGTGGGGGAGCGCGCGGAGGGTGGGCCGCTGGCGCGAGAGGATGTAGCGGGATTCGAGCGCGGGGACATCGAACGACTTGCCGTTGTAACTCACCAGGGCGCGCGCGCCGGCGAGCTCACGCGAGATGCCGCCGAGGAGGCCGTTTTCGTACTGGGGGCCGGGAAGGAGGAACTGGCGGAGGTGAAGCGCGGCACCTTCGAAGCGGGCGGCCCCGGCAAGGAAGACCATCGTCCCGGCCCCGCCGAGGCCGGTGGTCTCGGTATCGACATAGAGGAAGTCGCGGGGTTCTGTTTCGCCGAGGCGGGGGTCGCGGACCTGGCCGGCGAGCCGCGCGGGATCGATCGCGAGGGCACGGTGGAGAGGGATGCGACCATGACAGTGGCCCGCTTCGTAGACGCTTTCGACGACATAGCCAGGGCCGTCGCCGGATTCGAACCAGCGGCCACCAAGGGTTGAGAGGTCGAGAAGCTCGGTGACGCTCTCGCGGCGCAGCGCGGGCTCGGCGCGCAACGGCTGGTTGAGGGCGGCGCGGAGCCGGTCACGCGGGGCGGGGGCGCGGGCCGGAGAAGCGAACATTTGTGCGAACTGTAGGGGGAGAAGAGGAAAGAGGAAAGAGGAAAGAGGAAAGAGGAAAGAGGAACTTTGATCACCGGTGCGGCGTCTGGGCGTTGTGTGCCGATGGCTTGCCGTTGGGTTGAGCGTGGCGGTGGCGGTCGCGCTGGCGGGGTGTGGCCCGGGGCCGGAACCAGAGCCCGGGGACGGTCGCGGCTCCGCTGCGGTGATTCGCGAAGCGACACCACCACCGCCGTTGAGCACCGGGGAGAGCCCTGCGCCGGCGGGGGTGGGGGCCGCCCTCCGGGCAGACCTGGCCGCACGCCGAGGAGTCGACCCGGCGGCAATCTCCAGCGTCGAGTTCGCCGAACAGACCTGGCCGAATGGCTGCCTGGGGCTGCAGCAGGCGGGCGAAGTGTGCAGCCAGGCGATGGTGCCCGGCTGGCTGGCGACGCTGACGACCGCGGATGGGCGGCAGTTTCGCTACCGGGGCACGGGCGAGCGATTCGTCCCTGAGCCCTGACTCAGCGGGAACGGCCGCGAAGGGCCAGCCCCGTGAGGGTGAAGGTGAGCGCCGCGATGCCCGCGATCGCGGCTGCACCCTTCGCCAGTGCGGCGGGTTCCCATCCGGCAGTGATGAGCGAGCGCTGGCCTTCGATCAGGTAGGTAACCGGATTCGCCCGCGCGATCACTTCGAGCCAGGTGGCGAAGACTTCGATCGGCGCGAAAGTGGGCGCCAGGAAGAGCAGCGGGAAGAAGATGAGGAATCCCGCCTGGGCGGCCTGGGGGCTGCCAGTCTTGAGGGCGATGGCGACGCCGATGCCGGAGTAGGCGAGGGCGAAGGCAGCGGTCCCGACGAGGAGGACGAGCATCCCCACGGGGCCTGTTTCGAACCCGGAACCGACGGCGAGGGCCATGGCGATAATCAGGATGGAGAGGCCAAATGCCTTGACGGCATCGGCGAGCATGCGGCCGAGGACGATGGCGAAGCGGGGAGTCGAAGTGAGCATGAGCTTTTCGAAGTAGCCGGACTGGATGTCCTGGGTGAGTGCCAGGCCGGCGCCGCCGGCGATGCCGGCTGCGCCCTGGAGCAGGGCGACGGGCAGCTGGAAGCCCTTGTAGTCATCGACGCCGAAGGCTTCGCGCGCAACTCCGCCAACTGCGCCGACGGTGACGGCGTAGAAGAAGAGCGGGATGAAGGCGTTTCCGAGGTCGTTCGCGGGCTGTCGGCGCGCTTCGCGGAGGGCACGGGCCATCAGGAGCCAGGTGGTGGTGATGAAGCGGGTCACGCCGCACCTCCGGCGACGGCCGCCACTTCGACACGCTTGTCGACTTCGAGGTGGTGGCCGGTTGCGCGCAGGAAGACATCGTCGAGGGTGGCCTGGGCGAGCCGGAGTTCGCTGACGGTGAGCCCGGCATCGTTGAGGGCGAGGACGATGCCGGCGACGGCCGAGGCTCCGTTGCGGAGGTAGGCGACGACCTCCCTCCCGGCGAGTGCGGTGGAGTCGATCCCGGGGAGCTGGCGGATGCGAGAGTCGGCCCGTTGGGCGTCATCGTCGCTGGCGAACAAGACGGTGATGGCGTCGGTGCCGATAGATGACTTCAGTTCGGCGGGCGACCCCTTCGCGACGATCCTGCCGCGATCCATGATGGCGATGTCGTGGCAGAGGCGGTCGGCTTCCTCCAGGTACTGGGTGGTAAGGAAGAAGGTGACGCCGTCGCGGTTAAGCTCCTCGACGTAGCGCCAGACCTGGTCGCGCGTGACGGGGTCGAGGCCGGTGGTTGGTTCATCGAGAAAGATGATTCGGGGCTCATGGACGAGGGCGCAGGCGAGGTCCAGTCGCCGTTTCATGCCGCCGGAGTAGCCCTTCACGGGGCGGTCGGCGGCATCGGTGAGGCTGACGATTTCAAGAAGGTGGTCGACGCGGCGGCGGGTCTCGCCAGACGAGATGCCGAAGAGGCGGGACTGGAGGGAGAGTTGCTCGCGGCCGGTCTGGAGGTCATCCAGGCCGACTTCCTGGAGGGCGACGCCGACGAGCTTGCGGACGCGGTCGGGGTCGGCGAGGACATCGATGCCGCCGACGCGGGCGGTGCCGGCGGTCGGCCTCAGGAGGGTGGTGAGCATGCGGACGGTGGTGGTCTTCCCGGAGCCGTTCTGGCCGAGGAAGCCGAAGACCTGTCCCTCGGGGATGTCGAGGTCGATGCCATCGACGGCGCGGATATCGGGCGAGAAGTGCTTGACGAGACCGTTTGCGGCAACGGCGGACATGGACGCTCCAGGGCGCGAAGAGGCGCGGGGAAGAGAGTATGGGGGCATGGGCGGGCCTGGCGACAGGCAGCGGGGAGGTGCGGACGCGGGACTGCTGTCAGCATCGTGTCAGTAAAACCGCAATTTCGCGCGGTGGGCGAAGAGCCATTGCCCGGGAGTGGGGGATAGGCGGATGATGGGCGCAATTGGAAACTGATGTGGGAATGGCGGCGTGGCGGGGTGTGGCGGCACAGCGTCCCGCGCATTTCCGCAAGCCGATCACGTGGGCGGAATTGGCTGCCAAAGGGTGAGTTGCGCGGCCCAAGGTGAGCGATTTCACGGCAACGTTACAAGATCCGGGATAACCTTTAGAGCAGATGTGCGTTTTACGTACCATCATGAGTTGATCAACTTGCGTATCATCCCGCGCATGGCAACACCCGGGCAGGGGGACGTCATTGGCAAGAAGCCAGTTATCCGTCCATATGCACGGGCCAGAATGGCGGAACGCAACGTCTCGCAAGAGGCAGTTGAATGGGTGCTGGAAGCATTACTCGATCCGACGCCCAGCCAGTAAGAAGGGATCTCTAGCCGAGATTCTCGAAGGCGACTACCAAGGGCGCGTCTTGAAACTCTGGGTGAAGAGGGATTCCAACCCGCCGTTTATCAAGACAGTGGCCTGGAAAGACGAGTAAGGGGCGACCTGTGGCAAATCCAAGCGACAGTATTCAGTACGACTCCGAGGCCGACGTGCTCTACGTTCGGCTTGCGCCCGGCGGAGCCGTGGCTCGGACGGTGGAACTCGACGTTGCTCGCCTCATCGACTATTCAGCGGATGGCGCCGTCGTGGGGCTAGAGTTCTTGGATGCCAGCGACGGAATCGATCTCACTGACGTTACTTTTGCCCACCGCGCGGAGCAACTGATCGGGGAGTCTGGATTAGACCTTCCCGTGTTCGCCTGATCCGCGGTCGCGTTTAGCACGCCTTTCCTCTTGCCACTTGGGCTCTTCCGCATCTACTCCTGCCTGGGGACGCGAAGCAAGCGTCCGTCAGCATCGTGTCAGTAAAACCGCAATTTCGCGCGATGGGCGAAGCGCCATTGCCCGGGAGTGGGGGATGGGCGGATGATGGGCGCAATTGGAAACTGACGTGGGAATGGCGGCGTGGCGGACGTTCCTGACCGCCCATGCGCGGGTAACCGCCCTGCTCGAAGACGAGCTGCAACGCGAGCGGGAGCTCCCGCTGACGTGGTACGACGTGTTGCTCCACCTCCGGGAGGCTCCGGAGCGGCGATTGAGGATGACGGAGCTGGCTGCGGCAGTGCTCCTGAGCAAGAGCGGGCTGACACGGCTGGTGGACCGGATGTACGCGGCCGGGCTGGTGAACCGATCGCCGGACGGCGATGACCGGCGGGGGAGGTGGGTGATGCTGACACCGCAAGGGAAGAAGCGCCTGCGGGAAGCGGGGCCGGTACACGTCAGGGGCATCAACCGGCACTTCATCGATTACCTCACGCCTGAAGCGGCGCAGGGGATGACTGAAGCACTGGCGAGGATCGTGGAGGCAGCGGAGAGCGAGCGGTAGCGTCTGCGCGAGGGCCGGGCCGGGCTGCTCGCGTGCCCATCGCGGGCAGCTTCGTTGAGGACACCGGGCGCGCGCTCAGTCGCGGGCGTAACCGGCTTCGCGGAGGCGGCGCCAGACTTCGCCGCTGGCGGAGTAGCGCTCCATGAGGAAGGGATAGACCTGCCGGATGTTGAAGAGGACTTCCATGCAGAGCTGCGAGAGGTAGCGGTCGAGGACGGCCGGTTGTTCATCCGGTTCGACGAGGTCGAGGAGGAGGCCGGCTTCGTAGCCTCCGGCGGCCGCCGGCATGCCGGCGACGGGCATGGTCACGAGGCCCTTCTCTTCGAGGCCGGCGATGGCGGCGCGAAGGCGGCTTCGAAACCCGGGGATGACGCGGACGCCGTCTTCGGCCAGGTAGGCAGCCGCGTCGCCCGTCTCCTGCATGGCGGCAATGACGGCGGTGACGTGGTCGACGCGGAAGGTGTCGCTGCCGGCAGCCTTCGAAGGCGGAAGCCCGACCGAGAGCACGCCGAGGAGTGTTACTTCGAGCAGATCGAGGTCTTCCGGGTTGTACACCATCGGTTCGCTGATCCTCCCGGCCGGGCGTGCCCCAGCGCTTCTTCCAAGCTTGAGAGAGCGGCAGTGCTGTCGCAACCGGCGAAGGGCGGCGGGGTCTCCAGGCCGGAAGCGGCGAGAACCGGGATCGGCCACAATAGCCGCCAACCTGGCGAGGGAGGCCGCGACTTGGCCGACATTCGACATCACACGATCGAGACAAACGGGATCAGGATGCACGTGGCGGAGGCGGGAAGTGGGCCGGCGGTAGTGTTCTGCCACGGCTGGCCGGAGCTCTGGTATTCGTGGCGGCACCAGGTGCATGCGCTGGCGGACGCGGGATTCCGGGCGATCGCCCCGGATATGCGCGGGTACGGTGGGACCGATGCGCCTGCGGACCCGGCGGAGTACACGATGAAGACGCTCTGCGCCGACATGGCGGGACTGCTGGATGCGCTGGGGATCGAGCAGGCCGCCTTCGTCGGGCACGACTGGGGCGGCGCGGTCATCTGGCAAATGGGTTTGCGCTACCCGGAGCGGGTGACGGCGCTCGTGGGGCTGAACACGCCGTATGGGCCACCTTCGAACGCGCGCCCGACCGAGTCGCTCCGGGACTTCCACGGACAAACCGACCGGACGTTCTACATGCGCTACTTCCTCGCGCCCGGCGTCGCGGAAGCGGAGCTCGAAGCCGACGTGGCGACGACCTTCAAGAAGATCTTCCTCCCCTACACGCGGGCGGCGGACTTCACGACGTTCATGACGGTGGGCGGGGACGGGAGCGGCGTTGTTGCGAGGATCACGAACACGGACACGTTCCTCACCGATGAAGAGCTGGCGGAGTACGTGAAGGAGTACTCGCGGACGGGGTTCCGCGGCGGGTTGAACTGGTACCGGGCAGCGGACAGGAACGCGGATGAGGCGGGCGCACCAAAGGGGCCGCAGCTGAACATCAGGTCGATGATGGTGACCGCCGGGAAGGACACGATCCTGAAGCCGGAGATGGCGGCGGCGATGCCGATGCTCATCCCCGGGATCCGGATGGAGCACATCGAGGATTGCGCGCACTGGACACAACAGGAGCGGCCGGCAGAGGTCAACGCACTGTTGCTGGACTTCCTGGGGTAGGGCGCTCGTCCCGGCTCACCAGGTGGGTTTGCCGGGGGAGGGCTCGCCGAGGTCAACCTGCATGTAGGTGGTGTTGAGCCACTGGCCGAACTTGTAGCCGGCATTCTTCATCTCGCCCATCACTTCGAAGCCGTATTTCGCGTGGAGGCGGATGCTGGCGGTGTTGGTTGAGGTGATGGAGGCGATGACGAGGCGGACACCGAGCTCCCGCAGGAGGGCAAGGAGGGCGCCGAGGAGCAGGTCGCCGACACCCTGGCCGCGGAACCGTTCATCGATGTAGATGGTGTCTTCGCGGGTGAAGCGCCAGCCGGTCTTCTGGCTGACGAGGGTGACGTAGGCGAAGCCGACGACCTCTCCCAGGTGTTCGGCAACGAGGACGGGGTTCATCGCATCGTGGTGGGAGAACCATTCACGGCGCTGGTCCAGGGTCCATGGTTCGGTGTCCCAGGTGGCGGTGCCGTGGAGGACTTCGGGGCCATGGATGCGGTTGATGGCTTCGAGATCGGCCCCAGTTGCGGGCCGGACGCTGAGTTCGAGTTGGGCCATGGGCGCACTTTGACTGAGACCGGTTTCGGGCGTGTTACAGCGGCCGCGGAGGGAATCCTTCCGGGGAAGGAAGCGCGGCCGTAGCATTGGGCTTCGCATGCGAGAAAAAGTCATCATGGTGGCCGCCCTGGCGGCGGGGCTGGCGGCGGGCGCGGGCACCTACGCCCTGTTTCATTCGAAGTCGGTCGCCGGGGGACTGGCGGTGATCACCGCCTACCTCGTCTGGGGAGAACTGGGCGACCTCTTCCGGTCGGGCGCGGTGGAAGCGCCGCGTGCCGGGGGAGCGGTGGAACAGCCGCTGCTGGCGAACCCGAAGGTACGGCGGCGGTTGATCAGCCTGCTGGCGCTGGCTGGGGCGACAGTGCTCATCCTGCTCGAGTTCGTGACAGGCGACCTGGACGTGGAGGACGTGCGCGAATGGATCCGCGACCTCGGCGCGTGGGGGCCGATCCTGCTGATCACGGTGCTGGCGGTGGCGATGGTGATCGCGCCGATCCCGAACCCGCCGTTCATGATCGCGGCGGGGATCGCGTGGGGTACGGTGCTCGGGGTGGTGTACTCGGTGATCGGCCAGCTCATCGGTTCGATGATCATTTTCTGGGTTTCGCGGAAATTCGGGCGGCGGTTCATCCCGAGGCTGATCGGGCATGAGGGCGCGGACCGGGTAGACCGCCTGGCGCTGCAGATGGGGCCGCAGCTGGTTTTCTGGTGGCGGATGATGCCGATCTCGTTCGACTTCGCAGCGTATGCGGCGGGGCTGACGAAGATGGGGTTCAAGCAGTTCATCACGCTGGTAGCGCTCGGCTCGATCGTCCCGACGACGGTTGTCGTGGGTTTCGGGGACTCGTTCGGAAAGAGCCTGGGGGCGTTGCTGGTGACCGGTGGACTGATCGTGCTGGCGATGGGCGTGCTCGGTTTCATGTTCTACCGGCAGTTCAAAGACGAGATAGGGCCCCCGCGCGAGGCACTGCGGAAGCTGCTAGGCGGGGAAGAGTAGGGCCTCGGTCAAGTGCCGGGAGCCGGGCTTGCCACGGATGGTGCGAGGTTTCGGCCCGGCGGGCGGATCAATCGAGGGAAGCGAGCCAGGCGATGAGCAGGCTGTTGAATTCGCCGGGGCGCTCCTGGTGAAGCCAGTGGCCGGTGCCTTCCCAGCCGATTGCCTTCGACTTCGGGTGCTGGAACTGGGCGCGCTCCCAGGCGGCCATGCTTGCGGGGTCGTTCCTGCCGGCGCGGAAGGCGAGGGCCGGGGCGGCGACGCGGCGAAGGTACGTCTCCGAGCGGGGTTTTTCGCCGAACTGATCCGGGGGAAGGATGAGGCCCTCGAGCGCGGCTGCCATGACTTCTTGATCGAAGGCGGCGATGCGGCGGGCATGGAGCGGAGGGAGGTGGGCAGGGGTCGCGGGGCCGTAGAAGGCGGCACTGGCGAACTGGAGGGCCACGTCGTGGCCGCCGGGGCCGCGGAAGGCCTGGGTCATCTGGGGGAGGGTGACGGCGGTTTCACTTTCGAAGCCGTAGGCGGAATCGACCGGGACGACGGCCCGGACGACCTCCGGGTGTTCGACGGCGAGGGCGACGACAGTGGCTCCGCCCATGGAATGCCCGATGGCGACGACGGGGCCGCATCCAAGCTGGCCGATGAGGCCGGCAAGGTCGGCAGCGTACTGGCGGGGGGTGTAGCCGCCTGCGGGGACGGAAGAGCGGCCGTGGCCACGGAGGTCGGGCGTGATGCAGCGGTAACCGGCGGCCTTGAGTGCCGGGATCTGCCAGGCCCAGTCGGAGCCATCGCAGCTCCAGCCGTGGACCATGAGGACCGGGCTGCCTTCGCCCTCGTCGGTGTAGAACATCCGGGCGTCGTTCACCTGGGCGAAGGGCATGGCGGGGACTCCAGTGGTTGGTGAGGGGACTGTACGCCGGGGACGGCGGAATTTACAGGCGCGGGGTATACTCGCGGCCATGACACAACCTGGCATCGCCGACCTCATGGACCAGTGGAAACTGATGAGCGACCAGTTCTTGAAGAGCTGGGGCGAGAGCTACGAAGCCTATTCGGGCTCGGAGCAGGGACAGACGCTCGCCGGCGAGATGGAAAAGAACTACGTCGCGGCGCGGGCGACGATGGCGAAGGCGGCCCGCGACGCATATGGACCTATCGTCGAGGCGGTGGGAGCGGTCCCGCTGACGGAGTTCCAGCGACTGGCGGACCAGGTGCACACGGTCCTTTTGCGGCTGGACAAGATTGACGATGCGCTGGCGGCTTTGCTCGGTGCGCAGGCGCCAGCGCCGGTGCGGGCTCCCGCCGCCGCCGCGAAGAAGAAGGCTGTCAAGAAGAAGTAGGTGTTGCCCGGAGGCTGGCGCCGCGTCATCCCGGGTGTGCGCGAGATGGCGAGAGTCTGCCGGGGAAGTTGCGGGTCTGCGCGGCACGCGAGGCATGACTGCCTCGCCTCGGGGTTGTTGTTGCTCCGGGGTTGGTCGGCGTGATCCTTGAGCCATGGGAGAGGTCTGCCGGGGATGTTCCGGGCCTGCGCGGCACGCGAGGCATGACTGCCTCGCCTCGGGGGTTGTGGCTCCGGGGTTGGTTGGCGTGGATCGTTGAGCATTGGAAGGGTCTGCCGGGGAAGTTCCGGTCTGCGCGGCACGCGAGGCATGACTGCCTCGCCTCGGGTGGTTGCTTCGGCGTTGGTCGGCCTGATCCTTGAGCGACGGGAGAGGTTTGCCGGGGATGTTCCGGGTCTGCGCGGCACGCGAGGCATGACTGCCTCGCCTCGGGGGGTCGTTGCTTCGGGGTTGGTTGGCGTGATCCTTGAGCCATGGGAGAGGTCTGCCGGGGATGTTCCGGGTCTGCGCGGCACGCGAGGCATGACTGCCTCGCCTCGGGGGCTGTCGTTGCTTCGGGGTTAGTCGTCGTGGTCCTTGAGCCACTGGAGGAGCGCGGGCCAGACCTGTTGCTGGGCGCGGCGGCCGGCGATGACGGAGATGTGGCCGCCTTCGAGCTCGAGGAACTGCTTGTCGGTGCTGCCGACGGAGTCGATGAGGGCACGGGCGCTGCCGGGCGGGACGATGTCATCACGCGAGGCGCCGACGGCGAGGATCGGCATGGTGATGTCGCGGAGGTTCACGGTTTCGCCGAGGACGCGGAATTTGCCCTGGAAGAGCTCGTTGCCCTGGTAGAAGTGGCGGACCCAGCCGCGGAAGAACTGCTTGGGCAGGGGGAGCCATTCGCTGGCCCAGCGGTTCATGGCCTTGTAGCCAACGAGCCAGCCTGGGTTGGAGACGTTCTGGAGGAGGGACTGCGCCTGGGAGACGTCTCCCATGGGGTTCAGCATTTTGAAGCCGGAGCGGATGAACTCGGCAGGCATCATGTCGAAGGTTTCGAGGATGGCATCGACATCGAACTTGTCGTCATCGGTCATGCGGGGGAATTCGCCGATGGTGAAGTCGATCGGGCCGACCATGCCGAGGAAGTTCTTGACGGGCAGTCCCGGCTGGGCGGCGATAGCGGAGGTAGTCATGGGGACGCCCATGCAGTATCCGAAGGCGGTCACGCCTTCCGCGCCGGAGTGGCGCACGGCCTGGCGTATAAGCGACGGGATCATGTCGCCGATGACGTCGTCCATGCCCATGTCGCGGTCCTCGGGACCGAAGATGCCCCAGTCGCAGAGGTAGAAGGGGATGCCCTGCTCGTAAAGGAACTCAGCGAACGACTCGCCGGGGCGAAGGTCGAAAATGTAGGGGCGGCTGATGCCGAGGTAAGGGAAGAGGACGAGGGGTGTCTTGAAGCGGCCCCCGTCTTTGGGGGGGTAGTAATAGAGCTTTGCCTTGCCACGGAAGCCAACGACGGTGCGGCGGGAGAGGGCAACCGGCGCAGGAGCGCCGAAGGCATCGCGGAGGCCCTGGGCAAGCTTGAGGAGTTCCTGGTCGGATTCGAAAGCCGGCGCCTGGGTCATCAGCGGGATACCTCCGGGTTTGGCGGGGAGTGTAGCACCGGAAGCGGGCAGAGCGGGGGTTCGTTCAGGCGGCACGTTCCCAGACGGCGGGCCAACGGTCGCTGCCTTTGATCGCCTCGATTATCGCGCCGCGTTCGAGTTCGGCGGCGGTCGCGAGGGCGACATCCAGGTCGCGCCGAGCTTCGGAGGTCAGGCGAGCCTTGAGTGGCGCGAGGGCATCGCGCTCGATCAAGCCGCGGACGGTCTGGGGCCAAACGAAGAAGGCGAAACCTTCGGGCGCGCCGAAGCTGCCGCGATGCTTGCCCAGCCAGACGTACCGCTCCTGGATGTTCGCGACCGGCTCGACCATGTCGGCGAACTGGCGCTCCTGGTCGTTACTGCGCGTGTCGACGAGGAGCCGTTCGGGGAAGAGGGTGAAACCGATAGTGATGAGGTCGGCCGTATTGAGGAGCTTGTTGAGCGCCTCGATGTCGATGTCGATGCCGTTCTCGTTCCGCATGGCGGTGCTCCTTCCCTGGGAGATTGCAACGAGGGGGCAGGCCGCGCGGCCTGCCCCCTCGGAGTTGTCGTTACGCCGATCGGGCTGGCGCCCGAGAGGGTACGGGCCTCGATCCTAGTACATCGGAGGCGCGCCGGCGGGCATGCCCGCGGCGGCTTCCGGCTTCTCGGTGACGAGGCAGTTGGTGGTGAGGACCATGGCCGCGATGGAGACGGCGTTTTCGATGGCGGAGCGGGTGACCTTTGCCGGGTCGATGATGCCCTTGGCAACCATGTCGCCGAACTCACCCTTCTGCGCGTCGTAGCCCTGGCCCTTGCCGAGCTTCTTGACCTCTTCGACGATCACCGAGCCGTCCTTGCCGGCGTTGATGGCGATGCGGCGGAGAGGCTCTTCGAGGGCTCGGCGAAGGATGCGGACGCCGGTGGCCTCGTCGCCTTCGAGCTTGACCTTATCGAGCGCCGGGAGGGCGTTGATGAGGGCGACACCGCCGCCGGGGACGATGCCTTCTTCGACAGCGGCGCGGGTGGCGCTGAGGGCGTCTTCCACGCGGTGCTTCTTTTCCTTGAGCTCGACTTCGGTGGCGGCGCCGACCTTGATGACGGCGACGGAACCGGCGAGCTTGCCGAGGCGCTCCTGGGCCTTTTCACGGTCCCAGTCGCTCTTGGAGTCTTCGAGGATGGCGCGGATCTGGGAGATCCGGGCGTCGAGCTCCTTCTTCTTGCCCTTGCCTTCGATGATGGTCGTCTCTTCCTTGGTGGAAGCGACGCGGCGGGCGCGACCGAGGTCGCCGACTTCGACGCTATCGAGGGTGCGGCCGATCTCCTCGGAGATGACGGTGGCACCGGTGAGGGTGGCGAGGTCGCCGAGGTTGTCCTTCTGGCGGTCGCCGAAGCCCGGGGCCTTCACGGCGAGGATGTTGATGGTGCCGCGGAGCTTGTTGACGGCGAGGGTGGCGAGGGCTTCGCCTTCGAGGTCGCCGCAGATGATGACGACGTTCTTCGAAACCTGGAGGATCTTCTCGAGGACCGGGAGGATCTCCTGGACGGAGGAGAGCTTCTTGTCGGTGATGAGGATGAGCGGGTCCTCGACGACAGCTTCCATGCGGTCCGGGTTGGTAACGAAGTAGGGGCTGATGTAGCCGCGGTCGAAGGCCATACCGTCGACGTATTCGACTTCGGTCTGGATGCCCTTGGACTCTTCGACGGTGATGACGCCGTCCTTGCCGACCTTCTCCATGCACTCGCCGATGAGCTGGCCGATGGAGGGGTCGTTGTTGGCGGAGATGGTGGCGACCTGGGCCATCTGGTTACGCTCGGTGACCTTGATGCTGCCCTTCTTGATGGCTTCGACGAGGGCGGCGGCGCCGGCTTCGAGGCCACGCTTGAGGCCCATCGGGTTCGCGCCGGCGGCGACGTTCTTGAGGCCTTCCTGGACGATTGCCTGGCCGAGGACGGTGGCGGTGGTGGTGCCGTCGCCAGCGATGTCGTTGGTCTTGGAGGCGATCTCCTTGGCCAGCTGGGCGCCGATGTTCTCGAAGGGGTCCTCGAGTTCGATGTCCTTGGCGATGGTCACACCGTCGTTGGTGATGGTGGGGGCGCCGAACTTCTTATCGAGAACGACGTTGCGGCCCTTGGGGCCGAGGGTGATCTTCACGGCGTCGGCGAGGGCATCGATGCCCCGCTTGAGCGAGTGCCGTGCTTCTTCGTCGAAGAGCAACTGCTTTGCCATTGAGTACCTCTATGAGGGGATTTGCGGTGGTGCGAGGGAGATATTAGCACTCCCTGTCAATGAGTGCTAATCGGTTTTCGCGCCCGGGCGGGAGAGCGCGCGGCAGCGGGGCCGGGAGTGCGCTCGCGAACGGGCCGGAGTTGCCGAAAACCATGGAATGAGGGTTGGGATCGTGCCGGGCGCCGCCGGCCTCGTGGCAGCGGCCGCCATCGCCCTGGGTGGCGCGGGCGGCGGCCCGTTTCCGCGGGTGGCGATGTTCGCGGGAGGAGGGAGCGCTGCTGTGGCGATCGCGGGGGCGGCCGCCTGGCATGCGGTGGGGCCGAAGCGGGCGGCCGGTGGTTCGCCGGTGACGTTCGCCCGGGCGCTGCCCGACTGGCGAGACGGGCGGCGAGCGGCCCTCGAGGGGCTGGTGGCGGAGTTCGTGGGAAGGTCGGCGACAGAACACGCCGTGCGATGCGCCGCGCTTGCAGCGATGGTGGCCGAGCAGCTCGGCTTCCGGCCCGAGGAGACTGCTGATGCCACGCTGGCGGCGGTGCTCCACGTACTGCCGGCGGCCTTTCCCGAGCACGAAGACGGGGAAGGCGCGGGATGCGACTTCAGCGGCGGCGCGATTGCGACCGCACGAGCGCTCCTCGAACGGAGCGCCCCGGCGGACGTGGCACAGGGCGCCGCGGAGGTCCGAGAGCGTTGGGACGGGAAAGGGCGCCCGGCAAGTCTCTCGCGAGAGGAGATCTCGGCGCTGGGGCGGGTGACGGCGACGGTTTGTGCCTTCGACCACGCCTCTGCAGCCGGGCTGGCGGCGGGATTGGACGCAATCCGGGCAGGGAGCGGGGAAGCCTTCGACCCGGTGGTGGCGGCGGAGCTGATCCACCTGTTCCGGGAGCCATGGCAGCTCCAGGTGGCGGCCTGATGGAGCGCCACGACCCTGTTGCACCGTCGCTCGCAGACGAAATTGTGAAGGACGAAAGAAACCGGGGCGCAACTCCCGTGTTACCAATTCGACCCGATAAAGGCAGGCGGATGTCGCCAGGAAATCCCACGTACCTTCGCCTGCCACTGTCGCTGGTCAGCGGGCTACTCCTGTTGCCCGCGATCCTGGTCCCGCTGGTGCTGGGCCAAATGTTCCCCCAGGGACCCGGATGGTTCGCGGCGGAAGCGGGCGTGGCGGCGGCGCTGGGCTTCGCGGTCGTCGCCGTCGTCCATCGGCGCGTAGGGCTACCACTCGAACGGATCGCCTCGACGCTGCGGACGGCCTCGGACGGGGCATTCGAAGGCGCGGCGCCACAATCGTCGATCCGCGAGGTGGACGAGATCGCCTCGGCGTTCAACCAGATGTCGGGCGCCATCCAGGAATCCACAGACAGCCTCGTCCACCGGGCGTTCCACGACCCGCTCACGGGGCTGCCGAACCGGGCGCTCTTCCTTTCCGGGTTCACGCGCGCGCTCAACCTGCCGCAGCGCGACAACCGGGTGGCGGTGCTGTTCCTCGATGTCGACCGCTTCAAGTACCTGAACGACACGCTGGGGCACGGAGTGGGCGACCAGCTGCTCTCGGTGTTCAGCCAGCGGCTGGTGGGGGCGGCGGAGGGCCAGCTGGTCGCGCGCCTCGGCGGCGACGAATTCACGGTGTTGGTCCAATCGACGAACGCCCAGGCGACGGCTCTGCGGATCTCCGAGCGCATCCTCCACTCTTTGTTGCGGCCGTTCTCGCTTTCGGGACACGAGATGTTCGTCTCGTCCAGCATCGGCATCGCGGTCAGCACACAGGCCGACCGGACGAGCACCGACCTGTTGCGAAAGGCGGACATCGCGCTGTACCGGGCGAAGGCCGAAGGGCGCGCGCGGCACGTCCTGTTCACGCCGGAGCTGGACGCGATCCCCGCGGAGCAGTTCGACCTGGACAACGCGCTTCGCCGGTCGGTGGAGCGCCAGGAACTGTTGTTGCACTACCAGCCGATCGTGGACCTGCGCTCGGGGGATATCGTGGGGATGGAGGCGCTGCTGCGCTGGGACCACCCGCACCGCGGCATCCTCTCGCCGGCCACGTTCATTTCGATTGCCGAAGAGACCGGAGAGATCGTGCGGATCGGGCAGTGGGTGATCGAAGAGGCCTGCCGGAAGACGATCGAGTTCCAGCGGGCGCGACCGCACTTCCCGTTGACCGTCTGCGTGAACATCTCGGCGGCGGAGTTCCGCCAGCGAGACCTTCCGAGGCGGATAGCGAAAGTCCTGGAGACGACCGGGCTGCCGGCGAAGCAGCTCCACCTCGAGCTGACGGAGAGCGTCCTCATCCAGGACATCCCCTCGGCGCTGGAGATGCTGGGTGAATTGCGCGAGTTGGGCGTCGGCCTGGCGATCGACGACTTCGGGACGGGTTACTCGTCGCTGAGCTACCTGCAGCGCTTCCCGGTGCACACCTTGAAGGTCGACCAGTCGTTCATCGCGCGGCTGGGTGTGGATGCGACGAGCGGGCCGGTGCTCCGGGCGATCGTCGAGATGGGCAACGCGCTGCGGATGAACGTGGTGGCGGAAGGCATCGAGAACGCCTGGCAGTGGGACTTCCTGTACGGGATCGGGTGCAAGCAAGGCCAGGGGCACCTGTTCAAAGAGGCCGTGGACGGTGCGGAGTTCGCGCGGCTGGTGGCGGCGCACGGGCCGCTGGTGCAGCGGCGGAAGCCGATCCTGCCGCGGGCGATCTAGGAGTCCCGGGACGGGGGCGCTCAAGTTCCCGTTAACTTCCTGGCGTTCATGGCGTTATTGATTGGCAATGGCTATGCACGCTATAGTCGCCGGCATGTTTCGATGGAGGGACGCCCAATGAGTAGCTTCTGCCTCGGCGCCTTCATCCGCGCCATGCGCCAGGCCGTGCCAAACGCCCGCACCGCGCCCCCCGTCTGACGAGTATCGCAAGCCGATAACCAGCCGTGGGCCAGACCGAACGCCCACGGTTTCTTGTTTCCCTTCGAATACCAGGAACCCGCCGGCTCTCCCCGTTTCACAAGGAGTCCATGCATGACGGCGGAAACGCTCGATCCATCCCGGTTCCAGGGGGTGACCATCACGGTCGACCCCGCGGCACGCGCCCTCGAAGTCGACGACGTAAGCAAAGTGTTCCGGCAGGGGCCCGGCATCATCAGCCGGCTGCGCGGGAAGACCGCGGAACGGAAGCGCGTGGTGGCGGTCGACCATGTCTCGCTCACGGTGGACCGGGGCGAGATCTTCGGTGTGCTCGGGCCCAACGGCACGGGCAAGAGCACGCTCATCCGGCTGATGTCGACGTTGCTGATGCCGGACTCGGGTCGAGTCCGCATCTTCGGGCTCGATGTCGAGCGGGACGAGTTCAAGGTGAAGCGGCTGATCAACCGCGTCTCGGTGGAAGCGTCGTTCTTCAAGAAGCTGTCACCGATGGAGAACCTGATGTATGGGGCGCGGCTGTACTCGGTGGATGCGGACTTCGCGCGCTCGAAGGCGATCGAAATCCTGACGCGGCTCGGCGTCGAAGAGCGCTCGTTCAGTTCGCCGATGGAAGACATGTCGCGCGGGATGCAGCAGAAGGTGGCGATCGCGCGGGCGTTCCTGACGGCGCCGGTGCTGCTCCTGCTGGACGAACCCACAACCGGCCTGGACCCCCATTCGAAGCGGGAAGTGCAGGCAGCCGTACTCGAAATCCGGGACAAGCACGACGCGACCGTGATGCTCACCACCCACGACATGCAGGAAGCAGACGAACTCTGCGACCGGATAGCGATTGTGGACAAGGGGCGGATCGTCGCCCTGGACACCCCGCAGGCACTGAAAGAACAGGTCCGCCAGCCCGGCGAGGCCCTGCCGTCGCTGGAGGACGTATTCCTCCGGTTGACCGGGAAGAAGCTGGAAGACGCGGACAAGGAGGCAGAGACGAAATGAGCCTGGCATACCACGAACTGAAGGCGAGCTACGCGTTCGTCGAACGGAACATCAACCTCGTGAAGCGGTACTGGGGGTGGGAGGTGGTGTGGATGCTGTACACCATCGCGAACAGCCTCGCGGTGGTGCTCATCGCCAAGGGAACGAACAGCGCGATCGGGACGGAGGCACTGGCCGATGCGCAGATCGACGCGTTCATCCTCTTCCTGGCGATCGGCGCGCTGGTCTGGCACTACCTTGCAGTCGTGTTCCAGACGGTAAGCGAGATGATCAGCTGGGAGCGGTGGGAAGGGACGATCGAGTACACGTTCATGGCGCCGGTCCGGCGGGGTACACACATGGTGGGGACGGCGCTGTTTTCACTGGTGTACGGGCTGCTGCACACGGCTGTCGTGCTGGTGGTCATCGTCCTGGTTTTCGACCTGGACATGGGGAACGCGAACTATGTCTCGGCGACGGCGGTGCTCGTGGCGGGGAGCCTGAGCCTCGTCGGGATCGGGATCATGGGTGCGGTGCTCCCGCTGCTCTACCCGGAACGCGGGGCGGAGATGACGCATGTGATCCAGGCGGCACTGGTGCTTATTTCGGGCATCTACATCAAGGCGGGCGACATGCCGGAACCGCTGGCAACGATGTCCATCTTCAGCCCGGCTCGCTACGTCATCGAAGGGATCCGGAGCGCGTTGATCGACGGCAAGGGGTTCGGCGACCTCTGGCTGACGATCGTAGGGCTCATCGCCAGCGGGTTCGTGATGATCCCTGCGGGCGTCTGGGTGTTCAGCCTGGGTGAGCGTTATGCCAAGCGGACGGGGAGGTTGAAGCGGAGCGGGTGAACGCGCTGGCATTCGCCAGGCGAGACGGCGACGCGCACCTCGCGCCGCCCTATCCAGGCGCGTCGACCGCTGCGAGACACCCGCGAATGGAGCCGGCGGTGTTGGCCCAATCCTCCGCTTCGTCCTTCCCCTGCCCACTACCCCTCCGTCCACGCCTCCAGCAGTCCCCGGTAGTCGTTCTTCGGGCTGTTGAGGAGGGGCGAGACGGGGCGGTAGACCAGGAGGTCATCCGGCGGGGGGACGAGGAACTTCTTCAGGTGAGCCGGCTCATTTTCGGCAGGGTTCAGCCAGGCGTCAGCGGCGTCTTCGGAGAGGATGACCGGCATCCTGTCATGGATGGGCTGCATGACTTCGTTCGCGCGGGTGGTGACGATCGTGAAGGTGCGCTGCCGCACGCCTGGCTGGGGATACCAGGACTCATAGAGGCCGGCGAACCAGAGGAGCCCCATGTTGGGGCGGTGAAACCAGAGTGGCCGGCGGGCCTCTTTCGGCCCGGTCCACTCGAAGAACCCATCGGCGGGCACGATGCAGCGGCGCTCCCGGAAGGCATCGCGGAAGGCGGGCCTGGTATCGATCCCTTCGGCACGGGCGTTGATGAGCCCGGTGACTTTCTTGCCGACGGGTGTCCAGTGGTTGATGAGCCCCCACTTCGCGAGGACGAGCTCACGGTCTTCGAGGCGCTGCCGGACGATGGGGTGTTCATCGGTTGGGGCAATGTTGAAGCGGGGCTCGTATCCGGGATTGAGGGAACCGCGAGGGAGGCCCATCTCGTCTTCGAGGCCGGCGCGTTCGCCACGCGTGAGGGTGAAGCGGCCGCACATGGCTTCAGGGTAGCGCAGGGGCGAGCCCCGCGGCGCCTTTTCCTCCGGGCGGGCGCCGGGAGCGCCGGGGCTGTTGCCCCTGCTTCCCGGCCACCGGTGGACGGCGTGTACGCCTACTGGGAGTCGGTGTAGTTCGCGTCTCGCGAGGCCCGGAATGCCTCCCAGCCCTGTTCGCGGAGGACCTTGAGGTGGGGGTCCGGTTCCTCGGCGGTTGTGCCCAGGATGCCGGCGATGGTGGGGTCGGCGCGGTAGGCAAGGGCCTGGTGGAATCCGGCGAGTTCGTAGACGCGGTTCACCAGGAGCTTATTCGAGCGGACAGTCTTCTGGGGGAGGGCAGCCATCTTACGGGCCATGTCCTCGGCGGTGGACAGGAGTTCATCGGCCGGGACAACGCGGTTGACGATGCCGAGGCGGAGGGCATCCTGGGCGCTGATGCGTTCGCCCAGCATCAGGATCTCCTTGGCCTGCTTGATGCCGGTAAGGAACGGCGTGACCAGGATGGGCGGGCCGAAGCTGTGGCGAATCTGGAGTTCGCCGAAGACGGCATCCTCGCTGGCCACGGTCATGTCGCACATGCCGGCGAGTTCGTGGCCCTGGCCGACGGCGTAGCCGCGGACTGCGGCGATGACCGGCTTCTGCATCTCCCAGATCTTGAGGTTGATCTGCATGCCGGAGGGCGTCGGGTCTTTGTCCGGGGGCGGAGTCGACTGGATATCGCCGCCGGCGGAGAAAGCGCGGCCGTTGCTGGTGAGGATGACGGCCTTAACGTCGTCATCCTTTTCGGCCTCGCCCAGGGCCCACCAGAGGCGACGCTGGATGGACCAGTTGATGGCGTTCAAGACGACCGGGCGGTTCAGCGTGATGACGGCGAAGGTTTCGCGCTTTTCGTAGAGGACGTCATCGGGCGACGGCGGCGGGATCTCGATTTGCTGTGGTGATGTCATGGGAAGAGCCTACCCCCGGGGGGCGGGATTGAACCACAAAGCGCCTTCAGCGAAGACGCGGGTCTGGACTCGGGCCGCGCGTAAGGGCACCGCGCCTACGCAGACCGAGGGCCGCTGCTCCTCGTGGCCGTGTTTCCGTGGTGAGGTTGAACCTACACTGGCGAGGTGGGTGTCACGCGCGAACAATTCATCGAGGCGTTCCGCAGCAGCGGCCACGAACTGTGGCTGGTCGGGGGAGCGCTTCGCGACCGCTTGCTGGGGCTAGACTCGAAAGACCTGGACTACAGCACCGACGCCGACCCGGACGCGATCGAGGCGATAGCCGGGGCGCTCGGTGCGCCGGTGACCACCGTAGGGAAACGGTTCGGGACGATTGGCGCGCTCGTGGGCGGGGAGTGGAGCGAAATCACGGCGTTCCGCGGAGACACCTACCGGGACGGTTCCCGCTGGCCGGACGTGACCTTCGGTTCGAGCATCGAGGAGGACCTCGCGCGGCGGGACTTCACGATCAACGCGTTTGCGGAGGACGCGTTCACGGGACGAAAGCTCGACCTGTACGGCGGCGAAGCCGACCTGCGGGCGGGAATCATCCGGGCCGTGGGCGAACCGGAGCGGCGGTTCCGGGAGGACCCGCTTCGCATCCTGCGAGGCATCCGTTTCGCAAGCCAGCTGGGGTTCGCGATCGAGCCGGACACGTTGGCGGGGATGGAAGCGACCGCGGGGCTGATCGCGACGCTTTCCCAGGAACGGGTCACGACGGAGCTGGACAAGTTGCTGCGCGGGAAGGCGCCGCGAGACGGGCTCGAATCGCTGCGGGCGACCGGCGCGCTTGCGTTTGCGCTGCCGGAGCTCGTCCCGATGATCGGCTGTGAACAGAACCGCTTCCACCGGTTCGACGTCTGGGGTCACACAGTGGCGACGGTGGATGCGATCGCGACGACGCCGGAGACACTGCGGGTGCGGCGCTGGGCGGCGCTGCTGCACGACCTTGGGAAGCCAGCCGTGCGCCACGTGAAGGCGAATGGCGAGTGGGGCTTCTACCGGCACGAGACCGCCGGGGCGGAACTGGCGGGTACCTTGTTGGAGCGACTGAGGATGGCTCGCCAGGACCTCCATACGATCACGCTGCTGGTGCGCCGGCACATGGACCGGCCCGACCCGGGCGAATCCCGGTCGGTGCGGCGGTACATGGCAAAATCGCCGGGGCGCTGGCGCGACTTGCTCGCTCTGAAGCGCGCGGATAACGCGAGCCACACGTACGACGACGCGGAGTACCACGACCTGCTGGAATCTGCCTGTGAGCGGATCGAGAGCGAAGAGGCGGACCGGTTGAAGGCGGAGAGCCCGCTCACTGGAGACGACCTGGTTGCCATGTTCGACCGGGAGCCGGGGCCGTGGATCCGGGTGGTGAAGGAACGGCTTAGCGCGATGGTGCTCGACGGCGAACTGGCGCCCGGCGACAGACCGGCGGCGGAGCGGGTGGCGCGCAAGCTGATGGGCCGCTAAGGCCGGCCCGGCTCAGACACCGAGGACGCGCTCAAGAAGAAGTGCGGCGGCGCGCTTGGCGGGGCTCGCCGGTTCCACCTGGGGGCCGACGCAGCCGGGGCAGCCGGTCTCACACTCGCACACCTTCACCAGCGCCAGGCAGGCCTCGAGCAGCCGGTCGTGCACCTCGAAGAGCTTCTCGGCGAGACCGACCCCGCCGGGCACCATGTCGTACAGGTAGACGGTCGGGAGTTCGGTGCTTGGCGCGCGCACCTGGACGTTTGCGCCGATGTCGCGCGCATCGCAGAGGCAGAAGATGGCGGCGAGATTGCGGGCGAGTTCGCCGATGCCGGAGAGGCCGCTGGCGATCTGCTCGCGGTCGAGGCCGTTGGTTGCCTTTTCATCGAAGGTGAGCCAGTAGCTGGTGGTGTGGACGTTCGCCTCGGGGATGGCGATCTTGCCCCAGCCGACGTTCTCGTGGGTGTTGAGCTTGATCTTTTTGAAGATCGTGGCGAGGAAGGTGATGGCGACTTCGCCCATGTCGTGGCGACCGGCGGCAGCGCCCTCGCTGTGGAAGGAATCGAGCACTTTGAGTTCGACTGCCAGCTGGGCATCGGTGTAGTAGTCGACGGCGACCGGGGTGACGAAAGCCTTCTTGTCGTCCCAATCCAGGTATTCGACCTGGTACTGCTGGCCGCGATGGATGTAGATGGCATCTTCGTGGATGAGGAGGGGGGCGCTGGGGCGGTCGCACTCACCGATGACGCGGGGATGTGGCCCCTGTTCGATGATGACGAAGTTGTCGGTGCTGGCGGTGCGGAGGCTGACCTGTTCGGCCGGATACGCCTCGCTCATCCAGTGGTAGCGGTTGTTCGCCTTCTGGATGACGCCGTCCTCAGCCAGGATATCGAGCAGTTCATCGGTATTCGCGCCGAAGACCTCGCCGACCGTGAAGGGAAGCTCGAAGGCTGCGCACTTCACGTGGCTGGCCATGACGAAGAGGTTGTCGGGATCGATGAGGCCGCGTTCGACGGCGCCTTCGAAGACGAAATCCGGGTGGGTGGCGACGAACTGGTCGAGCGGGTTGGAGGAGGCGACGAGGACGGAGAGGGCTGCTTCGCGGCTGCGGCCGGCGCGGCCGAACTGTTGCCAGAGACTGGCGAGCGAGCCGGGGTAACCGGTGACGACACTCGCGCCGAGCCCGCCGATATCGATGCCGAGTTCGAGCGCGTTGGTTGCGACGACGCCGCGGACGGTGCCATCGCGGAGGCCTTTTTCGACTGCGCGGCGCTCGTTCGGGAGGTAGCCGCCGCGATAGCCGGTGACACGCTCCGGGTCGCCGGGCTTGTTCCGCAGGCTGTCGCGGAGGTAAGTCAGGAGCAGTTCGACGCGGGTGCGGCTGGGGGCGAAGACGATGGTCTGGATACCGGAGCGGATGAGCTCGGCGCTGATATCGCGGGCGGCTTTGAGCGAGGATTGGCGGATGCCGAGCTCCCGGTTCACGACCGGGGGGTTGTGGATGACGACGACACGTTCGCCGGAGGGCGCGCCGTTGTCGTCGATCAGTTCGACATCGTCGCCGACGAGAGCCGCGGCGAGCTCGCCGGGGTTGGCAATGGTGGCCGAACAGAGGATGAACGTGGGGTCGGCGCCGTAGAACTGGCAGATGCGGCGCAGGCGGCGGAGGACGTTCGCCAGGTGGCTGCCGAAGACGCCGCGGTAGCTGTGGACCTCATCGATGACGACGTACTGGAGACTCTCGAAGAGCTGCATCCACTTGGTGTGGTGGGGAAGGATGGCGGCGTGCAGCATGTCCGGGTTGGTGAGGACGATGTGGCCCGCCTGGCGGACGGCGCGGCGGGCATCGGCGGGGGTGTCGCCGTCGTAGGTGAAGGTGCGGATATCGGCCTGGAGGTCGGTGACGAGGCCGTGCAACTCATCGAGCTGGTCCTGGGCGAGGGCCTTCGTGGGGAAGAGGTAGAGGGCGCGGGTGGTTGGGTCCTTCAGGATCGCCGAGAGGACAGGCGCGTTGTAACAGAGCGTCTTGCCGCTGGCGGTGGGAGTGACGACGACGGTGTTCTTCCCGGCGAGGGCGTTGCCGATAGCGGCTGCCTGGTGGACGAAGGGCCGCTCGATTCCGCGCTTGCGAAGCACGGCCGTCAGCCGCTCATCAGCGCCTTCGGGCCACTCGCCGAAGCGAGCCGGGCGCTCATCGATGCGGCGGACGTGCGTCTCGGTTGGCTTTGCCCGGAGGGTTGCGACGACTTTCTCGGCGATGACAACCGGCGGGATTGGCCGAACTGCAGGGACGGGGTAGGCGGGGGGCGGCTTCACCATTGTCGATCCTGCCCTCACCACTCCCCGGAAGGGGAGGGGTATTCGCACAGATGTTCGCATGAGTATGGGGCGCGGCAACCCGCCGGGCAACAGGACAAGCAGGCGCGCACCGGGAGGCCGCGTCCGAGGCGAGTGCGGAAGCACGCGCTTGTGTTTCGACCACCCCGGACGGCCAGGAGGTCGGCTGGCGGCGGTGAGCCGTGCCGGGGGCGACGTGAGCGCGCCCTTCCGGACGCGCCTCGGATGTGCGCGCCTTGCGGCCCGAGGCTCGAGGTGGGCGGGCTGGTGTCGGCAGGAGGTCGGCTGGCGGTGAGCCGCCCGCCCTTCGGGCGCCGGCGCGCCTCTGGACGGAGCCTGGAGTGCCGACATGAGCGCGCCCTTCCGGTCGCGCCTCGGATGTGCGCGCCTTGCTACTTGGCCCGGAAGCTCACGCGGACACTGTGGCGGTGCCGACAGGAGCGCGCCCTTCCGGTCGCGCCTCGGATGTGGGGTTTTAAAGGTTGGGTAGCCACGGGTGCTCCGGGTGCAAGGTCGCGATGGAGTGTCGCAGCCATGCGCGCCGGTCGCTGTCCAGCAACGGCACCAGCGCCTCGAAGTCGGAGACATCGTGCGGGCGCGCCCAGAGCTTCGGGTGGCCGAAGTAGGCCGTGGCCTTGTAGAACGCGATGGCCTCCGGGGCGAGCGCGGGAAGCCCCCAGGAGGATTCGCGGACGCAGACGGCGACGGGGAGGGCGATGCGCGGATCGCGAGAGAAGACCCATTCCGCGCCCGCGCCCGGGTTGACGATGAATTCGAAATCGCGGCCGTCCTTCGCCTGGGTGTACGGCGGTGTCACCCACTGCCTGACCAGGGCGGCGTTCTCTGCGCCCGGTTCGCGAGCGTGGAGATGCGCCGGGAGGACAAGCGGCCTGCCGGTCCACGGCTCGATGGCCTGTGGCTCGTCCTCATCGTGGGCGATGAGGTTCCACTCGGCCAGGTGTTCGAGGAGTGCGCGCTGGTCTGATTCGAATACGGCGATGTCGAGATCAGCGTGTTCGCGCGTGACGCGGCCAAGCCAGGAGTCGACCGCCCAGCCGCCGCAAAGCGCCCAGGCGTGGGAGCAGGTGGACATGACGGCGGCGACGCGCGCCACCGGTTCGGGAACATTCAGAGACGAAGACAAGAACGGATTCTCCAACAGGATGCATGCAGACGTGTCACGGTGGTCGCCGTGAATTTGCGGGTTGATGCGCGCTGCGGGGGAGCCGGCCTCTTCGGCCCGTGATGGCTACCGATGTGGAGCCATCCGGTCAGGCGGAGCGGGAGAGACTCACCCGGAGGGCGCGGAGAGAAGAAAGGAAGGACATGAGCGGCCTCCGGTGGGGACGCATCGGGCGCGTCCCGGCGGGGCAACGGTACGGAGCAAGCGGCAGACCGTCAACGAAGGCGGGCCGGGCAAGGGACTACTCGCCGCGGCTGGTGTCGCCGTCCTGGAGGGCGTCGCGCGAGCCGAGTTGGGCACCCATGAGGCGCATCTCGCGGCCGAGGCGGGTGGTCTTCTCGGCGATGCCTGCCATGTAGGTGCGGGCGGGTGTGACCTTCACCCAGAGCCGCCGGCGGGGGACGTAGAAGGTCAGGGTGAGGCCGACCATCGCCATGCCCACGGCCAGCCAGATGAACGTATCGCCGGGGTCGCGGCGGACGCTAACGCCGGAAGCCTCGACCTGGCCGCGGAAGGTGTAGGTGTAGCCGCCGGCGGTCTTGACCGGGCGGTCCTTGCCCAGGATCACGTTGTCCCCAGAGATTCCAGCGATGTAGAGGTAGGGGGTGCCATCGGGAGTGGTTGGCATCTGGACGGTGGCGCCGGCGGGGGTGGTGGCCCCGGGCATGTCGAAGACCTGGATTGCCGGGATGGAGGTGGCCGAAGCGAGGGTGATGCGGTTCGAGCCGGCGACAACGGATTCGCCGGGCGCGATCCGCACCGGGTCCAGTTCGGGGCCGACGATGAGGAGGGACATGCGCCCATCGAGGACGCGCCAGGCGATTTCGTAGGCTGGACCGGTGGTCGCGCCGGGCGCCGAGGGGAAGACGAGGGTGGCGGTGGCGTAGTCATCGGCGCGGGAGTCGGTTTCGCCGGGATCGGTGCCCATCTGGGGGATCATGCCGCGGAAGAGTTCGCGGCCCTGGGCGTCAGTGACGACAAACGAGGGCACGGCGGTGGTTTCGCTGTTGAAGTCGAGGTTGGTATCGAGGACGACGCGGCCATCGGCATTGGTGATGCGGAAGTGGGCGATGTCGTTGAACCAGGCGGCCTGGTGGACCTTGTAGCCGAAGGCGTGGCAGGGGTCGTTCACGCTGGTCTTGCAGGCCTTCACTTCGTCGCCACGGCGGACCTCGATGAGGCTGTGGTAGTCGATGACGTTGTCCTCCGCATCGAGACCGCGGTAGGCATCGTTCACCTTGATGAAGAGCTGGTTGGGTCCGGGCCTATCGAAGACGGCCGCTTCGGGGGAGCCTTCCGCGAACACGAAGGTGCGGTCGAAGCCGGCCATGGTGGTGAGGAGTGCACCGACGAGGAGCATGAGCAGCGCGAGGTGGCTGAGGAAGGTGCCGTAATGACTCCAGCCGAAGCGGTCGGCGAAGAGGTAGGCCGTGCCGTCTCGCTCCTCGGCGCGAATTACCTTGTAGCGACGCTTGCGGAGCATGGCCTCGACCGCATCGGCGCCGCCCTCGTGGGTGAACGCGGCCCGGTGGTGGGCACGTTCGAAGTAACCCTCGGCGACGCGTACCTGTGGGCGCTGGACGCTGCGCCAGGTCGGCCGGAAACGGCTCACGGTGCAGACGGTGACGGCGACGATGATGAGCAGCCAGAGGCCGTTGAACCAGGCTGAATGGAAGACATCGAAGAGCTGCAGGCCATCCATCGGGCCAGTCAGCGGTCCGTAGGTGTCGCGCCTGAGCTCCATCCAGGCGGAACGGGCGGCGAGATTGCCGCGCATCGGCCCGGGGACCTGGGGGATGACAGTGCCGACGAGACCAGCCACGAGTGCGAGCCCAACGAGGAAGAGGGCGAACTTCACATTCGTCAGGAGTTGCCAGGCGGTGCGAAGCGGGTCCAGGCCTGAGGGGCTGAGTTCCGAGTTCCGCGTGCCGACTCCCGAGGGGGTGGCCGTCACGGGAGTCTCGCCTCGAGTTCGGCGAACTGGGTTTCGGTGAGGCGGCCGAAGTAGACCTGTTCGATGACCCCGCCGGGGGAGACGAGGAAACTGATAGGCATACCGCGGCCGACGCCATATGCGGCGGAAACTTCGCCAGACGTATCGAGGGCAACGGTATAGGTGACGCCAAACTCGTCGACGAATTCGGCGGCGGCGGCGCGCTGTTCCTGCTGGTTCACGCCGATGATGACGAGGCCGTCCTGGGAATGGTGTTCGTGGAAGGACTGGAGGTCGGGCGTCTCATCGCGGCAGGGGCCGCACCAGCTGGCCCAGAAGTTGAGGAGGACGAAGCTGCCGCGGTAGTCGACCAGGGTGACGGCCTCTTCGCCGAGGCGCGGGAGGCGGAAGTTGGGGGCGGCGCGGCCTTCGCGGGCGGCGGGCGACTTTGTGGTGGGGTTGAGCCCGTCTTCGAGTTCGATGATGCCGAAGCCGCTGCCCGCTCCCATAGCGGAGGAACTGCCGCCGGAATCGCGGAATTCGAAGTACCAGATGGCGGCGGCGACGGCGACGACGATTGCAGCGGCGAGGCCGAGGGTGGAGCCGGGCCCGGAGTACTCGCGCCGCCGCTGTGGGCGTTCATCGGGGTGGGAATCGATCATGGTGGAGCGCCGGATCGAGGGTACCAGAGGGCCGGGAAAGAGGAGGGGGGGGGGGGGGGGTCCCCGGACCCCCCCCTCCCCCCCCGCGGCCCCCGGTCGCGGGCCCCCCCCCGGCGGGGCCGTGGGGGGGGCTCCGGCGGCCCCCCCCCGGCGGTCCGCCCCCCCCTCCCTCCCCCCCCGGCGGGCCCCGCCCCCCCCCCCCCCCCCCCGGGGCCCCGGGGGCGGGCGGCGGCCCGGCCCCCGGGGGGGGCCGGGGCCGGGGGCGGGGGGGGGAGGCCGGGGCTCCCCGTGCCCCCCGGGGGGGGGGGGGGGCGGGCCCCCGGGGGGGGCCCCCCCCCCCCGCCCGCCCCCCGGAAGCTCTCCCCGGGGGGCTTTCCCCGGCGCCCCCCTCCCCCCCGTTCCCTCGCGCGGTGCGGGGGGGCCGCGGCGCGGCCCCCGGGCGGGCGGGCCGGGGGGGGGGCCGCGGCGGGGGGGAGCGGCCGGGGGCGCCCGGGGGCGGGCCCCGGCCCGGCCCCCGGGGGCCCGCTGGAGGGCGCCCGCCGGGCCGGGTGCGGCCGCCGCCGCCTGTTGTTTTCGGGCGGTTGGTTGCCGTCTTTTTGGGCCCGGGGGGCGGGGGCCGGGGGGGCGGGGGGGCCCTTTGGGGGGCCAGGGACGAGGGCCCCCCCCCCCACCCCGGCCAGCAACCCCCGGGGGGCCCCCCCCGGGCCGGCCCCCCCCCCCCCCCCCCCCCCCCCCCCCCCCCCCCCCCGCCCCCCCCCCCCCCCCCCCCCCCCCACCGCGGCCCCCCCCCCGCCCCCCCCCCCCCCCCCCCCCCCCCCCCCCGGGGGGGGGGCCCCCCCCCCCCCCCCCCCCCGGGGCCCCCCCCGCCCCCCCCCCCCGGGCGTCCCCCCCCGGGCCCGGCCCCCCCCCCCCCCCCCCCCCCCCCCCCCCCCCCCCCGGCGGCCACACCGCCCCCCCCCCGCCCCCCCCCCCCCCACCCCCCCCCCCCCCTTCCCTTCCGGGGCTGGCCCCCCCGCCTCCCCCCGCCCCCCCCGGCGGCTGGGGGCCGGCCCCCTTTTTTTTTCCCCGCCCCCCGGGACCCTTCGGTCGTACCGTCACCCGGCTGCGCGGACGGAAGCGCCCGCGCGGATATGATCGGGTCCATGATCCACCTCCGTCTCGTCGCCCCGGTTGAACGGTCGGACGCGACGATTGCGTACCTCGAAGGGACGCCTTCAGTGATCAACCTGGTGCGGTTGCCCGGCGCCGCGCAGAAGCCCAGCGGAGACCTGATCCTGTGTGATGTCGCCCGCGAGGATGCGACCCGGGTGTTGACGGAGCTGCGATCGTTGCGGCTTCACCACGAGGGCACGATCGCGGTCGAGTACGTGGACACGGCGATCTCGGATGCGGCGCGCGAGGCGGAGCGGGCGGCCCCGGGGGCAGTCGGGGATGCGGTCATCTGGGAGACGGTGCGGGCGCGGACTTTCGAGGAAGCCGACCTCTCATTCACGTTCGTGGCGTTCATGGCGCTGGCGACCCTGATCGCGGCGATGGGCATCCTGACAGACTCCATCGTATTGATCATCGGGGCGATGATCGTGGGGCCGGAGTTCGGGCCGCTGGCCGGGATCTCGGTGGCGGCGGTGGAGCGGCGCTGGACGCTGGTGCGGCGGTCGGCACAGGCGCTGGCCGTCGGGTTTCCGGTTGGGATCACTGCGGCGTTCGTGCTGACGCTGATCCTTGATGCCACGGGAGTCGCGCCGGAGGCTATCCCGAACTCGCGCCAGGCGACTTTGTTCATTTCGCACCCTGACTGGTATTCGTTGCTGGTGGCGCTGGCTGCGGGCGCGGCGGGGACGCTGAGTTTGACGACGATCAAGTCCGGGGCGCTGATCGGCGTGCTGGTCTCGGTGACGACGATCCCGGCGGCCGCGTGGCGGCCGCGTACGGCGACTGGGGTGAATGGCGGGGCGCGCAGCTGCAGCTTGTCGTGAACCTGGCGGCGATCCTGGCGGCGGGGATCCTGACGCTGATCGGACAGCGGTGGGCCTACGGGCGCCGGACGGCCCGGCGGGGCTGATGCGGGGGCGCTACACTGCCGATGTTCTATCCATGAGCGAGAGGGATGAGGGCGGCACGGCGACCAGCCCGCTTCTGACGACGAACGCACCCTCCTTAGCCCCGGACGGGGCGATGTACGGGGTCCGCGTCTTCGGCTGCCCGGTCTACTTCGGGATCGACATCCTGATTTGCGCGCTTGTACTGGCTTTCGCGCTCGTCCCTGCCTCAGGCGCGGGCGGCATGGACCCGGACGGCCTGGCTGTGTGGGCTGCGCTGTGGGCGGGCGGAACGCTCGTTGGCATTACGTTTCACGAACTCGCGCATGCCTTCTGGGTGGTGGTTTTCCGGCTTGGATTACGCCACATCTTCGTGGGTGTGCAGGGCGGCCACACGGCACTGCTTCGGCCGGATCCGCCGTGGTTCCAGAACTTCATCGTCAGCGTCTCGGGCCCGCTCGCGAACCTCGCGATTTGCGGTGCGTGCTGGTGGTGGGAGCCGCTCGCGCCCGACGCTGGGTGGCAGGCAAACACCATCCACCTCCTGTTCTGGCCGAATCTTTCGCTCGGCGTCTTCAATTTGCTGCCCTACTTCAATATGGACGGCGGACATGCGCTGCGAGCGCTTCTCCTGCCATTTTCGAAGGATCGCCGCAAGACTGCTGCGAACGCGCGCCTCGTTGGCGCGGTGCTGTTCGCAGCAGCCTTCGGCGTCTTTGGCGTGTTGGACCTGATCCACGGCGGCTGGACCGGATTCATCTTCATCGGGATAGGACTCTGGCGCGCGGTGACGGTATGGCAGAGCAGCGGCGGCAGTGAAGAGTTCGCCACGCTCTCGATGTATCCCGTTTCCGAGGCTATGGGACCGGGCATTCGCGTCCGGCCTGAGCACTCGGCGCGGGCGCTTCTCGAAGCTCACATCAAGAAGCGGTACGGCGAGCCTCCGACCGACTTCGTGCAGCGGCCTTACGTGGTGATGGACGACCGGGGCAAGGTCCACGGGGTACTTACGGAGGCGATGATCAGCGAGATTGCGGGCGAAGCCTGGGACTGGGCGCATCTGACGGTCGCACAGGTGATGACACCCGTCGACAAAGTCCCGGTGGTCACTCCGGAGACCTCAACCACAACCGCCCTGGTACTGGCAGCCCAGAGCGAATGCGATTGCGTGTTGGTCATCGAAGACGGTGAGCTGGTGGGCTGCGTGACCTATGCGCACCTGGACGAACTGGTGCGAAGCCACGCGGCCTAGCGGTCTAACTCGGCCCAGATCCGCTCCACGACCTGTTCGCGGCTCAACGCCGCATCCACCACCAGCCAGCGGGCCGGGTCGGCGGCGGCCTGGGCGAGGTAGCCTTCGCGGACCTTCCGGTGGAAATCGATGCCTTCCAAACCGGTGCGGATGGCCTCGGTCTCTCCCAGCTTTCGTTTCAGGCCCGCCTCGGGGGCGATATCCAGATAGACGACGAGGTCCGGTTCGAGGCCTCCGGTCGCGATCGTGTTGGCTGCGCGGACGGACGCATCGTCCAACCCGCGGGCATGCACCTGGTAGGCGAAGGTACTGGGGGCGAAGCGGTCGCAGATAACGGTTTCGCCGCGCGCGAGGGCGGGGCGGATGACTTCCTCCACGAGCTGGGCACGGGCAACGAGGAAGGCGAAGAGTTCGGCCCATGGCGTGAGCTTCTCGTGGAGCAGGCCGCGGACGAGTTCGCCGGCCCTGGTGCCGCCGGGTTCACGCGTATGGACGACCGCCACGCCCGCCGAACGGAGCCGTCCGGCAACGGCCGCTGAAGCGGTCGACTTGCCGGAACCTTCGCCGCCTTCGAAGACGATGAATCTCGCACCCATGCAAGCGACAGGTTAAACGTAGAGACGCAGCGGCGCTGCAGGCTCGACGGGGGCTATCCGGGGCGGCGCTACCGGCCGGGGAGGATCTTCACTCTGCGCTGCGGTTCCTTGCCGGAGCTGGTGCTATCGAGGTTGTAGCGCGTGGCGAGCTGGTGCTGGACGCGACGGACGTAGCTGTTGGCGGGCGGGAGTTCGACCGGGCGGCCTTCATCCAGGACTTTCGCGATGGCGTCCTCGGTTTCGCGGAAGACGTCGACCATCGGGTCGCGACGGGGTGCGCGAGCGCCGCCGATTTCGCCGCTATCGGGCCTGAACTGGTGGAGGACCTGTTCGAGGTGGAAGGCGCTGTTGCTCTTGATGACGTACATCGGGATGTTGCGCTCTTCGGCATCGCGCAGGGCGGCGGGCTTGGAGCGGTAGTAACTGCGCATCGTCAGCACGGCATCGGCCGCGGCGACATCGTCGACGATCTCGATGGGCAGGCCACTGCTGCGGATGGCGGCCTCCAGGCGGCTG
Source organism: Candidatus Amarobacter glycogenicus (assembly GCF_016704105.1). Lineage (NCBI taxonomy): Bacteria > Bacillati > Chloroflexota > Tepidiformia > Tepidiformales > Tepidiformaceae > Candidatus Amarobacter > Candidatus Amarobacter glycogenicus. Next base: position 363,814 of record NZ_JADJAT010000020.1, on the reverse strand, counting down.
CGGGGGATACCGAAGGGGTAGATATGGATGGCGCGGTGGTTTTCGGTGCGAGCGGGCGCCGGAGCCGGCGCTTCGCGTTCTTCGAACATTGGGGCATCGCGATGGTCGCGGATGTGGCCGCCGCTGCGGCGGCGGGGCGGCTCGCCCCACATGGTCCGCTCGGGGCGGGCGCCACCGGAGAGCAGGCCGGCTGATGCACGGGCTTCTTCGCGCTGGGGTTCATCGACGATCTCGACGCGGCCGGCCGGCGCTGAGCTGACGCGTTTCCGGGTTAGCGAGGTAGCCGCGAAGCATGGCATCGACGGTATCGGCGACGTTCTTGTGCAGCGCGACGCGCTTCCAGCTCTCGATCTCGATGACGACATCGAAAGTCGGCGGGGCCTTGCGCTCGAGGATGGACTTCTGGGTGCCCCGGCGGCGGGCTTCCTCATCGCCGAGGGTGACCGACTGGATCCCGCCGATGAGGTCGGCGAGGGTGGGGTTGAGCATGAGGTTTTCGAGCGAGGTGCCGTGAGCGGTGCCGACGAGCTGGACGCCGCGCTCGGCGATGGTGCGGGCGGCCTGGGCCTCGAGTTCGGTGCCGATTTCATCGATGACGATGACTTCGGGCATGTGGTTTTCGACGGCTTCGATCATGACGGCGTGCTGCGGCGAGTGGGGTGGCGACCTGCATGCGGCGGGAGCCGCCGATGGCGGGGTGTGGGACGTCGCCGTCGCCGCCGATTTCGTTGGAGGTATCGACGATGATGACGCGCTTGTTCGCGTCATCGGCGAGGACGCGGGCGACTTCGCGGAGCATGGTTGTCTTGCCGACGCCGGGCTTGCCCAGGAAGAGGATGCTCTTGCCCCCGAGGACGAGGTCTTCGATGACGCGGATGGTGCCGTAGACGGCGCGGCCGACGCGGCAGGTGAGGCCCACGATCTTGCCTCGCCGGTTGCGGATGCAGCTGATGCGGTGGAGGGTGCGCTCGATGCCGGCGCGGTTGTCATCGCCGAAGTCACCGATGTGCTCGATGACGAACTGGAGGTCCTCTTCCGTCACTTCTTCGTGGCTGAGCACGACTTCGCGGCCGGGGTAGCGCGCCTCGGGCAAACGGCCGAGATCCATAACGACCTCGAGCAGGTCGGTCCGGCGTTCGGGCGGGCGCAGAGCTTCGACGATGCGCGGTGGGAGAGCATCGAGCAGGAGGTCGAGGTCGTCGGTGACGATCTGTTCGTTCGGGAGGACGGCCGAGGCGGCGGGCGGTGTGGCTGAGGTTGCGAGCTGTGTCACGGCTTCTATTGCGGCAGCGCCATGGGTTCGACGGTAACCGCTACGACCTCCTTCAAGGTATTCATTAGTGCGAGCCTTCGCGCGCACATGAGGCGGACGCCCATGGCGGTGTAGCCACGGGCGATGGCCGCTGATTCGACGGGGAACTGGTGTTCGGCGACGACAAGCGTCCCGTGGCGGGGAGAGCGAAGCTCCACGAGGTCGAGGGCTGCCTGGACGACTGCGTCATCCGGGTCATCGATGAGGATGTGGTTTTCGCGTTCGCCGGCGCCGACCCATGCGGAGAAGCCGGCAGGCCCATCGAGCACGTAGCCGTGCGTGCATTCGAAGGAATCGAGGACGGCGCGCCAGTCCTGCTGGGTCGGGGCTTCGTGGCGGCGCACCATTTCCGGGACGGCCCGGCAGTAGAGCCGGAAGATGCCGTGACGGTCGGCCCGAGTAGCCTGGCGGAACGGGGTTTCCGAACGGACGGCGGTGGGTTGGACGGCGTACAGATGCTCGAGCCGGTAGGCGAAGAAGCCACCCTTGCGGAGCGCATCGGCGTGGGGCGAGCCTTCGGCGTAACGGAGGAAGACGGTGCGGCTTCCGCGCTGGGCGACCTGGGCGGCGACGCCTTCGCAGAGGGCGACGACGGTCTCGTCATCCTTGGGGCGGACGATTCGCAGGGAAACGACTTCCCATCCGGCGCCGCCCGAAAGCTCGCGGGCGACGCAGACACCGCGGTAGCCCAGCCCGCGGCGGACGCCGAGGACTGATGTGCGCGGCACGTGGGGCAGGTGGGTGAGACCGGTGGCGGCGAGGCCGCTGCTCACGAGGAGGTTTTCGCCTCCGCGCGTAGCGATGACCTCGGTGTTGAGGCGACCGAGCTGGGGCCAGAGGGTGGCCGCATCGATGGGGCTGAGCGGCTCGGCGCGGAGGTCGCTCATGGAGTCACCACCGCTGGCGCACCAATCGTGAGGAAGAGTTCGTGGAGGCGGGAATCGCCGGTGAGTTCCGGGTGGAACGAGGTGGCGAGGAGATTGCCCTGACGAGCGGCGACGATGGTGCCGTCTTCCAGGACACAGATGGCCCGCGCGGGCGGGAAGACGCGCTCGATGAGCGGGGCGCGGATAAAGACGGCGCGGAAAGGCGGACCGCTCAAGCCTTCCACGGTGAGGTCAGCTTCGAAGCTATCGACCTGACGGCCGAAGGCGTTCCGCCTGACCTGGATGTTCATGGTCTCGATGCCGGGACGATCGAGGTTGTCGACCTGGCCGGCGAGGAGGATGGCGCCGGCGCAGGTGCCCCAGACGGGGCGGCCGCTGGCGCAGAAATCGCGCAGCGGTTGCTGGAAGCCGTTGCTGAGGATCAGGCGGGCGATGGTGGTGCTTTCGCCGCCGGGGATGATCAGGGCATCGAGGGCATCGAGCTGTGCCGGCTTGCGGATTTCGCGCACGGTGTGGCCCATCCGCTCGAGCATCTCGCGGTGTTCACGGAAATCTCCCTGGAGGGCGAGCACGCCAACGGTCATGGGCCGCTGGCCGTTCGATGAAGTTGTCATTCTGAGGCTTGGCCCGGGCGCAGGGCGAAGGAAGTCCCCGAGGACTGCGGAGTGGAGCGAACCGTCTTGCAACGACCCGGTTGTAACAGTGGCGGGCCACCCTGTGCGATGTGATCCCAGTGTAGCGCATCGACCGGGGGCTGGAGTGGGCCAGTCGTTAACCTTCTGCGCCGCCGAAGGGGGCCAGTTCTGGCAATGTGCTACCATGTAGCACATGCGAAGGATCGGCATCCGCGAACTGCGCCAGAACGCGAGCCAGTACATCCGCCTGGTGAAGGCGGGCGAGACCATCGAAGTGACGGAGCGAGATGTGCCGGTGGCGCTGCTGACGCCGCTGCCGAAGGGTGGCGAGAAGAAGTCCCGGAGAGACGAACTCATCGAACAGGGACTGCTGGTGCCGGCCACGAAGGATTGGCGAGACTTCAACCCTCTCCCGCCTGTCCCCGGCGAGAAGCTGCCCTCGCAGATCCTTCAGGAGATGCGCGACGAGGAGCGATGGTAGCGACGTACTACGTAGACTCCTCCGCAATCGTGAAGCTAGCGGTTCCAGAAGCGGAGACCAAGGCACTTCGTTCCGCTCTCGGCGCCCAACGCAGTCAGCCGGCATCGAGCGAGATCGCGCTTGTTGAGGTCCGGAGAGCTGTGGCCCGGAGGGCGGGAGGCGCGACTGACGCGGTTGACGAATTGCTCGCCGGATTCGATCTCGTCCCGCTCGCGGGCCCCATCCTCGAAGCGGCGTCGCGTCTGGGTCCGCCGGAACTCCGCACCCTGGACGCCATCCACATCGCGTCCGCGCTCGTGCTTGGCTCGGCTTGCGACGGCATCATCACGTACGACGCGCGGATGGCCGAGGCGGCGCGGGCAGCCGGGATCGCCGTCTTCGCGCCGGGAGCGGAAGGCTAGATAACCGGCGCTGTCTTCACGCGGCCCGAGGTGATCACGAAAGGGTCGGCCGGGGATTGTCCGGCGTGACGGCGTCAGAGTTGCGAAATCACGGGGAGGAGCGCGGAGAGCAAGACACCCACCTGGAGGCCGCGAGTCATCGGGCCGGAGATGGCCGCTTCGCTGTGCACCAGGTAGTGGTTACGGCGGCCCTGGCGCTCTCGCGAGAGGTAGCCGGAGCCTTCGAGGTCGGCGATGATGCGCTTCACGGCGCGTTCGCTGATGCCAACTTTGACGGCAAGGTCGCGCAGACGGATGTCGGGCTCTTCGGTGACGCACAACAGGACGTTGGCGTGATTTGTCAGGAAGTTCCACTCTGCCATCTTGGCGACGAGACTACCTGTTTCAGGGCAGGACTGCCAGTGTTTTCGGCCGCGGCGGGTAAGGCGAGCTAACGTTCGACGTGGAAGTCGCCGAGGCTCGGGTCGACGGCGAGCGACTCACGTTCGATGCGTTCGACGACGGCCTCAGCGGGCCCGCGTTTGCAGGCGACGACAAACTGCTTGAGCAGGGTTTTCTCTCCCTGGACGATGGCCTCGCAGGCGCCATCGGGCAGCTGGCGGCAGCTGCCGACGAGCGAGAGCGAGCTTGCCACGTTGCGCAGCCAAAGCCGGAAGCCCACACCCTGGACCTTGCCGTGGATGACGATCCGATGACGTTCCGGGATGTAGACATCCAGCTTCGCCATGATGAAGGTATCGGCAGGCCTCAGCTCGGGGTGAAGTGGCGGTCCGGGTGACAGTGCCACCCGGACCTTGACGCGAGCCGGCGATCAGGCGAGCAGTTCGGCCGGAGTGAGGCCGAAGTTCTTGAGGACATCGGCCGCGTAGGTGATGTGGCCGGAGTTGACCGACGGGTCGCCGTGGACGAGGTGGAGGCAGGCCTCGGCCATGTGCTCGACGGGGGTGGCCATGTCCTTGTTCGATTCGTTGACGAGCTTGTGGTGGAGGACGCCGGGGGTGGCAACGAGGCCGGGTGAGATGACGTTCACGCCGATCTTGTCGTTGCTGGCTTCGGCGGCGAGGCCGGTGGTGAAGCGCTCGAGGGCGGCCTTGCACATGCCATAGACCGTGCCGCCGCGGCCAGGGGCGTTGACCTTCGGATGGAGCGCCGCATGTGAGGAGATGTTGAGGATCCAGCCCGACTTCCGCTCGCGCATCTTGGGGAGGACGAGCTGGGCGAGGTGGAAAGGCCCGAAGACCTGGACTTCGAACATCAGCTTCATCCTGCGCTCGGGGAAGTCATCGACGGGGATGAAGTAGGTGATGGCGGCGTTGTTCACGAGGATGTCGACCGGGCCGTAGGCGGCTTCGGTGGCCCTGATCAGTTCGACGCGCTCTTCTTCGTTGGAAAGGTCGCACTTGACGGCGAGGGCTTCGCCACCGGCATCGCGGATGCGCTTGACGACGCCGTTAATGCTACCGGGGAGCATGTGGTCGCCTTCATCCACGGTGCGGGCGGAAACGACGACTTTCGCGCCCTCCTGGGCGTAGCGATAGGCGATAGCTTCGCCGATGCCGCGCGAGGCGCCGGTAATGACTGCAACCTTTCCGGCGAGGACGCCGTTCTTATTCATAGATGCTGCCATGTGAGTTCTCCTGATGATGAAATACGCTCGCCAATCTTGGGAGCAGAGGCCCCGATTGTCACGAAGAGGAGCCGTGTTCGGGCCGCAAGCGCTAAGCTCGACGGCGGGCCGGGGAGCCGCGAGTGCCCGGCGGCGAAAGGACGGTTCGATGCTGCGCAGAGCCCTGGTGATAGCCTTCCTTTGCGCCGCCCTTGGCGGACTCACCGCCTGCGGCGGCGACGACGACGGTTCGCTCTCCGGATCGGACTTCGCCTCGGAGCCTCGTGACCCGGCGAAGAACGTGCCCGCAGACCAGATTGGCAAGGTCAACGTCATCCCGGCGGGTTCGGACTGGTACGTGGGCGAGAACAACTTCGTGTTCGGGCTGACGAACATCAAGGATGAACCGCAGGGCGGGGCGCGGGCCATCGCCACGTTCTACGACCTGCGGGACCCGGCCAACGCGAAGCCCGTGTTCACGGCTGAGGCAGTCCAGAGCGCGCCGGGCGTGGGGAAGCAAGTGCAGCATGCGCATTCGGGCGGCGAGATCCACCTTCACGGCGGCCAGGATGAGAACCGGGTTGGGTACTACGTGACTACGAACTTCACGTATGCGGGCCAGTGGGGCATCGCTGTGGAGGCCGAGTTGAAAGACGGGACAAAGGGCGTGGATAGCATCGGCTTCACGGTGTACGCGAAGCCGAATATGGCAGCCACCGGCCAACCCGCGCCGAAGAGCGACAACCTGACGAAGTACGACGTGAAGGAGATCGGGGAGATCGATTCGGGTTCGCCGCCGAACGACATGCACGAGGTGAAGATCAAGGATGCTATCGCGGCGGGCCGGCCGCTGGTGGTGGTGTTTTCGACACCCGCCTTCTGCACATCGCGGTTCTGCGGGCCGGTGAACGAAGAGGTCGAGGTATTGCGGGAGCGCTACAAGGACCGGGTGGACTTCGTCCACATCGAGATCTGGCGGGACTTCAACAAGCAGCTGATGAACCCGACGGTGAAGGAGTGGTTGCTCTGGCCGGACGGGTCGCTGCGGGAGCCGATTGTCTACCTGGTGGACAAAAAGGGCGTGATCTACGACCGGTGGGAAGGCCCGGTGGCGGCAAACATCATGGAGGAGAGCGTGAAAGCCGTGGCCGGTGGCGCGACGAGGTAAGGACCTGGCAGGTGAGGCGCCGCGCGTGGGCGTGTAGCATCCGCCGCATGCAATACGACTTCGACACCGTCCACGAGCGCCGGGGGACGGACAGTTCCAAGTGGGCCCGTTTCCCGGCGGACGTGATCCCGATGCCAGTGGCGGACATGGACTTCCTATCGCCCGAGCCGGTGCGGCGGGCGCTGAGGGAGCGGGTGGAGCAGGGCTTCTACGGGTATGGGCGGGCGAACGAGGAGTTCCTGGAGGTATTCACGGGGCGGCTGCGGCGGCGTTACGGCTGGGACGTCTCGAAGGACGCCCTGATGACGCTGCCGGGAGTGATCCCGGGGTTCAATATGGGCCTCCGGGCGGTGACAAAGCCGGGCGATAGCATGGTCGTCCAGTTGCCCTCGTACGGGCCGATCCTGAATTCGTGGAAGCACCATGGAATCGTCCGGCACGATGCGATGCTCGTGCGGGAGCCTTCCGGGCGCTATGAGATCGACTGGCCCAGCTTCGAGGCTGCCTTCGACGGGACGACACGGGCGTTTGTGCTTTGCAACCCGCACAACCCGGTGGGGAGGGTCTTTTCGCCGGAGGAATTGCGGCGGATGGCCGAGATCTGCCTTGCCCACGACGCGTGGATCATCTCGGACGAGATCCATTGCGACCTCGTCCTCGATGGGAACCGTCACACGCCTGTTGCGAGCCTCTCGCCCGAGATCGCAGCACGGACGATCACGCTGATGGCGCCGAGCAAGACGTTCAACCTCGCCGGCCTGAAGTCGGCGGTGGCAATCATCCCGGACGCGGACCTGCGGGCGAAGTTCGAGGCAGCAAAGGGCGGGCTGGTGGGCGCTGTGAATGTCCTCGGCTCTGCGGCGATGACTGCCGCCTACCGCGACTGCGACGGCTGGCTGGAGGCGCTGACGGGCTACCTGACGGAGAACCGGGACTACCTGACGGGATTCGTCGGCGAGCGGATGCCGGGCGTTACCGTGTATCCGGCCGAGGCGACGTACCTGGCCTGGCTGGATTGCAACGCGCTGGGGCTCCCGGGAAATGACGCGTTCGGCTGGTTCCTGGACCACGCCCGGGTGGGGCTGGGCGAGGGCTCGAACTTCGGGCCGCCAGGCGAGGGGTTCGTGCGGTTGAACTTCGGATGCCCCCGAACCCTGCTGCGAGAGGGCCTCGAGCGGATGGCCACGGCACTGGCGGCGAGATAGCACTGGCCGAGGGCCGGCTACTCAGGCTTCGCCGGGGTCGGGGCCAGGGGAGGGCGCCGGCGGCCGCTCCCGGTTGAGGGTCTCGGGCATCAGGACGAGCATGAGGCCGGCGCCGATCGCGCCGATCACGCCCATTGTCACCGATGCTGCGGCGAGGGAGGCGAGCCCGGTGGCGGCGGCGACGACGAGCGGTCCGCCGGCGGTCCCGAGGTCGCCGCAGACGCGCCACGCACCGAGGAACTGGGCGCGCCCGATCTCCGGGGAGAAGTCGGCGCCGAGAGTCATGACGATGCCGCTACCGAGGCCGTTGCCGAAACCGATGAGCAGGCCGACGACGACCAGGGAAGCGAACCCGGAGGAAAGGGGGATGAGGAACATGCCGGCCGCCATAATCGAGAGGCAGGGGAGGGCGACGGCCTTGCGGCCCCAACGGTCCATGACGCTCCCGGCGGGGTAGAAGAGGAGCATTTCCATTGCCATAGAGATGCCGAAGACCAGGCTGATGGTGCTGCTATCGAGACCGAGGTGGTCTCCCCAGAGGGGGAGGACGCCCTGGCGGGAGGCACGGAGCGCCCCGATGGCGGTGACGCCGACGCCGGCAGTCATGAAGACGCCGGCGTTCTCGCGGACGACTTTCGTGAACTGGACGTGTTCGTGCTCGGGAGCGGGGAGAGCACTTTCGCCGCGCATGAGGACGAGGAGCAACCCGGCGGCGAGCACGGCGCTGACGAGGTGGACGACGTAGGCGCCTTCGAGACCGGCGACGACGGCTGCGGCCGCCCCGAGGAACGGTCCGAAGAAGTTCCCTGCGCGGTTGATGCCGCCGAGGGTGCTCAACGCCCGCCCGCGCAGATGGACGGGCATGACATCGGTGACGTAGCTCAGGCGGGCGAGAAGCCAGACCGACCAGCCGCAGCCCATGAGGAAGGTGAACACGGCGAACGGCCAGATGCCGGGAGCGAAGGCGGACCCGGCGAGGGCGACGATGACGAGCCCGGTGCCCGCGATCATGGCGCGCTGTTCGCCGAAGCGGGCGACGAGCCAGCCGGCGGGGATATCGAAGGCGAGGACGCCGATCCCGCGAAGAGCGACGATGAAACCGGCGAGAGCGACGGATGCGCCTTCATCGCGCGCGGCGAGGGCGACGATGGGGATGACGGCGCCCTGGCCAACGGCGAAGAGGAAGGTCGGGACATAGACCGACAGGCCAAGAGAGCGCAGGGTGGCGCCGTTCGGTTCCGGGGAGGACATGGAAGAGCATCGTACGACGGGCGGGGACGGCGAGCGAAAGGCGGCCGAGACGCGTCTGTTAGGTTCGGCCGCTGTACGATTTGGCCATGCTCGTAGTTCAAAAATACGGCGGCACGTCGGTCGCCGATGCCGACCGGATCCGCCATGTGGCGGGGCGTGTCCTCAAGCGAATCAAGCAGGGCGACCAGGTCATCGTCGTTGTATCGGCGATGGGCAACTCGACCGACGACCTGATCGACCTCGCCCTGCAGGTGGCACCGGACCCGGATCCACGAGAGCTCGACATGCTGCTTTCCACGGGGGAACAGGTCTCGGTCGCGCTGGTGGCGATGGCGCTGAAGACGATGGGCCAGGAAGCGGTGGGCCTCACGGGGCAGCAGGCCGGAATCATCGCCCAGGGGCGGCACTACCAGGGGCGGATTTCGCGGGTCGAAGCGGACCGGGTGAGGGCAGAGCTCGATGCCGGGCGCGTCCCCGTCGTCGCCGGGTACTGGGGCGTGAACGAGGACCAGGAAATCCTGACGCTTGGCCGTGGCGCGAGCGATACAACCGCGGTAGCGCTGGCGGTCGCGCTCGGGGCGGACCGGTGCGAGAACTGCAAGGACGTGGAGGGCGTGTATACGGCCGACCCTCGCATTGTGCCGACCGCGCGGAAGCTGAAGGACATCACCTACGAAGAGATGCTGGAGCTCGCGACGCAGGGTTCGACGGTGATGCACAACCGCGCCGTGGAGCTTGCATCGGTGTACAACCTGCCCATCCTCGTAACCTCGAGCATGGTCGACGCCCCCGGGACGATGATTCGCCAGGAGTCTGAATTGGAAGAACGCAACCGCGTGCGCGGAATCGCACACGATACCGATGTCGCCAAGGTCACAGTGCGGCGAGTGCCAGACAAGCCGGGGATCGCGACGAACATTTTCGAGCCGCTGGCGGAAGCGGGCATCAGCGTCGACACGATCGTCCAGAACTCGAGCGAAGGGAACCTGACCGACCTGACGTTCACGCTGTCGCGCGGGGACCTGCGCAAAGCCGAGGCGCTGATGCCGGTGATCTGCGAGAAGGTTGGCGCGCCCGAATACACGACCGATGGCAACCTGGGCAAGGTCAGCATCGTCGGGGTAGGTATCCAGACAGCGCACGGCTATGCCGCGAAGATGTTCCGCGCGCTCTTTGACGCGGGCATCAACATCGAGCTGATTTCCACCAGCGAGATCCGGTTGACCTGCATCATCGATTCGGCGAGGGTGCCGGACGCGGTGCGGGCACTGCACGCCGCATTCGAGCTGGAAACAGCAGAGTAGCGCCGGCCGGTCGCAAGAGGGCGAACCAGGTCTTAGCCGGCGGTCGCGAAGGCGGGGACCGCGACGTTCACGCCGATTTCGAACGAGTCGTTGGCCTCGGCGGCCATCCAGCTCGGGACGACTGCCACGAACTCGGGAATGCCGGGGACCGAGAGGACGAGCCGGGCATGGGCCCCTTCGAAGCGGCGGCGGACGACGGTCGCCGGGACGCCAAGTCCCTTCACTCCGATCCACTCTGGCCGGATGAGGACCTCGCACCCGCCGCGAAGTGGCATCGACAATCGCACCGTACCGAGCGGCGTTTCCGCCGTGTCGCCATTCGCGACACCGGGGAAGAACTGCGCATCGGCGGCGTAGGTGGCGGACTCCTTCGAACTCGGGCGCATGTAGAGGTCCAGGGGCGTGGCCGTTTCGATCACGCGGCCGGCATCCATGACGGCGATGCGGTCGGCGGCGGCCATGGCGTCGGTGCGGTCGTGGGTGACGAGGACGGCAGTCATGCCCTCGGCGCGGAGGATGGTCACCAATTCTTCGCGCATCGCCAGGCGGAGAGCGGCATCGAGGTTCGAAAAGGGCTCATCGAGGAGGAGGATGCGGGGGTGAGGCGCGAGTGAGCGAAGGACGGCGACGCGCTGTTGCTGGCCGCCGGAGAGCTGGTGGGGGTAACGCCCGCCGAGGCCTTCGAGTTCGCCACGCCGGAGGAGTTCGGTGACGCGGGCAGCGGAACCGCGCGGCAAGCCGTAGGCGATGTTGGCGGCGACGGTGCGATTCGGGAAGAGCGCGTAATCCTGGAAGACCAGGCCAACGGAGCGCTTGTGAGCGGGGACGCTGACCGAGGTGCTCTCGACCACGCGGCCACCGATCCGGATCTCGCCGGCTGCGACGCGTTCAAAGCCGGCGATAGCGCGGAGGAGCGTGGTCTTCCCGCTGCCGCTGCGGCCGAGGATGGCGACGATTTCGCCGGCCGCGACCTGGAGGTGGGCGCCGTTGACCGCCTTCAGGCTGCCGAAGCGGACTTCGACACCGGCGCAATCGAGCGGCTCAGGATTCGAGAGCTCCAATATCACCCTTCCATGCCAGGAGGCCGACCGGGATAGCGGCTACCGCGATCAGCGCGAGCGCCGGCAGTGCCGCACCAGCGTAAAGCGCATCGGTGCTTCGGCTCCAGACGAGGCCCGGGAGCGTTTGATAGCCGGGCGGGCTGAGGATGAGCGTGGCGGGGAGTTCTTTCATGATCGTGAGAAAGACGAGGGCGAAGGCGGCGGCGAGACCGGGCCGCGCGAGCGGCGCGGTGACCGTAGCGATGGCCATCAACGGGCCTTTGCCGAGGGAGGCGGCGGCATCCTCCAGGTTGGCAGGCTGGCGGACGAGGGTGCCGCGCAGGGCAGAGAGCGCGTTCGGGACGAAGAGGATCACGTAGGCAAGCAGGAGCATCCAGACGGTCTGGTAGAGGCCGGTGGCGTAGCGGATGCCGAAGAAGACGAGCGCAAGGGCGACGACGAGACCGGGGAGGGCATGGGTGACGTAGGCGGCCTGTTCGGCCGCCCGGGCGAGGAGCCCGCCGTAACGGGCGGAGAGGATGGCGACGGGGAACGCGAGGGCGACGGTGATGGCCGCGCCGGCGAGGGCCATTTCGACCGAATGGCGAACTGCCGGGGCGAGCGCCGGGAAGTCGGCGTTGGCCCGCAAGCCGTTGATGAGCCAGTAGATGAGCACTCCGACCGGCAGGACGAGGGCGAGGCTGACGGCGATCGAGAGAAACGCGAGTGCGAGGACTCCCCAGCGGCCGAGGGGGACGAGGCGCACCGCCGCCTGCCGCCGTTTGCGCCCACGTGCTAGCCAGGAGCGCACGCCGAGTTCTGAGGTGAGGATGAGAAGCGTGACGAGCCCGAGAATGGCACCGAGGACGGCGGCGCCGGTGCGATCGAACGAGGACTGGTACTCGATGAAGATGTCGCGGGTGAAGGTGGAGTAGTTGAGCAAGGAGACGGCGCCGAAGTCGCTGAGGGTGTAGAGCACCGAGAGGAGAATGCCGGCGGCGAGGGCGGGGACGAGCCCGGGCAGGGTGATCGCGAAGAAGGTGCGCAGGGGCGATACGCCGAGTGAGCGCGAGGCCTCTTCTTCCGCGGTATCGGCGGAGGCGAGGGCGGCGCGTACGACCAGGTAGACGTAGGGATAACCGGCGCAGGTGAGCGTGAAGGCGGCGCCCCAGAAGCCGTAGACCTCGGGGAGACGGTCGACACCGAGGGGTTCGAGCCAGCCCTGGAGCATACCCTTCGGCCCGAGGAAGGCGACGACGGCGAGGGCCGTGATATACGAAGGGATGGCGAGGGGGACGGTGAGCAGGACGGACCAGACGCGGCGGGCGGGGATATCGGCGCGCGTCGTCAGCCAGGCGGCGGGGACGGCGACCGCGACACAGAGCAGGGCCACGACCGCTGCGAGCCAGAGGCTCCGCTGGAGGAGTTGGGGCACGGAAGTGTGGAACGCGCGCGACCAGGGCGACCATCCGTCCTCGGTGGATCGGAGGGCAAGGTAGAAGACCGGGATGAACGTGAGGGCCACGGCGAGGAGCCCCGGGAGCCAGAGGGCCGCCGGGGCTTTGCGAGCGGGCCGGAGCGCGGCCCAGTTCATGGTTACTTGAGGACGCCGGTGGAGCGCAGCAATGCAAGCGTCCCGGCGAGGTCGTCGAGGTCGCTCAGGTCGATAGCCGGGGGTTTGAGCTCGGCAAGGGGCTTAATCCGCGGGTCCGTTGCGATGCCGTTGGCGAGCGGGTATTCGAACGTCTCCTGGGCGAAGAACTCCTGGGCGTGCTTCTGGAGCAGATACTCGACGAACTTCTCGGCGCCGCTCTTGTTCGGGGCCGACTTCAGGACGGCGGCGCCGGCGACGTTGACGAGTGCGCCCGGGTCGCCGGCGGCGAGGTAGTGGTTCTTCGCGTTGATTTCGCCCTGGTCCTTGATGAGGCCCCAGAGGTAGTAGTGATTGACGACGCCGAGCGAGATTTCGCCGCTGGCAACGGCACTGACGATGGCGTTGTTGTTGGCGTAGGTCTTTGCATCATTCTTCGCCATGGCTTCGAGCCAGGCCTTCGCCGCGTCTTCGCCATCGACCTTGCGGACGGCGGTGATGAACGCCTGGAACGAAGCGTTCGCAGGCGCCCAGCCCACTTTCCCCTTCCACTTCGCGCTGGTCAGGTCTTTGTAGGAGGCCGGGAGGTCTGAGGCGCTGACAAGGCCGGGGTTGTAGACGACGACGCGGGAACGCCCGCTGATCCCGACCCAGGAGCCATCGCTCGCCCGGTACTGTTCGGGGACGAGGCCGGTGATCGAACCGGGGAGGGTGGCGAGGAGGCCAGCCTCGCGGACCGCACCGAGGGCCCCGCCATCCTGGGAGAAGAAGACGTCGGCCGGGGACTTGCCACCTTCTTCGAGGAGGAGGGCAGCGGCGGCATCGGTGCCGGCGTATTTCACGTTGACCTTGATCCCGGTCTCCTCGGTGAAGTCCTCGATGATTGGGGCGACGAGCGCCTCGCTGCGGCCCGAATAGACGGTGATGGAGCCGCCGTCATCGTCATCGCCGCCACATGCGGCGGCCATTACCGCGAGGGCCGCGGCAGCGGTGGTAAGGGAGAGGATTCGCAGGCGGTGCATGGGCACTCCGGTCATTCGTAGATGCATTGCCCTAGTATTAGGCATACCTAACTTTCAAACAATACGTGGGTAATATCCCATGCGAATGGCGTCGAAAATGTGACATTAGTTACGGCGCTCCCGAGGCAGCCGACTCGAGGCGGACGCGGGCCCACTCCGCCTCCGGGTCATCGGCGCCGAGGCGGGCGGCCGCGGAACGCCGGGAGCTGATACCCGCTTCGACGAGGGAGCGTTCATCGGACACCTGGCGGGAGCGGTCGATGGGCAGGATTGGACCCCACTGCATGACCGGGCGGAGGCCTTCGGCGTCGAGCCCGCCGAAGCGCGCGAGAAGGTCGAGCATCATGGTGGCGCGGCGCTCATAGACGGCGGTGCGGATGCGCTGCTTGCGGAGAACTTTCCGCGCGATGGGGTCCAATTCGGTATTGAGCGCGACACCCGAGAGTCCCTGCGGGTTGTGGCCGAAGGCCGTCCTCGGGGACTCGCCGAGGTCGTGCATCGCCCGGTAGACCAGGTCGATGTAGTCGCGGTGGAGGGCGACGCCGCCGCCCTGGAGCAGGTCGAGGAGGTAGGCACGGGCGCTTTCGGGGACTTCCCAGACGGCGCCGGGTTCGACGGCGATGTCCTGGGAGCCCTGCACGCCTTCGAGGACGGCGATGGGGTTTCCGGAGAGTTCGAGGATCTGGCTGAGCTGGCTGAAGGCACGGTTCAGCTCGCGGTTCGGCTCGATCAGCGATGGAACGTCGCTCGAACCCCAGTGCTGCTTCGGCTCGCGCACGTTCGGAAAGAGGATGAAAGGGATGAAGCCGTAGGGGTTCGGCTCGCTGGCGACGAGGTCGTTCTCGCGCCAGAGGTCGAAGGTGGCCGCCGTCCAGTGTTCGGTGACCAGGGAATCGGGCGAGCCGAAGCGGTACCGGGAGGCGACGGCGGTCAGGCGCGCGGGGTCATCGGGTTCGCGCCAGGCGAAGATGCCCTGCACGTCGGGAGCGGTGACGCGGACGTTGCCGGCCTCGGCATCCCACGTGACCTTGTAGCAGGCGTCGCCGAGGACGGCGCAATCGAGCTCGGTTTCGTAGTCGAGCTGGGCGAGGCCATTGAGTGCGGCGGCTTCGCGGAGAGCGCGTTCGGCACTGGCGGCGCGGGCGCGGCCTTCGGGCGTTTCGCCGCCTTCGACCTGGATGGAGGAGCCGTTGAGGAGGTAGCTGGTGACCTTATCGACGAAGGCTTTGGCGTAGTTGAAGGTGAGTCGGCGTTCGCCGCGGCGGGCTCGGCCGGGCCACTGGCGGCCCTCATAGAAGGCGAGATTCTCGCGGTAGCGGGAGAGGCGGTCATGGTCGAGATGCTGGAGCTGGAGCGGGAGGGGTGATTCGGGAAGCGCGAAAGCAGGGGGCACGGGTGGTCGCCTCGGGAGTGGGAGTGCGAACCACGGTTGGGGCGGGGTGGGAGAGGGCAAAGGGGCTGTTGGCAGCGGGGGGGCCGTTGGCCCGGGGAGTCGGGGGGCGCATAGGTCCCTCACCCCCGGCCCCTCTCCCAGGCTTGGGAGAGGGGAGTGGTGTGGTGGCAGGAGGCGGTGTGGTTGGGGTGCCCACGCGGGGGTGTGTGGCGAGGCGGCTATGCGTCGCGTGGTAGGCGGATGCGGTGGCGGGCGAGCGGGTGGTGGTGGCAGCCTGGCGTTCGGGGGGGGCGCCCGGCAGGCGTTGGCGAGGCAGTTTTGTCCCGCGTGGTAGGCGGATGCGGTGGCGGGCGAGCGGGTGGTGGTGGCAGCCTGGCGTTCCGGGTTGGGGTGCGCACGCGGGCCATGGCTGGCCCGCCTCAGGGAGGGGGTTTGGTTCAGGTGATGGCGCCACGGGCGGCGTAGGCGCTGATTTCGTCTTCGGAGAGGCCGAGGACTTCGCGGAGGACTTGCTCGGTGTGTTCGCCGAGGCAGGGGGCGGCGGTATAGGCCGGCGGGGTTTCGCTGAAGAGGGTGACAGGGCCGTCGTAGGGGGTTGGGCCCATCGCGGTGTGGTTGAGGACCTTGAAGAAGTCGCGGTGGGCGAGCTGGGCGTCGGTGTAGAGCTCGGACGGGCGGAGGACGGCGGCGGTGGGGACGCCGGAGCGCTTCAGGAGGGCGGTCAGGTCGTCGCGGTCGAAGCCGGCGCACCAGGCTTCGAGGGCGGCGTCGATCTCGCGGTCGTGGGCGAGGCGCGCTTCGAGCTGGTCGAACCTGGCATCGGCGAAGGCGGCGAGCGGGGCGACGGCAAGGAGGTGCTGCCACTGCTGCGCCGTTTCGCAGGCGATGGCGACGTAACGCTCAACCCCCTGGCAGCGATAGACGCCGTGGGGGCTGGCGTAGAGCGATTCGTGGCCGGCGGGAGGAGCGAGGCGACCGTTCACGGTGTAATCGAGGACGGCCGGTTCGATGAAGTGGATGGCGGCTTCTACCTGGGCGAGGTCGATGTGCTGGCCCTCGCCGGTCAGGTTGCGGTGGCGGATGGCGGCGGCGATGGCAGCGACGCCGTAGCGGGGCGCGACGAAATCGGTGTAGGCGCCCCAGGGGCCGTGGGGGATGCGGTCCGGCCAGCCGGTGATGCCGTAGATGCCGGCGAGGGCGGCGCCCTGGCCGCCGTAGCCGCCGTAGGAACGTTGCGGGCCGGTCTGTCCGCGGAGACAGGTGCTGAACATCACGAGTTCCGGGCGGTCCTTCGAGACCTCTTCGTAGCTGAGGCCGAGGCGGGCGATGGCGCCGGCCGTGAAGCTTTCCGTTACGACATCCGCCCAGGCGACGAGCTTCCGGGCGAGTTCGAGGCCGGCCTCACTCTGGAGGTTGAGGTTGATACCGAGCTTCGAACTGTTGAAGTTCGCCATGAACTGGGCGTGGTCGAGCCCGGGGACGTTGTCCTTGAACGGCGGGATGGTGCGGAGCAGGTCCGGGCGGCTGAACGACTCGATATGGACGACGGTCGCACCATGGTCGGCGAGCGCCTTCGAGACGATGGGGCCGACGCCGATCCAGGCGAAATCGGCGACTTTGAGCCCTTCGAATGCGCGGCGCCGGGCGACGTTCGGCGGAGGCGGCACCTGCGGCCGGGGGGCGAAGGAAGCGAGGATATCCTGGTGTTCGCCGAGACGCGGCGGGCGCTGGGGCGGCGCCATGGGCGTGCCGGAGAGGCGGACCGGGATACCGGGCTGGGTGCGGCCTTCGACGCTGACCCAGTAGTCGCGGGACTTCAGCTGGGGATCGGAGAGGAGGCCATCGATGCGCAGGATCGGCGCCAGGAGGAGGCCGGCATCGGTGCCCATCTGCATGAGTTCGTGTTGCGTGTGGAGCTTGAAACAGGCGCGGACAGCTTCGAGCGCGAGCTTCGCATCTTCGAGTGTGAGCGTCCCGGCCATGAGATCGGCGGCCCAGGTGGACCAGTTGCGCCCGCGCAGCTCGGCCGGGACGAGACCATCAGCTTCAGCCCACTGGAGGACGGAATGGAGCGGCGTCTTGCCGACGCGCCCGCCGACGAGCTGGACGGTGACGTATCCATCGGCGCACTCCCACTGGCGGGGGAGGGCGATGCCCGGCAGCGGCGAGGGGAGCGGGACGAGCCGGTTCGGCCCGCTGACGGGTGGGTCGTTTCCAGTATTGGGGGGATAGCCAGTGGCGCTCATCAGGGTCCAGACCATTGCGGCCTGCATGGAGACGTCGAGGTGCTGCCCGCGCCCGGAGCGTTCACGTTCGTTGAGGGCGACGAGGCAGTCGGCGGCAGCCTGGGCGCCACCGTGGAAGGATGCCTGCGGGTATCCGACGGGCACGGGTGGCCGATCAGCATCTCCCTGGAGGCCAACGAGGGCGCCGGCAGCTTCGATCGTCAGATCGGTAGCGGGACTGAGGGCATCCGGGCCGGCCTGGCCGTAGGGCGTGACGGAGGCATAGATGACGCGCGGGTTGACGGCGGCGAGTTGTACGTACCCGAGCCCGAGGCCAGCCATGTAACCGGGGTCGAAGCTCTCGATGACGAAGTCGGCCTGCTGGAGGAGGGGATCGAGTTTGCGGCGGTCCTCCGCGTCTTCGATGTCAATGACGACGCTCTTCTTGCCGTTAGCGACGGAGGCCCAATAGAGCGAGGTTTCGGGGCCGAGCGGCTTCGCTTCATCGAACGGGGGGAAGAAGCGCGCCGGCGCGCCGCCGGGCGGTTCGACCTTGATGACGGTGGCCCCGAGTTCGGCCAGCATCCTCCCCGCGAGTTCGGCGCGGGGTGTGGCGAAATCGACGGCGAGGAGACCCGCGAGAGGGCCGGCGGCTTCGGGCATCGCAGGAGTGGACTATACGGGCTCGCCTCAGTCGGTGCCGGGCGCGAAGCGGGTCTTCTCACGGTGTCGCTCCAATCCACCCGCGACCGGAAACGCGATGCCGGCGCTACTGACGCCTGGCGGTGTAGCTGACGACGTCGAGCGGACAGCCCATGATGTTGCTGAACCAGACCTCCAACGATTCATTCGAGATCGTCGTCTGTGAAGCGTTCAGAGTCCCGAAGTCCTCATAGACATACGGCGGGATCTCCCCGGCGTCCCAGGCAGGTGGCAGCGGGCCTCGTGTCAGGCGGTTCTCCACGAGGATTCCACTCAGCCAGTAGTTAACGAGTGTCTTCTGCAGATCGGAGTCGAACTGCTCTGCCACCTCCGGGGCCAGCCCGATGACAGCCTCTTCGTTGCTGCACGTCCCGCCGGACGGGAGTTTCACGGTGTGGGCCGCGATCCCCCATCGCTGCACTTGCCAGGTCCTCTTGGAGAAATCGACCAGGATCTCGATCGGGCGGTCTTCACTTGTCGTGCCGACGAAGAGGGCGGCCCCTTCGACACCCGCGGCATCGTAGAGGTGGACGCGCGGCGATTCGGGGTCTTCCGGGTCGGCCTGGACGAGGCGTGCCGGTGACTTGGTGAAGTCGAGCGCATAGGTGAGCCTGTCGGTCTGGTCGGCGAGGGCACTGATGGTGGCGGTGAGCTTGGTCCTGAGGATCCCCTCTTCCATGCGCTGGCGGGCGCCAGCGTAGCCGTCGGGCAGCGACTCCAGGACCCCGTCTTCCGGTTCGAACCCGTCCCGCGTCAGCTGGACGGTGACGTAGGTCGTGTCCTTCTTGTCGCCGGGACGAGGCTCGGCCGCTTCCTCGAGGGTGAAGACGTTGCGCGTACCGTCGGCCGCCTTTACCACGAGGCGGAGGCCATAGTCCTTGAAGTCCGGCGAGGCGCCAAGCTTGTACTCGCTGGCGATGGTCTTGAGGGTGGCGTTGGGGATGGCAAGACGGATCGCCTGCATGTGCGGTTGACCGCGGTAGGCGTAGGAGAGGGAAACCGGGCCGGCCTCGGGCTTGTGGGGCGCAAACGGGAGGTCGCCCAGGCTGCCCGTCCAGGGGCCTTTTCTGGGCTGGTTCAGGCTGAGCTGCCCGACAGCGGCCCACTCGCTGTCCTGGCGACGGTCGTAGCTGCTGTGGAAGAGTTCGTGGAGGTTGGGCTTCGTTTCACCGACGTACTGCATGTCCCAGGCAAGCAGGCGGCTGCCGGAAGACGGGTAGGCGTCGCGATCCTCGGGCTTGAGGGTGCCTTCAACGATTGCCAGCGCCTGGATTGGCGGGATCGCCGTGCTGGTGAGGACGCCGCAATCGCCGGCGGGGCAGTATCCCTGGGTGCCGGCGCTGATGGCACGCACATCTTTGAGCATGTACCAGTCGGTGTTGATGGCGGCGATCGTGAGAGTGATGTCGATGATCTTCGAGATCATCTCGGCCTTTTCCATCTTGAGTTCGAAGACCGATTCTTCTCCGTCGGTCAGCAGCGAGTGGAAGTCGGGGCTCTTACTTTCGGCCCAGGCGAGGGCGAGGGGGGCGGCGATCCCGGCCCCGATCTCGTCTCCGAAGACCTCGAACTCGGCCCAGGCCTGACCGTCGCCCTCTTCCGCATAGAGACCGCCGAGGTAGTCAACGAGGGTGTCGGTGCCGCCGGTGGCGTAGAGGCCGGCAGTGACCGCGAAGCCCGCTGGAGTGACCGTGCCCACCAGCAAGCCGACCGCGGCAGCCGCTACCTCCCATTTCTCAATCCAGTCGTCCACGCTCTCCTTCCAGGAGCGAAGCGTGTCGATCCACGAGGTGCTTTCTATCGCCCAGGTGGAATAGACCCGGAGGTAGCGGATGACGTTGACGCTGCCGGCGACGAAGGGTTTCGAAGCCTCGGTGATGGCGGTCTCCATCTCCGGGTGCGATTCGCTGCCGGCGCCTGTAATCACGGCATCGGTGAAGTAGAGCTCGCCGTAAGGACGGAGGACCCGCAGATCGAACGCCGGGAGCGCCTGCGTGCGGACGAGCCAGCGGGTGAAATCGACGCCCCATGGCGCCCATGCGTAGAGCGCGGATTCGAGGGCCTGCTCGACGGTCGTGCCGGTGGAGTCGAAGAGCATCTCATCGAGCGGGTAGCCTTCGCCGACCCAGCGTTTCCATGCGAGCACCCATTCGGCGCGGAGTTGCGCGAGCCTATCGATGCCCGCGACGTAGAGCTGGAAGCCGGTCAGCCCGGTGCCTGGGAGCGACGCCGTGAACGGGCCGCCCGCGAGCATCGCGCCAGAACCGAGCATCGCGATTCGGGCGCCGCCGAGGAGCCGGAGGGCGTTTTCGAGATCGATTGCGAAGTCGGATGGTGAGCGGGACTGGACCAGGAGCGAGGCGTACCCCTCGGGGTGGTCTGCGAGCACTGTTTCAGCCTGGGGGAGCCAGGCTTCGACCTCCCGCTGCCAGGCGGCGCGATCGGTCCAGTAGAGCGTTTCGAGGCGGACGGCCTCGTTCTTGGTGGCAGCGCCGGCGAACCCCGCCTTCGGCGTGGCGACCGCGACCACCCACGGCGCCGGGATGTCCCGGACTTCCAGGCGGCGGCCGGGCTTACCGTTCGGCAGGGAGACGACCGCGGACGGGATCTCGATCCATGCCCCGAACTGCGATTGGGCGACGACGGTCTCGCCCGCGGCACCGGCCGCCGGGAGGTCGACCTTGACGGCATCCTTGATGGTGATGCCGGCGACCGACTCGAACCGCCAGGCGATGCCGCCGCGATCCCAGGCCGGGCTCGCGTCCGCAACCTGGATGCGTTTGAGGTCGACCCCGGCGCCGAAGACGACCGGGCCGCCCGGGACATCCGCGACAGCGCCGGCCGGATGTTCGAGGCGAAGATGCGGCCGGGTCGCGCCCTCACCCGGGGCCTCGTCGAGGACGATGATGCTGCTCTCCTGGACGTTGCCGGGCTTGCCGTCATCGGCGGCCTTCTCGCCACCGCCACGGAGAACGATCATCGCGGCGAGACCAATGCCGAGTGTCGCGACGACGGCCGTCCCCGCGACGCCCAGCGCTCGGCGTCCCAGGGGCCGTTTGCGCCGGGGCGGAGCGTTCTGCGCAGGCGCGGAAACGGCGACCTGAGGGGGTGGCGGCGCGAACTCCAACGACGCCTTGCCCGAGGGCCTGGCCGCAAGCCTTGCAGAACTTCGCGCCGGCCCCGATTTGGGCGCCGCACGAGGCGCATACGACAGCCTGACCGCATGCGCGGCAGAACTTCGCATCGCTGCCCAGGAACGCGCCGCAACTCCCGCAGACGGTTTGCGTTTCCAAGCCTCAGAAACCTCCAGCAGCGGGCCGTATCGCCCACGATCATCCGCCGGAGGGGTGCAGTGGAGGATGACCGTGGGGCCATCAATCGCTGTTCGAAAGGCGGAATCTTCGCCTGCGCGAGTCGTGGGCGCGAAGACGCCGGCTGCGATGCAGCCGGCGTCCGCTGTGGGTGAACTGGGCGGGGACGGTTAGGAAGCGAGGCTGCGATGGTTGGCGGCGGCATAGTCGCGGCGGGCCTGGCGGCGCCGGGCGCCCTTCCCGGCCCGGATGAGAAGGCCGTCGACGCTGGCAGCCAGCGACCGGCGGCGTACGAGGCCGAGGCGCTGGGCCTCGGCGACGAGGTACATCGCCCGGTGCTCGCGTTCGAAGTAATCCAGACGTTCGCGGGCGAGGTAGGTGTATTCCATGGTGGTCGGCTCCTTTCGTTCCGTTACTGCTATTCGAAGTTAGCCGGTAGCAACGTTACCTGTCAATACCAATTGCTGGTTACGCTTATGGAACCACTTGTGGTATCGTGAAGCGGTGATGGACCCGGCCGACCGCGATCTTTTCCTGCAATTCCTGTGGACCCGTGACGAGACCGACGCTATCGACACTCCCGGCAAGCTGAAGGATTGGCTGACCGGCCTGGGCATGCTCGACGGGGACGAGGCGGTAACCGAAGACGATGTCCGGCTGGCACGGCATTCGCGGGCGGCGGCCCGTGCGATGTGCGTCGCCAACAGCGGCTACCCCCTGGACCCTCGCACCCATCTCGGCCATCGAAGAACTCAACGCGCGAGCCCCACTGAAGGTAACGGCCGGGCCGGCGGGCGGGCTCCAGGTCGAGCCCGGGGGGTCCGGTGTGCCGCGGGCCCTCGCCCGGTTCCTGGCCATCGCCTACCGGGCGACGGTGGAAGGCGAGTTCGGCCGCTTCAAGGCGTGCCAGGGGTGCGGCTGGGCTTACTACGACGAATCGAAGAACGGTTCGAAGAAGTGGTGCGCGATGGGCTTGTGCGGGACTCGGGCGAAGATGAAGGCGTATCGCGAACGGAAGAAAGCGGGCGCGTAGGGACCGCCCGGGCGGGTAGCCCTGGCGCCGAGACGAGAGAGCAGGGCAACAAGTGACGCGCTACTCGCCGCCCGGCCCGAGGTGGCGGAGGAAGAACCTTTCGAATTCTTCGCGTTCGTGAGCCGGGATGCCGACGTGACCGCCGGGGTTGATGTGCATGGTCTTTTCTTTGGCGCCGAAGGCGTCAAAGAGTGCGAGCCCGGCCTCGACGTTTACCAGCTCATCGTGGCGCTGGAAGACGAAGAGCAGCGGGATCGTGATGCTGGCTGCTTGCCGGGCGAATTCGTCCGCTCCCTGGCGCAGGCCGTTGAGGCCGAGGACGGCACACTGCACCCGCGGCTCGGCGGCGAGAAATGGCACACCTATGGACGTGCCCATGGAGACGCCCCAATAGCCGACCGGCCCCTCGCCCACTCCCGGGATTGCACGGACGGCGTCGAGGGTGGCCTGCCATTCCGGCACGGCCTGCAGGGTACGTTTCATCATCTGGCGGGCGGCCTCCGGATCGAAACCCTGCGTGCGCGACCCGATGCGCGCCTGGAGGTTCGTGCGGGCGGCGGCCGCCGCTTCCGGCGTCGTCCTTTCGCCGTGCGCCGGCGCATCGATGGCGACTACCGCCCAGCGCTGATGCCGGGCGTAGGACCGAGCTCGGGCCAGCAGGGTATCGACCCGCTTGTGCTGCGTGCCGCCATGGCCCATGAGGACCACGGGACGTGGGCCGGCCGCACCTTCAGGCGTCCAGACGATGCCCGGTACGCGTTCGCCGGCGACCTCCAGCGCGAACGCGCGCTCGGTGACTCCCATTTCCGTGACTTCGGAAGTGAACTGCATTTCATGCCCCTGATGGTTTGTTTGGGGCATTGTTGTCATGCGGGACACTCGGATCCACCGGGCGGTGCGAGTTTGGTGGCCGCGGGGGTTCCGGGTTGGGGTACGCACGCGGGCCATGGCTGGCCCGCCTCGGGGTGGGGGCAGCGGGCGGGTTTGGTGGCCGCGGGGGGTTCCGGGTTGGGGTGCGCACGCGGGCCATGACTGGCCCGCCTCGGGGTGGGGCGCGTTCGGGTTTGGTGGCCGCGGGGGGTTCGGGTTGGGGGCGCACGCGGGCCATGACTGGCCCGCCTCGGGGAGGAGGCAGCGGGCGGGTTTGGTGGCCGCGGGGGGTTCCGGTTGGGGTGCGCACGCGGGCCATGACTGGCCCGCCTCGGGGTGGGGGCAGCGGGCGAGTTTGGTGGCCGCGGGGCGTTCCGGGTTGGGGTGCGCGGGCGGGCCATGACTGGCCCGCCCGCATTGGGCGCCCTTTCAGTGCCGGAAGTGGCGGGTGCCGGTGAGGACCATGGTTACGCCGTACTGGTTGCAGCAGTCGATGCCATCCTGGTCGCGGAGGGAGCCGCCGGGATGGACGATGACCTTGATCCCGGCCTGGCAGGCCTTCTCGATGGAGTCGCCCCAGGCGAAGGGGAAGAAGGCATCGCTGGCCAGGACTGCGCCAGCGACTTCATCGCCAGCTTTTTCCATGGCGATCTCCACGCTCTTCACACGGTTTGGCTGGCCGCTGCCCATGCCGAGAAGGCGGCCGTCCCTGGCGACGGTGATGGCGTTGCTCTTCACATGCTTCACACAGCGCCAGGCGAACTTCAGGTCTTCGAGTTCCTGCGGCGTGGGCTGGCGTTCAGTGACGACCTTGAACTCGATCTCCTCCGGGGTGCGGTCGTCGGCGTCCTGGACGAGCCAGCCCCCGCCGACCTGGCGGTACGACTTGCCGCCGGGTGCGTGAGGCTGGGCTTCGAGGATGCGGAGGTCCTTCGACTTGCCTTTGAGGACGGTGAGCCCTTCGGGAGTGTAACCGGGGGCGACGACGATTTCGTAGAACATGCGCGTCTCGCCGTCGTTCGGGCTGCGGAACTCGCGCAGTTCGCGGGCGAGTGCTTCATCGACGACGCGGTTGAAGGCGACGATGCCGCCGTAGGCGCTGGTCGCGTCGGCGCGGACGGCGAGGCGGTAGGCTTCCAGCAGGTCACCGCGAGTGGCAACGCCGCAAGGGTTCGTGTGCTTGACGATGACGCAGCTCGGGCCGGTGAAGTCGTTCACGCAGTTCCAGGCGGCGTCGGCATCGAGGTAGTTGTTGTAGGACATCTCTTTGCCGTGGTGCTGGACGGCGGTAGCAATGCCGCCGCGGCCGTGCTCGCGGAGGGACTGGTCGGTGTAGAAGGCAGCCGACTGATGGGGGTTTTCGCCGTAGCGGAGCTCCTGGGCGAGCTTCATGGGCAGCGTCTGTGTCTCCGGCGTTTCACCCGGGTGGGCCTGTCCGTGGAGCCACTCGGAGACGGCGGAATCGTAGGCGGCGGTGTGGGCGAACGCCTTGTAGGCCAGGTGGAGGCGCGCCTCCTTCGAGACGCCGCCGTCGTCCTTGAGGTGGTTGAGGATTGGCCCGTAGTCGCCGGGGCTGACGACGACGATGACGTCATTGTGGTTCTTGGCGGCGGCGCGAAGCATCGTCGGGCCGCCGATATCGATGTTCTCGATGCCCTCTTCGAAGCTGACACCGCCGGGTTTGGTGACGGTGGCGACGAACGGGTAGAGGTTGCAGCAGACGAGGTCGATGCCGCCGATGTTGTGTGCGGCGAGGGCAGCCATGTGGGCGGGCAGGTCGCGCCGGGCGAGGATGCCTCCATGGACGACGGGGTGGAGGGTCTTGACGCGGCCGTCGAGCATTTCGGGGAAGCCGGTGATGTCCTCGACTTTGCGGACGGGGATACCGGCCTTTTCGAGGGCGGCAAAGGTGCCTCCGGTGGAGACGATCTCCCAGCCGAGGGCAACGAGGCCGCGGGCGAAGTCTTCGATTCCGGTCTTGTCGTAAACGCCGAGGAGTGCGCGCATGGGTCCACCTCCAGTGGGAGCGACGGGGGAGGAGCGAGGGGCAACGAATGCCATCGCACATCCCGGGGAAAGAGAAAGGCCCCGTGCGCAGGGTATGCGACGAGACCTTCGGCCCAGGCGAGCGACCATGCGATAGACCGGGTTCCCTCGCGGTGCTCCGCGAACTCGCCAGTTGCCCGGAGAGTGGATGGTAGCACCGATAAAGAGGAAAGAGGAAAGAGGAAAGAGGAAAGAGGAAGGGAAAGAGGAAAGAGAAAAGAGCGGGGAGAGGCAGGGAAGCCCTGCGCTCTCCGGCGCATCTCATCGGGGCCGGCTCAGGCGGCGATCTTGAAGCGGGCGACTGCCTGATCGAGGCCCTCGGCGACGACCTTCACCTGGCTCGCAGTCGCCGCCAGCTCTTGCGACTGGGCGGAGAGCTGTTCGGTGGAGGCGGAGACTTCTTCGGCAGAAGCCGAGGTCTCCTCGCTGGTCGCCGACACCTGGAGGATGGCTTCAGTCACGCGGCTGGTGCCGGTCGCCATGGAGCTGGCGGCCTCGGCCGATTCGCCCGCGGACCGGGAGATCTGGCCGGCGCTGTTGACGATCCGCGTGGCGGCGCCCGAGAGCTCCTGGACGTCTTTCGCGATCTGTTGCATCTGGACGGCGGACTCGCGGACCGAGGCGATGATGGAATCGAGAGCCCGGCCAGCTTCGGCGGTCACTTCGGTGCCCGCTTCGACATCGCGGACGCCGACGGCCATGACATCGACTGCTTCGCGGGTGGCGGATTGGACCTTGGCGATGAGGTCGGCGATTTCCTTTGTCGAGCCGCTGGACCGTTCGGCCAGCGAGCGGACGTTTTCGGCGACGACGGCGAAGCCGCGGCCCTGTTCGCCGGCACGGGCGGCTTCGATGGCGGCGTTGAGCGCGAGGAGGTTCGTCTGGGCGGCAATCTCGTCGATGGTCTTCACGATGTCGCCGATCTGTTGACCGAACTCTCCCAGCTGGCCGACGGTTTCAGCGGCGCGGACGACAGCCGCGGCGATCGCTTCCATAGAGGTCATGGCACGAGCGACGGCTTCCTGTCCGCTCTGGGCGGCGCTCCGGGACTGTTCGGCAGAGGCGGCGACCATCTCCGAGGAACTCGAAACATACTGGATGCTTTCCTGCATGCGGTTGGCTTCCAGGCTGCTTTCGCCGGCCGAATCCGCGTTGGCGCGGGCGGCGGAGGCGAGCTGGACGGAGCCAGCGGCAACCTGTTCGACTTCCCGGGCGGACTCCTGTGAGAGGCCGGAGAGGTTGACTGCGGAACGGGTGACGTCGGTGATGGCTTCGGCGATCTGGCTTGTGGCGGCCGCCATCTGATCCGACGACTCCTTCAACGAGTCCGATGAATCGAGGAGTGAGCCGGCGCCAGTGCGAACATCGCTGACGATGCGCGAGAGGCTCAAGCGGGCTTCGTTATAGGTGGCGATGGTAGCGGCGAGCTTGTCGAGCACGACATTGATGGTCGCGCCGGCGCGGCCGACTTCATCCTGGGATGGGCGAGGGATCCTTGGGGTGGTGGGCTGAACTTCGAATGTGAGATCGCCTGCCGCGAAGGCACTCATCCCCTGGGAAAGATCGGTGATGCAGTTCTGCTCGATGGACTGGAGGCGGTCGACGACTCCGGCGACGGCATTGCGGATAGCCTGGCTGATCACGAAGGCGAGTCCCAACCCGACGAGGGCGGCGACGACCCCGAGAATGGCCGAGTTGCGGATTGCGGAACTGGCCGAGGACGCGGAATCATCCTGTACCTGGGCGGCGAGGCCCTGGCTGAGCACGGTGGCTTCGTTGAGGAGGTCCACCACTGCCTGTGCCGTCTTGTCGCCCGAGGGCTTGCCGTTCGCGCCGTTCTCGTTGAGATCGATCCCTTCGGCAGTGCGTCCGGCGACGATGTAGGCGAAGACTTCCTTGCGGATTTCGAGGAGCACATCGGTCGCCGCAAGCGCTTCTTCGATGACCGAGCGAATCTCGGGGTCGGCCTGGGTCGCGGCGTAGTCTGCGAGCGTGGCCCGCGCCTGGGTCTGATGGACTTCGGCCTCGGCGACGACTTCGGCGGCTTCCCCGGGGTCTTCAGCGAGCAGCGCGTCCATCGTGCTGATGTTGCTCATCAGGAACGCCTGCTTCGCTTCATCGAGGGTCATCTGGCCCTTGAATTGAACGTTGTACAGGTCGCTGGTGGCGCCGGCGGCGGAGCTGGCCGAGCGGAGGGCGAAGATGGTGGCGATGGCCATCAGGGCGATGGCAAGAGAGAAGCTGCCCAGCAGCTTGACGCGGATAGGAAGATTGCTGAACCAGGTCATCGAGTCACGATCCCGACCCGTGCGGCACCCCTGAGTGTTGGGGAACGGGCTATGTAGAACGAGTATCGAGGCTCTATGCGGCGTCCATCATCGGGGTAACACCGGACGGAGACGTCCGATTTCCCTCAGTGCGGGCGCGTGGGTCGCTGGCTAGCCGGGAGCGGCGACCTTCGCGGCGAACCTGGAAGGCCCGCGGCCGTGTGGTAAGCTGACCCAATGGACGCGTTCATCGTTCAGGACCGGGGCCTCACCTACCGGATTGAGCAGGTTGAGGAGGGCGGCTATTTCGGACAGGTTGTCGAACTACCCACCTGTATCACCGAAGGACTCACACTCGACGAGACCATCACGAATCTCAGAGATGCGCTCGCGCTGTACATCGAAGTCGCCGACGAAGACGGCATCGAGGTCTCTGCGCCGCTGAGGCAGGGCGTGGCAGCGGCGAGCTGAGGTTGCCCGACCTACCCGCGCTCAAACCAACGGAAGTCATTTCCGCGCTTCGGCGCGCTGGCTTCACCGTGCGCCGACAGCGTGGAAGTCACGCGATCCTCGCAAATGCGGCAACCGGCCGAAGGACGGTCATCCCGATCCACAGCAGGGACTTGAGCATGCGCACGCTGCGGGAAGTCATCGTCCAGGCGGGGTTGACCGTCGAGGAGTTTCTGGCGCTTCTCCGTTAGTCCGGAGCGAGACGAACGAGCGCTAGCCCTGGCCGCCGCTGCAAAGGACTCCACCGACCGAGACGGCGTGAGTCGCGGTCAGGGTCTTGCCGTCAGCGAAGTACACGGTCGCGGAGAAGATGTAACAACCGGGCGCAGTGGACGTATACGAGGCGCCGGCCTGGTGGGTGAGCGCCTGGCCGGTAGGGAGCTTGATATCGGTGCGGAGGACGTTCCCGCCGCCGGACTGGGCGTAGACCGTAATTGCCTCGCCGACTGCCGCAGTGGACGGGCCGGAGAGGGCCGCGAACGGCCCGGAAGCGGTTGGGACGGCCGTTGGTGAAGGGACGTCCGTTGGGGTGGCGGTTGGCTGCGGCGCTGCCGTCGCCGGGGCAGGCTGGGTCGGAGCGACGGTGGCGGGCCGTGTGGGAGTCGCTGTCGCCGCGGCGGAGGGTGACGCATTCGGCGTGGTGGCAGCAGGCGAGGGCGCGACGGCAGTGCCACCGACGACGCTGGGACGGGTGGGCTGGCCGCTTGCCGATGTGCCGGCGACCTGGGCGACGGGCGACTGGGTGGCTATGCGGGTGGTTTCTGGCGCCGCGGCGATAGTGCCGCCGTCGCTGTCATTGCCGCCGGTGAAGAAGAGCGCGGCGGCGAGCAGCCCGAGGCCGCCAAATACGAGGGCGCCACCGAGGGCGGTGAGGACCATGCTCCCCTGGGCGGCAGGAGCCCGAAGGTAGGCGATCTCGCGGGCGAAACCGGTGACGGCCTCTTCGAACTGGCGGGGCTGTTCGATGTTGGCAGCGTGACCGGCTTCCGGCAGCCGGACGACGCGGGCGAGGTCCGGCGGGAAGCGCGAGAGGAAGGCATCGGCGTTCGGGGCGAAATCGGCATCGCGTTCGCCGACGATGAGCAGGAATGGCACGGAGAGGGTGGGGTGGCGTTCCCAGGCGTTCACATCGACGACGAGCGATTCGGCAGTGCCAGCGACACCAGCGGGGGCGAGACGGTCGAAGTCACGGGTGAGGAGTTCGCGGGAGAGCGGATCGAGGCGGCGGCTGTGTGCGGGATAGAGGCGCGTCTTCTTCATGAAGCCGGTGCCTTCGGCGCGGACGCGGGCGGCCATTTCGGACATGCTCGGGCGGGCGGCGTCGCGCCATTGGGGGTCGCCGGCCGCAGAGCTGGAATTGATCACGATGAGGCCCGCGACCCACTCCGGCGCCTCGAGCGCGAGGCGGAGGGCAAGGGCTCCTCCGAGGGAGTGACCGCAGAAGAGGGCGCGGCCGTAGCCGAGATGCTCGAGGAGCTGGAGGATGCGGCGGACGGCGCGCTCGGGACGGTAGAAGACGGGGTCTTCGGGCGCTTCGGAATCGCCGTGACCGAGGAGTTCGACGGAGACGACGGTAAAGTGCTCGCGCAGGCCGGCGAGGTTGACCTCGAACGATGCCTTGCTGGCGGTAAATCCATGGATCAGGACGAGCGGCGGGGCACCATCCGGGTGCGAGTACAGCTCGTACCCAATCCGCTCGCCGGGCGCTCCGAATAGCGGCATAGGGGCACAATAGAACTCTGGTACCCACCGGGGAAGCCCGTTGGACACCAGATGTTCACCAATTGTTCGCCCGAGAGGCAAAGTAGAAGCGCCCCCCGAACGGGGGGCGCTTCCGCCAGGGACGGCCGGGGGACCGCCGCCAGGCTCAGGAATTGGCGAGCCGGAAGCGGCTCGTGACTTCGTTCAGGGTGCGCGCGAAGTCGCGCATCTGGGTGGCGGTCGCGGCGAGTTCTTCCGATTGGGCGCTGAGCTCTTCGGTCGACGCGGAGACCTCTTCGGCGGCGGCCGAAGTTTCTTCGCTGGTGACGGAGACCTGGGAGATCACGTCGCTGACGCGGGTGGTGCCTGCGGCCATTTCGGCGGCGCCGGTGGCAGATTCGGAGGCGAGGCCGGCGATCTGCTCGGTCGCCTGGAGGATGCGGTCGGCGCCAGAAGCGAGTTCCTGGACATCGGCGGCGATGCGTTCCATCTGTTCGGCGGAATCCTGGACGGAGCCGATGATGGCTTCGAGCGAGGTCCCGGCGTGGGCGGTGATTTCGCGGCCGGCTTCGACATCCTTGACGCCCTGGGCCATGGCGGCGACGGCGTCCTGGGTGCCGGACTGGACGCGGGCGATCAGTTCGGCAATCTCGCGAGTGCTGGAGCTTGAGCGTTCGGCGAGGCCGCGGACGCTTTCGGCGACGACGGCGAAACCGCGGCCCTGTTCGCCGGCACGGGCGGCTTCGATGGCGGCGTTGAGTGCGAGGAGGTTCGTCTGGGCGGCGATCTCGTCGATGGTGTTCACGATGTCGCCGATCTGCTGGCCGAGTTCGCCGAGCTGGTCGATGCGCTGGGATGCGCGGCCAACGGCGATGGCGATGGACTCCATGGAGGCGACGGCCTGGGCGACGGCCTGCTGGCCTTCGAGGGCGGACCCACGGCTCTCCTGGGCGCTGCGGGCGACGGCGCGGGAAGCCTCGGAAGCCTTGGCGATGCGTTCGCCCATGCGGGCGGCTTCGTTCTTGCTGGCAAGGGCGGAATCCGCACTGCTCCCGGCGCTGGCAGCGAGCTGCTCGGAGCCGCTGGCGAGGCGGGAGACTTCGATGGTCGAATCCTGGGCGAGGCTGTTGAGGGAGACCGTCGAGGTGGTTACTTCGTTGATTGCGGAAGCGATCTGGCCGGTCGCGCTGGCCATCTGGCCGGATGACTCCTCGAGTTGCTGCGAGGCGGAAAGGATGGAGGTGGCGTTGGTCTTCACGGTGCCGACGAGTTCGTTGAGGTTCGTGACCATGCTCTGGAGGGCGTTACCGAGCGCGTCACTGGAGCCGCGGGGATGGACTTCGGCACCGAGGTTGCCGGAAGCGACTTCAGCCGCGGCGCCAACCATCTCCTTGAGGTAGACGGTCATCTCGTGGAAGGCGCGCCCGAGGTCGCCCATTTCATCGCTCGAACTGGCGTTGACCGACACGTTGAGGTCGCCCTTCGAGAGGCTGATGGCGGCGGCGGCGGCGTGGCTTGCCGAGCCGGAGATCGAACGCGCGAGCCAGATGCCGATTCCGAGGCCCGCGACGGCGGCGACGGCGGAGATTCCGAGCAGGAGGTTGCGACTGGAGTCAGCGGAAGCACGGGCGGCGTCGCGGGAGTTGGCAGCAAGGTCAACATTGAACTGAGCAGTCTCGGTGAGAACTTCGTCTATCGCGGCGATGTCGGCGGTCATAGCGGTTGCGGCGGTTGCGGCCTGGACGAGATCCCCTTTTTCAAGGAGCTCCAGCACCCCGCTGCGCGCGGTGATGACCTTTTCGACCATCGCCTCGACGCCGGCCCACTGCTCTTCGTCGGCGGCGCTGGCGAAGGTCTCGTGGTAGGCGGCCATCGCGTCCTCAGCCTTCTTCATCGCTTCTCGAGACTCGGCGACAAGCGCACTGCGCTGGGCCGGGTCGGCGGCGAGGAAGGCACGCTTCTCGTCGCGGGCACTGGCCAACATGTGGACCCTGGTTTCGATTGCAAATTGCACGCCGAGCACGTTCTCCCGGTACATGGCCGCCGAACGGTCGGCCGCCTTGTTGAGCTGGATGATGCCCACGGCGGCGACGACAGCCATGAGGGCGAGCACAATGACGAACCCGCCAAGGATCTTGTGAATCAACCGGATCTTCATGAAACCTTCCCCGATGCAGAGACTTACCGCGGCAACGCCGAGAGTATCGCCTGCATTCGCTTTCCGGGTCGTCGGGAGTTACCCGCAGGAGCGGAGCCTGCAACACCGATGTATCTGGGAGAGCGGGACTGAAGAAAGGTCGGGACCCTTCCGACACTCATGGCGAATGGAACTCGTTTCGATAACCCACAGGGAAGGCAGGTGGGCCGCATGCCAGATGCCTGCGCTTGGCGAGGGCCGCCCTTTACCACCGAGATCGATGTCGGGCAGAACGTGTGGAAGGATGTGTCGCCACTGCACGAATTCAGCCTCTGTTCGGAGCATTACGACCGCGTCGTTAGTCTCGTTGACCGAGCGGTCAGCCCATTTCGCGAGGGCGAAACGACCCTCGCCTGCGAGGCGGCGATTCCTGGCCGGGCCATTGCGAGACCTGTCAGTCCCGCCTTCAACAACTCGCAACGTCCCTTGAACTCAGGCCGCTGCGAGTTCAAGTCGTCGCCAGACGACGCAACCGGCGCGTTGGGCCGATCCGGCGATTGCGATTGTGCCGCCCCTGCTTCGCCTGGTGGCTGGGCATCTTCCGGGACTCGTCGTTTGTCAATGGAGTCGGCTACAGGTTTGAGGAAGGGGAGGCGGGCAGCTGGAATGCGCGCCCGCACGGGGACGTGGCGTACTACTCGATTGGCAGTCGAAACGAGTCGATTGTTCGGGCGACCGCCGCAGCCACGGGTCATCGGGCCAGGAGAGTCCTCCCCCACACCATGCTTCAAGAGGGCGAGGTTTGCATCGTGGGGGCCGGTCAGTCCGACAGGGCGACTCGCTTCATGGCGGCTGTGCCCGCCGGACGGCACCGGTACGCCATCCTGTGCCGTCCGGACCAGATCATGCTGGAGCCTGCCGGGGCCGTGACCCCATCCCCTGTCCAAGTTGGCGGCAGCCGCCCAGGGCCAGCGCCGCACGATCCTCCCCCCGCCCCCCGCTGACCTGGCCCCAGCTTTTACGGACATCCCCCCCCCCCCAAACCCGGAGAGCATCCCACGAGGCTCTCTGCAAGTCCTCGGGGGACGAAGGGGGGAGGAAGAGGAGGAGCCCTCCCGCGGGCCCCGGGAAGCGGCTCGCGTGGTCGCGCCCGGGTGGGTACTCGGTCCCATCCCCCCCAGGCGCCCCCCTCCGCCGCCCACCCCCCGCCCACAGGCAGACCGACCGGCCGGAGATGCCGAAGTGGGTCCCTCAGGTAGCATTTGCGCGATGGATATTGACTACCTGATCCTTGCCGAACACGCCGAAGTGACCGGGAGCAAGCTCTACCTGATGGGCGGGGGCTGGGACACGATGAACGTCCCCGATGTGCCGGCGAACGTGCGGCTGACGGCGGTGGCCGGGATCCGGGTGGAGTGGGACGAGACGAACGTTTCCCTGCCGGTAGTGGTGCGGGTGGATGACGACGACGCGCAGGAGGTGTTCCGGCTGGACGGCCAGATGAACGTGGGGCGGCCGCCGCAGCTGCTCGCGGGAACGAGCCAGCTTTCGCAGATGACGTTCGTGCTGCAATTGCAGTTGAAGGCGCTCGGGGGATACCGGGTCTCGCTGGCTGTGGGGCCGGAAGATCGCCAGGTCCGGAGGTCTGTGCCGTTCCGGCTGGTGAAGGCGCCGGCGCCGCCTACTCGGTAACTTCGAAGGCCCAGGCGACGAGCTCCCGGGTGCGGGCGGTGATGTTGTTCGGGTCCTGGACGGAGATCGCGGCCTGGTGGACGCCGACCGTGATGCCTTCGGTGGGGGCATAGCACATGGTGCCGCCGGTGGGCGTGGTGTTCGAAGAGACGATCCAGACGAGTTTGGCGGTGACCTCGACGCCATCGACGGCCATGCGGAACCAGCGGCCGGTCTCGGGCAGGCCGGCGAACGAGACTTCGGCGCAGATGCCATTGGGGCGCTGCGGGTTCTTCGTCTGGGTCGCGAGTTGCTTCACCGACTCGGCGTAGCCTGGCGAGAGCTTGACGACGTTCTCGCCGAATTCGGGTGCGGGGCCGAACTTCGCCTGGAGGGCATCGGCCGGGATGGTAGCCGTTGGGGAACCCGCGGATGGCGTCTCTGCGGCTTCATCGGGGCCGTCGCCGCAGGCGGCGAAGGCGAGGACGGCAAGAGGCAGGGCGGAGAGAAAGGCGAGCCGGAAGTTCATGGTCAACACGGAGGGTAGCACCGCCCCGGCGCCAAGGGCCAAGCGCCATCCGCACCTTGGCTTTACCGTGCCGGCGGGCCCACGGTGGGCGGCACCCAGACGCATGAGGTGGACCAGTGGAAGAGAACGAATTCGAGACGGCCGTCGAAGAGACGCCAGGACCGGACGTCGAAACGGAGGAAGTGGAGCAGCTGCGCCAGGAGCTGGAGGCGAGCCGGGAGAATGAACGGGCAGCAGTGGAACGGCTGCGCGCGGCCCTGCTGGTGGGCGAACCGGCGCTCGCACCGGAAATGCTGGCCGGGGAAACGCTGGCGGAAGTGGAGGCGAACTACCGGCGGGCGCTGGCGGTGCTGACGAAGCTCCGGGAGCAGGTGGCGAAGGAGACGGCGGGCCGCATCCCCGCGGGCGCTCCGGGCCGGAGCCGGTACACGCCGCGGACGCCGTTCGACAAGATCAGGGCGGGGCTGGGGGAGCGGTAAGGGGGTCGGGAGAGGAAGAAAAGGTTGGTCGGGGTGACAGGATTTGAACCTGTGGCCTCTACGTCCCGAACGTAGCGCTCTGCCAGGCTGAGCTACACCCCGCGCCGAAGAGGCATGGTATCAGCCTCGGGCGATTCGTGGTAACGGGAGTTGTGTAAGAGATCGCGGCGCCGGCGGTCTTACCGGTAGAACACACCGGAGAACCGCCATGATGACGCACGCAACCGCCTTCGAACTCAGCCGCCAGCGCCTCGAACTCGCCCAGCAGCGGGCGACGCTGATGGGGATGCTGGGCAGCCTGCCGAAGCCACAGGCGACCTTCCCGTTCCGCCGCCAGCGGGCGATGCCGCTTGCGGGGCCGGTTGACGTGCGGCACTACCTCCCGGAACCGGAGCGGCGCCAGAGCCACCTGCCGGAGTTGGTGACGAGCCAGCGCCGCGCTTCGTAACGGGGATGCCTGGACTGACCGCCGGGGCTCATGCTTCTTGCGGCGAGGTCCGGAGGCGGGCCCAGAGGCCGATGTGGTCCGACGGCCAGCGCCCGGCGATTGGCGCATCGAGACAGGTCGCGGCCTCGATGACTTCGACACCCTCGCCGACGAGGATGTAGTCGATGACCCGGTGCCGGTCCCAGGCAGGGGCGGTGCCGACCAGTTCGACGCCTTCGTGAGCAGAGCGGAAGGGGCCCGCGAAGGACTGGAGCGCGGGGCTGCCGGGTACATCGTTCAAGTCACCGGCGAGCAATGCCGGGACGCGGGCATTTTCCAGCCAGCGGACGAGGGCCTGCGCCTGGCGCTGGCGTGCATCGCCGGACGACGAGTGGTGGTCCAGGTGGGCGTTGCCAACGACAAGAGGGCAACCTTCGACCCGGACGCCGGCACGCAGGGCGACGCGTCCTTCGGCACCGAGGCCGAGGGCACGGTGCTCCACGAGCGGGTGGCGGCTGAGGATGGCGACACCTTCGAAGAGGCCGCGCCAGCCGCGCTTGCGGGCCTGGACGGCGTGGTAGCGGTGGCCGGTCGCCCGGGAAAGGCGCCAGCCGAGCCAGCGGGCCTGGAGGCACCAGGTGGCCGCTTCCTGGAGGCAGATGATGTCTGGATGGATTTCGGCGAGGCCGTGGACCACGAGCGGTTCGCGCCGCAACCACGAGTCGTGGACGCCGCGAAGGTTCAGGCTGACGACAGTGAACTCGGTCACGGGGCGATTCTAATGGTCGTAGATCGGGGGGCTGAGGCAGAGCCGCTTGAAGGCGACATACATGCCCCCGCGGGCGTAGGACTGGAGGCGCCGGCGACCGGCGGGCATGGCATAGCTTTCGCCTGAGACACAGAAATCGACCAGCGGCTGGACGACGGTATCCCATGAGAGTTCCGTCGCCATGGTGGCCATGTTCGCCTTGCAGGTAGCGACGAAGTCGCGGTCATCGAGCAACCGGGTGATGCCGTCGACAACGGCATCGATGTCTCTCTCGGGGACGGTCAGCCCCATCGGTGCATCGTGGACGCGATTGGCGAGCACGTCGCCCTGCGTGCAGAGGAGGGGGACGCGGGCGCGGAAGAGGTCGACGTAGCGTGTACGGAAGGCGAAGCGGCTCTCGATGTTTTCGTAGCCGAGGCAGACGCTTGCATCGGCCTCGGCGAGGTAGTTGTCGATCTCCTCGTAGGGGACCCAGCCGTTGAGGATGAAGACGTTGCGGTCCTTGAGGCCGAGTTCTTCCGAGAGTTCGTAGGCGAGCTTGTTCACGCCCGAGGTGGGCCCGAAGACCATGTCGGGATGGGATACGCCCATGAAGACGAGTTTCACTTCGGGCCGGGTACGGCCGAGGCGGGCCATCGCGTGGAGGAGGGTCTCAACGTCGTTCCATTCTGTGATCCCGCCGTTCCAGAGGAGCACCCTGTCGCCTTCTTCGATGCCGGGGACGACACCACGAAGGACGCGGCGGCCAGGCGAGAGGGGCCTCGACGGGACACCGTAGGGGACAACATCGATGACGCGACGCAGCGAAGGGTCCCGTTCGTAGACATCCGGCGGGACGAGCGCGAGGGCCATCATCATGCCGATCCACATGTCGCGCTGGCGTTCATCGGCACAGAAGATGAAGTCGGCGAGGGTGAGCTGGAAGTTGATGTAGGAGCGGTTGCTGGCCATCCAGGTGCGGCGCCACTTCGGGAGAATGTCGCGCCTGGAGAGTTCCATCCACTCGACGTAGAAGGGGGTGAAGGCATCGAGCGCGAAGCGGGTCTTCCCGAGAACGCGAGCGAGCTGGGGCGGGAAGTTCCGGGCGATGGTGACATCGTGGGCGGCGGCGAGGAAAGCGGCTTCGGCGTTCGAGGACCAGGCTTGCATGCGGACGTTCGGGGCGGGCGGGGCTATTGGCTCGCGGTCGCCGGGGATGCCGAGGGTGATCTCGGCGGCGGGAAGGGCGCGGCCGAGGGCGCCGGCGAGCTGGTAGGCGCGAACACCGGGGCTGGCCATGCGCGGGCCGACGGCGGAACGGGAGAGGACGAGGAGTCTGGTCACGCAGAGATCGAGACCGGGCCACGGGCCGGTTCGGGGATGGAAATGCCAGCCTTCAGGGCCGCTTCGACCCAGGCGCCGATCGCCTCATCCAGGTTTGCGAGGGCCTCGGCCGCAGACTCACCGGCGGTGAGGCAGCCAGGGAGTTCCGGGACCTCACCGAGGTAGCCTTCAGCTTCATCGCCGCTGATGACACGGTGGTACGGCAGGCGAACCCTGCGCTGGACTTCCCGTTCGATCTCAGAAGGCGTCATGCGTCGTCCTCTCCAGTAAGGTCGAGCACCCTGCGGACGTAGGCAGCGAGGATACGCGGCCTGCGAAAGGGAATCGAGATGAGGTCTTTGCCGTCGCGTTTGAAGACGTGATGGCTTCCTCGAATGGTAGCAAGTTCCCAACCGTAAAGGCCCAGCAGCCTTTCAATCTCCTCGAAACGCACGTCTTTCGGGCGGGTGGCGAGCCGCCGGCGGTACTCCCGTCTATCCACCTTCCCCGGCCTTTGCGGCGCGCGCCGCGCGGCGGGCGATCATTTGCTGGCGCTGCCGCCGTTCACGCTTGCGGTCGTGGAAGTTGAAGACCGCGCGACGGCCGATGTAGCTGCCTATGCGCTGGCTGAGGCCGGGGATGCGCTCCCACTTGGGCGAAAGGGTGGTGCCGGTTTCGCTGCAGAAGCGGATGAGCGGCTTCATCGTCACGTCCCACTGGAGCGAGGCGCGGGAGGCGGCCAGGTTCGCCCGGCAGAGGGCAAGGAAGTCACGGTCGTCGATCAGCTTCTCGATGGCGAGGGCTAGGGCAGGCGGGTCTTCTTCAGGGACGACGATGCCCCACGTGTTCTGTGCGACTTCTTCCGCGAGGACATCGCCGTGGGTGCAGATGAACGGCAGTTCGGCCCAGATAAGGTCGACGAAGCGGGTGCGGTGGCTGTAACGGGTTTCGAGGTTATCGAAGTAGCAGCAGACTGAGATGTCGGCTTCCTGGACGTAGCGCTTGGCAAGCTCGTGGGAGACCCAGCCTTCTTCGAAGAAAACGGTGTGGTTGAGCTGGCCGTTGCGCTCGGCGATGGCTTTCGCATCCTGAAAGCGGACGCCCTTGCCGAGTTCCTTGATGCCGGGGTAGGAGGCGCCGAGGAAGAGGAGCTTGATGTCGTCGCGGCCGAGGATGCGGAGCGCTTCGAGGAGGGTGGCGGGGTCGTACCACTGGATGATGCCGCCGTTCCAGATGATCACCCTGTCGGTCTCGGCGAAGCCCGGGCGGACGCCGCGGAGCACCCGTTGGCCGGTGCCGGGGAGTTCGGGCCGGATGCCGTGCGGGGCGGAATCGATGTAGCGGCGAAGGGTGGGGTCGGCGTCGTAGACGCGCGGCGAGATGAGCCCGAGCGAGATCATCATGCCGACGTAGCTATCCCTCTGGCGCTCGTTACAGGTGAGGAGGAAGTCGGCGAAAGTGAGTTGCATGGCGAGGACGGTTCGGGTGCGCTCGACCCAGGCGCGGCGCTGGGCGCCCTCGTAGTGCTGCATGCCAACCTCCATCCACTCCATGGCGTACTGGGAGAAGAGGTCGACGACGAAGCGCTTGAACGGGAAGAACCCGGCGACGTGGGGAGGGAGCATCGAGCTGATGATGATGTCGTGGGCGGCGACGAGCTGGAGGATGTTGCGGGCGTTCCAGCGGGTGACGGTGTAGGCGCCATCTTCGGGCTGTTCGAAATCAAGGTTCGTACCGGCGAGGGTCACCTTTGCGTCGGGCACATGGCGGGCCAGCACGCTTGCCTGGGCCGTGGCACGGATGCCGGGGGCGGACATGTGGGAGCCCAGGTATCCGCGGCAGATGATGAGGATGCGGGTGCCCATGGCGGGGCATGGTAGAGGGGCGCGGGAGAAGGGAGAAGCGAACGCTACGTCCGGTGGGTGACTTCCTGGGCGACCGTGGCGAGGAGTTCTCCCTGATCGTCCCAGATGCGGCAGTGAATGAGCGCGCGGTTGGCGGTCGCGACATCGCTCCAGATTTCGTGGGTATGCCAGCCGTTCCAGGCGAGCGGGCGGTGGAACCAAACCTGGTGGTCCAGGCTGGCCTGGGCGCCGATCGGCAGGCCGAGGTGGAGCGAGAGCAGGATCGATATCGGTCCCTCGGTATTCCCCGCGAAGATTGCTGCCCTGAGGGCAGGATCGCTGCTGAATCCTTCGACGGGCCGCAGTTGCGCCTGCACGGAGGGCCGCCCTGGATCTCCGGCCCGCGACTGGTGGGAGAACCTGGTTTCCACGGGACTCCCAGGGAGGAACGGTCTCCGCCCGGGGATGCCCGCTACCTCCCACATCTCCGGAAACGCCTCCGGGTTGTGAGCC
The DNA here is from genome assembly GCF_016704105.1 of Candidatus Amarobacter glycogenicus. Classification (NCBI taxonomy): domain Bacteria; kingdom Bacillati; phylum Chloroflexota; class Tepidiformia; order Tepidiformales; family Tepidiformaceae; genus Candidatus Amarobacter; species Candidatus Amarobacter glycogenicus. Next base: position 324,182 of record NZ_JADJAT010000020.1, on the reverse strand, counting down.
GGGGGAGGAACCGCGTGCTGGTAGGCGAAGCCCTCCCGGCGGGACGAGTAGCCCAGGGTGAGCTGGGCGAGGGTGCCGCTCTCCTGGCTCACTCTCACACTTCGCGTCACGAAGTTCCGCGTATCGCGCAGCGGTGTGACATCGAAGGATACGGGAGCATCGGGGTCCCCCAGCCGCAGGAACTCGGCCTTGAGGGTGTGCAAATCCGTTGGGTCCTGGTCCGGGGAGAGGCCAAGGATGGCGCCGATGATCATCTCCCAGCCGGCGACCCGGTCTCCGGGCAGGTCGACGGACGCACCGCGGGCAGGCAGGGTGAACCGGCCACCGGATGCGGGCAGGATGGCGAACTGGCGCGCGAAAGCCGCGCAGCGTTCCTCTGCTTCTTCAGGCGGGATGCTCATCCGACTCTCCTCCCTCAAGCGCCAGGAAAGGGATCGCGGCAGCGGAAAACGTAGCAGGGATGTCAAGAGCCGGTGGCACGCCCGGCGAGAGGGAAAGCCCTCTGAGCAGTTGAGAGGTAAGGTCCCGTCGGCGGCCTCCTGCCGCGGAGGAGCAGGACCTGGCAGGCAACGGCAGGCCGCAATCATCTCTCGGCGGCTGGTATCACGGGATGTGCAAGAGCTTGTCGGGGTTGCGGACTGCGTAAACCGTCTCGACCCGGCCGTCGACGACTTCGAGGAAGAGGACGCTGTGGACCCCGCTGTTCCGGCGCTTCAAGAGGACACCCGGAGAGCCATTCACGTCGACCAACTCGATCGAGGCGGGCGGGTCCTTCCGCGTGACGCCGAGGGTGAACCGCGCTACACGGTCCGCACCGAAGATCGGGTTGATGGCCGAGCTCGTTTTCCCGCCTCCATCCGAGTAGGCGACGACATCGGCGGAGAGGATTTCGAGCAGCCCTGCCATGTTCCCCTCGTTCGCCGCGGCGAGAAACCGGATGGTTAGATCGCGCCGCTGAAGGTAGCCGGCTGGGTGACGATGCTGGCGTTCGGCGAGCCGCTGGCGGGCGCGGTGGAAGACCTGGCGGCAGGCCGCTTCGGACTTCATCACGATGGGCGCGATCTCGGCGTAGTCGTAGTCAAACACTTCGCGGAGGAGAAAGACCGCGCGTTCGACCGGACCAAGCTCTTCGAGCATGACGAGAAAGGCGTAGCTGACGGAATCGGCCGAGGCGACGGCTTCTTCGGGCGAGGGAGCCTCGCCGGCGCGACGGATGAGCGGTTCGGGCAGCCACTGCCCGATGTACTGTTCCCGCTGGACCCGCGCCGATTTCAGAACGTCGAGACAGATGCGGGTGACGACGGTGACGAGGTAGGCGCGCGAATTGGCGATGGCGGCCTCGGCCGAGCGGTAGCGGAGGTAGGACTCCTGGACCGCATCTTCGGCCTCGCCGATCGTGCCGAGCATGCGATAGGCGACGCCGAAGAGCAGGGTTCGGTGAGCTTCGAAGGTAGTGTCGGCGGCGCTGATCGCGGCGGTCACGCAGACATCCTACGAGACCGCGGCAACGGCCCGGACGGGCGTCCCGGTGAACGAGGCTGAGATCGCCCCCGCGGCCCGGCGGGCGCTGCCAAGGACGGCATCGGCGAGCCATCCGTCCTGCCCGACCCAATCGCCAGCAACGAAGAGGCCGGCGGCACCCGGGACGGCGGGCGCGGGCCTCCCCGCGATACCGCCGTTCGCTGCGAGGGGAAGGGCAGAGTGGACAACCATGTTCGGAAGGAACTGGCGGTGTTCTTCGAACTTGCGCCAGCCCGGCTGGACGAGATCGAGGAATGCTTCGAGTTCGGCCAGATCGCGCGACGGGTCGGGCGAGGCGCCGGCAGGGAGGTACTTCGCGACGGAAGCGAGTACGCGGCCTTCGGGGGCGAGCTTCGCCCACAGCGAGTGCACCGAGAAGTAGAAGGGCGTATCGATGCCAAGGCCGAACTTCCGGCGCGGATTGGGCAACCTGGTTAGACCGATATCGAGGCAGGCGGCGCGAGCGGGCACGGCCTGTTCGGCAAGCGCGGCGAGCGACCGGTGCTGGCCGGCGAGGTCGCGCGCGGCTTCAGGTGGGACGGCGAGGACTACGGCATCGGCGGCAACGGTCTCGCCTCCGGCGAGGCGGAGGCCGGTCGCGCGCTCCGCGGCATAGGTGACTCCTTCCACACGGCAACCGCGGAGCACTTCCGCGCCGGCGGCCAGCGCGCACGCTTCGATGCCGTCGACGAGGGACTGCCAGCCCCCATCGACGTAGAGCACAGGGCCGGAGCTACCGTTCAGCTGGCGCGCGGCATCGCCGACCAGGGTGACGTCCGGCGCATCGGCGTAGGTGGAGAGACGGATGAGCGCGGCGACGTAGTCACGGGCGGCCGGCTCCGCGAAGCCGGCATCGAGCCACTGGCGGACGGTGCGGTGGTCGGAGGGATCGACACGGCGCAGCGCGAGGAGCTGGCGGCCGGCTTCGAGGCGGGCACGGACGCCGAAGAGGCGGGTCGTCAGCATCGATTTCGCGGAGGTGGGGAGGGTGTATGCCCGGCCGTTACGGACAGCCACGCCGGACAAGTCGGGCGACCTGCCGGTGTAACTTACGTCGAGTTCGGCAAGGACCTGGGCGGCGGCGCCCCCGAGATAAAGCGCGTGTGGGCCACGGTTGTGGAAGTACCCGTGATGTTCGGAGGTTGCCGCACGGCCACCGAGCTCGTGACTGCGTTCGAAGAGCGTCACGCGGTTCCCTGAACGTGCGAGGAGCGCCGCGGTGGCGAGGCCAGCAAGGCCGCCTCCGGCGATTGCGATGTGCCTGGGGGAGTCGTTGGTCACGTGAGGTACCCTCTCTGCTTCGACCCGGTGGGGGATTCAGAGAGAAGACGAACGAGGAGCCGGAGTTGTGACAGCTACTCGGCGACTGCGGCCTTGCGAAGAAACTCCTCGTTGTACCAGACAGCGGCGAGGATCCGTTCCCAGGACCAGCCGGCCTGGAGGAGGCGTTCGGTGAGCATCAACTGTGTGCTGGTTTCGTTCGCGACGGTCGCCATGAGGTCGGAGAGGAGGCCACCGGCCTCTGCGCCGAGGATGTCGTCCAGCTGAACTTCGCGCTTCTGGGCGATGGCACGGTAGGCGAGGGCGCCTATGGCCATCCGCCGCGTCACCGAATCAGTCGGGAGGGCGTAAGGGTCGTTGGTGCGCGTGCCGTTGCTCTCGTGCATGGCAACCTGCATGGTGTCCCCGGCAAGGGGGCATGTCTCTCGGGGAAATCCCGCAAGAAATTGTGGCGCGCGAAGGTTAACCGATCGCGGCGAATGCCGCTCGGACTTCGAAAGCGGGAGCGGGGGCGTTACATTTGAGGCATGAGCCAGGCCCCCACGCTCCCGGAGACGGTGTTGGATGAAGAGACGCTGCTGCGGCTGCTGCCGCCCTATCGCGTCATCCTCCACAACGACGACGAGAACTCGATGGACCATGTGGTTTTGAGTCTGATGCGCTGCGTGCCATCGCTGGGGTTCGAAGAGGCGGCTGAGATCATGTTCACGGCCCATCACCATGGCCAGGCAAGCGTCATCGAATGCCCGAAGGAGGCCGCCGAGCACTACCGCGACGGCCTGGAATCTTGCGGCCTGACGGCGACTATCGAGCCGGCGTGACGGGAGGGACGGCGGCGCCTGGGCCTCGCCGTGTTGTCTTTCGCCTTCCGTTGTTCGGCGTACCCTTTGAACGACGATGGCAGACGATCAGGTCCCGAACTGTCACTACTGCGACAACCCGGCGGAAGCCGAGTGCCCAACTTGCGGGCGGCTGTATTGCAGCGAACACGGCGAGGATGTGTGCCTGCGCTGCATGGCGCCGGAATCCGCCGCACCGAGCGCGGCGGTCTACCGTGGTTCCGTACTGGCCCTGGTGATCGCGACGCTGGTGGTGGTCTTCCTCCTGGTGCGTCCGCCGGAGACGAAGAGCAGGACGAACCTCCTGCGAGACCTGCCGACCAGCACGGCGGCGGTCGCTTCGACCGCGACGCCGACGCGGACAGGCGCCACAACCGAGGCGACGCCGCGGCAGGGGGACGCAGGTGCCGACGACGCCGACGCCCACCGCCCCGGTTTCCACCGCATCGGCAGTGGCGAGCCCAACCGCGGCGGGGAAGACGTACACCATGAAGTCAGGAGACACGCTCTCGGTGGTGGCGGCCTCGTACGGAGTCTCGGTGGCGGATATCGTGGCGGCGAACCCGGGGCTGAACCCGGATACCATCGCCGTCGGCACTGAGATCCGCATCCCATGAACTGGCAAGACGACCCCGTACTGGCACGAGAGCGCTACCACGCGGGAGTCCGAGGGCGGTTGCTGCGCTCAACGCTGACCTGGGGCCCGCCGTTCGTCCTCTGCCTCGGGGCGCTACTGTTCTTCGGGTTCGACCGAGCAGTGCAGGGTGGGGACCACGGCGGCACCTGGTTCCTGGTTATCGTGCTCGCGATCCTGACGACGCTCTTCGGCTTCCAGGCGATCGGGTCGTTCCGTGATTACGTTGGAGAACCAGTCGTGGCGCGGGGGCGGGTGACCCGGCGGTGGGCGCGGAGCGATTCGTTCGTCCTCAAGACGCACTACATCCGGCTGGAGAAGCAGATCCTGCGGGGCGACCAAGTCATCCTCGACGGCATCAAGGAAGACGACTACGTCGAGGCGACCTACTACCCGAAGAGCGCAGTCCTGGTATGGGTGGAGAAGACCGACGCGCCGAAGGGCGATGCGGGTGGAGACGCCTCGACGGGGTGACAACCGCGTCGCGGCATTCTGGCGATTAGCCTCTACAATTCGGCGCGATGTCCGAACCGGGATCCCGAGCCTACCGTTCGATTCGCGATTGGGCGGGCGATGAGCGCCCGCGCGAGCGGCTGCTCGAACACGGCGCCGAAACCCTGAGCGATGCGGAGTTGCTCGCGATCATCCTGCGCTCGGGGCTGGCGGGAGAGAACGTTGTCGACATGGCCCGCGGGCTGATCGATAACTTCGGGGGCATGGATGGCCTGCTGAGGGCCGGCCCGAAGGCGCTGCAGCGGGCGAAGGGGCTGGGGCCTGCGAAGGCAGCGCAGGTTGCAGCCGCGATAGAACTCGGAAAGCGGGCGCAGGCCTTGAGCCCCGCCGAACGCCCCGACCTGCGAACGCCCGAACGGGTGTATGCGCTCCTCGGCCCGAGGCTCATGGGCGCGCGCAAAGAGGAGTTGTACTGCCTGGCGCTGGATACCCGCGGCCGCCTGCTCGGAGGGCTAAACGCGGTGGTGAGCGGCTCGGCGAACATGGTGGGCCTGCGCCCGGCGGAGGTCTTCCGCGAGGCGATCATCCTGGATGCGCCGTCGGTGGTCCTCGCGCACAACCACCCTTCGGGCGACCCGCGGCCAAGCCCGCAGGACATCTCCACAACGAAGGCGTTCATCGCCGCGGGGAAGATCCTCGACCTCGATGTCGAGGACCACGTCGTCATCGGGACGAACAGCTGGGTGAGTATGAAACGCGAGCGGATGGCGTTCAGCTAGGTTCGACCAGGCGGCGTGGCAGGGCCGTGTCTTCTGTGGAGGAGGAGCGGCCCTCGGGCAGGCCCGCAGACCGGTGAAGGCGATCAGGTCCGGCCACGCCAAACGCTGACGTACTGCCACGACGCACTGCTTGCTTCGCTCGCCGGGAGGGATGGTGACCTCACGACGTTTGGAGGTAGTGAGAAATGGCAGTCATTCCGCGCGCGGGCACGTCGCCGTCGCCTGCGTCCCTGCTCGCAGCGAGGACGTTGTTGCGGGCGGCCATTGGCCTTCTCGGGCTGGGGCTGACCGGACTTGGGAAGCGGGCGGCGATCGACCGCCAGAGCGGAAAGGTCCGTGCCTTATGAGCGAGGAAGTGCCGGTCGGCCGGCTCGTATCGATCATCGTGAGCGTGCTGGCGGCGGCGTTGTTGTTATCGCTGGCCGGTCTCGTTGTGCTCGGGGCGCTGGAGGGAAATGCGGAGGTGGCGACGACCCTGACACATGTCATCGAAACGTTGCTCGGGGTGTTCGTGGGTATAGCGGCGGGCAGGCTGGCAAGCGACGAATGACGGTGGTCAGTCGAGGGCGAGGGCGATGCGGAGGGCCTCGTCGACTTCAGCCATCGCGGCAGGATCAAGGGTGCCCCAACGCTCAACCAAACGGGACTTCGCCATGACGCGAACATGTTCCGCCCTCGCGACAGACTCGCTGCGAAGCCCGCCGCTTCCCGCTGGGACCGCGACATGGGTCGGCAGCGGCCGGGGTAACACGGTCCGAGTGAAAGGAACGGCGATCACGTGTTCGCGGGAGGCATTTAGCGAGTTCCGGGAGACGATTACGACGGGGCGGACTCCACCCTGCTCCGAACCCTCAACCGGGTCGTGCCGCGCGAGGTAGACGTCTCCCCGGTTCACCTGGTCCGGCCCCGATCCAGGTCACCCAGCAATTCCCAGGACTCACGGTCCGATGACTCAAACTCCATGGCCAACTCGTTGTCCGAATCGGCGAATACGGGATCGGTGGCCGCGGCGAGAATCTGGGCATCGATCCCGGCGCGGCGAAGCCGCCGAAGCTCCTGGACGATTGCCTGGTTGATCAGCTCTGTGCGGCTTGTCGCCGCACCGGCAGCGACCTGGGAATCCAAAACAGCAACGAGATCCCCTGGAACGCTGATCGTAATCCGACGAAGCGGGCCTGAAGAAAGGTGCGGGGCGATGCTCATGCTGATGTCTCCAGCGACATCATATCAGACATCAAAGGAGACATCAGCGTCGTAACGGCTACTCCCGGGCGAGTTCCCCCAGCGTCTCCAGCGTGCGCTCCATGGCTCCGGTGTCGCCGGGCGGCAGGATGGGCATGGCGAGGAGTTCGCTGGCGCCGAATTCCGGCAGCGAGCGGAGACGGTCCTTCACTTTCGATGCAGAGCCGTGGATGACGAGGGCATCGACCATGCGGTCGCTGAGTTCCCCGTCTTTCGCTTCGGGGAAGCCAGCGTCCTGGAGCATCTGGGAGTAAAACGGGACGCGCGGGTAGAAGCCGATCTGCCGGCGAGCTCCTTCGCGGACGGCTGCCTCATCTTCGGAGACGACGACGGGGACATGGGCGACCAGTGGCGGGGCAGGGCGTCCCGCCCTGGCCGCGCCTTCCTTGAGCGCCGGGATGGCAACGTCGCGGAGGTAAGGCAGCGGGCAGTTCCAGGAGATCGCGCCATCGGCGAGTTCGCCCACGAGGCGGAAGCCGTTGATGCGCAGGGCCGAGGCCATGACCGTGACCCGGGTGGGGCCGGCGATCTGGGCACGGGCCGTGAGTCGTTTGCCTTCGAAGTTGACGGCGCCCGTTTCGAGGATGCCCCGGAGGATGGTCAGGTATTCGCGCAGGTGCTGGAGTGGGCGCTCGAACGGGATGCCCCAGGTGCCTTCGATCGCGGGTTTGTGGCTGGGGCCAACGCCGAGGCGCATCCGGCCGGGGGCGAGCGAATCGACCGCGAGCGCGCCCTGGGCCATGGCGAGCGGATGGCGGGGAAGGTCGGCACAATCGAGGTGCCGAACTTGATGGTCCTGGTGTGCTGGGCGGCCGCGCCGAAGATAGCGAACGGGTCTGGGGCGACACCGCCGACCGTGAGCCACGAGCACTGGATGCCGGCCTTTTCGGCGGCGATGATGGCGTCGACGGTCTTCTGGGCGGTGGAGGCGGTGGAGTGGACCCCGATGAGCAGGCCTTTCACCGCTTCAATCCCGGGGTGGGCTTGCGGTACATGCCTTCGCGCCAGTCGAGCGCGCCCTTGAGGCCGGTGCCGGCCTCGTTGCTCTCGCGCATCTTGTCCTGCCACGCGTAGCTGAAGCTGGTCATCTGGGCCATCGCATCCATATCGGTGGAACTGCGGACCGAGCTGTAGATGCCCATGTTCTCGTAGAAACGGTTCATATTGAGCTTGAGGATTGCGAGGTGATCGGCGGTGGCGTTCGCGAGGCGGTCGGCGAGGCCTATGGCGTGGGACTCCAGGTCTTCTTTCGGCCAGGCATAGTTGATCATGCCAATGCGTTCGGCTTCGGCGCCGCTGATGGAGTCGCCGGTGTAGTAGAGCTCCTTCGCCTTTCGCATGCCGATGACGAGGGGCCAGATGACACCAGTGCGGCTGGTGCCGAGCCCGCGGAGGCCAGGGTGGCCGAACTGGGCATCTTCGGCGGCAACCACAAGGTCTGCCATCATGGCGAGTTCGCAGCCCCCGGCGAGTGCGTAACCATGGACCTGGGCGATCGTGACCTTTGCCATGTTCCAGAAGTACATGTGGATGTCGGTGATCTGTTGCATGCCGGTGCGAGTGCCCATGAGGAGGCGCCGGCGCTGGTCATCGACGCCGCGGTAACGCCGGACAACGGCATCGGCGCCGCCGCGGGCAGGCGCGAGGTCGTACCCGGCACTGAAGGTGCGCCCGGCGCCGCGCACGATGATGACGCGGGCGGACTCATCGGCCTCGAGGTCGTGGAGGGCATCGCTGAACTCGAAGAGGAGTTCCTGCGAGAGGGAGTTCATCTTCTCCGGGCGGTTCAGGGTGACGCGCGCGACGCGGCCGTCAGTGCCGACTCGATCGATTTCTATGTGTTCGAAGGTGCTCATGGGCGGGATTATAGGGAGAGGGGGAAGGGAGTAGTTGCCAGCATTTCGGACTGACCGGCCAAGGGGGCAACGGTGTTCACCGACCTGGCACTCGCGGAGCAGGCGGAGCGGCCGATAGTCAGGGCGTGAACATTCCGCCTGTTTCGACGAGTCTGCCCGAAAGCATCCAGAGTCCCGGTGACGCGCTGGCGTTCATCGCCGTCAAGAAGGGGATGGATGCGCAAAAGGCGGCCGCAGTGGCGCTGCTTTCGCTGCTGGACCCCAACATCGGGACCCGCCTGAACGCTTCGGCATAGGCCAGCCCGATCGTCGAGCGGCTCCAGCACCAGTGCGCGCAGGCACAGAAGACGGCACCATGCTGGACTGATGGAGAACACCGAGCCAATCGCCACTGGCTACGTCGCGCCGATCCACGGGCGCGGGGCGATGGGATTCCTCCTGGTCGGGTTGCTCGGTCTGCTGGTGATGGTGGCGGGCCTGCTCGCGCCGGACATGGCGCTCTTCATCGCGGGTGTGGCGACTGGGGCGCTTGCCGGGGCGGGATTCGCGCAGTACTGGCGCATGGCTTCGAAGTGGCCGCTTCTCCATGTCTATCCCAACCGGCTCGAATTTGTGCGCGGCCCGCAACGAGGCTCGGTGGCGTTCGAGGATGTTGTTGGTGTGCGGGCTCTGGAGTGGGGGAAGAGCCTCTTCCCGTACCAGAAGGCGATGCGCGTACTGGTATTGCAAACGGGGGTCTCCGAGTGGCAGATCGGCCAGGAGGTGGCGGAGCATGCGGCGGTCCAGGAGGCGGTGGGCCGGGCATTGGAGGCGTTCGTCGCGGAAGCGAGGCGCTGAAGGGGAGTCAGGCGAGCACTGCACCCTCGTTTCAAGGGTGTTTGTCAGCGGCCGGGCCGCCTGTCACGATGCCGGACATGGTAGTCGCCGTGCTCGTCCTCGGCCGTAGCGTCGTCTTCGGCCACGCGCTGGAGAGCGGCGACCAGGCCTGGCCGTACCACCTGCGAGACGAGTTGGAGCGCGAGCTGGGAGAGGAAGTGACGCTCGAAGTGCGGCGGCTCAACCCGGACGGGCGGGACCCCACCGAGTATCTCCGCAGGATGTTCGAGGAGGTTCGGCCGGATGGGTGAATATCCTGCCGAGCCCGTACGACTTTGCAACCGCCCGCGTGGAGAACCGGATCAACGAGCTGTTCGGCGTGCGCATCGGGAGAATGGCGCGATGGGTCGAGAAGCGGACCACCAGGCCATCGACGGCCGGCAGGGCGGGACTGATAAACCGCTGGTCGCGCAGGATCGCGCACAGGTTCATCGGTGCGCGGCCCGACCTGACACGAGAGCAGGTGGAGCGCACGTTCGAGGCGGTCTACCGGTTCCTGGCACAGCAGGAGGACGTCACAGTCGTGGTGCGCGCGTCGCCACGGCCTTCATCCCTGGTCCGTCAGCAGAACCCGAAGTACGTCCGCATCCTCGATGAGTTCAACGCGGAGTGGAAGCGGAAAAGCCTCGAGCGGCATTTCTTCTGGTCGCCCGCGGCGGAACAATCGGACGATGATTACCTGCGCGATGGCGTTCACACGACCGTGAGCGGGCAGCGGACACGGGCGCTCGTGCTGTTGCCGACGATGCTCGAGGCCATCCGGGAGCACCAGCGCACCAGAGAGCAGGGTTCGCCCGCGATCAGGACCTCTTGATCTCGCGCGCGGGGTTTCCGGCGACGGTGACGCCCTCCGGAACATCGTGGATCACCACCGAACCCGCGCCGACGACCGCGCCAGCGCCAATGTGACGCCCCGGCAAGACGACGGCGCCGGCGCCGATGAATGCGCTATCGCCGATGTGGACGCCGCCAGGGAGGATGACGCCGGGACTGACCTGGACGGCGGTGCCCAGCTGGCAATCGTGGTCGACCGAGCAGAGCGCATTCAGGAAGGTCAGATCACCAATGACCGCCTCGGGCGCGACCACGACGCCGGCGCCGAGGAAGACGCCCGGCCCGACACTGGCCCGGGGACTGACGACGGCCGCGGGGTGGATGGCCGAAGCGAGGCGGCCACCGCCGATGACGATCGCGGCGGCCAGCTCCGCGCGCTGGGTGGGGTTACCCATTGCCGGCATGAATTCGACGCCCGCGGCGAGCTTCGAGCGCCAGGAATCGAGGCCGCCGAGGAGCGGCACGCCCGCCGGGAGCGGTGGGTTGTCGTCATCGAAAGCCCCGGCGACAGTACGACCGGCGGCGATGAGGGCATCGATGACGTCCCGGCCCTGTCCACCGGGCCCGAGGATGACGTAAACGGGACTGGTCACTCCTTGGGGAAGGCCCAGGCGACCTCGCGGGGGGCGCCCCCAACGGTGACGGCGGTAGCGCCGACTTCGTATTCGGGCTCGCGCTTGCGGCTTGCCTTGCGTTCGGCGAGGTAGCTTTCGAGGGCCGAACGGGCGCCGGCGCCGACAAAGTGCACCTTGCCGCAACAGCAGTGCTCGTGCCCGGGCGAGCCATCGGCGGCGGGGAGAGCCGTCGGGACACACGGACAACCGCAGGTGTAGGTGACGCCATCGCCGTCATCGGTCGAGATCACGCGAAAATCGGGCGTTGCCATTAGGATTCCTCCACGAAGTGCCCACAGCTTAGTGGGAGCAAGGCGGAGGCGCAGCGATGGGCGTGCCGGGGTATGGGCTGCGGCCGGCGCGGAGAGAGGAATCCGAGGCGCTGTACGCGATCCACCGGGCGGCAATGGAGCGGTACGTGGCCGAGACATGGGGCGCCTGGGACGAGGTTTTCCAGCGTCGGTTCTGGGCGGAGTCGTCGCCACCGGGACGGCAGGCCATCCTGGTGGACGGCGAGCTCGCAGGCTTCCTGGACCTCGCGGAGCGGCCCGGGAGCATCTGGGTCGGGAACATCGAGATCCATCCCCGTTTCCAGGGTCTCGGCACCGGTTCGGCTATCCTGCGCGAAGTCCAACGCGATGCCTCGACCCGCGGGCTCGGAGCGACGCTCCAGGTACTGAAGGTGAACCCGGCGCGACGGCTTTACGAACGGCTCGGCTTTCGGGAGACGGGCCAGACCGATACGCACTACCAGATGGCATGGGAGGCCCCAATGCAGCAGACCGCTGAACGAACAGTCCTGGCGTTCCTCGATGGCGAGGACAGCCCGACGATCTCGAACCCGATCCACTCGACCGAGGTGGCCGGGCAATACGGCTTCCGGGCGGCGCTCGTCGGCGGCGTGACCGTCTACGGGTGGTTTACTCCGCCGCTGCTAGAAGTCTTCGGCGAACGCTGGCTCTCCGATGGCTGGGCCGATGTGCGTTTCCGGCGTCCCGTCTTCCCGGGCGACCTGATGACCGCGCGCGTGGCATGCGACGGTGGCGAGGCGGAGCTGAAGATGCTGAACCCCGAGGGCGCCGCGGCGATTGACGGGACGGCGGGGCTGGGCCGGGCGGCGTGGTTCACCGAACTCACGGAGACCAGGCGCCGCGCAGCCGAGCCGCGCCCCGAAACAGTCGAGATCCTCACCCTGGAGACGGCCCCGGAGATGACGGAACTGCGCCCCATGCCCGTCCCATTCTCGGTCGAGGATGCAGGCGCCTATGCCAGGCAAAAGCAGTTGGACGAGTCGTCCCGGTTCGCCGGGGCATCCTATCTCGTCCATCCAGGATGGATAGCAGCGCGGATGACCCCGCTGGTGAAGCACTCGTACACCTACGGCCCCGCTATCCACGTGCGCACCCAGGTGCAGCACCTCGCGCCCGCGAGGGCGGGCCAGACGTTCACAGTGGCAGGCACGTTCCTGCGGGCGTACGAGCAGAACGGCCACCACATGGCCGAAGTGGATGGCTCGCTCCTGGCGGAAGACGGGACGGAGTGCGCGCGGCTTCGGCACACCACGATCTTCCGGATCCGGCCCCCGAAGTAAGTGCCGGGAGCCCATCCGGACCGTGTTAGAGAGAGAGGTTCAGAGGGCAGGGATGAGCACTTTCAGCCCGGGGAAGCGCGCGAAACCGCGGTCGAAGGTAACGAAGGTGGCATCGTGTTCGATGGCGAAAGCCGCGAGGTAGGCCTCGGTAAGGTCCCCACCGGAGATGCCGGCAGAGTCGGCAATTCGCTGGAAGATGCGCCAGTGGGCCGGCCCTTCTCTCAGCGGCTCGAAGGCGGGCATCGACCGGATCGCGTCACAGACGGCGAACGCTGCCGCGGAGTCATCGCATTGCCGGTCAGGCGCGGATTCGTCACGATCCTCACGAAGCCAAAAAGCACGATGGAAGGGATTGCCAGGGCCACGCGCCCGTTGCCGGCGGCCTCCAGCCAGTTCAAGGAGGCTTCATGGTGCTGCGAAGCACGGTTCTCCGCGTTGAGGAGGATGTTCGTATCAGGGACGAGCATCGGGCCCTTCGAGGAACTCAACCATCTTCCCCATGCTCCATGACCAGTCGAATCCAGGGATAGGTTCGCCCTCGCGGGTCGGCATCCTCCAGGTCCGGTGGGCGGCTTTCGTCTCCCGCTCCAGGCATTCGTGCCTGAGCGCCCTCTGGATGTACTCCGTGAGGGTGATGCCCACGCGGATGGCGGCGATCTTCGCCTCCTTCAGGAGCTCGTCGTCGATGTTGAGCGTCGTGCGCATACAGGCAGATTAACATATCGATGCCTCGCGACGCGGGCCTCCGCGGTGGCGAATGGCGGACTCTGGTCCATCCGACCGTTAGGATCGCGGTACTTCGCTCAAGGGGTCCACACGATGTCTCATCTTTTCGATATCTCCGGCAAGGTTGCCGTCGTCACGGGGGGCTCGCGCGGGATCGGCCTGATGATCGCGCGGGGGTTCGTGGAGGCGGGCGCGAAGACGTACATCTCCTCGCGCAAGGCCGATGTCTGCAATGCCGTCGCTGAGGAGCTCTCCGGGTCCGGCCAGTGCATCTCGATCCCGGCCGACCTCGGAAGCGAAGCGGGTTGCCGCTACCTGGCCGATGAGGTCGCCAAGCGCGAGGAGCAGGTACACATCCTGGTGAACAACGCCGGCGCTACCTGGGGTGCGCCAATCGCCGAGTTCCCGGATGACGCGTTCGACAAGGTGATGAACTTAAACGTGAAGGGCATCTTCCACCTGACGCGCTTCCTCCTCCCCCAGCTGCAAAAGGCAGCGACCGAGGCCGATCCGGCGCGGGTGATCAATATCGGTTCGGTCGATGGTCTCCAGGCGCCGGCAATGGAGACCTATGCTTACTCCTCGAGCAAGGCAGCAGTGCACCAGTTGACGCGCCACCTCGCGCACAACCTGGCCAGTCGCAACATCATCGTGAACGCCATCGCCCCCGGCCCGTTTGAAAGCAAGATGATGCACGAGACGCTCCAGCGCTTCGGCGACAACATCCGGGCGACGAACCCGCGGAAACGCATCGGAGAGCCGGACGACATGGCAGGGACGGCAATCTCCCTCTCGTCGAAGGCGAGCGCCTACATCACCGGCGTCGTCATCCCGGTTGACGGGGGCCTCTCGACGCGGCACCAGTAGGCCTTCAGCGACGCCGGGCGGGTGCCGAAGTTCGAAGTTAATGGGTGCTTCCGGTATCCCGCGATTCTCTCCGCGCACAGCTGTGCTCGCAAGCCTCGCCGCGGCCATGGTGCTGTTCTCCACCTCCTCCGGCCAGCGGGCCGCAGCCGCCGGCCCGGTGACGCGTACGTGGGTGGGCACCGGCGCCAACAACAGCTGGACACTGGACGCCAACTGGAATCCTGGCGCGCCCCAGCCGGGCGACATCCTGGTGTTTCCGACCTTCGCACTGCGGAAGGCGAACAGCAACAACTACCCGGCGGGCACATCGTTCAAGGAGATCCGGTTCACCGGCAACGCCTATGCGCTAAGCGGCAACCGGGTCGTCGTCGCGGAGAGGGTTTCCAACGACAGCGCCGGCGGGACCAACACCCTCTCGCTCGTGCTCGATGGCACGGCGGCGCTTGAGAACAAGGCGGGCACCCTGAACCTGATGGCGGCGAACTCCCACAGCGGTACGACCCACGTTCAAGGGGGCACGGTGTACGCAGGGAACAGTTTCGCCTTCGGCGAAATCGGCGCCGACGTGGAGGCCATCGGCGGCGTAGTGTCCCTCGGGCCCGGCGTCTCCATCGCCAACCACCTGGTGATCGGCGCAGCGGGGGAAGCGCGGCTTCACGCGAGCGCCGACGCCCAGTGGGTGGGTACGATTGAGCTCGCGCTGAACACGAAGATCGACGTCGCGGAGGGCGCGACGCTGGGCCTCCCCAACACAATCTCCGGAGCGGGCCACGTCGCGAAGACAGGGCCCGGGACCGTGGTCTTGGGCGGCGCGAACACGCACACCAACTTCACCGACGTTTACGAGGGAACGCTCGCCGTGACGAATGCGGGCGCGCTCGGAGCGACGGCCAAGGGCACCTACGTCGATCCCGGGGCGACCCTGCAGATGGCAGGCGTGGCGATCCCGGCTGAGGAGGACGTGGGCATCGAAGGCAATGGGAGCGCCGGGAACGGGGCATTGCGGGTGAACGGCGGTACGGCAACGGTCGCCGGCCTCCTCATTGGAGACGACGGCGCGACGATCCGCGTGGACGCCGGCACATTGAATCTGCCCCAGGGCCTCCACCCGGATGGCACCGCCGATGTGCGGAAGACGGGAGCCGGGACGCTCCTGGTCGGCGGACAAAGCACCTTCAACGCCGCCCTGGCGATCGAGGGCGGGGAAGTCTCGCTTCGCGGCGACTTCGACGGCACGGCAGTCATTGACGGCGGCAAACTGACCGGGGACGGCAGCCCGTGGGCCATCCAGGGATCCGCGGGGATACTCCAACCCGGCGTCGACGGCGACGGGACCATGGATGTCCGCGAAGACCTTTTCCTGGGCGGCGCCATGGAACTGCGGCTGACCGTGGAAGACGACGTGATGTCGTCCGGGCTTCGCGTGGCGGGCACTGTCGAACTCGTCGATCCGAAACTCGTCCTTTCCGGCGCGGGATCGATCGCTACGGGGCAGGCGTTCACGCTCATCCAGAACGACGGCCCGATCCCAATCCAGGGCACCTTCGCTTCGCTCTCCGAGGGCGCCAGCGTCATCCGGGGAGGCAAGTCGTTCTCGGTCTCCTACGAAGGCGGCGACGAGCCGGGCAATGACGCCGTGCTGATCCGGTCGGGCGAGCCGATCAGCACCTCGGTCGGCTTCCTGGCGATCCCGAACAGCTACCCGAAGGGCGCGGAGTTCGCCGTCACCTTCTTCGCAAACAACCTTGGGCCGGGCGATGCCGAGGATGTGGAACTGAGGATCCCGGTCATCGGAGGATTCGTCGTCGCCGGATTCGAAGCGCCGGCCGGCTGGCAGTGCCTGGTGCCTGCCGACGGGACCGCCGGCGTCATCTCCTGCACGCGAGACACCTGGGCGCCCACCGGGCCAATCGCAGGTGCGGTCTTCAAAGTCACCTATGAAGTGACGGGAAGCCCGGGCGCGCAGTACCTGATCGACATCACGCTGACGCACGGCGGCGACGAATTGCTCGACGACGACAACACGAAGCGGCACGTGCTGACGGTGTCACAGGTTCCACGCCCGTTCGTGCTGCGGGGGGCCGTGGTGGCCCGCGATGGGCTGAACTAGCCTTCCGCGGCCTCGGCCGAATCGGCGGCGAGGCCGATGAGGAAGCGCCGGTAGGGCATGCCGCCCCCGGGGCCAACGGGCGTCGAAAGTGTGACGGCGTTGTTCGCGCTGAACGGGTCGCCAGTCTCGGCCGAGATACCTGCTGTCCCGCTGATTGGGCCAACGGCTCCGGAATCCACCTTAAAGGTGAGGGTGAAGGTCGCGGTGCTGCCGGTTGCGAACGAGGGCCCCATGCACCGGACGCTTACGGATGGCTTCGAACAGGCCCAGCCAGGCGGGCCACTGACCGATACAAACGTTGTGCCCACCGGCGTCCCCATGGAGAGGAGAAGGCCCGACGCCGCATCCGGGCCGTTGTTGGTGACGGTCGCGGCGTAGACGAGCTGGCCACCGGCGGCGACCGGCGAAGGCTGGGCGTCCATAGCAAGGACGAGGTCTGCGGAGACATGGCGGAGGACGGTGAGGGTGACGTCATTCCCATCGCCGCCCTTGTAACTGATTTGGAACACGAGCCCCCCGAGGTTGAACGTCTCGCCTTCTGGCAGTTCGAGGAACGTGCCCTGGACCGCTCCTGCTTCGTTGTTGATGATGCGGAAGACCTGTCCGAGCGCCGGGTTGAAGCCGAGCTCGACATCGAGGAGTGTGGCGGCCGGGTTCAGCGTGAGCCCTCCCGTGGCGAGCTGGCCGTATTCCGTCCCGACAGCCGGGCCATCCAGGTCAACCTTGAAGTAGCCGCCGGAATACATCGTGCCGCCGGCCACCGAAAGCACCCCGGGCGAGGCGCCCGAACCCGGCCAGATTGAACCGCCGTGGACCTCAACCGAGGAGACCATGCCAGTCCCACGCAGCAGCCCAAAGTGGCCAACATCGGCGAAGAGCTGAGCGTCGGTGTTCCATGTGAGGTTGCCCGCTTCGATACTGCCGGGCCCGGCGAAGAAGTCGCCCTCGACCTGGAGTTTGCCGCCACCGACCAGCGTGAAGCCCGCACCGGGAGTGCCCTGCGTGAGGAGGTCGACGATGAGTGTGCCGGCGAAGACGCCGATCGTGGTGGCATCCATGAGCCGGAGTTGGCCGAGAGCGCTCGTCCCGCCGAGCGATTGAAGCGCGCCGTCTCCATCGAGTCCGGCGCCAGCCACTTCGATGACTTCGGCCCCGAGGTCGACCCCGGGCGTCAGCTGGAGCGTGGCGCCATCGAGGACCTGGGTGAGGCCAACTGCTGAGCCAAGCGCCGTGTCGCTGCCGGCGGCGAGGACTCCACCAGTGACGACGACGTCACCGGTGAAGGCACTGTTCCCTGAGAGGATGAGCTTTCCCGTGCCAACCGTGACGCCCCGGCGCCACCGATATTCAGCGAGATCGCGTTGACTCCCCCGGGGAAGGTGCGCGAGGACGGACGTGAGATGGAGCGAGTTCCCGGCGATAGCGTAGCCGGAGCCATCGAACTGGATGGTCGTGAAGGCGGTGTTCGGGGCGAGGTCGTTGGTGTTGGTCTTCCGCGAGGCCGACGCGGGAAAGACGATGTCATCACCGGCGAGGGGGACACCGGTATCCCAGTTGGCGGCATCGGACCAGTTGTTCGAGCCACCCAGACCTGTCCAGGTCGTGGCGGCCGCATGGGCGATTCGGCCGTGCCCGGCCATGGCGGCAATCACCAGCGAAAAAAGCGACCAACCCGACCACCGCTCGCGCGCGCATCGTCCGCACCTCCCCACTTCCGTGGAACGCCATCCTACACAACCGCGGAAGGCACCCACGGAATCTTTATCCTGCCGATTCCTCCGAAGGACGCACGGAGCCGAACTGGCGCAAGAGGAGGATGTCGTAGAGGGCCTTCAGCCCTCCACCAGCGATGAGCGGCCAGCCAATCGTCGAAGCGCCGAGCATGGCGCCGGCGAGGAGTGGCGAAGCGGCGCTGGCCAGGCTCCGGGGGACGTTCGTCACGCTCGCGGCGGCCGCGCGTGCCTCGGGCGGGACGACCGCCATCACATAGGACTGGCGGGCGGGGACATCCATCTGTGAAAGCGCCATGCGAACTAGGAGGAAACCGATTGCCAGCGGCGCGGTCGGCATGAAGGCCGCGGCGATGAGGGCCGCGTTCGCGGGGAGGTGGGTGTAGACCATCGTCCGGACCAGTCCGATACGCCGGGCGAGGACGGGAGACACCAGCTGGGACCCGGCGCTCAACAACCCGGCGACAAAGAAGACCGTGCCGGCAGCTTCGACCGAGAGGTCGAACCGCTGGAAGAGCCAGAGTGCCAGGAGCGACTGGACGACGAAGCCGCCGCCGAACGAGTCGATGCTGAAGAGGGCTGCGAGGCGGAGGACGATGCCGCGAGACTCGCCGAGGCCCTGGACGGCCTGGGGCGGGCGCGGCGCGACCTTCAAGGGCAGGTACATGGCGAGGACGGCAAGCGAAGTAAGTGCGTAGAGCACGAAGACGGAGCGCTGGACATCTCCGAGCTCGGCCCCGAGGGCATCCGCGACCGGGCCCGGCAAGGCGGCGGTGAGGGCCCCGAGGGCCCCCGGCGAAGCTGCCGCCGAGGGTGTAGCGGGCGAAGAGCGAGGTCCGTTCGCGGGCGGAGACGCGCTCAGTGAGCAACGACTGCTCGACCGGGAGGAAGAGGCTGACATCGCCTGCGGAGGGGTTGAGCGTGCCGGCGAAGCCGACTGCCATGAGCGGCCAGAAGGCGGTAAAGGCAGAGAATCCCAGGCCCGTCATGGCCATCAGCCCGCTCCCCAGGATCAAGGTAGTCCGGGGGTTGATGCGGCCGCCACGGAGGCCGATCCAGAGCGTCAGTGCCGCGGAGCCGACCATGGTGGCCGTGACGATTGCGCCGATCTGGAGGGCGGAGAAGCCGAGACCGACGAGGTAGCTGGCGAGAGTGACGCTGACAAGCCCATCGGCGAAGCCGCGAATCGTCCGGGCGGCAACGAGGCGGCGAGCTTCGGAAGAGGCCGAGCGTGGGAACAGCATCGTGCAGGAGTGTACGCCAAGCGGCGCGGGCACCCGGAAGTCCCGCTGCGCACGGGCGATGGGACACCGATATCTACTGTAGGACGTAACGGCATGGAACGCCTTTCGGGCCCGGTTTTCGAGCATCCAGCGGTCGAGCGTGCGAGCCAGATTGCCCGCCTGATCGGCTTCGGATGCTGGCTGATCGGCCTGGTGATCTTCGCTGCCGCGTGCCTGTCCGGGGAGCCCGTGCTCTTTGCGGCCTTCGGCGCCTTTTACGTCTCCCTCGCGGGGATCGTCGGCGTGACGGCAACGGTGCCACGGAAGCGCCAGGCGGCACTCGACCGCGAATGGGGCCGCCGATTCCAGGAGCTGGCCATCCGGGACGAACTCACCGGCCTTCACAATCGACGTTACTTCAACTCAGAGCTCGAATCGCTGTTCCGGCGTTGCCAGTCCGATGGGGCGCCGCTCAGCATCGCGCTCGTCGACCTCAACGACTTCAAGAGCATCAACGACACGTTCGGGCATGCCGCCGGGGATGTGGCGCTGCGAGTCGCGGGCCGGGCGATCCTGGCGGCGGCGCCTGCGGATGCGACCGTGGCGCGGACCGGCGGAGACGAGTTCGCCATCCTCATGCCCGGCAAGTCACGAGACGAAGGCGAAGTGATCGCGAACGCGGTCCGGAAAGCCCTTGAGTCCGCGCGATTCATGGCGGACCTCACGCAGCAGCATGGGCAAATCCGGGCGACGGTCGGCATCGCCACGCTGGACGCTCACGCCGAGCCTTCTGCCTTGCTTCACCAGGCCGATGTCGCGCTGTACTCGCGGAAGCGTGCGGCGAAGGCAGCGTAGCCGGTTAGCGGCGCCGGGCGAGGACGAACTGGAAGAGGTAGGCCTTCTCGATGTGGCCGCCGTCGGCGGCGGTCGTCAGTCTTTGAACTGGTCCATCACGTCCAATCGAGCCCGAATCTTGCCGTCTGAGCGATCAATGAGATTGTGCGTCTCCAGAAACTCCATGTCGCGCGTGAGCGTCTTGTCGGATACGCCCAGGAACGCCTGTGAGTAGGGGTGGGTGCGGCGGCGGATCGCTGCGAAATCGATGACATCGCGGCCCAGCATTGTGAGGAACTTGGTGAGCCGAGTTCCTGCCGGCGTGCCTGACTTCCCAGTGGCATCGAGCTGTTCGCGGGCGTAGTCCCTGAAGGCAATGAGCGTTGCCTCGGCGAGGACCTCATCGAACGAAGCCCGAAGCTCATCCACCAGGCCCTCGGCGGCGAACGAGACAAACGACGTCAGGCCGCCGGCACCGAACCTGACGTCGTCCAAACGTTCGACATAGCTTGCCCTGTTGCGATAGTAGAAGTTGGCGAGTGAGTAGAATCCAAGCGCGTTCACTTTCGCCTGGTAGAGCAGAAAGCTCTCCAACGAACGCGCGGTGCGACCGTTGCCATCGCCGAATGGGTGGACGCTGATGAAGTAGAAGTGAGCCGCTATGGCGCGGGCGATCGGCGGCCAGTTGGACGCCGGCGGAGTGTTTAGCCATCGGACGAACAACCCCATGAGCCTGCGCACGTC
Source organism: Candidatus Amarobacter glycogenicus (assembly GCF_016704105.1). Lineage (NCBI taxonomy): Bacteria > Bacillati > Chloroflexota > Tepidiformia > Tepidiformales > Tepidiformaceae > Candidatus Amarobacter > Candidatus Amarobacter glycogenicus. Next base: position 303,428 of record NZ_JADJAT010000020.1, on the reverse strand, counting down.
TGAGGCCGACCGAGGCGGCACATAATCACCTGCCGTGACTGCGTGGCTCCGGTACTTACCCGGCTCGTTGTTCGGGTAGTCAATTCCCAGCGTGGTGAGCTCATGAATCCGGCAGATCATTGCCTCATCGAGGGGCCGATCCGGCTCGGCGCGGAGAGTCGCTGAGACGAATTCCAAGACCGACGCTGCGTTTCGCGCCTCCTGCTCCTCCCTGGCTCGCGCCATCGGTAAGACGCGTCCAGCGCTCGCAGAACCCAATATCTGGCCGACCTCTTCTTCTGAAAGCGTCGACCCTTCAATGCCGGTCGTTCCGTGTACTGCCCGAATGATGTTCAGGCGATTCAACCGCGCACGAACCGCCGGGGGCAGCGGGAGTCCGTGAATCGCCCTGGCGAGGGCCGTGGCCTCGATGAGGGCCCGATTCAGCACGGCATCCTGAAGATCGAGATCCAGGTCGAACGTTACTTCCCACTCCGGCATGTCTCCCACCTTGTCCGTCACAATGTCTCAATAAATCGTCAAGTACAAACTCACGTTCTGGGCATGTCTGGATTTTACGTCCGACTATGTGTCCGCCACAATGTCCGTTCGAACTACCGGCGCCGGGCCAGGATGAGCTGGAAGAGGTAGGCCTTCTCGATGTGGCCGCCATACTTGTTGTCAATCAGTTCGCGGATGCAGCGATAGAGGCCGTCGGCATTCTCCGGTTCGAGCGCGATGTGGCCTGAATAGGTCTGGAGCACGTCGAGGTAGGTCTCGGTGGTATAAGGGATTTCGACGACGTAGTCGCGAATGACGGGCGCCTCGAACGCGGGGTGGCTCTCGAGCCCGTAGCTCTTGGGTACAATGTCCGCCGCCGGTTCCAACCGGATTCCGGGTTCGGTGCCGGGCATCCAGCGTTCGTAACACTCCTGGGAATCGACGAAGAACTGGCCCGTTCCACCAGCTACGTGGTGCGTATCCCACACCCCCAGGAAGCCGCCGGGGCGGAGCGCCAGGGCGCATTTCTCCACGCGGACCGCCGGGTCGAGCCAGCTGAAAGCGGTCGCGCAGCAGACGAGGTCAAAAGAGGCGGCTTCGAGCGGGTAGTCCTCGAAGCGGCTGACTTCGACGCGGACATTCGGGAAGCCAGCCAGGTTACGACGAGCAACGGCGGCGAGGTTGGCCCCCATTTCCACCGCGGTGACTGCGTAGCCGCGTGCGGCGAGCGGCACGATGCCGTCTCCCGGCGGGTGCTATTTCGAGGACCCGCGAGCCGTTGGTAGGGCCCGCCAGCGCATGGAGGTCAGCGAACAGGGCGGCGGATAGCGCGGACGGGCGCGGTCGTAGAGTTCGGCGACAGTCTCGAAGGTCTCATTCAGCTGCATGCCGGGAATTGAAACGCGCGGCGGTCTGGGGAGTTACTCGACCGGGTCTTTTTCGCTTCGGCTACGAGCCGGTAGCCCACGTTCCGGACGGTCTCGATGAAGGCGTGGCCGTGGATCTCGATCTTCGCGCGGATGCGGCGGATGTGGACATCGACGGTGCGCGCGCCCCCGAAGTAGTCGTAGCCCCAGACCCGGTTGAGGAGCTGTTCGCGGGTGAAGACGCGGCCGGCGTTCATGGCGAGGAAGCGGAGCAGCTCGTACTCCTTGAACGTCATGACGAGCGCTTCGTTGCCGACGGCAACCCGGTAGTTGGAGAGGTCCAGGGTGAGCGCGCCACACCGGACGAAGTTCTCGCTATCAACCCCGTGTTTGCGCCAGAGAGCCCGTTCGATTCGGCGGCCGAGTTCTTCGGGCGCCGCGGGGAGGACAACGAAGTCATCGACGGGGAGATCGGCGCTGATGCGATCCATCTGCTCGGGGGCGAGGATGACAATGAGGATCACGCCGTTCTCGGCGTAGTTGGCACTCAGGATATTGAAGGCGGCAGCGGGGATATCGCGCAGGTCCAGCACTACGACGTCGGCGGTGGGGCCGAGCTCGTCGTTGGCGAGGCGTTCGGGGGCGATTGCAGGCGCGGAGAAGCCAGCGCTCAAGCTCCGGGCCAAGCCGGGCGACGTCCGGGTGGCGGGTAACCAGGAACACGGTTCGCAACGTGCTACCCCTACCCGAGCCAGTATAGCCGTGTGCTATTCCAGGATCTCCGGCGCGGGCATGAAATCCATGTGAAATCTGTCACGAAACGGGCTCGAAGCAATCCCCGGGGCGGGCGCGCTTGCGGCTAGCGACCGCCGGCTGGCGCTCCAGCCTCGGCTGACCTGCTCTCGATCGCGCGGACGCGGGCGCGGCGGTCTTCGACAACGGCTTCGGTCCGGCCGAAGAGCTGGAGGAGGACAACACTCACCACGACGCCGCAACCGAGGAGGACGAGCGTCTCCTGGATGCCGATGTGGTCGGCGAGGATGCCAATCGGGAGGGCCATGAGTCCAAAGAGGCTCCAACTGAGCATCGAAATGGATTGGACGCGCCCCTGGTAGGGGCCATCGGTGCTGGACATGGTGAGCGAGTTGTTCACGCCCTGGAAGCCGCTGGCGAGACCGCCGACGGCCGCCATGGCGAGGAGGCCGAACCAGAAGTTCGGTGCGAGGCCGAGGCCGATAAGGGAGCCGCCAAAGGCGAGGGCGAGGAGCGGCTGGGCGGCCCACATGCGCTTGTTTTCGGCGTATGCGGCCACGAAGAGGGTGGCGATGACTGCGCCGATGGCGCCGAACGACTGGAGAATGCCGAGTCCGCCGCCGCCAACGTGGAAGACCTCCTTCGCCACCGAGGGCAAGAACGACTGGTAGGGGAAGCCAAGCCATGATGACGGCGAACGAAGTGAGGATGAGGAGGGCGATCGACGGCCGGCTCTTCACGTAGCGCACGCCATCGGCGAGGATCGGCCATCAGGGAGACCTTGTTCTCGCGAGGTTTCAGGTAGCCGGGCGGCAGGCGGGAGCATGGTGATCGTCGCGAGGATGAAGCCGAGTGTGGTGACGAAATAGACGCCGGCCACGCCGACGAAGGCGATCCCGATGAAGGCGCCGGCGGGCGAAGGGCCAATGACCGGGTGCTGTTCATGCTCAACTGTTGGAGGACGACGGCGTTGCCTATCGCGTTCCTATCGACGAGGTCGCCGATGAAGGCCTGGCGGGCCGGCCCAATGAAGGCGAAGCCGGCGCCCTGGACCACCCGGCGACGATGCGCATCCAGAACTCGATCCGGTCGAGTTCGATCATGACGGCGATCCATACCGAGTTCGTCGCGATGATCAACTGGCAAATGAGGAGCATGTTGCGCTTCGGGAGGCGGTCGGCGAGGACGCAGCCCCAGAGGCCGAGGAAGAGCTGCGGGACGCCGAAGGCGATCATGACGCCGCCGAGGGCGGTGTTCCTCCCAGTCAGGTCATAGGCGAGGTAGCCGCGAGCGATGACCTGCATCTGCATGCCCAGGAAGGAGAAGAGGGTTCCGAGCCAGAGGAGCCGGTACTGCCGGTTTTCAAGCGCATAGAAGGTGCGGGTGAACCAACCGACCGTATCTTTACCCTCACGTCAAGGTGACGTCTGATTAGCCTAGCACACACTATCTTCCCGGGGCTCAGAGCCGGGCGAGCGGCACGGTCGTCGAGGCCAGGAGGGTAGCATCTCGCGTTAACAGACTCCCGCGTTTTGACCTAAACGCGGGCCCAGTTGTTCGTGGTGAAGATGTCCTCTTCCAGCGGGCTGCGCTCGCCCAGAGCGAGGCGGTGGCCCGCGACTGCGCCAATCATGGCGGCGTTGTCGGTGCAAAATTTCGGGGGCGGGATGCGCACCGGCACCGGGCAGCGGCGCTGGAGTTCTTCGCGGAGCCGGAGATTCGCGGCCACTCCACCGGCGACGAGCACGTTCCTGCGCCGAGTTCGCGCGCGAGCCGCGATGTCTTCCCGGCCAGAACGTCGACGACCGCCTCCTGGAACTCCCAGGCGAGGTCTTCGACGCGGTGCTGTTCTTCGCGTACGGCGTGGAGGGCGGCGGTCTTGAGTCCGCTGAAGCTGAAATCAAAGGTGCCGTGCATCCAGGCGCGAGGCAGATGGAGCTTCGTGGGGCGGCCTTCGAGTGCGGCGCGCGCAACCGGGGCCCCGGGAAGGCAGGCCGAGCAGCCGGCCGACCTTGTCGAACGCCTCGCCGGCTGCGTCATCGCGCGTCCCGCCGAGGCGTTCGTATTGGCCGTGGGAGCGCATGAACACCAGGTCGGTGTGCCCACCGGAGACCACCAGGCAGAGGGCCGGGAACTGGGGTTCGGGACCTTCGACGAGCCAGTTGGCATAGATGTGGCCCTCAAGGTGGTTGATGCCGATGAAGGGCAGGTCGCGGCCGAAGGCAATGGCCTTGGCGGCGTTGTAGCCCACGAGAAGGGAACCGGCGAGGCCCGGTCCCTTCGTCCCGGCTACGGCGTCGATTCCGTCGAGGGTGAGGGCGGCGGCGGCGAGGGCCTCCGTGATGACGGGGACGAGGTTGCGCAGGTGCTGGCGGCTGGCGACTTCCGGGACAACGCCGCCGTACTTCGCGTGGAGATCGACCTGGGAGGCGACGACGGAGGAGCGGGGCACGCGGCCGTCTTCGATGACGGCGGCGGCAGTTTCGTCGCAGGAGGATTCGATGGCGAGGACCTTCATCGGAATTCAGCGTAGCGGGGAGGCACGGGAGTGGCGAGACGAGCGGCATGGGGCCGGAGATGCAAAACGCCGCCGGGGGTCTCCGGCGGCGCTTTGCGAAAGTGCCCTGCGGCAGAAGGGCAGTCTCAGGCGGGCCTTCCCGACCAGGTCGGGTCCTTCTGGTCGAAGTAGAACTGATTACCGGTCTGGTGCGTGGTGACGAACGGCACCACCTCGGCCCGCTTCACGTAGTTCCAGGCCATGCTGGAGTTGACAGCCACCAGGGAGTAGTGAACGCCGGCGCCGTAGGCCTTCAATAGCTCGCGCTCGACTTCCTTGGCCGTTTCCTGACGCTTGGCGATGTCGAACTCGGCCATGCTCTGCGCCGTGAGCGTATCGACTTTGTCGATCTTCACGCCGAACTGTTGGAACTGTGGCTGTGAGGAGTTCCACTGGAGGTAGTTGAGGAGCGTCGGCTCCGGGTCGGAGATTTCCGTGATCCAGCCGTACCAGATGTTGTTCTTCCCGTTGCCGTACTCCTGCTTGACGAGCTTTCCGGTGATGGTGGAATAGGGCTCGATCTTCGCCGTGAAGGTGTTGCCGAGGACCTTCTTCAGCTGGTTGGTGATCAGCGCCGGAACCGCCGGAGTAGAGGCCCTCCCAGATGTCCGGGATGTCGACGATGATCTCGCCGAGGCCGGGGCCGCCGTTGGCGTCCCACATCTTTTTCGCTTCCGCCTCTTCCTTCGCCCGGTCTTCGAGGTAGCCTGGGAAGGTGATGAGTTCCTTCTCGGTGATGCCGAAAGCCGACTGTGTCGGAGGGATGTTTCCGGCCAGGGCGGCCTTGCCCTGGAGAAGCGAGTTCACGAGCGATCGCCGGTCGAAGGCGCGGAAGATGGCGCCGATCAAGTTCGGGTTGTTCCACGGTGCGGCACCACCGTAGTAGGTGCCCGCCTGCGGGTTGCCCGAGAACACCTTAGTCTCGGTGATCTTGCCCTGAAGTTCCTTATTCAGCGCTTCGATCACGGCATTCTGGGTCGGCGCAAAGATGTCGATCTGCTTCTGACGGAAGGCCGCCTCCTGGGCGGACTGGTCGGTGAAGAGCGGCAGCCAGTTGATGCCATCCAGGTTGACCTGCTCGTGGAACTTATCGTGCCGGACCCAGCTCGACTTGCCCTCTGCCGACCAATCTTTCAACACGAAGGCCCCGGTACCGATGACCAGATCGGCCTTCATGTTCGCGTAGTCCTTCTCGAATGCCTTGATGGCTTCGGGCGCCTGGACCTTGGAGTAGGAACCCGCGAGCGTCGTGAGGAAGAACGGGTCGGGCTTGGAGAAGGTCACCTTGGCTGTGAACTTGTCGACAGCCTCGACCTTATCGACGTTCTGGTACGCCGCCTTCCGGTAGAAGTTCGGGTCGTCCACGCCGTCAGAGGTCTTGCCGTTCTTGTTGCGCAGGATGAACTGGACGACATCGTCGGCGACGGCCTGGCGACCGTTTACGGGTGGCTTGTTATGCCAGTAGACGTTTTGCCGGATTTTGAACGTGGTCGTGTTCTTGTCGGGCTGCTCCCAGGTCTCGGCGATTCCGCCTTCGAGCTTGGAGTTGGTGAAGCTCTGCCACTGCGTGACACCGAGGTTGGTGTAGCCCATGAGCCACGCCACCGGTGAGAACCGGCTCCGGTCGACGTCGAACGTGTCGTAGGTGTTGTTCGCGCTGATGAAGTGGGCGGTGCCGCCCTTCTGCTTCGCTGCTGTCGTCGGCGAAGCGCCCGCGCTGGGCGAGGCGGCCGTGGTGCCGCCGCTCGGTGGCGAAGTGGGCTCCGCGTCGTCGTCGTCGTCATCATCGCCGCAGCCAACGAGGCCGAGTGCGCCGAGACCGATGCCGGCCGCGGCGGAACTCCCCAGGAGACGCCGGCGGCTGATGCGAGACTTGCGAAGCCAGTAGTTATCCAGGTCGGACATGAAATAGGTTCCCCCCTCGAAGGTCGTCCGTGGCGATGTCTATACCTGTGATAGACCGGACTGGCGCGCAGTATAAGCCCGGTATCGCAAATGGGAAGGTAGAGAATAACGTTCAGAAATGAATGCCGTTCGGTCTTCGAACGAGAGGGGATCCCGAATCTGTAGCGCGCCAGAGGGCGGCACTCACCGGGCACCTGGCTGACACGAATTGGTCAGCAAGCGGTAAAGCTCTGCCTCCGGGCTCCTGCTTCCGCGGGCGAGGGCAGCGAGTTGGACGGCGGCTACAGGGTTTCGTCGCACTCGCGGGCGACGATGTCATCGAGGGTCTCGCGGCGGGAGATGAGGCTGGCGCGGCCGTCCTGCCAGTACACCTGGGCGGCCCGGCCGAGGGAGACGTAGTTCGAAGACATAGCCGCGCCGTAGGCGCCGGCATCGTGGAGGACGACAAGGTCGCCCGGTTCCGGACGGGGGAGGTCACGCGGTTCGAGGAGCTCATGCTCATCCCGGGTGAAGACGTCGCCGCTTTCGCAGAGCGGCCCGGCGACCACGAACGGCTCCAGCGGCCGTGAGGCGCCCTTCCCGACGATCGAGATGGCGTGGTAGGAGCCGTACATCGCGGGGCGGATCAGGTCGTTGAAGCCGGCGTCGGTCATGATGAATTCGTGTCCGGGGCCCTTCTGGTTAGTGCGCGTGGCTTTCACATCCTTCACGCGGCCGACGAGTAAGGCCATACCGGCGACGGGGTAGCGGCCGGGTTCGATTTCGACACGGACCTGGCGGCCGGCGGACTCGGAGAGGGCGCGCTGGGCCTCGACGAGGATGACCTGGTAGTTCGCAAGATCGTAGTGGCGCGCGCCGGGCCGGTAGGCATGGGGGATACCGCCGCCGAGGTTCACGGCGTCAGCTTCGGGATAGGATGCCATCAGCTCTTCGAAGACCTCGGCGAGGTGGCGCATGTTGCGGTCGAATTCTTCGATCTGGGGCCCGGTGCCAACGTGGGCGTGGAGAGCAACGACGGGAAAGCCCGCATCCTTCGCCATGGCGCCCGCGACGGCGTGGTCTTCGTACCAGATGCCGTGCTTGGAAGATGGGCCGCCGGTATCGCAGGCCTGGACATGGCCATGGCCGAAGCCGGGGTTGATGCGCAAGGCGACCGGCCCGCGATAGCCCGCTTCGGCGAGCTCCCGGATCATGCCGGGGGACCCGACGTTCGGGAGGACGCCGTTTTCGATAACCGCGGCAAGCGCGTTATCACGGAAGACATCGGCCGTGAACATGACAACCGGCGGCTCATTGCCCATCGCGAACCCGGCGCGCTTCGCCCGAAGCACCTCGTTGCCGGAAACAGCGTCGATCCACATCCCGTTTTCGTTCGCGACTTCGAGGACTTTGCGGGCGGAGTTTGCCTTCACAGCGAAGCGGCACTGAAGGCCGCGCGGCTGTGTCAGCGAGGCCAGCTCGCCGAACTTCTGGCGAAGGATGTTGCCGTCGTAAAGGTAGAACGGAGTGCCGGCCTTTTCGGCGATCTCCATGAGTGGGTACTGCGTCAGGTCCATGCGTTCAGCTTAATTCACCGCCGGGATTGGACCACGAGGCGCCGATGCCGGAGGAGCGTGACCCCCGCGCGCGGGGTGACCTACGCCGGGACGTAGAGGCGGCGCGACCGCACGCGGTTCTTCCGGCCGTAGGTGTGGAGGAGCTGGCGGAAGGCCGTGAGCCTGGCACGCGCCCAGGCGGCGTAGTGCTCGCTCGCCTCCGGGTCGAGATTGAGTGTCCCGGTCGTGGCCGAAGCAAGTTCGAGAGCGGCATAGGCGCTTGCGCCGGTGACGAGGATGTCGACCAGGTGCTCCGGCAGGGTCGAATCTTCCTCATCGAGGGTGTGTGCGGCGGTGTAATGGACCCTGGCCCCGGAGCCGTCCGGCGCTGTATCCAGGTGAAGCGCCAGGGTCGAGCCCCAGACGGAGAAGCCTGCGTAGGCGGGCGGGAATTCTCCCACGGGGTATTCGACGGCCTCGACTTCGAGCATTCCCTCGAACTCACCGATGGCGATGTCGCGACTGCCAGCGGTGGTGGCGATGGTCGCGGCCTGTTCCCGCGGGATGGCCAGGCTCAGTTCGCCCAGGGCATGCGCGATGTGCCGTTCGAGCTGGTCGTCGGGCCAGCGTTGGGAAGCCGTATCGGAAAGGTCCTGCCGCACGCGGTCGCGCACATCACTCAATGTCACCATACGGCCGAAGTTAGCGACGGCGGGAGCAAACACGAACCGTGGATTGTCACTGGCGGGGTACACTCGGGGCTCTACCTCATGAACCCGAACTGGAGCGCGCGACTATGCACCCCTGGCACGACATCCCGGTTGACCCGGCCGTACTGGAGACGCATCTGCCCGTCGTGGTGGAAATCCCGGCGGGGAGCAAGAACAAGTACGAGCTCGACAAGCCGACGGGCATCTTGAAGTTGGACCGCGTGCTGTATAGCTCGGTGCACTATCCCGCCAACTACGGGTTCATCCCGCGGAGCTACTGCGACGACGGCGACCCGCTGGATGTGCTCGTGCTCGGACAGGAACCGGTGCACCCGCTCACGCTCATCTTCGTGAGGCCGATCGGCGTGATGCACATGCGCGACCAGGGGAAGGCGGACGACAAGATCCTCGCGGTGCACGCAAATGACCCGGCGGTGAACCACATCCTGGAACTCGAGGACGCACCTCCCCACGCGATGACGGAGATCCACCGCTTCTTCCTGGACTACAAGGTGCTGGAGGAGAAGGAGGTCGTGGTCGACCCGTTCGAAGGGCGAACGCGCGCGTTGGCCGTCATCCGGCAGGCCCTGGTCGACTACGAAACGTTGCGGGCGAAGGGGTAGGCGCGACCGGGCGACGGGCGCAAAGAACGATCACGGTGCCGGGATCATGGGATTCCCGGATGGGCGGCGCACGGCCGCCGGGCGACTCTGGAACGGTGACGGCACCAGAACTCGCAGCCAGGCCCCCGGTTCCCCGGGGGCCTTCGCCGGTGCGTGGCGCCGTGCCTCAGTGGCGGTGCTTCACTCCTACGATGGTGGCTCCAGCGCAGAGTCCCATGGCGGCCCCCAGCAGGAAGACGAGGTTGGCAGTGCCGGATACCGGGCCAACCGCTCCGCCGCCTGTGCGCGGGACGATTGGAGTCGGCGCCGCCGGCCCGGGCGTCCGTTCGCCGAAGACGGTGCCGCTCGGGCGGGGCGTGTTCGTCGGAAGGACGGTGGGAGTGGCCGTGGGCACGATCCGGGCGACTGGCGTCGGAGTCGGCTCGATTGTCGGCACCTGGGGCGGGCGAGGCGGCGTGTTCTCCCGGGTCTCGTTCACGAACACGACCTCCGTACCGGCAGTGAGCGCCGGGGTGACGCCGTCGACGGTGGCCGGCGTGACCGGCAAGTAGCCGGGGGCGCCGGGGAGGGCCAGGTCTTCGGCGATGACGTAGTCGGTGCAGAGTGGCAGGCCCGCGAAGGTTGCCGCGCCTTCAGAACCCGTCCTGGCCGTGACATCGACCGCGCAGGCTGCCGAGGTCACGCGGACGGTCCAGCCGTCGTCGTCCTCCAGGTTCCTGGTGGAGACGCCATCGAGGACGTTGTAAGTCTCCTTGCGGACGAAGATGCTTCCCCTCGGCTGGTTGTAGTAGCGGACCAGGCGTGTCTGCCCGCCGATGATAACGACGGCGCTCGCCGGGTTCGTCCCAATGGCGGCGCCATCGAGGGTGACGCGCGTAATGCCGTAGCCCGGCCTCGCGCTCTCGGCGACAACGACGACGGTGCCCGCATCGATGCCAGAGGCGTAGTCAGCCACCTGCCCGGAGGCGTTGGTCAGGCGGACCTGGTTCGCCGCGGGGATGCCGTTGCCTGAAGTGGTGAACTCCCAGGCTTCGAGCGGACCTTCGCCGGCATCTCCGGAGTCGCCATCGCCGTTGATGTCGAGGTGCTTCTCGATGATGAGGCCGCCGGTACCGAGGCTGCCGCAAGGCACGTTCTGAAACGTCCACGTCTGGACTTCCCCGGGCGTATCGATGACGGCATCGGCTGGGGGACTGACCACCGTGTAGTAGGTGTTCTCAGTAGCGCAACTCGATGCATCGCGGGCGAGCAGTTCGGCCACGGCGACGGGCGTCGCGCCGAGCGCAATCGGCCCGGAGACGAATGGGGCACCATGCGATGCCTGCACGGGGTTGGGGTAGGCCACGCCACCGGGTGCGGCGAAGTTGCCGCTGACGGTGAAGTCCCACGCCTGGCCGGCGGCGCCGCTGACACCATCGAACTTCTCGATCCGGACCGTCCCGTACGGTTCGTTGCAGAAACGGAACTCGGAGGGCGGCGCGGCGACCATCGCGGCGGGGGCAGTGCACTCCCGCCAGCCCGGCTGCGGGGTCTCGCCGACGGTCCCGGCCCACAGGTAGGGGACCGTGCAGGTCACGCTCCAGGTCGAGGGGCCCGTCTTCACGGGCAGCTCGCAGGACGTGCCTTCGGCGGGTGCGAGTGTGAACGCGGGCACGTCGCCCGCCGCCGGGACGTAACCGCCCAAATTCGCGAAGGTCTTGATGATGGTGATATCACGCCGGGTTACAGCGGCCTTATTGAGGAAGGTGACGGTCACATCGGCGGGCCCGGCGGGGACCAATGCTGTCGTAGCACCTTCGACCTGCGCGCCGCCGTTGAGCGAGTACCGGGGGTAGCCGGCGGCATCGGCCCAGCCGGACGGCCGGCCGGGCGTTTCGACGACATCGAACGCCTGGTCGTTTGGGACCTCGATGGCGGTGCAGCTTTCAGCGCCGGTTGTGCCCTCGGTGTCCGGGGCAGGTTCGGCAGCGGCGTTCGAACCGGAGACGGCCGTTGAAGCGGAGGGCCGAAGCTCGAAGCCGTAAGCGAAAGGACCGGCGGCAACACCATCGCCGTTGCCGACCACGACCTTGCAGACCTTCACGGTGCGGACGGTCCTCGGTGCGTTATACGCGCAGATGTGGAAGAGGCCGGTGCGGTTTCCCTTCGTGGCCCAGTACTCGGCGGGGATGTGGAGGATCGCGCTGCGGTCCATGGTGGAACCATCGAACGGCTGCTGGTTGCACTTGTCGTTGCCGCTGTCGCCGTCCCCGTCGGGTACGAACCAACCGAAGAAGTCCTGGCCGGCGGGCATGCCCGTCTCCTTCACCCACAACTCGGTGAGCGGGAGCGACGGGCTGTTCTTCCCGAGTTCGTCGAAGGTGGCAATCGCGTTCGACCCGGCCTGCGCATCGGCGAGAGACGGGTACACGGTATATGTCCAGGCGCCCTGGCCAACTCCCTGGTTCTGCCACGGGGCGCTGGCGTTCGGCGGGTCCTTGGGCAGGTATTTGTGGACCTGGATGGTTCCGGCGGCGACGTGAGCATCGGCGGAGCCGGTATCGCGAACGAGCGCGGCGCCGCTGAAGACGGCAACCACGGCAGCAACAAATGCCACGACGAACGCCGCGTGGCGAAGCGACTTCCAGGGCTTGAATGACAGTGCCAACGAGATACTCCGTTCTTGTGGTCCGGAATGCCGGGGTAGGCCCCTGTATGGAGTGACGGCTGAAGTGGCCCTAGCACTCATGCCCAAACGGGCCGAACAGGCGGATCCAAGGGACATCCCTGATTCGCCGCCGTTGCCACGCCCTGCTACCGTCGGCGCGGGAGTGGAGGGGGCCCGGTGGCTTCCGCCGTCTTCAAAACGGTTGCGCGGCCGCACGAGCGGTCGCGGGTGGGTTCGACTCCCATGCACTCCCGCCAGCAGGCAAGGTGTCAGGTGGGCGGCAGCCCGGGCCGGGCGGGCGTGTTTTCCGGCCCGAACGCACATCGCCGGCGGTGGCCGAAGCGGCGAGGATGACTTCCTGGACGTTCTACCGGGGCGGAACCAGGAGGCCCGCATGTTCGAACTCAATGAGGTACTGGTGCCGGTCGATTTCTCCATTGCTTCGCGCGAGACATTTGCGCGGGCGCTCGCGATGGTCGATGGCGAGAGCCCGGCCGTGATCTTGCTGCACGTCATCGACCCGGTGCTTGTCGAGGCGATCAGTTCGGTGACCGGGGAGCCGGCGGCCGCGGTTGTGGGCAGGCTGCGCGCCCGGGCCGAGGACGAGATGGCAGCGATGGCCGATTCCGCCGCAAGCGTCGAGATCGTCCGGATGGTGACCGAAGGCACACCGTTTTACGAAATCGCACGCCACGCCGATGAGCTCGCCGTCGACGCTGTAGTCATCGCGAAGACCGGCCAACGCGACGCCCGCGAAGGGCTCTTCTTCGGCTCAACGGCGGAAAAGGTGGTCCGTGCCTGCCGGGAGCCGGTCATCGTGCTGACCCACGACGCCTGATCGCCATGGTCGGACCGGGCGCGCTTCGCGAACGGATCCTCGAACCGATGCGTGCGCGGCCGCGGCCGACCTGCTAGACCTCCTGGAGGCTCCAGCCGACGCTGTTCAGCATGACGCCCATCACCATGATGGCGAGCGCCAGGGCGAGGGCAAGGACACTGGTGATCATGGAGGCGATACGGGCGCGGCGGACTTCGTCCGGGGAGATGCGTTCGCCGTTGGCCTGGGCTTCGAGGCGCTCGAGCTGGCGCGGGCCAAGCCAGAACATGTGGGCCGCGAGAGCCGCCACCATGACCGTGAAGAGCGTCATCTTAATGATGAACACGACGCCGAAGCGGAGGGCGGTGAAGCTCACAGATTCGTCGACTGCGTAGTAGTCGCGCCAATCGATGATGAGATAGGTGCCGGCGCAGACGAGCAGGACGATCCCGGCGCCGCCGACATAGCCAAAGCGGCGGGTAATCGTCCGCATGGCCTTCACGCGTACGCGCAGGTCATCAATATTCCGGGAGGCGGGGATCCATGCATAGGCCATGAAGAACTGGGGACCGACCAGCAGGGCGACGCCCAGGATGTGTACCCAGATGAAGAAGATGTGCCAGAAGTTATCCAAGCGGTGCCCCCGAAGCCGGATAGCCGGTGCGATCAATTAGACAGCATGGGGTTCGAGCGCCCAAGACACCCGGTCGATTGAGGGTTTCGATTGGGCGAATACACGGGCCCGGCCCGTGGATGGCGGACTCAGTCGGCGAAGCGCACCACCGGGCTCGTCCGGCCCCAGAGTTCTTCGAGCCGGTAGTAGGAGCGCTGGTCGGGCGAAAAGACGTGCACAATGAGGTCGCCGAAGTCGAGCAGCATCCAGCCGTTATCGCCGCTGCCCTCGCGATGGCGCAGTTCAACGCCATCGGGGAGGAACTCCTTTTCAAGGTAGTCCTGGAGGGCACTAAACTGGAGAGGCGATTGCGCGCTGGCGATCACGAAGAAGTCGGTGAACGAAGCCGTCCGGGAGATATCGATCAACGCGATATCGAGCGCCTTGTGGTCGGAGAGGACATCGACAGCCCGTTGGGCGAGTAACTCGGATTCCAGAACGCGCGCTCCTTCGACTCGCGAATCTACGAGACGGACAGAATGGTAGCACAAACGAGCCCTCGCCCCCGTGTCGTGGTCGGTATGTCCGGCGGAGTCGATAGCTCCGTCGCGGCAGCGCTGTTGCATGAGCAGGGGTACGAAGTCATCGGCGTGACGATGCGCCTCTGGACTGAAGAGCGTCCGGAAGAGTTCAGCGGCCACCAGCAGTGCTGCAGCGTGGAAGACATCGACGATGCCCGGAGGGTGGCGGGGCAACTCGGCATCCGCCACTACGTGATGAACTTCGAACAGGAGTTCCGCGAGCATGTCGTCGACCCATTCGTGGCCGAGTACGTGGCCGGGCGGACGCCGAACCCCTGCGTCCGCTGCAACGAGCACATCAAGTACCGCGCGTTGCTCGACCGGCTGCCTGCGCTGGATGCGCAGTACGTGGCGACCGGGCACTACGCACGGGTGATTCACGACGGCCCGGGCGGGCAGCACCGGCTGCTGCGCGGCGTGGATGCGAGCAAGGACCAGTCATACGTGCTTTACATGCTCGGGCAAGAGCAGCTCGGAAGACTCCTGTTGCCCGTGGGCGAGCTGACCAAGGACGAGGTACGGGCTCATGCTCGGCGCCTCGGACTCGACACAGCGGCGAAGCCGGATAGCGTGGAGATCTGCTTCGTTCCGGGGAACGACTACCGGGCGTTCGTCGAAGAGCGCGCCACGCTGGCGCCGGGCGAGATGCGCGACGAGACCGGCGCGGCCATCGCGGAGCACCGCGGGGTGGCCGCCTACACCCTCGGTCAACGCAAGGGGCTCGGCATCGCCACCGGCGAACCGCGCTATGTCACGGGCATCGATGCCGCGCGCAACATCGTCACCATCGGGCCGGAAGACGACCTCTTCGCGGACACTGCGGAGGTGCTGGAAGTGGCCTGGATGGCGGGCGACGCACCGGGCGCGGGTACGAAGCTGGAAGCCAAGGCGCGCTACAAGGCGGAGCCGGCGGCAGCGATGCTCATCGAGGCCGGCGAAGGGCGGGCCGTCCTTCGCTTCGATAGACGCCAGCGGGCGTTGACACCCGGGCAGGCGATTGCCTTTTACTCGGGCGAAGAAGTCCTGGGCGGAGGGACGATCGAGCGGGCGTGGCGAACAGAGGGGGAGTGAAGTGGTTGAAAATCCACCACTGAGTGGTGGATTTTCAACCAGAAGGATCCATCGGGACGGCCCCCCAACGCCAGAGTCCGTCGATCGGCATTGCCCAGATCCGGTCGCCGAATGGAAGCGTTTGCTCGCCCGTGTAGAGCAGCACTCCACGGACGAAGCGGTCCGGGTAGTTGTCGCGGATGAACTCGAGGCCGCGGAAGTCGCGCCGGTCGGGCGAAGCTGTCGCCTTCACTTCGATGGCCACCACCCGGCCGTCGGTCGATTCGATCACGATGTCGACCTCTGTCCCGGTGTGAGTACGCAGGTAGTACAGCTGGGCGAGCGTATCCGCCCACTCGAGCTGCTTCCGCAATTCCATCATCACGAAACTTTCCAGCAGCGGACCGAAGAGCGACCGCTCCATGCGCAGCCGGCCGGCAGTCACGTTCTGGAGGTCGGCGAGCAGGCCGCTATCGAGCAGTGTGAGCTTCTCGGTCTTCGCGGTGCGCGCCGTCAGCTGACGCGACCAACCCGGTACGGCCTGCACAACGTAAGAAGCACTGAGCAGATTCAGGTAGCGCCGGAGGCTCGTGGCCGGCAGGTCCAGGCTGCGCGCCAGCGAAGCCACGTTTGCGATACCCATCGCCTGGGCCGCGACCCGTTCCAGGAGCCGCGGCAACTCCGCGAGGGCATCGATATCGGAAAGGTCACGCACGTGGCGCTGGAGGACGGTTGTCGAGTAACTGCGGAACCAGGCGTGGCTCCGGCGCAGGTTGGCGCGGCCGACCACTTCCGGGAACCCCCCTTCGAGCACCCGCAGGATGAGGTCCTGCTGGGTGAGCAGCGACGGCCCGAGCACCGGCGGCGCCGGACCGAATGCGACATCGATGAAGCCTTCGCGCATGCCCGAAAGTTCGCCCTGCGAGAGGGGCCAGAGCGTCAGCACTTCCATCCGTCCCGCGAGCGTATCGGAGAGATTTGGCAGCAGGAGGACGTTCGCCGACCCGGTCAGGATGAAGCTGCCGGGCCGGCGGTCGCGATCCACGTGGTACTTGATCGCCCGGAAGATCTCGGGCACAAGCTGGACCTCGTCGAGGATGGCGGGCCGGCGGAGCGCGCCGATGAACCCCTGGGGATCGGCGCGGGCTGCTGCCGCCGTCACGACGTCGTCGAAGGTCAGGTAGTCGCCCTGGACCACGGATTGGACCAGGGTGGACTTACCCGTCTGGCGGGCGCCGCTGACCAGGACAACCGGCGTATCGGTCAGTGCATCGCGCAGTGCCGTGCTGAGCGTTCGCTGGTACATGGCTCCATTCTAGACCACTCAGTGGTGGATTTTCCACCACTGAGTGGTGGATTTTCCACCACTTCTCGGCTTGCACACCAGCCCCGGCGGAGAGCGGCGGCGATGCCGCGTATACTCCCGCGCCACCACCCTTTCGAGGCGCCACCGTGACCGACTTCCCCATCGACCAAACTGCAATGCTCGGCGGACTCCGCTTCCACTACCGCGAATGGCCAAACCCGGGCGCCCAGGCGCTCGTCCTCCTGCACGGGTTCACGGGCCACGCACGGTCGTGGGAGTCGTTCGCGCTGGCGATGCAAACGAAGTACCACGTCTACGCACTGGACCAGCGCGGGCACGGTGATTCGGCCTGGGCCGAGGACTACTCGGCGACCGCGATGGTGGAAGACGCCCAGCGCCTGGTCACCGCCCTGGGGCTGAAACGGTTCGTACTGCTCGGACTCTCCATGGGCGGGCGCAACGCCTACCAGTTCGCCGCGACGTACCCGGAGGAGGTCGAGCGGCTGGTGATCGTCGACATCGGCCCGGCGATCGCGGCAACGGGCGCGACCCGGATCACGAGCGGCGTGCGCGCGAACGACGTGTTTGCATCGGTGGAGGAAGCGGTCGCCGCGGGCCGGGCCGGGAACCCGCGCGCCGACGAAGCCGAGCTCCAGCACCGGACCCGGAACAACCTGATGCTGCAGGAAGATGGCACCTGGACGTTTCGCTACGACAAGGCATTGCGCACGAACAACCTGCCTCGTCCCGCCGCCGGCGACGCCTGGGCGATGCTCCCGAAGATCAAAGCGCCGACGCTCCTCATCCGCGGCGAACTGAGCGACGTGCTGGCGCCGGAAGTGGCCGACCGCATGCTCAAGGAGATCCCGGACTGCAAGTTCGCGCTCGTCGCCGGATCGGGCCATTCGATCCCGCTGGAGAGCCCGAAGGGCTTCCTCGAAGCCGTGCGGACGTTCCTTTAGGGGGCCTGGTCATCCGTCGATGCCCGCTTCGCATGGCTCTTCAGCCATTCTTTTGTCGAGGAAGCCCGCCGGGTCGGCGCAGAACGCCCGCCAGAGCGTGAAGTGCTCCGTGTCTTCCAGCCGGGTGGCCTGGAAGCCGGCGTTGGTGAGTTGGAGGAGCCGCGCGTTTGGGTAGGCCATCAGCATCGGCGAGTGCGTTGCCATGATGACCTGGCAGACACCCGAGCGGTCCATACGCCGAAGGATCTTGAGGAATTCGATCTGCCGCGTGGGCGACAGCGCCGACTCGGGCTCGTCAAGGATGAAGATGCCCTGGCTATCGCAGCGTTCTTCGAAGAAGCGCAGGAAGCCCTCGCCGTGGGAGTGGGAAAGGAAGTCGGGCGGCGGGCCTCCATAGAGGAGCGCCATCTCGTCGAGATAGCGGGCGACGGAGAAGAAACTCTCGGCCCGGAAGAACCACCCCCGGGTGATCTTCGGAAGCCAGCTTGCGCGCAGCGCCCCGGCGAGGCTGCCGCCCATCACCTCCAGCGCATGCGAGTGGTCAACCGGTGCGTAGCCCTTGCCGCCTCCGGCGTCGTCATAGCCGGCGAACGAGGCGATACCCTCGAGGATGGTCGACTTGCCGGTGCCGTTTTCGCCGACGATGACGGTGATTGCCGAGTCGAAGGTGAGGTCGAGCCCATCGCGCAATAGCGGCAGGTTGAACGGGTACCGATCCCGGCGAGGGATACGCTCTTCATCGAGCCAGACGCGACGGAGGTATGGCGCGGGGAGCCGAATCGGGCGCTGCTTGCGGGCCATCACGTACCGCCATGGGTGGGCTGCCCGGCAGCATACCGGGTGGGCAAACCAACGTACGGCGCGCCTGTCACACCTTCCCGGCGACGAGCACCGGCGCCCATTCGGCGCGGGCGGCGGCATCCAGTCCAAGCCATTCGGCGAGGACCTCTTCGTTGTGCTCGCCTTGCCAGGGCGCGGGACGACGCAGACCGCTTTCGGCTGCCGAAAAGCGATAGGGTGATTGCACGATCGGGCGGGTGCCGCCCGCGCGATCGTCGATCTCGATGATCGCGCCGCGATGGCGCGCTGTCGGCTGTTCACGGATGTCTTCGCTGCGGCGGACGTCGCCCCACGCGATGTTCAGGCGGTCGAGCTGGGCCGTGAGCGTGGTTCGGTCCGGGAGCGAGAGGATGTATCGCTGGACGGCCGCATGGCGGTGGTCGCTCTTGGCGGCCACGCTGGCCCCGGCCTGCGAAGGGTCGGCGATGCCGAAGGCACGGCTGAACTGCTGCCAGATGAGGCGGAAATCGGCAGAGATGAGGATCGGCCCTCCCGGCGCGTCCCAGACCTCGCTCGCGAGCACGCGCGTCGCCCACGAGTTTTCGAGGGCGTAGTGGAGGAAGTCGTCAGTTGCCAGGGTGGCATCGAACATCGCCATGTCGATGTGCTGGCCGAGGCCGGTGCGTTCGCGCATCCAGAGCGCGGAGAGCACGGCCACCATCCCGTGGAGCGCCGCCTGCGTATCCGACGCGGAGAAGGCGAGATCGACCAGTTGGCCGCTCTTGGTATTGCGCGCCTGGCGGTCGATAAGACCGGCTTCCGCGTGGATGACCGGGGCGAAGGCGGCGCGCTGGGCCTCGGGGCCTTCCTGGCCGAAGCCGGAGATCGAGAGCATCACGAGGCGAGGGTTGGCCTCGCTCAAAGCGGCGTAACCGACACCCAGGCGGCCAGCCACGCCCGGCCGGAAGTTCTCGATGACGATATCGGACTTTCCCGCCAGCGCCTTGACTAGCTCGGCCGCTCGCGGCTTCGTGAGGTCGATGGAGACATTGCGTTTCCCGGCATTCTGCTGGTGGTAGTAGCCGGGATTGCCGCCGATGTCGGCTCCCCAGAGGCGGGTGGTGTCGCCGTCCGGGGGTTCGAGCTTCACGACGTCGGCGCCGAGGTCGGCGAACATGCGCCCTGCGAAGGGCCCGGCGAGGACGCGGGACATGTCGAGGACGCGCAGCCCTTCGAGTGGGTAGCTCACCGGCGCAATCCTACGCAGCGGTTCCAGCCGGGGCCACGGGCGGTTCAGTCGAGGCGGAAGACGAAGCCTTCAACGAGGATGGCGAAGGGCTGTCGGCCCTCGCCGCCGTCGTCGCTCGCTGGTTCGGCGGCGTTCAGACGGGCGAGCATCTGCTTCGCGCGGTCTTCGTCCTCGTGCATCTCCTTGCGCCAGGTCGAGTTGTCGGTATCGGCGATCTCCATGCGCAGGTCGGAGATGTAGCGTTCGAGGATCTGCTTCAGCAGGACGAAGTCTTTGGACGAGAGCACCAGGTCCATCAAAGGTACCTCCGGGGGAGTGGCAATCACGGTAGCGCCCGGCGAGGACGCAGCCGACGGCCGGGCGACCCATTCCTGGCGACCCGAAAGGGCGGTGTTCGACGCGCCCAAGCGGTCTCGGTAGACTCCGAATCCGTTGCACCTTGCAACCCTTCGAGGAGTCCAATGCCACAGACCTTCGACATCGTCTTCCTCGGGACGGGGAGCCCGCTGCCGAGCATGGACCGATGCGGCGCCGGCCAGGTCGTCATCGCGGGCGATACGCACATCCTCGTCGACTGCGGTTGGGGTGCTGCCCGCCGGATCCTTCCGGCCGGGATCTCGGCCGGGCAGATCGACACCGCGATCTTCACCCACATGCATACCGACCACATCACGGACTTCCCGGACTTCCTCTTCCTGCGCTGGACCTGGGGGGCGACGAAACCGCTCCGTGTCTACGGGCCGGAGGGCACGCGCGAGATGGTGGAAGGCTTCCTGATGGCGCTTCGGCGCGACATCGGGTTCCGCCTGAAGCATCACGCAGGGAAGCTCCACCCGGACGGTATCAAGGTCGAAGTCACCGAGATCCCGACGACGCCATCTCCGACCCGCTTCCTGGAGATGGGCGGCCTCCAGATCGAAAGCTTCGAGGTCGACCACTTCCCGGTCGTCCCCGCCTTCGGATACCGGGTGTTGTGGGACGGCCGCAACGTGGTCCTTTCGGGGGACACCTCGTTCTGCGAGTCGCTCGTAGCGGCGGCTCACGGTGCCGACGTGCTTGTGTGCGAAGCGATGAACGCCGAAATGCTCCAGGCACGCATTACCGGGCTGCGCGGGATGGGCCGCGAGCTGCAGGCGTCGCTCTTTGAGGATGTGCCCAGCTACCACCTGCCCACCGCCGACGTCGCCCGTCTCGCGAAGGAGGCGGGAGTCGGCAGGCTGGTCCTTTCGCACCTCATCCCGCCTATCCCGAACGACGGCCCGATGGTGGGCCAGTTCACCGCGGGTATGGACGCCGTCTACAAGGGCGTGATCCACGTCGCGAAGGACATGGAACGCGTGACGATCGAAAGGAAGGCAACCTCATGAGCACCGAGGAGATGTTCGTCGCCTCGCTCCGGAACCGCATCCGCGCCATGAACATCCTCTGGGAGCGGGCGGCCAGCGACCTCACGCTCGCCCAGGTGAACCATCACGAACGCGAAGGCGTGTTGCCCATGGCGTTCAGCTTCAGTCACTACATCAAAGCCCAGGACCAGGCGATCAGCCGGGTCTTCCTCGGCGAAGAGCAGCTCTGGATCAGCGGCGGCTGGGCGGAGAAGGTCGGCGTGAATATCGATGTCCTCGGCCGCGAAGAGACGGTGGAGGAGATGCAGCACCTCCGCTTCGGCGACTTCGAGCAGTGGAAGGCGTACCAGTTGCGCGTGATCGCGCGGACAGCGCACGCGCTGGACGGGATAAGCGCGGGTCTCCTGGCGGAGGTGCTCATGCCGCAGCTCCCGCCGAACATGCAGAACATTTTCTGCGCGATCGTCATCGGCCCCGGAGCGCCGCTGCGCAAGCTCGAAGTGCTGGAATGCTTCGTCTACCAGCATGGTCTGCGTCACATGGGCGAGATCGAGCACGGACGCGCGCTGGTGGGCCTGCAGGGGATGACGAGCTAACCCCCGCGCCGCGCTCCGCGCTGTAGACTCCGGCGCATGCCTCTTGAACTGCCCGCCCATGGCCGCCCCTGGCCCGAACTCCGCGACGAAATGGCCGCAATGCGCGGCAACGACCTGGACTGGAAGCACGGCCGCCACGGCGCGTATGTGTGGTATGCCAGCGACGAACTCGAGGATGTCCTCCGCGAAGCGTTCG
The DNA here is from genome assembly GCF_016704105.1 of Candidatus Amarobacter glycogenicus. NCBI lineage: Bacteria > Bacillati > Chloroflexota > Tepidiformia > Tepidiformales > Tepidiformaceae > Candidatus Amarobacter > Candidatus Amarobacter glycogenicus. The sequence continues at coordinate 281,856 of NZ_JADJAT010000020.1, read as the reverse complement.
GCATGTTCCTGGTGGAAAACGGCCTGGGCATGCGCGCCTTCCCCAGCATCGCCCGGATGGAGAACGAGACGCTGGCGATGGTCCGCAGCCTGCTCCACGGAGACGACGAGACCGCGGGCATCTTCACCAGCGGCGGGACGGAAAGCATCTTCCTGGGAGTACTGGCGATGCGGGAATGGGCGCGGCACGAACGGCCGGGCATCGTCCGCCCGGAGATCGTCGCGCCGCATTCCGCCCACCCGGCGTTGAACAAGGCAGCCCACCTGCAGGGGCTGACCGTGAGGCGCGTGCCCGTGGGGCCGGACTTCCGAGCCGACCCGGCTGCCCTCGAAGCAGCAGTCAACCAGAACACCATCGGCATGTACGCATCGGCGCCAACCTACTCGCTGGGGATGGTGGACCCGATCGAGGCGCTCGGGCCAATCGCAGAGCGCCGCGGTCTCTGGCTGCACGTCGATGCCTGCGTCGGCGGCATTCTCTCGCCATTCGTGCGCGACAGCGGGTACGCGGTGCCGGCGTTCGATTTCGCCATCCCCGGCGTGTCCTCGATTTCGGCAGACCTGCACAAGAGCGGCTTCGCGGCGAAACCTGCGTCGACCGTGAGCTTCCGGACGCGGGAACTGCGGGAGTTCGCGCGCTACACGTTCGACGACTGGCCGAGCGGGGTGTACAGCTCGCTCACGTTCACCGGCACGCGACCGGGCGGGGCGATTGCGGCCGCCTGGGCGGCGATGAACTTCCTGGGCCAGGAGGGTTATCGCGAAATAGCCGCCGCGAGCATGCGGGCGAAGCAGAAGACGATTGACGGCCTGGCGGCGATCGAAGGCGTGAAGGTACATGGGGCGCCACCGCTCTACGCCTTCAGCTGGGCCGCGAGTGGCGTGGACATGGGCGCTGTCGCGGGGGCGATGGCCCGGCGAGGGTTCATGTGCGGCCAGACGACGAGCCCGGCCGGCATCCACTTCATGGCCACGCCGGTGCACGAGGCGGCTGCCGATGCCTATGCGGCCGCCGCGGCGGAATCGATCGCGGAGGCGCGTGCCGGCGGCGCCGTGGGCAAGGCTGCCGCCTACAATTAGGCACGCGCGGATGGCCCGGAGAGGGCCGTCGGCGGGGGCGATGCGGCAATCTGCGCGCGCGCATGACAAGGTGCTCGCGGCGCCCGGAATTTGCTTGACGCGACCGAACAGGAATCCCTAGCATCCGCGCGCCGCAACAAAGGAGAAACGTATGAATCAGGGAATCATCAAGGAGTTCCGCGACTTCCTCTTGCGCGGGGACCTTATCTCGTTGGCCGTCGCGTTCATCATGGCGGGCGCCTTCGGCGCGGTCGTCGCCGTGTTCACCGACGGCATCATCATGGCCTTCATCGCCGCCATCTTCGGGAAGCCGAGCTTCGACAGCATCGGTCTCGATATCGGCGACGGGCGACTCGCAATCGGCTCGTTCCTGACTGCGGTGGTGAACCTGGTGATTGTCGCCGCGGCGGTCTTCTTCTTCATCGTGAAGCCGGTCCAGGCGATCAAGGACCGCCAGAAGAAGGAAGGCGAAGTGGTCCCGGACGCGGACGACATCGCGCTCCTGAAGGAGATCCGCGACCTCCTGAAGAACCGCCCCTAACAGCCTCCACCAACGGCGCCGGAAGACAGGGACACTTCAACGGAGCGGGTGTCCCTGTGTCTCCGCGCCCGCTTGGTGAATAATCGGCCTGTGCCAAGGCCCCGCCCAAAGCCCAACTCCACCCCGGACGACCTGGCGTTCGGCATCAACGCCTGTTCGATGGCGCTCGACGCCGGCTATGCGAAGTCGTTGCTGTATTTCGCCGAGACGAAGAACGAGCGCGTCTTCGAACTCGTGGAGAAGGCGAAGGACAAAGGCATCGCGGCACAGCCCGTCGACGTCTTCCGGCTGGACCAGCTCTCGGGCGAGGGCGTCCACCAGGGGGTTCTGGTCCGCCTCCGGGATGTCGAGCCGGTGGACCTCCGCCAGGTGGCGCGCGACGCCGGGAAGGCGTCACTCATCATCATCCTGGACCGGGTGACCGACCCCCAGAACCTGGGCGCCGTGTTGCGCACGGCGGTCGCCGTCGGCGTTAGCGCGGTGGTGCTACCGCTGCGGCGAGGGGCGCTGCTGACGCCCGGGGTGCACCGCGCCAGCGCGGGCCTGAGTTTCATTGCGCCGGTAGCTGCGCCCCAGAACCTGGCGATGGCGATCAAGACGCTGAAAGAGGCGAACTTCTGGGTGGTCGCGGCGGCGGCCGGCGAGGGTTCGCAGTCAGCCACGTCATTCGATTGGCCGGGGCGTACGGCCCTGGTGATGGGGAGCGAGGGCGAGGGCGTCGGCCAGCTCCTCATGAAAGAAAGCGACTTCTCGGTGGCCCTGCCGATGGACCCGCGCGTCGAATCGCTCAACGTCGCGGTGGCGACGGGAGCGCTGGCCTACCTGTGGCGGAGGCAGTGGCCGGGGTAGTTCGGGCCCCGGACCGTCCCTTTCGGCGGAAAGTTCGGGCCCATCCGGACGTGTACGCAGTCACGCCGCGGGCATACGCTCATTAAATGAGCGAAGCCGCCATCGAAACGCGCGGGCTGACACGGTCGTTCGGCGATCAGGTCGCCCTGGATCACCTGGACCTGCGCATCGAACGCGGCGAAATCTTCGGGTTCCTCGGCCCAAACGGCGCCGGCAAGAGCACGACTATCCGGCTGCTCCTCGACTTCCTGCGGCCCACTTCCGGGAGCGCTTCGGTCCTCGGGTTCGACTGCCGGCGGGAGTCGGTGGAGGTGCGGCGGCGCACCGGCTACCTGCCCGGCGAGTTGCGCCTCTACGGCGGGCTGACCGGCAACCAGACGGTCGCGCTCTTCACCGGGCTGCGAGACGGCAGGGTGGATCCCGCGCGCGCAAAGCGAATGGCGGCCGAACTCGAACTCGACCTGACGAAGAAGGCCTCCAGCCTCTCGAAGGGCAATCGCCAGAAGCTGGGCGTGTTGCTCGCCCTGCTTGGCCAGCCGGAGGTGCTGCTGCTCGACGAGCCGACCTCCGGCCTGGATCCACTGGTGCAGCGGGTGGTCTGGGAGATGCTCCGGCGCGAGGCCGAGCACGGCACGACCGTCTTCTTCTCGTCCCACGTCATGAGCGAAGTCGAAGTCACCTGCGAACGGGTGGGCATCCTCCGCGCGGGGAAACTCGTGGCTGTCGAGCCGGTGACGACGCTGAAGGGCCGCTCCGGGCGGCACGTCGAGGTGAGTTTCGCAGGGACGGCACCACCGCCGGCGGTGTTCACCGCCGCCGGGGTGCGCGAAATCCGGCGCGAGGTATCGACGCTTGAGTTCGAGCTCGCCGGCGAGATCGACCCGCTCCTGAAGGCACTCGCACCCTACCACGTGGTCGACCTGCGGACGGAACAGGCGACCCTCGACGAGATTCTCCTGCACTACTACGAGAAGGAAGCTGTGCGATGAACCGGCTCGTCCTGGCCCGGAAGGCGTTTCGCGATTCGCGGGTGACGGCGATCGGCGGGGGCATCCTGAGCTTCGCCCTGGCGCTGATGTACGTCCTGCTCTTTCCTTCGATCCGGGAGAGCTTCGAAGAGATGGACCTCCCGGAATACATGGAAAGCTTCGCCGGGGCGGCCGGCTCCTATTCGACCCCGGCCGGGTATCTCGCGACCGAGTTCTTCTCGGCGGTGCCCATCACGTTGATCATCTTCGCGATCGTCGCCGGGACGGCGGCGACCGCTGGGGAGGAATCGGCGGGGACCATCGACCTGTTGCTCGCCCAGCCGATCCGCAGGTGGCGGATCATCGTGGAGAAGGCGCTGGGCATCGCGGCTGCGGTGAGCGTCGCGCTGCTGGCGGGCCTTCCCGGGATCTTCCTCGGCCAGCGCTTCGTCGACTTCGACATCGGCCCGCTTCGGCTGGTGGCGGCGATGCTGGCGACCCTTCCCCTGCTCTTCCTGTTCGCGGCGCTTGCGATGCTTCTCGGGGCGGCGCTGCCAACGCGGGCGATGGCGGTTGCCGTGGCTACTGCCGGAGCGGTACTCGCGTACGTCGTCCACACGCTCGGCATACTCGTGGACGAGCTTTCGGAAGTGCGGAAGCTGACCCCGTTCTACTGGTCCGATGCATCGAAAGCGCTCATCGGGGACTTCGAAGTGTGGCGCTCGCTGGTGCTACTCGCGGTCGCCGCCGGACTCGTGGCGCTCGCGGCTGTCGCGTTCGAACGGCGGGACATCGCCGGCGGAAGGGAAGGCGGCTGGTGGAAGCAGTTCCGGAGAAGGCGAAAGGGCAGGGAGCACGCGCCTGTTGAGGCGGCGGGGTGAAGTCAGGTCCGGCCGCGAAGACGGCCGGCACTCGAAATCCCGTCGTCACACCGCTTTGCCACAATAGTGCGGGCGAAGGCGCCTCCCACCGCTTCTGGCCGTAGCGGCGCCAAGACCCGTACCATCGGACGTGGCGCCCGACGGGCCGAAATGGACAATAAGTGACATGAACATCCTCGTTTGCACCGATGGCTCGACCGGTTCGCTGGCGATCCTTCCCCACGCGGCCCGGCTCGCACGCGCGCTCGGCGCCCGGATCGTGCTGTCGCGCGTCCTCGATCCACGAGTCGACGCAGGCGACACGGTGACCCCACGGCTTGAGGACGCCGTCGCTCGCGTGAAAGACGAGTGGAGTGACTGGCTGCGGCAGACACTCGCCCGGGAAGGCATCGAAGGCGAGGTCCTCATCCCGGAGCGGGAGTGGGGCAAGGAGATTGCGGACGCCATCAGCGATGCGGCCGAGGAGACATCGGCGGCCATCGTTGCGGTTTCCTCCCGCGGGGCCGGCGCCATCCGCCACGCGCTCTTCGGGAGCGTCGCCCTCGGGATCATCTCCCGGGCGGACCTGCCGGTCCTGACACTCGCCGGGTCGCACCCGGCCAAAGCGGGCGTCGGCGCGTACCACATCGTTATCACTTCGGACGGCTCGCCGGATTCGCGGAGCATCTTCGGCGGCCTGGAGAAGCTCCTCGTGCCCGGTAAGACCAGGGTCACGCTGTTGGAAGTCGTGACGATGAAGGCCCAGGAGACCGAGGCCGAGGCACAGGCCCGGGCACTGCCCTATCTCGAATCCCTCCGGAGCCGGATCCCCGGCGGTGTGGAAGTCGCGATCGTGGCGAAAGCAGCACCGGCGAGTTCCAGGGTCGATTCGGTGATTGTCCAGGCCGCCAAGGAGTTCGGCGCAGACGCCATCGCCTCATCGACGCATGGGCACAGCGCCCGGCGCCACCTGGTTGCAGGAAGCACCGCACTCGGGATGGTGGAGAAAGCCGGGATGCCGGTCATCCTGGTCAAGAGCCAGCCGGTCGATTAGCGGCGGTGAGTCACCAGGGGCGGCGCCACTTGTTCCAGTTGAACGGTTCGATCCCGGTCTCGGTGAGCTGCCAGATCGTGGCGTCAGCCTTGCCCCCGTCGATCTCGAGGAAGCCGATGGTGCCCAGCTGGGTATCGAGGTTGCGCGGGTAGGTTGGCGAACCGGGATTCACACAGAGGACGCCATCGATCGTGTCGATCGCCTCGACGTGGGTGTCGCCGTAGATGAGGACATCGAGTTCGGTGGTGCCGAAGTAGCGGATCAGGGCCCTTTCCAGGGTCAGGTTCGGCGGGTACTGCGGGATCGGCACATCGTGGGTGAGGCCGACCTTGAGGCCGTCGAGGTCCAGCAGCCACGATTCGCGCAGGCGGTGGTGGTCGGGCTGCACCGGGCGCCCGCCGGAACCCTCTTCGCCATTGCCGCGAGCGGCCCAGGTCGGGGCGATGTCGTGCAACTGGTCGATGACGACGAGGTCGTGGATATCGCCAGCGTGAAGGATGCAATCCACACCCCGGAAGGCATCGAAGACCTGGGGCCAGAGTTCGTAGCGGGCTTCGGGGATGTGAGTGTCAGAGATCAGGCCGATGCGCATAGGTGTATTCAGGCATGAGCGAGGAGCAACGAGCAACGGGGAGACGGGAGCCTCTGCCCGGCCCGACGGCCGATGGCTTCCACTTTCACGGCAAGGACCACGCCCTCATCGCCGGGCGCTCGAAGGGGTGCTACGCGGGCGGGCCTGGACCGGGACGAGTTCTGTCGAAGTTCCTACAAAGCGCGTCACCTTTCCTTTCGCCATGCCATTTGTGTGGTAATGGCCACGGAAACTCTTGACACGCGAGCCACGGCGAAACAGCCTTCCCGGACTGGTATGGCCACACCTCACCTCGTCCTCGCCGGATACGGTATCTCCGGCGCCCTCCAGATCAGCGTCGAAGCGCAACGAATCCTCGCGCGTTACGGGGCCGCCTACACGCTCGGGCTACCGGCGAACCTCGCCGCGTTCCTCAAGTCGCAACGGGTGAAAGTGACCGACATCACCTCGCGCATCGCTCCCGGGACGGATTACGCCGAGTCGTACCTCGATATCGCGAACTTCCTGATCGGGCGGACAGAGCACGAGCGGCCGGTGGTATTCCTTTCGCCGGGCCATCCGTTGATGTTCAACGCCATCGGGCGGTACCTCGCGATGGAGGGCAGGCGACTCGAGCTCGGGGTCCAGGTGGTACCGGCGGTTTCGCCGCTGGAGACGATCATCGGGGGCATCGGCCTGGACGTTTCGACCTTCGGCCTGCAGGTGTTCGATGCGACGCGGCTGGTGGCCCGGCGCATGCCGATCAGTGCGCTTGTGCCGGCCGTCATCATGCACGCGGGAGCGTTCGGGATGACCGCGGCGCCCGCGGCGGAGGGCACGACGCCGGACCTGGCCCCGCTGGCGAATTACCTTTCGATGTCCTACCCGGCGGACCACGCGGTGAGCGTGATCAACATTTCGGAGCGCGGCCTGGGCGTCGCCTCGGTGGCGCTCGCGGCCCTGCCCGGCGCCGCCGCCCAACTCCAACCCGGCTCGCACCTCTTCCTCGACCTGGTGCGGCCACAACAACCTATGGGGAACCCGGCCTGAGAAGGGCCGTCCTGACCACGCGAATTCCCGGAGGAGGGAACGGAAATGGCAATCAATCTTTCGAAACTGTTTGGGCGGGGTGGCGACAACATAGACGGCATCGACCGGGACACGAACCAGGACGGGCTACCGGAGGCGCAAAGCGCTATCTCGGTCGACGTCTGGGAGCACGCAGCGACGGGCTCCGGGCCGGGAGCCGAGGCATCTCTTGGGATGAACGTCGTCGATGCAGCCGACTACACGGTCTGGCGCGACAACCTTCGCAGCTCGACCCCTCCTCCCGGCATCCTGGCCAACATCGAGCAATCCAACCTGGTTGGCGACGGGAAGTTTACGGCGTCGGAGGACCAGATCCGGACACTGATGGGGAACCTGGAGCAGCGCGGGCTCATCGATACGAGCACCGGAGAGATCGTTTGGGCAGACGCGGCGAGCCCGAGCTTCACCGGCTCCGACGAAGAACTCGGGGCGCTCGTCGCCTGGCTGCGGACCACACAGCCAGGGGGCAACGGTTCGGGCTTGGACGCGGGATTCACGATCGCGGACGACCTCATCAACGAGGCGCGTGCTGGACGTGGGCACATCGGCGAAACCGAAAAGAACGTGCTGCCGCCGGGCGACGGCGATGACGCCGCTCGCTCGATGCAGCCGGGCGAGCAGGGCTTCACCGCCGCAGAGGGCCGGTCGATGTCTTTCGAGCTGTTTTCCGGCGGTGGGCCGGAGGCCGACCCGGGGGCCTACACCCTCCCGGAAGTCGGCGACCAAGTCATCGTCTCGATGCTGAACAACAAGAATCCGGAGTTGGCGCGGTTCGAGGCCGCCGGCGCGGAAGCGGCCAGCCACGCCAACGCCGACGGCATCTACGCCAGCAATCCGGGCGGGGGGCTGCTCGGCGTCCGGGGCGACGAGCCGACGCAGATCTCCGAAGCGAATGCGCTGTGGCAGCTCATTGAGAGCGTGAAGCCCGGGGAGGGCGCTGCGGACGGGGGCGCCGCCGCCCGTTCGATGCAGCCGGGCCACGAGGGCGATGGCTTCATGATGCAAGACGGCGAACTCTACCCGCGGGGCCTGCGCGACATGGAGATCGAACTCAGGATCGGCGGCGGAGGCGAAACGGCTAACCCCGCTGAGTCGCCGAACATCATCTCTACCGGCGACCACGGCTACACGGCCACGGACGACCTCTGGCAAGTCCGCGGCGAAGCTCGCGGCGGCGAGCACATCGGAGAAACAGAGAAGAACGCCCTCCCCGGGACGCACGGCGATGGCTTCATGATGCAAGACGGCGAACTCTACCCGCGGGGCCTCCTCCTCCCCTACATGGAACAGGACAACCTCTACAAAGGCAGCGACCAGCAGATGACCGAACTCGTCGGCCACCTGCGCGAGCGCGGGCTCATCGACACAAGCACGGGCGAGATCGTCTGGGCCCATGGTGCGGCTGCGGAAGCGAGTTCTGACAGCGAGATGGGAGCCCTCATCAGCTGGCTGCACGGGAACAACCTGATCGACACGAGCACGGGCGAAATCCTGTGGACGAGGCAACCTGCCGGGGCGCGCTGGTTCGTCCCGGATATGGACTCGGACCAGAGCGCGATGGCCACCGGCGGCGGTTCCGCCAACGCGAGGAGCGTGGGAGCACACGAATCCCGACCGAGCCCGACGGGGGACGGCACTACCGAACACTTCTTCGTTTCCAACAGCCACCAGGGCTACACGGCCACGGATGACCTCTGGAAGATCCGCGACGGAGCCCCGGGCGGAGCGGGAACCGACAGCACCAACCGCTCGATGCAGCCGGGCCGCGAGGGCCAGGGTTTCATGATGCAGGACGGCGAGCTCTACCCGCGGGGCATCAACGAACAGACGCCTGCCGACTGGACTGACGTGCAGGTTGCGCGCCGGGCTGAAGGGTGGGCCGGCGCCGGGGCCGAGGGCACGGGGCGGAGCGCGGCTCCGAACTCCGGGAAGTGGGAAGGCCCGGACTTCGACGCAGGAAAGAACGAGGTTTCGATCGAAACGCTCGAACTCCGCGGTGGCGGGCTCCACATCGGGGAAGAGACAGGCGAACGCGGGGCAGGAACGAACCTGAAGACCGAGTGGATCACCAGTCTGCGCGGAGCAGACGACGACGGCCCTTCGACGCTGCTGAACGCTCCGCATGCTGGCGACGGCGGGATAACACCGAACGAGTCGCTCTCGTTGAACTTCGAGGAATTCAAGGTCTCGTTCCGCGATGCCCACCCACACGCCGGCAGCCACGACGCTGACGGTCCGGACCTCGACTCGGTGGATGCCGACCTCGACGTGCCGGACTAGTCAGCGGCATCTGTGGAGGCAACGCCACCTCTGGACCAGGTCAGCAGCCAGGCGGTAAGCCGCCTGGCTGCTGAGCGTGGGCTGGCGGCGGCCGTTTCGCCGGCCGGCGAGGAAACGGTCCGCAAACCCGGCCGAGGCTGGAAGCGCTGGCTGCCCTACCTGTTCTTTGGGCTCAGCCTGTTCGCGCTCGGGAGCATGGCACTCGGCTTCTCCGCGTTGGCCGACGACGGCTGGAGCTGGACTGATGCTGTCGAGCTGGCGCTGATGGTGATCCTCGTCGTTGGTGTTGTCTCGCAGGCGAGGACGATGCTACGGCCGACGCGCGCAGGTCGCTGGCTTGCCGCCCGGCGGCGCTCGGTCCCTGAAACGAGCAACCCTTCCCGGCCGCACACAAGCTACGCGCTCGACGCGGTGAGTGCGGAGTACCTCTCCGCCATCGGGCCGGCCAACGCGGCCGCGATGCGCAGGGGCACAGCGCTCAAGCACGCGGGCAGCCGCTGGTTTGACCGCGCTGCCGTGGTCACGGTCGTCGCGCTGGCGACTCTGGCCTTCCTCGGCATGCTGTTCGTCCTGGGCTGGATCGTGTACACCGCCGGGCCGTCCGACCCGTCGTTGTGGCTGACGGCGCCGTTCACCGGCCTGAGCGGGTTCGCCACCTGGCAGCTTTTCGGCTCGGCCCGGATGATGTCCTTCCGCGGACGCCCTTACGCGCTTGTATCACGCGCTTTCCGGGACACCGTGCGCGTGTGGGGCAGCGGCTCGATAGCGACGAAGGTGGCGCTGACCACGACAGCCACGGCCTCGGTCGCGGGGGCAGCGGTAGCGCCATCGCTGGTGGACCGCGACACGAAGTACGACATTTTCGTGGTCGACTCCGCCAGCGCCGCCTTTTACCGCATCGACTTGCAGACGGATGTCTCCGTGCGGGCTCCCCGCGAAACGGAAGCGTTAAGTCCGGTCGCGATCGCAACGACAACGACGCCGGTGACGACGCGGGACGGGAAGAAGCTGCTCAAGGGGAGCATGATCGTCATCGTCGCCGCGAACGGTGGCGGGGTGCAGGGAATCGCCGGTCTTGGGCCGGGCGGCGCCGCACCGGTTTCGATTTCGCGCATCGAGCCAGCGATCCCGGGAGCGTGGTTCACGGGCGGGCCGGGCGTGCTTCACGCGGTGCAGCCAGATGGCGCGTTCTGGCAGGTGGACATCCGCAGCGGTGCGGCGACGAAGGTCGGCCAGCTCTCCATCCCGGCGGGCCCACTCACCTATGAGCACGCTTCGAAGTCGCTGGTCATGGTCTCTGGCGCCGGTCTCGCGTGGCTCGAACCGGCATCCGGGGCGGTGCTGGCCGTCGCCGCCGAAACGGTCCCCGCCGGGAAGCGGGTCTGCGGCATCGCCGATGGGCCGGAGGACCTCCTCTTCTTCTCGATCGAAGGGCAGCCGGACCTCCTGGTTGCGAGGACGAAATCGCGGACAACGGCGCCGCTGGTCCCCCTCGGGGAGCCTCCACCGAGCCCGTGCCAGCTGACTGTCGCCATCCGGAAGTGAGGCCGGCGGCGACACCGCGGGGCAGCGCCCGCCCACGATCCACCCAAACGTGGTACGCTCGATCTCGAGCCGCGCGGAAACCGCGCATCGTGCCCTACTCGTTTCTCCCTTCTTGTGCGTTAGTCGTTGTGCGTTTGCGGGGAAGTTCAGCCGAGATCAGGCCACACCCATTCGCTCGCACACTGAGAAACTGGAGTACCTCCTCAACTTGTCACTTACCCTGAATCGTCCTTCGACGAAGGACGCTGATAGCGCCATCGTGCGCGCCACCCCGCCCGAGATCACCGCTCCCGAAGAGTCCCCGGCCGAGGCCGGCCCGAGCTTCCGCGAACTTGGCCTGAACAAGGCGATCGTCGCGACGCTGGATAAGCTGGGGATCGCGACGCCCTTTCCGATCCAGTCGATGACCATCGCCGACGCACTCGCCGGCCGCGATGTCTGCGGCAAGGCGAAGACCGGCTCGGGCAAAACGCTCGCATTCGGGCTTCCCGTCATCCAGCGGACGACGACGGCGAAGAAGCGCCGGCCGCGCTCACTCATCCTGGTGCCCACGCGCGAGCTGGCGAACCAGGTCGCGGATGCGCTGACGCCCTTCGCGGCCGCCACCGAACTGTGGGTCACGGCCATTTACGGCGGCGCCTCCATGGTCCGCCAGATCAAGGCGCTGCATGCCGGCGTGGATATCGTGATTGCTACCCCGGGCCGCCTCAACGACCTGCTCGAACGCAAAGAGATGTCTGTCGATGACGTGACCATCGTGGTGCTCGATGAAGCCGACCAGATGGCCGACATGGGCTTCCTCCCGCAGGTACGGGAAATCCTCGACCGCATCCCCGGCGAACACCAGACACTGCTCTTTTCGGCGACTCTCGATGGTTCGATCGGTGAGCTCGTGAGCCGCTACCAGCACGACCCGGTGACCCATGAAGTCGCTTCCGAAACCAGTTCGGTCGACACCCTGGACCAACGGTTCATCGGTGTTGCGCGCCACGAACGGGTGAAAGTCGCGGCGGCGATCTGCGGCGCCTCGAAGCGGACGATCGTGTTCGTCCGGACGAAGCACGGCGCGGACAACGTGGCCCGCCAGTTGAGCCAGCAGGGCCTGGACGCACAACCGATCCATGGTGGCCTCACGCAGGGCCGCCGGGAACGGACGCTGGCAGCCTTCGCCGCCGGCCGGGCGCCAGTGCTCGTCGCGACGAACGTCGCCGCCCGCGGCATCCACGTCGATGGCATCGATACCGTCCTCCACTTCGACCTTCCTGAAGACGGGAAGACGTACCTCCATCGCTCCGGACGCACGGCACGGGCCGGGACCGACGGACTCGTCGTGACGCTCGTTTCGCCGGACGAGGCGCACGACGCGCGGACCCTGCAGCGCGAAGCTGGCATCAACCTCGCCATCGTGCCGATGGAATCGGACGATGAGCGACTGCGGGACCTGGCGGCCTTCGAACCGCCGGCCGCGCCCTCGCTCGAAGAGCAGCGGAACACGTTCCACAACAACCGTGGGTCGCTGCCCGCCGCCGGTGGACGCCCCAACGCGCGCCGCTCCTTCCGGCCGCGCGAAGTCAGCCCGGCCGAGGGTGGATCGCGCCGCCACAACCGGTCATGGAGTGGCCCGCGCACCCAGTCGGCCAAGCCAGCGCCGAACCGCCGCGGCGACCGCTCCTAGGCGGCAACTCCGAACCAGCGAAGGGCGATGGGGTAAAACACCCATCGCCCTTTTTGGCGCCCCGGCGGCCGGGCACTCCCGGGACGCGGCCTGGGGGCTCCGCCGTCTGGTAGAGTGGCCCGGCGGGCCTCGGTCCGCGAAAACCCCGGGAGCCGTCACGATGGCCCAGGCGCCGAACCTCCAGGATCCCGCATTCCTCGAAAACCCCTTTCCTTTCTACGAGATGGGCCGCCAGATGAGCCCGCTCTTCATCCCGGCCGCGGGGATGTGGATGGCCTTTCGCTATAGCGAATGCGTCGGGATCCTCAAGGACAACGAGTCGTGGCTTTCGGGCATCGGGCCGGCCGAAACGGCCGACGCGGAACCGACGATGCTGAGCTCGAATCCGCCGCGCCACACTCGCCTGCGCGGGCTCGTGAACCAGGCGTTCACTCCCCGGATGATCGAACAACTCGAACCGCGGCTTCGCCAGATCGCGGGGGAGTTGCTGGATGAGGCGGCAAAACGTGGTGAGTGCGACCTCGTGGAGGCGCTCGCCTACCCGCTTCCGGTCATCGCCATCGCCGAGATCCTCGGAGTGGACCCTGCGCGGAGGCAGCAGTTCAAGGACTGGTCGGACCGCATCGTCGCGAGCCTCGGCGGCGGAGGCGCCGAGGGACCGGCCGCCTCGGGGGAGATGCGGGAATACTTCGGCGAACTCTGCGCGGAGCGGCGCGCACGGCCGCGCAACGACCTCATCAGCGGGCTGGTGCAGGCAGAGATGGAAGGCGACCGGCTCTCGCTCGAAGAACTCCTCCAGATGCTCGTCCTGCTGCTCGTCGCCGGGAACGAAACGACAACGAACCTGATCGGCAACGCGATGCTCGAATTCATGGCCCACCCGACCGAGCTGGCGAAAGTAGAGGCGGACCGGTCGCTCATCCCCTCCGCCCTCGAAGAGGTCTTGCGCGTCAGCTCGCCGGTACAGGCGACCGTGAGGCGTGCAGCACGGGATATCGACGTCTCCGGTCAGCGGATCGACGAAGGCCAGCGGCTTGTCGTCTGGCTTGCCGCCGCCAACCGCGACCCGGAGCAGTTCCCGGACCCGCTGACCTTTGACGTGGCGCGGACACCGAACCGCCACATCTCCTTCGGGATGGGCATCCACTTCTGCCTGGGCGCACCGCTCGCCAGGCTCGAAGCGAAGATCGCATGGGAAGAACTGCTGAAACGGGCCACGAACTTCCGCCTGGTCACAGACGCGCCACTCCCGCGGGTGCCCACTTTCATCATGCGCGGTGTGACCAGCCTGCCGGTGGCGTTCGACCCGCGGTAGCTACCCGGTCCACGCGATCGCGAACGCCGGCGGGAGCGCCATCACTTTTCGCTATGCTTGTGCCATTGCTGTTCTGAGGGGCGAGAACCGGAGGACAAGCGACATGGCAACAAGCAAACTCGGGAGACTGTTCGGGAGGACCGAGACCGTCGACCACAATGAGAACCGGTCCATCCATGCAGAGAAGAACCAGGACATCGAAGTCGAGAACGACGAGACGCACGTGCTGATCGCGCCGCGGGCGGCCGCGGGGAGGTGGGACGACGCCGACATCGTCCATGTGGTCGGCGACGACGGACCATCCACTCTTCTTGAGGCCAGTCACAGCGGGGGAGGCCTCCACACCATGACGCCGGGTTATGTGGGTGGAATCGTTGGCGACTGGGATGGCGATGGCCGCGACACCGTCGGCTTCAGCGGCGGCGCCGGCGATGCGGATGCGGACGGAGACATCGACGGGACGGACTTTCTCTAAGCGGGGCACAACGAGCGGTCAGGCAGGGGGCTGTTCGCCGCCCGCGCCGCTACCGCGGCCCCGCCGGTTTCGCCGCCGGCCCGACCGCTGACCTCCATCGGCCTGTACGGGCGGGGTCTCGTTCGAGGGTGGCTGGGCCCCGCGCGGCGGGCGTGGTTCGCGGGCCGGGCGCTCGGTTGCCCCTTCGCCCGCCGGGCCGCCGGTGCGCTTGAATACGCGCCCTTCGCCGAGGTTCGCCGGCGCCGGCTGTTGTCCCTGGGGCCGGCGCTCCGGGCGTTCGCCCCGAGGCTGCTGTTCACGTTGTTGCTGTGGTTCCCGGGGGGGCCGGGGTTGGGCTGCGCGTTCCGGCCCACGCGGAGGGCGGCGGTCTTGCTGGCGCCCCTGCGGGCGCTCCGGCTGCTGTTCCCCGCGGGGTGGGCGCGCCGGGACATTCTTGCGGGGCCCGCCTCCGGGGAGGCGGCCGCGGCCCGGGCCGGGCTCGAAGGACGGCCGGGCATCGATCCAGTCAGGCTCGGCGGCGGCACGGTCTGCCGCCATCCGGTCTTCCTCGGTCTCCTCGATGAGCCCCTGGGCGATGGCGTCCACCCGCGAGATGCTCGGCGGAGGGTCGCCGCTCTTGCTGGCCGTATCCCAACGCACCACGGTGCCGAGATCCCGGTCGGAAACATCGATGCGCTGACCGTCGGCGAACAGCGTGATCGAACGGCGGAGGATGTTGATGCCGATGACCTTGCCCTCGCCGGTGGGGGTGCTGCAGCGCTGGCCAATCTTGGGCAGCGTCTTGCGCATCTCCTTGTAGCCCTCTTCTTCGTAGCTCAGGCAGCAGAGCAGGCGGCCGCAAAGGCCGCTGATCTTCTGCGGATTGAGCGGGAGCTCCTGTTCCTTGGCCATGCGGATCGAGATGGAAGGGAAGGTCGTCAGCCAGCTGGCGCAACAGAGTTCGCGTCCGCAGATGCCGTATCCGCCGGCCATCTTCGCGCGGTCACGCGCGCCCATCTGGCGCATATCGACACGGGTGCGGAAACGGTCGCCGGCGCGCTTTACGAAGTCGCGGTAATCGAGCCGCTCATCGCTGGTGAAAGCGAAGGTCAGCCGCCTTCCGTCGAGGGTGAATTCTGCCCCGTCGATGTGGGCGGGAAAGCGTAGCTCCTCGCCGAGGCGTCGAGCCTCGGGGAGCAGTTCCTCCGCCTGTTGTCGTAGCTGGTCGGCCTTCCGGATGTCGCTTTCGGTGGCAAGCCGAAGGATGGGCTTCAACTCTTCGCGGCCGAGCTCGTTCACCACCACCTGGTCCGGGGCGATGACGACTTTCGCGACTTCGGGGCCACGGACGGTTTCGACCACGACGAATTCGCCGGGGTCGAGTCGCATCCCGGCGGTATGGAAGTAGAAGATCCTTCCGGCGTTTCGAAAGCGTACGCCGGCGACGCGAGGCAATTCTTCAGGCATGGGCCACCGGTTCTTCCTCGGGGCTAACGGCCAGTGTAACGCGGGGGAAGCTCAGGAGCATGAGTTCGAAGGCGGTGCGCGGGATCACGTTGGTCTGGAGGTCCTCGCGCGCCTGGCGGATTGCCCCGAGCGCTTCGACGTAGCCGGCGAGGTCTGTGCTTCGGCCGCCTTCGGAGGCGCCGTTGCGAAGGCGCTCCTCCCAAAAGCCCTCCCACACATCGATCTCGACGAGGACGGCAGCGCGGTCCTTGCGGAAACGTTCGGCAAGGTCGCTGGCGTAGCGGAAGCGTCCTCCGGTCCCTTCGGCGGCGACGGCGGCACAACGCTGGGCAAGGCGGGCGCGGTCGCCCATCAGGTCGGGCTGGCGGGCGAACTGGATAGCGCGTCCGGGCTTTCCATGGCTGGCCTCGGCGGCGCGCGCTGCCAGTTCGGGCTCGACACCCCGGGCGATGAGGCCGGCCTGGATCTCGGCGCGGGGCACGGGCTGGACGTCGATGCGGCGGCAGCGCGAGATGATGGTCTCGAGAAGTGCTTCGGGCGCGGCGGTGATGAGTGCGAAAACGGTGTGTCCCGGCGGTTCCTCGAGCGTCTTCAGGACGGTGTGGGCCGCCTCGCGCGCGAAGCGGTCCGCCGGGTCGATGATGATCATCCGGTAGCGGGCCTCGAACGGGTAGCGAGAGGCAAGGTCGATGATGCCGCGGACCTGGCAGATGCGGATGTCGCGCGAATCGGGATGCTTCGGATGGCTGCTATCGCCATCGCGCGGCCGGCAGAGCGTATCGCCCGGCCCCAGCGTAATGATGTCGGGGTGCGCCCCTTCGTTGATGAGCCTGCAGGGTCTGCACTCTCCGCACGGAAGGAGGGAGGAGGGAGAGGCCATGAGCGAGGAGTCATCGCCGAAGAGCGAAGCGCCGGCCGTTGCAGGAGCGTGCAGGCGCTCGCAGTTGAGGAGGAGCGCATATTCGGTGGCGAGGGCGGTGCGGCCCGTTCCCTCCGGTCCGGCCAGGAGGAGCGCGTGCGGCGGCTCGTCGCTCGCGGCGAGCGCCTGCAATTCGCGAAGGATCCCGGCGTGGCCGATAAGCGGAGGCATCGGTCGATTGTCGATTGGCTATCGCCGGTTGTCGATCTGCCGCAGCCAGCGGAGGGCGGCGCCCGTTTTCACAGCCCGTGGCCGGCCGGAGTTAGAATCGCGCGCATCACCACGCGAAGAGAGACCCTTCATGCCGGATTCTGAACCCCACGTCCTCCTCGAAAAGCGCGGGCGGGTGGGCATCATCACGCTCAACCGCCCCGAACGCCTGAACGCCTGGTCACGCGATATGGCCCGGCTCGTCCGCGAACACATCACCGACTGCAACAACGATGAGGGCATCGGCGCCGTCGTCCTTACCGGCGCCGGTCGCGGCTTCTGCAGCGGCGCCGACCTGCAGCGGCCGCAAGCCGAGGGAGGGCAGCGACCGCCGCCAGAACCGGAGCAGGAGTCGTTGCCCGAGTTCCTGCAGCGCTCGAAGCCGTTGATCGCGGCGATCAACGGGGCAGCGGTCGGTGTCGGGTTCACGCTACCGCTGGCCTGCGACATCCGGATCGCCTCGGAGAACGCTCGCGTCTCGATGCGGTTCGTCCGGATCGGACTGACGCCCGAACTCGGATCGACCCAGATCCTCCCGCAGGTGGCGGGGCTCGCGAACGCCGCCGAGATGATGCTCACGGGCGCATCTACAACGCCCAGGAAGCGCTGCGTCTCGGCGTCGTGAACAAGGTAGTGGCGCACGACACACTGCTGGCCGAGGCGGTCTCCCTCGCGGAAGAAATCGCCTTCAACCCGGCCACACACGTGCGCTGGGCGAAGCGGATGCTTCACGCCAACGCGGTGAACGACAACATCCGCGCCGTCCTGCGCATGGAGGACGAGATCTTCGGCCAGGCTGCGCGAAGCCCTGCGTTCGGCGAAGCGGCACGGGCGTTCGTCGAGAAACGCGACCCCGCGTTCAACAGCTGACCCGGAGGCGGGGTCCGTCCGCTCAGGTTTGCC
Source organism: Candidatus Amarobacter glycogenicus (assembly GCF_016704105.1). Classification (NCBI taxonomy): domain Bacteria; kingdom Bacillati; phylum Chloroflexota; class Tepidiformia; order Tepidiformales; family Tepidiformaceae; genus Candidatus Amarobacter; species Candidatus Amarobacter glycogenicus. Next base: position 264,077 of record NZ_JADJAT010000020.1, on the reverse strand, counting down.
GGTCGTATTCCGCGACCAGCTTCTTCGGAGCGGCCCGCCGCCAGGCCGCTTCGAGCATCTCCGACAGGCGCCGGTCGGTGACGACCGGCAGCCGGACGAGGACCGCCGGCCAGCCGGCGTAGTGCGGCGTCTCGAAGTAGACGCCTGGTTCGGTGGCAATCAGGAATGCCTTCTCATCGACGCTTTCGGTGGGCACAACAAGCGTTTCGCCGTCTTCCTTGAGGCGCGCGACGAGCTTCTTCCGAACCTTCAGCGCGGGCGTGCCGTAGGAGGTTGACTCCTCGACGCCGGGGAGCGCGAGTCCGATGCGGGCAACGCGGGCGAACAGGTCTTCGGACATCGCAGGGAGGATAGCAGGTGCTCGGGGTTGCCGGCCTAATGCTGATTGGGGTAGCGGGCCCTGCGCCGCCGGGAATTGCGCCGCCGGGCCCGCTCGGCAAGGGAAGGACTGCCACCCGTTAGACCGTCAGCGCGGCGGAATCTTACACGGCCCCGCCGGCCGATCCCGGGTGCGTCACGAGCGCCGGGCGCTATACTCCCTCTCCCCGAATGTGGGCGAAGGAGCACGAACATGGCCGACTTTCTCGTGATCTATCACGGTTCCGGCAACCAGGGCGCGACGCACGAAGAGCAGCTCGCCCGGATGGAAGCATGGTTGAAATGGATGGGAGGAGTTGGGGGCAACGTGAAAGACGCGGGCCACCCCGCGGCCCGTGCGTGGACCGTCAGCAAGGATGGGACCAGCGAAGATGCGGGCGCCAACCCGGTTTCGGGCTACACGGTGCTGACTGCCGGCAGCATGCAGGCAGCGCTCGAAATGGTGACCGGTTGCCCGCACCTCGCTGAAGGCGGAAGCATCGAGCTCGTGGAACTGATGCCGGAAGGGCACGCTTCGATCCGCTGACGAGACTGGTGAGGAGTGGCTGGGGCGTGGTGGGACCGCTCCCATAGCCGCAGCCTATGACTCTCCCGCCTGCCATCCACTGGCACCGCCTTCTTCCCATCCGTACAATGGCGAGACTGTGCCGCCACCGCGGCCGCCGATCGGCGCCCGGGCATTCACGCACTACAGGATTGAACACATGGAAGATGTCGTCATTACCAGTGGCGTCCGGACTGCCATCGGCAAGTTCCAGGGCTCCTTCGCGGATGTCCCGGCCTCGGACCTCGGCGCCCACGTCATCCGCGAGGCCGTCGCCCGAGCGGGGATCGCCCCCGAGAGCGTAGACCAGGTCATCATGGGCATCGTCGGCCAGGCGGCGGAAGATGCTTACCTTTCGCGTCATTCGACGGTGAAGGCCGGCCTTCCGATTGGCACCCCGGCGATGAACGTCAACCGCATCTGCGGCTCGGGACTGGAAGCGATCAACACGGCTTCGCGCATCATCCAGAGCGGTGACGCCGATGTCGTCGTCGCGGGCGGCGCCGAAAACATGACACGCATGCCGTTCTACCTGCGCAAGGCCCGGGGCGGCTACCGCCTCGGCCACGACAGCATCGAAGACGGAATCATCCACATGCTCAGCGACCCCTTCAAGGGCTATCACATGGGCATCACCGCGGAAAACCTCGCCGAGCAGTTCGAAGTCAGCCGCGTCGCCCAGGATGAGTTCTCCGCCGAGAGCCAGCGCCGGGCCATCGCCGCCATCGAGGCGGGCCGTTTCGTTGACCAGATCGCCCCGATGACGGTGAAGATCGGCCGCGAAGACAAAGTCTTCGATGTTGACGAATATCCCCGCGCTACGACACCGGATGCCCTCGGCAAATTGCGCCCGGCCTTCAAGGAGGGCGGTGTGGTCACGGCCGGCAACGCCAGCGGGATCAACGATGGCGCCGCAGCCGTGACCGTTATGAGCGCCTCGAAGGCGAAGGAACTCGGCGCCACGCCACGCCTGCGCATCGTCGCGCGGGCTGAGGCGGGCGTGGACCCGTCGATCATGGGCAGCGGCCCGATCCCTGCAATCCGGAAGGCACTGGCCAAGGCCAGCATGAACCTCGACCAGATCGACTGCATCGAACTGAACGAGGCCTTCGCCAGCGTCTCCTGCGCCTGCAGCAGCGAACTCTCGCTGGACCCGGCGAAGGTGAACCCGAACGGCGGCGCGATCGCGCTGGGTCACCCCCTCGGCGCGACGGGTGCGATCCTCACCGTGAAGCTCATGTACGAGCTCGAGCGCACGGGAGGCCGCTTCGGCATCGTCAGCCTGTGCATCGGCGGCGGCCAGGGGATCGCGACGATCTTCGAGCGCGTCAGTTAGGTCGTTCGCGCAGACAAACCCAGGGGAAGGGGAGCCGAAAGGCTCCCCTTCTTTGTTGACCCGCAGCCCGGCCCGAACCGCTAGACTGGCCCGGTGACGCGGCCCCCGAACCCCTGGCTCGCGACGCGTTCGCGCGATGGCGACGCCTACGACGAACCCTATGAACGACGGGCCGCCGCGGGCGAGGACGTCCACGGCGAGGCGAACTTCGTCTCGTCCTACGGCGTCCGTTCGGTGCTCGACGCGGGCTGCGGCACCGGACGGGTTGGACGCGAACTTGCAAGGCGCGGCATCGACGTCGTCGGCGTGGACCTCGATCCCACGATGCTCGCCACCGCCCGGCGGAAGGCGCCCGGCATCGCGTGGCACAACGAGGACCTGGAAACGATCGACCTCGGCCGGACGTTCGAGGCCGTCGCGATGGCCGGAAACGTGATGATCTTCCTCACGCCGGGGAGCGAGGGCCGGGTAGTCGCGAACATGGCGAACCACCTCCAGCCCGGCGGGTTGCTCATCGCCGGCTTCCAGCTCGCGGCTGGCAAGCTCACGCTCGCGCGGTACGACGAACTGACGGCGGCGGCGGGATTCGAACTCGCCGAGCGCTTCGCGACCTGGGAGCGGGAACCGTGGGTGGGAGGCGCCAGCTACGCCGTCTCGGTCCACCGGAAAGGCAGGACGAACCAATGACGCGCGTGACGCGGACCGTGAGCACCGAGAGTCTTCGCAGGCTGCTCGACCATCCTCCCAGGGCGACGCTCGCGTTCGTCAGGGACGGCGCTATCGAAGTGCTGCCCGTGGCGTTCCGTCTCGTCGATGGCCGTTACCTGTTCGGGGCCGACACCGCGGGCGGGCCACTCCCGGCGAAGGCGAAGCTGCTGATCGACGATGGCCCATGGTACTTCGACCTTCGCGGCACCTGGATGCGCGGTGGCATCGGCCGCTGCGAGCCCCCGTCCGGTGGGGACCCGGCGCTGGACTGGTACGAACTCGCCCCGGAAAAGACCGTCGCCTGGCACTACGGCGAACTGAGGGACTCATGATCCGGCAGCCAGACGACCGTGCGGTCCAGCTCTTCATCAAGCGATCGATGATCGTCCGGATCGCGTCGCTCTCACCGAAAGGCAACGCGGACGTCATTCCGCTCTGGTTCCTCGCGGATCGCGGACGCATCTACATGGCGACGCGCTCCGAGAACCCGGTGGCGCGCGACATCATGACCAACCCGGAGGCGGTGCTGCTGTTCCACGGCGAGCGCGGACCGCGGAAGGACCGGGTACTGCGCATTCGCGGGAGTGCGGCGTGGCGCACCGATCCGGCGCTCCTTCGCCGCATCCAGATACGGGCTGCGGCGCGCTACTACCTCACGCCCGGCGGGATGTGGGACACGATCAAGAACATCCGCAAGCTCCCGGTCTGGAACCGGTATCACCAGGAACGCGGCGGCGGCGGGCTCATCGAAGTCACTCCCGAGACGGCCGAGTTCCTGCGCGCACCCTGAAGGCGCCGTCATCCTCTCCGGCGCTTCGCCTGGAAGGCGGCTTTCGCCCTCTCACCGGCATGGGCTTCCGATGCGGTCGCTATCACCGGCGGCGCGTTCACCTGTTCCAGGTAATTGCTGTAGCCGCCCGCGAAGCTGCGGATGCGGCCGTCGCGGACCTCGATCACCCGGTCGACGAGCCGGTCCAGCAGGTAACGGTCGTGAGAGACGACGATAACCGTACCGGGGAAGCTTTCGAGTGCTTCTTCCAGGACTTCGGCGGCAGGGATGTCCAGGTTGTTGGTGGGTTCATCCAGCACGAGGCAGTTGGCGCCGAGCTGCATGAGGCGGGCCAGCTGCACACGAGATTTCTCGCCGCCGCTGAGCTTCGCGATGGGCTGGGAAGTGGCCGCGTAAGGGAGGAGGAAGCGCTGCAACTGCGCGACCGCCTCGCCTTCGTACATGGGCTTCACTTCCCGGATAGCTTCCACCGGTGTCTGGCGCATGTTCAGGGTCTCGTGCTCCTGCGCGTAGTAGCCGGTGCGTACGCTGGGGCCGACCCAGACCTCGCCAGAATCGGCAGGCAGCTGCCCGAGGATCAGTTTGAGCAGGACCGACTTCCCCGCGCCGTTCGGCCCGACGATGCCGATGCGCTCGCCGTTGAGCACGACTTCGTCGGCATCGCGCAGGATGGTTTTCGCGCCGAATGCTTTCGCCAGGTGGCGCAGTTCGAGCGTCTTGGCGCCGCCGCGGTTGGACGGCCGGAACGAAAGCCGCATCTTCCGCCGCTCCAGCACCGGCCGCTCGACCTTGTCCATGGAGTCGATCTGTCGCTGCTTGTTGCGCGCCTGCTTGATGTGACGCTCATCGATGACGATGGATGCCCAGAGTTTGAAGCGCGCGATCGCTGCTTCGAGGCGTTCGATCTCTTTCTGCTGGGCGACGAACTGCTGTTGCTGGCGGAGGAGGGCGAGCTCTTTCTGGCTGACGTAGCTGGTGTAGTTGCCTTCCCAGCGGCGAAGGACGATGCCTTCTTCGCGTGAGTAGTCAAGCTCGCAGATGACATTCGCCACCTCGTCGAGCAGGTAGCGGTCGTGCGATATGACGACGGCGCAGCCGGGGAACTGGCGGATGACCTTTTCGAGCATCGTCTTGCGTTCGAGGTCCAGGTGGTTATCCGGTTCGTCGAGCAGGAGCAGGTCTGGCTCGGCGAGCAGGCAGCGGGCGATGCCGATGAGCTTGCGCTGGCCGCCGGAGAGCAGCTCCATCGGGCGGGCCCAGGCATCCTCATCGAAACCGAGCGAACGGAGGAGCGCCTCGGCGCGGTTACGCACGGCGCCGCCGCCGGCCTTCTCGTACCGTTCGAGCAAGTCGGCATGTTCGTGGAGCACGCGGTCGAAGGTGTCGGGATCTTCCAGGGTGGCGGGGTCGGCGAGCTGCTGTTCGGCGGCAGTGCAGGCCGCTTCCAGCTCGGCGATGTCGGCCGATGAGGCGAGCAGTTCTTCGAATGCGGTGCGCCCGGGTTGCCCGGCGAAGTCCTGGGGAAGGTAGGCGACCCTCGCGCCGCGACGGAGCGTGACGGCGCCGGCGTCGGGTGCATCCTCGCCGGCCAGCAACTTGATAAGCGTGGTCTTGCCCCAGCCACTGGGGCCAACGAGGCCGATCTTCTCACCATCCTGGAGCGACCAGGAGAGGCCCCTGAAGATGGTGCGGCCGCCATGGACACGCGAAACCGAGGCAAGGTCGGCGACGATCATGCCAACGATTGTGCGCGATTGCGGCGTTTCCGTGGATCTGACCGCAAAGGAGACAGCGCACGACCTACGGCGGTATCGCCGAGGGCACTGCCCTGAACCGCGTTTCCCTGGCGCGGGTCGCCGCTTCCAACTCGTCGATCCGTTCATCAAGGTCGAGTGCGTCGGAGAGCGGAAGTTGCTCGTCGAGCGCCGGCGCCAGGGTGGCGAAGGGGATAATGGTGGACTCCCGGAGGAATCGGACGCCATCGCGGTACAGGCGCCACGTCCGGTAGGTGAAGCCGTCGGCCGAAAGGGCGGCTTTGAGTGCATCCGCGTTCGGGACGACGACAAGATTCGCGTAAGGCCCCGAGGCAGTCCCATCGCTCCAAACAATCGTGGGCGGCAGCTCCCAGCCAGCGACCGGCCGGCCCGGAACAGCCACCGTCCCGGAGACCTGGCCCGAAGCCGAGGTAAAGTCATCGACATCGCCGGGGATATTGTTGATGACGATGCTGCCCTGCAGGCCGGGGGACCAGACCTCAGAGCCGGGCACGGCGAACTGGAACGGTGGGCTACCCGGCTTGCCCAGGACAAACGAGTAAGTGGAGGGCCTTCCGGGGACGGTGTTGGTGTTGATGACGTTGGCGGCGAGCCTGAAGGCGCCAGGCGCCGTCTGATCGAGAGACAGGTCATCCAGGAACACGGTGTTCTTCGGGCCGCCGATCGCTGCCTCCATCCAGAGATCATCAATCGCAGGCCCGACTATCGAGGGCCGTTCGGGCTGGCAGTCGAGCCAGCTCGTGAACCCCTCGAAAACCGTCTCCGCCGGGTTGTAGCCGTAGCCGTCGGGGAAGAAACGACCGATACCGAGGGTCCCATCGGCACACGTGCCGGTAAGCCAGAGATAGGGAGGCCAGGCCGGCGGCTTCCCACCGGTATGCGCCACCACGCTCCACCTGTTGCCGGCTCCGGACGGGAGGATGCTGCCCGCATCGAACTCAGGGGAGTTTGCATCGTTCCCATTCGCGTCGACCGTCAGGGCGCGGGCCCCGGCGATGAGATCGTCCCAGACCTTACCGGGAGCACCGGCCACTTCGACCGTCGGGTCCGGCAGGACAGTGAGCGATGGCGTGTACCACATCGCGGTGAGGAATCCCCTCTGGCCGGGGCCGATCACGCTCGGGAAGCCCCCGGCGGTCGCGTCGATGACTTGCCCGCCTCCCGAAATGGACAGGTCGAGAACCGGCGGGACAATGGGGGAATCACAGGGGTTGGTGAACTCGAACACGACGAGCCCGGTCTTTGTCCCCGCGATGATGCTGTTTCGGACCACCCTCAGCGCGCCCTGCTGACCCAGGTAGCTGGGGACGTCGCCCTCGCAGAAGCTGGCGAAAGCCGGATCCGCGCTGTCGCTTGCGACACCGGGAACAAACTGGCGAAACAAGGGCGCATCGCCGTGAGCGCGCCGGGCCGGGCCGCCGCCCCCGATGAGCGCCGCCGCCACGGCGAACATGACGAGCAGGCCGCCAAGGAAGAACGGCGACTCGCGGCTACGAATGGGCATCGCGGCACCTCCCAACTCGTGAAGCCGGGATTGTAGTGATTCCGCGATGTCGTTGCCCAGCCCTCTTTACCGGCAGGCCGTGCCCGGGCCGGGGAGCCTACCGGACCGTGATCGCCGCGTTGGAGATGACTGCGGTGCCGCGTTCCTTCGACTTCGACTCGACCAGGATGGTGTTGCCGTCTTTCCAGTACGAGGTGACCATCGTCTCGCCCGGGAAGAACACGCCGGCGAAGCGTGCCTGGTAGCGGGCGACCTTCGAGGTGTCGCCGCCGAGCGCGTTGTCGACGACGGCCTTGCAGACAATGCCGAAGGAGCAGAGCCCGTGGAGGATGGGCGTATCAAAGCCGCCCATCTTGGCGAAGCCCGGGTCGGCGTGGAGCGGGTTCTTGTCGCCGCTCAGGCGGTAAAGGAGGGCCTGTTGGGGGATGGTCGGCGACTCGACGACATTGTCGGGGGCACGGTCGGGAGCGGCATTGCCCGCAGCCGGACCGCTATCGCCGCCGAAGCCACCTTCGCCGCGAAGGAACAGGGAGAAGCGGTTCACGAAGAGCGGGTCGCTCTCGCCTTTCACCTTCGTCTCGGTCTCGATGACGACGAGGGCGGCCTTGCCCTTGTCGTAGATGCCGGCGACCCGGCCGTTGGTCTCGACTTCGGCCTCGACCGGGATAGCCTTCTTGATCTCGAGGTCCTGTTCGCCGTGCAGAAGCATCATCGGGTTGAACGAGAGGCCGGGGACAGCTCCGAGGCCGCCCATCGAGGCGAATGCAGGGATGACGCCGAAGCTGGGGAGGACCTTCAGGTCCTTCTCATAGGTGTAGGCGAGTTCGTTCGGGTCCGTCTGGGGGACGCCGGCGCCGACACCGAGGTGATAGAGGATGACCTTGTCGCGGTCCCATTTCGCGGTCCCGCCGGAGATCGCGGCGCCGAGGGCTTTCGAGGGGTCGATGGGCACGGGAGGGCCTCCTGGTTTTCGTTTTGGGGGTATGGATTGAGCCCGAATGGGGTTCGGAGTTTCGGATGTAGGGTACGGGATTCGCCCTCATCCCCCAACCCCTTCTCCCAGGCTTGGGAGAAGGGGCAGAAGGGCCAGGCGCTGTGAAGTCTGACCCGATGTCCGGATCGGTTCGCGACTGAGGGTGAGACATGTCTGGGGCTGGCCAGAGCTTCGCCAGGACGAGCGTCGGAGCCGTACTCCCTCATCCCCCAACCCCTTCTCCCAAGTCTGGGAGAAGGGGAGTAGCAGGGCCAGGCGCTGTGAAGCCTGACCCGATGTCCGGATCGGTTCGCGACTGAGGGCGAGACATGTCGGGGGCTGGCCAGAGCTTCGCCAGGACGAGCGTGGGCCGTCTCCTTCCACCCCTCTCCCAAGTTTGGGAGAAGGGGGAGTAGCAGGCTCGCTTCGGGTTGATGTGCGGGGACCTGACTCGCCAAGTCTCGAATCCAGCTTCGGTCAGCCACCCAGCCGCTGGTGCCGCTTCGTCGTTTCCTGCTGCTCTTCGGAGCCGGTGGAAAGGTGCGTGGGGTCGGGCGGGCGGATGGTGCGCGCCTGCTCGGCCTGGGCATCGCGTTCCCTGCGCCAGTCATCGAGAGAGTCATCGCGCCAGGTGGGGGTTTCAGGCTTCGTCGAATCGCTTTTCGACATGCGCCATGCGGCGATGCCTCCAATCACCATGAGCAGGGGGAAGGCGACAGCGGAGACGAGCTGGAGGTCCACGCCTCCAGTGTTGCCTCCCGCGGGAGAACGGGGAAGATGCGCGTCCTTTCCGTCCTGGAGCCGTATAGTCCGGACCTGCCAGGTTGGCACGGTGATGCGTTCGCTGGTGCGGTGGCGCTTCTCGGGGTGCTCCTGCGGCCGGCGCCCGCCTGCAGATACCGGCGGGAGGGGCGGCCGACTTCGTCACGCTCGCCACGCGGCGTATCGCGGCCAACGGCGACCTGTACCTGGAACCTCGGCCGCTCCACGAGTTCACGCGCTACCTGGTCCGCGAGCATGCGGTGCTGCTGCATGGTTCGCCACGAGCGCTGGACACCATCGAGCCTGCCCGGCAGACCGATTCCAGTGGCACGCCGGTGACGGCGGTGTTCGCCACCGACGACGGGATCTGGCCGTTGTTCTTCGCGACGCTCTGACCCAGTGTACCGTACGACTGGCCGGCGGCGACCTGCGCGAATCGCGGTGATTCGCGAGGGGTCCAGGGGGATGGCGCTACCTGGTTGTTCCACAAGCCTGACGTGCCTGACTTAACCCTCGACCGGGACTCCAGCCAGGCCAACCGCTTTGGTGCCGGGTCGTTTCCTGCATGCTCTTCCGCCGGTGGAGAGGTCCAAGGTCCAGCCAGGGGATCGTCGCGCTTGCTCGGCGTGGGGAGCGACAGTTCCCTGCGCCAGTCATCGAGAGAGTCATCGCGCCAGGTGGGGGTTTCAAGCTTCGTCGAATCGCTTTTCGACATGCGCCATGCGGCGATGCCCCCAATCACCATGAGCAGGGGGAAGGCGACAGCGGGGAGCTGGTTCCCGCCCTCGTGTGCCTCCCGCAGAGGGGGCGGACGCGGCGGGATTCCCTCTGGGCGAATTCTCAGGATATTCCCGATCCCGATTAACCTTTCCCTTCTGAACCCGTTATCTCTAGTACAGAACGCACATCCGTGCTTATGGTGAAAGGAGGACGGTCGGCCCGCAGGTTCCGGCACGGCCCAGGGGGCTGGTTTGGGGAATACTACGGTAGGCGAGCTGGCGCCGGATTTCGACGAACAAGCTGTCGTCGATGCGGCGCAACAGGGGGATCATACGGCGCTGAGCGCGCTGTACGATCACTACTTCCCTCGCGTCTACCGCTATGTCTCCGTCCGGCTTTCCTCGACGGAAGACGCAGAGGATGTGACCACGGAGATCTTTCTCCGGATCATCGAAAACCTCCGCTCCTTCTCCTGGCGAGGGCTCCCCTTCGGTGCATGGGTCTTCCGCATCGCACGTAACGAGGTTGTCTCGCACGTGCGCCGCCAGAAGGTCCGGACCACTACCGCGCAACTCACGGAATCTATCCAGGACCCGACGCCAGACCACGTGGACACCATCGTGACGGCCTTCACCGTCGCAACCGTCCGCGAGGCCGCGGAGAGGCTCCCCGAAGCGCAACGGCAGGTCATCGCCCTCCGCTTCGGTGCAGGCCTTTCAGTAGCGGAAACGGCGAAAGCCCTGGGCAAGACCGAAAACAACGTGAAAGTCCTCCAACACAAAGCCATCGCCAAACTCCAGGTCATGGTGCGCCACGAGTGATCACCAGGCTTTTCGAACGTAAGGCAAGCTACCAGGCGGAAGTCCTCGCAGAGGCGCAGGCCCTCGTTGATGACGGCCTCGAGCTGGATTTCGTCCTGGACCTGTTCCCGGATGACGCTGAGTGGCTCACGCCGTTGCTCGATACCACCAGCGGGATCACCGCTGCCCTGGACGGTGAATCCGCCAGCTACTACTTCGAGGCATCGCTGAAATCGAAGTTCCTCGGAGCGACGCGGGAAACGAAACCCGTCGTGCCCGTTGTCATCCCGGCTCCGGCTTTCTCGCCCCTGCGCACGGCTGTCGCCACGATGTCGGTGGCGAGCGTGGCGGCGGCCGTCGGCGTCCTCTCGCTCGGATTCATCACCGCCGGCGATTCGGTCCCCGGCGATTGGAACTACACCTTCAAGCTCGCAAACGAACGCTTCGAATACTCCATGTCGCGAGGCGACCACCGCATCGACCTCCAGGTCCAGCAGGTCCAGGCACGCGTGGTGGAGCTGAACAAACTGAGCGAGCGGGGCGATGTCTCGCAAGCGCAGCTCGAACGCATCCAGCGCGAGTTCGAGGACTTGCGCCAGGTGATCCGCAACCAGGAACTCGATTCCATGCGCAAGGCGCAGATCGATTCGGTTGGCCGGAGCGCAGTCGCCGTGATCAACGACGTGACAACGAGGCAGCCAGACCTGGCGCCACCTGCGGAAGCGGCCGCCGCTACCATCGGCGACACCGTCACCGCACTTGCGCCGCCGCCCGCGACCCCCACGGCTACACCGTCCGCCACGGAGACGGCCACTTCCACCCCGCCAGCGACGCAGACGCCAACGTCCACCGCCACTCCGCCCGCCACACCGACGGGTACCCCGACTCCACCGCCAACCGCGAGCGCCACGCCTGATCCGAGCGCGACCAGCACAGAGCAGCCCGCCCAGGCCGAAACCACCACGCCGAGCGTCACGCCCGCCCCCTGAACCACCGGTTAACCCGCCGGTTTGCCCTGTACTACGCCGCTGCCTACCCTCAGATCTGCCCCCTCCCTGGAGAGAACTGATGAGACGACTCTTGTTGGCCTCCGTCCCGCTTGCGATCCTGTTTGGAGCGGCCGCATGCGGCGACGGTGCAGACGAAGACCCTGGCGTGGAGCCAACCGCGACCGTCTTCGCGACGCCGACGACCGGTTCGAACGAACAGCCCCAGGTGCCGGACACTCCAGTCGCGCAACCGACGCCCATCCCGGACCATCTGCCGATCATCCAGGTCGCCTTCGCGGGCAAGCTTTACGCCCCCCTGCGAAGCGAGTTCCTGGCCCTGCCGAAAGAGAAGATCACGGTAGGTGGCAAGACCTATGAAGGCGTGAGCCTGGCAACGCTCGGCGAGAAGGCGGGCGCGAGGGCGGGGGCGATCGCGACGATCAACGGCACCCGGATGGATAACCTCCGGCTGGGCGCAGTGCGCTTCACGCTCACGGAGATCGGCGCTTCGACGGTCTTCGTGATGGATGACACCGGCCGGATCACCCTCGCGAGCAGCACCATCCCCACGGATCAGTGGCTCAAAGACATCACGGGAATCGGCCTGAACTAACTCGTCCGAGGCCGCGCTGGCGCGGCCTCTCCGGCCCGCCAACGGCAACCACAGGCGCAGTATTCGCCGGGCGGATGGCCGAACCATCCCTCGATCGGTGTCCAGTGGCGCAAGTCCTCGAGCGTCTTCTCGTCGAAGTGCTGTTCGGCCACGGTCCAACCGGCGCCGTCGCGCGGGGCGATACCGTGAAGGATGCCGCCCAGGACAGCGGATTCAGCGATCGCGGCGGCGCGGTCTCCCGGTTCGTCGCCGAGCGCGAGGATGACCCGCATCATCGATGCCGCCGGGGCGGCGAGCTTGACGAAGTCGGCACTGTGGCGGAGTTCGGAGAGGTATGCCCAGACGGCGCGGCGCAGGTCGTGCTGTTCATAGGCCTGCTCTTCTTCCGGCGAGAGCACGAGCCGCGCGGATGCATCGTCTGGTCCTGGCATCCTTCCACGGTTGCCGGGCGGAACCGCCGCAAGCGAGCCGCCGATGGCACCGCGTCAGGCCCTGGCGCGGGCCCGCGCTGCCGATGGCCAACCGCTGTCGACATTTGCGCGACGGGTTGTTGCGCTGTTGAAACTGTAGAACATTCGTTCTATTCTCCTCGTCACAACAGACCGTGATCGGAGATCCGCCAGATGGAAGTCCTGGAACTGCCCGCCCGCAGCGATGCGCTGCCGGAACACGTCGACTACCGGGATAAGGGATGCGACCTGTATGCATCCTGCCTGCGCTGTCCGTTGCCGCGCTGCCGTTACGAGATCAACGGCGGCGCGACGACCATGCTTCGCGTCGGGCGCGATGCCAGCATCCTGGCGGCAGCGAAGCGCGACGGCACGACCGTTGACGACCTGGCGAAGATGTTTGGGCTTTCGCGGCGCACGATCTTCCGCGTGCTGGAGCGGCACCGGGGAAAGCGCGGCGGGAGAGGCTGCTGAGAGGTGCTTCAGCCGCCTACTGGTCCCAGTCTTCCGGCAGATGGAGCGGCCCCCATCCAGCGTCGGGACGCCAGTCCGGCCAGGACTCCCCAAAGGGCGCGGCGCCGGAGCGAGCCTGTTCGAGTACGCCAAGGCCGTACGCTTTCATCTGCTCCAGTTGTTCGCCGGTGTACCAGCCGAAGGCGATGCCGTTCTCGAATTCGTCTTCGTCTTTCCATTGCCAGGCCTGGCGGTCGGGCGCGATGAGCATGTCGAGGGTGAGGTCCATCGTTTCGAAGCCGCGCGCTGTGCGCCGGAGCGGCTCCTGGAAGTTGATATACCAGCACCGGAACTCCCACGTGGCTTCGCGCCAGAAGAGCACCGTCGCATGGGCGTCGCCGAAGCGGATGAGCTGGAGCGAGTGGTGTTCCACCCAGGTGCTCGGGACGACGCGGGTCGAAGCAAAGAAGTCCCGCGTCGGCCGGCCGTTCGCATCGCCCATGTGGACGTAGGTGTCACCCGGCCGGGTATACAGAGCGACGAAGTCGCCGCGATCCTCGACGACACGCATCGGCGCGGCCCAGCGATAGGCATCCCGGCGGTGCCGCATCAGGACGGGCTCGCCGGGGGAGAAGAGGTGCTCCGGCATCGGGACACTGTAGCGCGCGTATACAACCCGGCCAGGGCATTGCCTTAACCTTCGGAAGTTCTTTACTATCCGCAGCGCCATCGGCAGAGGGGGATTTACCAGTTGGACACGCATGCCGCGCGACCCGTCCTGTGGCCCGAGATCCGGGCACTCTTGTTGGCGGCGATGGCCGTCTTCACTTACACCATCACCATCGGGATCCTGAACGGGATCGACGCTATCGAATTCGACCAGCGCCGAATCCTTGGCCACGTCCACGGCGGAACCCTGGGCTGGCTCACGCTGGCCGTGTTCGCCGCTTCGCTCTGGCTGTTCGGCGAAGGCAAACCACTCACGCAGCGCGAGCGCATGTTCGCCCGCTGGCTGGCCGTAGGGGCAATCGTCGCCTTCGCCGCATATGTGCTCGCATTCTCGCTCACATATGGCAACTGGCGCCCGGTGCTTGGCACCATCTCCACGATCGTGATCGCCGGCCAGTTCCTCTGGGTGCTTGCACGGGCCCGCGGCGTCGAACTCGGTGTGCCCCACTGGGGGTTCCTGGCGGCCCTGGGAACGTCCATCGTTGGGGGCATTCTTGGCATCCTCTGGGGCCTGCAGCTCGCCACGGGCGATAAGTACCTGCCGACCGATGGCGAAGGAGCTCATCCCGCAACGATGGTCGTCGGCTTCCTGGTCCCGGTCGGGTTAGCGATGAGCGAGTGGGCGTTTTCCTTCCCGCACCCGCCGAGGGCGACCCGCCTGGGGATCATCCAGATGGTGTTCCCTTTCGCCGGCGGGGTGTGCCTGATGCTCTCGATCCTGCTCGACATCATCCCGCTCGCGCCGGTCGCGATCCTTCTCCAGATCGCCGGAATGGGGATCTTCATCAAGCGCATGTGGCCGCACTTCCGAAGCGTCGACTTGATGCAGCCGAGCCCGGGGCGGCATGCACTCATGGCCGCCATCGGCCTGCTCTTCGTCATCGGCCTCGCTCAGTACATCGTCATCAAGTACGAAGGCGACTTCGACCTGGCCCCTGAGAACCAGCTGCTCGCCCTGGACCATTCGCAGTTCATCGGCCTCATGACGAACTCGATCTTCGCCATGCTGATGGCGGCCACCATCGGCAAGCGCGGGAACCGGCTGGACCAGGTGATCTTCGTGGCGGTGAACCTCGGAATCATCGGCTTCGCCGCGGGCCTGCTCTCCGACGCTACGTTCCTGAAACGCCTCTCGACGCCGGTGATGGGCGCGGGCCTCTACCTTGGGCTGGCGGTGTATGCGCTTCGGCTGCTCGAAATCCAGGTGGCGGGAGTCCTCGACAGACCGGCAGCGCAGGGAGCACCCGGCAAGTAGGCCATCGTAAATTTCCGATGATCTGCTAGACTGCGGCGGTGGCCATCACCGTCTCGCGCAGCCTGGAAGCCGCGTTTTCGCGCCGCTGGCTCCAGGTCTTCGCCGCGGCGATGCTCATCAATACCAGCTACGGCACGCTCTCCTACGCCTTTAGCGTGCTCGTCACGGAATCAGGCCCCGGCGGCGAATTCGGCGCCGGGACGGTATCGCTCGGTGTCGGCCTCGCCCGGCTCGTCTCCGGAGTCGCCGGCATCTTCGCCGGCACCGTGGCGGACATCCTCGGGAGCCGCCGACTGTTGGCGGGGGGCGCCATCCTTGGCTGCGCCGGCCTCTCCCTGCTCGGCGCGGTGCAGTCCGACTGGCAGCTCATCCTGGTGCTGGGATTCGTCTGTGGCCCGGCCATGGCAGCGACCTTCTACGAACCCGTCTACGTCCTCATGAACCGCTGGTTCCCGGCCATCGACCGGCCGCACGCCTACGGTGTGCTGACGCTCATGAGCGGGTTCTCGATCACGATCTACACGCCGCTGACGCGCTACCTGGTGGACGAATTCGGATGGCGCCAGGCCGTGGTTATCCTCGGCCTGCTCCTGGCTGCCGTGGGGACGCTCGTGCCGGCGCTCCTGCACGAGCCGTTCGAGGCGCGCGAGGCAGGGCCGCGCCTGACGCCGCGGCGGTTCCTCAGCGAGACGCGCGAGGGCCTCGGCCACGCCGACACGCGCTTCTGGATGTTCACCCTGGCGTTCTTCGGCGCTTCCATGGCGATCAGCGGCTTCTCCTTCCATATGATCTCCCAGCTGGAGACGCGCGGTTTCGATGAAGGGGCAGTCGCCAGCGCCATCGCGGTCACCGGCATCGTCAGCCTCCCGGGGAGGCTCATCCTGCCGATGCTTTCGGGCCGAGCCCCGAGTGCGACGCTGCTGGCGGTGTGCTTCGGCCTCCTCGCGGTGGCGGCGTGGCTCGCGAGCAGCGCGGGCGAGTGGTGGCAGGTCTGGGTGTACATCGCGGTCTTTGGGGCCGTCTTCGGGGCCGTCTTCCCGCTCCGCGCGCTGGTGAACTCCGAGCGATTCGCCGGCCCCTACTTCGGCCGGATCATGGGGTTGCAGGCGCTGTTCCTCGCGCTGGCGGGCGCTTCGGGGCCGATCGTCATCGGCATGATTGGCACGAGCCAGGCGGGATACGAGGCGGGTTTCCGCGTGGCCGCCGCTGTCCTCGCGGCGATGGCGGTGCTCACCTGGTGGACGATGCGCGAGCGGCACGCCTAGCGGTAGGCATCCAGCACGGCGAGCATCGGCGCGTTGAGGGCCGGGTTCGAGGCGAGGACGTAGCCCTCTTCGAACGTGTACCCGTGGAAGCCGCGAGTGACGGCGCCGGCCTCCCGCGCGATGATCCCGCCCGCGGCGATGTCCCACGCGTTCAGCTGGAACTCCCAGTAGCCATCGAGTTGCCCGGAAGCCACGCGGCAAAGGTCGAGCGCGGCCGAACCCATGCGGCGGACATCGCGGATGTGCGTCATCACGCGGTCGTAGAACTTCGCCTGTTCCCCGCGCCGGTGCGGGTCGTAGGCGAAGCCGATGCCCCAGAGCGAGGCCGAAAGGTCGGCCCTGGCGGAGACATGGATCGGCAGGCCGTTGAGGTGGGCGCCACCGCCAAGCGAAGCCGTGTAGGCCTCTTTCAACGCGACATCGTGGACGACGCCTGCAATCACCTGGCCGTCTCGTTCGACGCCGATGGAGACGCTGTAGGCCGGGATGCCGTAGACGAAGTTCGTTGTGCCGTCGATCGGGTCGATCACCCAGCGGATGCCGGAGGCGCCTTCGCGGCTGGCGCCTTCTTCGCCGAGGAGGCCGTCGTGCGGGCGCGCCGCGAGGATGGCGCGGACGATGAGCGCTTCGGATTCGCGGTCCGCCTCGGTGACAAGGTCGGTGGGCGAGGACTTTGTCTCGATGGCGTAGGTGCGTTCAGCCGCGTACTTGGCGACGATGACCGCGGCCTCGGCGGCGATTTCGACGGCGAGCGCGAGCAGGTCCCGGCCCTGGGGATCGGCGCTCACCGGAGCTGCCGCCCGCCATCGACGACGACGATGCTGCCGGTGACGTAGCGCGCGGCATCCGAGGCGAGCCAGACGGCGGTACCGCCGATGTCATCCGGGGTGGCGGCGCGGCCCATCGGGATATCGGCGAGCAGCCCTTCGCCGTGGCGGCTTTCGAGCAGGCTGCCGGTCAGTTCGGTGTTCACCCAGCCCGGGGCGATGGCGTTGACGCGCACGTTGCTGTCGGCCCATTCGAGCGCCATCACCTTGGTCAGCTGGTGGACGGCCGCTTTCGTGGCCGCGTACACGCCCTGGCGTTCGACCGGGACGATGCCGGTGACAGAGGTGACGTTCACGATGCAGCCGCCGCCGGTTTCGAACATCCGCTTCGCCGCTTCGACCGAGGCGAAGTAGGTGCCGCGCATGTTGACATCGACGACCGCATCGAAGTCTTCGACGGTGACGTGTTCGACACGCTTGAAGTAGGGGCTGATGCCGGCGTTGTTGACGAGGATATCGATGGGCGCGAGGGCGGCGACACGCTCGACCATGGCGGCGATGGCGGCCGGGTCGGCATTGTCGCAGCGTTGGCCGATGCAGTTCGGGCCGAGGCTGCCGGCGGCTTCGTGGAGCTGGGTTTCGCTGCGGGCCGTGATGACGACGCGCGCGCCGGCATCGATGTAGGCGCGGGCGATTGCGTAGCCGATGCCGCGCGAGCCGCCGGTCACGACTGCGGTCTTGCCTGCCAGCGAGAACGGGTCTGCCACAGTGGGAGCGTAGCGGGAACGGGGAACAGGGAACAGGCGGGCCTCGTGCGCGGGTTTCCGCGGGCCGTCCGTGTGCTTCCGGCCACGCGGGCCATGACTGGCCCGCCTCCCCAACGCACCCACCGAGGCGAGGCAGTCATGCCTCGCGTGCGTGGCACCCCGACACCCCCGCCCCCCCCCCCCCCCCCCGGCCCCCCCCCCCCCCTCCCCGGGCGGCCGCCCGCGCGTGGCATACCACGACCCCCGCGAGGGCCCGCCCGCCCCGGCACCCCGGCCACGCGGGCCATGACTGGCCCGCCTCCCCAACGCATTCATCGAGGCGAGGCAGTCATGCCTCGCGTGCGTGGCATACCGCGACACCCCCGGGCGCGGGGCGTGCACGGGTTTCCGCGGGCTATCCGTGTGCTTCCGGCCACGCGGGCCATGACTGGCCCGCCTCCCCAACGCATTCATCGAGGCGAGGCAGTTATGCCTCGCGTGCGTGGCATACCACGACCCCCCCGGGCGAGAGCGCGCACGGGCTTCCGCGGGCTATCCGTGCGCTTCCGACCACGCGGGCCATGACTGGCCCGCCTCCCCAACGCATCCACCGAGGCGCCCCCCCCCCCCCCCCCCGGGCCCCCCCCCCCCCCCCGCGCGGCCGCCCGCCCCCCCCCCCCGCCCCCCCCGCTCCCCCACCCCCCCGGCCACGCCGGCCGCCTCAAAGGGGCCGGGTTGGGGGACAAGACGAAGGCCCCGGTTTCCCGGGGCCTTCGTGGTGGTTGGCGGTACCGCTAGCGGTTAGCGGCGGCTCTTGCGGCCGAGAGCGACGAAGCTCAGGCCACTGGTGAGGGCC
This sequence comes from Candidatus Amarobacter glycogenicus, assembly GCF_016704105.1. Classification (NCBI taxonomy): domain Bacteria; kingdom Bacillati; phylum Chloroflexota; class Tepidiformia; order Tepidiformales; family Tepidiformaceae; genus Candidatus Amarobacter; species Candidatus Amarobacter glycogenicus. The sequence goes on along the minus strand of NZ_JADJAT010000020.1, from coordinate 245,665 downwards.
AGGATGCCCGCGATGATGAGGACGAGGTTCGTGCCGCCCGTGGCGCCACCGATGATGCCGCCACCGGTGCTCGGGGCGATCGGGGTCGCCGAGGCGCCCGGCGTCTTTTCACCGGCGACCTGCGTCACCGGAGGAATGACCGGCGGGATCGGGGTGGTCGTCGGCGGGACGACGGTCGTCGGAGGCGTCGTCGGGGTGGTCGGCGTCGCCGTGCTCGGGCCGCAGTTCACCGTGCAGCGCGGGTCCTCCGCGTCCTTGCGGTTCTTGAAGGTGATGGTCTGGCCGTTCGGCGTCTGGCCGCTGACCGAGACCGGGCTTACCGGGTTGAAGCCAGGCGAGGACGCGTTGACCGGGTTCTCGCTGACGACGTAGTCGGTGCAGAGCGGCAGGCCCGCGAAGACCGCGTTGCCGTTCGCATCCGTCTGCTTGCTGATGTTGATGCCGCACTGGGCCGAGGAGACGGTGATGGTCCAGCCATCGTCGTCGTTCGGGGCATCCGTCTCAGGACCGAAGCCCTGCCGGGTCACCGCCACCTTGTGGACGATGATCGAGCCCTGCGGCTTGTTGTAGAAGCGGACGATGGTGAAGCCGCCGTTCGGGACGGCCGCGCCGGCGAAGGTGGAGGCGCCGATGGTGACGCCGTTCACGGTGGCATTGGTGACGGTGTAACCCGCGACCGTTGCCTCGGTGAGCATGTAGACGTCGCCGGTTTCGAGGCCGAGCCAGCTGTAGGTGCCATCGGCCAGGTCGAAGGTGCCATTCACAACGGGGCCGGCAATCGTGACGTCCCAGCCGGGGATGAGGCCTTCGCCGGTGTCGTTGGCATCGCCGTCGCCGTTGATGTCGAGGTACTTCTCGACGCGGATGGCGCCGGTCGGTTCGTTGTTCTGGTCGTCATGGTTGCGGAAGGTGACGGTGCAAATCGGGTCGCCTTCCGTGACAACGGTCACGACGCTGATTGCCTGGCGGACGAGGCCGACGAGCGTGCCAACGAGCCGCTCCTCGGTGTCGAAGCAGCCGTCCGAGCTCAGTTCGAACTCGACGGTGCCGCCGGAACCGCTGGAGGCCGGGTTGTTAATCGTCCAGCCCTCGGCGGTGAAGCCCGCGGTGAGCTGTTCGGTGATGTTCACCAGGCCGTTCGTCACCTGGAGGAGGATGCAGGCAGGGGTGAGGTTGCCCTCGGTGATGTTGTTGATGTTCACGAACGTGCCGTTGACGCTGAACGTGAAGTTCGCGTTGCCATCCGAGATCTCATTGAGCGTATCGAACGCCCAGACCTTGCAGAGGCGGATGACGCTGTTGCAGAGCGCCGGGTCGCCCTTCTCGGTGTAGGTGCCCGTGCGGCTGTTGCCGGTCGTCCGGGACGCGTCCTATCTGATATCAGGCGCACGACGGTGTTGGAAACGGTCTGGTCCTTCGCACTTGACGTCCGGCCGGTCCGTGTGGAGCGTCACCGTGGTGTTGCCGTTCGCGACCGCGACTTGCAGTCCTCGCGGCACGCTGCCGAGCAGCGCCGCAGGTCAGGCCCGGGTTGTCGAGGTTGGTGCCGGAGCCGGCGTCCGGTAGCCGTCGCTCATGGCGACCGTCGCGGGGGGCCGCTGTTGTGGAACGTGACAGTCCAGTCAACCTTGTTGCCGTTCGCGACGCCCTTCGACTTCTCGACAGTGATGCAACCGCCATCCGCGGTGGCCGGGATGGAGATGTGGTCGAGGTCTGGAGCCCCGCCCGGCGTTTGGGAGAGCTGGGCGCCAGCGGCCGTAACCACGGTGGCTGCGTTATCCAGTTCGCGGCCCGTGCAGAGGGAGCCAGGAGTCGATGAGAGCGGCACGCGCAACCGAAGGGTGGTGGTGCCACCTGCGGTGACGCTGCACGTCCAGGGGCCGGTGCCGGTGCTGGGAGCGCAGGAACCGGGAGGCGAAACCGCATGGACGTAGGCGTTCGCGTACGTCGTGTCTGTCACAACGAGGCCTGTCTGCGCGACCGCGCCGGGCTGGTTGTTGTGGATTGCGATCGCCCAGTAGGCGTAGGTCGCGTCGTAGCTCGTGTTTTCCTTCACCTTGACGAAGGTGGGGTCGGGAACCACGGGCGGCGTGTAGGTATTCTTGAAGCAGACCGTGACGGCGTCGCCGTTGTCGATGTTGTTCAAGAACACTGGGCCGGGCGGTGTCCCAGGTGGCAGCGGTCGAGGTCATCAGGCCGTTGGTGCACCGGAGCGGATCGTCGGGCCATCGGCTGGCCCAGGTTGGGCGGCAGGGTGATCCTTCGTCACGGCGGAAGGCGGCCCCGTCCTCATCCCAGGTCTGGCGTTACGGGGGCGACTGGCTGATGTTCGTCGGGCTATTCTCAAGGTTGGAACCGTCCAGGTTCTCGCTGCTGGCGGTTGAACGAGTCGCGCCGCTGGGATACCGGCGCCCGCCGCCGGGAAGGACCTTCTTCACTCAGAGCTGGGCCTTGACGCCCATTTGCCGGAAGCATCCTCGGTGACGGCGTCCTCGTCGTCAACGTCGGAGGTCGCGGGTCGCCGGCGAGCCGAGGTGAAGCCGTTCGTCTGGTTGCCGCAGCCGGCGTTCCCGATGCTCTGGTTGTCGACCGGCAGGAACTGCGTCTCGGCCCCGTGGCAGCGGCTTCAACTACCTGAGAAGTCGTGAGATTGCCGTCGCTGGGGCGTCGCCGGTCGTGACGTCGAGGATCGTGTTCGGGGGCCTTCAAGGCCGCCTCCGAGAAGGAGCCGCGTGTTGCTCGAGTGGTTGGCCGGTCTTCTTGACGTCGCCGTGGCCGCGTCGCGGTCCAGTGATCTTGCCGTCGGCGTCTTCAGGCGATGATCTTGCGCTCAGTCCCGGAGAGGCACCTGGTCGGCGCTGTTGTTGGAATCCACGAAACCGCAGGCCAGGTCGACGAACGATAGCGAGTTGTTGATATCCGGGAAGCGTCGGGTCCAGCAGGCGCGGTTGATTGCTTAACGTTCAACTCGACGCCGGGGACGGTGCCGGATGGAAGTCGGATGGTCGCCCATCGGGCCGTTGTCGAGTACGCCGAGACCTCAGGTTGACGCTAGTGGCGTGCGCGGTGGTGCCGCTTAGCATTCTGGAGCGACTTCCCGGATCGTCCAAGCACCATCCGGTCGTTCTGGCAGGTGGGAAGTCCTGTCGTATTCGGTTGTTGTGCGAAAGCCGTGCCGATCATGGCGAACGCCGCCGATGGCAGCGACCATGATGGCCATGAACGCCGAGAAGATGAGTCCTCCCTGGCGTTTCCGGCTCTTTCCGTAAAGGGCTAGAGTCATATGGGTCTCCGTCCTGTGTGGGGCCTGCATTCCCGATGCCGGCCATTGCGAAGATTCGAGCTCCAGTTCCTCCCCGAGCTCTCTTCCCCAGTGGTCATGTGTTCCGCTACTTCCCTAACCCTCCGCTACTCCGAGTGCTCCATCTCCCGGTATCCGACAGGTGGCTCCAGGGTTTCTTACAAACCGGCCGGGCATTCCGGTTTGCTAACGCGCTGGCCACGGAGCATCCACTTTCGACGCCCTTTGGGGGACGTACAGTGAACATCAAGGGAAGGATAGGGGAAAACCCTACTTCCCGTCCGTAGAAACTCTGTATGAGCACCAGAAGTTAACGGTGGACATGCAGTGGATCGACGGTGACGGAGGATAGTGCTTTACATAGAGCGATAGCAAGGCGTTAAGGGCGAGAAAATGTGGCCGATCGCACATTTACCGGGCGGGGCGACGGGGGTGGCGGTGGTCGGAGGCGCGTCCGGGAGGGCGCGCTCGTGCCGGGAGGGCACGGGTGGTTGGCGTGAGCGTGTGTGGTGGTGGTGGTCGGACGCCGTGGTGGTGTGGGCGTGAGCGCGCCCTGCCGGACGCGCCCTGATGGTGGTGGTGGTGGATGATGCCTGGCTGGTGTGTGGCGAGCGCGCCCTGCCGGACGCGCCTCGGATGGTGGTGGTGGTGGTGGCCGGGCGCCGTGGTGGTGTGGGCATGGGCGCGCCCTGCCGGACGCGCCTCGGATGGTGGTGGTGGTGGATGATGCCGTGCGCCGTGGTGGTGTGGGCGTGGGCGCGCCCTGCCGGACGCGCCTCGGATGGTGGTGGTGGTGATGGTCGGAGGCCGTGGTGGTGTGGTCGTGAGCGCGCCCTGCCGGACGCGCCTCGGATGGTGGTGGTGGTGGTGATGGCCGTGCGCCGTGGTGGTGTGGGCGTGGGCGCGCCCTGCCGGACGCGCCTCGGATGGTGGTGGTGGTGAGGAGGGTATACTGGCGGGCATGCCGCCTGCCGCCGCGATGTCTGCCCAGATCATGTGCCAGTTCGGTGCGGCGCCGGGTGTGCTTGTGGTGGTGCCGAAGGGCGCGCCGGTGAACCTGGAGAACAAGTTCGCGGCGACGATCATGGATTTCGTGCCGATGACGAACATCATGCCGTTCGGGATCTGCAATTCGCCGATGAACCCGGCTGCGGTGGCGGCCAAGGCGGTCGGGGCGACGGCGCCGTGCATCCCGATCACCACGCCGTGGACCCCGGGGGCATCGAAGACGATGATCAACAACTTCCCGGCGCTGACGGCCACCAGCAAGTGCAGCTGCACCTGGGCGCCGATGGGGATCTCGATCGTGAACCCGGGCACCACGAAAGAAATGGCGAACTAACCCCACCCGATCCGCCCCAGGGGGGCCGGAGCGGCTTAGCGGTCCTCGTTGTCCGCGCGCAGGCCGTCGACCAGGGGTTGGCGCGCGGCTTCGAGGAGCTTGCGGGCGGAGACATCGCGGATGATGGTGAGCATGCGGACGGGGACGCCACGGTCATCGAGCACGAATGCGGTCTGTGATTCGGCCCAGAAGCTGGAGCCATCCTTGCGGCGGAGGAGGTGTTCGAAGATCTCGACGACGCCGCTGCGGGTGTACGGGGCGCCGGTCGCGCGGCTTTCGGAAACGTAGCGCTGGAGAAGCTGGATGGCGCCGGGCAAGGCATCGGCGGCGACCAGTGCGCTGCCGCTCAGGCCGCCAGCAACATCGCCGGCCGAGTAGCCGAACATGAGTTCCGCCTGGCGGTTGAGGTAGAGCACCTGGAACGAATCGAGGTTGACCTCGACCAGGGCATCCGGCAGGAAGTAGCGGAAGTCGTTGTATTCCCGGCGCAAGGCTTCGAACTCCGGGTGGTACCCACGCGACGGATGCGACATATACGGGAGTATTCGGCAGGCGGTGGCTGGCCGCACAGCCAGTCGCCCCCGGGACAGGCGCCCGTCAGCGGCCGGGGCGGCCCCGGGCGAGGCGGGCAGGCCCTGTGCCCCGGGCGGCGCGAAGGCAGAGGGCGAGCGAAGCGACGCAGTCATCGTGAAGGCCGGGAGGAGCGCCCCAGGAGAGCTGGCCGCCGGGTTCGGGGTCCGCGCGGCAGGCCCGAAGTTCGTCCCAGAGCGTCTGCAGGCCGGGTGTCAACGGCGGGGCGATGCGGAGCGCACCGGTCGATGCCGCGGCGATGAGGTCGAACCCGAGGGCGGATTTCTCCGGGCGGCTGAAGGTGAGCGATTCGACACGCGGGCCGAGCGCTCGCCGCAGGCCCGCGGCGAGCGGTGCGCCCATGCCGGTGGCATCGCAGACGAGCCGCTCGAGCCGCCACTGGCGGGCAAGTGCCTGGACTTCGGCGGCGAGGAGTTCGAACGGCTCGCCACGCCACACCGTCACGGCGACGACTTCGGCCCCCTCATCGCCGATGCGGGCGATGGTCAGGACGGTGGCGTCGCCGCCGGGGCCTTCGCCGGCGAAATCGAGGCCGCCGGTGTAACGCTCGCCGGGGAGCGGCGCCGCCAGCGGGCCGAAGGCGCCTTCGAGCGACCAGACCTGGGCCAGGCTGAAGAGCCGCCGTTCGGCCTGGGCTGCAACGAGTTCGTACTGGCTGAGGAAGACGGGGTGGTCCGCGCCGAGGCGGTCGCGTTCCTGGTGCACGTAGCGGCCATAGGCGGGGAGGTGCCCGGCCACGTCTCGCCAGCTCGCCTGGTTGTGCCACGGGTGGAATGCGGCGCGGGGGTCCGTGGCGGCGTCATCGTGGCGGCGGTTGGCGGCGACGGCCTTTTCGAGCAGCGAATCGCCCTGCCAGGGTGTCCCGAAGAGGACGGTGGCAGCACCGGTCGATGCGGTCATCGGGCGGAACTGGCGGTTGAACCAGTCCTCGTCGAGGTCCTGCGCTTCGTCTCCTATTAAGAGGATGGAGGCGGTGTGGCCGGCGACGTTGGCGGTGGGCGAGCCGCTGAGGAAGACGGCCGAGGCCGAGCCGCAGCGCAGCGTGTGCCCTTCGATGGCGAAGGCGAGGCCGAAACGCTTCGCACCAGCGCGGAGGTGGGCGGCGGTGCGCTCGAAGCTGATGCTCGCCTGGGGATAGAGGGTAGGGGCGCAGACGACGATGCTGCCGCCCTCGGCCTGGCGCGAAACCAGGAGGTTGGAGACGAGCGCGGCCGAGACTTCGTTCTTGCCGGCTTGCCTGGGGAGCATCACGGTAAAGGTTTCGCCCGGGGAATCGCGGATGTTCCAGAGCAACGAGAAGAGGATGCGGGCCTGGTAGCCGCGGAGCGTGCCGGTGTGCTGCATCGCCCCAGCGTCGGGATGATCCCGGGCGAACGGCGATGCCTCGATGTCAGCCGCGGCGCCAGGCGAGGGACTACGCGCGGGTAAGCGGTCCCCCCGGGACGGGAAGGACGATGAAGAACGAAGCGCCGGCGTCCGGTTCCGTCGCCACGGCGATGGAACCGCCGTGGCTGCGGACGGCGCCGAGGACTGACGCCAGCCCGAGGCCGTGTCCCGAAGGCTTCGTCGTGAAGAACGGGTCGAAGATCCTGGCGATGGTTTCCTTGTCCATGCCGGGGCCATCGTCGCTCACCTCGAGGACGACGTAGGAAGCCGCCGGGCGGGGTTCGAGGAGGAGGTCATCCGGGAGGTCGATCGGGTCGAAGACGGTGAAGGCGCGGACGTGGATGGAAGAGCCATGCTCGCGGGTGGCATCGAGGGCATTGACGAGGAGGTTGAGGACGAGCTGGCGCAGCTGGGTGGCGTCGGCCACCAGCGCGGGCAGCGGGAGCGGGATGGAGGTCTGGATCGGGGTGTGGTGGCCGGGGATCTTGCCGGCAAAGCGCGCCATCTCGAGGACGAGATCGGCGAAATCCACCGGGCCGGTGGCGCTGTCCTGGCGGCCGGAGAAAGCGAGGAGCTTGCCAACCAGCTCGGCCGCCCGCCCCGCGGCATCGCGAGCGTCGCCGAGTTCTGCCGCAACGTCCGGGTCGCTCACGGCCAGCTGGGCGAGTTCGATATTTCCGACGATTGCGGCGAGCAAGTTGTTGAAGTCGTGGGCGATGCCGCCCGCGAGCAAGCCCATGGACTCCAGGCGGAGGGACCGCATGCGCACCTCTTCGAGGCGCTTCTGCTCGGTGATGTCCCGGACGGTGATGGCCGCCCCCAGGACCTCGCCGGCCGGGCCGCGAACGGCCGAGTAGGAAAACTCCCACCATGCGATGCCGTCACGCGCCGCTATCGCGCGTGGCGGAACGCCTGCTTCGCCGGCGAGCGTGCGGGCGACATCGGCCATCACTGGCCGGTCGGGATAGAAGGCGGGAACGTTCTGGATGGACTCGCCTTCGACGAGTTCGTAGGCGCCCAGGCGCCTGACGAGCCTCAACGCAGCGGCGTTCGCCCGGATCAACGTGAGATCCGGGGCCACGACCGCAAGCCCGTCGGTGGAGCTGCGGAAGACCGCATCGAGCTCGGCGTGGGACTCGGCGAGGCTGGCCTCCGAGCGTTTCAGTTCGGTGATGTCGTTGTAGACGCCCAGCATCCGCAGCGGCGCGCCATCGGCGGCCCGTGCCGTCACCTTCCCGCGCGAGAGCAGCCAGTGCAGCTCGCCCGATGGCGAGACCACCCGCCAGACCGCCTGGTAAAACGGGGTCTCCCCGGCGAGGTGAGCGCCGAAGGCGCTCGACATGGCCCGCCTGTCGTCGGGGTGGACCACCTTCAACATGTCCCTGGTGTTCGCGAGGGACGCGGTACTGTAGCCGTACTGTTCCCAGAAACCGTCCTGGTAGACGGTCACGTCAGTCGTAAGGTCAGTCTCCCAGAGGCACACGCCGCCGCATTCGAGCATCTCCCGCAGCACCGGGTTGTTCGTCAGCGCTCTCTCGGGGAGAGTCTCGGCCATCGGGTTCCTTCCCTGGCAGGTGCGTGGGAGTTATACGCCCCGGGGTGCCGGGAGTGTACAGATCTTTCTCTCGTCTGCAGATCAGGAAGAACCCCGACCTGTGGCGACTCGGCAACGGATCCGCGCGCATCCGGTTGAGCCCTTGGAGCCGCCCGGCACAGCCGCTACGCTCGTCCGATGATTGGCAAAGAGGACCTGATTAAGTACGCCACGAACGTCCATGCGCGCACCTACGAAGCGGTCGAGCGGCTGCGCGATGAAGATGTGGACTGGCGCCCCGCCCCGGGCGAGTTCAGCGTGGGCGAGCTTGTGACGCACATCGCGAACACACGCTTGATGAACCTCGGCGGCATCCAGACGGGCGAGATTCACTACCGGGGACACGTCGTGAGGCCGGGGACCGATGCGCTCGCGCTTCGGCGGCTCATCCTGCGGACGGGGAAGAAGGTCATCGCCGGGCTGGTGGATGCGGACCTGGAGAAGTACATCCCGCAGACGATCGGGGAGCCGTTCCCGGCCTGGCGCCGGGTGATGGGCGGCCTCATCGAGCACGAGACGCACCATCGAAGCCAGCTTTGCGAATACCTGCGCCAGCTGGGCCTGGAACCGCCACCGCTCTTCGGGCTGCACGCGGAACAGCTTCCCCGCTGATCCACGCGGTCCGCGGCCGACTGGCACCGAGGAGTGGCCGACCCTACTATCGCAACTCATGCCTCACCAGATGCGAGACGCCCTTTCGCACATCGAAGTGACCGTGAGCGGCGTTGTCCCCGGCGCCGAAATGCTCTCCCCGGAGGAGTGGGCGGCGGTCTTCAAGCGGCGGCGCCTCCTGGTGGACTTTTCCGGCGTGACGAAGTGGGAGATACCGCCGGAAAGGCTCGTCCCTCACCACCGCGAAATCGTCAGCCGGAAGGTGCGGCTCGCTGCCTACGCCCCGGAGGACTGGCAGTTCGGCGTGGTCCGGCAGGCATGGCTCACGGCCGGGGTCCCGGAGGACGAGATTGCCTGCGTCTTCCGCGACCGCGATGAGGCACTTGCGTGGCTCCTCCGGCGCAGAGCGTCAGCGTGAGACGGACGGCAGGGAATCTGCGGCGCTGGTGGGCGTAGAATCGCGCAGCATGACCTGGTTCGATAGTGCGCGATTCGGCATGTTCATCCACTGGGGGCACTCCTCGCAGCAGGGCGTCGAGCTCTCGTGGCCGATGGTCGGTGGGAACGCGGCCCTCCCCGAATCCGACATGACTGTCGCCGCCTACCAGTCTTCGGCGGCGACCTTCAACCCCGGACACTGGGACCCTGCCGCCCTCGCGCGAACGGCGAAGGCACTTGGCATGCAGTACGCCGTCTTCACGACCAAGCACCACGACGGATACGCGATGTTCCACACGAAGACCTCGGACTTCGGCGTCGAACACTCGCCCTTTGGCCGCGACATCGTGAGGGAGTTCGTCGACGCGTTCCGGGCCGAGGGCCTCCGTATCGGCCTCTACTTCTCATTGATCGACTGGCGCCACGCCGACTACCCGGCGTTCATCGACGAGGACAAGCCTTACCGTTTCGGCCGGTCCCGGCCGCCTACCCCGGAGCAGTGGGAACGGTTCCTTGCGGACATGTTCGAGCAGGTGCGGGAACTCCTGACGAACTACGGCAAGATCGATGTCATCTGGTTCGATGGCGGCTGGGAACGAGCTCCCGAGCAGTGGAAGGCGGTCGAGCTGGAGGCACTCATCCGCGGGCTCCAGCCGGAGATATTGATCAACGACCGACTGCCGACGGTGGGCGACTTCGAGACACCGGAACAGTTCGTCCCCGCCCAGGCCCCGGCGCGCACGTGGGAAACCTGCATGACCTTGAACGAAAGCTGGGGCTACAACCCGTCGGACACGGCATGGAAGTCTCCGCGCCAGGTAGTGCACACGCTGTGCGAAGTCGCGGGACGGGGCGGCAACCTTCTCCTGAACGTAAGCCCCATGGGAGATGGCAGCATCATGCCCGAACAACGCGCCATCCTCGGGGCGATGCAGCGCTGGCTCAGCGGCAACGGTGAGAGCATCGCCGGCACCGAGCCAGGCCTGGAGCCGTGGCAGTTTTACGGCCCGAGCACGAAGCGAGGGAACACCACCTACCTCCACCTGCTGATGCGGCCCTACGAATCCGTCACCGTTCGCGGGGTGCCAATCAAGCGGGTGAAGCGCGTGACGGTGCTCGCCAGCGGCCAGGAACTCACGTTCACCACGCGCTGCTCCATCGTCGATTCGTGGTTCAACAGAGACCCCAAGGGCGAGGTGACTATCGCCCTGCCGGAAGATGCCATTGACTCGCTGGCGACCGTGCTGGCGCTGGAGATGAGCTAGGCTGAACAACCGAGCGCGTCGCGTCCAAACCGGGACTACGCGCCCGCTATCGCTGGCAACAGTGCACGCGGCAGCACCAGGTGCTTTTCACCAAGCTCGCCGTGGTCCTCGAAGGTCCAGAGCGCACTGAGGACACCCTGCGCGAAGGCCCAGCGCTTCAGCCGCTCCCGGTCGACCCCCAGGATCTCGGAGAGCTGGGCGATGCGCCGCAGCGTCAGCTGGAGCACGTCCTCTCCAGCGTCGAGCCTGTTTCGGAGCAGCGCCCCCACCTCGTAAGCGGGTTCGCCGGCGAGGCCCTTCGGGTCGATCGCCAGCCACGGCTCGCGTTCTGCCCGGAGGATATTCCAGTGGTGCAGGTCGCCGTGGAGGAGCATCGGTTCGTCCTGGCCCGCGCCGAGTTCGAAGTAGATGCGCTCGGCGGGGTCGAAGAGCTCGGGCGGAAAACGGCCGCTGCCGCCGTCGTTCGCGGCGCGGACGCGCGCAAAGGCCTGCCCCCAGCGCTCGATCGTTGGGAAGGAGTGTCCTGCCGGGAGCGGACGGAAGAGCCTCGTGAACGACTGGCCGGCGATCTCAGTCGCCAGGATGTCGTCGTTGAGTTCGGCGAGGGTTGTTCCAGGTTCCAGTCGCTCGAGCAGGAGTGCCGTGGCAGCGGGGTCCGAGGCGAGGAGTTTCGCCGCGCCGCGCCCAGCATAGATTCCCAGTGCACCGATCTCGCTGGCGAACTCCTTGTCGGGGGGCGCGAGCTTGAGCACGGCTTTGCCGCCGTTCGCGAGGGTGACCGGCGCGACCCAGGCGTAGCCCACATACGGGAACGTCGCCCCGATACCGGCGAGGTCCCACTCGCTGCGAATTCGGTTGAGGAGTGCGGGAAATCCGGCTATCCAATCCCGCCCCGAGTCTCCGTAAACGCTGGTTAAGCGCTCGCTGAGGATTGGAGAAATCTCATGTTGTTCCAATTTGGGCCAAACCCCCCGGGCGCATCCTCCGCAGTGTGCACCGCATCACAGTTTCCGACTTTCGGGGGAGCCCGCGTCACCCGGTGGTCGGGAGTGGCGATGTAAGGGTGTACCTACTATCTGGTCAACACAGAGAGCACCCCGGGCGGACCACCCGGGCAACCAGGAGACACCTGAAATGGAAGCTACGATCCACGAAATCACTCCCCGCGCCGAGCACGCGCACCACTGGCTGATTGAAGAAGCCGCGGGCCCGGTCTCGATGGGCCGCTGCAAGCGCTGCGGCGCGACGAAGGCGTTCAAGAACTGGCTGGAAGACACGGACTTCATCACGAACGAAGAACACCGGACCGCTGCCTGACGGCTGGCCGGTTCGGCCACCGAATTCGGCTCTTCCGGCCACCCGGTAGTGCCCGTTTGGACCACTACGGTCGTCATCACATTGCCGAATACTGCCGTGCGACCACAACAAGGAGTTTTCACATGCATGCCAGGACGCCCGAACAGCCTTCTACCCGGGCAACCGGGGAACAGCACATGCATCACTGGATGATCGAGGAGGCGAACGGCCCCCAGAGCCCCGCTGTCTGCAAGACGTGCGGCGAGTACCGGCTGTTCAAGAACTCCCTGGCCGACGGCGACTTCCTGACGAACGAGGAGCGCCGCTCCGCCGCCTGACCCGCCTTCCAGCCAGGCCCCATCGCCCGAGGCACGGAGTCCGCTCCGTGCCTCGCTGCATCCCGGCAACCGGAGGGAGCGTGCTTCGTTTGCCGCTACAGCGCCGTTAGCGCCCAACCAGCCCAGGCCGCTACCAGCACCAGCAGCAGTCCGGGCCAGACCTGGAAGGCGTACCCCCGGCCACCGGCCGTCCAGGCGAGGACCGCCTTCGTGAGGGAGTTGGTGGTGAACGCGGCGAGGATTGGGATGACCGCGTCCTTCGCTTCGAGGTTGCCGGACGCGACCAGCGAGGCCACTGAAATTGCCGCCGAATGCGTATCGGCGAACCCCGCGGCTGCCGCCGAAATCGTGGCCCCGGCCGTCCCGAAGACATCGTTCAGGAACGCTGAGGCGAAGAGGATCGCGCCCACGGCGAGAGCGAAGAGCACGGCGGTCCTGGGTTCGAAGGCCCGGCCCCTGGCGATGGCGTTCTCGCCGTCGTGGCGGAGGGCGCGAAGCCCGAAGACGAGGCCATAGCCAGCGGCCGCGACCCCCGCCACGGCCATGGAGGGGCCGATTTCGCGGAGGGCGTGGCGGTCCGTCGCGCCGACGACCAGGACCAACTGGACGACCGTCGCCAGCGTGGAGAGCACCGCTCCAGCGACCGCCGGACGCCTGATTGACGGGTCTTTGCGAGCGCGTGCACCCATCGCCCCGATCGTGGCCGAGCTCGAAATGAAGCCCGAGGCGAACCCGGAAACGGGCAGCCCCAGGCGGGCGCCGAGCAGCCGCACCGCGATATAGCCCACCGCCCCGACGGCCATTACGAGGACCACCAGCCTCCAGATCGTGAACGGGTTGAAGGCGTCATACGGCCCGATAGCTTCATCCGGGACGAGAGGCAGGATCACGAGCGCTGCCGCGCCGAGCAGCAGCCCGTCGTACAACTCCTGCTCGCTCAACACACTCGCGACGAACCGCTGGAGGTATTCGCGCGCCGCGAGCAAGATGGCGACGACGACTCCGAAACCGGCCGCGAGCGACGGCTCTTCCTGGGCGAGCGCCCCGAGCAGAAACGCGACCCCCAGCGCCACCTCCGTGGTCACCCCCGGGTCTGAGCGGTCGCCGAGGGCGTAGGCAACGACCGCGATAGCGGCGACGAAGCCGAGGCCCACGGCAAGGACAGCGACACCCCCGATGGCCATGGAGATCCCGCCAAACAGCGCAACAAGGGCAAAAGTCCGGATCCCTGCGGGAGCACGCGACGGACCGCTACCCTTGCGCCGTTCGCGTTCGAGGCCAAGCAGGAGCCCGATGCCGAGTGCGACGGCAAGCCGCCAGCCCTCGGTATCGGCCGCGAAAGCCCCGAGGTCCACGGTTAGAACCAGCCGCGGCGGTGGAAGAACCAGGCCATGCTGCCCGCGGCGCCGAAGATGCCAGTCATCATGAGGGCGAAGCCCCAGTTGCTGTGGAGGCCTGGGACGTTATCGAAGTTCGTCCCAAAGACGCCGGTGATGAGCGTCCCCGGCAGCGCCAGGGCGGAGACCACGGCGATCACCTTCATGACCTCGCTCAGGCGGTTGTTGAGCGAGCTGAGGTACATGCTGAGGGCGACCTCGGTGTCCTCGCGCAACTCCTCGAGCGCAAGGTCCACCCGCAGGAGGTGGTCGTAGACATCGCGGAAGTAGGGGATTTCGGTGCGATCGACGACGGAGGCCTCGCCGCGCCCCAGGCGAAGGAGGAACTGTAGCTCCGGCGTGAGCAAGCGGCGGAGGTTCCCTGCCAGCGCTCTCCGGGCAAGCACCCGCCTGTGGTTTTCGCGGACGTCGCTCCCGGTGAAGATGCGATCCTCGATGTCGTCCAGTTCGGCCGCCATGGCAGTAACGCGCGGGATCATCGCATCGACCGTCCGATCGGCTACCTCGTAGAACAGCCCCGAGACCCCCGGCCGCACCGAGATCCCCTGCTTGATGGCGCTGTAGAGCGCCTCTATCGCGGGCGGGGTTTCGGGCCGGTCGTGGTAGGTGATGAGGAAATCGCTACCGACGAAGACATCGAGCTCCTCAACCAGCGGACCATCCGGGCCGTCCGCCATATCGGCCAAGACGGCGAAGAGGTAGCCGTCGAAGTCCTCCAGCTTGGGCGTGTGGACGTACGGCGAGAGGCAGTCGTCGATGGCCAGGTGGTGCAGGGCGAAGCGCCGGGCGAGGTCGCGGAGGGCCTGTTCGTCCGCGCGGTGCAGGTCGAACCAGAGCGGCGTGCCCGCGTGTTCGCCTTCGTTCCAACGCCCTTCGGCGAATGACCAGACTCGCATGTGGGGATGGTAGAGCCTCGCTCCCGCGGAAGGCGAACGACCGAACCGGGAGCGATGGCAGACTGCTCTACTTCAGCAGGCTGTCCAGCAGCTTCTTCCACGCTGCGAAGTCCTCTGGCGTGGGCGTCACCTGGCCGTTGATGACGAACGAGGGCGTTCCCGGAAGGCCGAGTTCGTTCGCCTTCTTGAGGTCGGCCTGGACGGCGTTCAGGGCCGTATCACCGACAACGCAGGTCTCGAAGCTTGCAGGATCAAGGCCCGCGTCGGCGGCGATCTTCTTGAGATTCGCCAGCGCGAAGGCCTCCGTGAGGCTTGGCCCGGTCCTCTCGGCTGCCTCGGCCTGGGCGATGAAGAGCGCCCGGTGGAAGGGCCAGAACTTGTTCTGTGCCGAGGCGCACTCCGCCGCGATGGCGGCCCCCGCGGTGAGCTGCCGGAGGGGGAAATACCGGTACTCGAACGCCACCTTGCCCGAAGTCACATACTCCTGGAGGATCCGGGGCTCGATGTTCGCGGTGAAATCGAGGCAGTGCGGGCAGCCGAAGTCCTCATAGGCTTCGATGACGACCTTCGCATCGGCGGCGCCCAGGCGGCGCCCGTTCGCCATGGACTCGGGCACCGCGGTCTCGTTGATCTTCTTTCCGAGGGCGCTCTGGGCAGCCACATTGCCCTTCACGGAGGTGGCCGTTGCGGTCGCTTTCGAAGGGGACCCATCCGCCGTATCGCCGTCGTCATCGTCGCCGCAGGCGGCAAGGCCGAGCACGGCTGTACCGAAGACCAGGGACGTCGCGACGAATCGCAGGAGGGGAGCTTGAAGGGACAAGGGCGGCCTACTCATTGAGGAATGCGTTCACGTGCTCCATGAACACGTCGAACTGGTCGTGGTGGACCCAGTGGCCCGCGTTGGCGACTTCTACCGAGCGGTAATCGTGGAACGAACTGAGATCGAGCACGCCCGAACGATTCCCCCAGCTCTCCTTGCCCCAGAGGATCAGCATCGGGCAACGGATCTGGTTCCAGAGGTCGCGAGCATCCTCCATGTTGAACTCGTAGGGCGAGCCGGCCCGCGTGTAGTTGTCGAACTTCCAGGTGTAACCCTCGTCCGTCCGGCGGACACCGTGTTCAGTCAGGTGGCGGGCGAGTTCGGGCGTCAGGTGGCGGTTCGCCGAGACCATGCGTTCCGTAGCCTCCTCCAGCGAGGAGTAGACATGCAGGCTGCGGCCTTCCAGGCGGTGCATGCTTTCGACCCAATCGCGCATGCGCATGTGGGCGGGCCGGCGTTCGCGGCCCCAACCCAGGCCGCCAAGGCCCTCGATGGTGATCACCCGGCTCACCTTCTCCGGGAAGGTGCCCGCGTATTGCAGGGTCACGCCGCCACCCAGCGAGTGGCCGACCACCGTGTAGGGGCCGCGACCGATGGCCTCGCCGAGAGCGTGGAGGTCGAGTGCGTAATCGATGATCGAGTAGTTCCCGCCGAGCGCCCAGGCGGAATCGCCGTGGCCCCGCAGGTCCGGGGCATAGACGCAGTAGCGGTCGACTAGCGCCTCGGCGACGCGGTCCCACGAGCGGGCATGGTCGCGCGTCCCATGGACGAGGATCAGCGGCGGTTTGGACTCGTCGCCCCAGACTGCGTAGTGCATCTCCAGGCGCTGGGAGGAATAGAAGCGGGAGTGCGGATGCATGGAGGCACAGGGTACAGGAGGTTGGATGCAGAGGGGAGGAAGGTGCGCGGGCACGGATGGCATGCTGGCCCCTATGCGGGAGTTCCCTCATAGGCGAGCATTCGCACTGAGGGCGAAACTCAGTGAATGGCGATGGAACCGCGATCGCATGGACCTTTCTGACCAGCTCTCGGCCGAACACCGCGACCTCCTCCTCGATCTCTCGCTGCAGATCAGCGAACGGCGCGGCGTCGATGAACTCTTCATGCCTTTCGCACGCCACATCAGCGCGAGCATCACGTTCGACTACGCAACCCTGCTCGTCGCGACGGCCGACCCCGAGTTCCTCCTCTCCGTCGGGAGCGTCCCCTCGCTCTGGCGCGAGACCACGGCGGGATCGCTCATCCGCAGCGAGGCCGTCGGCCTCGAAGGGATGAAGGCTTTCCGGGAGGGTTCCGAATACATCCCTGCGCGGCTCGAATTCGAAGGCCCGAAGCAGATGGCCGAGTATGGGTTCGAGCGCGCGTGGACGGCGCCCCTGCTCGACGGAGACTCGGTCTACGGGTTGCTCACCGTCGCGAAGTTCGCAAAGGGCCCGTTCCCGCCCGAGCATCTCGCGTTCCTCCGGGCGGCGGCGCGCCTGCTGGCGCAGGCAGTACGCCAGGGCATCGAGCTCGAACGGGCGCACCTCAATGCCGCCCGCTCGAGAGCCGCCAGCACACTGCTCTCGGCTCTCCAGGCCAACGAGCCGCTCGATTCCATCTTCGAACGGCTCCCGGCGATCCTCCAGGGCTGCCTCCTCGTCGACTACATTGGCCTGGTCGCGGACAACGAGGGCGACTTCAGAGTCCAGGCCGAAGTGCCGGCGAACACCCACATAGGCGTCACCGCATCCGCGGAATCGGACGCCTGGGTCCGCGACCTCGCGACCGGCGAGGACTTCATCCAGATCCGGCCCGATGAAAGCCGGGGGGCAACGCTCAGCCAGCATGGATACCACCGGGCAGCGCTCTCGTTCCTGCGTGATGGCCCGTTGCTCTTTGGCATGCTCGTCTTCGCTCGCCGAAACGGCCGCAAGTTCGATGACGACGAACAGGCGTTCATCGCGGTCCTGCGGTCCATCCTCTCCCAGTCGATCACGAGCCAACGCGGCCGGGAACGCACCGAAGTCGCAGCTGCGCGCGCGCGGACGCTGAACGAAGTCGCCGTCCTCCTCAACGCGGGTGAACGCATCGAGGGGATCTTCCAGAGGTTGCTGAACCTGCTGGAACGCGCACTCCGCGTCGACTATGCCGCACTGCTGGAACGAGCGGATGAGCCGGAGACGCTTCGGGTGGTGGGGTCGTGGCCGGAATTCGCGAGCCTGACTGGCTCGACGGTCACGTTCCGCGATGCCGGCGGGCCGGACCAGCTGGCAGCAGAGAGCCCGGTCGTGCAGTTCAGGCCCGGGTCTCTTCCAGAGTCGACGCCGTTCATCGGCCTGGTGCGCGAGGCCGGGATCGGGCGCCTGGTTTCGACAGTCCTCCAGCAAGACGGAGAAGTGCAGGGGCTCATCGCTTTCGGGCGCAAGGCCGAGGCGCGGTTCAGCGACGACGAAGAGAGCTTCCTGCGGACGCTGAGCCTGATGCTCGCGCAGGCGATCGCGAACCGGAGACGGCTCGCACGGAGCGAGGCCGAAGCCGAGGAGCAGGCGATCATCGCCGAAGCGGCGGCGGCCGTTGCCCGGAAGACCGACGCGAACGGGATCTCCCGGAGCCTCCGCGACGCGCTCGAAGGCTTCATCCCCGCTCCGTTCGTGAGCTTCGGGTATATCGAAGGCGACAGTGTCGTCTTCGCCGACGCTGCCGACTCCGTGGTTACCCTGCCCATCACGCCGGTCTTCCGCTCTGCCATCGAGACCGGGCAGCGGGCCGTCGGGAGCGACCATCGTCCGGCGGTCCCCGAGGCGCGCCGCGAAGCCGAACGCTATGGCCTCCGGGCCTTCGTGGTCACGCTTGCGAAGTCCGGGGGTATGCCCGTGGGTCTCCTCCTGGTTGGCTCGCGCGACGAGCAGTTCGTTGCCGGCGAGCGGGAGTTACGACTGTGGCGCCAGATTGCCGGCATTGTGGGGCCGGCAATGGCGAACGCCCGCGCCGCGGCACGGGAACGGCAGGAATCCGAGGACCAGGCGATCATCGCGGCCGCAGCCGCCGCTGTCGCGCGCGAAGGGAGCCCGTCCGCGATCGCCGTCAGCCTGGGAGAAGCGGTCGCCCGCTTCGTCCCCGAACCATTCGTCCGCTTCGGGCATTACGAAGATGGCAAGGTCGTCTTTCGGGAGAACGACGGCTCGCGCGACCGGCAGGCAGTGGGGCCGCACTACCGTGCCGCGCTTGAGTCTGGGCAGTCGGTCGTCCCCGGCCTCGAGGCGCGCGAGGCGGCGGGAGAAGTGGGAGAACGCATCTCATCCGCCCGCCGCGCCCGGCTCCAGGGCCATGTCCTCTCCAGGGCCGACTCGGCGAGCACCGTCGTCGGCTTCCTGCTCATCGGTTCGCGCGACCCCTCATGGTCGCCCGGCGAGCGCGTCTTGCGGCTCTGCCGCCTCTTCGCCGACATCATCGGCCCGGCGATGGCCAACGCCCGGGCAGCAGAGCGCGAGCGCGAAGAAGCAGAAGACCAGGCGATCATCGCCATAGCGGCTGCGGCGGCCGCACGCGAGATCGAGCCTCTTCGAATCGTGCTCGCACTGCGCGAGGCCGTGGCCCGGTTCGTCCCGCGGCCATTCGTCAACTTCGGATACCTCGAAGGCGACGCCTGTCTCTACCCATCGCGCACGGGACAGCAGGAACGCGTGCCGAACGGCCCGCGATTCTTGCGCGCGCTGGAGGATGGCCAGGCCGTCGTCCCCGCACAGGAACATCGCAGCGGGGAGTGGGCGCTGCGGCCGGACGGCCTTGGCATCGAAGCGCACATTGTCACCCGCGCGACTTCCGGCGGTGCAGTGGTCGGCATGCTCATCGTCGGTTCACGGGATGCCGCGTTTTCGCCGGGCGAACGCGACCTGCGGCTGTGCCGGCTCATCGCCGATATCCTCGGCCCGGCCATGGAGAACGCTCGGACGGCGTTCCGTGCCCGGCTTGATGCGGAAGAGCAACGAATCCTGGCGGAAGCCGCCGCCGCCCTCGCCAGTGGAACGAGCGAACAAGCGATCATAGAGGCATTGCACGCGCCCATCCGGCGTTTCATATCCGACGCCCTGGTGGACGCGTTCTTCCTGGCGGCTCCGGGCGCAGAAGAAGTCCATTCGCCCGAAGGCGTAGGGGGCCGGTTCGGGCCGCAACTGCGGAGGGCGATGGAAGAAGGCCAGGTGGCCATTGCGCGGCCATGGCCAGACCTTGGGCCGGCCGGCAGGGAGATGCTCGAAGCCGCCGGCGCGGAACGACTCGCCCTTACCTCGCTCAGCGCGGCGGGCGAAAGCCGCGGCATGCTGGCAGTGGCCACGCGCGGCGAGGTGATTGATGCTCGGGAACTGCGGCTGCTGCGACTCATCGCCGACATGGCCGGCCCCGCCTTCGCGAACGCCCGAGAAAGCCGGAGACGCCAGGAGGACGCAGACGAGCAGCGCGTGCTCGCGGAGGCCGCCGCGGCGCTCGCCACCGGGTCGACCGAAGGCGACCTCCTGAAACGGCTGGCGAAGCCGATCCGCAGGTTCGTCCCGCAGGCACGAGTCGGGTTCAGCTACATCGAAGGCGACGAGGTCGTGCTCTGGGACGGGCGCAACCGCCGCCCGATTCACCCGCTTACCCGGCATTCGATCGAACAGGGACAAACGGAGGGCGACCTCGATTCACCCGTCACGGAGGCGACGCTCCAAATCATCAAGTCCGTGGGCGTGGTCCGCTACACCGACACCGTCGCGACCTCCGGTGGTGTGCCTGTCGGCCTCCTCTTCGTTGGTACTCCCGTAGCGGATCACGTGTTCTCCGACCGCGACAAGCGCATGCTCCGGCTCATCGCGGACATCACCGGCCCGGCGATGTCCAACGCCCGCGAAAACCGGCGGCGGCGCGAAGAGGCCGACGACGACCGCATCCTCAGCGAGGTCGCGGCGGTAGCAGCGCGGGCGGCATCGAGCTTCGACATCACCGATGCGATCCCTGCCGCGATCGCCGCAGTCGTGCCCAGCGCGTTCGCGAACTACGGCCTGATCGAGGGCGACGCGTTCGTCTTCCCGGTGAAGAGCGACCGGGCGAAGCGCGCACTGGGCACGGACACCGTCGCTCTGCCGATGACCGACGCCGGCCTCCAGGCACAGCGCGAGGGCCAGGGAGTGGGCCGCCCCGAGAACCTCCCCGATATGAACAGGACCGCCCACGGGAGCCTGCAGGAGTACGTCCTCACCACCTACCATGCGGCCGGAGTCCCGGCGGGCGCGCTGTTCATCAGCACCTGGGATCGGGATTACCACTTCGGCGAGCGCGCCCTGGCGCTCTTGAGGCGCATGGTCCAGTTCGTCGGGCCTGCCGTGGAAGCCGCCCGGGCCGAGGCCGAGCTGGTGCAACAGGCGGCCGTCTACAGCCTCATCCTTGGCAGTCTCTCCGAGGGCGTCATCGTCTCGGACGGCGAGGGACGAGTCCTCTTCGCCAACGGACTGGGGCGAAAGATTCTCAAGACCGTCGACCCTGCTCAGCGCGCGACGACCTGGCGCGAAATCACCGGAAGCCTTCCGGAATCGGCGCAGGAAGGCTTCCGCGCCGTGTTCGAAGAGGGGACGGGTTCGCGCGGGCGCGCATCGATTCCGATCGACGGGAGGCCGGTCTGGTTGGACTACGAAGTGGTCCCCCTCAACGACCCGGTCATGAAGGTGCTCCTCGTCGTGACCGACGTCTCGGCCGATGTCGCGCGGGAGGCGGAGCAGGCCCGCCACCGCCAGGAGATCGAACAGGCTTCCCGGCTGGCGGCCCTCGGTGAACTTGTCGGTGGCGTTGCTCACGAACTCAACAACCCGCTTACCGCCATCCTCGGTTTCACCGAAGTCATGACCCTTTCGTCCCACGCTGCACCGCTTTCAGAGGAACTCGCGATCGTCCAGAAGGAGGCCCTGCGGGCGCGGAACATCGTCCGCGACCTGCTTTTCGTGGTGAAGCCGGGCGACACCACGCGCACGGTCATCCCTGTCGCAGACCTCGTCGCCCACATCGAGCGCTTGCGGCGTGCCGCCTGGACGCAACAGGGCATCCGCTGGGACATCGCCATCGAGCAGCCGTGCATGGCGTGGGGCAACGAACAGCAGCTCACCCAGGTGCTCCTCAACCTGGTTACGAACGCCGAACAGGCGCTCACCGGCCGGCCTGAGCGGCACATCCGCATCCGCGCCACCAGCCGCGACGGCCGTACGCAGATCAGCGTCTCCGACACAGGGTCGGGGATGGACGAGGCCACCCGGAGCCGCGTCTTCGAACCGTTCTTCACCACCAAGCAAGGGCAGGGGACGGGCCTCGGGCTTTCGCTCTCCCACTCCATCGTCCAGTCACACAACGGCGAGCTTCGCGTCGAATCTTCTCCCGGCGTTGGAACGACCTTCACGTTCACCCTGCCGGCCGCGGCGGATGAGCCCGCGCGCCCGCGCCTGGACTCCGCGCCCGCGGCGGCCGGGACGATCCGCGTCCTCGTCGTCGACGACGAGCCGAGCCTGCGGAAGGTCTGCCAGCGCCTCATCGCGAGCATGGGCCACGAATGCGCCACGGCGGATACCAGCGCGTCCGCGGTCGAACTGGCGGCTCACTCGGAATTCGACATGGTCCTCTGCGACTACCGCCTCGGAAGCGAGACGGCCGGCGATGTCGTCGCCGGCTTGGAACGCGTCGCGCCGCAGCTCATCTCGCGCATGGTCATCGCCACGGGAGCGACGACCGACGCGGGCGTCATCGAGCTGACGGAGAAGCACGGGCTGCGCCTGATGGCCAAGCCGTACGGCGTGAACGAGTTATCCGCGATAATCCGGGAAGTCGGCGGGGCCGCCCGGTAGGCGACCTCGTCGCGGCAGCCTCACTTCAACACTTGGTTGAGAACTTGAGTTTGAGCGGCTTCGCGGGGGCGGCCGGATCCATCACGTCGCCATCGAACGTCACGGACTTCCCATCGATTTTCAGCTTGACGCCCGCGGCTATGTAGCCTTTATCGCCTTTTGTCACCGCGATCGCAACGAGATCCTCGATCCCGGAAGCGCTGAAGTCCGTCAGCGCGTCACCGCCCTTCAGTTTGCCAGCGAGGACCGTGAGCTTCGAGGCACCGTCGCTGATGAGGCACGTCTCCATGTCCATCGTGTATTGCTTACCATCGAACGCGAGGGTGCCGGTAGCGTTGCTGCTATCCGTGCGGCCGTCGTCTGTGTCGTTGGTCGAACCACCGCCGTCGTCGTCGTCGTCGTCATCATCGCCACCGCCGCAGGCCACGATGCCAAGGAGCATCACCGGGAGTAGAAGTACTGCAAACCAGCGTTTCATGACGACACTCCTTGCGCGTTATGCCCGCGCGCGAAATCGCGCGGATACTAGCAGGTTGCGGGGGAAGCGATAGCGGGCCGCTTTGAAGACCGAACACCGGCCCTCAGGCCGGCATTTCCGGCTGGCAGGCGCGGCAGAAGCTCGTGATCCGCTGGTTCGCCGTGATCTCGCTGATCGTCGTGCCGCAGCGTGGGCACGGCTTGCCGCCCAGCCGGTGGACGCGCATGAAATCGCGCCGTTCTTCGTAGTCGAGCACGCCGTCCTTCACCATCGCCCCGGCCACCAGCGGCGTCGCCCAGGCCATCACTGCCAGCGCCGCCCGGTACAGCGTGCGCAAGTCGTCCTCGGTCAGCCTGGTGCGAGGGATGTACGGGTTGATCCGGGCTTCCCACAGGATCTCGTCGCTGTAGGCGTTACCGATGCCCTGCACGAACTCGGCGTTGGTGAGCACGCTCTTGATCTGGCCACGGTACTTCTTCGTGCGCGCCACCCACTCGTTTTCGGTCAGCGCCGGATCGAGAAGGTCCGGGCCGTTGGTCGCCCAGTTCGGGATCGAGGCCATCTGTGCGAGCGGGACGAGGTAGACCTTGCCCATCACGCGCTCGTCCGAGTAGCGGAGCGAACGCCCCCCTTCGATGCCGAGGACCAGGCAGGTCTTCGCGCGCAATTTGGTCTTGGGGTCCACGTACTGGAAGCGCCCGGTGAGCATGGGGTTGATCGCGAGCACCCGCTCCGAAGCCAGCGGAAACAGGAGGAACTTCCCGTGGCGCTGCACCGGCCCGAAGGTATCGCCCACCAGCGTCTCGCGGATCTCCTGGGCCGGTGTGCGGAACACGAACGGAATGCGGGCCTCGGCCGAAGCGATCGACTTACCCGCGATCTGCCCGGTGAAGTAGCTCCGGATGGCTTCGAGTTCGGGGATCTCGGGCATGGGACGCGCAGGGTACCACGGCCCCGGGGCCGAAGGGGTAGCCCCGTTACACTCTCCGCACTTCGACCCGTGAGCCGGTCCCGCCCGGTCAGCTGCAGAGCCCCGACGACGTGACCAGGAAGTTCGTGGAAAGCTGCCGCGTCGCTGTCCAGACCGTCGCACTCGCCGTCGAGCCGGTGGTGATGGGGGCAAACGGGATGACCGCAACGCCGACATTCCCGTTGAAGACGAAGTTGGCCGCCACATTCAGGTAGGTGGCGGTCCCGGAGAGCGTTTCACCGTTCGCGTTAAGCACGGTCACCGTCACCCGGAGGTTGCCGTTGGGGAAGACCCAGCATCGCTGGGTGAGCCCCGAGAATTGCAGCGGGACGGGCGTCGCGGTGGCGGTCGGGCTCGGGGTGGCCGTCGGGCTGGGGGTTGAGGTCGGGCTGGACGTGGCTGTCGCCGTTGGGCTGGGGGTGGCGTCGCGGTAGCCGTCGGCGACGGCGTGGAGGTGCTTGTCGCGGTGGCGGCCGGCGTGGGCGCCGGGGTTAGGGTGGAAGCCGGCTCCTGGGTCGCGGCCGGGTTCGTCGCGGCCCCAGTCGTTGCGACGGCAGACGGCGAGCCGGCGGCCGTGGGGGATGGGGACCCGGCCGGGTCTCCGGCCGGCGTTCCCGTCGAGCCGGCGCCGCTGCCCGTGGCCGGGGAGGGCGTGGGTGTTGACGCCGTCGTCTCTGCGGTGGGCGGTTCGATCGGCGGCGAATTGTCGTCGTCATCGAGGACGCGGAGGGTTGCAACACCCGACAGCGTCGCCAGCAGCAGCCCCCCGAGGGCGGCAACTGCGAACAACGCGACCTTTCGGGCCGGGCCACCACCGGCACCCCCGTCCCGCCGGCGTCGGGAGGCAGGCCGCCGGGCCACTCCACGAGGCTGGTTCGGATGCGTTCGCGCAGGCCCTCCGGCGGCGCGGCGAGCGCCAGCCCGCTGAACATCGCCAGCGGCATAGGCAACCGCTTCTTCTTCTCGCCACATCGCGGGCAGTGCTTCAGGTGGCGTTCGATGGCCTTCCGCGCCTCTGGCGAGAATGCCTTGATGTTCGCCCGGGCCAGTTCCTCGCGCAGGCCCGGGCAGTTCTGGACGCCATCCCGGTAGATGAAGTAGTCGCCCGCCGACTCGCTGAAGGCAGCCTTCGTGCGATTCACCATGACGTAGGCGTTGTTGCGGGTGACGCCGAGGACCTCCGCCATCTCGGCGGCGTCGAGTTCCTGGCGGACCGAAAGATCAAGCACCGTGTACTGGCGGGCATCGAGTCCCGCTGCCACGGCCCAGACCATCGCCGCCAATTCCGATCGCTCGGCCGCCTCCTCGGGGGCGCCGGCGATGTCTGTATCCGGTACGAGTTCGGAGAGCGTGGCTTCTGGCTCATCCGTCTCGGCGTAATCGAGGCTCAGCACCTGGCGGGCGCCGCGAATGCGCGAGATGGAGAGGTTACGGGCGACCGTGAACAACCAGGACTTGAAGACTCCTGGATTCGACAGCGTGGAAATCGATGCCATGGCCTTGATGAACACCTCCTGCGTCACGTCGGCCGCATCGGCCTCGTTGCGGAGGGTCCTGCGCACAAAGTCGTAGATCCGCTCGAAATAGCGGTCGTAGAGCTGCGCAAAGGCTTCGCGGTCGCCGCCCTGTGCCTGTCGCACAAGTGTGGCTTCATCGAAGAGGCTGGCTGCGGGAGCAGTCATGCGTCGGTACCTCCGATGGCGTCCTTCCCTGGGGGATGAGTATCGCCATGCCAGTCAAGACGCGTCCCGCGCGCGAACTCTTACATCGCGGGCGGGACCGCTCTCGCCCGCGACCTCCCTCGACGCGAAACCACCCGTCCCTGGCCCCGGGCGGCGGGCGAAAAGATCTTTGGTAAAGACGTGTAAGACCGTCCCGCCCCGGTGCGTCTGGGAGGGCAGCAAGGAAAGAGGAGTCCACGACAATGTCCAGCAACACCAACAACAACACCACCCGCACCATCGCCATTGGAGCCATCATCGGCTTCGCCGTCTCAGGGGCACTCGTTGCCGGTCTCATGGTCGGCACTCGGTCCGGCCCCACCACGAACACCAGCGCCGACAGCGCCGGCAGCATCCCATCTATGAACGCTGCTGCCGCACCGCAGTCCACGGGCCCGGGCGAAGACGCCGGCAAGCCCGCCAGCGACACCCCGTCCACGAACCAGGCAAGCGCGCCTGCCCCGAGCGTCGACCAGGCGAGCGTCCCGCCGAAGACCGACACGACCGCACCGGAGCCGGCTCCCTCTTCGAGCAGCAGCACGGCTCCCGCTCCGGCGCCGGCCGGATCGACTGCGCCAACGGCTCCCTCGGTTCCGACTCCGGCCGGCGCCGGCAGGCAGCAGCACAGGCACTGGCAGCGGCAGCGGCTCGACCGGCACTGGCAGCGGCAGTGGTTCGACGGGCACGGGCACGGGCAGCGGCACCGGCGTGACTCCCGGTACGGGCACCGGTCCGGTCCTCCCCGGCATCACCATCCCGCCGTGTGTCATCATCAAGTGCATCAATCCGCTTCCCACCATCCCCGGCCTGACCCTCCCGCTCACGCCGGTCCCCGCTCTCCCGAGCCTTCCCGTCCATCCCGGCCCGATCGTCGCCCCCGTGCCGACAATCGTCCCTGCCGCTCCCGCCACCTGCGTCCTCCCTCCGCTGCTCTGCGCGATAACTGGCGCCATCGGCTCCGGTGGCCTCCACCCATAAACCCATAGCCCCGGGCAGAACCAGCCCAAGCGAAAGCGCCCCACTCGTTGAGTGGGGCGCTTTCTCACGTCTGCGGAACCGGACCAGACGGTCAGGCGGCGCGCACGCCGGTCAGCCTTGCCAGCTTCACGGTGTTAAAGAGCGCCAGGCCGGCGTACCACTTCACCCGGATGCGGCTCGCGTCCTTGGCCTCGAGGCTGCCGACCCGTTCGACGGTAAGTCCTCCCGGCGCCGTCAACCCGCTGAGGGCCCCTTCGCCGAACTGCATCGCGTAGACCGAGCTGCAGTCCGAACTGGTGCCCACCGTCTTCGCGTCATCGATGTAGTCGCAGATGCCGATAGCGATGCCATCGTAGAACTGCAGCATCTGCCCGAACTCGTCGCGGTCCGCTTCGAGGAATCCTCCCGAGCTCCGTGCGAGTTCGTTGAGCGTCCGGCGGGTGCGGCGGCTCATCAGGAGCATGTCGGGCTTGCCGCCGCGCACCTTGTCGATCATCTCGTCGAGCTTCGCGAGCGTCAGAGTCGCACCGTTGGTGCCCATGCTGACGGACTGACCGGCGGCACAGAGCACGTCGATCCCGTCGAAGCTCTTGGTGTCGACGCTGTCGTCGCCGTTCACGAACGTGTCATCGAAGAGCGACTGGACGGCACGAGCCTTGAGTTGGACGACGGCCGCCTCCAGGTCCTGGATGTTCGAGCGGGTGGACTTGAGGAAGTTGTCGACATCGGCGTCGCCGCCGAGGATGCGGAGGGTCGCAGTCGCCTGGGTGAAGGTCGGGGTGCTTTCGTCCCAGTCGTCGCCGACATCGTAGAAGCCGGCGGTGGGGGCGGCGTTTTCGCGGTTGTAGGTCAGGCCGTTGCCCACAATTTCGATGAACGGCAGCCGTTGAAGGACGGGGCTTTCCTGCGCGATCGTTTCGATCACGCCAGAAAGCAGGGTGTCGTTGCTGAGCTTCGCAGCCTCGACAAGAGTGAGGGCCATACGTTGCCTCCATTGGTGGATTGGCACCGATGGTCTCGGGGCGCACGGAGAGAGCGAAGGGGCGAATGACATCGCCGGCCAGGGAAGCGGTCCCGGGGGCGGCTATTGCTGCGGGACCCTCAAAGCGAGACCATCGAGCAGGCAATCCAGCCCGAACTCGAACCAGTCTTCTGGCGACGGCTTCGTGCCGCCCCGCAACCGGGAAACGTTGGGGTAGCGGCCGGTGGCGAAAATCTCGCTGAGCAGGCCGGCCTGTTCGCCCCACCACTGCTGCGGCGCCAACCCCGATCGCCGCCTGTCTCGCGCTTCCGTGGCGAACTGTCCCGCTGCACCGTGCACGTAAGCGGCGATGACGAGGTACATCCGGACTTTGTCGACATCTGGAATGCGGACGTCGCGAAAACCTTCGAATGCCCACTCCATTTCGCTGATGCCATTCGGGCCAAGGCTGGGGCGCACCAGGGAAATGGCCGAGGCGATCCACGGGTGACGCAGGTAACAGCGCCACTGGCGTCGCGCGGACTCGTGGAGTCGCGCTCGCCAGTCATCCGCAGGGAGTTCCTCGAACGCTTCTTCGGCGAACACCGCGTCTGTCGCAAGTGCCAGGAGCCGGTCCTTGTCCTGAACATGCCGGTAGAGCGACATGACCGGTCGACCCAGCCTGTCGGCGACCCGGCGCATCGATACCGCCCCGAGGCCATCTTCATCGGCGATGGCGATGGCGGCGTTCACGATTGCGTCGAGGTTCAGGCCGCGCCGTCCCGCGGGACCGGCAGCAGACGTATCCGCGGGTTCTTGCTGCATGGCATGCAGCATACGAGTTGCGTGCACTGTACGCAGATAGCCCGCGAGGCGTACACTGTACGCAGGCTCCAAAACGGCACCGGATACGCGACTATGTCCGCCTCACGCACCACCGGCGAAACCCCGGACTACGGGACATGGATCCGGACACGGCCGCTCGTCGTGTTCGCGATCCTGACCGCGTCGTTCCTCGGCCTGTCGCTGCTAATGGTCATCACGCCCTGGGCGTTGCTGCTGCTGCTACCCGCGGGCGCCTTCGGCTACATCACGCTCATCCTCGCGCTGGCACGCCACCGCTTTTCGAACACCGGCGGGCAGTACCAGCGCCTTATTCACGAACTCATCCGATCGCATGCCAGGGGAGAACGCGTCCTCGATATCGGCTGCGGGAACGGCCACCTCGCCATTGCGGTCGCGAAAGAGAACCCCCAACGCCTGGTTACCGGCCTGGATTACTGGGGTTCGGCCTGGGAATACTCGAAGCAGGTCTGTGAGCGGAATGCCCAACTCGAGGGCGTAGCCGGACGAGTCGCGTTCATGAAGGGCTCCGCGGCCGCGATGCCGTTCTCTGATGCCGAGTTCGACTGCGTCGTGAGTTGTCTCACCTTCCACGAAGTGCGCGAGCTCCAGGACAAAACCGAAGCCGTGAGCGAAGCGCTCCGCATCCTCCGCCCGGGCGGCAGCTTCGTGTTCCTCGACCTGTTCTCTGACCCCGGCGCATACTCGCGGCAACAACTCCTCCGCCAACGACTCGAAGAGGGCGGCGCGGTAGACATCTCGGATGTGCCGTTGGCTTCGCTCATGAGCCTGCCATTTCCGCTGAACGGTAAGCGCGTCTTGAAGCATGCCCGTCTCGTCTCGGGCCGCAAGCAAGCCGGCTGAACCGGCCGCTGGCCCAATTGGCCGAAGATTCCGGCGCGATCGGCCCTCGCAGCGCGGAGCTGCGCAGTCCACAATCCCAGCCGAACCAGCGGGGAGGAGCCCTGTGACCGACGAATCTCCGGCCCAGGCGACCGCCAACCAGGCCAATCTCGAACGGGCAGCCGCCGACCGTGCCGTAGCTGTCGATGGGCTCACGAAGATCTACGACCGCGTCCGCGCGGTCGATGGGGTCTCGTTCGACGTCCGGGCCGGCGAAATCTTCGGGATTATCGGTTCCAACGGCTCCGGGAAAACGACCACCGTCGAGTGTCTCCAGGGTCTCCGGCGCCGCGACGGAGGGGCCGTCAGCGTTCTGGGGCTTGATCCCGGCGCCCAGCGAGACGCCCTCCGCCACCGCATCGGCAGCCAGTTGCAGGAGTCGGCGCTCCCGGAGCGGCTGAAGGTTTGGGAAGCGCTGGATCTGTTCGCGGCACTCTCTCCGCGAGCGCGAGATTGGCGCCGGCTCGTCGAGGAGTGGGGGCTTCACGAGAAGCGCCAGGCGGCCTTCTCCGACCTCTCCGGGGGCCAACGCCAGCGGCTCTTCGTGGCGCTCGCACTCGTCAATGACCCGGAGGTGGTGTTCCTCGATGAGATGACGACCGGGCTGGACCCATCGGCGCGCCACGCCGCCTGGGACCTCGTGCGCCAGGTGAGGGAGCGCGGAACGACAGTCGTGCTCGTCACCCACTTCATGGACGAGGCCGAAGCGCTCTGCGACCGCATCGCGGTTTTCGAATCCGGGAAGATCGCCGCCATCGATAGCCCGGCGGCGCTTGTTGCCCGGTTTGCCGACCAGAGCATCGTCCACTTCAGCCACGATGGGGACGACCTCCCGTGGCTCGACGGCTGCCCGGGCGTCCAGTCCGTTGCCCGGCATGGCACGCGATACACGGTCACCGGCGAGGGCCCACTGCTCGCGTACGTCGGGGCGGCCCTCGTTGCCCACGGCATCGCGCCGCTCGACCTCCGCGGCGAGCGCGCCACCCTCGAAGAAGCATTCCTGCGCATCACGGCGAAGAAAGCGGGCGCCGCATGAGGGGAGTGCAGAAACTGGCCTGGGTGGAAGTCAAACTCTTCATCCGCGAGCCGATCGCGCTGGTGTTCGCGTTCGCCTTCCCATTCTTCATGCTCTTCGTGCTGGCGGGGGTCTTCGGGAACGATGTCGATCCGGCGGATGAGGAGAACCTCCGCGTGTGGCGTGGCGTCGGCCCGTCCGACTACTACGTCTCAACGTACGTCGGGCTCGTGATGGCCTCGGCGGGGCTCGTGACTCTCCCGCTGCGGCTGGCTGCCTATCGCGATGCAGGGGTCCTGCGGAGGTACCGTGCGGCGGGCGTTTCGGTACCGGTGGTCCTCGGCGCGCAGGTCCTGGTGTCGCTGGGCATGTCGGTGCTGGCGGCGGCGGGCATCATCGTCGGTTCGACGCTCGTCTGCGGACGGCCTCCCGGAGAGCTGGCCGCTGGTTATCGCCGGCATTGGCCTTGGCCTGCTCACCTTCTCATGCATCGGCGTGCTGCTGGGGGCGATCCTTCCATCCGCCAGGGCGGTGCAGGGGCGGGCCTCACGCTCTTCTTCGTCATGATGATGATCTCCGGTTCGGGCCCTCCTCTGGAGGTGCTCACCAGCGCCATGCGCGCCGTCAGCAACGCGATGCCGCTCACGCACCTCAACCTGGTCGTGCAGGATGCGTGGCTGGGCTTCGGATGGTCGTGGGCGGAGTCGCTCATCACGCTGGCATTCGGGGCGGCGAGCGGGATCCTCGCCGTCCGCTTCTTCCGCTGGGAGTAGCCCCGGGCTTGAAAGGCATGGCGGGAACGGCGAGAGTGGCCGCACGGCAATCGCATCCAGGGAGTATCACGATGGGAGAGAACACCGCCTGGGACGAAGTCATCATCCCCGGTCGCTTCGAAGGGCAGACCGTGATCGTCACCGGCGCCGGGTCGGGGATCGGCAAGGCAACCGCGCTCCGAATCGCGAAGGAGGGCGGGCGCGTCATCGCGTCTGACATCAGCCGGCCGCGTCTTGAGGAGCTCGTGGCCAGGAACCAGGACCTGGACCTCGTCCCGGTCGCGGGCGATGTCAGTCAAGAAGCGGACGTCGCCGCGATCGTGGCGGCCGCCGGCCCAACGATTCACGCGCTCGCGAACGTGGCGGGCATCATGGACGACTTCACTCCGATCCACGAAGTGAGCGACGCCGTCTGGGAGCGAGTGTTCCGCATCAACGTGGAGGGCATCATGCGTCTGACGCGCGCGGTCGTCCCCCGGATGCTGGACGCTGGATACGGATCGATCGTGAACATCACCTCGGAGGCTGGCCTGCGTGGCTCCGCAGCGGGCGTCGCCTACACCGCATCCAAGCATGCGGTCATCGGCATCACGAAGAGCTCGGCCGTCATGTACGGGCCGCTCGGCATCCGCGTGAACGCCGTCGCTCCGGGTGCGACGATCACGAACATCGAAGCGAAGTTCGCTTCCCAGCTCGCGATGCAGCGGCTCGGGCCGCTGATGCAGGCGGTGATCCCGAAGCCGGCCCAGGCGAGCCAACTCGCCGCGTCGATCACCTTCCTCTTGAGCCGGGACGGCACGAACGTCAACGGCGTAGTGCTGCCATCCGACGCCGGTTGGTCAGCGATCTGAGACGACACCGGTTCGAGGCGAGGCAGTCATGCCTCGCGTGTGCGGCGGACCGATTGGGCCAGCGGTAGCCATTCAGGCGTACGCCTGGCGCCCCGCGTGATTCACCCACGCGCGGGCCATCGATGATCTGCCTCGGTCGTGCGGCGGACCGATTGGGCCAGCGGTATTCAGGCTTACGCCCGGCGCCCCGTGTGATTCACCCGCGCGGGCCGTGACTGGCCCGCCTCGGTGTGCGGTGGGTGCCGGCAGCGGGCTATTCAGGCTACGCCTGGCGCCCCGTGTGATTCACCCACCCGGGCCATGACTGGCCCGCCTCGGCACGCGTATGGTTCGCCAATGGCCGAACCGCTGGCGTACTTCATCACCGCCTCGGCGTATGGCAACCGTCTTCATGGCGACGAACGCGGGACCGTCGATCGCGATCACAACACCGTCGGTACCCCGTTCCGCCAGCCCGAGCCAGGCCTGGCGGCGTGGAGCGCGAACGCATGGTCGGTGATTCAGTCCATTTCGACGCCGCTCGCCGAGCCTGCGTTGAAGGTTCGTTCCTGGCTACCTGTATGCATCGTGGATGGACGCTACGCGGTTCACTGCCGCACCAACCACACTCATGTCGTTCTGACGAGCGATGCCTCGATCGAACGAACAGCGCACAGCTTGAAGTCCTACGCAACGCGGGCGCTTCGGCAGGCGGGTCTCGTGGGGCCGCGCCAGCCGGTTTGGGCACGATCTGCGAGCATGAAGACGCTCACTTCGGACCACGCGGTCGCCTCGGCTGTCAACTACACGCTCAACGCACAGGGCGCGACCTCGGCGGCACGTACGCGAAGCGCACGCGCGACCTCTGGGAGGACGATACGAGCGCCGAGGCGGGGCAGTCATGCTCGCGTGTGCGGCGGACTGATTGGGTCAGCGGCAGCCATTCAGGCTGACGCCTGGCGCCTCGTGTGATTCACCCAAGGGCCATCGACTGGCCCGCCTCGGTCGTGCGGCGGACCGATTGGGCCAGCGGAGCCGGCTACGCCCCGATGCACCCAGCGGGCGACTGGCACGCCGTGCCGGACCGATTGGGCCAGCGGCAGCTATTCAGGCTACGCCCGGCGCCCCGTGTGATTCACCCACGCGGGCCACTGACTGGCCCGCCTCGGTAGTGCGGCGGACCGGTTGGGGCCAGCGACAGCTATTCAGGCTTACGCCCGGCGCCCCGTGTGATTCACCCGCGCGGGCCAGGGACTGGCCCGCCTCGGTAGCGCTACGACAACCAGGCGTTGAACTTCGGTTCGCGCCGCTCCCGGAAACGCGGCCACGCCCTCCGCGCGTCCGGGTGATGGTCGCTGATCGCCGTCTTTGCCGCGATATCGTCGAGCGCGTGGGCCCAGGTCATCTCGGCGGCGTTGTAGATGGTCCGCTTCAGCAGCCGCATCGAGACTTGCGGGCCGTTCGCCAAGCCCGTGGCGAGCGCCATCGTCCGCTCCATCAACTCCGCGCCTCGACCACCTCATGCACGAGGCCGAGGATAGTGCTTCCTCCGCGGACACGATCTTCTTCCGCATCAGGAAGTCCATCGTCTTCGCGACGCCCATCAGCTGGACGAGGAGGTACTGGCCGCCTTCGTCCGGCAGGAGGCCGAAGCGCAGCGTCGCGCTCCCCAGGCGCGCCTCCTTCGAGGCGATCCGGAAGTCGCAGGAGAGCGCGAGCGACAGCCCGGTCTGGATGGCGATGCCGTTGACGGCGGCGATGCTGAGCTTGTCCAGGTTGCGGATGGCCGAGTTCACCGTCTGGCTGTGGACGCGCAGGCCCTCATAGGTGCCGATCGCCTCGCGGTGCCCCGGAAAGATGTCGGGCATGAGCTGCGGCCCGCCTGGGAGCGGTCTGCCGGTGACATCGTCGCCGGCAGAGAACGCTCGCCCCTGGCCCGTGAAGACCACGACCCTCACCCGGTCGTCCATCTGCGCCTGGGTCAACAGTTCGATGAGGTCGCGCTTGATCACCTGGTGGCCGGTCTGGAATGCCAAGGGGTCGCTCCAGGGGATGAGGTGGCGGGATTATAGGGCGAGGCGATCGCTTCGCGTGGCGCACGCACGTGGCGGAACAAGGCACTTGCCCGGCTATACTTCCCTTTCATAAGCTACTACGCTAGAGTAGCAGCATTAGCTCTGAACCCGGAGGTTCACCCCCAGGATGACAACCACACCTTTCGAGATCGGTGTCTCTTCTTTCGCCGATACGATGGCGGACCCCAAGACCGGCGCGACCATCTCCAGCGAGCAGCGCATCGCGA
This sequence comes from Candidatus Amarobacter glycogenicus, assembly GCF_016704105.1. Lineage (NCBI taxonomy): Bacteria > Bacillati > Chloroflexota > Tepidiformia > Tepidiformales > Tepidiformaceae > Candidatus Amarobacter > Candidatus Amarobacter glycogenicus. Next base: position 211,773 of record NZ_JADJAT010000020.1, on the reverse strand, counting down.
ACCTGATGGAGGAGGTCGAACTGGCCGACCGCGTCGGGCTCGATGTCTTCGGCATTGGCGAGCACCACCGGCCGGACTTTGCGGCTTCGACGCCTGCCGTCCTCCTCGCCGCCGCCGCCATGCGCACGAAGCAGATCAGGCTGACCAGCGCGGTCACGGTGCTCAGCACGGACGACCCGGTGCGCGTCTTCGAGGAGTTCGCGACCGTCGACCTGCTCTCACGCGGGCGCGCCGAACTGACCGCCGGGCGCGGTTCGTTCACGGAGAGCTACCCGCTTTTCGGCTACGAGCTTGAAGACTACGACGAGTTGGCCCAGGAGAAGCTCGAGCTCCTCCTAAAGGTCCGCGACGGCGAGAAGGTCACCCTGGTCCGGAAGTTCCGTGCGCCGATCCACAACCGCGGGGGCTATGCGCGGCCGGCCCAGGAGAAGCTCCCGGTCTGGGTGGGTGTCGGCGGGAACCCGGCGTCCGTCGAACGGGCCGGGCGGCTCGGCCTGCCGCTGATCATCGCCATCATCGGCGGCGGGCCTGCCCGCTTCGTCCCGCTTGTCGAGCACTATCGCGAATCGGCGGCCGCGGCCGGGCAGGACCCGTCGAAGCTGAAGGTGGCTATCAACTCGCACACGCACCTCGCCGAGACCTCGCGCCAGGCCGCCGACGAGTTCTTCACCCCTTACGCAACCCTGATGAACACCGTCGGCCGCGAACGCGGCTGGGCGCCGATGACGCGCAACCAGTACGAGGCACTTCGCTCGCCCACCGGCGCGCTTCACGTCGGCTCGGCCGATGAGGTCATCGAGAAGCTGCTCTACGAGTACGAACTCTTCGGTCACGACCGCTACGTCGCCCAGATGAGCGTCGGCCCACAGCCTCACGAGCAGACCCTCAAAGCGATCGAGCTGCTCGGCACGAAGGTCGCACCTGTCGTGCGCGAAGAGATCGAGAAACGGAAGGCGAGGATCGCGGTCACCGCAGGCGTTTAGCCTGGGCCACCCTTGAGCAAAGTCTCGATCTGGGCGAGGTGCGGCAGTTCGTGAGCCACCAGGTACTTCGCGCAGTCGAGCACTGTCTCGGTGCGGCTGCCCGTGAGGTCCAGCGCCCTCATCCACTGTCCCGCGCTCAGGCTGCGAAGGAGTTGGACGAACCCGGCGCGGTCCGCGGCGAACGTGGTTAGCGATTGCTGGAACGGGAGGTCGGGGTAGTTCGTCTTGCGGATGTAGGTCCGGGGCGAGACGTAGCGGGCAACCGGGTGGTTGCGCGTGAGCATCTCGTTCACCAGCGTGCCGCGGACATCCTGGCAGGCTCGGAGGTGAGCGAGGACGTCGTTCGCCGACCAGGGTTCGGCGACGGAGCGCCGGCTCAGCACCTCATTGGGGACACCGGCCGTAACCGCCGCAATGCGCCCAGGCGCGACCTCGAGCAGGTCGCCCAGGCGCCTCGCTTCGGCTGCGATCTCCACGAGGAAAGCATAGACCAGCCTGACCGGCGGCATCCCCCTTGGCGCCGGGATGACTAGAACCCGAACGAGCGCTCCATCGGCGTAGGCTCCTCGTATGCAGACCGCCCGATGTCGGCGATGGCGGCGGTGACGTCGAGCCGCGGCACTGCCTGGGGCTCCGTGCAGTACACGAACGCCGTCGCGCAGTAGTCGTCCACCCGCTCGGCGATGCCGCGCGCAAGCATCCCCGGCGAGGGGTTCATCGCCCAACCGGGACCGGCCGCGGGGTTGGTCCGGCTGTATTCCGCGAACCGTTCTTCGTGGCCTTCGCGGAAGGAAGCGAAACCGATCTGCTGGATGGTCACCCGGCAGTCCTCCCGGAAGACGATCGGGTCTGGAATGTGCCACCGGTAGAAGGTGAGGAAGTCCGGAACGCCGCGCCGCTGCACGGGGTTCCGCACCTCCAGCGGCGAACCGGCGTACTGGGCGAAGTGTGCACCCATGCCCCAGGCGCTCCCGGCGTAATCTTCGAGGCCGGTCCCGCAGATTGTCGGCAAGTCCGTATCTCCGTCCAGGAAGACTTTCACCTCGCCCTCGCCGTACCAGTCCGCCCGGTCGATCGTGCGGATGCCGACGGCGCATCCGAGGAACCGGCCAGGGCCGCGCAGGCCATCGGCGATGACGAAGTCTCGCCGCAACACGGTCGGATTTTCGCGGCGAAAGGTCACGTGCAAGTAGCCCGCCTCGAAAGGCAGCTCCCGCTGCAGGGTGTAGTCAACCTGGAAGTAAAACGGCAGCACCCGGCTCGAGCTGTTCGTCACCACGAGGCGGGCCGATCGGCGGAACGGCATCGGGTAGTAGCTGTTGAACCCGCGCCCCTCCTGGGCGGAGGCCATGGCCGAGTGATAGGCAACCGGACGCCCGAGCGGCATCCCGAAGAAATCGAGACAGGACACGGAAATCGAGGGTTCGCTGGAGCCGTCGTAGAAGACCTCCATCCAGAGCGCACGCATCGTCTCGGGCGGCGCCGGCGGAAGGTCATCCAGATGTGGCGGATGGTGCCCGGGCCTTCGATGTTTGCCAGTTCGAGCGTTTCGCCGGGCGCGAGGTTCCGTGACGGCGCTCCCTTGCGTCCCCCGTGCGCTCTCCCGCCCGCACCCCGCTCGCCGGAGAGGTTCTCGAAGGTGATGGCGCGGGAGTCCAGGGAGAGGTCAATTCGGGAGGGATCGTCGTGCATCGGCGGTTTGTAGCCGATGTGGCAGGGCTTGTCGAGTCAGGGCGCTGCCCCCAGCACCGGCTCTTCGTTCGGTGCCAGGCCCCAGGCGCTGCGCGGCCACCAGCTGGCCATCGCTTTGCCCACGATGTCCTTTTCGTCGACGAGGCCGAAGGAGCGGCTGTCGTGGCTCCCGTTCCGGTTGTCGCCCATCACGAAGTACTTCCCGGCGGGGATCCGGATCGGCGCCAGGTCCGATGACCAGGGCGACTGGATGTATGGCTCTTTCAGTTCGCGGCCGTCGATGAGTACCGTCCCTCGCTGGATTTCCAGGACGTCGCCAGGGATGCCGATGATCCGTTTGACCAGGTCCCGTTCGACTCCCACCCGCTGGTGCAGGATGACGATGTCGCCACGCTCGGGCCCGTGGAAGACGTGGCGGACGCCGGGTTCGCCGGGATCCCAGAAGGGCACCCACTTACCCACCTTCTCCAGGTCCACTTCGGAGTAGACCAGTGAGTTCACGAGCAGGAACTCGCCGTCTTCGAGCGTTGGGTCCATGGACAGGCCTTCGACGCGGTAGTGCTGGACACTCGCGCGGACCGAGAGGAAGACCAGGATGGCGAGCAGGCCGGTCTCGACGAGTTCGCGCAGGAGCGTGCTCGTCCGGTGGCGAGACGCCGCCATGGCCGGGGCCGCTTCCACCGCCTGGTCCTCTGCGTCATCGACGGGTACGGCGGGGATGTGAGGTTCAGGGAACAGGAACGCGCCAGGCAACGCCGAGTCGCTGCGCCCCTCAAGGCCATGTTGTGGCGCCCAGCGCCGCTCGTCCCGAAATACCGAGTCAAACGTGAGCGGGTCAAATTCAGGAGCGGGTTCGCCATTGTCGGGAAGCCAGTGGCCCTCCGGGTCGACCACATCCCCGGGCTCCTCTTCGAGTCCGTTCTCGTTCCACGGCCATTCGAGCCGCCTGGGGGGTTCGGGAGCATCGCTCATAGGCGAATTAGCGCACACCTGTAGTAATCGGTCATCTCAATCGTAAGGAACACGGAGGAAGTACGTGCCGCCCCGCGCCACGGCGGCAGGGGCGCCGAAGAAGCACTGGACGGGACTAACATTCTTTACCTCCGAGTTTTCGAGATTTCCAGAAAGGCGAAGCTGATGGGGGTTGGTAGCCGATCCTGCACCGGCTAGGATGGAAAAGCGAGGACGCAGTGTCGTACACGTTTCTCCTGCACGAACAGTTTGCGGAAGCCCACCTTACGGGTGTCATGGAAGCACCGGAGCGGCTTCCTGCCAGAAGAGCTTGCGGAAGTCCTCCGCCTCGGCGCGATGCTCTACGACTACACGGACGTCGAGCGCCTCGCGTTCGACGCCTGGGCAGTGGGCGATGCGGCTCGACGGCTCGCCGAGCGCGGCGTGCGCATTGCGGCCTGTGCGCCGCGGGCGGAGTGGTTCGGAGTCGGGCGGCAGGCAGCCCAGATGGGGAACCTCGAAGGCCCGAATTTCCGCCTCTTCCGCACGCGAGGAGAAGCTGTGGCGTGGCTCATCCACCCTGAGTGGAGCGCGGCCAAGTAGCCGGAGCGGAGGGTTTCGGCCCGGCGGCGCCGCGGCGCCCACCTGCCCCCGGACCGTCCGTTGGCGCAGAATGTCCTCCCGGACACATTCCCTCTTACAATCTTTACCATCGGGTAGGGCTGTTTCGCCCGTGGTTTCCTACGGTAAAGTTCATGACTGTGACATCCCAATCGCCGATGCGCACCACCCGTGAGCCCGAGTGGACGCCTCGACAGCGCGAAGTTCTCGACCTCCTCGTGCGGGGAAGGACCAACAGCCAGATTGGCGACCAACTGGGCATCAGCCTGGACGGCGCCAAGTGGCACGTCTCCGAGATCATCACCCGCCTCGGTGTCGAATCGCGCGATGAGGCAGCCGAATACTGGCGCCACCACAACGGCCTCCGCTTGCGCTTCAGCCGCCTGTCCGGCGGGTTCTTCGGCTGGAGCGCCCTCAAGTGGGGTGCCGGCGCCGCGCTCGTTGGCGCAATCGGGATCGCCGCCGCGGTGGTGCTCCTTGTCCTGCGCGAAGGCAGCGGCGGCGATCCCGACCAGGGGCCGGCCCCTGGCCACAGAAACACCCACCCCGGACGCCTCACCTTCGGCCACGGCAACTCCGCCGCCGGGCTTGACTCCGCTCCTTCCGGCGAGACCGTCGCCGGAGTGCCCGTGGGCGCCATGTCATTTGGGAAGCCCGGGTCACTCCCGGTGCCGCTTTCGGTCATCGTCGAACGAGGCTGCTACCAGTGCGACGGGCCGGCGGAATCGTTCGACCGCGTCACCCTCGATGTCAACGGCCAGCTCAAGGTCGAGACGCTCTTCAAGCCCTCCTCGGGCTACATTTCGGCAAGCTACTGGGACCCCGCAGGCCGCGAGCATTACCTCTCGATCTGCTCGCGCGGCTATTGTGGCGGGGTCGGACCGATCTCCACGGATGCCCAGACCACGATCCACCGCTCGAAAGACGGTGGTGTAACGTGGCAGCCGCTCACGACGCTCGATGGATTCGTCTCGGTTGCCGGCTACACGGCGCAAGGCCCGGTCCTGAACCTGAGCAGCTACACCGCGCCAGGCGTCACCGACTGGAAATTCCAGGTGCTCGGCCAATCCCAGGTCATCCGGCCGCCGGCAGGCGCCGAACCCGTCTTCAGCGACAACCGTCTCATCGGATGGCGGAAGACCGGTTCGCGCGACGTGCTGAACATCGACGGCACTCCCCTCGTCACACTCCCGGACGTCCCCACCGTGAACGGGCGGCCGGTCCAGATCGAAGGCTTGCTGGGCAACGGCACGATCCTCATCTCGTGGCTCGCCGGGCCGGACTCACGCAGCTACAGCACCTACCTGGGCCTGATGAAGAACGGCGCACTGGTGAGCGTCCTCAAGGGCGACTCGTCGCTCAACATCGGCAGCGTCCTCACCCAGGCTGCCGCCTTCGGGAATGTCTCCGCCTCCCCGGCCGACATCGACCCCACGAGTCCGGACAAGAACGAAAAGTACCTGCCCGCCTACGTTGCGCTGGACACCGGCCAGATCACACTGCTCGAACTCGACGGGCCGGTATTCAGCAGTGCCTATGACTTCCAGCGCAACATCATCCGGCTGGTGGAACCCGGCCCCTTCGTCCGCGTGAAGGGCGCCGGGGACTGCCTGAACGTCCGCCAGTCTCCCTCGACGACGGGCGCCCTTCTCGGATGCTTCGCCGATAACGTCCTTCTCAAGAACCTCGGTGAAACCCAGCAATCCGGCGGCATCACCTGGTGGAAAGTTCAGACCCCAGACGGCACGCCCGGCTGGGCAAGCGCGGAATTCCTGGAAGGCTCGCAGCCGCGCCAATAAGGCGCGACCGGCACGCGGGCGAGGTCGCGGCGCCGCTGCGGCCCAGTGGCGCTCCCCGGCGTAGAATCCCGCCCACACCATTGAGGGGTCAGCCACATGCCCACCGTCCGCGAACTCTCCGAACAACTCTGGACCGGCCAGATCACCACCCAGGAGTACCACCCGGTCGCCTTCAGCACGCGAGCCGGCGAAGAGATCGCGGATGGTGTCCTCTTCTACAAGGGGATCGCCAGCGCCAACACCATCGACACCGGCGATGGCCTCGTCATGCTCGATACCGGCCATGTCATCGACACCAGCGCGCTCCACGAAGAGGTCCGGAAGTGGCGTCCCGGCGCGCCCCTTCGCGCCGCCGTCTTTTCCCACCACCACGTAGACCACATCTTCGGCGTCGGCCCGTTCGAAGCGGAGGCGCAACAGCAGGGCTGGGCTCGCCCGCTCGTCTACGGCCACGAGGGGCTCGGCTGGAACTTCGACCGGTACAAGCGGACGCTCGGCTGGAACGCGGCCATCAACCGGCGCCAGTTCGCCATCGACGCTCCCCAGTTCAAATGGCAGGAGCAGTACCGCTACCCGGATGTGACCTACCAGAAGCGTATGCGCTTCACTTCCGGCGACCTCTCCTTCGAACTGCGCCACACGCGTGGTGAGACGGACGACGCGACCTGGACGTGGGTGCCGGAGAAGAAATTGCTGGCGCCCGGGGACCTCTTCATCTGGGCCGTGCCGAATGCCGGGAACCCCCAGAAGGTCCAGCGCTACTGTGGCGAATGGGCCGCCGGGCTTCGCGAGATGGCCGCGCTGGGCGCCGAAATCATGCTGCCCGGCCACGGACTCCCGATTTTCGGGGCAGACCGCATCGCCGCAGCCCTCGACGATACCGCCGAGTTGCTCGAATCGATCGAGGCTCAGGTCGTCGCCCTCATGAATACCGGCACCACCCTGGACCACGTCATCCACGAAGTGAAGTTCCCTCCCCACCTGCTCGAGAAGCCGTACCTTCGCGGCGTGTACGACGACCCCCAGTTCCTGGTCCGGAATGTCTGGCGCCTTTACGGCGGCTGGTACGACGGAGAGCCGGATAATCTCCTGCCCGCCCCCCGCGCCGAACAGGCCCGCGAGTGGATCGCTCTCGGCGGTGGCCTCGACCGCATCCTTGATCGCGTCCAGGAACTGCGCGCGGCGGGCAACCTGCGGCTTGCCTGCCACCTCGTCGAATACGCCGTCATCGCCGAGCCTGCTTCGAAGCCGGCGCACGCCCTTCGAGCGGAGGTTTACGCTGCGCGCGCCCAGCTGCAGGAGTCCTCGATGGCCCGGAACATCCTCAATCACGCCGCCCTCGCCAGCGCGCAGGGGAAGCGAGACCTGGCCGGCGATTACTAAGGGGTTGCCCTGATCTTGGCTGGCCGCGCAGGTTCAACATTGGTGCAAACCAGTGAAGATTCCGAAGCTGACGGCCCGCGAAGGTGGCAGCTTCGAGCGCGAAGGGGCATGATCGATGGCATGGCAGGGAAAGCGCCTCTCCTGCTGGCCTCGGTACTGTTCGCAGTCGGTGCCGTTGGTCTCGCACTCACCTCGGCTGATCAGGCGAGTTGGGGGCCTTTCGAGCCCCGTCCGCCGCAGGCGGAACAACGCGTGATCATCGTCGACGTTGGAGGGCCCGCGCCCGAGATACCGTCTCTGGTCGACCTCCTGTTGCCTCCTCCCACTGCACCCGCGGTTGCGGAACCGGAGACGGCGCCCCAGGCGAGCGCGGCGCAGCCCGCTCCACAGCCCACCGCGACGCCGGTCCCGCCGCTCAAGATCTTCGGGATCTCCTCCGATGACGGCGGAGTGTCCGCGGCCGCCGCCACCCCGGCGACACCACCACCGCTCCGCATCGTCAATGTCGCCAGCGATGACGACGGCGAGCCCGAGGCCGCGGGAACGCCGGCGCCGGAAGCTTCGCCCGCCGCGGAGGATTGAGCGGGGACGCTGTGCGGGGTGCACCAGCCTTTGCTTCGCGCCGCTTGCAACGCCCGCGTGCAATCATCACACTCTGCCATCGCCGGGGGTCTCGACCACATTCATCCCGGCTGGAGTGACCACACCATGATTACCGAACGCCTGACTTTCCGCGCCCGCTACGGGCAGGGCGACACGCTCTCAACGCTGCTCAAAGAGTCCGTGAACGTCATGCCCACCGAGGGCATCGTGGGGGCGCGCTCCTACACCGACTTCACGGGGACCTTCTTCACTTGCGCCTTCGAGTTCGACTACGCCGACCTCAACGCCTGGGCGGCCGCATCGCAGCGGGACATCGCGGAGTACGGAACGCCGGACTTCCAGGAATGGTTCGCCAAGATGGTGGCCTGCACCGAGACCGGCGAACGCCAGCTGTTCAACTCTGAGAAGGTCATCTAAGAACGGGGCCGGCCCCGCCAGGCCGGCCACCTCGGCGCAGGGTTCAAGCGGGGAGCACCTTCGCCCCCGGCCCGAAGATGCGAAGTTCGACACCCGTCGCGGCGGCGTTCGCGTTTGCCCTTTTTCGGCGGAGCACCGGCGCACGGAGCATCCGGCCAGGCCACTACAGGCCCGCGTCTCCTTTCGACCACGTTGTCAGGTCCGGGACGCCGCGCCCAGTCTCATGGTGGTCAAATATTCGTTGCCTACAGTGCAGGGAGATTCCCACCCCGGAGGCAGTCCCGTGATGAAGCCCCTCGCCCTTGCCGCGCTCGCCGGAGCGCTGCTCCTCGGCGCCTGCAGCGACAAGTCGGATTCAGACTCCGGCGCCGCGACCACCGCTCCGACCTCCGCCGTCTCGGCGACAACCGGGGCCAGCTCCGCTGCCAGCGCTGCGGCGACGGCGACGGCGACGAAGCCGGCCGCCAGCGCGACCGCCGCGGCCACGGCCGCGGCGACCCAGGCAACCACGAAGGTTTCGGCGAACAACGCCACCCGCGCCCAACTCCAGGCAGCCTTCGAAGCGGCGGGAATCCCGAACGCCTCCCAGTGGGCGCGCGAAGTCGAAGAATACCGGCCCTACGCCACCACTGATACGAACATGACCAAGCTGCGCGGCGAACTCGCGAAGTACAACCCCGCCGCCGGCGTCGTCGACAAAATCGTCGCCACCCTCTCGCTCCCGTGACCACCGGCACTATTCCGGGCGAGGAAGTGGGCATCGCGCGCCGGCTCCTGCTGGCGCTCGCCGCCCTTGCCATGGCCGGCACGAGCGTGGAGCTTGCGCTCGAACGCCACTGGGACGACTTCGTGAAGCTCATCCCCTGGTTCGCTCTTGGCGTCCTTGCCGTCGCGCTCGCGCTCGTTGCCTACCGCCCGGCAGCCCGGCGGATTGCCATCGCCCGCCTGCTCTGCGTGCTGGTCATCGCTGCCTCAGCGATTGGCGTCTACAAGCACATCGAAGAGAACCACAAGGCCGGCCCCCTCGACTACCGCTACTCCGAAACCTGGGAGTCGATGTCCTCGGCCGAGCAATGGTGGAAGGCGGCTACGAAGGCAGTCGGCCCGGCGCCGGTGCTCGCCTCGGGCGTCCTTGCCCAGGCGGCTCTCGGCATCATTGCGGCAACCGTTGGCCACCCGGCTGTACGACGGCGTTGAGCGGCCTTATCCCAGGTCCTTGACCATCAGGATCCGCCCGGCCACACCGGTAACCCGCTCGAACCCCGGGTCCGTCCGCGACTCCATCACGCGGAACCCGTGCCGCTCGTAGAGACGCCGCGCAGGGTTGCTCGTCGTTGTCGTCAGCGACATCTGCCGAGCACCCGCCGCCCGCGCCATGCGCTCAGCCTCGTCCATCAGCGCTCCACCGGCGCCCAGGCCGCGGGAGTACTCGGCCACGTGGATCTCGGCGATGTGGTACGTGTTCGGCGGCGCCGGGATGGTAACCCGCCCGCGGAGGCGATCCCGGCGCAGGAACCCGATGATACCCGGGAACCCGAACACGCGAAGGACCTGCCAGGCGAGCCGGGGCGTGATCGCGGCGGCCTCTTCCGTTCCGCTCTGCACGAAGCCCACGACCCTTCCCTCGCTGAGGGCGACGGTCATGCGACGCAGGCCGGCGGGCGCCCAGAGCCCGCTCATCGCGATCGCACGGAACCGGCGCGCACGGAGCGTGTCGCCGCCAGCCAGCCCCACCTGCTCGTCGGAAGGCTGTGCGTCCAGGACAGCGCGGACAGCATCGGCATCCGCTTCGGTCGCAGGGCGAAAGGTGATGTCCACTTCGCGAATCCCCCACAAGTAGCGGCCTCCGGGCGGACGAAGCACCTCCCCGCCCGTCCCGGACATGTCGGGATTATCACCCTGCCGCGACCGTGCCCGGAAGCCCCCTCCACCCTCGCCTACGGTTTCACGATCGGTCCGGTATCCACCACTTCGAATGCTGAACCGGGGACGTTCTTGAGCTGGTTCAGGTCGTCATCGTCCCAGCGGCTGTCGGTCGCCCCGGTGATAAACCAGTTCGATCCGTTGTCCGCCACGATCAGCCCGTACTTCTTCAACGCCTCCAGGATGACCCGTGAGTCACCCGTGTATCCCGAGGTGTCGAAGTCGGCGCGCAGGCGAAGGCGGGCGCCCATCGGCAAGAGGTTCCCGTCGGTATAACTGCTCGCCCAGTGTGTGGCCGGCAGCACGTAGCCCTTCTGCGTCCGCGAAACGGTAAAGCGGAGTGCGTGGGTAATCTTGCCGCTCTTCACTTCGTCATAGCGAACGAGGCCCGGGAGGATCGGCAGGCCGGCGGCATCGGCCGAAGTCCAGCCCGCGGGGCGAAGCGCGCCCGTGTTCAGGTTCCAGACGGCCCCGGAATCGGCGTTCCAGCCGCTGCCGTTGAAGAACGACCGGTACAGTTCGTACAGCTTGCAGGTCCCCTGTTGGAGGACGAGCACGTGGCGGTCACCCGTCGAGGCCGCACCGCCCTCGATTGGCGCGTTCGCGGGGACGGGGTACGGGCCGGGGTCGCTCTCATCTCCGTAAGCTGTGAAGGTGATGGGGACCGCCGGCTGGGTAGACGGCACGACCACGTAGGGGATGCCGTAGGTGGGGTCGGAACCGAAGTCGGCGTGCAGCTTCTGGTTCCCGCCGAGCGCCGCGATACGGCTGATGTAGTTCGCCGAGTTCGCGTGGAGTGGCGCCGCCGAGACATCCTGGTTCCACGCATTGTCCTGCGGGAACACCTGGCACCCGCCGATCATCGGCGCGGTCACGGAGCCCGTGGGCGTCGTTGGTGTGGCCGTCGGGGGAATCGCCGTCGGCGTCGCGGTGGCTGGGCGAGGGGTGCTGGTTGGGATCGGGGTCGCGGGGCTGGGCGTCGTCGTCCCTGCGGCCGTGGGCGCGGTCGTCGTGGGGGTGTTCGTGGGGTTCGAAATCGTGCCGCACTTCGCGACGACCTCGGAGTTCGAAACGCGGGACGTAGTCAGACGCGCCCCGTTGCACTTCAGGCGCACCTGGTCGCCCGGTTGTAGCGTCGTTGAAGAAGTGGCGGCGAACGCCGCGACCACCCCCAGGGCGAGGATGAGCGCGGCGCCGATGGCGCCCGGAAGGAGTTGCCGGCGCATGTGCCATGCTCCTGGTCTGAATTCCCCCGGGGCGGGGAGTCACTGGCACATTCGACCCTCTCGGGGAGACGTACGAGCGCGTTTCGGTAACCCGTGCGTAAAGAGTTCGGTGCCAAGGCGGGAGCAGGGAGGCTGGCGCAGGGAGAAGCGGTGACAGCGTGGGTGTTTTCCGCCCCGGTGCCAGAGCCTACGAGGAGCGTGCTTAGGCGCGACGGCGCGCCGCGCCGTCTACTTGGCGCACTGGCCCGCACCCTGGCATTCCTCGGGCGGCTCGTCCGGCTTGATTCGCGCGATGCACAGTTCCGAAAGGATGCAGGCTTCGTCGGTCATCTGCGTCCATTGTTGGCTTATCACCTGCTCGACGGTTTCCGGACCGTAGCTGAAGAGGACACGCGACAGGTCGCTAATGTTGACGTTCGACATCCCGTCGACCTGCACGCCGTTGGCGATGAACTTCCAGGTTTCGGTCGCGGTGTTGCAGAGCTTCTGCTTGTCCGGCAGCGTCAGGCAGGTCCGCGGAGAGTCGATCCCCGGGAACGACGGGTCGGTGAGCGTGAAGCCGATCGAGGTGAAGAACTCGTCCCAGGTCGTGAGTGTCGTATGCACGTGGACGACGGTGTAACGGAAGTCGTGGATGTGGACGTTGCCGCTCTGCACTTCTGCTTCGGCGTGCGAAACGAGGCCCGGCTGGTTGAAATCGAACTTCTGGCCACGAATGAACAGCAGGAAATCGGCGTGTTCGTGGGTAGGCACACGGCCGTTTCCGCTGCTCGCCGCCGGGTTTCCGCCGCTGTCGTCGCTGAGGTTCAGGGCGAGCAGTACGGAGAGCCCGATGATCGCGAGCGAGAGCACAGCGGCAAGCGGGAGCCACTGCTTCGGGCCCAGGCGGCCGTCCCAGCGCGACGCTTCGGCCATCGGCCTTTAGGGGGCCTTCGTCGCGGTCGCGGTCGCCGTCGTGGCAGCGCCCGCGGTGGCCGAAGGCGTGCCGGCGTTGGCCGTCGCCGTGGCGATAGCGTTCTCCACGTTCGTCACGATCTGCCGCCAGTCCTCGATTCCCGAGGGCGTGCCCGCCCCGAGCGGTGTGCCGTTCACGAGGAAGCCGGGCGTCCCGGTGATGCCGAACTGGTTCGCCTCGCGCTGCTGGTTCGTCACCAGTTCGAGGTGCTCGTTGCTGTCGAAGCAGGTGTTGAACTTCGCCGTATCGAGGCCGAGCTCAGAGGCATACTTCTTCAAGTTGTCGTCGCTGAACCGCCCGACGTTGAGCTTCTCCGAGGTCGCCTGGCCAGCCTCGGCCTGGACGATGAAGAGCTTGTGGTGGTACTGCCAGAACTTCTCCTGGTCCGCGGCGCACTGGCTGGCCGTGGCCGCGCGGACGGATTCGTTCTTCAGGATCGGGAGATGCCGGTACTCGATCTGGACTTTCCCCGATTTCACCAGCTCGGCGACGATCTGGGATTCCTGTTGAGCTGTGTATTGCAGGCAGAACGGGCACTGGAAGTCTTCGTACGAGACGATCTTCACCGGGGCTTCGTCCTTGCCGATCTTCGTGCCCTTGATGAGGTCCAACGGGAGTTCCGCAGTCGCCTTCTCCAACTCCGATGCGAGATCCGCACTCTCGTCGTCACCGCCCGCAAAGGCGACCACGACGGCGATCACGACCACCGCCACGACGGCAAATCCGGCCATTGCAAGCAGGAAGCCGCGGGAGAAGATATCGGAGCCGCCACCGGTGTTGCTCGGGCGCTTCGATGGTCCGGCGGAAGGGCGGGTGGTGCGGGGCGCGCGGCTGGTGCGCGCTTGCTCTCGGCGGGCCTGGCGGTTCGACATGCTCGGTGCGGTTCCTGGTGGTGAGTTTGGGGCGCGGCCTTCGGTCCCGGCCGGCGGAATTACGTGCGCCTGAGCATAGCACCGCGCCGCCTACGAGACAGATGAAGGTTATCCCGCTTTTCCTATCGGACAGTGGGCTCCCATCGCCGGGCGCGCCGGCTGCCGGTCACTGGCCCGTGTCGCCGAAGAGGGCGTCGGTCCCCCCGGACTGGGCGCACTGGGGGATATTCGCGGCCGCTTCGGCAAGCCGGTCACGCACGGTACCCGGTGGCAACGGTGCGCCCTTCGAGATGCCGGCCAGCTCCTCCGGCGTAACGACCATCCCGCCCTTTGCCTTCGTCGCGATGGTCTTCACCCGCTCGACGAGGGCGTCGTGGAAGTTCGCCATGTCCTTTGGCGGCTTCGCTTTATCCAGGTCCTTCGCGAACGAGTCGAGGATTGGCGCCGCCGTCTTCAAGAGCCGAGCCTGGTCCGAGAACAGGCTCGGGTCCCGCTGGGTCGCACTGTTGAACGAGCTGAGGTAGCGCGAAAATGCGCTGCAAACCGAGCCGATATAGGCGCGATCGACTTCCGAGACGGCCCCCCGCGTCGGCGTCGGGCCGGGGGTCGGCGCTTTCGCCATCCCTCCGCCACCCGTACAACCCACCAGCAGGACCGCAAGCACCGGCAACCAGAGCAGTCTCATCCCTGTAGCCTACGGTGCGCCGCGCCCTGGGCGAACCTGCTTTTCGCTTCTCGCTCCGTGTAGACTCCGCGCCGCGGAGGTACGGCAATGCAGGCACGACGCAGCTTTTGGGCATGGGGTCTGGAAACCGACGAACCAACGGAGGCACAGCGCCAGGAGACGGCCGCGAGGCTCTCCCAGCGGTGGGGCCGCGAAATCAGCGCACCGCCTCTGCCGAAAATCGAGGACATCCAGCTCCGCCCCCCGCGCGTATCCCCGCCAGGTCCACTCGCCGCCATCTGCACGACGGAAACGCACGACCGCGCCGCCCATAGCTACGGCAAGAGCTACCGCGACACCATCCGCGCCGTCCGTGGACAGTTCCCAAACCCGCCCGATGTGGTCGCCTACCCGCGTACCGAGGCGGAAGTCGTCGCGGTCATGGAGTGGTGCGATTCGGGCAACATCGTCGCCATCCCGTTCGGCGGCGGCTCGTCCGTTGTCGCCGGTGTCGAACCGCCCGGCGGGGACCGGCCCTGCGTCAGCATCGACCTGCGAGAGCTGAACCAGGTCCTCGAAGTCGATGCCACCTCGCGCGCCGCCCGCATCCAGGGCGGCGTGCTTGGGCCTCACCTGGAAGACCAGCTGCGCCCCCACGGGTTCACCCTCCGCCATTACCCCCAGAGCTTCGAGTGGTCGACGCTCGGGGGCTGGATCGTCACCCGCAGCGGGGGGCACTACGCGACGAACCACACCCACATCGATGACTTCGTCGAATCGACCCGGATGGTGACCCCGAAGGGCATCATGGAGTCGCGGCGCCTGCCCGGCAGCGGCGCCGGGCCCAGCCCCGACCGTCTCGTCCTCGGCAGCGAAGGCGCCCTCGGCATCCTCACCGAAGCGTGGATGCGGATCCAGGCCCGCCCGGTTTTCCGAGCCAGCGCCGGCCTCACCTTCGATAGCTGGCAGGCCGGTTACGAGGCCGCCCGCCAGGTCGTCCAGGCGAAACTGTGGCCGGCCAACCTCCGCCTCCTGGACCCGACCGAGGCAGGCTCGGCCGCGGGCCTCAAAGGCGACGAGGCGCTCCTCATCATCGGCTTCGAATCCGCCGAGGTCCCCCAGGACTGGCCCATCCGCCAGGCCGTCAGGCTCGCCCGCGAAGCCGGTGGCCGCATCGAGGACGAGGCGATCCGGATCTCCGACGGCTCCGACGGCTCCGACGAGGAAGTCGGCCGCCAGGGCGCCGTCGGGGCGTGGCGCAACTCGTTTGTGCGCGCTCCTTACCAGCGCAATCTCACTGCGGGTATGGGTGTCGTCGGCGACACCTTCGAGACATCGATCACGTGGGACCGGTGGCCCAGTTTCGATGCGAACGTCCGCGCCGCGATGACCGGAGCACTCCAGCGCGTGTGCGGCGGCGGCACGCTCAGCTGCCGCTTCACCCACGTCTACACTGATGGCCCGGCGCCCTACTACTCGTTCAGCGGTATGGGCCGCCAGGGCGCTGAAATCGAGATGTGGACAGAGCTGAAGAAGGCGGCGAGCGATGCCGTCATCGCCAACGGCGGTACCATCACCCACCACCACGCAGTCGGCCGCGACCACATGCCCTGGTACCGCCAGCAGCGCCCGGAACTGTTCCATTCCGCGCTCAAGGCGGCGAAATCAGCCCTCGACCCGAAGGGCATCCTGAACCCGGGCATCCTCGTCGACTGAGACCAGTCCCGCTCTTCTCGCAGCCGGCTACCGGCTCGCCAGGAAGGTATCGACCTGCGCGCGCAGCGCCGCTTCATCCGCGACTGCTCCAAACCGTCCGAGTTCATTGCCTTCGGCGTCCAGCCAGACGAAACCGGGTGCGCTTTCTACTCCCAGCCGCGCCGCTGCGGGCTCGCGGCCCATCTCTTTCTCCATGAACACGAAGTCCTTGCGGAAGTCTTTCATCACGGCGTGCGCGAAGCTTTCCTGTTCGCATTCGGCGCAGGAAGTCGTGGTGAACCAGACCAGCGTCGTGCGGCCGTCTTCGCGATGCGCCTTTGCTTCCGGCAGCGGGTCGTTCGCGTGGTAGACCGTGTGCTCGGGCCCCGTGATCGCGGTGACGAAGCCACGCGCGTTCGCACCGGCGAGGGCGAGCGTCTCCGGGTCGATAGTGGTCTGGCCGCCAGCCTCGCCCCGGGTCCAGAACACCGCGGCGAAGGCCAGGAGGAAGACGGCGGTGACGGCCGCGCCGAGCTTCCAGTTCCAGCCGCGGCGCCACGACGCAGCCGTGGCAGACGGAGTCATCGAGATGTTCACACGAGTAGTTTCGGCACGAACAGGACCGATCGAAAGCGCCTACTGGACCGCTTCTGCACGGCGGGCAAGCACGGCGAGCTGGAACCTCGGGTGCCACATCAACAGCCAGGTGACGGCGCAGAGTGCGCCCAGCGCGCCCAAAGTCGAGCGCGCTCCGAGGAGTTCGGCGGCCACGCCGGCGAAGAGGAGGGGAAATACGACCAGCGCATCCGCCACCGTTGCCTGCACGGCGAACACCCGCGACTGGATGCCCAGCGGTGCGGCCGCCGTGAGGGCCGAGCGCGAGCTCACCATCGAGACGCTCAGGGTGGCGCCGATGAGGAACGCGACCGGCATCGCGATGACGACCGTCATGTTCATCGCCGCCTCGAAGCGGACCAGCGGGGGAACCTGGCTATAGGCGAAGGCGAAGTTGACGCCGTAATCCAGCGCGGCCAGGGCGAAGACGGCGACGGCCATTCCCAGGATAGAGAGGCGCATCGCCCGGACTGTGCCATCGAGGGTGAGCCCCGTGGCCGCCCAGAGGAGGCCTACCGCGGCGCCGGCAATCCCCGGGACGAGCAGGACAGCGGCCCCCTGTGCCCCAAGGCTAAGGTCGTGTTCAACATAGAGCGGGAACGCGACAAGGATGACCTGGGCCACTAACGACTTCAGTGCCTGGACGGCAAGGGCATCGCGCGCCGGCTCCGACCGCGCGAAGACCGAGAGCGTCTCGCGAAAGCCTGATCGCTGGCAGCCGCCCGAAGCCGGGTCGGCATCTCGCCGCAGCCGGACAGCGAGGACGTTGGAAAGGATGAGTTGCCCGCCGACGATGAGCAGCGCCCCCGCGAGCGCGGCTTCGGTGCCGCCCAGGAAGTACAGCGAAGGGGCGAGCACCAGGAACCCGAGCGCCTGGCCGCCGTACTGCATCGCGACGAGGAGCGAGTGCATGCGGCCGGCAGTCCGGTCTCCCAGGACTTTCACGAGCGCCATCTCGGACGGGTTGTGGATTTGCGAAACGGCCGCGTAGGCGAATCCGATGACGACGACGGCGGCCGGCGATGTAGCCCATACCAGCGCGAAGCCGATAGCGAGCACGCGAAGGCTGCTCCCCAGGGCGAAGCCGCGTCCCGGACCGAGCCGGTCGGCCACTGCGCCGCCGGGGATACCGAAGACCATGGCCGAGATCGTGGTGGCCGCCATCACCGAGCCAAGGCCCACGGCAGCGTGGTCACCCGTCCCGGCGATGAAGAACAGCGTGGCGATGAAAAGGTTGTGTCCAACCTGCCCGAACGCACGGGCGCCAAGGTAGAGAGCCAGGTCCGATCGCATTGCCGAACGCCTTCCCAAACCCCCCGCGCCTCCCGAGTTCCTCATACCTTGATTAACGGACGGCCTCGCGCTCCGGCCACCCTCTGTGAAGAACCTAACACCCGAAAACTGGGGATCACCCGTTTCTTGCGAAAAGCTTCACAAACTTTGGCAAAGATGCGGGAAACCCCTGACGCCCGGCCCTCAGCGCCTCCGGCCGGTTTCGATATCGAGCCGGTGCCCCGAGAACAGGGTCACCGTGCCATCGGGCTCCGCGATCGAGGCGAGGTATGCCTTCGGGAGTTTTCGCAGCATCGCCAGGGCACACTCGACACAGATCCCGTGCGAGACGGCACCCTCAACGCACGCGGCCGGGCCCGCGCACCAGGCGCACACGATGTTCATCTCCGCGCTCATCTCTCGAATCTAGCACCGCCAGCGATGGAGAGCGGCGGCTGTAACGGAGATGTCACCCGATTGCCACCGGGAGCGTCCTTGCCATCGCGCCGCCAACCGGGCCGTGACCCGTGCCAGGCAGGGCACTCCCCGCCACTGCGGACCGGACGCCCCGGACCCGCATCGGCGCGGCCGTCCAGACGGCATCCCATCCGGGAAGATTCCCGAATGGGACCATTCCCGGCGGGGTTCCCAAATGAGACGTTTCCCCTTCACCTATCGGGAGAGTCCCCGATGCAGCCGCGGACGGGTCCCTGCGAACCTTCGCCTATGAACGACGACTTCCCGATCCTCGCGGCGGTGGCGGCGAACCCCACTCACCCGTACGCGCTGCTGGAACACCTCCAGGCGCTGGGCCTCCACGTCAGCCGGAGCACCCTCTACCGGCGCGTCGAGGCCCTCGCCGCCCAGGGATGGCTCGATGCTGATGACATCCGCGGCGAGAGCGGCCACTACCGCAGGGCGCTCACGCTCTCCCGGGAAGGCCTCACGCGCATTAATGCCGAAGCGGCGGCTATCCTCCGCTCCGAACCGCTCGAGAGTCCGTTGTTTTCTCTTGCTGTGGCCGTGGCCGAACGCCTGGACGCCCGTTCGCTGACTGCAGCCCTCAAGCCGCGGATGTCCGTCGCGGCCCGCCAGCTGACCGAAGAAGAGCGCTTGCTCCGCCCCGGCGGCGCCGAACCGTGGTCGCGGGCAGCGCGCGATCGCCGGATCGCCCACCTCCAGGCCGACATCGCCTGGCTGCAGGGACTAATGGGCCGGCGCAACGTCGCTGGGGGCGCCTTCAGGCAGAGCGCCTGAAGCGCGCGCCAGGCCCGCAGCGACCGAACGTCAACCGCGCGGCAGGCCCAGCCCCCGCATCGAGATGATGTTCCGCTGTACCTCGCTCGTCCCGCCGCCGATAGGGCTGGTAGTGCTGTGCATGTAGAAGCGAGCGAACTTGCCGCCCATCGCGCTCGCGTCATCACGGTCCATGATCTGGCTGAAGAGCCCGCCGAGGTGCATCGCCGTCGACGCCAGCCGTACATCGAGTTCGCTCGAGTACAACTTGGCGATCGAGCTTTCCTTGTTCGGGATTTCGCCGCGTTCCTGCATCGAGATGATGCGGTAGCAGATGAGCGCCTCAACCTGTGCTTCGATCGTCCGGTCTGCGAGTTCATTTCTCACTGCTCGGCTGGTAGCCACCGAGTGGCTACCTACCTCGGATTCCTTCGCGTACTTCACCAGGTCCCGTGCGATCAGCTGGTGCGCGACGCTGGTTGCGATGCCGCTGCGCTCAAAGTCGAGTGTCGTCGTCGCCAGGTACCAGCCGCGGTTTTCCTCGCCGAGCAGGCTGGTCGCGGGTATTCGGACATCTTCGAAATAGACCTCATTGAACTCGTGACTGTTCAGCATGTTGATCAGTGGCCGCACCTGGATGCCTGGTGTCTTCATGTCGACGAGGAAGTAGCTGATACCCCGGTGCTTTGGAGCATCGGGGTTGGTCCGGGCGATGAGGATGCCCATATGGGCGTGCTGCGCGCCCGAAGTCCAGATCTTCTGGCCGTTCACTACGTAGTCGTCGCCGTCGCGGATCGCGCGGGTCTGCAACGAAGCGAGATCCGAGCCTGCGCCGGGCTCACTGAAGAGCTGGCACCAGATGTGCTCGCCCGAGATGATCTTCGGGAGGTACTCGGCCTTCTGCTCCTCGGTGCCGTAGACCATCATGGTCGGCCCGGCCCAGCCGTGGCCGATGCCGCCTGAGCGGGGCGCCCGCCGCCAGGCGAACTCTTCGCTGAGGATGAACTGCTCCTTCACGCTCAATCCGCCGCCACCGTGTTCTTTTGGCCACGCCGGCGCGCCCCATCCTCGTTCATTCAACTTCGTGTTCCAGCTCCTCATGAACTGGACGAAGCCTGCTTGTGCACGCCCGGCGCCATTGAAGAGACCCCATTCGGAGGGCCGTTCTCCAAGTTCGGGCGGGAACTCGGCATCGAGGAATCCCCGCACCGCCTGGCGGAACTCGGTTTCCTTCGGGCTATCGCGGAACTCCATGGCATACCTCCGGGGCTAGTCGGCGGGAGGATTGTGGATTTTGGGTTCCGGATTGTCCAACACGACGGTTCGAGCGCGACGTGCCACCGGGCCGGTCCGCCGCGGATTCAGTTGCTACGAAGTAGCCACTTTCTTCCAGAACACCGTCGTGCTGCACGGCCTCCCATCCGGGAAGAGCGCGTAGTCCGGGATCACGCCGCAGACGTTCCATCCGCCCCGCAGGTACAACCGCTCGGCATCGCTCCCGGTCACCGTGTCGAGGACGAGCAATCTGCGGCCAGCGCGGGCGGCCGCGGCCTCGACCTCGCGCAACAGCGCTTCGCCGATACCCTGCCGGCGCGCCCGCCGGTGGACCAGCATCTTCGTGACGTCCGCACGATACGGCTGGTTCTCGGGCACGGCTGTGGAGAGGTGGACCGTCCCGCAGATCCCCTCTGCATCGCGGGCCGCCAACAGGATCGCCTCGCCGCGGGCGGCTTTCGCGGCAACCCCCTCCCAGAAGGCGACCGCCTTCTCGCGGGCAAAGGGCCACATGAAGTTCACGGAGGCGCCGCCCTCTACGCAGTCGACGAGGATGTCCGCCAGGCCTTCCACACACTTCGTGGCCTCGCCGGCACCAAGGGTTTCGATGACGTAGTTGCTCATCCTGGCTCCTGGATCACGAGATACTCCGCAGGGGACGTCCCCGGGACTTCGAACCGGGTGGGCCGGTCAACGATCGCAAACAGCGAATCCCCCGGGCCCAGCTCCGTCGTCTCGCCGCCGATGGTGAAGACGAGCTGGCCGGAAAGCATCACGATGTGCTGCCGGATCCCGCGAGCCGGTGCAAGGCTGTACTCGACCACCGTGCCGACCGGGAGCTTCAGCCGCGCGATCTCCACCTGGCTGAATGGCGAGGCGGCCGCCACGAGTGTCCGTTCGAGGCCGGTGGCCGGGTCGCGCCACGTTGGCTGGCGCGCCGCCGGCTGGTGGCTCACTTCCGACGCCTCCGCCTCGATCATCAACGTTGAGAGAGTCACTCCCAGCCCCGCGCAAAGCCGGCCGAGCAGGCCCGCCGTCGGCGATGAAAGGCCGGACTCCACCTTCGCGATCATTGCCTTGCTCACACCGGAGCGGGCGGCCAGCTGCGCGAGGGAGAGGCCAAGTTCTTCCCGCCGCCTGCGCAGGTTCGCTGCAATCCGGCCCTCGATGGGATCATCGGTAGGCATTCGTCCACTATAGTAGACGCCTCCGTACTCCGCTACCGGTCGTCTCCTCAGCCAAGGGCGTGAACTCGCGCTCCGTCGAGGGACGCGGAAACTTCCGCGCGGAACCGGGAATTCTGAATTGCGCCCAGGTGGCCTTGGTGCAGGAGCGAGATGAAACTGGCTGCTCGCCCTTGACCATAGAAATGCAATTCCGGTATTCTGACAGCAGTCATGGGGGAGTAACCACCGCGCCATCCCCGGCGCACGCGCATGGTCGTCAGTACGCGCTGACGCGCCGGCCATGCGGGCGAGGCACCTCTCGCCTGGTGAGACCCTGGCACATCCATTTGTGGATGCGGCCAGGCGTGCTCGATGCCAGGACCGCGGAGGAGGTACTCATCATGGATCTCTTCGAGCTCTTCGAACCCGAAAACGAACGCCGGAACCAGCGGCAGCCTGAGGACGCGCCACGCCAACGGGGCCTGCGCGGGTTCTTCCGGCGCTGGATGGACGCCGTCCAGGAAGATGACGACCGGCGCACGCCTCGCGATAGCTCCCGTCGCCGCTCGGGCGACGACTGGGATTAGCCACCAGGCCCCCCAATCCGCTTCACCATCGCCGAGGCGAGGCACGGTTTCCTGGTAGGTAACCGTGTCGCCGCGCGCCCTTCCCCTCTCTGGAGCTATCCGTGTTTCTTGAACTTCTTCCCTGGGCTCTCTTCATGCTGTTCGTCTGCGCGATGCTTGCGCTGGACCTCGGGGTGTTCCACAAGGACGCGCACCAGGTCGAACGCCGCGAGGCGCTCGCATGGAGTGCCGTCTGGATCGGCCTCGCCATCGCCTTCAACATCGGGATCTATATCTTCCGCGGCACCGAAGACGGCCTCGAGTGGACGACCGGCTACCTCGTAGAGAAGACGCTCAGTGTCGACAACATCTTCATCATCCTGCTGATCTTTTCCGCCTTCGCCGTCCCCCAGGCGTACCAACACCGGGTGCTCTTCTGGGGAATTGTGGGAGCGCTCGTCATGCGCGCCGCGCTCATCGCGGTCGCAGGAGTCCTGCTCAGCACTCTCCACTTCGTGATCTACATTTTCGGCGCCTTCCTTATCTTCACGGGCATCAAGTTCCTGCGAGAACAGGATCATCAGCCCGACCTCGAACGCCACCCGGTGGTGCGGTTCGCCAACCGCATCTTCCGCACCAGCCACGAATACGACGGGCAGAAGTTCTTCACGCGAAAGAACGGCCTGCTCTATGCAACGCCGCTGTTCGTCACGCTCCTCCTGATCGAGGCGACCGATCTCGTCTTCGCTGTGGACTCCATCCCGGCGATCTACGCCATCACCGATGACCCATTCATCGTCTTCACATCCAACATCTTCGCCATACTCGGCCTCCGCTCGCTCTACTTCGTCCTCGCCGGCTACCTCAGCGGCCTCGCCTACCTGAAGCCGGCGCTCGCCGCCATCCTCGTCTTTGTCGGCGCGAAGATGCTTGTCATCGACTTCTACAAGGTGCCGGCGCTGGCGAGCCTCGCCGTTATCGCCACCATTCTTACCGTCGCCATTGCGGCTTCGCTCATCGTCGCCCGGCGCCGCGCCGCGGTCCTCGAAAAGGCCCCGGCGCTCGCACCCGAAAGCGGCCACTAAGCGCCGTTCCCAGCCGGGGCCGGCTGTTCCTTCCCCGTTGCGGCCGGCCCTGGCGACCCCACTCACCCCCAGAGAAAGGACTCTGAACGTGTTGAAACGGCTCTCCGCCATCTTCCAGGCCAAGGCAAACAAGGCCATCGACCACATTGAGGACCCGCGCGAAATGCTCGACCTGAGCTACGAGAAGCAGGTTGCCATGCTCCGCGACGTGAAGCGCGGCATCGTCGAAGTCACCGCCGCCCGGAAGCGCCTCGAACTCCAGGCGCACGAACTCCGGGAGTCCCTCCCGAAGTTCGATGCCCAGGCACTCCACGCCATCCAGGCCGGCCGCGAAGACCTCGCCCGCCTCGCCCTCGAGCGCAAGGCTCAATCCCAGGCCGAGATCGATGGCTTCGATGCCCAGGTCGAGCGGCTCAAGGCGGAGCAGGACAAGCTCGTCCAGGCCGAAGCCCGGCTCGCCGCCAAGGTCAACGCCTTCCGCACCAGGAAGGAAGTGATGAAGGCCGAATACACCGCTGCCAAAGCCACGGTCCGGATCGGCGAAGCCGTGACCGGCCTCTCCGAGGAGATGACTGACGTCGGCCTCGCCATCCAGCGCGCCGAGGACCGGACCGCCCAGCTCAAGAGCAAGGGCGCCGCCATCCACGACCTCATCGAGAGCGGCGTCCTCGAAGACCATCTCGGCGGCGGCAGTCAGCTCGATCGCGAGCTGGAGGCGCTTGGGCGGTCCGCTTCCGTTGAGTCTGACCTCGAACGGTTGCGGGCCCAGGCAGCCATGACCACCGCCTCCCAGGAGGTGAAAGCGTGATCGTCCGAATCATGGGAGAGGGCCAGTGGCGCATCGATGACGCCCTGACCAGCGACCTCAACGTCATCGATGCCCTGCTCGACGCCGACCTGACGGTGGGGACTGAATCGACCCTGGCCGCCCACATCCAGGCCATCCAGGCGCTGATCAAGGAGCGCGGCACGCCGGTCGGCATCGAGGAATTGCTTCCTTCCGATGCGGTCGTGCCGTTCTCCGGGATCTCGGTGGCGGAACTCCGCGAGTTCATCGGCCAGGAAGGATTGATACCGGGCTGATGGTCGATGAACTCTTTGAGGTGTTCGAAGACCTCTTCGAACGCCGCGGCAAGAAGAAGAAGGACAAGAAGGCGCAGGGGAACGAGGCGGCGGTCGCCGCCCCGCCTCCGGCGCCGCCAATTCACTGCATCTCCTGCGGCGCGCGAAACGAAGGGGCGGCCAAGTTCTGCCTCGAATGCGGCGAACTCCTCCCCTCTCCCGGCGAGGAGTTCCGCTGCGTGAAGTGCGAGACCACCCTCCCGCTGAAGGCGAAGTTCTGCCCGCGATGCGGGGCTCGCGCCGGCTAGGGAGCCCCCTCCACCGGGATACGGGGTTGGCCTCCCGCGTGGACGATCGAGAGCAGCACCCGGATCTCCGTCTCCCGTTCCAGCGGATGGCGCAGATGGAGCTCCGGGTGCACGACATACACGTTCCGGCGCCCGTTGCGGACCTTCGAGAGGTACCCCGCCTCCACCAGGTCCGAGACGATCCCGAAAACGGTCCGCTCCTTCACGCCCACGCGTTCGGCAATCTCGCTCAGCCGGACCTGCGGGTTCTGGGCGATGCACAGCAAGACGTGCGAGTGGTTGGTGAGGAATGTCCAATCGCTCATGGCCGCAGTCTGAAAGGGCGGTCCCACTCGCTCAAGCGCCCCTGAGCCGGTCGCTGGAGATTGGAGGCGGGTTAAGGCGCGCGCCCCGTTCCTTTCCCGGGCGGCCGGCCCTTTCTTCCGCCATACGGGGCTGCTTGATACATTCCGGTTACATTCGCCCCCGGGGAGCCACCAATGCCAAGACGGCTATTACTGGCCGCTTGCGCCCTTGCCGCCGTGCCCGTCTTCGCCGCCTGCGGCGATGACGACGATGCGGATGCCGGCGCGGGCCCCGGAACTTCCACCGCTTCGGCCCAAACCGCCGGGGCGACGAACTCGAACGACTCGCCAACCCTTGCCACGCCGGCCAGCAAGTACTCCGTCAGCATCGACGACATCGGTATCGCCTGGCTCACCGACATCGCGAACACCTACATCATCGATGCTACGGCCTACGGCAAGCAGCCGATGCTCTTCGGCAACGAGGCCGAAGGCAAGAAGCTCCTCACCGACTGGGGCTATCTCGAGGGCTACGAGACCGCGTATATACCCGAAGGCCGCGACACTTCGGTCCTCAAGGGCGCGTATTACATCAAGGTCGAAACTCACCTCTTTAAGGACGAGGAAGGCGCCAACAAGGCCTTCAAGTACTTCGCTGACTACGCCGCCACGAGCGGCGCCTCGCCCGTGAACATCCAGCCTGTCGGTAACGTTTCCGTGGCGTTCGCCACGTCGTACGGCACAATCGGCAGCACGAATGTCAAAGCGCTCTACCACCAGGTGGTCTTTCGGCGAGGCAACGTCATCACGATTCTCCTGACCAAAGGCGCCCAGGGGTTCATGACGGTCGAACCCGCACGGGAACTCGCCCTCATCGCCGATGAGAAGATCCTCGGCGAACGGCCGGCCGTCGAACCGACGCCAACCAGCAGCTACAAGACCCCGACGCCGGCGCCCAAGCCATGAACAAGCGGAACAACCAGCCCCTGCTCATCCTCGCCGCCGGGCTCGTCCTGATCGCGATGGGCGCTGTCGCGGCCTTCCTCTTCCTCGGCGGCGGCGATGACGACGGGGGGACCTCCGCGCCCTCGGGCGCCCTCCGCGAGAAGACACCTTCGGCCAGCACGCGCGGCACTACCGGCGGCCCCGAGCCCGTGGTCACGATGACGCCTTCGAAGGCGAGCCTGCTCCTCGGCGAACTGCCCGACAACTACGAAGTCGATGTCAGTTCGACCTTCACGATGACGGTCTCCACCTTCACCAGCTCCTACTGGTTCCGAAGCAACAAGGAAGGCGAAGAGAAGTCCGCCGAGTGGAAGATCGTCGACGGCTACCAGGTGTACTTCCAGCCCAAAGGCCTCGCGGCCGAGGTGCTGCAGGGCTCCCCCTACATCCACGTCGAGACCTACCAGTTCGCGACGATCGACGGGGCGAAAGCCGCCTGGGACTACTTCGATGGCTTCCTCTCGCGCACACCGGGGAGCGAGGCAGTCGAGGCGAAGCCGCTGGCCAACGAGTCCAGCGCCTACCGTTTCATCGAAGGCACCGTCAGCGTCTCCGAAGACCTGGCCGTCTACCACCGCTTCAGCTACCGCCGGGGCAACATCATCGTGACGGTTGTAACGTGGGGCGCGGATAAGTCGATGAATATCGATCCAGCGCGCAACGTTGCCGCTACTATTGACGACAAACTCCTCGGTACTCGCCCAGCTGTGGAGCCAACACCGATCCCAACACCGAGCTTTCCTGGGCTCGGTAACTGATGAGCGACTGATCGCGGGGAGGTAGCGTGCGCAGACGATGGCTGGGCCTTGTCGCCATAGTCGTGGCACTCGGCGCGGGAGCGGTCTCGGAAGTGCAAGACCACCCCGCCGCCGCCGAGGCGCCTTCCGGCTACGTCGATGTTCAGTTCGACACCGGCGTAACGATCCAGTCGCTGAACGCCGACGGGACGACCCCCACTCTCGCCCAACAGGGCTTCCAGACGTTGCCCATCCCTCCCGGGAAGACCAGCGGCGAGTTCCTCGATGAACTCCGCGCCAGGCCGGACATTCTCACCGCTGAAGCCGCGACCCGCGTCCACGCCGCGCAGCTCCCGAACGACCCGTACTACGACTACGACGGCGTGAACCAGGCTCAGTACCTGGCGCAGATTGGCGCGCCGGCCGCGTGGGACCTCTCGACTGGCTCGAGCCAGGTCATCGTCGCCGTCCTCGACTCCGGCATTGATTTGGGCCACCCGGACCTCGGCGGAAGGCTCTGGGAGAACCCCATCGACAACCTGAGCGACGGGATTGACCGGGACAACAACGGCTACCCGAACGACCGTTACGGCTACCGCTTCGTCGACCTTACAGCGAAGAACATCGCGCTTTGCGGCTACACCGCCACGCGCGGCCCGAATGTCCAGGACGACATGGGCAGCACCGGCGACCCGCGCGCCCACGGCACCCTCGTATCCGGGATCATCGCCGCCGCCGGGAACAACGGCCAGGGCGTCGCCGGCGTCGCCTGGAACACCCGCCTGATGACGGTGAAGGTCCTCGATTGCGAAGGCAAAGGCTGGATGGCAAACGTTGCCCAGGGGATCGAGTACGCCGTCAAGAACGGCGCGCGCATCATCAACATCAGCGTCGCGTCCGATGGCAGCATCACTGCGAACGAATCGTCAGTCCTCCGGGCCGCACTCCAAATGGCCCAGAACGCGGGCGTCATCGTCGTGGCGGCGGCAGGCAACGAAGCGCGCACCGGCGATGTCGGGACGCGGTATCCAGCCGCCTACACCGATTTCCCCAACTTGATCGGCGTTGGCGCTTCGAACAACCTGAACGGGAACGAGTGGGCGACCTACAGCAATTACGGGCCGGCCGTCGATTTCGCGGCGCCGGGGAACCGCATTGTCAGCACCACCCGCTCGGACCTCGGGCTCACCGCACCCTACGCCGAGGTTGGCACGGAGGGCGGTACGAGCTTCTCCACGGCGCTCACCTCGGGAATGTTCGCCCTGATGATGGCGCGAAACACGCGCCTGAGTGCCGCCGACTACATCCAGATCGCGCGCGATGCGGCCACGCCCGCCACGCCCGCCGCGCATGGCCAGAACTGGGCCGGCGCGGGAATCATCAACATCGGCGCGGCCGTGGCCCGCGTCCCCATGTCTATCGAAGGCGCACCGCTCAAGGACTGGCGGGATGTACCCGCCGGCACACTCATCGAGGCTGTCATCGATGGCAACACGTGTGGCAGCACGACATCCCAGTCGTTCGGGTTCCTGGGGCGGTACTCCATCCGCGTCAAGAGCACCGCCGACCAGGCGAACTGCGGCCAGCCGGGCAAAACGGTCCAGCTCTACGTCGGCGGGCTTCCGGCCCTGCCGACATTCACCTGGGGTGCGCCAAACCAGGACCTCGGCCTGCGCGATAAGGAAGTCAGCAGCGTCTCCCCTCCGCCGGGGAGCCTGGTCGTCCAAACGCTCACGGGCAGCTGGGCGAACATCGCCCATCTCGAACCAACCGGGCAGCTTCCAGGGGCCGCTTCGGGACTGCCGACACCCTGGACGGCGATCTTCAAGTGGGATGCCGTGAAAGCCACCCTCGGCAACAATGGCGCTTACCGGCGGTTCTTCCGCGGGCTGCCAAGCTACACCAGCGACTACCCGGTCATCACCCAGTACGACGCCTACTGGGTCGATGCCCCGGCGCCCAATGTCGCCAGTCCGAATCCCTACCCTCCCGCCGGCCGGGCCGTTTCGCTCCAGGCGGGCTGGAACAACTTCACCTACACGGGGACCAGCCGTTCAGTCGACGATGCATTGAGATCGATAGGCGGCCAGTGGCTCCAGGTGCTGGAGTACGACAATGCCAGCGGGCAGTGGCGTTCCCACCTTCCCGTGACGGCGACTCACCCGCGCGTCCTCAACGACTTCGGCGGGCTCTTCACACTCAAGGTCTACTGGGTGCTGATGAAGGATGATGCGTCGCTCGTGATGGACTGACGCCGGCGCCCCGCCGAGCTTCCGCGATGCGATGGACCTACCCTGGCGATACCGCCGGCTCGATGATGGCCGACATGCTGCCCTTCGATTCGGGCATCGCCGGATCCGCGCCATAGCCGTGGACCTGGTCCTGCTTCAGCTTCACCCGGTCGAGGCCGCCAGTCATCAAGATCGCCCGTCCTTCGCTATCGACCACGCAGGCAATGGCGAAGCCCTTCTCCGGCGCGTAGCCGAAGACGCTCCCCAGCATCGCGATCACGTACTGGTAGGTGTGTTCGTTGTCATCCAGGAGGATGAGGTGGTACGGCGGCTCGACGGCCGAGCCGGTCTCTTCGATCACGCGTGTCGCGGGTGTGGGCAGCGTCATGGACGTTCGATTCTACCGGCGGACCCGAACCTGCGAACAGCGGCCCGGAATGCAGCCATCGGGCTATCTCTTAGGGGATTCGCTTAGTGCCGGAGGGGGAGGCCGGGGGTACGATCCGGTGGCCGCCAGAGCCCGCCTCGCCAGAGGGTCCCCCGTGATTCGAGACACAGCATCATCGAGCCCGGCCGCCGACGCGGAAGAGACTGCGGCGCTGCGTGCTGAGTTGAAAAAGGCGCGCGCGGAACTCGAGCAGTTTCGGCTGCATCTCCCAGAGGCGTTCGTCGAGGTTGCTTTCCCGTCGTTCCAGGTTTCCTACATGAACCAGCTGGCGCGAAGCCTGCTCGGCTACACCGCAGAAGACGTCGCAGCGGGCATCCACAGCTATGTCCTGCTCGATGAACCCAGCCTGATCGAGGTGGTGGATGTCGCGACCCGCCACATGGCTGTATCTACCTGGATCGGCCAACCCTACGAGCGCGAGGGCCAGCGCGTCTTCCAGTTCTGCCTCGTGCGCAAGGATGGCTCGCACTTTCCGGCCGATGTCCAGGGCTCCTACATCCTCGATGAACAGGACAACCCGTGCGGCGTCCGCTACATGTTTCGCGACACTACCGCCCGCCGGGAAGCGGAACTCGAGCGAGCCCGGCTCGCGGCCATCGTCGAATCCAGCGACGATGCGATAGTGAGCCGCGCACCAGACGGCAGGGTCCTGAGCTGGAACCGCGGCGCCGAGAAGTTGTACGGCTGGACGGCGGAGGAGATGGCCGGCCAGCCGCTCGAAACCATGGAGCTCCCGCACGCTTCCGGCGAGATGGCGGACACCAACCGCCGGATCCTGGAGGGTACGCAGGGAGTCATCGAGACCAGGCGACCGACGAAGGATGGCCGGGTCATCGAAGTCTCCATCGCCCTTTTCCCGGTACGCGATGCCAACGGAGAGGTCTTCGCCACGGCCGGCATCAGCAGGGACATCGGCGACCGCAGCGCGACCGACCGGGCTCTCCGCCGCTCGAACGACCTCCTCAGCGCCCTGACTTCCGCCCAGACGGACTTCATCCGCGAGCGCGACGCCCGCGCTGTCTTCGAGGGCCTCCTGCCCAGCCTGCTCACCCTCACCGGGAGCGAATACGGCTTCATCGGCGAAGTCCTCTATCGCAACGGCGCGCCGTACCTGAAGACACACGCCGTCTCGGACATCGCATGGGACGAGTGGAGCCGGAAGTTCTACGACGAGAACATCGACGAAGGCATCGAGTTCGTGAACCTGAAGTCGCTCTTCGGCGAGGTTCTCGTCACCGGAGAAACGCTCATCGCGAACGACCCCGCCAGCGACCCCCGGCGGGGCGGCCTTCCACCGGGCCATCCCGCGCTCAACGCCTTCATGGGCATGCCGATCCACCGGGGGGACCGTCTCGTGGGGATGATCGGCATCGCGAACCGCCCCGGCGGATACGACGACGAAGTCGGCGAGTTCCTGCAACCGTTCGCCACGACCTGTGGCACGCTCCTCGAAGCGATCCGCATCGAGAAGGCGCGACTCGCCGCTGAGAACCGCCTGGACCTTGCCATGCGCGGCGCGAACCTCGCGCTCTGGGAATGGGATGTGCGCAAGCGCGAGATGACCGTCCAGATTCCCGAGGGCGGGGACCACGGATTCGACCAGGGTGACGCCCAGGACTCCGACTGGCTGATGACGCGGGTACACCCCGACGACCGGGAACTCGTCTCGGCAACTTTCAACGCCCACTTCTCCGGCGAGACCGCCTTCGTCGAGTGCGAACACCGCGTGATCGACGGCCGCGGAGACTACCGCTGGCTGCTCACTCGCGGCACCACGGTCTTGCGAGATGGTGCCGGGCGGCCCCTCCGCGCCGCCGGGACATTTCTCGACATCACCGACCGGAAAGCCGCCGACGACGAGCGCGAACGGCTCGAGCAACAGATCCGCCAGAGCCAGAAGCTCGAAAGTCTCGGGGTGTTCGCGGGCGGAATCGCCCACGACTTCAACAACCTCCTCACGGCGATCCTCGGGAACCTCTACCTCCTCAACCAGGAAATGCAGGACGGCCCCCAGACCGAACTGCTGAACGAAGCGAGGCATGCCGCCGAGCGAGGCGCGGAACTCGTCCGCAGGCTGCTCACGTTCGCGCGGCCGGAAGTCGAACGGGCCGAACTCGTCGACCTCGACCGACTGATAGATGAAACAGCCGCCCTCGCCCGCTCGGTGCTGACGCCGAGCGTCCGCCTCGTCGTCCGGCGCGGCGCGGGCCACACTGAAGTGCTCGGCTCGCCGATCTCCCTCCAGCAGATTCTGATTAACCTCATGGTGAACGCTCGCGACGCTATGCCCGGCGGCGGCACGATCACCGTCTCCCACAGGGTCGTCACCGTCGGCCCCCGCCACCGCTGGGCGCCGCCCGAACTTCCCCGAGGCCGCTACCACGTCGTCTCTGTCGCGGACACCGGCCAGGGCATGCCCGCCGGCCTGGTCGAACGCATCTTCGACCCGTTCTTCACGACAAAAGGGCACGGCCGGGGCTCGGGCCTGGGTTTGCCCACCGCCCTGGGTATCGCCCGCGCCCACGGTGGCTGGCTCGCGGCCGAAAGCACCTCCGGCCAGGGAAGCACCTTCCGGCTTCTCCTCCCGGCAAGCTGAGGCAGCCCGCGCGGCCCCTCACACAAATCCGGCAATTCGTGCGGCGAGATTGGCCCGGTCGACCCTGACCCGCACTCTGGCGTACAACCTACCGTTATGGCCGGCGGCGGCTCCGCGGCCGCCAAGGAGAGTGGAGCGTGGCAGACCGGTTCGAGATACCCCGCTACTGCGGGCGCTGCGGTGAGATCTTCGATGGCAGGGCCACCACCTGCCCCGAATGCGGCGGCATCTGGCCCGAAGAGCTCCCGCGGGACCTGATCGCGGTCTACGCGCTCCTGCTCACGGAAATCCACAACCTCCGCCGGAATGGCGCCATCTCTGAAGCGACCTTCGCCCAGATGCGGCGCGTGTACGAAGAGCGCCTCCTCGCCGTCCGGCCGGCGCGAAGGCGGGCACCCGAACCCGAGCCGGTGGCGCCCCTGGCAAACGTTGTACCGGTCCCCGACGCTGCGGTCGTGCCTGTTTCTGATGTACCGGCTCCCCCGGTCGCGCCAGCTCCGCCGCCGTTCAGGCCGCCGCGGCCGGCTGCCCCGCCGAAGCCCCCGGGCCATGTCAGGCTCGATCTTCGCAACTGGGCCGCCCGCCGCCAGGCCGACCTTGTGCTTTACCTGGGAGCGTTCTTGCTCTCCATTTCCGCGCTGATCTTCGTGAGCTACACCGGCAGCGGCGGTGGGGCGAAGAGCGCCCTCTTCGGCCTCTACACCCTCCTCTTCCTGGTCCTCGGCATCCAGCTGCGGAAGTGGGAGCGTGTGCAGGAGGCGGGGCCGGTCTTCCTCGGGCTCGGCGCCGTCCTCGTACCCCTCAACTTCGTCGCCATCTACACCAACGTGCTTCGCCACGAAGACGTCTCCCGGGAGTACGTCTGGCTTGCCGGAAGCCTCTCGACCGCCTGGCTCTACTCGCTCCTCGCGTGGCGGGACTTCGGAAAGTTCTACTGGCTCCCCGCCGCAGGCGCCTACCTCGCCGCCTACGCCTCGCTTGGCGCCTGCCTGCACTTCGCATCGGAGTGGTACGGCCCGTGGTTCGTCGCCCTTGGCGCGGCTGGCGTGGCCGCTGCCCCGCGCCTCCCGGTCCCGCCACGCGCTCGCGGCTTCGTCGAGGGCGGCTCCTACGCGCTCGTCTCCGCCGCCCTGCTCTATACGCACCAGGCCGTCGCGTTCGAAGAGGGCGCACACGCAGCCATCCCCGTCGCCTATGCGTTCACGGCCGCGGCGATCGCGCGCTCCGCGTTCCCTTCCCGCCGGCCCATCTTCCTCGGTCTCCTTCCCCCGGTTTCGGTCATGACCCTCGCTTCCGCGGGATGGGCAATCGACCCGTGGGCAAAAACCGTCGTCACATGGTCACCGGTCTCACTCCTGGCCGTTGCCGCGGGGTACCTCGCTGTCGCAAAGTTCCAGCCGCGCCATGGTCCGGCATGGCGATCTCTCGCGCTGGCCTTCGGCATCGTCGCCCTGGTCCTCGCCCACGGCCGCGCCGCCGAAGGCGATAGCCGATGGCTGCTGCCCGTCGCCTATGCCCTCTCCTCGCTCATTGCCGCAGGCTGGTACGGCGCTGGCCGGTATGTCCCGGCGCTGGCGTTCCTCCCGCCACTCCTCGCAGCTGCCGCCGCCTCGACGTTCTGGGCGGCCGACGCGCTCGCCTACGAGTGGCTGGGGACGTTCGCTGTCTTCGCAGCGGTCGGCTATGCCCTCATCGCGCGGCGCCGGCCAGCGGAGGCGGAGGTATGGGGCATGCTCGCGGCCTCCAGTGGCGCCACCGCCATCGCCATCTCTCACGCCGCAACGGCCTTCTCGGGGATAAACCGCTGGGAACTCCCCGCGGTCTACGGCCTCGCCGCCGGTGGCGCCGCCTTCGATGCGTTCCGCTTCCGGCCGTCCGCCCTGCTCGGCGCCTTCGCCCTCGCGATCGGCGGCGCGGCAGCGCTCTGGGCGTTCGAAGTCGACCGGGCATACTGGGCGTTCCCTGCCATCGGGATCAGCCTTGTTATCCTGGCATCGGAACGAGCGTGGGTCCGCGATGCGGGGCTCGCAACGCTCGCCTGGCCCGGCGCCCTCATCCTCGCTGCCACCCCCGTCCTCCTGGTCGACGCGTACACCGATGAAGCGTGGGTGGGCGCCGCTGCATTCGCCGCTGCGGCCATCGCCATCTTTGGGTTGGCGCTCCGCACGAACGGCGCGTTTGCCGCGCTCGCCGGGCACACCTCGGACAGGGCCTCGCGAATCGAACAGCAGATGCTGGCGCGCGGCGGCGCCTGGGCGCTCTTCGCCTCCGGCGGGATGGTGGACGTCGCGCTCGAACTCTCGGCGATTGAGAGCGCCTGGACCTTCGCCATCGCGGGCATCGCCCTCTGGCTTGCCGTCGCGGGGCTCGGCAAGTGGTTAAGGTCGCTCGATGAGGTCCTTGGCCCGGTCGGGCTGAGCGCCTTCGCCCTCGCCGTCCTCCTCGGCCACGAAGGGCCGGGGCACGTCTCGATGATGCTCGGGCTCGGCACGGTTGCCGCCTCGCTGGCGGTCCGGGGCCGCTTCGCGATGGCGTGGCGGGCGGCCTATGCCGGCGGCGCGTGCCTCGCGCTGCTCTTCGCCCATCTCCACGCCGCCGAGGCAGGCGCCGATGCCTGGCAACTGCCCGCGGCGTACGGGCTCACCATCGTCGCCCTTCTCTGGGACGGCGCCTGGAATCGCTACCAGCCCGCCATGCTCTTCGTCCCCGCCGTCGCCACCGTCGGGGCCGGGACCGCCGTCTGGTGGCGAGGGTGGCCCGACCAGCACATGGCCTGGACACCTCTCGCCTTCGCCCTGGGCATCGCCGCGACCGAACGCCTCTGGATGCGCGGCAGCGTCCTCCGGCCCGCTGCCTGGCCGTACGTGCTCGCGCTCGCCCTTGCTCCGCTGACTCTCACCAGTTCGTACGAGGCAGCGCCCTGGTACGGGGTCGCGGGATTCGCATTGGCCGGAATCGCGTGGTTCGCCACCGTCGTCCGCAGCAATGGCGCCCTGCGCATCGGCGCCAGGTTCGGCCTCACCCGCGAGCGGCAGGCATTGGCGTTCGGGGGCTTCAGCCTGAGCCTGGCCACCGTGGGCTACCTCGTCTTCGCGCTCGAACAGCCGCGGACCACCTCGGCATGGGCGTTCGCCGGCCTCACGATCACGGCGTGGGCAGTGGCCGGGGGCTTGCGCCGCCGCCTGCCCGCGTTCGAGGAGGTCATCGGGCCGGCCAGCCTCACGGGCATCATCGTCGCGGTTTTCGCCGCCGCCCCGCACGAAGACCACACCTCGATGCTCCTCGGCCTCACAGCCGTGGCGGCGGCACTCGCTGTCGGCGGGCGCTTCCCGATGCCCTGGCGGATCGTCTATGGCGGGGCCGCGGCGGGCTCCATCGTCTTCGCCCACAACCACGCCGAGCTCGCCAGCACGGGGGCCTGGCAGTTGCCCGCAGCCTATGGGCTCGTCCTCATCGCGCTGCTCTGGGACAGCGCCTGGAACCGCTGGCAGCCGGCGATGCTCTGCGTCCCGGCGGCCGCGGCGGCCACCGCCACCGCGTTTGCCTGGTGGCGGGAGTGGCCCCTGTACCACATGGCGTGGGCTCCGCTCGCCATCGCCCTTGCGATTGCCGCATCCGAGCGGCTCTGGTCCCGCGGCGATTTGGTCCGCCGGGGAGCCTGGTGGTACGTCCTCGGGCTTAGCCTGGCACCATTGGCCGCCCTCGAGGAGTACGAGTCCGAGGCATGGGCGGGCGCCGTCGCCTTCGTCCTCTCCGCCCTGGCCTGGGCTATCGGGTCCTGGCGAAGCAAAGGCTCGCTCGGCGAACTCTTCGACCTGAAGGCATCCGTGCCGCCGCGCACCGAACGGCACGGCGTCGCCCTCGGCGCCTTCGGCCTCGCCATGATCTCCCTCGGCTTCTTCAACCGGACGATCGAACTATCGCTGGCCGCCGCCGGATGGACGTACGCTGCCACCGGCGCGGCCGCAATCTTCACGACCTGCCGGACTCACGTGCGCGTTCGAGATTGGCTGGGCCCCCTCACCGTGGCCGGCCTCACCGCGTTTGTGATCGGGGCGGACGCCGCCGGGCACCACACCGGCGAACTCTCGGCGATGTTCGGAGTAGCAGCCGCAGCTTTCGTCGCCAGCGGCCTGGCGAATCGCTCCGACAACCGGGTGATCGGCGGCTTCGTCTCGGCGGTGGCTTCGGCTGCGCTCGCCTGGGCGTGGCAGGATTGGCCTGCCTGGTCGCTCTCACTGGTCTATGGAGCGACGGCCGCTATCCTCTTTTTCGCCCTGGCGCCGTCGCGGAAGGAGCCCGGCGTCGTCCCCAGGGCGGTAACGTTCCTCTCGGTCGCGCCGGTGCTCCTGGCGATTGCGGGTTCGGTCTTCGCGCTCAGCGCGCTCAATGGCACAACTCCATTCGACGGTAGTCCGGGCTCGAGCGGCGACCCGCTCGTCCGGACGCCCGAGTGGCTCTCGGCCGTCATCAACATCGCCATCGCGGGGGCGATGCTCGTTTTCGAAGGCATGTACCGGAAAGGCCGGCTGGCGGTTGTCGCCGGAGGAGCGGTGCTCTTGCTCTCGCTCGAAATGGCGATCGCGACGTTCGAATTCGAGAACATCCAGGTCTACACGGCGCCGGTCGCGATCTGCCTGATCGGACTCGGGCTCTCCATCCGCCGCTCGGAGCCCTTGTTGGGCCACCACATGCTCCTGCACGAAGGGCTCTTCATTCTCGGCGCGGCCGTGCTCGTGCTCCCGCCCGCGGAACAGAGCTTCGAACCCGGCGGGGCGAACTGGGGTTTGCTCGTGATTCTCGAGGGCATGGCCCTGCTCGCCGTGGGGCTCACCCTCTTCCAGCGCTGGCTCGCCGTCGCCGGGGTTGTGACCCTGGTGGCCGTCGCGGCCCGCTATGTGGTCGACAACACGGCGAACGGGAACATCCCGTACTGGGCGATGCTCGGGGTCGCCGGGCTCCTCCTGCTCGGAGTCGGCGTGCTGATGCTCCTCGAGCGCGAGTGGTGGGACCGCACCAAAGCCCGGATGGCCCGCTGGTGGCTCGAACAGGAAGACTCCGGGCCCGGCGACGAGCCGCCGGATGCTGAGCCGGCGCCGCAACCGTGAGACGTCAGTCCTCGATCCGCCGCCACTTCCGCAGGCTCGTCATTTCGCGGGCCGGGTCCTGGCGGCTGCCGACCTCGGTGTAGGAGACTTCCGCCACGTAGACATCGCCCCGTGAATCCACGGCAATGCTGTGCGGCCAGAGGAATTGTTCCGCCCGCTCGCCCGGCAGAGGGGCGCCGAAGCGGCCCTGCAACTCGCCCGAACGGTTGTAGATCGACACGCGGTGCCCCAGGTTCGGGACGCCGTGCTGCACCGGGGGCGGCCCTTGTTCGGCGACGTACACGTTGGAATCCGTGCCCCGCCCACCGACGACCGCGACGGCGTGGTGCACGTGCCACTGGGTGCGAAACTCGCCCTCCAGCGAGAACACCTGGACACGATGGTTCTCGCGGTCGGCGACGATCACCCCGTCCGCGCCGAACATCGCGATGTTGTGCGGCAGGCTGAACTGGCCGGGGTCGGAGCCGGCCTCTCCCCACGATTGCAGGAGCCGGCCTTCCCGGTCGAAGCGGTGGATCCGCGAGTTCCGGTATCCGTCCGAGACGTAGATATCACCGTTCGCCGGGTTCACCGCCACATCCGTCGGGCGGTTGAACGGTTCGCCACTCTGGGCCGGGGCTGCTTCGCCGTTTCCCAGCCGCAGAAGCTCGCGACCGGACCGGTCGGTCTTCGTGATCGTGTGTCCCAGCACATCGACCAGCCAGAGGTTGTCTTCGTGATCGGTTCGGATCGAGTGGGCGCGCAGCCAACGGTTCCCCGGCCACGTCTGCAAGGCGTTCCCATAGGCATCAGTGATGAGCCGGGTACCCGATCCAGGGTCGTCGTTGCCCCACATGTCGATGACGTTGCCGTCGCGGTCGAAGACCAGCACCGGCATATTCCCACGGTTGAAAACGTAGACCCGGTCGGCCGAGTCCACCGCCACGGCGGTCGCTTCCTGCAACCAGATGCCGTGGGGTACTTTCGCCCAAAACGGGACGGGTTCGAAGCGGGTGGACATCGATAGGGCCTCCGCGGTGCCGTGGCGCGCTGGTCTCGCGCGCCCGTTGGCGCTGCCGGCCGTATTCTCGCACGCGCGCCGGGAGGCGCCGGGGGGAGTGTGGAATCGACGGTAATCCTCGTGCCCACGAAGGGACGGCCGCATCACCTGGAGCGCTGCCTGCGTTCCATCGAGGAATGCACCCCCAACCCCCGGATCGTGGTCATCGACCAGGACCCGGATGCGGGCGCGGAGCGGCTCTGCCAGGGCTTCGCCGGTCTCGCGCTCGACTATCTCCACCATCCCGCGGGCGGAAAGAGCGCGGCCTTGAACGCCGGCATCCGGGCGAGCGGCTCCACCTTCATCGCGTTCACCGACGACGACTGCACGGTCCCCGGGGATTGGATCGGGGCCGGGACCCGCGCCTTCGCGGGCGCCCCCCGCCTTGCGATCGTCTCGGGTGGCGCGGTCGCCTGCCCGCATGACCCACGCAGGGAGTTCGTCCCCGCCCACATTCCAGGCAGGCGCGAGGTCCGCCGGGGAGGTCGCGCGGTCGCGCGGATCGGTGCGCTCGGCGGCAACATGTTCGCGCGTCGCGACGCGTTGGAGCGGCTCGGCGGGTTCGACGAGGCCCTCGGGCCCGGTTGCCACTTCCCAAGCGGCGAAGACCAGGACCTCAACAACCGCGCGCTCCGGGCCGGGTACGACGTCCTCTGCGATCCCTCCATCCTGGTCACGCATTGGGGCGGACGCGCCTACGGCGACGAAGCCACCCGGCTCCTCCGCGGCTATTCCCGCGGCATTGGGGCGCTCGCCGCCAAAGACGTGCGGCTGGGGTCCGTCACCGGGGTGTACCCGCTCATCCGCGAACTCAGCGTCGAGCTTCGCTTCGCCGCCGCGGCTGTCGTGCGTCCCGCCGCGGCCCCATTTGTGTTCCGGAGCCCGTGGCTCATCCAGGGTCTCTGGCAGGGCATGAGAGCGCCCCTGGACCGGCGGGCCGCCTTGTTCGGCCCGGAACGAGCGACCTGACGGCGCCCCCGCCGATTCGCTGTTAGGCGCTCCCGGCGGATCATCCGGAACTGAGCTTCGAGAGGTCCTGGTTGTCTCTTCGCCACATCTATCGCGACTTTCTGGTCCGGCGGTGCCTTCGACGAGGCACGGCCTTCGACGAGGCGGCCCTCAGGCGCCCCGCCTTCATCCTCGCACCACATCCGGACGACGAGACGTTCGGCTGCGGGGGCACGATCGTCCGCAAGCTGGCGGCCGGGGCGACGATCCATGTCATCGTGATGACCGACGGAAGTCGCGCGCCGGCTTCGGCTGCCCCGGCCGACCTTGCGGAAGTGCGGTGGGCCGAGACCCTGGAAGCCGCCCGCGAGTTGGGCCTCGACGCAACCTACTGCCACTTCCTCGACTCCCCTGATGGCGCGCTCGCAGCCCACCTGGGAAACGCCGTTGAACAGCTCGTGGCCCTCTTCGAGGAGTGGCCGGCCGAACAACTCTTCTTGCCCTACCGCGCCGACGGCCACCCGGACCACATCGCCACCGCTGAGGCTGGCTTCCGCGCGGCACGCCTCGCCGGGCGCAGGTTCGAAGTCTACGAGTACCCCGTCTGGGCCTGGCGGCACTGGCCGTGGGTGGGTTTGCGACTCCCATACGGACACGAATTCTCCCCCTGGCGAACATCTGTGAGGTTCGCCTTTGGGCTCCGCTTCACGAGCAGCTTCACCACGGTCAGCGACGTCCGCGCCGTCGCAAGTGCCAAGTCCGCCGCAGCCCTCGCCCACGGATCCCAGATGCGTGAAGGGGTCCCGGCGGGTGGATGGTCAATGCGAATCGTCAGCCGCGGCGACCTGCTCGAGACGCTCCTCGGCCCGATCGAGGTGTTCAAGCGGTCCACCGTTGGCGATGACGCCTGATGGGGCGGCGGGCTAGTCCACCTTCGCCTCGGCCCTGATGACCTTCAAGATGGCGCGGGCCGCCCTGTCGCCGCCTTCGCGGACGAAGTGGACGCCGTCGGGGTTGCGCATCAGCCTTGTTTCGCCATCGTCATCCGCGATGTACGCGTTGTAATCCCCTTCTGAATCCACGAACAGCGGCCAGAGGTCCACGAACCGAACCCACGGGCGACTGGCCGCTTCTTCGCGATACACCTGGTTCATCATCGCCATATCGTCCGAGAGTCCGTCGGACCGCATGACCGGCTGGCCCACCCAGACGACCAGGCGGCTATCCGCCCGCAGCAGGTCCATTACGCCCGCCACTCTCCGCCGGTACTCGGCCACCCAGCCCGCCGACCCCTCGACCTGGTGGATCGTCCCGTTCGGTTCGATGATCCCCTGTGCGTCGTTCGCCCCGAACATCACGACAAACACGTCGTACCGGGGCTGCACCGAAGCCAGGCGGTTCAGTTCCCGCGGCCAGTCGAAGAAATCCGGTCTCGTCAGGCCCGATTCGAGCTGCGGCTCATGGACCGGGTCGAACAAGCCCGAACCGCCGGCCTCACGCACAAACGATTCGCCCAGAACTTTCATCATCGAGTCGCCGCCGATCCAGATCCGCAACGGCTCTTCCGCGCTGGGCGTCCGGACGAGTTGCGCCGGCGCCGTCGGCGTCGCTGCTACGGTGGCGGTGGCCGGCGGGAGTTCGAAGACGTCTCCGGTGCCCCCACGGTCCAGGGCGTGATCGGCCCAGGCCCTCGGCCGATCGAGGTAGAGCGACCGGCTCACCGTCGCGAACGGCTTCCAGATACCGACCCAGACGTCGCGTTCGGTCCCCAGGGGCTTCGCCTTCGCCTCGCGTTCGAGTTCGGAGGCGTTCAAGAGAAGGGCGATGAAGAGCGCCCCGGCGATGACCGCGAGCACTCTTCCGGCGCGGACGCGCAGCCCCTGTTCTTCCACGGGTTCCGGTTCCATCGCCACCATTGCGCTTCGCTTCACCTCAGAACTGGAAGTAGATGAAGGGCGAGACGCCCTCCGGGCCGAGTATGTCGATCGCGACCAGCGCCACCGCCAGCGTAGCCGCCTGGGCCGCCGGCGCCAG
Organism: Candidatus Amarobacter glycogenicus; assembly: GCF_016704105.1. NCBI lineage: Bacteria > Bacillati > Chloroflexota > Tepidiformia > Tepidiformales > Tepidiformaceae > Candidatus Amarobacter > Candidatus Amarobacter glycogenicus. The sequence goes on along the minus strand of NZ_JADJAT010000020.1, from coordinate 170,974 downwards.
CCGCGAGAAAGAGATCCGCAAGCTTCCGGAAAGCCGGTCCGGCAGGAACTGAGAGGCAATGCTGCCGGCGATGACGATCAACAACAACGGGCTCAACGTGCCTGCGCCGTCCCAGGCCGTGAGGACGCGCCACAACATCTCCCATGCCGTCCCGAAGGTCTCCGCGCGGAAGAATATCCAGGCGAGACAGACAACGTGGAACGTGATCAGCCACTGCCAGACCACGGCAAAGCGGCCCAGCCTTCCCTCGTAGCGTTCGCGCAGCTCGCGCTCGATGACGAGCCCGAAGCCGTGGATGGCCCCCCAGGCGACGAACGTCAACGCCGCCCCATGCCAGAGCCCGCCGAAGATCATCGTGAGCGCCAGGTTGCGGTAGATGAACGCCTTCGTCCCCCGGTTGCCACCAAGCGGGATGTAGAGGTAGTCCCGAAGCCAGCGCGAGAGCGTCATGTGCCAGCGCCGCCAGAAGTCCTGCAGCGAAAGCGCCCGGTACGGCTGGTCGAAGTTCTGGGGGAACTTCACCCCGAGCAGCAAGGCGCAGCCGATCGCAATATCGGTGTAGCCGGAAAAGTCCGCGAAGATCTGGATGGCGTAGGCATAGACCCCCACCAGGATCTCCAGCGATCCGTACTGCCCCGGAGCCGCGAAAACGGGGTCGGCTATCTCGTTCGCCAGGTAGCTCGAAATCACGACCTTCTTGAACAGCCCGAAGACGATCAATTGAAAGGCCGGTACGGCCAGCACCAGCCGTTCGCCCAGGGGTTCCCGGATCTGCGGTGCGAATTCCGTGACCCGCACAATCGGCCCCGCGACGAGGTGCGGGAAGAACGAAAGGTAGAGCGAGAAGTCGAGCGGCGACATCGGTTCTTCGATGTCGTTCCGAGCGATGTCCACCAGGTAGCTGATCGCGTGGAATGTGAAGAACGAGATCGCCACCGGCAGCGTGATCTGGCGAAGGGGGATGACTTCACCCGCGCCCACCAGTCCGAAGAGGTCGTTGATCTCCTCCGCGAAGAAGCCGTAGTACTTGAAGTACCCCAGCGTCGCCAGGTTTAGCGCCACTCCGAAGGCCAGGAGTGCCCGCCCGGGCGCGTTCAGCCGGCCGTCGACATCCTTCATCCTCGAGAGGTCGTGCCCGATCGCCCAGTTCGCCGCCGTCGACCCAACCAGGAGCAGCACGAAGGCGGGTTCCCAGAATCCGTAGAAGAACCAGCTCGCCGCCACGAGGAAGACGCGCCACCAGAGGTGGTACGGCCGGATCGTCCAGGCGATCGCGAAGACCACGACGAAGAAGATGGCGAAATCGACCGTCGGAAAGAGCATCCGCGTCTATTACAACGTCGTGCGCACCTAGGGGCTCGAAAACCCGGTTGGCAGACACTCGACGGCTCGTGTCCGCCAACCCGTGACGCCGTGCCAACGCCCTGCCCCCCTGCGGCCACCCCACCCCCCCCCCCCCCCCCCCCCCCCGCATCGCCGCAGCCGACGCCACCGACGGCGCTTTCGTCTTCCCAATGTCCGACGCCTACGTCGATGACTACAGCCACATCCTCAGCTTCGAGCGCTTCGACGAGCGCCGGCCCAACTGGCACCGCGCCGTCGGCCCGGACCGCTACGCCGATACGTTCCTCCACGAGCTCGGCAGCGTCGTCGCCGACGAGCCTTGGACCAGCGACCCCGTGCTCGCCATCACCCGCGACCTCAGCGCCGACGACGACAGCAAGGCGACTGCCGCCGCCGAACGCGGCTTTCATCGCCGCTTCGCTGTCCAGCCGCGCGCCCAGCTCGTCACCCCCCTGCAATCCGCCATCGAGCTCTACGATGTCCTCTTTGTCGCCATCGTGCCGTCGCTCCCCGATGAGACCTACCCGTGGGCTTCGCTCAACAACTTCTACCGCGTCATAGGCCGAGGCGTCGACTTCCGTCGCGGCCCCGCCACCGGCGCGCCCGTCTACAACTCCGTGCTCGACCTCGGCTTCGCCGGTCCGACTCAACCCCGACGCGGTCCCGGACAACCCCCCCGGCCGCCGCAGCCCCCCCTTACTACCAAGGTTCGATGGCCACACTCAGAGCCCTGATCGTCAGCTTCGACTCTGGCACATGGATAGCCACCGTCCGCCTGGACGGCTCCCCCGCCCAGACCGTCGACGTCCCCACCAACCGCGCCATCGCCGCCGCCGATATGACCGCCGGAAGCCGCGCCATCGTCGATACCGGCGACCACAACCACCCCGCCGACGCCGTCGTCACCGCCGTCTGGACGTGATCTCCACCCGCCGAATTTCTTAGGGAGATCCCGCCTGTGCGAGACGCCCGTGCGGGGCACAATACGCGGATGGACCCGGATGACCCGGGCGCGCTCCTTCGCGCGCTGGTGCACAACAGTTTCGATGTCATCACCGTCTCGAACGGCGAAGGGATCCTTCAGTACGTCTCACCGAGCGTGGAGCGCGTCCTTGGTTACCGTCCCGCCTCTGTCGTGGGGAAAAGCATCCTCTCGTTCGTCCACCCGGATGATGCCTCCCACGTGGGGGAGTCCTTCGCGCGGGCCGTTGCAACACCCGGCGTGCGAGACCCCACGGTCCTCCGCGCGCGTCACGCCGATGGCACATGGCGCGTCATGGAGGCGGCGTCCAACAACCTGCTGGCAGACCCCTCCGTGTCGGGGATAGTCCACAACATGCGCGATGTCACGGTGAGAGCGGAAGCTGAAGCGGCGGTGCACCAGAGTGAGCAGAAGTTCCGGTCCTACGTGGACCAGGCGACGGACCTCATCTGGACGCTCAGCCCCGATGCCCGTTTCACCTCCGTCAACGCCGCCACCTGCGAAGCCGTCGGCTACGAGCCGCATGAATTGATCGGGCGCTCCGCCTTCGACCTCGTGGCACCGGAAGATCAGCTCTACGTTGCCAGCCGGTTCGCCGAAATACTCGCGGGGAACACGATCGACCGGCTCGACGTCCAGGTAGTGACACGCCCGGGCGACCGGATCTGGCTGGAGATTCGCGGGCGCGGTTACCACGACGGCGACCGGATTTTCGAGATCCTTCAGATCGCGCGCGATGTAACCGAACGCCGGAGGAGCGAGGAGGCCATCAGGGAGAGCGAAGGCCTCTACCGTGCGATCCTCAATTCCTCTCCCGATGCCGTCGTGGTTACCGATATGCAGGGGCACATCCAGATGTCGTCTCCCGCGGGGCTGAAGATGTTCGGGCACCCGGCCCTCGATGAACTGATTGGCCGGTCGATATTCGAGTTCATCACCCCCGAGGACCATGACCGCGCCCGCGCCAACATCGCAGGGATCGCAGTCCGCGGCACCGATTGGTCCAACCGCCATCCGGACGAGTACGACGGGGTCCGAGCCGACGGCGCAATCTTCAAGGTCGAAGTCATGGGGGAATTCCTCCGTGATGCAGCGGGACAGCCCAGGGGCATGGTCTTCGATGTCCGGGACATCAGTGAGCGGAAGGAGGCCGAAGCAGAACGCTCCCGCCTCGAGGCCCAGCTTGCCCAGGCCCAGAAGATGGAAGCTATCGGCCAGCTCGCCGGAGGCGTCGCCCACGACTTCAACAACATGCTCGGCGTCATCCTTGCCTCCGCCGAGCTCGCCCTTCAATCGCTCGATACATCCAGTCCCGCCCAGGACGAGATCGCGGAGATCATCCGCGCGGCCCGGCGGTCGGCCGATCTCACGCGCCAGCTCCTTGCCTTTGCCCGCAAGCAGCTCATCTCGCCGGCCTACCTGGACCTGAACGAAGCAGTGCCGCCGATGATGAAAATGCTCGGCCGCCTGATCCGTGCCGATACGCAGCTCTCCTGGAATCCCGCCTCGCAGCCCTGTCCCGTTTACGTCGACGCAGGCCAGGTGGACCAGATACTGGCAAACCTCGTCGTGAACGCTCGCGATGCCCTCGCCGGCGCCGGCGCCATCGCGGTTTCCGCGGAGGTTGTCGAGGTTACGGGTCCGGATGCGACAACGATCGGCGAAGCCGCCCCCGGCACGTACGTTGTCCTCTCCGTCAGCGACGATGGCCCCGGGATGTCCGAAGCGATCCGCACCCGTGCCTTCGAGCCGTTCTTCACAACGAAACCGCTGGGCGAAGGCACCGGCCTTGGCCTCGCAACGGTGTACGGCATCGCCCAGCAGAACCACGGTTTTGTCTCGCTCAAAACCCGTCCCGGCGCGGGCACCCGTGTCAGTGTCTACCTGCCCATCCACCCGATCCCGCCGGCCTCCGCCACTTCCACCCCCGACGAGGCGGAGGGTGCGGCGCCGGGCGAAACGATCCTCCTCGTCGAGGACGAGCCGGCCCTTCTCCGCCTGACCGCCAGGCTCCTCGGCAGCCTGGGCTATACCGTCCTCACAGCCGAATCACCGGAGGCGGCCATCCGTCTCGTGCAGGAAACGCGTTCGAACATTGACCTCATGGTGAGCGACATGATGATGCCCGGGATGAACGGGCTGGACCTCCTGGCGCACCTGCAAGATCTGCGCCCGGCAATGCGGTGCCTCTTCGTCTCCGGCTATTCGGCCGAGGCCGTCGGAGGCGGCGGTGCGCTCCCACCGTTCGTGCTCCTTCAGAAGCCGTACACGCGCGAGGCGCTGGCCGCGAAGGTCCGCGAAGTGCTGGCTCAGCAGCGATAGCCCGCGACCTGGCGCCCTCGCTGGCCGTTTTTTTGCCTCACATGAATTAATTCTCACGTTCGCCCTCTTCTCCACGCCCCAACCGATCGAATGTAAACGTGTCAGGCTGTTCGCCGTCCCGGGGCGGCCGGCCGTGGATCGCGGGGAGACAGCGGCAAATGGAACCACGCCCGAGCGTCGCGCTCATCGACAACGCCGAAGCCCGGCGGGATCTGCTTTCAGGACTCCTGACCGGCGCCGGGCACGAGATCACGGTCAACGGCCCTCACGGAATTGCCGCCATTTCCGCCCTCGCCAAGGCCGCCGTGCGATTGGTCTTCGTCTCCTTCGAAGAGCCCCTGCCTCGCGCCATCCAGACGGTGGAAGAAGTCGCCAGCGCAGCCCCGGATGCCGTCATCGTTGGCTTCGCCGACGAAGCGGACACGCACGCCTACCGCAAGGCCATCGCCGCGGGCGCGAAGTACCTGATCGATACGCCCGTTTCCGAAAGCGAGATGCGCGCCGTCATCGACGCCGTCCTGCCGGCCGCGCCGCACACCCCTCTGCGAGACTCCGGCAGCGTTGTGGTTGTTGCGGGCCAGAAGGGCGGCATCGGCAAGACCACCATTTCGGTCAATCTCGCGAGCAGCCTCGCCCACGAAAACCGCGGTTCCGTGCTGCTCATCGACCTGGACCCGGATTTCGGCGACGCCGGCATCCTCATGGACCTCAACACCAACATCTCCACCTCGCGCGCCTCACGCGACCAGGCCGAGTTCGAGTTCGAGACGTTCAAGAGGAACCTCTCGATGCACGACTCCGGCGTCTTCCTGCTCGGCGCCCCCCAGAGCTTCGCCGAACGGCTGCCGGCCGCGCCGGCCGATATCGAGAGCCTCATCGCCTTCGCGTCCCGGGCGTTCGACTACGTGCTCATCGACACACCGTGCGTCCTGAACGACACGGTGATGGCGGCGCTCAACATCGCCGATGTCACCCTCGTAACCACCACCCTGGAATTCGCCAGCCTGCGCAACACCACGCTGATGCTGCGCGAGATGGAGCACGAAGGCGTAAGCCCCGCGCGCACCGTCGTCGTCGCGAACCACATCGACCCTGTCGCCGGGTTCTCCACCGGCGATGCCGCCGAAATCCTCGAACGTGAGTCCATCTGGGAAGTCCCCTATGACCGCTCCATGCCCCGTTCGACCCAGCTCGGCGCCCCGCTCACCGTCAGCCATCCGAAGTCTGCGGCGAGCAAGAGCCTGCGCGCCCTCGCCAGCCGTCTTGGCCATGACCCGGCACAGATCGACCGCCGGATCGCGGTGCGCGGCGTTTCCCTCGCTCCTCCTGATGTGCGCCTGCGGCTGGCCTCGATCGTCCGGCGCGACGACGAAGCATCGATGCCCACCCCCGCGCCCCCGGAGGAAGCCGTCTACGTCTTCAGCGCCGGTAAGCGCGCCACCGCCTATCACCTGGAGGCGTGTGCCGTCGGCCGGCGGCTCGCGGGCTCCTCGACGGCGCCCCGGGCCGCACTCCCCGGGAACTTGCGGCCCTGCCGCGTCTGCCTCGGAGATTCTGCCGCAGCGTAGACTCCGCGCGTGACGGTCGTTGGCGGCGATGGCTGCAAGGCTGGCTGGGTCGCCGCGGTGGTCGAGCCCTCCACGCCGGCAATCTCGTTCGCTGTCTTCTCCACCTTCGCGGCGCTCTTACGCGCGCTGGGAGACGCTGCCGCGATCGCCATCGACATCCCGATCGGGCTTCACGACGGGACACGGGAGTGCGACGTCCTCGCACGGAAGTTCATCGGCCCCCGTTCAGCGAGCGTCTTCCCGGCCCCCTGCCGCGCCGTACTCGCCTGTCCCGATTACGCCTCTGCGCGCACTGTCTCAATTGCGACGACCGGGAAGAGCCTCTCCGCGCAGGCGTTCGCCATCACTCCGAAGATCCGCGAAGTCGATACGGCCATGTCACCGGGCCTGCAGGAGCGGGTGCGCGAGGCGCATCCGGAGGCGTGTTTCACGGCAATCCATGGAACGCCGATGCAGTTCTCGAAGCGGACGCCCGCAGGCTTCGAAGAGCGGCGGGCAGCACTCGAAGCCGCCCTCCCCGGGCTCGCCCTGCCTGCTCTGGCGGAGGCGTCGCGCCTCTTCCGTGGCACGGCAGCAGACGACGTCCTCGATGCCGCCGCCCTTGCGTGGTCGGCCCGTCGATTGGCCGACGGTACATGTGTCAGCCTGCCCGCGACCCCGTCCGTGGATGCAAGAGGCCTCCGGATGGAGGTGATCTATTGAGCTACGCCTGCGCCTCCAGTGCCTCCTCGTCACTTTCGAATGCGAACGCCACCAGTTCCCCGTCGTCCCACTTCTCGCCGGTCTCCCGGACGCCGCGTCCTGGCGTCTCATCGGACCCGTAGAGCAGTGCGAACACCTGGTCGTACGAACCGACGCGGGGGTCGTCGTCGAGTCGGGCCTCGACATGCACCAGCGGGATCTCCTCTTCGGGGATGACCAGGAAGGCCTGGGGCGCCTCATGCCGCCGTTGTTCCAGGATGGCCTTCCCGATGGCCTCGCCTTCGGGATCCCGGTAGAGCCCTTCGATGAGGTCGGTGTCTTCGTGGTCGAACGGCCGTGCGAAGGTCGCCCGGTACGCGATCCGCCGGTGCCGCCGATCCCCGGTCATGAACGGGTCGGGTCTCGTAGCTTCCGTGGTCATGGTTGGCCTCCAGGTGGTCTCACCATCAACAGGTTCCCTCGCCCGGCGCTGGACGGGAACGACCCTTCGTCCGCACTTCCCCGCCCGAACGGGTAAGCAACACTGCAACGCTAACGTCCACGCATTATCCTCAGGCAAATGACAACTCCCTCCACTCTCCGCGAGCCCGAAGGCATCCACAACTTCCGCGAAGTCGGCCCCTACCGCCTCTCCGGCGGCGGCGCCATCCGCGGAGAGCGCATCTACCGCTCCGGCGCACTCGAACAGATGACCGCGGCCGATGCCGCCTGGCTCGCCGAGGAACTCGGCCTCCGCACCGTGCTGGACTTACGCCACGGCGACGAGATCGCCCTGCGCCATGGTCCCCATCCCCTCGAGGACCGCGTCTTCCTCAACTCCATCTTCCCGGACCATGTCCGCCAGGAAGACCTCATCGCCGAGCTCAATGGCCTCTACGGCGCGGGTATCTCGCCCGGCCGGTACATGCACTACCTCGAGATCGGGGGAGACAAGCTTGCGCGCGCCTTCGAGCTGTTTGCCGAAGAAGAGAACTACCCGTTCCTCGTGCATTGCACCGCGGGCAAGGATCGGACCGGTGTCCTCATCGGCATGATCATGGACGTGCTCGGCGCGTCTCCCGAAGACATCGCTCATGAATACGGCCTCAGCGACCTCAGCATCGATCGCCTCCTTGCTTACCTCCGCTCCAGCGGTCGCGACCTCCAGGGGACCGACGAGGAAATCCGGGCTCGCCTTGCCACGCCCCCGGAAAAGATGGCGGGGTTCATCGAGCTCCTTCACGAGAAGTACGGGAGCTCCGAGGCCTTCTTCCTCTCGCAGGGCGTCTCCGCCGAGAAGATCGAGCGGGTTCGCGGGCTCCTGACTGCCCGGGCCTGAACGGCTGCGGGGCCGCCTGGTAGTCCCTCGCAGCCCGAGAGTGGGGATTTCCCCGAGCGATACGTATCGCGATTATTCGCTATGCTTCCGTCTCGGCCGACGGCGGCTCCAGGAAGCGCATGAGCAATGACGCAACCGGCTCCGGAACCCAGTTGGAACGTGCCACCCGAGCGCGGACCTTTCCTGTCGGCATTTTCCGGGCGGACATGCAGGGGCGATGCGTCGGGGTGAACCCCCGCTGGTGTGAACTCTCGGGCCTCACGGAAGGGGAATCCCTCGGGTATGGGTGGATTCGTGCAGTCCATCCCGACGATCGCGAACGCGTCGCCGGCGAGCAGGCGAAGAGCATGCGCGACGAGCAGAACCTCGACGTCGAATTCCGCATCCTCCGCCCCGACGGCCGGAGCATCTGGGTGATAGCCCAGGCAGTGCCCGCCCTGGACGACGACGGCCGCGTGATTGGCGCCGTCGGTACCGTCACCGAAGTCGATGCCCGGGTCCGCGCCGAGGAGGCACTGCGCGAGAGCGAAGAGCGATTCCGCAATCTCGTTGAACTCTCGCCCGACCTCATTGCCATCCATCGAGGCGGACTGGTGCAGTACGTGAACCCCGCCGGAATGCTGATGATGCGCGCCGCCGAACAGTCCGACCTCGTCGGCCACAACATTCTCGACTTCGTCCTCCCCGGCCACCAGGAGGTGGCCAACGAACGCATGAACCTGGTCCGCCAGGGCCAGCCGGTTGCTTCGGTCGAGATGGAGATCCGGCGCTGCGATGGAGAAGTCATCTGGATAGAGACCATAGCCAGCGCAACCAGCTGGCAAGGCGAAGCCGCCGTCCAGATGGTCGCGCGCGACGTCACCGAGCGTCGCAAAGCCTCCGAAGCCTACCGCGTCGTCGTCGAAACGGTCCCGGACCCGATGTGGATCATGGACCGCGGCCTCGACGGCGAGTGGCGATGCACGTTCGTGAACTCCTCCTATTTGAGACAGACCGGCATGGTGGCCGAACAGGTGCTTGACCTCACGTTCGACCAGCTGGTCGCCGCGGGGACCCTCGCCGGCGAGGCAGCGGACCGCTCGATCGGCCGCTATAACGAGGTGGCGTCTACCGGCCATCCCCACGAATACGAGACCCAGGTCGTCTGGAACGGCCTCGCCGCCCATGCGATTACGAACATGACCCCGGTCATCGATGAGGCGGGCAGGAGCAGCCGGATTATCTGCCTGAGCCGCGACATCAGCCGTTCGCGGGCACGTGAACGCGCACTAGCCGAATCCGAGGCCAACTACCGTGCCGTCGTCGAGGGCACTTCAGACGCCGTCTGGGTCATGGACCGCGAAGAAGACGGCGCCTACCGCGTGCGCATGGCGAACCCCCGCACCCAGGCACTCCTCGGGATCGACCTCTCGAAGATGACCGGCAAGACCCTCCACGAGTTCCTCACCGCCCGCGCCGCCGACGCCGCCCTGGAGCGCTACCGCCAGGCAGAGGCCACTGGCGAAGCGATCGAGTACGAGAACGTCGTCGACCGTCCGGGTCTCCGCACGGAGGTCGTCACCCACCTCACCCCGTTGTTCGATGAAAGCGGCCGTTGCTACCGCATCATCGGTTCGGCACGCGATGTCACGGACCGCCGGCGGGCTGAAGCGGCCCTCCTCCAGGCGCAGAAGCTCGAAAGTCTCGGAGTCCTTGCCGGCGGCATCGCGCACGACTTCAACAACCTGCTGACCACCATCCTCGGGAACCTCTACCTCATGAAGAAGGAACTCCCGGAGGGGAGCCCGCTGGTCGACTACACCACCGATTCGAAAGTCGCTGCCGAACGCGGAGCCGACCTCGTCCGCCGTCTACTCGGTTTCAGCCGGCCCGGCCTGGAATCCCACGACCTGCTCTCCCTGGAAGACCTCTTCAAGGAAACCGCCAGCCTGGTCCAGCGCACCCTCGGGCCCGAAGTGGAACTCCGGTTCGAGCGGGGGACCGAAGACGAAGGAGTGGTCGGCGACTTCGGGTCGCTCCAACAGGTGCTGGTGAACCTCTTCCTGAACGCGGGCGATGCGATGCCGGACGGCGGCACCATCCACGTGACCCGCACTATTCGCGAAATCGCGCCGGAGGCCGTCTGGCAACAGCGCGGTCTGGGGCCCGGGCGCTACCACGAGATCGTCGTCGCTGACACAGGCCTTGGCATGTCCCGTGACGTACTCCAGCGCATCTTCGACCCCTTCTTCACGACGAAAGGCGTCGGCAAGGGCACGGGTCTGGGCCTCTCCACCTCCCTCAGCATTGTCCGGGCCCACGGCGGCTGGCTCGAAGCCGAAAGTGAAGAAGGTCACGGAAGCGTGTTCCGCATGCTCCTGCCGGCGCCGTAACCCGGAAGGCTGATGCCTGAAGGTAGGCCCCGGGCTCACTCCTTTGGGCGATTCCGCGCTCCGAACGGAAAGATACGGTAAGCGCGATTCGTCACAAGGATGTGTTGCCATGCAGGCTACCCTCTCTGCACCACCGAAGTCCCTCTCCACCACTGCTCCCCTGATCACCCTGGCGGGCGTCGAGAAGGTGTACCGAACCGGCCGCCTTTCGTTCCCCGCCCTCCGTGGCATCGACCTTGCGATCGAGCCCGGCGAAATGGTCTCCGTCGTCGGACCCTCCGGCAGCGGCAAATCCACCATCCTCAACATCGTCACCGGCATCGACAGGCCCACCGCTGGCACGGTCTCCGTCGACGGCCAGCGCATCGATACCATGAGCGAGGAGAAACTCGCCGCCTGGCGCGGGAAGCGCGTGGGCATCGTTTTCCAGTTCTTCCAGCTCCTCCCCACCCTCACGGCGCTCGAAAACGCCGTCCTCCCCATGGATTTCGCCCGTCTCCATAGCGGTCGCGAGCGAGCCGAGCGCGGCCGCCGGCATCTCGGTCTGGTTGGCCTCGGCGACAAGCTCGAACACCTTCCCTCCGAACTCTCCGGCGGCGAACAACAGCGCGTCGCCATCGCCCGCGCTCTCGCCTGTGACCCGGTCCTTCTGGTTTGCGACGAGCCCACCGGCAACCTCGACTCCGAGAGCGCCGAGATGGTCCTCTCCCTGCTGGACCGGCTGAACCGCGATGGGATGACGATCGTCTACGTCACCCACGACCGGGGCCTCGCCGAACGTGCATCGCGCTCCATCAGCATCCGCGACGGCCGGATCGAGAGCGATCGGCGCCTCCGATGAGCACACTCACCCGCAAGTCCTGGCAAGACATCCGCCGCCGCTGGGCCCGGTCGCTCTTCACCGTCGCCACCATCGCCAGCGCCGTCGCCGGCCTTGGACTCTTCGCCCTCCCCTTCCTGATGGATAGCGCCATGGCCGACCGAATCGACCAGGACCGCCTCCACGACATCCGGCTCTTCACGGACGACCTCGTCCTCACTCCCGACGAAGCCGCCGGCCTCCGGGCCGTCCCCGGCGTGGAAGCCATCGACTTCCGCACCACCTACCAGACGCGCCTCCGGATCGGGGATCGCCGCGAAGACGTGCTCCTCGTCGGCGTCGAGGATTTCGCCCGCCAGGCCGTCAACGTCGTCCAGTTGGAGCAAGGAGCCTTGCCCGCCGAAGGCGAGGGACTCACCGACCCGCAGAACCGCCGCAGCGGGCGCCTCCGCGCGGGCGCCGGCGAGACCCTGCAGGTGGAAGACGCCAACGGCGGGCTGCACCCGCTCAGGATCACCGGCGCGGGCCGCACCCTCGAGTTCTCCCAGATCGCCACAGATGAAGAGGTCGTCCTCTACGTACCTCAGGCCACAGTGAACGCGCTCGCGGGCGCAGGCGGATTCAACTCGATCGACATCCGCCTTCGCGACCCGGAGAGCGCCGGGCCTGCCACGCTGGCGCTCCAGGAGTGGCTCACGCAACACCACCCGGAGGTCGTGTTCACCAACCTCCCGGATTCGCGCCCCACGGGCACGTGGCCCGGAGAGGAAGTCTTCAACAACTTCGCCACGCTGTTCTACGTCGGCGGCGTGCTCGCTCTCGTCTCAGCCGTCGCCCTCATTTCGAACACCATGACAACGATGGTCGCAGAGCAGCGCCGCGAGATCGCGATCATGAAGGCCATTGGCGGACGACGACGCCAGGTTGCACTCTCGTTCCTCCGCACCGCGGTCATGCTCGCGGTTGCCGGATCTCTCCTCGGCGCCCTCGTCGGCATCCCCTTCAGCAACTGGCTGGCGGGCGTCATCGGCGGCGAGTTCCTCGGTATTGCCCCGGGTTGGGGGATCGCCTGGCCGATTGTCATTGGCAGCTTCGCCGTCGGGCTCGTCGGGACCACCCTGGCCTCCATCCCCGCGCTGCTTCGCGGCACGGCGATTCCCGTCCGCGAAGGTCTCCAGGCCACGACCGCCGCGTCCGGCGATGGCATCAGCCGCGTCCTTCGCCACGTGCCACTGCCGACCACGGCCGGCATCGGTCTTCGCAACATCGCCCGCCGAAAGGCCCGCGCCGCCGGCACCGCGATCCAGGTCGGACTCGCCGTGGGCGTTGCCCTGGGCCTTCTCGCGCTCGGTGTCACCGTCAGTTCGGTGACTGCCGATACGTGGGACACCATGGATTGGGACCTCGTCGTCTCGCAGAACTCCAACGTCCCGCTCGACGACCGCGCCGGAGGGATCATCCAGGGCATCGATGGCGTCGAGAAATCCCATCCGCTCCTCTATAACGACCTTCGCGTCGACGGTGTGCAGTACGAGTCCTGGGGCATCCCCGCCGACGGCTCGCTCTACACCCCGAACATCGAGTCCGGCCGCTGGCTGCGGCCCGAAGACGGCGAAAGTCGCGCCGCCGTCGCCGTCATCGGCCGTGCCCTGGCTGCCACGTCCGGGCTCAAGGTGGGGGATATCCTCCTCGCCGAGAGCGCTCGCGGGCCCGTGGAGCTTGAAATCGTCGGAATCGACGGCGTGCTCATGAACAACGCGACCACCATCTTCATCCCCCTCTCCACCTTCCAGGAGCTGCTCGGCCGCACCGACACCAACGCCTTCTGGGTGGCATCCAGGAGCCGGGACGAGGCCGCGATCGATTCACTGGCGGCCCGGGCCGAAGACACCCTTGGCGCAGCCGGGTACCCGGTTTCCAACGAGATCCACTACGTCGAAAAGGCCGCCAACCTCGCCGCGAACAACACTCTCACTGGTGTGCTCGCCGTCATCGGCGTGCCGATTGTCGCTATCGGGCTCATCGGCCTCGTCAACCTCATGACCATGAACGTCATCGAACGCACGCGGGAGATCGGCGTGCTTCGCTCGCTCGGCGCACGTTCCCGCGACATCCAGGGCATCTTCCGCTCCGAGGCGCTCTCCGTCGCCGTCCTGGGCTGGCTGCTGGCCGTGCCGCTCGGCTGGATCATCGGCCGGATACTCGTCGAAGTCGTCACCTCGGTGTTCCACTTCGGCTCAGTACCCTACAGCTTCCCGGCCTCCTATCCGCCGCTCGCCCTCCTGCCGACGCTGGCACTGTCCTGGCTTGCCATCCTCGCCCCCCTGCGGCGAGCCTCAAGCCTTCGCCCTGGGGACGCCCTCCGCTACGAGTGACACCCGGGTGGGTCGCACCGCCGTCCGGGTCAGTCTCCCTGCCACCCGGACGGTGGGCCTTCTCCGGTCAACCCCTCCGCCTCCAGCCGGTCGATCGTCCGTTCGTCCAGGCCCAGCAACTCCCGCAGCACACGCCGGCTGTCCTGTCCGTGCCCGGGCGTGCCCCAGCGCACGGACCCGGGCGTCCGGTGGAGCAGCGGCGAGACGCCCGCCATCGTCTGCCGGCCGATGTCCACCTGTTCCACGTCCACGAAGAAACCGCGCGCAGCAAGGTGCTCACAGCCGGCGACCTCCGCTATCGACCGGACGGCCTCGGTCAGGCCCCCGGCGGATGCCACCCACTGGCCGGAGGCGCCCTGTTCGACCCGGGCATCGCCCCCGGCCGGCGCGCGGTTGCCCGCCGGCGTCTCCCACCACTCGTGCGCATGGAACGGCGCCGTCATCGAAAGCATCGATTCGTGTTGGGAAATCTCCATGTGGCTTCCCGCTCCCGTCCTCGCCTTTCGCCGCAGTGCCGCCAGCACAGCAGCCGCTCCGTGCAGCCCCGCTACTGCATCGGGATACATCAGTCCCGAAGTCTGGGGCAATCCGCCCGGCTCCCCGAGCAGCGCGCTGTTGCCCGACATTGGCTCGATCGTCCCGCCGATCGCCGGGTAGTCGCTGTATGGGCCATCGAGCCCGTACCCGGGCATCGAAAGCAGGATGATGTCCTCTTTCTCCTGCCGTAGCCGTTCGTATTCCAGCCCGAAGTTCGGCAGCACGCGGGGAGTGAAGTTCTCCGCCACGACATCGGATTGACGTACCAGTGCGAGGAACAACTCCCGGCACTCCGGGTTGGAGAGGTCCAGGGTGATGTCCATCTTGTTCCGGTTCACGCTGTTCGCGAGCCACATCCGGTTGTACGGGCGCTCGCCGGGACCGTCGCTGGGGTAGGCCTGGATCCCCCGTTCGCCGCGGAATCCGCCCCGCCAGGGGTCTGGCCGCGTGCGCGACTCGATCTTGATCACCTTTGCCCCGAGGTCTGCCAACAGCTGCGTCGCGTACGAACCTGCCCAGGCCTGCGTCAGGTCGGTGACCACGATGTGCTCGAGCGGCAACGCGGGCCGGCGGGACTTCGCCGCTCCCCGGAAGGGCGCCGGAGCCAGAGCCGGCATCAGCTCTGGCTTGAGGCGTTCCCCGCGTGTGCGGATCGGCACCCGGGGGATCGGTGTCGCGTCCGCGCCCACTCGGACGAAGGCGTCCCGGGCGGCCAGGTGTTCGTCGGCGAGCAGGTCCCTGGGCGCCGCCACCATCCCGACCACCACCCGCATCGGCGAAAGCAGGTCGAACAGTTCCTTCCGCGTCCGAGACAGGAGGTGGGGCTCCAGGACATCGCGCATGGCCGCGGCGTGCTTCCGGCGGCTGAGTTCGCTGGCGAAACGCTCGTCGCCGGCTTCCAGGCGCACATCGAGCACCGTGACGATCGTCTCCCAGGCCTTGTTCGCCGTGATGTAGAGGCTCATCCAGCCATCTGCGCACTGGAAGAGCATGTCTGTCCCGCGTTGGCGCTGTTGCGGGCCGCGCCCGGTGTAGCTCCATTCGACTATCGCCGGCGCCAGCACGTTAACCATCGCCTCCAGGCACGAAGACTCGACCAGCTGGCCCAACCCCGACTGCTCCCGCTCCTCCAGCGCAGCCAGCGCGCCGATGAATCCCATAAGCGCACCAACCATTTCCGCCTGCTGGCCGGGCTCCCTGAGTGGCATACCGTCCGCGTACCCGTTGATCCCGGCCATTCCCGAAAGTGCGGAGATGATCAGGTCCGGCGCCTCCCGCCCGGCCCACGGTCCGGATAGCCCGAACGGTGTCACCGAAACAGCGATGAGGGCCGGGTGGCCGGCTGCGGCAGCGCGCGGCGCCACTCCGTCCGGCGCATCCGTGATGAGAACGTCGGCCCTCCCCAACCACGCCGCGAAACCGGCATCCGGCTCGCTCACGACCTCCTTGCCCGCATCCAGCCAGAGGCCTTCCCTGCCTCCGCTCTCACTGTCCGGCCGCGCCATCCGCACGACGTGTGCGCCGAGTTCCGCGAACAGCCGGCCGCAGTACCGGCCACGGACGTGCTCCGTCAGCTCCAGGACAAAGATCCCTTCGAGCGCCGGACGCACCGTCACAGCTTCCGGGCGCCCCGGGGGATGCCCCCTTCGAGGAGCTCCATGGCGCGCTGCACGCCGCCGAGCCGGCGGGGACCGGGTCGTTCGCCACCAGCGGGCGGGAACGACTTCTGCGGCATGGAACTCAACTGGTAGACGTTGAACGCTGCCTCGACGGTGTGGCTGAAGCCCTTCGCGTCTTCCATGTTGTTCACGCTGAACTTCACCATTCGCAGGAAGAACGAGTCATTGGCCGCCACGCGCTCCGCGAACGCAAGCGTCTCGCGTTCCAGGTCCGCTGCCGGGTACAACCGGTTCACGAACCCCAGGTCCAGCGCCTCCGCGGCCGGCATGAACCGCGACTCGTAGAGCAACTCTTTCGCTTTGCGAGGGCCAATGTCCCATGGGAGCGGGAAGTATTGCGTGTGGTTCGGCAGGAACATCGCGTTATCCGCGGCGAACACCAGGTCCATGCTGGAAGCGAACATGAATCCACCGAAGATGCAGTATCCCTGCACCATCGCGATCGTCGGCTTCGGCACGTTCCGCCAGCGCATGGTGGCCGCCACGAACATCTCCCACGAACGGGCATACCGTCCCCCGAGGTTGTCCGGCAGGCCGCCTCGCGCCTCGCGGTCCGCAATCTCTTCCGGCGTCCCCAGGTCATGCCCCGCGGAGAAGTGGTCCCCCTGCCCGGAAAGGACGATGACCTTCACCGTGTCGTCTTCCGTGGCTGCGATGAACGCGCGGTCCATCTCTTCGATCATCACGCGGCTCTGGGCGTTCCGGTATTTCGGCCGGTTGAGGATGATGCGGGCGACAGGCCCGGGCTCGTAGATGATGTGCTTGAACGTCACGGGAGCATCCTTCTGCTCGAAGTCGGCGCCGCGATAGTACAGCAGCCGAAGGCGGCAAGCCGCCTCCCTGGAGACTCCGCCCGCGAGGAGGGCCTGGGAGACGTTAGGCGCGGCGGCGGATGCGCTGTGGACGGCTGCCCGGAACCCGTTCCAGCAGCCCTTTCTGTTCAAGGTCCAGCTTTACGCTCGTCACGTACCAGCGCACAGAGCGTCCTTCGAACAGCTCCCGGGGGAGAAGGGGCTCGACCACGGCGTCCAGTCCCACGTAGGGGATTCCGCTTTCGTCGGCGGGCACCGATGCGAGCAGGGCGGTGCTCATCGCTTCGTAATGCGCCGCCGAAATGCGGGTCTTGGAGGCGCCGCCTTTGTTCACGTTCTCCATCTGCACGGTCGTAGTCCTGGCCATTCAACTCCCTCAGCGGCTATTCAGGCTTCGTCAGTCCTCGAGCAGGACGGGCCTGTCGAGTAGGACGCCGGATTTCCGGGTTGGTGTGACTTCGTAGACGGCCCGGCCCGCCTCGGAAAAGAGTAGTTCGGTCGCCTCCCTGCCTCTCCGGGCCCAGTTCGACCTCGGGTGAATCGCGCATACGCGATCCCAATAGTCGTACATCGCGTGCCGGAGCAAAACGGGGTTGTCCAGGTGTGCAACGACGGACCCTTCGACGGATACGAAGGAACCGGGTTCGTTGTCGTTGATGATGGTGACGACGCATCTCGGATCCCTGGCGATTGTTCGCCCCTTCACGCGGCTGGCAACCGTCGAGAACAGTGGAGAGTCTCCGTGGCGGGCGATCCCGACCATCGACGAGGCGGGCCTGCCGTCCCGGCGCACTGTGGCGACAATCCCCGTCATGCTGCGGGAGATGAATCCATCTTGCTCTGGCGTACCGATCATGGTCGGGGATTCCACCATACGAGGAGGGCAATAGCAATCCTCGCCCGGCGGGGCCGAACCACCTGTAAACTCCCCTCCCATCACCGGAGGAGCCACGCCACGATGAAGGACTTCAAAGACAAGGTCGCCGTCGTCACCGGCGCGGCGAGCGGCATGGGCCTCGCCTTTGCGCACAAGTTCGCCGAAGAGGGCATGAGCGTCGTCCTCGCCGATATCGAAGCCGAGGCGCTCTCGATGGCGGAGGCAGCCGTGAAAGCCCACGGAGGCAAAGTCGCTGCGTTGCGCACCAACGTCATCGTCCAGGATGACATCGAACGCCTCGCCGATGCCGCCTTCAACACCTTCGGCAACGTCCACATCCTCTGCAACAACGCCGGCGTCATCGCATCGGCCGCCACGTTCCGCTCCCGCCCGTGGGAAACGCCCCTGGGCGACTGGGAGTGGACCTGGGGTGTGAACTTCATGGGCGTCCTTCACGGCATCCGCTCCTTCGTCCCGCGCATGCTGGAGAACGGCGAAGAGGGCCACATCGTGAACACCGCCTCGATGGCCGGGTTGCTCGCCGGGGCGGACCCCTACACCATCTCCAAACACTCCGTCGTCTCCCTCACCGAGGGTATCTACAAGGAGTTCAAGGGCATGGGCGCGAAACTCTCCGCCTCCGTCCTCTGCCCCGGGCTCATCAAAACCGCCATCCTCGAAGCAGAACGCAACCGCCCTCCCGAATTCGGCCCGGCCACCGCGGCGGCCGAGCTGCGGCCGGAAGTCCAGCAGTTCTCGGCGTTCTTCAAGGCCGCGCTCGACCAGGGCATAGACCCGGAGCAGGTCGCCCAGCTGGTGTTCGAAGCGATCCGCGACGACCAGTTCTACATCTTCCCGGCCCAGCCCAACATCCTCGAGTCGGTCCACGTCCGCCTGAACGACATCCTGAACCAGCGCAACCCTACGCTGGGCCCCTGAGCGAGCTCGTGCGCATCCTGGTCCTCGGGAACAGCGACACCCGCGGCGACTTCGCTGCAGGCGCGACATGGCCGGAAGTGGCCCGTGCGTCCTTGTCTGCAAACGGCGATGATGTCGTGCTTCAGGAAGTTCGCTTCTCCGCGCTCACCCCCACTGCCGCTGAGTACGCGCGCCGGAAGGTTGCAGAGTTCGAACCGGACATCGTCGTCGTTCCCCTGGGAACCTTCGCCTTCAGCGTCGGCTTCACATGGGTGCGCGTGCAAAGGCTGTTCGGCCAGCGTATCGCAGACAGGTACCGCCGGGCGGAGGAGGCGTTCGATACCCACACGCGGCCAGCTGGTCAGGCTCCGGGCCGCCTCAACAATGCCGCGCGGCGCATCACCCGGCGCATCATCGGCGCCCGGCCGCTCACCACTCGCGACTCACTCGTCGAAAGCTATCGCCACTTACTCCAGGTCCTCGCGCAACCGGAAGGGCTTGACGTTCTCCTCGTCGCCTACCCGCCCGAAGAGGGCAGACTCGTGAAGGTCCGCAACCTCCCGGAAGAACGGGAGCGACTGCTGTGCGAGATCCAATCGATCGCCAGCCGCCACCACTTCCGCTTGCTCGATACGGCGCCGGTCCTGGCGGGGGCGCCTGGCCTCGACCCGCTCATCACGCCCGATGGCTTCCACCTTCGGAGAGGCGGCCACCACCTGGTGGGGGAAGCCGTCGCCCTCGCTCTCAGGGAGCGGTAAGGGGAGCCGGCAAGAGGCGCCCAACTCACCCGTCCCAGGCCACCTCGACATCATCGAACAGCATCGTGTCGCCGGCCTGGATCCCTTCGCGCCGCAGCACCTTCGCGATACCCCAGCGCTCCAGGCGGCGCAAGATCTCGTCGTAGGCTCCGGGCATCTCCGTGTCCATCATCTTCACGAAACTCACCGCCCGGTAGCCTTCGATGACGAACCGGCCATCTTCGTTCTTGTGGACCGAGAACCGCTCCTCGCTCGCCGGCCGGAGGACCGGCATCTCTTCCTCCGAGTGGTCGATATCCTTGGTCTTCTCTTCATTCACCAGCAGCAACAACTCGGCGACGAGCGCTTCGCAGCCGGTTTCGTAGTCCGCCGAGATCACGCGGACCGGCCGCCCGACGTGCGCTTCGAGGGCATCCGCGGATTTCCGGGCCTGCTCTTCGTCCAGGTCTGCCTTACTCACCGCCACCACCCGCGTAACCTGCTCCAGCTTCGGGTCGTACGCGCGCAGTTCGCCTTCGATGAGTTCGAAGTCCGTGACCGGGTCCGGAGAACTGCTGTCGATGAGGTGCAAGAGCACGCGGCAGCGGCGGATGTGCTTGAGGAACTCAAACCCCAGCCCATAGCCTTCACTCGCACCTTCCACCAGGCCGGGAAGGTCGGCCAGCGTGAACCGGCCGTAGCCGACGTTGACCACTCCGAGCATCGGCTCGAGTGTCGTGAACGGATAGTTCGCGATTTTCGGCTTCGCGTTCGACACGGCCGCGAGGAAGGTGGACTTGCCCGCGTTCGGTAGCCCGATCAGCCCGACATCCGCCAGCAGGCGCAGCTCCAGGCGGATATCGACCTCTTCGCCCGCCTGGCCTTTCTGCGAGAAGCCGGGAGTCTTGTTCGTGGCTGTTGCGAACCGCTTGTTTCCCCAGCCGCCGCGCCCGCCGTGCGCCACCAGGACTTCGTCGCCCAACTTCGCGAGATCAGCGATCAGGTCTCCCGTCTCCACCTCGTGTACCACCGTCCCGGCCGGCACATTCAGGAAGATGTCCTCCCCGTGCGCCCCGGTGCGCAGGTTCGTACCGCCGTTCCCGCCGTTCCCGGCCCGGAACTTCCGCTTCGAGCGGTACTGCTCCAGCGTGTAGATGTCATCCACGGCCCGCAGGAAGACACGCCCGCCCCGCCCACCGTCGCCGCCATCAGGCCCCCCTTCGGGTACGAACTTCTCGCGGTGGTAGCTAACCACGCCGTTTCCGCCATCACCGCCAGCTACGTGAATCTCGATCGCGTCCAACATATCCAACCATCCAAACAGATAGCGCGATGAAAGGGAAACGTGGAGATGATGGTGGCCCGTTGGAATCTGTTGCGGTCCGACTCGTTCGAGTTCAATTCCGAAGCGCGAAGCGTTGGGATCCGGGTTGCGCTCGAGAGGCGAGCGCGGGGGCGAAGTCCAACGCGGACCGGAACCCAAGGAAGGCGCAGCGGACCGGGGCCGAGTTGCGAGGCTGGTCATCAGTCGAATCCCAACGGCCGGGCAGCCGCAGTGCCAACGTCTTTCCAACCCTTGCCCGAACGCGACTCGCGGGCATGCGCTCCCGCTGCTCGTGTTGTCCCAAGTGGGAATCGGTTCAGGCCGAAAGGGCGTGGCTCTTCGGGGCGGGAATAGGGTCTCCGTACTCTCGGGCGACGTCGAGCCACAGCGCCATGGCTTCCTGGATGTTGCCGGCAGCCTCCTCGTACGACTGGCCATGCGAGAAGCAACCCGGAAGGTCCGGGGCTTCGGCGATGAACAACGCGTCTTCGTCGCTCCAGTAGATGACGATCTCGTACTTCACTCGTCCGGCTCCAAGACCTCGAACTCAAGAATAACACGGCGAACCCGGCGAACCTGATAGGGGGCGGCGCGCTTTCCGTGCGGGCCAGAGTCAACCGGACCGGCACACCCAACCGGCGAAACGCAAGGTGGCTGCCCCGCGTCCGAACCGTGTACCCAAGGCGTTCGAGGACCCGCACCAGCAGTTCGAAATCGATGTTGCCGTCGTTCCTTGCATCGAGGATGCGGTTGATGTCCTTGTCCCGCTTCTTCCCCTCAGATGAGGCCGGCTGTCCTTGCATCGGCAAGGAACCGGTCGATACCAATGTCCGTCAGTGGGTGTTTCAGCATATGGGGGATCAGTGCGGCCGGAATAGTCCCGATGTGTGCCCCCGCGGCCGCCGCCTGCGCCACGTGGAGCGGGTGCCGAAGGCTCGCCGCCAGTACCCGCGCTGGCAGGTCATGCGTCTCCACGAGGTGGACGCACTCCCGGATGAGTTCCATACCATCGTAGCTGACGTCATCCAGCCGCCCAACGAACGGGCTGAGGAACGTCGCACCGGCCAGCGCCGCCAGGAGCGCCTGGTTCGCCGAGAAGACGAGCGTCACATTGATCTTGATGCCTTCCGCGCTGCAGCGGTGGATAGCCTCGAGCCCCTCGGAGTCGATCGGGATCTTGACCACCACGTTCGGATGCCAGCTGGCCAGTTCCCGCGCCTCGGCCACCAGGTCGTCAGCCTTGCGCGAGACGCACTCCGCCGAAATTGGCCCATCGACCACCGAGGCGATCTCCTGGATGCGCTGCCGGTAGCTGACACCGCCCTCTTTCGCCAGCAGGCTGGGGTTCGTCGTCACGCCGCTGATGACACCGTAACGGGCGGCCGCCCGCACCTCGTCGATCGAAGCCGTATCCAGGAAGAGCCGCATGGTCCAAGTCCCCCGCCGAATCTGCGGGAATCGTACTGGAGTACGCCCTCACGGGCGCGGCCGAACAACCTCACCGGGGACTGGTGCGCCGGCGTGCGGGTCATGTGGGCGGGCTGGACGGAACGCCCGGATGATCGCTGCAACGAGGGCTACCGGCCCCGCCCACAACGCGAGGATGAAGAAGAACGGCTCCTCCACCTCGAAGAGCGCATAGACCAGGTTGTGGAGCAGGATCGCCAGGATGATCGCGGCAAAGGCGACGAGGGCGAGACGGATCGCTCCGCCAGTGCTGAACCGCTCGACGAAGATCAGCACGCCGCGAACCGAGAGGGCCGCTCCCAGCACGAACACAACGTAGAAAACGGTGACGGCAACGGCCAATTTGGCCCCTTTCGCATCCTCGTCACCCCCGACGATCGAAAACACCAAACCGGCGACCAGCACCGCGGTTCCTGCCAGCAGCCAGAGCGTCCCTCGCTTCCATCTCGCCATGTACAGCATCGTGGCGTTCGGACCATCCCGTTACGAGGTACGTTCGGGACGAAACCCGGGGTCAGATGGTCACGCTGGTGTCGTCAGGCGAATGACGCGCTACAGTCCTCCAATGTCCGAAATGTCCCCCGACGATATCCACGCATTCCTGCGAGAGACTCGCATCGCGAAGCTCGCCTACCTCCAGCCGGACGGCGCACCGACGATCGTCCCGGTCTGGTTCGAATGGGACGGTCATGTCGCCCGCGTCTTTACCTCCCGCACATCGCGGAAAGCCGCCCGAATCGGCGTGGACTCGCGTGTGGCGCTCTCCGTCGAGGAGCCGGTAGGGGTGAAGGAGCGCTGGGTGACTATCGAGGGCGAGTGCAAGATCTCCTCTGAAGGCACCATCGCCCTGATCGAGCGACTGGCCAATCGCTACTACGACGCCGCAGGCGCGGAAGAGGCGATCAAATCCTGGACTGGCCGACCCGAGATGTGGGTGACGTTGACCATCCGCCCGTCCCGGTTGCGCAGCTCGGGCTAGCGCGGAACAAACCAGGAGGCTGTGCGGTTGCCTGTGCTCCCGGGATACAGGCTGCATCCGGGTGCGAATTCGGGGAAATGCAGTAGACTCGGCCCGCTAACTCTCACGTACACGTTAGGAGGTCCCAGATGGGAAAACTCGATGGCAAGTCCGTCATCGTCACCGGCGCGAGCCGCGGCATCGGCGAAGAGATCGCCAAGATCTTCGCGTCCGAAGGCGGAAAGGTCGCCTGTGTCGCCCGTACCCTGAAAGAGGGCGACCACGTCCTTGAAGGGTCGCTCCAGAACACCGTCAACCAGGTGAAGGCCGCCGGCGGCGAAGCCATGGCGATCACCGCCGACATCTCCGATTACGACCAGTGCGTCCGCGCCGTCGAACAGGCCCGTGCCGCTTACGGCCCCATCGATGTCCTCGTGAACAACGCCGCCCTCACCTACTTCATCCCGATCAAGGATTACCCGATTTCGAAGTGGCACCGCTCCATCGGCGTGAACTTCCACGCCCCGTTCTACTTCAGCCAGCTCGTCCTGCAGGACATGCTGCCTCGCAAGGCCGGCTCGATCGTCAACATCTCGAGCGGCGCCGCAATCGGCCCGGGTCGCGGGCCCTACAAGGGCGATTTCGGCCGCGGCGGCACCCTCTACGGCGCCGAAAAGGCCGCGCTCGAACGCTTCACCCAGGGCCTCGCCTCCGAGGTCTATGCGGACGGCATCAGCGTTACCTGCGTCTCGCCGTCCCAGGTCGTCCCCACGCCGGGCACGGTGCATCACCATCTCGTGACGGGCATGGATGACCCACGTGGCGAGCCCCCTCTTCTCATGGCCCGGTCCGCGCTGCTGCTGGCCACGGAGCCGCTCGACAAGGTCACCGGGCGTGTCACCTACAGCCAGGAGATCCTGCAGGAGTTCGGCTGGATCACGAACGGCAAGGGCACCGGGATCGACCGGAAGGGTTCCGGCTACTCGCAGGTCTAGCACCGGCCGTCGCTTTGCCGGCGAGCCCCGCTCATCCGTGTTCCCCAAAGGATGAGAGGGGCCCGGCTCTGTTACGCTTTTCACAGATGGATGATCGCTCCTGGGCGCCGATCCCGATCGAGATGCCGCACCCGGGGCTGGGCCTGCGGGCGAAACGCTTCGCCCGGACTGCGGCCGTCCTTGCCCGGACTCTCGGCCCGGCAGGCGCGAAGGTCGCCCTCCGGCGTCAACCGAAACAAACCGCCCTCGCACATGGCGCACGCCGTGCCTGCGAGGAGCTCGGCGCCACCTATGTGAAGTTCGCCCAGCTCGTGGCCTCCGCACCCGCCGTTGTCGGGCCCGCGGTTGCCGATGAGTTCCGGGGCACCCTCGATCGCGGCCCCGGCGTTTCCTACCGCGAAGTCCGCCGAGTCTTCCATGAACAAACCGGGAAGACGATCGGGGAGGCGTTCGCCACCTTCGAAAGACGTCCGTTTGCCGCGGCTTCGATGGCCGTCGTCCACCGGGCCACCCTCCACGACGGTCAGGAAGTCGCTGTCAAGGTCCTTCGGCCCGGCCTTGGGCGTGTTGTCGCGGCCGATCTCGGGCTCATGATCCCGTTCTTCCGTGGCCTCGCGCGGGCCGGCAGCGAACAGGCTTTCCAGCTCGTCGGCTACCTCGATGGCCTGAAGGAACAGATTGGCGAGGAACTCGACCTTCGCAACGAAGCGCGCAGCATGGACCATTTCCGGACGGTCTTCGAGGAGTTCAACCTCGACCTCCTGGTTGTCCCGCGCGTCTTTCCGGCGTTCAGTGGCGAGCAGGTCATCACCATGGAGTACCTGAAAGGGTCTCCCATCGACGACCTTGCGTCGGTGGAACAGCTCGGCCTCGACCCGAAAGCGCTCATCCGCGAACTGCTCCGCGCCTGGGTGCTCACCGCGGTCCACACGGGGACGTTCCACGCTGACATCCACGCCGGGAACCTCCTTGCGATGCCCGATGGACGGCTAGGGATGCTCGACTGGGGCATCGTCGCCCAGCTTGACCCCGAAACGCAGATGCTCATGCAGAAACTCGTCGAGGCTTCGCTCGGAGACGAGACGGCCTGGGACACGATCACCGGCACGCTCATCAAGGCGCAGGGCGTCACGTTGCGAGACGGCCTCGGCCTCAGCGAGCCGGAAGTCCACCGCGTCGTCCGCTCGATGATGGAACCGATCCTCGTGATGCCCCTCCGCGACGTGAGCATGGCCAGCATCTTTGCCACTCCCGATGAGGTGTACCGCCTGGCCGGGCGCGAAGTGGCGCCAAAAAGAGGCCCGATCGAGCGGATCAAGAAGGTCGTCCGTACCGCCCGCGCGCACAAGGTGGCCTTCGCAGCGGGCTACCACGAAAACAGCTTCCAGCGCTCGAACTTTCTCAGCTCGAAACAGCTGATCTACCTGGAGCGCTACGGCCGGATGTACGTCCCCGAGCACGCCATCCTCGGCGACAAGGAGTTTCTCGAAGGTGTCGTTGAGAGCATGAAAGCACGGCGGGCGGAGCGACCAGCCTGACAGGGAGTTCCGCCTAATCACCACATCGGCGGAGCGAGGGCTTCGACGGCCCCGGCCCGGTGATAGAACCGCGGGAGGCGGGCCTGGAGCGAGGCGAGCACGTCCCAGCTGATCGTCCCCGCCGCTAGCGCAACGTCCGAAGCCGAAATCGAGTTGTTCCCGTCGCTCCCGATGAGTGTCGCTACGTCGCCCTCGGCCACGCCTTCGAGTGACGTTACATCAACCAGGAACTGGTCCATGCACACCCGCCCGACCATCGGGCAGCGTTTGCCATGGATGAGGACGCTGCCTTCGTTGCCAAGGCCCCTGCGCCAACCGTCAGCGTATCCAACCGGGATCAGGGCAACGCGCGATGGCGCCGTCGCTCGCCAGGTAAGCCCGTAGCTCACGCCTTCACCGGGCTCGACCGCCGTCACCCTGGCGACGCGCGCCCGCAGGGAGAGGATGGGGGCGACCACCGGCCCGCCGGTGTTCGGTGGGATGACGCCATGGAGGGCAAGGCCCACCCGGACGCCCGAATAGCGGAGTTCCTCGCGTCTTAGCGCCGTGGCCGAGTTCGCGGTGTGGCGGTAGGGGATCCATGGCAGCCGTTGGGCCGCGAGCCGGAAGATCCGGTGCTGCTCATCGGCGAAGGAGTCGTCCGCCTCGTCGGCGTTGGCCATGTGCGTCGTCAGGCCTTCGACCTCGATATGAGGGAGGTTCCGGAGCTCCTCTGCCAGGGCGACGGCGGCGTCGAGTTCGAGCCCGAAACGGTGCAGGCCGGTGTCGACTTTGACATGAACTTTCGCGGTTACTCCGGCGTTTGCGGCGGCCCGCGAGATCGCCTCGCCCAGTTCGAGTGAGTGGCAGGTGAGCGTAAGTCTCGAACGGACAGCAGGCACGGCATCTGCCGGAAAGGCGTGGCCCAGCACGAGGATGGGGAGCGCCACGCCGGCCTGGCGGAGCATGTAGCCCTCGTGTGGCCACACAACCGCGAACCTGGCCACTCCCGCCTGTTCCAGCGCCGGTGCGAGCGCAGCGGCTCCGGCTCCATAGGCGTTTGCCTTGACGACAGCGATGAGTTCGGAGCCGCCCATGGCCTGCTTCAAGGAGCGGACATTCCCGGCGGCCGCGGCCAGGTCAATCTCGATCCATGCGTTCTGGTTTGTCGTGGCCTGGACGAGGGATTCGTGGGCGATTGCTGTCGGGGTCAGGTGTTCACCCATCCTTTCCCGCGGCGGGGGAGGGCGCTTCCCCATGGCGCGGCTGAGACCTTAGCATCGGAGAGGTGATGGGAGCGCGCAATCACCGAAGGCTCGTGTGGGGGCCAGTCGCCGCCCTTCTGGGCGCCTTAGCCGCCGCTTCATGTTTCTGGGAGGACGGGGATCCTCCGCCGGATCTGCCGCCCACGGCTTCGTCCGTTGCTTCAGTTCCTGGGACCCTCCCTCCGGCGACGGCCGCTCCAACTGCCCCGGTGCTGCCTGCCGATATCGCGTCCGCCCAGGTGTTTTATCGCGAAGGGCGCTACGGGGAGGCTCGCTCGGCGTTCCAGCTGGCAGCCGGACGAACGAAGCCGGGAGGCGAACAGGCGGAGGCGTTCCTCGGGGCCGGGAATGCAGCGTTCTCGTTGAACGACGCGGCAGCCGGGTTCGATGCGTACCGCCAGGCGGTTGAGGTCGCGCCGGCAGGAAGCCAGGTCGCGGTCCGGGCTCGATACCTCTTGCTCCTCCAATTGAACAATGCCGGGCGGCACGCCGAAGCAGCGGCTCTGTTCAATGCGAACCCTTCGCTTGCCGGAGGTTCTCCGCTGGAGCCGTATTACCGGTTCGAAGGGGGCCGCGCCCAGTGGTGGCCCGCCGGCAATGAAATGTGGCTTGCTCTCCTTCGGGATCCCGCGGTGAGCCCCGCGCTGAAGACATCCATTCGGCAGCAGTCCGTGACGGAGTGGCGCAATCGAGGCGATATGGCGGGCCTGGTTTCGGCGCTGGATACCTTGATCGCCGACACGGGGGATCCCGCAGCACGGTTGGAGCGGGCTGAGCTGGCCTCTGTCGCGGGAGACTCCCGGACCGCCTCGGAACAACTGCGGATCATCGTCGCGGACGACCCATCGAGTCGATACGCGGGAGCGGCGCTGGAGCTTGCGAGGAAGCTCGACGTTTCGATCGACCCCGGAGTGGCCGGCCTTTCTTATTACCGCCGGGGCGCCTATCGCCAGGCCGTGGATGTGCTCCTCCCAGCCATTGAAACTGCCGTGACCGAAGGCGACCTGGCGTTCCGCGCCTACTACCTGGCCGCAAGCTACGAAGACTTGGGTTTGTGGGCGGAAGCCGTGAGGTTCTATGACAGGGCGGCGGCGGTGACAGGGGCTTCGCCATATGTTCACCGGGCGAAGTACTGGGCCGCGAGGGTGACGGAACGGAGCGGGACTGCGTCAGAAGCGAGTAGGCGTTATGTCGCTTTGGCCACGGCCGGTCCGCAGGGGGAGTTTACCCAGGAGGCGGCGTTCCGGGCGGGATACGTGCTCTTCGAAGCGGGCGATGGGGCTGGCGCGCTGGTTGCCTGGTCTGGCCTCGGGGCGGCATCGAGTGCGCGGATGGAGTACTGGCGCGGGCGGGCGCTCGCTGCATCGGCGGATGTGTCTGGCGCCCGTCGCGCCTATGAACGTGCAGTTGCGCTGGGTCCGTTCGACTTCCACGGGATCGAAGCGGCCCGGGAGCTGGGGAGTGCGGATACGTTCGATCCTCGATTTGTTGAGCGGGACCTGGGCAAGCCGGTCGACTGGGCGGCCGTCGCGTCCTGGCTCTCTGGGCGAGTCGGAGGAGCGGCGCCGGGTTCAGCTCCGACGGCAGCTTGCGAGCTCATGGCTGCGGGGCTCCGCGTCGCGGCTACAGCGGAGATCTGGGCGGCGGAGGCTCGAGGCGGGACCTGGCGCCGGTTCGAACTGATGCGGGAGGCGAGCGAATGCGGGTTGACTGATTCGGCGGCGCGGCTCGCGGTCAGGATTCGGGAAGAGGCCGGCGTGGCATCTCACCAGGCTCCGAAGGACTTGCTGCGAGTTTCTTACCCGGTCGATTACGCGGGAAGCCTGGCGGTCGAGGCGAAAAAGGCCGGGCTGGACCCGCTCTTCTTCGCTTCACTGATCCGGCAAGAGAGCTTCTGGGACCCTACGGCGGGGTCATCGGCCGGGGCCCTCGGCCTTACCCAGGTGATCCTGCCGACGGGCGAGGCCCTCGCGGCGGAATTGGGCGTCAGCAGCTTTACCCTGGACATGCTGTTGCGTCCGGCCCTGAGTCTCGAGTTTGGGGCGCACTACCTCGCGGGACAGATGGCATGGTCCGGAGATGCTCTCGTCGCGCTCGCCGCTTACAACGCGGGCCCGGGGAACGCTGCCCGCTGGAAGGCCGGGGGAGCGGCCCGCCCGGCCGATCTCGTGGAAGCGATAGACTTCGCTGAGACCAAGAGTTATGTCATGCGCATTTATGAAGCCTACGCGCACTATCGCCTTGCCTGGGCGGATTGAGGGCTTGTTCGACCGTAATTGACGGCGATGTTATGGTGTGAGTTCGCGTCTGTAGAAGTTGACGGAGGATGCCAGATGGCAACGAAGCGCACGTACCAGCCCACACGATCCCGCGCAGGCGGGTGCACGGTTTCTTGAAGCGGATGTCGTCGCGTGGCGGGCGGCTCGTCCTGAAGTCGCGCCGAGACAAGGGCCGCAAGCGGCTCACCGTGGTGTAGGCTCGCGCAAAGATGCCCAGCACCGCTCCGGGCCGGTTGCGCAAGGGCGCCCAGTTCGACACGGCCTTTGAACAGGGGACCGCTTTCAGCGGCCCCCTTTTTGTCGTCCGCGTGCGAGCCAACGGTGCGGGGGTTTTGCGGGTGGGGTACGCCGTGGGAAAGCGCCTGCTTCCGCGCGCGACCGGACGGAACCGCGTTCGCCGACGCCTGCGGGCGGCTACGCGAGCGGCGGGCCTGCCGACCGGCTTCGACGTGGTCATTGTTGCTCGCGGCGGTGCGCTCACGGCCTCCTTCGACCAGCTGGTGAGCGGGGTCCAGGCGGGGTTCGCACGCGCAGCCCGGAAGGCTGCCGGATGATGGCGAGAGTGCTGATCGGGTTCGTCAGGGCGTACCAGCGGACGTTCGGCGCCGTGATGCCGCCGGTCTGCCGTTACGCACCGAGCTGCTCGGCGTACTCCGTAGAGGCATTGGAGCGGCACGGCGCAGTCAAGGGAAGCTGGCTGACGGTCCGGCGACTGGTGCGGTGCAATCCCTGGGGTGGCCAGGGGTACGACCCCGTCCCGGACTGAGTTCCGGGGCGGACGAGGTTCCCGGCGAACGGGGGCGGCAGATCCAAGGTTCTGCAATTCCCGTCGAGGCTGTACGTCTAGGGAGCGGCGGCTTCAGTAGAATACCGGCGTGATGCCCGGTCGTCCCCCACAAACGGCCTATGGGCTTCACGGCCATTTCGCAGACTGGACTCCGTTGAGTGCCGGGCCTGGGGACCCTGCTCCGGCCGCCATCATGGACCCTGCCTGGGGACGCCTGGGATGCCGCGATTGCGCTCGTTTTTGGGTTTGTGCCGTCGCGGCGAAAACGGGAACTCCCGGCGTCCTGGTGCGGAGCATCTTCAAAGCTCAACGGCAGTGAAGTTCGCGCGCGGGCGAGCCGTGAGCGGTACCGCGAAAGGCGGGAGAGCGCGTCGAACTTCGGGTACCGGTAAGGCGCCGCGTGAGGCGGAAGGCGTTTCTCCGGAGAGACGAGCATTCGCTCGAGAGAGTGTTTCACGTGAAACAGGGTGCGGTGAGGTGGGCTCGTGGCCTGCCGGTGTTGTGGCCCCGGGACTTGCGGCGTTTCGCGGCTCACATTCGAGTAGCGCCGGGGGCTCCGTGTTTCACGTGAAACAGTCCCGTCGGGTGTCCAGGCGGGGTTTCCGCGAGGCGTACTGGGTGCCGAGACCTGCTGTGCGGCACTGTTTCACGTGAAACAACGAACATATGTTCGCCTCTTGCCTCGACGTTTCACGTGAAACCCTCTGCCCTGTAAGCACCCGGGCTCGTACCATGGCAGGGTGAACTTCCGGCGCGGCGCCATCATCACCCTGGCGCTCCTCCTCCTGCCCCTCGTCTCCTCGTGTGTGAGCGTCCTAAACCCCACCGGGTGGGCTCCGGTCGCCTTTGACGGCGAGACTGCTTACGTCATCACCTCCAAGGGAAAACTCTCCGCAATCACCGTCAACGGCGACTCCGGCGCCGCCAGGTGGACTTTCCCCGATAAGGACCGCGACGAAGACGACAAACTCGATACCAAGGCCATTTACGGCGCGCCGGTCATCGAAGGCGACAGGATCTACCTCGCTACCTTCGAGGCCGGCGTCTTCGCCCTCCGCAAGGAGGATGGGCGGCCTATCTGGCCCACCGCTGGCTCCGACGCCGCTTCTATCGACGGAGATATCGCCGGCGGCGTCGCCGTATCAGGCGAAAATGTCTATTTCGCGACGA
Source organism: Candidatus Amarobacter glycogenicus (assembly GCF_016704105.1). Lineage (NCBI taxonomy): Bacteria > Bacillati > Chloroflexota > Tepidiformia > Tepidiformales > Tepidiformaceae > Candidatus Amarobacter > Candidatus Amarobacter glycogenicus. The sequence goes on along the minus strand of NZ_JADJAT010000020.1, from coordinate 139,849 downwards.
CTGAAGGCCTGCTCTACGCCTTGCGGAAGGACGACGGGGCCCCGGCAACCGGCTGGGAGAAGCCGCTCAGGCTTGGTGACGGCATCTGGGCGACTCCGGTCGTCCATGGCGACGCTATCTACGTGGCAACTATGAGCGGCGAACTCCATGCGCTCTCGGCCATCGATGGCTCACAGCGCTGGAGCAGGCCGTTCAAGGCCTCCGGGGCTATCGCGGAGCTAGCCCTAATCAGTGATGAACTCCTCTTCGTCCCGAGCATCAACCGGCACGCGTACGTCGTGCGCATGGCGGATGGCAGCGTCGTCGCTGACTTCCGCGCCGACGACTGGCTTTGGACCACGCCTGGCGTCCAGGGGTCAAAACTGTTCTTCGGCGACTTTGGCGGGTCGGTGTACGGACTGGACATAACGAGTAGTGGCGTGGAGCAGCTCTGGGAACCTGCGTCCCTCAAAGGTGAACGCGTGCGCTCCGGGGCCGCGGTCGTCAACGGTGTGATCGTCGTCGTCGATCGGAAGCCGGTGGTGACGTTCATCGACGCGAATGACGGTTCCATCCTCAACACCGTCCCGATCGAAGGCGCCGGGACGGTCCGTGCCAACCTGGTGGTGAAAGACGGCGCCGCCTACTTCAGCACGACGGGCGGCAAGCTGTTCCGGGCGGAACCCGCATCCCGGCGCGTGGTCGAAGTACAGCTCAGCGGGGTGAAGAAGTGATCGGCGACATCTTCACCCTGCTCTTGTTGAACCCACTCGTGAACCTGCTGGTCTTGCTGTCGCACGTGCTCTGGGGAAGCTTTGGGCTGGCCATCATCGCCTTCACCATCCTCGTCCGCGTGGCAACGTTCCCGCTGACGCTTCGCCAGCTTCACGCCACCCGGGCAATGCAGGCACTCCAGCCGCGTGTGCAGGAGATCAACAAGAAGTACAGCGACCCGAAGCGCCGCCAGGAAGAGATGATGAAGCTCTACCGCGAAGGCGGGGCGAATCCGCTGAGCTGTCTGGGCCCGATTCTCCTCACGTTCCCGGTGTTCATCGCGCTGTATAGCGCCATCCGCATCGCCCTGCCCAACTCCCCCGAAGCGCTCGAAAAGCTCTCGAGCCACATCTACGGCTGGAGCTACCTCCAGCACGCCCTCCCGCTCGAGGAACATTTCCTCGGGGTCGACCTGCGTGGAAACGGCGGCGATAGCCTGATCGGCTATTTCTTCGTCGCTGCCGTGGCCGCCACCACCTTCATTCAGTCCAAGACCACGGTTACCACCAGCACCGATGAGCGCGTCCGCCAGCAGCAGCAAATGATGAACGTGATGATGCCGTTCATGTTCGCGTTCTTCGCGATGAGCTTCCCGGTGGGCGTTAGCCTCTACTGGGTAGTGAACTCAGCGGCACAGATCGGGTTCAATATCCTAACCTATGGTTTTCCGGCTCTTGGGCTGCAACCAGTGTTCAAGGCGCGCGCATCCGCCGCAGCGCCCCAGGCCGCTCTCTCTCCGATGGGGACGAGCGCACATCACCGACCTCTGCTCGTGAATTGAGGACCGCAAATGGATCAGGCCGAAGCAAGCGGCAAAACCGTCGAAGACGCCCGTAACAAGGCGCTCGCCAAAATCGGAGCTCGCCTCGATGAGGTGGAGTTCACCGTGCTTGATGAAGGGAAACGTGGCGGCCTTTTCGGCCGTGGCGCCCAGGATGCCGTCGTACGCGTCGTCCGTCTCGCCCCCCAGGACCGCGAGTCCACCGGCGGAGGTCCGCCGGATACCCGCATGCCTCGTCAGGGCGGCGGCCAGCGACGCGACGGTGGCGGGCGCCAACGCCAGGGCGGGCAGGGTGGCCAGGGCGCTGGTCAGCGCAGCGGAGGCTCCGGTGCGCGGCAACCGCGTGACGGTGGCCGCGCCGGCTTCGAACAGCCGCAGCCGAAGCTGACTGATGCCGATTTCGCCCGGGGCACTCGCCCCGCGACAGCCGAGCGACCCCCTCGCGACAACGGCACGAGCGCCGGGGCGGAGACAGGCCGCGGGCGCGCCCCCGGAGTGATTCGGCACAGGGCGCCCCGCGACCACCGCGCCCCGCCCGGCCACCGCGCGAACGCTCGTCGCGGGACAACGAGCCGCCGATTGCTCCAGATATCAACGCCCCGGAAGTTGATGCCGGTGCGCAGATCGTCGACGACCTGCTTCGCATCTTCGACATCGACGCGGAAATATCGATCCGCGAGCCGCTGACGCCGGGCGATGGCCTTGGGTCCGTCCTCGCTGTCCTCGATATCAAGGGCGAAGACCTGGGCCTCCTCATCGGCCGCCGCGGCGATACCCTCATCGCCATGCAGTACCTGGTCAACCTCATCCTCGGCCGGAAGTACCCGGGCCGCGGTGGCGTGACCATCGATGTGGAGCACTACAAGCACCGCAACGAGGAGCGAATCATCGCCATGGCGACCCGCATGGGCGACCGCGTGCGCGAATCCGGGAACGCTATCACGCTCGAGCCAATGTCCGCCGCGGAGCGCCGTCTCATCCATATGACCTTCGCGGAAGACCCGGAACTCGAGACCAACAGCATTGGCGAAGGCGAGAACCGCAAGGTCGTCATCAGCCTGAGGCAGTAAGGGGGCCACCACGCACACCCTGGTCGCCGGAAACGTCACTCTCGATCGGACCCCCTCGGGAGGGTGGACGCCCGGAGGTCCGTCGCTCTTCGCCGCCCTCGCCTTCGATGCTCTCGGGGCGGATGTCACGCTCATTTCGAACCTGGAAGAAGGCTTCGACGTAGAGGTGCTGGAGGGGCTCGACGTGCGCTCTTTCGAAGGCGAACTCCCTCGCTACGCCAATACCTACGATTCCCGCGGCGGCCGCACCCAGTTCCTGATCGCCGAGGGCAGCCCGCTCCGCCTCGTCCCCCACATCCACCCGGATGAGGTGCCCGATATCGCCTTCATCGCACCGGCCTTCCACGAATTCCCGCGGGCGCCGGTCCGCTTCAAAGGCTCCATCGTCGGCGTCTCGCTGCAGGGGCCGCTCCGCGCGCTCACGGGGCGCCAGCGCATCATTCACCACTCCCACCCATTTGTGGTCGCCGAGAAATTCGTGCGGCCGGGGTGGATCGGCTTCTTCAGCGAGGAAGATACTGCCGCCCCGGACGCACTTGCCGAATACATCGCGAGCCTCGGGGCAGTTGCCGTCCTGACGCGTGGCTACAATGGGGCTACACTGTTTGACAGTGATGGTTCTCAGGATCATTGGGATGCGATCCCTGCCCGTCTGGTCGACCCGACCGGCGCCGGAGATTGCTTCGCCAGCGCCTTCCTCTTCCGGCTCGCGGAAACGGGAAGACCTGGCAGAGGCCATGGATTTCGCCATCGCTGCGGGAGCCCTGGCTGTCGAAGGCCGCGGCCTCGATGGAATCGCCACCCGCGAGGACATCGAGGGGCGTATGAGGGAGGCGGACGAATGACCGCGACAGTTGTTTCGCTCGTGAACCAGAAGGGTGGCGTCGGCAAGACGACTACCGCCGTGTCCCTGGCCGTCGCCCTCGGCCGCAAAGGCCAGCGGGTCTTGCTCGTTGACCTCGACCCCCAGGCGAACGCGACCAGCGCCCTCGGCGTCGATGGCAAAGACGTCGCCGGCACCTATGACGCCATCCTCGATGGAATGCCGATGGCGGACTGCGTCGTCGCCGTGGAAGCGGAGTGCATCAGCGTCGTGCCGTCCAGCGCTGAACTCTCGGGAGCGGAAGTGGAACTCGTCCCCGTGATGGCGCGCGAGCGCCGGCTCACCGCCGCGCTGGACCAGGTCCGCGACAGTTACGACTGGATCTTGATCGACTGCCCCCCGTCACTCGGACTCCTCACGATCAACGCGCTCACCGCCAGCGACGCGGTCATCATCCCCGTGCAGTGCGAATACATGGCCCTCGAAGGCCTCTCCCGCCTGATGGAAACCCTGGACCTCGTAAAGCGGAACCTGAACCCCCGGCTCCACGTCCTCGGTGTCATCCTCACCATGTTCGATGCGCGCACACGACTCGCTCAGCAAGTTGTCGACGAAGTCCGTGGGCATTTCCCCCAGACCTTCGCCACCATCATCCCCCGGTCAGTCCGCCTCAGCGAGGCTCCAAGCCATGGGAAGTCCATCTTCCTGTACGACCAGGGGTGGCCGGTCGGCCACCGCCTACGATGCCGTCGCCTCCGAACTTCTCGAACGCGCAGGAGTGGCCGCATGACTCAGCCGAAACGTGGTCTAGGACGCGGGCTCGATGCCCTGTTCGGCGGCGCTGCCGCCCCAACCGCGGACCCCGAATCCGAACCCGAAAACCACGACGCGGTGGCCGCACAGCCCCCCGTCGTGACGAAGTCGTCGAGCCGTCGCTTCCCCCGGCAGCCCGTCGCCTGGCCGAACCCGATCCTCCGGCCCCCCGTTTCGAGCCGCGTGCCGCGTCCGTTGCGCCCGCTGTCCCGGTGCGGAGCCGCGGCCCCGAAGTGCTCGATATCGACCTCATCTCGCCGAACCCGGAACAGCCGCGCACCAACTTCGAACCAGAGAAACTCCGCGAACTCTCCGAGTCCATCCGCGAACATGGGATCATCCAGCCCCTCATCGTCAGCCGTGATGAAGATGGCGGCTATTTCCTCATCGCGGGGGAGCGCCGCCTCCAGGCAGCCCGCCTCGCCGGCCTCGAGACGGTGCCGGTCGTGGTCCGCCAGGCCGCCGATAGCGAGCTTCTCGAACTGGCGCTCATCGAAAACATCCAGCGCGCCGACCTCAACGCCGTCGAAGAAGCGATGGCCTACCGGCGCCTCGTCGAGGAGTACCAGCTCACCCAGGAAGAAGTCGCGAGAAGGGTCGGCAAGAACCGCGCCACGGTCGCGAATGCGCTCCGGCTCCTGCAACTGGAATCCGAGATCCGTCGCAGTCTCGTCGCCGGGGAGATCAGTGAAGGGCACGCCCGCGCGCTCCTCGGCCTGCCCGAAGGCCGCGGCCGGGTGAACGCCTGGCGCGAAGTCGTGAAGCGCAAGCTCTCCGTCCGTGATACCGAGGGTTACGTCCGCCGATCTCTCGCCGAAGTCCCTGCGACGACATCCTCGCCCGGCGCCCAGACGGCCCGGCGCGATTCCGCTTACTCCGATATCGAGTCCCGGCTGCGGCGAGCCCTCAGCACAAGGGTGAAGATCGAACCCCAGAAGAAGGGCGCCAAGATCGTCATCGAGTGCTACAGCAGCGAGGAGTTCGAGAACGTCGTCAGCACGCTCCTGGGAGAGTACCAGTGAGCCACGAAGCTCGCCTCAATGCGCTCGCCATCGACCTCCCGCCGGTGCCCGTGGCAGCTGGCCTCTACGCGCCGTGTGTCCGCAGCGGAAACCAGCTCTTCGTCTCTGGCCAGGTGCCGGTGAAGGACGGTGTGCCGATGCGCAAAGGCAAGCTTGGCGATGGCGTAACCATCGAGGAAGCCGCCGGCCTCGCCAGGCAGTGCGCCCTCCAGGCCGTCGCCATCGTCCGCAACGAACTCGGCACGCTCGACAAAGTGACCAGGGTCATCCGCGTCGGGGGCTTCGTCGCCAGTGCTGAGGGCTTCATCGACCACCCGAAGGTCGTGAACGGTGCTTCGCAACTCCTCCTCGACCTGTTCGGAGAGGCCGGGCGCCATGCCCGGGTCGCCGTCGGCCTCGCCGAGTTGCCTTTCGGCGTCCCGGTGGAAGTCGAGTTCCTCTTAGAAGTCAGCTGAGGGCCACCCGTCACTTTTCCGCCAGTCCGCGCCAATACGCGTTTGATGTTACATCCACCGTTACTCCGCTCGCTGCTCCTAACCGGCGCGTTCATGGCGTTCGCAGGAGTCGCCTGCGCGGACCGGGCGGTGGTGCCGGGTGTGGCCAGCGATTCTGTGCCCACGTCGCCGGCAACGCCGCCATCCACCGCAACACCGCTGCCTTCGCCTTCACCGAAACCCTCGCCGAGCGCCGGCCCGAACGCTCCCCCATCGGCTGACGGCCCCTGGAACCGCGACCTCGTCCTCTACTCCTCGGAAGACGGTTTGACGTTCTCGAACCAGAGGACACTCATCGAACGAGCGGGCGTCCCCGATGTCATTCGCGACTCTAGCGGGCGGCTCGTCGCCGTCTTCCAGTGGTTCCCCTTCGACAACCGGGATGCGTTCGACCGCGTCGCAGTGGCGTTCTCCAGCGACGAAGGCGAGACCTGGTCCAAGCCCGTCCAGGTCCAGGTTTCAGGCATGCCAGCGAACCTCATCCGCCCCTTCGACCCGACGATTGTTCAGCTTCCGGACGGCCGCTTCCGCCTGTACTTCACCAGCCGAGGGCAGGGCCAGACCGAGGTCCCAGGCATCTACTCGGCCATCTCCAGCGACGCGACGGTGTACCAGTTCGAGGATGGCCCACGGTTTGCCCCCGAAGGCGGCACCGTCGATGCATCGGTGGTCTTCTACCAGGCTGCCTGGCACCTCTTCTCACACAACCAGAAGGCCAACACCGGCCAGGGGTTCCACGCTGTCTCGCAGGATGGCCTCGCGTTCACCCGCCTGGCCGATGTGGATGCGGGCCAGGGCCGCCAGTGGATCGGCAACGCGGTAGTCACCGATGGCGTCCTCCGCTACTACGGTTCCGGCCGGGACGGCGTCTGGATAGCGTCCTCAAAGGATGGTTCAGCGTGGACCATCGTGGGCACGGGGCCATCGGCGGGCGACCCCTGCGCTCTCCGCCTCCCATCCGGGCGGACGCTCCTCATCGCGGTTGGCCCGCCCCGAGCAGACGCCGGACCAAGGCCAAACTGAGAACTCAACTGCACCGTCCCCTCAACCACGGGACGCATCCCGGCCCACCGCCCCGTAGGATTGCGTCACCATGACCAATCCATCCGACTCCGAAGAACTCCTCTTCTCCGGCCTCAAGGTCGTCGATTGCGGCACCTGGATTGCCGGGCCCGTCGCCGGCACCATCCTCGCCGACTTCGGCGCCAGCGTAATAAAGGTCGAAGTCCCCGGCGCCGGCGACCCGTACCGCGCGCTCTCGGGCGGCCCCCTCAGCCCTCGGGCTCCCGTCAATTACATGTGGATGTGCGACGGCCGCAACAAGCGCAGCATCACCCTCAACCTCGCCTCCCCAGAAGGCCGCGACATCCTGATGCGACTCGTCCGCGATTGCGACGTGTTCATCACCAACCAGCCGTTCCCAACGCGTCGCAAGCTCCGCCTGAACTACGAAGACCTCGCCCCCGAAAACGGCCGCATGATCTACGCCTCGCTCACGGCCTATGGAGAGTACGGCCCTGATGCCGAACTCGAAGGCTTCGACGGCGTCGCCTGGTGGGCCCGTTCGGGGCTCATGGATCGCGTCCGCGCTGCCGGGGCGACGCCCGGCGGATCCGTGCCCGGCATGGGCGACCACCCGACGGCCGTTTCGCTCTACGCCGCCATCGTCACCGCATTGATGCGCCGCGAGAGGACCGGCAAAGGCGGCCGAGTCCACACCAGCCTTCTCGCCAACGGGGTCTGGTCGAACGCCTGCCTCGCCCAGGGGGCCGTTATCGGCGCCGAGTTCCCCGTCCGGGATGACGGCTCCGGGCCAGCCCGCTTCCCCAACCGCGTGCTCTACCCCACGAGCGACAACCGCCTCCTCCAGCTCTACATGGTCCGCACCCAGGCGGAGTTCGATGCCCTTCTCATCGCTTCAGGGAGAGACGATATTCTCGTCGACTCTCGCTTCGGCAGCCCTGCGTCCCGACTCGAAAACGGCGCCGCGCTCGTCCAACTTCTGCGCGAGACCTTCGCCACCCGGCCCGCCGCCGAATGGCTCGCGACCTTCCGGGAACACGGCGTGCCCGTCACCCTGGTTGCCGAGATGGAGGACCTCCCCAACGACCCGCAACTCCGGGCGAACAACATCGTCGCGCCACCGACAGGTCCCGGTGTCCCGGCCGAGGTGATCATCAACCACCCCTTGAACATCGATGGCATGCCCCGGGCGGGCGCACACCACGCCCCGGAGGTCGGCGAGAACACCGCCGAGGTGCTCGCCGAACTTGGGTTTTCCGCAAGTGCCATCGAAGGCTTGAGGGCCCGCGGCATCACCTGATGCATCGCACCTAAGGCGGCCCACGAGTAGATTCCCACTTGAGACGATGCCCGGAGCCGCCGCCGTGTACAACGACTTCGCGATATTCACCGGCCGCGCCCACCCCGAGTTGGCCGAAGCAATCGCCGCGCGACTGGGGCGCCCCCTCGGCAAGGTCGATGTCTTCGAATTCTCGAACGAGAACATCTTTGTCCAGTTCCAGGAGAACATCCGCCAGCGCGATGTGTACCTGGTCCAGCCGTTCGTCTCTCCGGTCAACACATCGATTCTCGAACTGTTGATCATGATCGATGCAGCCCGCCGCGCCTCGGCCGGCCGCATCACCGCTGTCATCCCGTATTACGCCTATGGCCGCAGCGACAAAAAGGACCAGCCTCGCGTCCCCATCACTGCCCGCTTGATAGCGAACATGCTCGAAACGGCCGGCGCCGACCGCGTCCTCACCATGAACCTCCATGCCGGGCAGATCCAGGGCTTCTTCAACATCCCCCTCGATGAGCTCAACGCGCTCTTTCCCGTCTCCGCTTACTTCAAATCGAAGAACCTCACCGATTACACCGTCGTCGCCACCGATGTCGGCGGTGAGAAGCGCGCCCGGGACCTCGCTGTCCGCCTGGACCTCCCGCTCGCGATCATCGACAAGCGGCGCATCGGGAACACCGAGACCGCCGAGGCGATGCACGTCATCGGCGAGGTCGAAGGACGCGGCTGCCTCATCCTCGATGACGAAATCAGCACCGCAGGCACCATCGTCTCCGCAGTGAACGCGCTCCGCCAGAACGGCGCCCGGGAGATGATCATCAGTTGTTACCACCCCGTCTTCAGCGGGCCTGCCGTCGCCCGCCTCCGTTCGCTCGATGCGCGTGAAATCGTCGTCACCGATTCCGTCCCTCTGGGCCCGGAGAAGCGCCTCCCGAACCTCACCATCCTCCCCGTTGCCCCGCAATTTGGCGATGCCATCGGCCGCATCCACTCCGGTCAGTCGGTGGGCGCTCTCTTCCAGTAGCGCGGGAACTGACCCGGCGACAGGTAAGCCGAATTTACGAACTGTTAATGCAACCGCTGGTTGCCATGTGGTACAACGTTCGTGCCGAACCGGTGGCAACACCGGACGGGGGACCCACCACCTGGGGTGTATCCGGGCCTTGGCCTGGTAGGCGACTCCCTTCGCCGAACCCGTCAGCTAACCCCGTAGGCGTATTGGGAGAGGCGTGGCAGCCGCTCAGCCTGCCGCATCAAGCCTCTCAGACCGCGATGGATCGGCTTCGCCGCACGGCCCCCCGTGCGCGGATTCGTTCCGCCCGTCTCGCTAAGGAGGCTGCCGATGCTTCGGAACTCACGCCAACCATGGTGGAAGCGGCTCGTCGCCGCCGAACCCGTCCCCGCCTACGTCCAGGAGGCCGCGTCCGCGCTTCAGCGCCGCTGCCCCGAATGCCGCGATACCTACGATGTTCGCGACCACTATTGCCCGCGGTGCCACACTGCCACGCCCGAGTGGCGCTACGGCTGATCGAGTCGTTCCCTCCTCCGGTGTGCCGTTTCCCTCGCGGCCACCACCCCCTCGAAGGCCACCTGTGGAAGGCACGGGTGGCCTTCCTGGTGTCACCGGCGGTGCTCGCTACGGGGGGGCGGAGGTATCCGTCCTGCCTCGTTCCCGCGCCTGCATCGCCTGCATCGCGGCGAAATCGACCGAAATGAACACGCCTTCGGCTTCGGCGCAGAGTGTCTCGCCATCGTGGATGGTGCCCGTCGTGAAGATCTTGCGGCCCTCCACCCGGTCGACCCAGGCGGTGAAGCTCAGTTCCTTGTGCAGGGGTGTCGGCCGCCGATAGCGGACCGTCAGCGTCCCGGTCATGCCGGATTTGTCGCTCAGGGACTGGGCCATCCCCAGCAGTTCGTCGAGCGCGGCGGCGACGAACCCGCCATGGACATGGCCCGGAGGGCCCTCGTAATGGAGTCCGAAGCGGCCCGTCCCCCGGATCTTACCGTCTTCGACTCTGAAGCTCAGGGGCGGCGCCAGCGGATTGCCCAGCCCCATGAGGGGTGAACGGTCCAGCATTACCCGGGTCGATGGGGCCGTGCTCGATTCCGCGAAGCCCCACTGGTGGTGGCCTTTCCGGGTGGCTTCCAGCCTTACCGCGAACTGTTCGGCCGAGGCTGCCGCCGCGAGCAGGTCCTCTTCGCTTGCATCCATGTCGACGAGTGCTTCGTTGATCTTCCGCAGCGCCGCCGCCAGCTTGTGGAGCGCAATGCGTTGGCCCGTTGGGGGGCCAGCCTCGGTCCAGCTCGACGCGTTGAAGATTGCATGCTGCTTCGGTGAGGGCTCTTCCATGTGGGGTGATTGTGCGCGACGGCGGGGAAGCCTGGACAACCGAAAGCGTTCGCCGCCAGGCGTGGTTCCCTCGTCTCGCACGCTCGAACGCGAATCGCCGGCTTGCGCCTTCAGTTGGCGCGAGGGCCGGTTTGCCGCAGCAGCTTCAGGAACTCTTCGTCGCCCGAGAGGATCGCCAGGCGCGGGTCTGCCGCCGCCTCGCGCGCGTAGGCGGGGTCCAGTTCGAGCGCCCGGCCGATGTGGCGGAACGCCTCTTCGCGGTTCCCCATCGTAGCCGCGGCCTGAGCCGCCCCGTACTGCGCCGCAGCATCGCTCTGGTCCATCTGGGCCGCCTCGCGGAAGTCCACCAGCGCGGCCGCCGCGTTCCCGCCGTGCAACTGGGCCAGGCCCCGGTTCACCATCACCGTCGTGTCGCTTGAGTCGATGTCGAGTGCCCGGTTGAAGTCAGCGAGCGCGGCCGCGTAGTTCGTCCGGTAAAGGTGCAGCATCCCGCGGTTGTTCAGTGCGTCCGCGTCGAGCGGATGGAGGTCGAGCGCACGGTCGTAGTCGCCCAGCGCCTTTTCGAATTCACCCGCACGCGTATGGGCGTTCGCACGGTTGTAGTAGGCGGCGGTCAGCTGGTCATCGAGCGCAATCGCCTGTCCGTACCGTTCGATCGCGAGCCCGTACTGCCCGACATTGAAGTAGACGTTACCTTCATCCAGGAACGATTCTGCCGTCCGCCTGGGGGGAGGAACGATTGGCGCCGGCTCCAGGTCGTCCAGGGCCTCTTCGACTGAAGAGAACAGGTTCGGTGCGGCTTCGGGGGCCGAGAGGATGGCTTCGGCCTCGATCGCCGGCTCCGGTGTCGCCGCAAGTTGCTCGAAGGCCTCGGTCAGAACGTCGCGTTCCGCGGGCTCCTGCTCGGTGTCGAGCACTACGACCCCGGCCTCCGGTGGGCTCGCCTCTTCTGACTCCTGCGGCGCGTCGATCGTCACGGGTTCCGCCAGCGCGGCGGCGGCATCGGTGATAGCCTCCGCGCCGGCTTCTGCTTCGGCCATCATCTCAGCTTCGGCTTCAGCCTCCGCCAGCGCCGCAACCTCTTCCATGGCCTCTGCGTCTGCGACCGCCTCCAGGAACTCTTCCTCTTCGCCGGGCTCGGCGAGTTCGGAAATCACGAGGTCTCCCTCTGCATCGAGCGCGATGTCTTCGGCGGCTCCGCCGGGCGGCGGCGGCATGCCTTCGTCCTCTGCGATCGCATCCTGCAGGGATTCGGCGGCATCTTCGGCCAGTGCTTCCGCGAAGAGTTCGGCAGCCTCTGCTTCGTCGAGCAGCTCCGCCTCGGCGATCGCTTCTTCGATAGCCTCCGCCGCTTCCGCTGCGCCTTCTGGTTCCTCCGCGGGTGCAACCGCCGGCTCGCCCGCCGGCACGGCTCCGTTCGTGCTGGCGACCGGCTCGGGCTCGTATGTCTCGCTCGGTTCCAGCGTCGGCGGCGCCCAGGGCGAGTTCTCAGGCGCCTGGGTCCCCGTCGCCCGCTTCCGAGAAGCATTGGTCACGTACACCACCACGGCCGTGACGATGCCGGCGAACAACAGGAACCTGAACAGGCGTTTCATGTTCGAGAAGCCTCGCGTTCCAGGAGATGCTCGGTTACGGCCACCAGGCCGGAATACGCGTAGAGCAGATGATCCTTCGGGTGCAGTTCGAGCTTCTTCAGCGTCTCTTTCCGCGCAGTCACCGGGTCCCACGAGTCCATGAGCTCAATCGAGTCGTGGTCCACACCCATCTGGAGTTCGTAGAGTTCGCCGTCTTCGGCCACAACGACGCAGCCGACTTCCGGGTCCCCACCGTCGATATCGCACTCGATCGCTGTCGTGAAAATCGCGTTCGGGAACGAAGGGAAAGGCTGGAGTTCGCTGCAGGCTTCCTTCAGGAGCGCCTGGATCTGCATCGCGGACCGCTCGAGGATGAGGTCGGCCTGGGTCTTTCGGAGAAGCGATTCGTTTGCCATTGCTGAGAAAAGTATAAGCACTCAAACAAACCGCGCCTCCCCGCTCGATCCGAAGTATGCTGCGCGCCGAAGCGCCGAAACCGGAGGCTCCCGTGACCGTTGATAGCTACCGCTACCTGCCCCGCTCGATGAAGACCATGTACGAGGCCACGCCCGTGAGTGATGAGCCCGTCGCCTGGACCCCGCTTCCCAGGCCACTCAACCGCTGTTCCATCGCGCTCATGACTTCGGCCGGGATCTTCCTCAAGGACTCGCAGGCCGGGTTCGATGAAGAACGGGAGTGGGCCAACCCCCAGTGGGGCGACCCTACCTACCGCGTCATTCCGTCGGATGTCCGCCAGGAGCAGGTCTCCTGTTCACACCTCCACATCAGCCACGATGACTTGCTCGAGGATGTGGATGTCGTCCTCCCCATCCGTGCCTTCAAGGCGCTCGAGACCGAAGGGCGGATCGGCTCGCTCGCCGGCGAGCACTACTCGTTCATGGGTTACCAGGACCGCCGCCTCCTGGACTGGCGCAACACCCAGGGCCCGGAACTCGCCGCCCGCCTGAAAGAACGCAAGGTCGATGTCCTGTTGCTTGCCCCTGCCTGACCGGACTGCTGCAGGAACGTGCCCGTGCTGGCGCGTCTGATTGAATCGCTCGGCATTCCCACCGTCACCGTCACGATGATGCCCGAACTCGCCTTGAAAATGCGCGCTCCCCGCGTCGTCGGCGTCGAATTCCCGTTTGGCCACAGCTTTGGGACCCCGCACAACGACGCGCTAATGCTCCAGGTTGCCCGCGCGGCCTGCGAAGCGCTGGAGGAAGCCGGCGCTCCGGGCTACCGCCTGGACGTCGAAACCGAGTGGCCGGTACCGCTCGAAGTCGCCTACAAGACGTGGCATCCGCCGCGCCCGAGCCCGGTCGTCGCCCAGATGCTGAAGTCCCGCGGGCAGAGCTAGCCTCAATGCGCCCGCTTTCGGTCTCCGCCCGGGCGTGCTAACCATGTCCTCGGTCGCAGCGTGCGCCCCGCGGCTGTTCCGTCTGCTCTGGTAAACTCCCGTCCACCTTGTCCACCCCGAACGCAGCCGACTCCAGCCTGTTCCTCCCGCTCAAAGGCATCCGCGTCCTCTCTTTCGAAGTCGCCTATTCGCTGCCTGCCGGCACGCGCACGCTCGCCGAACTCGGCGCCGAAGTGGTCCGCGTTGCCGGCCCCGGGCGCGATAGCTTCTATATCGGTGTCGTCGACGGGGTCTACCTCTCCAAGCCGTGCATCGGGATCAACCTGAAGGACCCGGCTGGCCTCCAGGTAGCGAAGCGCCTCGTGGCGCAGGCCGACATTGTCTGCAGCAACTTCGTCCCCGGAGTGATGGAGCGCCTCGGCCTCGGCCCGGACGTCATCAGCGCCCTCAACCCGTCGGCCATCGTCCTCCAGCTCTCGGGCTACGGCTCTCCCGGTCCCTGGAGCGGCTACGCGGCGTTTGGGCCAAGCACGGAAGCTGCAGGCGGCTTGAACTGCCTCACCGGCCCCGAGTCCGGCCCGCCCATCCGCGTCGGCAGCGGTGTCTTCTCCGATCAGCTCGGAGGCAGGTTCGCCGCCCTCGGCCTCCTCGCCGCCCTCGAAGCGCGCGCTCGCACCGGCGCCGCCAGGTACATCGACCTTTCGATGGCCGAGGCCATCACCCTGCTCGTCGGCCACACGGTCGTGGCCGCAGGCGTCGGTGACACTCCCCCGCGCCTCTGGAATCGTGACCGCGACTTCGCTCCCCAGGGTATCTACCCTGCGAAGGGCGAAGACGAGTGGCTGGCGATCACGGTCAAAGACGACTCCCAGTGGAAGGCACTCGCGGCCCTGGCTGGCTCGCCCCGGCTCCAGGACTCGGAGTTCGATACCGCCTGGGCCCGCCACGCCAATCACGATGCCATCGACGCCCTCCTTTCCGGCTGGACCGCGACTCAGGATAAGGACGAGCTCGCGGAGCTCCTCCAGCGGCACGGGGTTGCGGCCTCCCCCGTCCAGAAGTCGCGCGACCCGCTCTTCGACCCCCACCTGAAGTCGCGCGGCCTGTTCGACTGGGTCCAGCACGAGCGCCCCATCCTGGGCTTCGCTGCCCACCCACACCCCACGACTCCCTGGATCGCCGCCGGGCACGCACGGCATCCGCTCAAGGACATCCACTTCCATGGCGCCGACAACGCGCGGGTGCTGGGCGAATGGCTCGGCGCGACCCCGAAGGAAGTCGCTGCCCTCGAAGCATCCAGCGCCCTCATCGTCCTGCGAGATGTCCAGGTCGAAGACCGCCGTACCGCCTACCGCGACGAGGACTTCGCCGAACAGCTCGGTCTCCCGCCGCCCACTCCGGCGCCTGGCGGACTCCCCCTCTCCCGGGCTGGGGAAAAGGGTCCGGGGAACGAGGAGCACACTCCGCGCGCAACCAAGCGCCCGCGGAGTGGGGGCCTCCGCGTCCTCGAACTCTCCGCCGGCCCGGCCGCAGGCTTCTCCGGGATGCTTCTCGCGGAACTCGGCCACGAAGTCATCCGCGTCGAACTCCCCGATTGGTACGCCGCCGCCGATCGACCGACTGCAGTCCTGGACGAGACGGAGCGAGGCTTCCTCGCCCGCCGCAAGAAGAGTGTCACGCTGGACGCCCAGACCTGGAGTTCGCAGTTCCTCGAACTCGCGTCTTCCGCCGATGCGGTCGTCGAAGACCTCGGCCCGGGTGGCCTTGGCGGCCTCGGTGTCACCACCCACCGGCTGCGAGACCAGAACCGCGACATCGTCGTCGCGAGCATCTCCCCCTACGGTCACACGGGCCCGAAGACCCGCTGGCAGGCTTCGGAGTTGACTATCCAGGCGTCGGCCGGAGTCCTCCACTCCACAGGGTCGATGGATTCCGCTCCTTCGAAGGCCGGCGGCTTCCCCGCCCATCACATCGCCGGAATCAACGCCGCCACCGCCGTACTCGCCCGCTGCCTCGGCATCACCAGGGGCGCCTGCGGCGGCGGCCATATCGATGTCTCGATGCAGGAAACCTACATCCCCCACTGGTCGCGCCACATCGGCGAGTGGGCCTATTCGGGTACCAAGATGCGCCGGGAACTCCCCGGCTTCGGCCACCAGGGCTTCCGCCATACCGCCATGACGGCGGACGGCTGGATCTACGTCCTCTCCCTTTACGCCAGCTGGGAAGAGATTGCCCTCTTCTTCGGGCTCGAGGAATTCGTCACGGACGATTGGTCCAACCCCGCCTACCGGATGGAGCACTGGCCGGAGCTCGAGCAGCCATACCTCTCTTCCGTCGCTTCGAAACCGCGTTACCAGTGGTTCGCCGAATCGGCCGAAGCGGGCTTTACCTTCGCCCCTGTCCACTCGCCCGGCGACCAGGCCAGCAACCCGCACTACGCGGCCCGGGGCTTCCTCAAGGAAGCCGAGTTCGCCGGCCACCGCGTACCGACCCCCGGGCTCCCCTTCCCGTGGGACACGCCTGCCGCGCCGAACCGTCCGCCGAACCCCGGCGAACACAATGCCGAAATCCTCGGCCATGGAGCAGCCAAGTGACTGACCCGCCATTCTTCGAAGGCATCTATCGGAAACTCGTGAACACCGCCGCCGAGCAAAAGGAATCGATCCACGACGATGCTCAAGCCCAGCGCCTCGGATTCCGAGGGGGATTCGTCCCCGGGAGCATCGTCGGCACCGCGGCCCTCCCCGCGATCGTCGCTGCGTTCGGCAAGGAGTGGATGGAAGGTGGCTGGTACTCCTTCACCTTCGTCTCGCCGGTCTACATCGACGATGAAGTCCACGAGGTTGCCGGCCGGACTCCGGATGGCATTGCCATCCAGGTGGTCGATCGCAGCGGCCGGCTCTGTTGCAACGGCCGTGCCGGCCTCGGCGCCACGATTCCCTGGAACCCCTCGGAGGATGGCGCCCACGGGGCGGAAGGCGTCCTGCCCGAGGTCTCCCTGGGGTTCGAGTTCCTCCCGCATGAGTTCACGCCGGAGCCGGATCTCTGCCAGGCGACCGTCCGGTCTGCCGGCGACACAACGCCCTGGTACGCCGGTGGGTCTCCCTGGGGCGGCCCCATCGTGCCTCCCGAACAGCTCCACGTCGTCGCGCTCCACCTCATGCGCGAGCCGCGGCAGCCTCGTCCCGGCCGCATGGAAGGGATCCGCGAACCGGGAATGTGGGCCCAGCACGACCTCGCCATCGAGGGCCCGCTCTTCCAGGACCGCACCTACACCGTCAAAGAACGGGTCGCCGACAAGGGCCGCTCTGGCCGGACTATCTACCTTACCTACGAATTCGAAGTCTTCGATGGCGCCCGCCGGGTCGCTCGTGGACGCCACAAGGCCAAGTGGCTCGCCGCGTCTGAGTAGTCGCTGTCCCAACCGCCGCTCGGCCAACGCACCCGGCAGGCCCCGAACTGCTAATCTCACCCCGGTGGAACGGCGCGATTTCGGCCCCGGACGGACCCTCGTCGCCGAAAGCACGTGGGACTGGATGCTGCTGCGCGAGGCGGGCGGCGCCCTCGTCCTCTCCGTCGTCTGTGGCACCGTTGGCCTCTACGAAGTCGAGGTGGTGCTCGGCGCCGATTCCCTCGCCGCCTACGCATCCGACGGGCTCACCTTCATCGAGCGGCTTGCGGCGGACGTCCGCGAACACCCCCGGGACTACCTCCCTCCGGCTCCCGCTTCGTCCTGAGCGGTTCGCTGCTACGCTGGTTTCACGAACCCACGCACCGGAGTCCGCCACCGTGCCCTCGAACGTCGAAGACTTTGTCCCGCCCTCCGCGATGGTCGTCGTCGCCCACCCCGACGATGCCGAATTCATGGTCGCGGGGACCATCGCCCGCTGGGCCGCCGCCGGTTGCGAAGTCACCTACGTCATCATCACGAAGGGCGACAAGGGCAGCGAAGACCCGGAAATGACCAGCGAGCGGCTGACGATCATTCGCGAGGCCGAACAGCGGGCAGCCGGCGCCATCCTCGGCGTAAAGAACTACGAGTTCATGGGCTACCCGGATGGCTACCTCGTCCACACCCTCGAACTCCGCCGCGATGTCACCCGGATCATCCGCAGGCACCGCCCCCACGTCCTCCTTACCTTCGATCCGACGAACCGCTTCTTTTCAGACAACTACGTGAATCACCCGGACCACCGCGTCGCCGGTGATGTTGCCCTCGATGCGACCTTTCCCACAGCCCGCGACCGCCTCACGTTCCCCGAACTCCTGGTAGACGGATACCAGCCGTGGAAGGTCCGCCAGGTCTGGCTCTCCGGTTCGGCCGAGCCCAACGTCTGGGTCGATATCGGCCCGACCCTCGAACTGAAGAAGAAGGCGCTCCTGAAGCACCCCTCGCAGCTCGGACCGGATGTCGCGGACTTCGCCGAAGAGATGGCCCGGATGGCCGGCGCCGGTCAGCAAATCCAGCATGCCGAGGCGTTCCGCCGGTTCATCCTCGAGCAGGACCCCGTCCACGAATGAGGCGGGCCGTCGCCGGCCCGCCCGATCGAACAAATTGCCAGCGCGGCAGCCTCAGTCTGCCCCGGCGATACCCGGCACTTCCGCCCGGCTGAAGCCCGGGATCGTGATCTTCGCGGCCGTCAGCCAGTAGGCCCCACCGACGAAGACCGCGCCGCTCACGATATTTCCGAGCGTCACCGGTACCAGGTTGTGGACGAATCCGCCCCAGGTGACCGTGTCAGGGTGGTCCTGCAACAGGCCGATGCCGAGCAGCGTCATGTTCGCGACGCTGTGTTCGAAGCCCGAGCCGATAAACGCGAACAGGCACCAGAAGATCATGATCAGCTTGCCGGCTTCGCTCGTCGCCCGCATCGCGCACCAGACGGCGAGGCACACGAGCCAGTTGCAGAGCATCGCCCGGAAGAAGAGGTCGCTGGCGGGCAGGGTCATCTTTGTCTCGACCGTCTTCTGGATGAACCCCAGGTGCGGCGCAGCGCTGAAGACACCGGCTTCCGCCACCAGCCAGGCGACAAGGAGCGACCCGGCGAGGTTCCCGGCGAGGCTCACCACCCATGTGGCGCCCAGGTCTGCGGGCGAAACCGTCCGCCTGAGCAGGCCGATGGTCATCACCATCACGTTGCCCGTGAACAGCTCCGAGCCGGCCATGATCACCAGGGAGAGCGCGACCCCGAAGGAGACACCCATGACCAGCTTGGTCCAGGGTGAGGCGGCCGCCGAGAACGGCGCTCCGACCGCGAAGATGAGGACGATCGCGAGGCCGACGTAGGCGCCGGCCATGATCGAAAGGACGAAGTAGCCGACCGGCGACTTCTTCAAAGTGGTTGCCTTGCCGGTGGCCGCCTGGGCCACCGCTGCGATTGCGTCGTTCATTCCACTGCCTCCAGGGTGTTGGTGTGTTCAAGGAGTTGCATCACAGAGAGGGGAACCGTCTGCTGGAACCGCTGCCGGACCAACGCCTCCACCAGCACGGGCAGGTCCTCGACATGGACGTTGGTCAGTACCTTCGTCGCCAGCCGAGCGTTCTCTCCGAGCTTTCCGCCAACCCAGACATCGGCGGCCTCCTCCACCCGTTCGCCGAGGCGGATGTTCGCGCCCTGTAGCCCGATATCCCCGACGTGGTGCTTGCCGCAGGCGTGGACGCAGCCGCTCACATGGATGCGAGTCCCCCGCGGGACCTGGATCCCCTTGCGTTCCAGGTCCGTCGCCAGGTTGAAGGCGTGCGTCTTCGTATCGATAAGCGAGAAGTGGCAGTAGTCGTTCCCGGTGCATGCCACCAGGCTTCGCCAGACGGCCGGAGGGTTCGGCCGCAGCTTCGCCAGCAGTGGTTCCGCCAGCAGCGCCGAAAGCGCGGAATCCGGCACGTGAGGCACCACCACGTTCTGGTCGATCGTGAGCCGCAGTTCACCGGCGCCGTACTGCTCGGCGAGCCGGGCCAGCTCGTCCAGCTCATCCGAGGTGACCCGGCCGACCGGGATGTGCAGCCCGACGTAGTTCATGCCGACCTGCCGCTGCGGGTGGATACCCAGGTGGTCGCCCGCGATCTGGAGCCGCTCGTCGATCCCGGCGCGCCGAAGCGGCGCCTCCATCCGTGCCTCCACCGCCGCCCGGAGCCTCTCTTCGCCCCACTCCGCGATGAGCCACTTGAGCCGCGCCTTCGTCCGGATGTCGCGCGGCCCGTTGTCGCGATAGACCCCGACGAGCGCAAGGAAGAATGGCACGACCTCCTCGGGTTTCAAGAACACATCGAGCGCCGTTGCGAGGCGAGGCGAGGTCCCGCCGAGTGCACCGCCCACCAGCACGTTGAACCCGGCCACTCTGCGACCATCGAGGTCTGTCGTCGCGGGTACGAACCCGATGTCCTGCGTCTGGGCATGCCCGCAGTCGTCCCGGCAGCCGGCGACCGAGACGTTGAGCTTGCGCGGCAGGTTGCTCATCGCCTTGCCCGCCATCTGGTGGGCTTCCGCGATGGCGTTCAACAGCGGCGTCGAGTCGAACAACTCCATCCCGTCGATACCCGCCAGCGGGCAACCGATGAAGTTCCGGATGTTGTCCATCCCGGTCTGCAGGGAGTGGACACCGACGTTGCTCAGCCGTTCGAGGACGCCCGGTATCTGGGACAATCGCAGGTCGCGCATCTGGATGTTTTGGCGGGTGGTGATGTCCACCGTCCCGTGCCCGAGTTCCCGCGCGATGGCGGCGATCTCGCGCATCTGGAGGCTGGTGAGCGCCCCGCCCGTCAAGCGCAACCGCAGCATGAATGTGCCCGGGCGCTGCGGCCGGTGGAACACCCCGTACCACTTCATCCGGTTCAGTTCGTCCTCGCCGATCTCTTCGATCGGCGTGTCTTCCGCCGCATGGCGTAGCAGGTCGGGCCAGACATCCAGTCCGTCCTTCTCCGCTTTCATCGCTTCAAATTTGTTCATCCGCACACCTCCGATTACTCCAAGCTATCGGTGGATGGCGACAACGAAGTTTCTTCGCGATGAAGTGGAGATGACGGGGAGATTGCCGTTGTGTTTCCCGAAGCGGCCGTGCGGCGCGCGCCTTGCCCTGTTCCGGCCCGGTGGTGGACCGCCCTACGCCGCCGAGGGCCGCGCCGACGCCAGCTTCACCTGGCCCTGGTTCCGCAAGAGATTCTTCACACTCCGGGCCAGGTCTTCAGTTACCTCGGCGCGCGGCAAGTCGAACTCCGTGTCGTTGCCGTCGGCATCGCGGATGACGAGGCGTACCTCGTCGTTCCCCGGGCTGCCCTTGAGCATTCCCGCTACCGCCCGCAGCAGCGCTTCATCGGCGAGGATGTCGTCCGTTTCGATGATGGTCACCGTGAGCCGGGCGGAGTCGCCGTTCACTGGAGGAGTCACCCCCGGGCGCGAAGCCTCGGTCGTCGCCCCGTTTTGCGCAGAGGCTGTTCGCTGCCCGTTCTGGTATCCGTTGCCGTTCGGGCGTTGGCCGTTCGCAGGGCTGGAACGGGGCCCGCTGGAGGCGGCATCGCCCGGCGCCTGGTCCATCCGGGGCCGCCGCTTCGGCGCCTCCACCTGCCACTGTTCGGCGATGAACCCGACCACCGAACCTTCCGCGGCATCGTAAGGCGCAGCCTTGCGCACGTTCAGCCCCACACGGTCGCCGCGGTCCCGCACCTCAATCGAGCACACCAGTACCCGGCCCTCGGCCCAGATCTCCTCGCCTGTCAGTTCGATCGTGTCATTCCAGACGGTGAGTTCGACGGTCCCGGAGAGGTCCTCCAGGTCGACCACGTAGAACTTCCGGCCGTCGCGGGTCACGCGCGCCTGCACCCGGTTCACGAGCCCGCCGATCGTTACGGTCTGGCCCTTGAGTTCCATGCCGATCTCGGAGATCTGGTGGCTCGTGTACCGGGCGACATCGCTCGCGACCGGCTTGAATGGGTGGTCCGAGACGTAAACGCCGAGCAGTTCCTTCTCCCAGGCGAGCATGTCCTCCTTGCGCGCCGGTGCCGGCTCCAGTTCGAGCGCGGGGAGCGGCGTATCCACCTGGCTCCCGAACAGGTCGAACATCGTCGATTGACCGCTCTCCCGGAGTTCTCGCTCCCGTTTGGCAAGGCCCACCAGCCGCTCGGCGTTCATCACCAGCGTCCCGCGGTCGTACCCCAGCAGGTCGAACGCGCCACAGCGCGCGAGGTGTTCGATAGCGCGCGAGTTCGCCGCGCTCAGGTCCGCTCGCTTGCAGAAGTCTTCGAGGTCGCGGTAGGGGCCGTCCTTCTCACGCGCTGCGACGATGCCCTCGACCGCCGAGGAACCGACGTTCTTTACCACTCCCATGCCGAAGCGGATGGCAAGCGCCCCGTCCTGCCGCCGCTCCACGCTGAAGTTGTCCATGCTCGCGTTGACGTCCGGTGGCAGCACCTCGATCCCGAGCTTCGAGCACTCGGCCACAGCTGCCGCGATACGTGCATGCGTGTCGGGGGCGCTCTTCGAAAGTTGCAGCAAAGCAGTCATGTACTGGACCGGGTGGTTCGCCTTCAGCCAGGCCGTCTGATAGGCGATGTGCCCGTAGCACCAGCTGTGCGCCTTGTTGAAGGCGTAACCGGCGAACGGCTCGATCAGGTCGAAGACGGCGGTCGCGTCCTCTTCCGAGTACCCCTTGGCCATGGCGCCCGCGACGAAGCGGCCGCGCTCTTCGACCATGATCTCGGCCTTCTTTTTGCCCATGGCCTTGCGCATGATGTCGGCCTGGCCGAGAGAGTAGCCGGCGAAGCGCTGCGCGATGAGGAGCACCTGGTCCTGGTAAACGATGACGCCGTAGGTCTCATCGAGGACCTGGGCGAGGTCCGGGTGGGGGTAGGAGACCGCGATCTTGCCGTGCTTCGAATCGATGAAGCGCGGGATCTGCTGCATTGGGCCCGGGCGGTAGAGTGCGACCATGGCGCAGAGGTCGGAAATGTTGGTCGGCTGCAGGTCCTGGACGTAGCGCCGCATGCCCGCCGATTCAAGCTGGAACACGCCGAACGTCTCGCCTTTGCCCAGCATCTCCATCGTCTTCTCGTCGCCATCCGCGATGTGGACGATGTCGATCGCTTCGCCGCTGGTGGCCTTGATTAGTTCTACCGCCCGCTGAAGGATGGTCAGGTTCGAAAGGCCCAGGAAGTCCATCTTCAAGAGGCCGATTTTCGCTACCTGTTCCATCGCGAACTGCGTCGTTGGGATGCTGTCCTCATCCCCCTTGCTCGGCCGCTGCAGGGGGACGTGTTCGATCAGCGGGTCGCGGGAGATGACGACCCCGGCGGCGTGCGTGCTGGCGTGCCGCGAAACTCCCTCGAGCTTCCTGGCGGTATCGAGCAGGCGCTTCACCTTCGGGTCGCCTTCGTAGATGTCCTTCATCTCCTGCGACTGTTCCAATGCCTCGTTGAGCGTGATGTGCAGGACTTCCGGCACCAGACGTGCCACCCGATCGGTCTCGGCATACGAAATGCCCAGGGCCCTGCCGACATCGCGTATGGCCGCCTTCGCGCCGAGCGTCCCGAACGTGATGATCTGGGCGACGCGGTCCTTGCCGTAGCGTTCGTAGGCGAACCGGATCATCTCGTCCCGGCGGTCGTCGGCGAAGTCGAAGTCCACGTCCGGCATCTCGCGCCGTTCCAGGTTCAGGAAGCGCTCGAACACCAGCCGGTTCGCTACCGGGTCGATGTCCGTCACCTTGAGCACGTACAGCACGAGCGAGGCTGCGGCCGACCCGCGCACTCCCATCTTTATCCCCGCCCGGCGGGCGAAGTCAGCGATCTCCTTCACCACGAACATGTAGTCCGTGAACCCCGTCTGCTTCAGCACGTCCAGTTCGTACGTCAGCCGTTGCTGAAGCTCAGGCGTGATCTCCTCGAATCGCTCATGCAGGCCGCGGAAGCAGATCTCGGCGAGGTAGTCCTCGCTGCGCTGTCCAGCCGGGACCGGAGGCTCCGGGAGAAGCTGACGGTCAAAATGCAGGTCCAGGTCGCATTCGTTCGCGACCAGCATGGTGTTGCTCATGAACTCCGGGTTCTCCGGGAAGAGCGAGTGCATCTCGTCTTCGCCTTTCACCCAGTAGCCCCGGCCGTCGAATTTGTACCGTCCCGATTGGTCGACCGTCGCGTTTGTGCCGATGCAGAGCAGCACGTCGTGCGCCTCGGCTTCGTCCGGCATCGTGAAGTGGCTGTCATTCGTCGCCACCACCTTGATGCCCATCTCCCGACCGATATCGGCGATCATCGGGTTCAGGCGCGTGAATTTCTCATCGCCGTGGTCCTGCACTTCCAGGTAGTAGTGCCCGTCGAAGACCTCGCGGTAATACTTCGCCACCGTCATCGCGCCTTCGCGGTCGCCTTCCTGGATGCGCCGGTGAAACTCGGCCGAAGGACAGCCGGAGAGCACCGTGATGCCCTCGCTGTGCTTCTCGATGAGTTCGCGGTCGATGCGGGGTTTGTAGTAGAAGCCTTCCAGGTTCGCTTTTGTCGTCAGCGCGATGAGGTTCTTGTAACCGGTCATGTTCCGCGCGAGCATCACCAGGTGGTAGGGCGAACTGTCGCCGCGCTCCCTGGTGAGCCGGCTCCCCGGCGCCACATACGCCTCGAGTCCGATGATCGGCTTGATCCCCCGGGAGGTCGCCTCTCGGTAAAAATCGATAGCCCCGTACAGCGCCCCGTGGTCCGTCATCGCCACGGCTTCCTGCCCGAGCGCCTTCACCCGGTCCATCAACGGCGCCATCTTCGACATGCCGTCGAGCAACGAATACTCGGTATGAGTGTGTAGGTGGGTGAACATATCCGGGGGGCGAAGTGTACACCCGCCCGGGCCACCAGACACCCGGATCTTATGCTGAATCCGCTCATTTGCACGGCCTTGCCGCCCGGCCGCGGGCAACGAGCGCCGCGTGGATCCTTACCGGGCAAAAGCCCCTCACACCCCGTCACTGCCGGGGTGCGAGGGGCTCGGATTGGTCGAGGACAGGCTACCCGGGATCACGCCGGCCAGCCCTACGAGTACACGAACTCCGGGCCGTCCAGGTCGATGAGCGGAAGCTCATCCTTCTCGCGCCAGTAGTCCTGGCTGTGCTGCCACTCGGGCTTCTCGCCCCGCCTCGGGAGCTTGTCCATTGCCCGCATCAGGTAGCCCGGGTTGAAGTTCTCCGGGTCGATCCACGGCAGGAGCTTCATCTCCTTGTCTTCGGGCCGGAGCGCCACCTGGACTTCCTTCGCGCCCTTCTTCTCCATGTGTGCCAGCAACCGGCAGACGAAGTCGGCCATCAGGTCGGCCCGCAGCGTCCAGCTCGCCCGGAAGTAGCCGAAGACCCACAGCAAGTTCGGCATGCCCGTGAACATCATGCCCCGGTAGGTGACCGTGTCCGAGAACACCAGCGGCTTGCCGTCGATCACAAAGTCGATGTCTCCAAGGACGTTCATGTTGAACCCGGTCGCCGTGATGACGATGTCGGCTTCGAGTTCCTGCCCCGACTTTGTCCGGATTCCGCGCGGCGTGAACGTCTCGATTTCGTCGGTAACGATGGACGCCTTCCCGGCATTGATGCCTTTGAAAATGTCCCCATCCGGAACGAAGGCAATCCGCTGCCGCCACGGCCGATACGTCGGGGTGAAGTGCGTTTCTACGTCGTAGTCGGGCCCGAGGTAGGCACGCACCATCCCGATCAGTTCGCGCTTCACCGTCTCCGGGTCTTCGAATGCCCGCCTGGTGAAGGCCGCCTGGTCGTGCAGGATCTTCCGTCGCACGATCTCGTGGATCCACGACTCGTCGATCTGGAGTTCGCGCAACGTATCTGCCAGGTCGTTCACATTGCGCCCAGGGATGAAGTACGTCGGCGAGCGCTGCAGCACTGTTACGTGCTCGCAGTCTGCGGCGATCGCCGGTACAACCGTCGCCGTCGTCGCACCCGAGCCGATGCAAATGACTCGCTTGCCCTTGTAGTCCAGGTCTTCTGGCCACGACTGGGGGTGCACGATGAGGCCCTCGTACTGGTCCATGCCCGGCCATTCCGGCGTGTATCCCTCGGAGTGGCGGTAGTAGCCCTGGCACATCCAGAGGAAGTTCGCCGTGAACGTCCGCTTCTCGCCCGTGTCCGTCCGCTGCGCTTCGATCGTCCACTGCTTGTCCGCCGTGGACCACTTCGCCGAGAGGATCTTGTGCTGGTAGCGGATGTGCTTGCCAAGGTCGTTCTCATCGATGACCTCGCCCATGTACTTCAGGATTTCCTCTGCCGTCGCGATCGGTGCGCTCGTCCAGGGCTTGAACCGGTACCCGAACGTGTACAGGTCGCTGTCCGAGCGGATGCCCGGGTACTTGTGCGTCCACCATGTCCCGCCGAAATTGTCCAGCGCTTCCAGTACGACGAAGGTGGTGCCCGGCCGCTGGTGCGTCAGGTGATATGCAGCCCCCACGCCGGAAATACCGGCCCCAACGATGAGGACATCGAAATGTTCGGTTTGCGCTGCCGTCGGTTTGGCGAGTGCCTGGGATGTGGTCATGCAATTTCCCCCTGTGGTGTGGCGGCCCATAGCATCGGCACCCGGGCCACAATGTGCATCCAGATTCACGATACGCCGCCCCGACGTCGCCGGCCCGTTATTCTCCCGGCGAACCGGCACGGCAATGGCCAGAAGGTCCACTTTCGCCTGCCCGAAAGGACACCGTGCCGGACGCGAGAACCGCGCCTGCGCACCGACGGGACGGCGATCCCTTCCGCGGCCCAGCCCGGGCGGCAGAGAATGCCGCTTCCTGGGGTAGGCACGTGTAAACGTGAGCGCGGGCGGAGAGCCGTGTCCTTCGGAAACGCCCGCTCCCTTCGCCCTTCATCCTTCTCCCTCGTACACTCACAGCGTGACCCAACCCCGCCAGTACGCCGCCGCCGGAGTCGACCTCGCGACCCGTAGTAAGTTCGCGAAGACGCTACCGGGTATCCTCGCCCAGGCCCGCCGTCCCGAAGTCCTCAGCGACGCCGGTCCCTTCTCCGGGCTGTTCCGCCTCGGTGAGAAGTACCGCGACCCGGTGCTCTCGGCCAGTGCCGACGGTATCGGCACCAAGGTGAAGCTCCAGCTCGCCGCAAACCGCCTCGATCTTTGCGGGTTCGATATCATCGGCCACAGCGTCAACGACATCATGGCCTGTGGCGCCGAGCCGCTCTTCTTCCTCGACTACATCGCAGGGAACGGGCTCACGAACGAACAGAAGCACAGCCTCGTCGAAGGCGTTGCCCGCGCCTGCGCCGAAGCGAACTGCGCGCTCCTCGGCGGTGAAACCGCCGACATGCCCGATGTGTACCCGCCTGGCGAATTCGACCTTGCAGGCTTCATCGTCGGGGTCGTCGAGCGCGACCGGATTATCGATGGTTCGAAAGTCGCCGTGGGCGATGTCCTTCTCGGTATCCCCAGCTCCGGGCTCCACACGAACGGCTTCTCGCTCGCCCGCCCCGCGCTCAACATCTGCAACGGCGAGGCGGTCGAAGAGACCCGCGAACGCATCGCAGAACGTCCCGCTCTCCTCGCCGGGCGGAGCATCGAAGAAGCCCTCCTCGAAACGCACCGTCCCTACTACAAGCTGGTCGGCCCCGTCCTCGGCAAGGTCCACGGCATGGCTCACATCACCGGCGGCGGCTACACGGAGAACGTCCCGCGCATCCTCCCCGAAGGTGTCACCGCCGCATTCGACACGGCTGCCTGGCCCGTACTCCCGGTCTTCCAGCTCATTCAGCAGCGCGGCGAAATCTCCAGCGAGGAGATGTACGAGGTCTTCAACATGGGTATCGGACTCGTCCTCATGGTTTCGCCCGAAGACGCCGAGGAAGTCCGAGCCGCCATTCCCGAAGCGCTCACCATCGGCGCTATCCGCGAATGGTCCGGCCGCCCCGTCGAACTCAAAGGCATCTGAACCGCGGGCCACGCCGCGCTGATTCGGTTCTCCACCGACTGATCCCGGCGCTAAGCAGCTGCTCGCACCTCGTCCGGTGTCCCAAACATGCGCGGCTCGCGCAGCGCGTCCCCCCGGCGTTCGATCTTTCGCGCCAGCCGCCAGCTCACGAGGATGACCAGCCCGCCGAGGGCCATGTCGATGAACAGGTGGTTCGCGCTTGCGACAATCGCCCAGGTCATCACGACCGTCAGCCCGAGGGCGAGCGTTCGCAAAGTCAGGTTGCGCGTGTTCGCCCAGATGGCCGCCGACGCCATTGCGATCCAGCCGAAGTGGAAGCTTGGAATGGCGGCGTACTCGTTCAGAATGAGAGAGGGCTGCGCATAGCTCACCGATGTATCGCCCCCGAACACGGTGTCAACGAAACCCAGGTCGTATCCATTCGCCGCCAGCAGCCGCGGCGGCGCGGCAGGTACCGCCCAGTAAAACACCAGGCCGAAAAGCATCGAGATGAACATCACGTTCCGCATGAACCGGAATGCCTGCCGGTCCCGTGTCCAGAGCCATCCCCCCACAACCGCGAGCACGGGGAAGTGCAGGTAGGCGTAAACGAAGTTCGCGAACTCCTTCACCGCGTGCGACCTGATCGACCATTCCTGGATGGCCGGCTCCCAGAAAACCCCGAGCCCCCGTTCGCTCGCCACCAGTACCCGGGTGACCTGGACCGAGAAGTCCAGGCGGTCCGGTGCGGCGCCGCGCAACAAGAAGTACAGGCCGAAGACGCTGAGGACGACACCGAAGTCCCGCGAAAATGCCCACGCCCAGGCCACGCCGCCGCGCGGCAGGCCTCCACCGGGGGAAAACAGCGCGGGCTGGGATCGCCGCACGGACATCGTGGTCCTCCCTCACCTGTAATCGGCGCGTATCACCGAATCCTCATCCTGCCGGGGAAGAATCCGCCAGGATTCCGTCATTCGGTTGATCCGCCCATCCCACCTTCGCCCCGAAAGGAAGAGGCTTCCCTGACCGCCGTGCCCAGGATCGAGGGTCGGTCGCCGCTACCGAACCCGATCGACAAGCCCGTCCGAGGGTCTCCACAATGGAACGATGACCGCCATGCCGCCTGACCTCGAACGCCTCCTCGAAGACTTCAAGCTCGCCGAACGATCCGAGCGTATCGACATGCTGATCGAGTACGCCGATCGCTTCGAAGAGGTCCCCGGTCACATCGCCTCCCGCCCGTTCCCCGAGGACCACCACGTCCAGAAGTGCGAATCCGAAGCCTACGTCTGGGCCGAGGACCAGCCCGATGGCACCCTCAAGTACTACTTCGCCGTCGAGAATCCCCAGGGGATCTCCGCCAAGGCATGGTCCGTCATCATGGACGAGACGCTCTCCGGCCAGCCCCTCGAGGTCGTCGCCGCCACGCCTTCCGATATCGTGTTCACGGTCTTTGGCAAGGAGGTTTCCATGGGCAAGGGGATGGGCCTCATGGGCATCACCGATTTGACGACCGCCTTCGCGCGGCAACGCCTCCGGGCACGCGGGGTGCCCATCCCCACCGAAGAGCGCTAGGACGCCGACGCACAGGCGAACCTTCCTCGCTTCGCTCCGCGATTTTCCCCCTGTGGGCTGCAGCGATAGCGACTCTCCAACGGCGCCTTCGGCAACGCAGCCTCCTGTGCCTTCCGTAGCAAAGAGTCCGACTGCCTCGCCTTCGCTCGCACCGAACCCTTCGCCACCGCGCCACCCTGTGAGGCGAGGCAGTCATACTTCGCGCGGATGACGCCGCCGGAAACCGAGGGCGGAGAATTCAGCTGGCCGCGCTGGCCACGGTCAGTCCTCGATCGTTGCGAGCCCCTGGCGCTGCATCTCTGCCAGGCTGTCCAGCATGCCCCGGAGCACCTCCGGCGGATGACCTTCCCATGCCTCCACCTCAGCAACGATCCTGAGCGCGTCCCGGGTTCGGTACGACCTGGTCGGGTTACCCCGGAAGCGCTTGTTCGTCAGATTCGGATCGTCCTCGAACGGACCGGTCGGCTCGACGACGTAGATTCGGCCCTCTCCGCTTCCCCGCGCGAGTTCCGCGCCCCAGACCGCGGCGTCCAGCGTGGCAGAGAAGTAGATGTTGTTCGAGATACGTTCATCCTCGAAGTTCGAGCCGTAGCCGGGCAGCAGCAGGTCGCCAACCTTCAGGGCGGCCTTCGTCCCGTGGTAAAACGGCCCTTCGACGTGGTCGTAGTGTTCGTAAGTCACCGGAATGTGGTTGTCGTCGTGGTCCACGGGGAACTCCTGCTTCACGCTGCGGAGACTCTAACCGGCCGTTCCCGCCGGGTTGAGGATGCAGCCGGTCGCATCCTTCCTTTTACCGTACTGGTGTTTCCTGAGACCGAGCGATCACCTCGGCGTCGAATTGCTCTTCCCTTTCGCCTTTTCCCGTTCCACTCGCCGGGCAGCCGCCCTTCGTAACACAAATGTTCGTTGACCCACTCACCCCTCTGCTCGTAGCATCAATCAAGCAACGACGGAACGCGGGAGGCCATGCCAAAGTTCATCTTCGTAACCGGTGGCGTGGTCAGCTCGGTTGGCAAGGGAATCACCACCGCCAGCCTCGGAAGAATCCTCAAATCGCGCGGCATCTCCGTCTCCATTCAGAAACTCGATCCCTACCTCAACGTCGACCCGGGCACGATGTCGCCCTACCAGCACGGCGAGGTCTTCGTTACGGTTGATGGCGCTGAGACCGACCTCGACCTTGGCCACTACGAGCGCTTCATCGACCAGGACCTGACCCAGGCCTCATCGATTACCTCCGGCCAGGTCTACCGCAACGTCCTCGAACGCGAACGCAAAGGCGACTACCTCGGCGGTACCATCCAGCAGGTCCCCCACCTCACTAACGAGATCAAGTCACGCATCTACAACGTCGCCGAAGTCACGCAGTGCGAGGTTCTCATCTGCGAGGTCGGCGGTACCGTCGGCGACATCGAAGGCGAGACCTTCATCGAGGCCATCCGCCAGATCCGCCACGAGCAGCCGCGCGATACCGTCCTCAGTGTCCATGTCTGCTTCCTGCCGATGATCGGCGCGACCGGCGAACTGAAGACCAAGCCCACTCAGCATTCCGTCCGCGAACTCCGCTCAAAGGGCATCCAGCCCGACGTGATCCTCCTCCGGAGCGACCACACCGTCTCGCGTGATATCTCTGAGAAGGTCGCCCTCTTCTGCGATGTCGACCCGCGCGCCGTCATCCCGATGGAGACCGTTGCATCCATCTACGAAGTCCCTCTCCTCCTCGAAGAACGCGGCCTTGGCGACTACGTCATCGAGCGCCTGGGCCTCCACGGTGGGCGCGACCTCGCCGAATGGCGCGAGATGGTGCAGAAGTTGAAGCACCCCGCGGGCGCTGTCGAGATCGCCGTCGTCGGCAAGTACGTCGAACTCCACGATGCCTACATGTCGGTGAAGGAATCGCTTGCCCATGCCGGCATCGCCAACTCCGTCGATGTCGACATCCGCTGGATCCACGCCGAAACCCTCGAAGCCCGTCCAGCCGCTGATGTCCTCACCGGCGTCCAGGGAGTCATCGTCCCGGGCGGCTTCGGCGAGCGCGGCTGGGAAGGCAAGGTGGCGGCCGCCAGGTGGGCGCGCGAGAACCGTGTCCCCTACCTCGGCCTCTGCCTTGGCATGCAGGTGATGGTCACTGAGTTCGCCCGCAACGTTTGCGGCATGAAGGGCGCCAACACCACCGAGATCGACCCCGAGTCGCCCTACCCGGTAATCAGCCTCCTCGATGAACAGCAGGGCATCACCAACAAGGGCGGCACCATGCGCCTCGGCGCATATCCCTGCAAGCTCATCCCCGGCTCGCTCGCCGCTCGTGCCTATGCGACCGACGTCATCAGCGAACGCCACCGCCATCGCTGGGAGTTCAACAACGCCTACCGCGAGGTGCTGGCAGCCGCCGGGTTGAACGCCAGTGGCACCTCCCCCGATGGCTCACTCGTCGAGATATCCGAAGTCGCCGGGCACCCGTTCATGCTTGGCACCCAGTTCCACCCCGAACTCCAGAGCCGCCCGAACCGGCCGCACCCGTTGTTCCGCGATTTCGTAGCCGCCGCCTGTTTGCAGGGCGAAAGCGCCGCCCCGCGTGATGAACCGGCCGTTGCGACCGCATAAACGGCCCTCTCGGGCCTTCTTCCGCTAGCCCCTCCGCCGAACACTCCGTTGCACACCGCACGCCGCGTGGTACCGTTGCCGCGCCATCTCCAGGTGTCCGGAGGCTCGCAATGCGATACGCCGTTTCGTCCTCCTCACTCCCCTCCGTCCGCACCATCTCCCGCAGGGCCGAACTCACGCCCGCGGGCATCGCCGAGGCGGCCACCCGCCTGCGGTCGTGGGCGCTCTGTTCGGGCGAGCAGATGGCGGGCCCAGCCTTTCTGCGCATTGCCGGAGACCTCCACTGCGAAGTCCACCTCCCGGTCGCCGGGCGTGCCCGCCCTCGCGGCGAAACCGGCATTTCGGCCGAGCTTTCGGAGGGTGGCCAGGCCCTCGCCCTTGGCGACGTCCCGTTCGCCTCTGTCCGGGAAGTCATCCGCGAACTTGGCGGCGAGATTGCCCTCGATTACGGGATGGCCGGCGCCGTTGAGTTCCATCCCGATTCGCCCGAGTTCCGCCGGGGCACCTTGCTCTGGCCGGTGCACCGGATGCCGCGTAAGCTCTCCCACTCCGAGGGCCCGCAGCTCGCGGAAGCTGGTGGCTAGCCGGGAGGTCGTTCATGGAAACACGCGTCATTGCCATTTCTCGCCAGGTAGGCACCCTCGGAGAGGACGTTGCGCGCCTCGTCTCCGAAGAACTCAACTTCCGGTTGCTTGATTACCGCGTCGTCCAGGCGGCCGCCGAAGAGGCGGGCGTCTCCACCGAGACCATCGCCGAGTCGGAGCACAAGCCTTCGTTTTTCACTCGCATCCTCGAATCGCTCGCCCGCAACCCTGCGGGCCCCGCCAGCGGCCAGTGGATGGAGCCGATCGACATGTCCGGGACGCCCCTCCTCACCTCCTCGGACTACCGCGAACTCGTCCGCCAGGTCGTTGAGGACTTCGCCCGACAGGGCGAGGTCGTCTTCCTCGGCCACGGCGCCCAGTTCATCCTGCGCGACCAGCCGAACGTCGTCCGCGTGCTGGTCACCGGCACGAAGAAGGCGCGCGCCCGGCGCGTCATGGCCGGTATGGCCTGCAACGAAGAGAAGGCCACCGAAGTCATCACGCGTACCGATGGCGAACGCTCCCGCTACTTCAAGGACTACTTCGGCGCCGATTGGCTTTCGCCTTCGGTGTACGACCTCTGCCTCAACACCGACCACCTGAACCCAACCCAGGCTACCCGCATCATCCTCGCCGCCGTCCACGCCCGCGAGGGGACCGCGGCCACCTAGCTTCTCCCTTCTCGCTTCTCCCTCCACACTCTCCACCATGGACTGGTGGCGAATCGTTCACGTGCTCGCGATGATCTGGCTGGGCGCCGGGTTGGGCGCGACATACCCCCTCATCCTCAAGGCCTGGGCCTCGAAGGACCTGAAGTACCAGATGTACTGCCTCACCGAGGCGGCCAACAACGAGACTCGCGTCCTCCTTCCCGGCGCGATGGGGACCGGGATAACCGGCTTCTTCTGGGCCACTTCCCAGGACCTCAACTTCGTGACCACGGGCTGGCTGGCGGCGCTCTCCGCCGTCTACATCGTCGTCTACTTCGTTTGCCTGCCGCTCATGGGTTTTGGCCTCCGGCGCGCCCGCCTGGCCTCCCTCATCGCCGCCAAGAAGGGCGAAGAGACCGAAGAACTCCGCACCATCCTCGACGACCGCGTCCCGCTTGTTTTCGGCACAGTCCTCGTCCTCAGTGTCCCGGTCATCAGCTGGCTCGCCATCTTCCAGCCGTTCTGAGGGGTGCGGCAGCAGGAGGAGTGCTGACGCAGGGTGACCGTGGCTGGCCGACGGTGCGAAGATTTTTTCGTTACTTCAAGTAACCACAAGTAACCTTCGCAGATTCGGATGATCAGGTTAGTTCCGGGCTTCTTGCAGCCCCGTAAGTAACCCGTATGCGGGTGCCCCACCACGCGGACCGCGGTCGGAGCGAGCGAAGCAATGAGGAAGGCCATCACCCGGCGAGCGTGGCGGATCGGCGCGGCTAGGTGGAATGGGATGGTGGCGCCCGGGAGGGCGAGTGGATGAGTCCGCCGGTGGTTGCACTAGAATGTGCCGATTGGCGTACTTCGCAGATGTGTTCACGCCCGCGACCTGGTCGGCCTTCATGGCGGACGGCGGCCGATTGACTGCGTTCAGCCGCGGCTCGATGAGTCGGGGCGCCGGGAAGGTTCGGAGCGGCGACCGGTTTGTTTGCTACTTGAAGGGGAAGTTCTCGTTCGTTGGCGCTCTTGAAGCGCGGTCGGAGGCCTATGTTTCGGACGACCCCATCTGGGGCACGGGTGACTTCCCGGTACGCGTGCGAGTTGAGCCCCTAGCACTGTTCATGCCGGAGGTAGCTCTTCCCATAGCCGCCCTCGACGGCAAGCTGTCGTTCTTCGCGTCAGGAACGCCGCAGTCGATGGTTCCCGCGTACTTCCAGGGCTCGCCGCGCGCGTTGACCGAGCCTGATGGGCAGGCAGTCTGGCGTGCCATTCTCGCCCACGAAGACGGTGTGAGGTCAATGCAGCGACCAGCAGCGATTCAAGAAGCGACCGACGCCATCGAGGTTGCCGTCGTGGGGCCCCGCCACGCGGAGACCCAAGCGCTGCTCGCCGAGATGGGACTTGCCACCGGTTGTTCCGTTTGGTTGCCACGCCCAGATCGACAGGCGGTGGGTCGTGTGAATGCGGATCTCCCCGCGAAGCTCCTCGCCGAGTTGCCCTTCCTGTTTCCCGGGAAGGCTCAGCAAGTCGTTCAGAACATCGACGCGATCTGGCTGCAGGGCTCTACGGTCGTAGCAGCCTTCGAGGTGGAGAACACCACTTCGATCTACTCGGGGCTGCTACGCATGTCGGACCTCGTCTCACTCATGCCCAACATCAGCTTTCCAATGTTTATTGTGGCGCCAGAGGCTCGGCGGACTGCTGTTCGCGATGAGGTCACGCGCCCAACGTTCGCAGCACTCGAGCCACCCCTGCAACGAAAGTGTGGATACATCGCTTCAGAGGAACTCCAACGGAAGCGCGCGACGTTAGGTGACGACATGCTTCGACACACTCGGCCCGGATTCATCAATGACCTCGCCGAGCACTTCTGAGACCTCACGCCAGACTCGCGCCTCCAACCGAACGGCGATCGAAGATGCCCACCCCGTCGTCCTCGTTATCCGCGACCCAGACGCGAGCGACCAGATCGACCTTTTCGGGCTTCCGGTTCACGTTCGAGTGTTCTATCTGGACCTCGGGTCGTCGTTCGACGTTCGCTACCCCAGGAACGGAGATCAGCCGGAAGTCTCGGGGTGGGCGGAGGGGCATCTGCGCGAAGCAGCGGGATTGCCGCCCGGTCATCGGGCGCGCGAGATCATCGAGAGCACGGTTCGCGCCGTTGCTGAGAGGTTCGGGTTGGACGCGAATGGCGGCGTTCCGTGAGGGCCTCCCGCGTTGGCCCTCAACCCCCGGCCCCTTCTCCCAAGCTTGGGAGAAGGAGAGTCGCGGTGCACGTACGTAGGAGGTCGTTTGTGGACTTCGAACTCCCGCCAACTTCGGCCGAACGAGCCCGCGCCCTGCTAAGGTCTCGGTCGACATGTCAGTTCTGCGGCCGTTCGGTCGGACGCAATCGGATCCGCGTCTTTGTCGTTCGACCCCATGCCACCAGAACCGAGTTCAACGAACCCTGGATGGTTGTGTGCGTTCGCTGCCACGCCCGAGTCTCGGAATCTGGGCCCCCAAACTAAACCGCAACGTCGAACGCGACACCAAGTCATTGTCCGCACTTACGGCTGTTGGGTGGCAAACCCTCGTCCTCTGGGAGTGCGAATGCCGTTCGCCAGATTCGATCCGCGCCCAGCTCGAGGCATTTCTCATCTCCGGGGGCTGAGGCCGCCCCCTTCACCCGCCCTTGCCCCACCCTTTCCCCAGAGTTATCGTTTGTGTCGTTCGTCACAACTGCAGGGGAAGCCCCTCCGGGCTCCCTCTCACCATCCGGGGAGTGCGCCCGTACATGACTGGCAGAGCCCGCTCGCTACTTCGCGAACCGTGGCTCTGCTTTTTCTTGGCTGGCGATAGAAGGTCCGCCCAATGAGCTTCTACGACCTCTGGTCCGCCGTCATGATCTCGGCCATCGCCGGGTTCGTCCTCGTCTTTTCCGCCCTCATCGGCAGCCGCCTCCTCGCACCCTTCGCGCGGGAACGCGGCAAGGGCATCTCCTACGAGTGCGGCATGCTCCCCATCGGCCGCAACTGGGCACAGGTCCACGTCCGCTATTACCTGATTGCCATCCTCTTCCTCATCTTCGATGTCGAGACCGTCTTCATCTTCCCCTGGGCAATCACCTTCCTCAGCCTGCCCATGTTCGTTTTCTACGAAATGCTCGTCTTCATCGCCGTCCTCGCCCTTGGCCTGGCCTACGCCTGGAAGCGCGGCGTGCTGGAGTGGAAATGACCGAGACCACGATCAAGCCCTATGTCCCGGACTTTGGCGCCGAAGCCGAACGCCTCAAGCCGGTCGAGCTCCCGGATACGCACGCCGCCTACCGCATCGTGCTCCCGGGCGTGCTCCAGATAGGCGCCGATACCGTCATCGCGATGAGCCGCAAGAGCTCGCTCTGGCCGATGACCTTCGGCCTGGCCTGCTGCGCCATCGAAATGATCGGCACCTTCATGTCGAACCACGACCTGGACCGCTTCGGCATCGTGCCCTGGCCATCTCCCCGCCAGAGCGACGTCATGATCGTCTCCGGTACCGTGACCAAGAAAATGGCCCCGGCCATCAAGCTCCTCTACGAGCAGATGCCGAACCCCAAGTACGTCATCTCCATGGGCGCGTGTGCCACCAACGGCGGCCCCTACACCGAATACGACCGGGTCCTCCAGGGCGTCGACAAGATCATCCCGGTGGACGTCTATGTCCCCGGCTGTCCGCCGCGCCCGGAGTCTCTTCTCGATGGGCTTCTCCGTCTCCAGGAGAAGATCATGGAAGAAAAGCGGATGGTCGGATGAGCAACGAAACCGCCACCGCCTATCCGGGAGTCGCCGCCCTCGTGCACAAGCACCTGGGGAAGGTCCCGTTCACGGCCAGCAAGCACTCCACCGATGTGGTCCTCCACGTCGCCCCGGATCACTTCCTCGAACTCGTCCGCGGACTGAAGGAGCGCCGGGAACTGGCCTTCGATTTCCTCCGTAACGTCACCGCCATCGACATGACGGAAGAAGGCCTCCGCGCCGTCTACCACTTCTACTCGTTCAAACACCACCATTCGCTCCAGGTCGATGTGAACACGCCTCCCGGCAACCCCCACATCCCCTCGCTCACCGCGCTCTATTCGGCTGCTAACTGGCACGAGCGCGAAGCCGCTGAGATGGTCGGCCTCGTCTTCGATGGCCACCCCAACCCCAAGAACCTGCTGCTCGATGAGGATGTGCGCATCCACCCGCTGCTGAAGGCGCATCCGCTCCAAAAGGGCGAGTTCTTCCAGGGCATCGAAGATACTTCCGCGGGGTTCAAGTTCTAATGACGGTTTGGCCTGAAGAACGCACCGCGACCATCGACTCCTTCAACACCGTTGATATGACGATCAACGTAGGTCCGCAACACCCCGCGACCCACGGCGTGTTCCGCATGGTCCTCACCGTCGATGGCGAGGTCGTCGTCGATTGCGAACCGTATATCGGCTACCTCCACCGCGGCCTCGAGAAGCTCACGGAGAACCACGACTACCGCCAGTCGATGGGCTGGTGGGACCGCACCGACTACCTGGCCGGCATCTGCTGCGAGCAGGCCTACTGCATGGCCGTCGAAAAGCTCGGAAACATCGAAGTCCCCGAGCGGGCCGAGTACATCCGCGTGATGATGGCCGAACTCTCGCGCATCCTCTCGCACTTCATGTTCTTCGGGGCGTTCGGCGCCGATGTCGGCTCGTTCGGCACCTCATTCATCTACGCCTGGCGCGAACGCGAACGCATTTACGACTTCTTCGAGGAAGTCTCGGGCGACCGCATGTTCCCCACCTACCTCCGCCCCGGCGGCGTCCAGATGGACCTCCCGGATGGCTGGGAGAAGCGGGTCAACGAGATCCTCGGACACATCGAACAGGGCCTCGAAGACTTCGACGGACTCCTCACCGGCAACGAGATCTTCGTCGAGCGCTGCCGCGGCCTCTCGCCGGTTTCGAAAGAACAGGCCATCGATTGGGGGCTCAGCGGCCCGATGATCCGCGCCACTGGCCTTGCCCACGACATTCGCCGAGCCGAGCCTTACTCCGTCTACGACCGCCTCCAGTTCAACATCCCCACGGGGAAGAACGGCGACGTCTTCGACCGGTACATGGTCCGCATGGCCGAGGCCTACCAGAGCACGAAGATCGTCCGCCAGTGCATGGAGCAGATGCCGAATAGCGGCCTCGTCCTCAACCCGGACCTCCCCAAGACGCTGCGCATCGACGAGGGCGAATGCTACGTCCGTACCGAAGGCACCAAGGGTGAGTACGGCGTCTATGGTCTCGCCAGGGGCGGCAACAAGCCCTACCGAATGAAGCTTCGGTCGCCATCCTTCTGCAACCTCTCGGCACTGAAGCAGATGGTCGTCGGCCACTACGTCGCCGATGCCGTCATCATTCTCGGTTCGCTCGATATCGTCCTGGGCGAGGTGGACAAATGATGCTCTTCGCCGACCCGCTGTTCGGCTTGCCCTCGTGGACCGACGCCATCATCCGGGTGGTCCTCGTCGTGCTCGCGATGACGATCGTGGTCATGTACCTCACCTACGGCGAGCGCAAGGTCGTTGCGCGCTTCCAGCAGCGCCTCGGCCCGACAGAGACCGGCCCCGGCGGCCTCATCCAGGCCTTCGCCGACGCCTTCAAGCTCGTCCTCAAGGAAGACATCCGGCCAACCAACGCGGACCGCTGGGTGTTCGAACTCGCCCCCTACGCGACGTTCGTCCCCGTGTTCATGGTCCTCCTCGCGCTGCCCTTCGCCCACGACTGGGGCGTGCGCGACCTCGGCCTCGGCCTCTTCTACGTGTTCGCCATCCTCGGCCTGAACATCGTCGGCATCATGATGGCCGGCCTCGGCTCCGGGAATAAGTACGCACTGCTCGGGGGCATCCGTGCCGCCGCCCAGATGATCAGCTACGAGATCCCGCTCGTCATCAGCCTCCTCTGCGTCGCCATGATTACGAGCGCGGACACGGGCAACGAGATCGGCACGCTCAACCTGAACGTCATCGCCGCACTCCAGGAAGACCGGCCCTACGTCCTCCTCCAGCCGCTGGCTTTCCTCATCTTCTTCACGGCCATGCTCTCGGAGCTGCACCGCGCGCCGTTCGACATCCCCGTCGCCGAGTCCGAGATCGTCGGCGGCTATTTCGTCGAGTACTCCGGCATCCGCTGGTCCATGTTCCAGCTTTCCGAATACGCCTCGATGTGGGGCTTCAGCGTCTTCGGGTCAGTCGTCTTCCTTGGCGGCTGGGCCTTCCCCTTCGGCGCCGATGCCCACTGGTCCGTCCAGCTCGCGACCACGATGGTGAAGAGCCTCTCGTTCATCGTCCTCATCTTCTGGGTGCGCACCACGG
The DNA here is from genome assembly GCF_016704105.1 of Candidatus Amarobacter glycogenicus. Classification (NCBI taxonomy): domain Bacteria; kingdom Bacillati; phylum Chloroflexota; class Tepidiformia; order Tepidiformales; family Tepidiformaceae; genus Candidatus Amarobacter; species Candidatus Amarobacter glycogenicus. Next base: position 100,872 of record NZ_JADJAT010000020.1, on the reverse strand, counting down.
TGCCCCGCCTCCGCATCGACCAGCTCATGAGCTTCTGCTGGAAGGTCCTCCTCCCGATGTCGATCGTCCAGATGCTCATGAACGGCGTCATCCTCGCCTATGACTGGCCCCAGGAGCTGCTCACGCTCACGAGTGGCGCCGGCGCCGCCCTCCTCGTCGCGATCATCATCAAGCGAGCCGTCCGGCGCCCCAGCAAGGACCTCGTCGGCACCTACAAAACGCTCGGAGCGCCAGCGCAATGAAAGGCATCCTGAAAGGCCTCGGCGTCACCTTCTCCACGTTCACCCGTAAGCCGGTGACGGTGGAGTACCCGGAAGTGAAACACCCGCTGCCGGCCCGCCAGCGCAGCTTCCCCGTCCTCACCTGGGACTTCGACCACGACGAGCCGTTCTGCACCGGCTGCAACGTCTGCGTCCGCAACTGCCCCGTCGATTGCATGTCCGCGGTGATGGTCGACAACCCGAACTACGCCGCCGGCACCAGCAACCGCCGCAAGATCGTCGAAAAGTTCTGGATCGATTACGCGCGCTGCATGCGCTGCAACATCTGCGTTGAGGTCTGCCCGTTCGAGGCCATCGTGATGGACAACACCTGGTCCGGCCACGAACACGCCGTCTATGACCGGCGCGACCTCCATATGGACATCGATGAGCTGACAAGCGCTGCCCGCTCGGGCCGTCTGCGTGAGCTCTTCCGCCCGCAGGACCGGATCGAACTCATCGAACGCCAGGTGAAGGGCGAGGACGCCCCGGAGCCGACCTTCGTGGGTGGGCACCCGGAAGACCGCCAGCGCCAGATCGACCGCATCTCCCAGGGTCTCCCCGCCGCCATCCAGGAACGCGAGCCGGAGAAGCCAAAGGCTGGCGCCGCTCGTCCCGGAGCTGCCGCCGGCGCCGGTGCCGAAGAGGTCGAAATCCTCTCGGAATCCAAGATCCGTGCCAAGCGCATGCGTGCCGAACGCGAAGCGAAGGAATACGCCGACCGGGGCGAAGCCGTTCCCCAGGAAATCCAGGAACGCGTCACCCTCTACACGAACATGAAGCCCGGCCAGGCTGCCACAGGCGCCGGCGGGTTCGCGGCAGGCGGCGGCACCGGAGAGGTCCTCACTGGTCTGCTCCCGGACGGTTCGATGCGCTTCCCGCCGGGCGTAGGCGATGGCCCCAAGGGCGACCCGAACAGCGCCGAGAAGGTGAAGGCCCGCCGCATGCGCGCCGAGCGCCAGTTCAAGGAGCTCACCGCGGCCGGTGAGCCGATCCCGGAAGAGATGGCGAAGACGCTTTACGACCTCGGCAGCGACCTCGCGCCCGGTGGTCCCATCTGGGTGGCCCTTGCGGGCGCTGCGGGTGGTGGTGGCGGTGGCGGCGCGCCGCTCACGGGCCTCATGCCGGATGGTTCGATGCGCTTCCCGCCCGGCGTGGGCGATGGTCCCAAGGGCGACCCGAACAGCGCCGAAAAGGTGAAAGCCCGCCGCATGCGCGCCGAACGCAAGTTCAACGAACTCACGGCCGCCGGCGAAGCTATCCCCGAGGATGTGGCCGCTACCCTGTACGAATTGGGCAGCGACCTCGCGCCCGGCGGCTCCATCTGGGCCTCGCTTGCCGGTTCCGCTGGTGGCGCCGCCGCCCCGGTTGCCGGCGGTATCGCCGCCGATGCAGATGGCTGGGTGCCCCCGCCCGGGTACGGGACAGGCCCCAAGGGCGACCCGAACTCCTACGAGAAGGTCCGCGCTCGCCGCATGCGCGCCGAAAAGAAGGCTGCCGAAGCCGCCGCGAAAGGCGAGGCCATCCCGGACGATATCCTCGCGACCATCAAGGAATTGAATGGCAAGCTGCCCGAGGGAGTGTCCTAGTGGCGACTGAAGTCCTCTGGTGGATCTTCGCCGCGGCGATCGTCGTGCTTTCTGCTGGCGTGGTGTTCTCGCGTTCCATCATCCACTCGGCCATCTTCCTCATCGGGAGCCTCGCGGGAGTCGGTGCGATGTATATCTTCCTGCAGATGGAGTTCCTCGCCCTGGTGCAGTTCCTCATCTACGGAGGCGCCGTTACCGTCCTCATCCTGCTCGCGCTGATGCTCACGAGACCGGATGCCCCCGGCCACCGACAGAGCCTGAACGGCACCCAGCAGCCGTTCGCACTGCTCGTTGGCGCCGGTCTCATGGTCATCCTGTTCGCCGTCATCACCGGGACCACCTGGCCCGGGTCGGACATTGAGTCGCTCACCGAAGTCCCGCTCACGCTGGTCTCCCAGCGGCTCTTCGAAGACTTCGGTGCACCGTTCGTGATCGCTTCGGCGCTCTTGCTGGTAGCCCTCGTCGGGGCCATCATCCTGGCGCGGCAAGAGGAGGGCGAGTAGCCATGGTCCCCCTCGAAAACTACCTCGTCCTCAGTGCAATCATCTTCAGTCTCGGAGTTTACGGCGTGCTCGCTCGTCGCAACGCCGTCCTGGTTCTCATGTCGATCGAGCTCATGTTGAACGCGGTAAGCCTCAACTTCATCGCGTTTGCCGCATACCTCGATCCTGGAAAGATCACCGGCGCAATCTTCGCCGTGTTCGTCATCACTGTCGCCGCGGCGGAAGTCGGTTTGGCTCTTGCCATCGTCATCCGCCTGTTCCGCAATCGCGCCACGTCCAACGTGGACGAAGCGGCCATCATGAAGTGGTAGAAGGGGCCGGAACGAAGAATGGGTGCTGAACAGGCCTGGCTGCTCGCCGCTATCCCGGCGGGTGTCTTCTTTGTGCTCGCAATCTTCGGGCGCGCGCTCCCCCGCGGCGGCGACTACCTCGGCGTAGCCGCCATCGGCACGTCTTTCCTCCTCTCTTTCTTCGTACTCGGCGATCTCCTCAGCACCGAAGACAAGCTCGGCCCCATCACGGCGAGCATCGAGTGGTCCACCATCGGGAAGTTCGAACTCCGCCAGGGAATCTGGATCGATCCCATTACCGTGACGATGTTCGGCGTCATCACCACGGTCGCCCTGATGGTGAATGTCTTCTCCATCGGCTACATGAAGGGCGAGCCGCGCTACTACTGGTTCTTCGCCGTCCTCCAGCTCTTCGTCGCTTCCATGCTGATGCTGGTGATGGCCGACAACCTCCTCCTCGTCTACATCTCATGGGAACTTGTCGGCGTCTGTTCCTTCCTCCTCATCGGGTTCTACTGGGAGAAGCGCTCCGCCACCGAAGCCGCGAAAAAGGCATTCATCACGACTCGTGTCGGCGATGTTGGTCTCCTCATCGGCATCATCCTGCTCTGGAAGGCGACCGGCACGTTCGATATTCACGGCATCATCCACGCCGCCGAAGCGGGCCAAATCGGCCAAACGTACCTGTTCGTCTCGATCATGTTCGTCTTCCTCGGGTGCATGGGTAAGAGCGCCCAGGTCCCGTTCCACGTCTGGCTCCCGGACGCCATGGAAGGCCCGACTCCCGTCTCCGCACTCATCCACGCGGCCACCATGGTCGTCGCCGGCGTCTACCTCACCGCCCGCCTCCTGCCGATCTTCGAGGTGGCAGACGGGGCGCTCCTGGTTGTGACGATCGTCGGACTTACAACCGCGCTCCTCACCGGGTTCATCGCTCTCGCACAGACCGACATCAAGAAGGTCTTGGCCTACTCGACGGTCGGCCAGCTGGGGTTCATGTTCGTCGCTCTTGGCACCGGGCATCCGGCCATCGGCATGTTCCACCTGGCCACCCACGCCTTCTTCAAGGCGCTTCTCTTCCTCGGCAGCGGTTCCGTAATTCACGCCACCCACCACAACCAGGAGATGGAGAAGCTCGGCGGGCTCTGGAAGAAAATGCCGATAACGGGCACGACATTCTTCATCGGCTCACTCGCCCTCGCCGGCGTCCCGCCTCTCGCCGGGTTCTGGTCGAAGGACGAGATCTTTGTCGCCTTGAACGACAAGTGGGGCCTCTGGGCGGTCCTCATCCTCGCCCTGGCCGCGACGATGACGGCGTTCTATACCACCCGCCTGTTCATCCGCACCTTCATGGGCAAGCCGATGGACAAACACGTCCATGACCACACCCACGAATCCGGCTACGTAATGACCGGGCCGCTGATGTTCCTTGCCTTCCTGGCCGTTACGGCAGGTTTCGTAGTGTTCCACAGCGTTGGCAAGGGCCTCGGGCTCCCCGGGGGCATCACCGAGTTCATCTTCGCCGAACACCATGGCCCCCACGAATACGAGATCGATTGGGGCTTCGCGGCCGCCTCGGTGGTCATGGCCACGATCGGCATCTTCGCGGCAGGTTGGATGTACTGGGGCAACAGCATCGAACGCTCGACTGCCCTCGCAGAGCGGAACCCCGGCATCTACCAGATGTTCAAGCGCAAGTTCTACTTCGATGAGCTGTACCAGGCCGTGATCGACCGCGGTGTGCTCGGGTTCAGCTACGTCGTTTCCTGGTTCGACCGCTACGTCGTGAACGACACCGGCGTCGATGGTTCGGCACAGGTCACCGGTTTCTCCGGTGGTGTTCTCAAATATTTGCAGACCGGCCGCGTGCCCAATTACGCCATGGCTATCGCTCTTGGCGTGGTTGGTCTCACCGTGGCCGGCCTGGTGGTGAGGGGCTAACGCGTGAGTCTTGAAGAGGCCCAGGGATACGTCGTCCTCGCCACGCTGGCGGTGCCGCTGCTCGCGGCGTTCGCGCTCGTGCTCACGCCCGGCCGCGAGAAGATGCTCGTCCGTTACATCTCGGCCGTTACCGGCGCCATCGTCTGCGGCCTGAGCATTTACATCTTCGCCGCCTACCAGGTCGGCGGAGATCAGGTGCAGATGACACTCCGCTGGGCGTGGGTGGAGAACACCGCCTTCCTCGGCGAAAACGGCATTACCCTCTACCTCGCCGTCGATGGCATCTCCGCGACCATGGCACTGCTCACCGGCGTCGTTGCTTTCGCCGGCGCGCTGGCCGCGTGGAAGCTCGACTTCCGCAACAAGGACTTCTACATCCTCTACTGGACGCTCCTCGCAGGCGTCTTCGGGACGTTCTTCTCCTACGACCTCTTCTTCTTCTTCTTCTTCTACGAACTCGCCGTCATGCCGCTCTACCTCCTCATCGGTGTCTGGGGTTCCACGCGCAAGGAGTACGGCGCCGCCAAGCTGACGCTGATGCTGGTCGGCGGCTCGGTGCTCATCTGGATCGGCATCTTCGCCGTCTTCCACGAAGCCAACCTGGGGACCTTTGACATGGAGAAGCTCTGGGCGGCCGGTAGCGACGGCACGCTCAGCCCGACATTCCAGAAGACTTTCTTCCCATTCATGGTCATCGGGTGTGGCGTCCTCGCCGCCCTCTGGCCGTTCCATACCTGGTCGCCGGATGGTCACATGTCGGCGCCGACCGCCGTCTCCATGGTCCATGCCGGCGTCCTGATGAAGCTCGGCGCCTTCGGGATCATCCGCCTCGGTATCCAGCTCATGCCCGAGGGCGCGGAGTTCTGGATGCCCGGGCTCATGGTCCTCGGCGTCATCGGGGCCGTTTATGGCGCCACCGCCGCCCTGACTCAGCGCGACTTCAAGCTGATCTCCGGCTATAGCTCCGTCAGCCACATGGGCTATGTCCTCATGGGCCTCGCCACCATGAACGAGATCGGGATCACCGGCGCGGTCCTCCAGATGTTCTCCCACGGCGTCATGACGGCCCTCGTCTTCCTCATGATTGGCGCCCTCTACGACCAGGCCCACACGCGCGACCTCAAGGATTTCGGTGGCATCGCCAAGGTCATGCCGCTCTGGGTCATCTTCTACGCCATCGCCGGACTCGCGAACGTTGGGCTCCCGGGTTTCTCCGGATTCACCGCGGAATTCCACATCTTCGTCGGCACTTTCCAGACGTATCCCGTCTTCGGGGCCCTGGCCATTTTCGCGGCCGCCCTCGCCGCCGCCTACATGCTCCGCATGTTCGGCACCGTTTTCTTCGGGCCATTCAACCCGCGTTGGTCTGATCTGAAAGACCTCACGCCGTTGGAGCGCTTATCCGGCGGCATGCTCATCGCCTCCATTGTCGTCATGGGCGTCTGGTGGGCTCCCTTCACCGACCGTGTCGGCGCTACCGTGATGCTCCTCCCAGGGGTGGCCAGCTAATGCGCGACTACACCATTTTCATCCCGGAATACATCGCCGCCGGAGCCGCCATCGGCATCATCGGCGTCGAACTCTTCTGGCCCAACTTCCGGAAGGATGCACTCGCCTACCTCACAGCCCTTGCGGCGGTTGTCTGGTTCGTCGCCGGGCTCTTCTTCATCGGCAAGGACGCGCAGAGCTTCCAGGGACTCATTGCCAGCGACGACTTCACGACCTACTTCCGCCTGCTCGCCGCGGGTATCGTGTTCGTTGTCTCCATCATCTCAGCGAACTACATGAGCGAGCGGACAAAGACCGCTGCCGAGTTCTACGGGCTGATGCTGATCGGCGGTTGCGCCATGGTCTATATGGCCGCCGCCACAGAATTGATCACCGCCTATATCTCGCTCGAACTCCTGAGCTTCTCGCTCTACATCCTCGTCGGCTACCTCAAGCGCGATAACCTGAGCAGCGAAGCAAGCCTGAAGTACATCCTCCTGGGCGCCTTTTCCAGCGCGATGTTCCTCTACGGCATGAGTCTCGTGTACGGCGTCACCGGCACGACCACCTACGAAGGCATCGGCGCCGCCCTCGCCGATCGCAGCGCCGACACCGACACCGCCGTCATCACGGGCTTCATGCTGATCATCGCCGGGGTCGGATTCAAGGTCTCTGCGGCGCCATTCCACATGTGGGCGCCCGATGCCTACGAAGGCGCGCCCCTTCCGATCACCGCGTTCCTTTCCACGCTCTCGAAAGCAGCCGGCTTTGCGATGATCCTTCGGCTCTTCGGCACCGCCATCGTGGTCGATGCCGTCGAGTGGCGCTGGGCCATCATGGTCCTCGCTGCAGCGACGATGACCCTCGGCAACCTCGTTGCCATCCAGCAAAAGAACCTGAAGCGCCTTGTCGCCTACAGCTCGATTGGCCAGGTGGGCTACATGCTCATCAGCATTGCTGCCATCGGCTACGGAGACGGCGCCGGCGGAGTCAATGCCACCTCCGGGCTGCTCATCCACATCATCGGCTATGTCTGTTCGACCCTTCTCCTGTTCGTCGCGCTCACGGCGTTCTACAACCGCACGCGCAAGGACAACATCGAGGACTTGAAGGGCCTCGCGGAGACTCAGCCGTTCCTGGCCCTGGTGATCACCTGTGCGCTCTTCTCCTTCGCCGGCCTGCCGTTCTTCGCCGGGTTCGCCACCAAGCTCTTCATGTTCCAGGGCGCTACCACCGACGAAACCCTCTGGGTCGTTGGTCTCGCCGTCGTCAACAGCTTCATCAGCCTCTACTACTACCTCATGGTCATTCGCCAGATGTACCTCTTCGACCCGGTCGGCGACCAGAAGCGTTGGAAAGTGGACCCGGTCCTCGGCGGACTCGGCATCGCCCTTGTCCTCGGCGTGCTCTTCATCGGCATGTACCCCGGCCCGGCCTTCTCCTTCAGCGAGGATGCGGCCAACGCGCTCTTCGAATCGGCCCCGGCCAGCGGCGTCGCGCGCGTCCCCTGAGGCTGGCCATGACCGGCCCAGGGTCTGCAACTTCCCCGCGGCTCTCCTGCGTCCGCTACAATCGCGCCTACCGGAGGCGCATCCATGACGACGACCGAAGCCCCGACGGAGTTCATCGAGGCGATCCTCGATCTGCCCGTCCGTTACATCGACCGCTCGCGCAACTACTACCTGAAGCTGGGGTATGACAACCCCTACCGCTGGGCGCACAACACAGAAGTGCCATTCACACCGATGACGAGGCCGGTCCGCGAAGCCCGTATCGCGATTGTCACCACCGCCGCGCCCTACAACCCGGCCGCCGGCGACCAGGGGCCATGGGCGTCCTACAACGCGAATGCGAAGTTCACACGCGTCTACTCCACGCCGATCGATCCGGCGCCGGATCTCCGGATTTCGCATGTTGGATACGACCGCAAGCACACGTCTGCCGAGGACGTGAACGCCTATCTCCCGCTGCAGCGGGCGAAGGAAGCCGCCGCCGCAGGTCGCGTCGGCCACCTGAACGAGCGCCTCTACGCCGTACCGACCCTCCGCAGCCAGCGCCTCACCACGGAGCGCGACGCCCCCGAGATCCTCCAGCTCTGCCGCGAGGACCGTATCGACGGGGCAATCCTCGTCGCTACCTGACCGGTCTGCCACCAGACCGTGAGTCTGACCGCCCGGCACCTCGAAGCCAACGGAATACCAACAGTGATGCTCGGCTGTGCCCGGGACATCGTTGAATCCGCCGGTGTGCCACGCTTCGTCTTCAGCGACTTCCCGCTCGGCAACTCCGCCGGCAAACCGTTCGACCTCGTTTCGCAGCAGGGGATCCTTGCGCTCGCACTCGACCTCCTCGACTCGGCGCGTGCCCCCCGGACAACTGTCCAGACCCCTTACCGCTGGTCCGAAGACGCCGCCTGGAAGCGCGACTTTTACAAGCTCGACATGACCCCCGAACAACTCGCGAAGGCGCGCGAGGAGATGGACGGGCAGAAGGCCGTCCTTGCTGCGAAGCTCGCCGGGGACTGAGCGGAGCCTAACCCGCGCCCAGCCACCGCCATCGGCGCTTCCCCTCGACACGCACGAGCGTGCCGACGTGTGGCGCGGGGAAGTGCCCTCCCGCCACAAGAAGGCCTTCTGCTTCGACCCGCTCCGCCAATCCGAGCCGGGTCTCCCTCGCCATCGCCGGGTCCGAATCGTAAGGCGGCTGGAGGGTGGGGTCCTCGAACTCCGCCGGGTGGTGGGCGGCGTCTCCCACGATCACGCATCCGCTCCCGTCCGCGGTTACAAGGATCGATGCATGCCCCGGAGTGTGCCCTGGCGTCGCGATCATTTGCACCCCGGGGGCCGGCTCGAAGCCGTCCTCGACCGACCGGAGTTGCCCGCGTTCCTCGATGGAGCGGACACAGCGCGCGATGTCGCGGCTCTGCGTCGCCGACCAGAAAGCCCATTCACTCTTCGAGACGATGTACTCGGCGTTCGGGAACGTCGGGACGAGTTCGCCATTTCGGTCGGTGACGTTCCAGCCGATGTGGTCGGCGTGGAGATGGGTAAAGACGACGGCGTCGACCGTCGCCGGGTCAATCCCGGTCCGGGCCAGTCCCTGCGGTAGGAGGCCGACGGTCCCGCCGTAGCCCGCGCGTCCCAGGGAGCCGATCGTCGGGCCGATACCCGTATCAACGAGGATGGTCTTGCCGACGCTGCCGATCACGAATGTGAGCATCGGGAGCAAGAGCGTCTCACCGTCGTCGCAACCGCCGAGCCGCCTGAAGTCGGCCGGGTCGGCGCCCGGCAGCATCCCGGTCAGGGCACAGCTGAGTACACCGTCAGAGACCGCATCGACCGTGATCGAGCCGAACGTCAGACGTTGCAAGAGATACCCCTCGGTGGGAAGTGGAACTCGAGGCGAAGGGCGAGGGGCGAACTACGGCCCGCCCGCCCGGTTCAGGCTCTCCGCGGCAACGAGCACGGGCTCGCGCATCCTGGCCGCCTCAAGCTTGTCCATTTGCATCTGGACGTTGAGCGGGTAAACACCGGTGAAGCAGGCGTTGCAGAGGTCGTTCGGCGGCTGCCCCGTCGAGCGGTTGAGGCCGTCGATACTGAGGTAACCGAGTGAATCCGCGCCGATGTGCTGGCGAATCTCCTCGATGCTCTGGTTCGCCGCGATCAACTCGGCCTTCGTCGCCATATCCACGCCCAGGAAACAGGGTGAGATGATCGGCGGCGTGGTGATCCGCATATGGACTTCTTTCGCTCCCGCACGGCGGATCAGGTTGATGACCCGGGGCGTCGTCGTCCCGCGCACGATGCTGTCGTCGACAACGATGACGCGCTTGCCGCTGAGCACGTCGGACAGCGCGTTGAACTTCAGGCTTACGCCGGCCTCGCGGATGCGCTGGTCCGGCTGGATGAAGGTCCGGCCGACGTAACGGTTCTTCACGAGCCCTTCGCGGTAGGGGATGCCTGAACCCCGCGCATAGCCGATCGCGGCCGGGATGGCGGAATCCGGCACGCCGATCACGAGGTCCGCATCGACGTGGTGTTCGGTCGCCAGGCGGGCGCCCATTTCCTCGCGCGCCGGGTAAACAAGTTGCCCGCCAATCCGGCTATCGGGGCGGGCAAAGTAGGTGTATTCGAAGGTGCAAAGCGCCCGCTTCCGGGCCGGCGCCACCGGGAAGAACCCGGAGAAGCCGTGTGCATCGATCTGCACGACTTCACCCGGCTGGACCTCCCGCTCCATCGGCACGCCGAGGTGTTCGAGCGCGCAGGATTCGGAGGCGGCGACCCAGCCGTTCCCCATCGTACCGAGGCAGAGCGGGCGAACGCCCATTGGGTCGCGAACGGCGAAAAGCCGGTCGCGAAGCATGATGACAAGGCTGTAGGCGCCTTCGAGCCGGCGCATCACGTAATGGAAGCGCTCCTCCCACGTCCCTCCCGGCGCGATTGCCAGCAGGTGGGCGATGACTTCGGAATCAGCGGTCGATTCGAACTGGATGCCCTGGGCTTCCAGGTCCTCGCGCAGCGTCTCTGAGTTGGTCAGGTTCCCGTTGTGGGCCAGGGCGATCGGTTCGCCGGTGTGTTTATCGTTTACGACGATCGGCTGGGCGTTGCAGGCGAGCGAACCCCCAGCAGTGCTGTAACGGTTGTGGCCAACGGCGATGTGGCCGCGGAGGTAGGCGAGGTCTTCCTCGTCGAATACCTGGGAGACCAGGCCCATTCCGGTGCGTACGCTGAAGTCTTTGCCGTTGCTCGTCGCGATGCCAGCGCTCTCCTGGCCGCGATGTTGAAGGGCATACAGTCCGTAAAAGGTGAGGCGGGCGACATCCTCGCCCGGGGCATAAACCCCAAACACGCCACAGGCTTCTTTTGGCTCGTCGCTTTCAGGAATCACCAGGCGGGGTCGCCCTCCTGCTAAGAGGCGTTAACGGCTTGTTCAGTATAGGAGTCTATTCCCGCCCCGCGCCAACCCGAAGATGGGATCGAGCTGCCCGGGGCCCCCAGAGGCGAGTGCGGGAGCACTCGCCCGCGTCGCCATCACCACGGTTCACGGCGGCAGCCCGGCATCGCCCGGACACTCCGCCCATCACTGCGAACATCCCGTCGTGGTTCGAATACGAGCGAGCGCTTCCGCACTCGCCTCCCTCACCACGACTCACGGCAGCAGCCCGGCATCGCCCGGACACTCCGCCCATCGCTGCGAACATCCAGTCGTGGTTCGAACACGAGCGAGCGCTTCCGCACTCGCCTCCCACATCCAGTCGTGGTTCGAACACGAGCGAGCGCTTCCGCACTCGCCTCCCTCACCGCAACTCACGGCGGCAGCCCGGCATCGCCCCACCATTTCGTGTTCCCTCGAACATCCCGTCGCCGTTCGAACACGAGCGAGCGCTTCCGCACTCGCCTCTGACATACTTCTGTCGTGGCGAGCCACCACATCGGGTTATTTGTGACCTTGTCCGCCTACGGAAACCGGCTCCACGGCGACGAACGCGGGACAGTCGACCGTTCCCATAACGTCCCCGGCGAGCCACTACTCGCTCGAAACGACGCTCGGGCCGGATTCGAGGCCACGCGAATGTCGTTCCCGCCAGTTCGGTTCCACGCGCCAATCCGGGCGGCAGTGGAGGCAGCCATACAGGAGGCGTGCGCATTCCGTGGGTGGAAGCTCTCGGCTTGCCATTGTCGAACCACACACCTCCACGCTGTTGTTGGCACCGATGCCGACCGTCACGAAGTCATGATGCGGCTGAAGGATCGCTCCACACGGAGTCTTCGACAGACGGGTTTCATCGGCCCGAACCAACCGCTCTGGGCCCGCGGCGGGAGCGGCCGCTATCTTTGGACGGAAGCAGACGTTGCGGCGGCTTGCGGGTACACGATCGAAGGTCAGGGCGACGCCATACCCGGCACCACCGTATGGGATGCGATTCACGACCAGGACCCCTAATCAGAGGCGAGTGCGGGAGCACTCGCCCGCGTCGCCATCACCCCAACTCACGACAACAGCCCGGCATCGCCCGGGCACTTCGTGTTCGCTCGAACATTCCGTCGCCGTTCGAACACGAGCGAGCGCTTCCGCACTCGCCTCCCTCACCAAAACTCACGGCACCAGCCCGGCATCGCCCGGACACTTCGTGTTCGCTCGAACATCCGGTCGTGGTTCGAACACGAGCGAGCGCTTCCGCACTCGCCTCCCTCACCACGACTCACGACAGCAGCCCGGCATCGCCCGGACACTCCGCCCTTCGCTGCGAACATCCCGTCGTGGTTCGAATACGAGCGAGCGCTTCCGCACTCGCCTCCCTCACCACGACTCACGGCGGCAGCCCGGCCTCGCCCGGACACTCCGCCCATCGCTGCGAACATCCCGTCGTGGTTCGAACACGAGCGAGCGCTTCCGCACTCGCCTCCCTCACCGCAACTCACGGCGGCAGCCCGGCATCGCCCGGACACTCCGCCCATCGCTGCGAACATCCGGTCGTGGTTCGAACACGAGCGAGCGCTTCCGCACTCGCCTCCCTCACCACGACTCACGGCAGCAACCCGGCATCGCCCGGACCATTTCGTGTTCGCCCGAACATCCCGTCGTGGTTCGAACACGAGCGAGCGCTTCCGCACTCGCCTCTGATGGTCTCGTGTGGCCGGCGCCGGGACGTGCGAAACTGTCCGCCATGTCCAGGATCAAGAAAGCGCGCGAGAAGGCCGAAGAGCGCGGCATCGGCAACTACGATCGGCACGTCTTCCTCTGTATCGGCCCCGATTGCTGCACGCAGGAAGAGGGCGAAAAGGCCTGGGGCCAGCTGAAGAAGGCGGCCGCCAGGCTCAACGGCTCGCCCGAACAGGGCCGCCTCTACCGGACGAAAGTCGGCTGCCTGCGCATCTGCGAGTACGGCCCTGTCGCCGTCGTCTACCCCGAGGGCACCTGGTACGGCGGCCTCACGCCGGAGAACCTCGAGCGAGTGATCGAAGACGACCTGGCGAGCGGACGCGCAGTGGAGGACCTCGTTATCGGGCGTAACCCGCTCCCCCGCATACTTCCCTGAGTTCCGCCGAAGACTCCTTCACGGGCAGGCCATTTGTGTCGTTGTTCGCCCGTATGTAGGGCATTCCCCGAGAGGCTCGGACCTCGCTTCGCACGATAGTTACCACGGGATCACGATTATCGGACCTTCGCGACTTCTGCTCCGGAGGGTGGCGCTGGCGGCGTTGCTCATTGCCGCGGTGCTTCACACCGCGCTCTATCCGGCTGCCTACGCCTCGAGTTCGAGCACAGCCGCGATCCTTTTCTATTCGGTCCCAGGGGTCGTGGCGCTCACCCTTTCTTGCTGGCGGCTCCGCCGGTCGGCCGGCGTCGACCGCGTGGGCTGGTCGATCCTGGCTGCTGCCGTCCTCGGGACCGTCATGTTCGATGCCTCCTGGAACGTCGTTTCACGGCTCGATGAAGAGCCGCCGTATCCGAGCTGGTTCGATGCCCCCTACCTCGTGACCTACGCAATGCAGATTGCCGCGATCGGGCTTCTCACCTCGCCGCTCTGGCGGAGCAGGGACCGCCGCTGGTTGTTCGATGCCGGCGTCCTCCTGGTCGTAGCCGCGGGTCTCGGCTGGCACATCGTCCTGCCCAGGGCCGGTGATGGCGCGTTGACCAGGTGGGTCAGTTTCGCCTACATCGTCCTGGACCTCGCCTTTCTCGGCACCGCGCTAACCGGCATCTACCGCGGGCGCATCACTGCGAGGAACTCGCTCCTGCTGCTCGTCGCAATCACCCTCGCGGTCGCGGATGTCGCCTACTACTACTATCCGCTCGCCTATGACAGCACCTGGAACGTCGGGCACTGGCTGATCGCCCTCGCCGCGGTCCTGCCTCCGAGCCTGACCCTCCGCGTCCCGCCGTTGCGAGTGATTCGCTCGGGCGCCCTTCCCTACACCGCTGCCGCAGGCATGGCCGTCTTCACTGCGTTCGAATTGCAACACGAAAACGCCGTCGACCTCTTGCTCACCTGCGTCGCCGCCCTCGGCCTGGTGGTCGTCAAGCAGATCGTCGCGCTTCGCCAGGCGCTCGCAATCCAGCGCCAGGAAACCGCCTTCCGCGAAGCCGTCCTCGAGACCCAGAGCGACCTCGGGCTCGCGATGGTGATTCTGGAGGGCCGGAAAGTGATCTTCGCGAACAAAGCCGCCGAGCAGCTCACCGGCCGGCACGCCAGCGAGCTCTCCGGGATGCCGTCGGTCCAGGGTCTCGCCTTCGAGGCCGACCGCGAAGATTGGGATGCCTGGCTCGCCGTCCCCTCCGGGCCAGACGATGCCCGGTTGGTCCGTCCGGATGGCACCGTCCTCGAGATCGAGGTCGTCGCCCGGTGGATGCACTCCGCCGGGGATCCGCGCCTCCTGGTCGTCGCTCGCGACGTCACCGCTCGCCGCCAGGCCGAAGTCACGCTCGCCCACGCCCAGCGTCTCGAAGGCCTCGGTGCGCTCGCCGGCGGCGTCGCCCACGACTTCAACAACCTGCTTGCCGCGATCCTTGGCAATGTCGGTCTCCTCCAGATGGGAGAGCTCGACGACGAAGCCCGAGAAGTCGCGGCGAGCATCGAGACCGCTGCTCGCCACGGCGCCTCGCTTACCCGCAGTCTTCTGGATTTCTCCCGGCCTCAGCCCAGGCAGTTCACCGTCGAGGACCTCCGAGACTGCCTGACGGAAGGCGTCGGCCTCGCCCGGACAGCTTTCCCGGCCAACGTACGCCTCCGGTTCGAACCCGGCCCCGTGCCGATCCCGGTCCGCGGCGATAGCGGACAGCTGGTGCAGGCGTTCCTCAACCTCGTGCTGAACGCGCGCGACGCCGTCGGAGACACCGGGGACATCTCGATCACGACAAGGATTGTCCCGGGCTCCGCCGTCGTCGAAGTCACCGATTCGGGACACGGGATGGACCCCGAGACGCAGGGTCGCATCTTCGAACCGTTCTTTACGACAAAGACGCGCGGCGCCGGCACGGGACTGGGCCTCGCCATCAGCCACCGCACCATCCGGGACCACCGGGGCACCATCGAAGTGCGCTCGACTCCGGGAGTGGGGACCACCTTCACCGTCACCCTGCCACTCAGCACCTTCGCCACCTCCAGCTGACGCGGCCCCCGCTGTTTCGCCACTTTCGCGGGGCGCATACTGCAGCCTATGGTCCAGGCTCGCCCCACCCTGACGGCGACCCGCCGTTGGCGAAGCACCGCCGAACTCGTCGCCGCCCTCACGGGCCGCGACCTCCAGCTGCGCTACCAGGGCAGCGTCTTCGGCTGGGCATGGTCGCTCGTCCGACCCCTCGCCCTGGGACTCATCCTCTCCTTCGCCCTGGGCAAGGTCCTCGGCACCGGGATCACCGCCGAATTCCTCCTGGCCGGTCTCTTTCCCTGGTTCTGGTTCCAGAGTTCGGTCCAGGCCGGCGCCGGGACCTTCGTCGGCAATGGCGGTCTTCTCAAGAAGGTGCGGTTCCCTCGCGCAGTCCTTCCCCTGAGCGTGGTCCTCGGGAACACGCTCCAGTTCCTTTTCTCGCTCCCCGTTCTCGTCGGGTTGTTACTGGTCAACGGCCACGGACCATCGACCGCCTGGGTCGCCCTCCCCATTGTGTTCGCGCTCCAGCTGCTCCTCACTGTTGGGCTGGCCTTCTTCGTTGGCAGCGTCACCGTCTTCTTCCGAGATTTGGAGCACATCGTCGACGTCCTCCTGAACCTCGTCTTCTATGCGACGCCCATCATCTACGCCGCGGACCGCGTCCCCGATTCGTACCACTGGGTAACCATCGTGAACCCCCTCGCCCCGATCGCCGAGAGTTGGCGGGCGATCCTCCTGGATGGCGATTGGCCGAATTCGGACCTCGCGTATTCCGCCGGGCTCACCGTTGCGGCACTCGTGATCGGCTGGCTCACCTTCCGACGCCTCGAGGACTCTTTCGCCGATGGGATCTGAAACACCCGTCGTCGTGGCCGCCCGGGGGGTTTCCCGGCGCTTCAGGATGGTGGCGCCGGGCCAGGAGCTGAAGACGATGCTCCTCCACCCCCGTTCGGCCTTCGCCGGCCGCCGCCACCGCCAGGCTCACTGGGCCGTCCGCGATGTCTCCTTCGAGGTCCGGCGCGGCGAGTTCTTCTCCATCGTCGGCGCCAACGGCAGCGGCAAGAGCACGCTGCTCCGCATCCTGGCGGGCCTCAGCAAGCCTACTTCCGGCTCGGTCGAGGTCTGCGGCCGGCTGACCACCATTCTCGAGCTGGGCAGCGGCTTCCACCCCCAGGTTTCGGGGCGCGACAACGCGATCATGAACGGCCTCCTTGCCGGCATGACGCGCCGCGAGGTCGAGGCGCTCCTCCCGGCGATCGTCGACTTCGCCGGCCTCCACGAATTCATCGACCAGCCGATGCGGACCTACTCCTCCGGCATGTATGTCCGCCTCGGCTTTGCCATCGCGGCGTTCATGGACCCCGAGATCTTGCTCGTCGATGAAGTCCTCGCCGTCGGCGATGCCCGCTTCCAGGAGAAGTGCTACGACCACATCGCGGGCCTTCGAGAGAAGGGCGTGACGATCGTGATGGTCTCCCACGACCTGGCCGCCGTGGAGCGGTTCTCCGACCGCGCCGCACTGATGGAGCGGGGCCGGATCATCGCGATTGGCCAGCCGCGCAAGATTGTTGGGCTCCATGTGGAGCGGCTCGCCAGCAGCTCCCCCGAGATCCGGGCGGCCCTCGAAGAGCACATCCACGCCGACCAGGAGGGGATGGACCGCCTCCTCGCGGAAGACCCGGAGGCAGCCAGGGCGTTTGCCGCCGCCCTCGAAACGAACCCGGAGTTCCAGAAGCTCATGGAGGAGAAGTCCCGCGGCGCCCGCCAGGCGGACTGACCCGCCTTCGGCCGCTCCGCGCTACGATGCGCGTGGCATGTCGCTCAAGAAGGTCCGTGCGAGCTGGAAGCGCCACCGCGCCCTTGTTGGCCGGGACATCGACATCCACGCAGAGTGGCCGACGATGTTCGGCCTCATCCGCGCCGGCCGGCCGCGGTGGTTCGTCTTCCTCTACCTCTTCTTCACGGTCCATTCGTTTCCCGCGGTGGCGCTCTTCCGCGCCCAGTCCTTCTTCTTCGAAGCCGGGTGTCCGCCGCTCGCGACGTTTGTTTCCCGTCTGAACTCATTCCTCTTCGGCGTCACGATTGGGAACCAGGTGCGCTCGAACGGTTCCATCCTCTTCGCGCACGGCCACGTTGTCCTCGATGGTTGGACCGTCCTCGGCGACCACGTCGAGGTCAACCCGTTCGTCACACTCGGGATCGGCAACAGTTCCCAGAAGCGCTTCGAACTCTGGGGCCCAACCATCGGCGACTACGTGAACGTCGGGACCGGCGCGAAGATCATCGGCAAGGTCACCATCGGCGATCACGTCCGCATCGGTGCGAACGCTGTCGTCCTGGATGACGTCCCTTCGAACAGCACCGCCGTTGGAGCGCCCGCCCGTCACTTCCTCACGAGGCAGGGCCTCGGCGACCTCCCCTGGGAGCCGCCTTCGGCGTGACGGGGACCGGCGGGCGGTTAGAATCCGCGCGCAGTGAGTGAGGCGATGCCCCCGCCCGGGAACGAACTCCACGTGCCCCTCGTCCCGGTGCTTCGCTGGGGCCAGGTAGTGTCCGTCCTGCCCCTGCTCGCCGCGCTACTGGCGTCCGTCGTCGCCTATTGGCCGGCGTTGCAGTCTCCGCTCTACGCCGACGACTACCTCTACCTCAACGCGGCTCGGAACCTCTCGTTCTCAGACATCGCAATGGCCGCGTTCACACCCCTGAGCGAGGAGCCGCTGCTCGCGCCCGTGACCTCCAACTACTGGCGCCCGCTTCACAGTCTCAGCTTCGAGCTTCTCGAACCCCTGTTCGGCGGCAATCCGTCCGCCTACCACGTCCTCCTTTTGGGCATCCACCTGGCTTCAGTCGTGCTTGTCTGGCTGCTTGCCCGGCAGTTGAGCGGACGCTGGGAGACCGCCGGGATAGCGGCAGTGCTGTTCGCCGCCCACCCGGCCCCTTTCGAAGGAGTGGCCTGGATAGCGTCCTCGAACAACGCCGGGCTCCCGCTCATGCTCGCCGCCTGGCTCTTCTTCGCCCGGGCAACGGAGCGTGAACGGCTCCGCTGGCGCGGGCTCATCGTCTCCGCGCTCTTGCTGGCAGCCGCCCTGGGCTTCCGCGAGTCGACCCTCACAGTCGTTCCGGCCATCGCCGCCTGGCGCTGCCTCTGGTGGCGGCGCGATCGCCTGCGAGAGCGTTCCACCTACGCGCCCTTCCTCCCGTTCGTCATCGTCCTTGCTGTTTACGAGGTCGTCCGGACCCGCTTCCTCACCGAGCCGGCGATCACCGCCGGCGCCTGGGGTCTGGGAGATCACATCCTGGGCCAGTTCTGGTTCTACCTGAAGGTCGTCGCCTTCCCCGTGAGCGAAGGCGCTACCGGGAGCGTCCACTGGGCCCAGGTGACCGCCGGCGCGGCCATCCTCTCCTCGCTCCCGGTCCTGCTTGTGCTCCGTCGCTGGCGCATGGCTGCCATGGTTGCCGCGCCGTTCTTCGCTATCACCGTCTATGCCCCGCTGACCCTCGGCGTCTCGCAGCGCTACGTCTACTTCCCCGCCGCCTTCGCTGCGCTCGCCGGGGCCGTTGTCCTCCGCGAACTCCTGGATTATGCCCGCCTCTATATCCATCCACGGCTCTTATGGCCGGGTGTCGCGGTCGGCCTTGGGCTCCTTCTCCTGCTTGGCTCGGCAGCTATCCATCGCCGCACGGCTGAGTGGGTCGAGGCTGGCCCGGACACCCAGCAGCGGTGGGTGGACGAATTGCGTGCTCTCTACCCCGAGCTTCCCGAGGGAGGCACGCTCTATTGCGCGGACGTTCCCCTCGTCCTCGCCCTCTTCAACGATGTAAACCTCGTCCCGACGGTCTCCTTTTACTACCCCGGGGTGACCGCCCGGCGGATCGCCGCCGAGGATGTGCAGGAAGTCCGGGCATCGCTCGGCCCGGATGACCGGATCTTCGTGCCAGCTACTCCGGCTCGAAAGTAAACCAGCGGTCGTCCGGCTTCATCACCGAGCGTCCGTAGTCGATGTACTGGTCCTGGATCCAGTAGACCGGGTGGGTCTCGCCCTCGTACAGGTAGTTCACCATCGGCTGCAGGATATAGGCGTCGAGGACGTTCAGCGTTGGCGGAGTCTTCGATACGAAGAGGCCTCCTCCTTCGGGCAGCTCGGGGTAGGTGGCCAGCAACTGGTCTACCCACGCCTGATTCACCTCCGGGTGCGTCTCCACCCACCCCGCGACGCGGTGGTTCGCCGTCACGGCGGTGACGGCGGCGACCGCGGCGATGCCCAGCACGCAGATCTGCTCAATGGGCGCGGATGTTTTCAGCTTCGCCAGAGAGGCGACGCACACCGTTGCGGCGGCGCCGAGCAGGAGGGCGAGCAATGCCCCCGGGATGTAGAAGTAACGCTCACCGCGGCCGAGGCTGAACGCCGCGTATGGGACGAGCGAAACAAAGAAGCCGAGGCTCAACGCCAGCACCAGCCACTGCCTCCGAAGCGCTGCGATAACTGCCACCCCGATCAGGACCACGGTACCGATGAATTGCGCGGAGTCTTGCCAGGCCGGCTCCGGCGACCCCAGGGGCACGAGGCCTCGCTCCGCGTAGAACCACCAGTTCTTGAAAACATCCTGGTCCGCGTCGATCAGTGGGCGGCCGCCATCGGGGTCCAGGATCCCGGTCAGAAGCAGGTAGACCACGAGGAGGGCGATGTGCACCCCGGCGAGAATCTGCGTCTCACGCTCTCGCAGCCGTTCACGACGTTCGACCATGCCGTACCAGAGCAGCATCGCCACGACGATGCCGGCGACCGATTCACGATAGGCCAGCGCCACCACCGCCAGCCCGAGCGAGGCGGCCAACCACCGGTTGCGCGCCGCGGTGGACTCGGCATCGATGGCGCGCGTGAAGGCCAGCCAACCGGCGAGTGCCAGCGGCAGCGCGGCGCTGTTCAGCGATGCTATCCACGTGATCGACTCGAACCCCTCAGGATGGACGGCCATCACCAGCGCGGCGACCGCCGCGCCCAGCCGGCTCTTCGTCAGCCGCCACCCGAGCGCGTACACCAGCACCACCGACGCCAGGTGCACTGCGAGGTTGAACAGGTGGTACGGCAGCGGCTCATCCCCGAACACGACGTAAATCAGCCGGAAGGTGACGAACGAGAGGGGTCGCCAGTAGTTCGCGCTCAGCCTCAGTGCGCCGGGGTCTGCGCCGGGGTCGAAGCTCGACCGCAGGAAGTCGCTCCATGGCATGTCTCGCGAGGCGAGGAGCAACAGATAGTCGTCGCTATGGAATGGCGAGTTGAGCGCCGGGAAGTAGATGAAAACGGCAGCCAGCAGCGCACCGCACAGGGGCAGGACCGCGCCCATCCGCCTGGCTGAAGTGGCGCTCATCGTCGATCCTCCTCGCCGCTGGATGTTGACGCCCAGTGCCGTCCGCGCTGCAATCTCCGCGACGTGTCACTGCAGCCTCGCGCTCGATCCCGCCGTCGCCCCGATTCTACGCGTGGCGGGCCGCTTTCCGCCCGGCGCGTGCGCCGGTGAGCCTGCCGCACGTAGCGATCCTGACTGTCACAACCAACGCCGCCGGCCACCTGGGGCGCTACTTCGACGCCCTCGAAGGAGTGACCTACCCCGACTGGTCCCTCACCATCGTCGACAACGCCTCCAGCGACGGATCGCCCGAGATATCCCGGACGCGCCGCCCATCTGCCACCTTCGTCCAAAACGACGCAAACCTGGGCTTCACCGGGGCCTGCAACCGCGCACTGCTCGCCCTGCGCGACACTCCCTCCGTCGACTATGTCCTCTTCCTCAATGACGACACCGAGGTGACGCCCGCGTTCCTCGAACCGCTCGTCGAATTCGCCGGCGTCCGCACCCTCGTAGCGCCCAAGACGTACCTGGCGGGGCGTGAAGGCCTCCTCGATGATGCTGCGGGCGAATTCGATTGGTGGCGCGGTGCGTGGAAGCACAAGCTTCTCGGCCGCAAGGAATCGCCCGAAGATAACCGACCTCGCCAGATCGACAACGCCAACCTCTCCTGCCTGCTCGTTCCCCGCCAGGCCTTCCACGAAGTCGGCCTGCTCGATGACGCCTTCTTCGTCTACTACGACGACACGGACTTCTGTCGCCGCGCCGCCGAGAAGGGCTACCGCATCCTCTACGAGCCGCGGTCGGTCGTCTTTCACCAGAAGGGTGCGACCCTCGGCGGGCAATTCTCGCCCTTCGGCTGCTACTACCTCTCGCGCAACCGGCCGTACCTCATGCGGAAGCACCTCCCGTTCGGGCGGTTTGCGGTCTTCTGGGCGTACTACATGGGCACGCGCGCCGTCCGCATGGCACTCTGGTTCGCCCGCGGCCGCACCGACCTCGTCGCCGCGACGCTCGGCGGGGTCCGCGATTTCCTTCTCGGGCGCATGGGCGCCCGGAGGTGACCGGCGCCGACCGCTCTCACAGCGGCCCTTTCCAATCCGCCGTCCGAAATCCAGAATCCCCGTCCAGATGACCATTGCCCTCCTTCGAGTCCGCCTCCGTCTCCCGTCCCGCACGCTCAAGGAGAAGCGGACGATCGTGAAGTCCGTCGTCGAGCGCCTGCGCAACCGCTTCAACGCCAGCGTCGCCGAGGTCGACGACCTCGATTCGGCCGGGCTCGCCACGATCGCCGCAGTCGTCGTCTCCAACGAATCCCGCCACGCCGACGAGCAGGTGCAGGCGATCGCCGCCGCAATCGAGGAGTGGCGCCTCGATGCCGAAGTCCTCCAGGTCGAAACCGAACTCATCGACGCCTGAAGCTGTTCGGGCCCGTGCGGACACTCCTCGTGTACCGTTGGGCGGTTCCATTCCCGCCGCGTCGCCGTACCCCGACCGACGAGGGGCTCGCTTCGGCCGAATGGACCCGTGGGCTCGGGTTCGCGATCGTCTCTTACCGAACTCTCAGGCTCTCCCAACCCTCCCCCAATGGGCGCGCGCTCTACTGGTTGCATGGCCGGTTGGAAACTGAAGGCAGCACTCCTCTTCCTCTGGCCAGCGGTCGGTCTCGCCTGGCTGGCATGGATCGCCACCCGCGCCGCACTGGCGCGGAATGCCACAGGGACTTTCGCGCTGGTGTCGGTCGCCGGCTTCTCCGTCGGTGGTGGCGCCCCGGCGTACGTCGAGACATCTGCGCCGATCGTCCGCGCCGTCGTCCTCGCGCCGTTCACCGGCCCCGCCGTCGCCTGGGGCCTCGCCCATGGGGGCGAAATCCATTGCCAGGGCAGCATGATCGTCATCACCGGTATGTCCGGCGGACACGGTCCGCGTTCGGCGGTGACCGTGGGCCAGGTCATCCTCACCTCCCGGGTGGCCCTGGATGACCCGCTTCTCGCGCATGAGACCGTGCACGGCGACCAGTGGGCGTTCCTGGGAGTCCTTACGCCTCCGCTCTACTACCTCTCCGACGTGATTGCTGGCGGCTCCGAACGCAACATCTTCGAAGTGGCCGCCGGCCTTGAAGACGGCGGTTACGAACTCTGACTCTCGCCCCCACGCGACGGGAGGGAGGCTCTGGCAAGTTCCGCCTCGTGGGAGGCTGCCCCCGGTTCGCCCCAGCGTTATGCATCCCGTAAAATTCGGCCGCACTGCCAAGCTACTTCCCGGAGTTGCAATGAATACCATCGAATTCCTGCAGATCACCTCTGCCGTCGTGCCTGACCGCGAGGCGCTGGTTGAGGTCGGCGGGACCAACAGCAAGCGGATCACCTTCGAAGAGATGTACCCGCTCGTCGTCAAGCTCGCCAACGCCCTCCAGGGCCTTGGTGTCGAAAAGGGCAACAAGGTGGCGACGATGGCGCAAAATAGCGCCGATTTCGTCATCACCTACTACGCCTGCGCCATGCTCGGCGTTACCTTCGTGCCCCTGAACTACCGCTCGAAAGACGAAGAGCTGACTCACATGCTCAACGTCTCCGAGTGCCAGGCCGTCTTCGTTTCCGAACGGTACACAGACCTCGTCAGCCGCATCCGGCCCACCCTCACGACGGTCAAGCACGTCGTCAATTACGGCGCCGCCACGCCTGGTGCGCTCGCCTTCGATGATATCGTCGCCGCCGCCGGCGAGGACGAGATCTGGACCGAGGTCGACGACAAAGACGCGACGATCATCATCTTCACCTCCGGTACGACCGCGCTGCCGAAGGGCGTCCAGCTCACGTACCTCGATATGACGGCCTACGTTACCAATCAACAGCCCGCCGACCCGGACGTGCACGAGAAGCTCCTTGTTTCCGCGCCGTTCTTCCACGTCGCCGGCGCCACGGCGATGATGCTGGCTGTCTGGTGTGGCCGGACACTCGTCATCCTGCCCCAGTTCACCCCGGAGCTCTGGCTCCAGGCCGTCCAGCAGGAAGGCACGAGCCACGCTTTTGTCGTCCCAACGATGCTCAAGCGCATCATGGAAGTGCCGGACTTCGAGAAGTACGACCTCTCGACCATGCGCCAGATCACCTACGGCGCCGCACCCATGCCGTACGAAGTCGTCCGCAAGGCCTGCGATGTGTTCTCTCCCAGGGGCATCGGCCTCATCAACGCCTATGGCCAGACCGAGTCGACGGCCACGCTCACTTTCCTCGGGCCCGAAGACCACGACCTCAGCGTCGATACCGAGATCAAGGAACAGCGCCTCCGCTCCGTCGGCAAGCCCATGCCCGATGTCGAACTCGGCATCATGGATGAGCGGAACCGCCTCCTTCCCCCGGGCACCGAAGGCGAGATCTGCGTCCGCTCCGACCGCGTCATGAAGGGCTACTACAAGCAGGAAGACGCCACCAGCACCGCCATCATCGACAACTGGCTCCACACCGGCGACGTCGGCAAAGTCGACGAAGGCGGCTACCTCTTCATCACCGGCCGCAAGAAGGACATCATCATCCGCGGCGGCGAGAACATCTCTCCCGGCGAGATCGAAAACGTCCTCGAGGCCCACCCTTCGGTGGAAGAGGCGGCTGTCATCGGCGTCCCCGATGTCGAATGGGGCGAAGTGGTGAAGGCGATCATCGTCCCTCGCACCGGACAGAAGGTGACGGCCGAAGAGATCAATGTCTACGCCAAGGCGCACCTGGCTTCGTTCAAGGCGCCGCAGTACATCGCCATCGTGGGCGAACTCCCGCGTAACGCCATGGGGAAGGTCCTCAAGACCGACCTCCGCAAGGAATACGGCACTCCCACGAACGACGGGGCGTAGGCTCCGTTCCGGGCGAACCTCAAACCAGAGAAGGCCGCGTGAGCGGCCTTCCTTGCTGTCCAGCGTTCATGGCGCCGGAAATGGTATGCTTTCTACCATGAAAACCACCATCGACAGGGCCGGGAGAGTGGTGATTCCGAAGCGCATCCGTGAGCAGGCCGGGCTGACGCCAGGCGCTGAGATCGAAGTGCGGTACTGCGATGGCCACGTCGAGGTGGAGGCGGCGGAAACCGAAATCCGGATTGAAGATCGTGACGGTTTTCCGGTCGCTGTCGCCGTTGGGACCGTCCCGGTTCTTACGGATGCGATGTTGCAGCGGGTGATCGACGAGGTTCGGGCGGAACGCGGCTCCACTTCGTCGGCGGAGGACCAGGGCTGACCACCTTCGCCGCGGACACCAATGTCCTCGTTGCGGCCATGATGGAATGGCAGCAACACCACCGGGTGGCGCGAGCTGAAGTCACGCGTCGAATAACCTCAGGCGACCAACTCGTCATTCCCGCGCACTGCCTGGTGGAAAGCTACGCGACCCTCACTCGCTTCCCAGCACCTCACCGGATGTCGCCGGCCACGGCGATCGGACTGCTGAGGAGAATGTACGTGGGCCGGGCTACCATCTTCGCGCCCGCGGCCGCGGACTACCTCCCGCTCCTGGATCGGTCGGCAAGAGCGAGCGTGGCTGGTGGCGCCATCTACGACGCCGCCATCGGGGCTGCAGCCGTGGCCGCCGGCGCTGAACTCCTGCTGACGTTCAACGTCCGTCACTTCGAACGGCTGGGGCTAGGCATCGAAGTCCGCGAGCCGCGCGTCTGACCAATCCACCGCCGTTAGCCCCCAACCGCGGCCTCCGGTAGGATGCGTTCACCTGGGCTTACCGCGCCTTAACACCGCGCCCGGTCGGCCCCTATACCTCACGCCGGGATTCGAAACCTATGACCTCGATACCGCAGAACACCCCGAAACCGCCCAAGGGGACCCGCTTCCGCGCCAGCTGGGGCGGGCTCGTCATCCCCGTCGCCATCGTCGGTGCGATCTCCGCAGCCGAAACAGCCCGGACCACCGACGCCTCACGTGAGATCTTCTTCAACATCTCCACGCCGTGGCTCATGTACTTCGTCTTCACGCTCGCCGTCGCGATCATCATCGGCGCGTTCGTCCAGCGAGCCCGGATCTGGCGCCTCGGCCGGCCCCACAGCGTCAACCGCAGCCTCGGAGCTCGCCTTACCCAGGCTCTCACAATGGGCGCCGGCACGAGCCGCGTGAAGAACGACCGCTTCGCCGGCATCATGCATGCCTGCATCTACAGCAGCTTCGTGATGCTCACCATCGTCACCGGCCTCCTCGCCGTCGATGACTACGTACCGCTCATCTTCGGTTCGAGCGATGAACACCTCTTCCTCCAGGGCCCCATCTACCTGGGCTATTCCCTCGTCGGTGACGTCTTCGGTGTCGTCGGGCTCGTCGGAGTGGGGATGGCCGTCTATCGCCGCTACATCGCGCCACCCACGAAGCTCACCTGGGACAGGCGCGCAGCCGAGGACGGGATCATCGTTGGCCTCCTCGGGTTCGTCCTGTTCACCGGCATCCTCGTCGAGGGCCTCCGCATCGGTGGCGGCGAGATCCCCGCAGGCAACGAAGACTGGTCGAAATGGTCGCCCGCCGGCTATGTCATCGCCAAGATCCTTGGCGGCCCGATCAGCGAATCGACGCTGCTCGATCGGCACGTCTGGTGGTGGTGGTTCCACGTAGTCGCCGCCTTCAGCCTGCTGACCCTGATGGCGGTCACCAAGTTCCGCCACATCGTCTTCGCCCCCGTGAACGCGTTCTTCAAGCGGCCTTCCACCCCGCTCTACCTCGCTCCCATGGGCGATATCGAAGCCCTCATCGAGTCCGGCGCCGGCCTTGGCGCGGGCAAGCTCCAGGACTTCACCTGGAAGCAGCTCTTCGATGCCGATACCTGCGTCCGCTGTGGTCGCTGCACCGATGCCTGCCCGGCATTTGCCGCGGGCCAGCCGCTCTCACCGATGGCCCTGATCCAGGACATCAAGACCTACATGAACCATGCGGGGCCGCTCCTCATCTCCGGCAAGAACCCCGAAGAAGTGCTCGAAAAGCCCCTCGTCGGTGGTTACATCAAGGATGAGTCGCTCTGGGCCTGCCGCACCTGCGGCGCCTGTGTCCAGGAATGCCCGGTCCTCATCGAGCACGTCCCAAGCATCGTCGACATGCGGCGCTACCTCGTCATGGAACAGGCCCGCGTCCCGGCGACCGCCCAGGCTGCCCTCCAGAACATCGAGCAGCGCGGCCATCCCTGGCGCGGCACCCAGCTCACTCGTACCAGCTGGATCGAGCAGCTCCAGCAGCAGGGCCTCGATGTCCCGATGTTCGATGGCTCCCAGGATTACCTCTACTGGGTCGGTTGCTCCGGCGCGCTCGTCGAACGCAACGTCCCGATCACCCAGTCCGTCGTCAAGCTCCTGATGGAGTCTGGCACGAGCTTCGGCGTCCTCGGCCAGGCCGAGTCCTGCAATGGCGACCCTGCGCGGCGCCTGGGCAACGAATTCCTCTTTGCGACCATGGCGCAGGCCAACGCCGAGATGATGAACGAGGTCGGCGTGAAGCGCGTCATCACGTCCTGCCCGCATTGCTTCAACACTTTCAAGAATGAATACCCGGACTTCGGCGCGAACTACGAAGTCTCCCACCACGCCGACTTCCTCCAGTTCCTCCTGGCCAAGGGCGACCTGAAGCCGAAGACGATGAACAACGCCACCATTACCTTCCACGACAGCTGCTACATCGGCCGCGGCAACGGTATCTACGATTCGCCCCGCCAGGTGCTCGAGGCGATCCCCGGCGCGACTCTCGTCGAGATGCCGCGCAGCCGCGAAAAGGGCATGTGCTGCGGTGCCGGCGGCGGCAACATGTGGCAGGAAGAAGAAGGCACCCGCGTCAATCACCTCCGCGCCGCCGAAGCCGCAAACACCGGCGCGAGCATCGTCGCGACTGCCTGCCCGTTCTGCATCCAGATGTTCGATGACGGCATTCCCGCCGTTCAGCCGGATGAGGAGAAGCGGACGATTAAGGCCTACGACATCGCCGAGTTGCTCGAAGTCAGCGTGAAGCCTGCCACCATGGCGATGGTCGACGGAGCCGTCGAGGTCCCGCCCGGCGTCAGCTAACCTTCGTCCCGCGCGAACGTGAGGAGGGCCCGCATCGCTGCGGGCCCTCTGCGTATTTTGGAGAACGACCACTCCCATGCCGTGGGGAACGCGCCCGTTGGCACGGGCTGGTCTACGAGGTGCTGGCTGCGGAGCGAACGGTCAATGTGGACGCTCTACAAGTGATCTCAGCCCTCCCGTGCTCGCCGCGCCCGCACATCCTCCAGCGTCTCGCCGAGGGCTTGTTCCAGTTGGGCGACATGCTCTCGGTCGTGCCGAACCCACACGCCGATGAGTTGTTCGAGGCTGAATTCGCGTCCTTCGCGTATTCCCCGCCGGTGGAGGTCCTCGGGCCGCACCATCCTCAGGATGCCGAGGCTTGCCTGGCGCTGCAGCGCGAAGTCCCCCAGCAGCCACTCCTTCCGGTCTCGCAGCCTGCTTCGTCCCGGCTCCCAGGCCGTCCCGTCCAGGAAATGCAGCACCGGAGATTGCTCCGCGAGCATGCGGGTGACCGCTGCCCGCATACAGAGAAATTCGTCATCGCGGAAGTGCGCCAAGATCGTCCGGGCGTTCCATTGCCCGCCGGGCGCGGCATCGAGCGCGAAGTCGTCCGCCTCTGCTACGAGGTGTGCCAGTGTGGCCGGCGTTGCCGCTAACTGCGCGATCAGCTCATCCATAGTCAAACTGTACCAGCCGCCGGTCTCGCGTCTCGCGCCTTTCCTACTACTATTTAGCCATGCGCGAACCAATTCCCTCCCGCCACCGTCTGAATGGTGTTGAACTCCAGGTCTACGAGTGGCCCGCCGATGGGCCGACCATCTTCCTCGCCCACGCCACCGGATTCCACGCCAGGTGCTGGGACCAGGTGGTTGCCCGCTTGCCCGAATTCCGCTGTATCGCGGTCGACATGCGCGGCCACGGCCTCAGCAGCCAGCCGGAACCACCCTACCTCTGGCGCTATTTCGGCGAGGATGTCGCCGCCCTCTCCCGCAAACTCGGGCTTCGCGGTGCGGTGGCTGCCGGACACTCGAAGGGCGGCTACGCAATTACGCTCGCGGCCGCGCTCGAACCGGGCATCTTTTCGAAGCTTCTCCTTGTCGACCCCGTCATCCTCTCCCGTGCCGCGTACCGGTCGTATGCCGAACGCGAAGGCGATGTTGAACACTTCGCCGCGCGCCGCCGGAACGAGTGGCCATCACCCGAAGCCATGTTCGAGAGCTTCAAGGGCCGGCCCCCGTTCAGTCTCTGGGACCCGGCCGTGCTTCACGACTACTGCCAGTACGGCCTCGTCCCCAGTCCCGACGGCGATGGCTGTGTGCTCGCCTGCCCGCCGCGGATCGAGGCCGCGACTTACGGGGGCAGTGCCGGCGGCGACATCTACGACGAGATCGGCACCATCGACATCCCGGTGCGCATCCTCCGCGCGCGGGAACGCACCGCCCAATCGCCCGCCGACATGAGCAGTTCGCCCACCAACCCGGAACTGGTGAAGCACTTCTCAAACGCGGAAGATGTCTATCTGCCCCAGTTCTCGCACTTCATCCCCATGGAAGCCCCTGGCTTCGTCGCTGACCATCTCCGGGAGTTGGCAGCCGGGCGGTGATTCGCGAGATCCGCGTGTCCGCTCACGCCGCCGCGGGCGCTGTTACCAGCCGGTCGCGGCCCGTGTTCTTCGCTTCGTAGAGCGCCTTGTCCGCGATGTCGTACGCCCGCGCGACTGCGTCCTTCGTGTTGTCGCTCGCCCTTCGGCACGGCGCCAGCCCGGCGCTGATGGTGACACTCACCACCCGGCCCTCGGAGAGTCCGCAGGGTCTCGCCGCCACCAGTTCCACCGCGCGCTGGCATGCGCGTTCGGCGTCTGCGACCGAGACGTTGAAAAGCGCGCCAAATTCCTCGCCACCGAGTCGTCCGATGACACCATCCTCGCCGATGGCGGCGCCCAGGGACTCTGCGACCGTCTTCAGGACCGTGTCGCCGGCCGGGTGGCCATACTGGTCGTTCACGCGCTTGAAGCGGTCCACGTCGAAGACTGCGATCGCGCTCGGATGCCGACTGGCCGCCATCTCGAACCACGCTCGCCGCGACAGGACGCCGGTGAGTGCGTCGTGTTGCGCCAGGTACTCTGCGCGCAGCCGTGAAGCTTCCGCTTCGCGAGCGGACGCCTCGGCCCGTTCCATCGCCGCCGTGAGGTCGATGTTCATGCGCTGGAGCTCTCTCGTCGCACGCAGCCGCTCAGATTCATCGGTGGTGACACCGATGACGCCTGTGGCCGAACCGTCGTGGTCGCGCAGCGGCGCGAACCGGGTCTGGAAGTCCCGGCCGTCCCACTGCATATCCGCCGTGAAGCTGTCTCCGGCCAGCCCGCGTTCGAGGTTCGCCCGAAGTTCTTCGGCGAAGTAGCCCGGCACCAGGTCGTAGATCCGGCTGCCCACCAGCGAGGCCGTCTCCTGCGCGATCGTGCCCTTGTCGGCGCCTTCCAGCAGCACGATCGTCCCATCCGGTTCGAAGACCGTGATGAAGACCGGGGCATTCGTGAAAACTGCCCTCAGACGCTGGTCCGTCTCGCGCAGTTCGCGGTTCAGTTTGAAGGCCCGCATGGTTGGTCCGGCCTGGGCCACCAGCGAACCGAGGAAGCCCATCTCCGTCTCGTCGAAGGCATGCTGTTCCGACCCGCAAAACGTGATCGTCGCGTACAACGCGTCCTTCGTGAACACCGGGAAGGACGCCATCGAAAGGATGTGCGCCTGTTCGTAGAAGTGGCGCAGCTCGTCGTTCACCAGCAACTGCTCATTCGGGTCGCCAACGTCCGGGACGGTGTAGGGCTGCCGAGTCCATGCCATGTGGCGCGCCCCCAGCAAATCGCGTTCGCCGGAGTTCTCTGATTCTTGTCCGCGCTTGCCGCGCTCCGCTGTCTCGGTGTTCGAGTGCCTCCCGACGTTTATGGCCCGGTCGATGACGCGTTCGATGCCGGGGTCGAAAACGAGGATGACGACCCACGCGAAGCCGCTTGCCCGGGACAGTGCTGTCGCCAGCGCGGAGAGCGGGTTATCCGCGTGTTCCGCCTGCGTGAACGCTTCGGCGATCTCGCCCAGGACGCGCATCTGGCCCTGCAATCGTTCGCGGCGCTCGCTGTCGAGCACGTTGCCGATCAGGTAAGCCATCAGGGGGCGCACACTGCCCAGCAACTCCACCTGGTCCTCACTGAGGCCGTCGGGCCATGGGCCGCGGACGATCAACATCTCTGAGTTGCTCTCGTCGCCGGGAAGGATCGCGGCGATATGCGTCGCGGGCACCTGGGCCGAGAGGGGGACCACATCGCCAACCAGCCGGTCGGTGACAGTCAGCAACCGGTTGGGTTCGCCCGGATTGGCGGCCGCTTCCCGCCACGCGTACCAGTACCCGCGCTGCTTGATCTCATACTGGGCCGGGTCTCCGTCGTCCCCGAGACGGACGAAGGCCGGGTCGCCGCTCCGGACCACGTAGGCGTCATCTGCATCGAAGAGTCGCCGGATCTCGGCACAGGCTGCGACCACCGTCTCGACCGTTGCCGTGCCTGGCGGTGTCGAAGCAAGGCGCGAAAGCGCCCCGAGCGTCCCGGACATTCCCTTTCCTGCTTTCCCCACTCCGTT
The DNA here is from genome assembly GCF_016704105.1 of Candidatus Amarobacter glycogenicus. Classification (NCBI taxonomy): domain Bacteria; kingdom Bacillati; phylum Chloroflexota; class Tepidiformia; order Tepidiformales; family Tepidiformaceae; genus Candidatus Amarobacter; species Candidatus Amarobacter glycogenicus. Next base: position 69,723 of record NZ_JADJAT010000020.1, on the reverse strand, counting down.
CTCCTAGGTTTACGGCAAGAAGGCGCCCGAGTCGTAGCCCATCGAAAAAGGGAGAGGGCTCGCACCAGGCGAGCCCTCTCGGAACACTTCGGGTTTCGGCGGCTCAGCCGCCTGCTGCGGGCTGGGGAGCCATGTTCGGCTGCAGTTCACCCCGGCGGCGGGCAGCGACGGCTTCGTCCTCCCCGACGACGGCGGTGCCCTGCTGCGACTGCTCCTGTTCGTAGGTCATCTTGTAGAGGTTGGCGTATATGCCGCCCTTCGCCAGCAACTCGTCGTGGCTGCCGATCTCTGCGATCTGACCCTTATCGAGGACGACGATCCGGTTGGCCTCGCGGATCGTCGACAGCCGGTGGGCAATGACAAACGAAGTTCGGTTCTTCAGGAGCTCCCGCAGAGCACGCTGGATGACGACTTCCGTCTGCGTATCGACGTACGCCGTCGCCTCATCGAGCACCAGGATCCGCGGAGATGCCAGGATCGCCCGCGCGAAGCTGATGAGCTGGCGCTGCCCCACCGAAAGGTTCTGTCCGCGCTGCTGGAGGACGGTATCGTAGCCATGCTCCAACCGCGATATGAATTCGTCCGCCCCGACGGCCTTCGCGGCGGCTTCCACCTGGTCCGCCGTCGCTTCCGGCCGCCCATAGGCGATGTTGTCGCGGACCGAGCCGCTGAAGAGATACGGGTTCTGGAGGACCACGCCCATGTGTCGCGTCAGTGAGCGGCGCTTCACATCGCGGATGTCGTGTCCGTCGATCTTGATCGACCCGGCCGTCACTTCGTACCCGCGGCTGATGAGCGAGGTGATGGTGGTCTTCCCGGCGCCGGTCGGCCCCACGAAGGCGATAGTCTCGCCCGGCTCCACGTGGAGCGTGATTCCCCGGAGGATCGGGACGCTCTCGGTGTAGTGGAAGTGGACGTCGTCGAAATCCACGCGGCCCTCGACGGTCTCAAGCTCGAGCGCGTTCGGCTTGTCCTGGATGCGCGCCTCGGTGTCGAGCACTTCGAAGATGCGTTCGCCGCCCGCCATCGCCCGCTGCAGCATCGTGTACTGCAGCACAAGGTCCCGGATCGGGTCGAAGAACCGGCCGACGTACAACATGAAGGCGACGAGCACCGCGAACAGGCTCGCGACATCGACCGTGCCCTCGGCATTCAATGCGCGCAGGCCGCCGACGATGAGGACAGCGCAGGTGGCGATGGCCACCGCGAGCTCGATCACCGGCATGATTGCGGCGCTCAACATGCCCGCCCAGATGTTCGCCTTGCGATTCTCCTGGTTGAGTGCGTCGAAGCGCCGCGCGTTCTCGCCTTCGCGCGACATCGATTGAACCGCGCGCACGCCCGAAACGTTCTCCGCCAGCGTGCCATACAGCGCGCTGATCTTGATCCGCACGTTCACGAACGCCTGCTTCGCGTGGCGCGCCCACCAGAGCATCACCAGCACGAGCGGCGGGACGATGGCGAAAGTGACCAGAGCGAGTTGCCAATCGAGGAACATCAGTACGGTGACGACGACGGCAAGGCCCACGAAATCGGCGAGGAAGGTGAGTGATCCGCTGGTCAGGAGCTCTTGCATCACCGTGACGTCGCTCGTCAGGCGGCTGATCATGCGGCCGACTTCCATCTCGTCGTAGAAACTCAACGAGAGGCCCTGCATGTGGTCATACATCTCGCTGCGTAGTTGCAGCAGCAGCCGGTTGCCCATCCACGCCGTGGTGAGCAACTGGATGTAGGCGGAAATCCAGGTGATGCCGGCCGTCCCGACCATGATGCCGAGGAGCCACCACACACGCGTCTCGTTGCCCTCGACTCCTGCTTTCACGGTCATGCCGATGAGGAGCGGCTGCAGGTAGCTCGTCACGGCCGAGATGATCATGCAAGAAAGTGCGAGGAACGCCTGCTTCTTGTAAGGCTTCAGGTACGGGAGGATTCGCTTCACAACCTGTGAGTCATAGGCCTTCCCGAGGTATTCGTCGTCCCAGCCATCGCTGCCGCGGCCGTGCCGCGGTCCCATGGACTGACCCCCAATGCCGGTGCTCCAGCCGCCGGCGCCTGCTCCACCACCGAACATCAGGAACCACCTCCAGAGCCGCCGGAGCCTTCCCCGGCGAGCAGCCTCGCACGGACGCGTTCGACGACTTGCGGCGGGATCCCCGCCGTATCGCCGGTGCGAACCCGTTCTCGGATTGCATCGATCATCGCCGCCGAAGGCGGCCCTCCCTGGAACCCTCCGCCGTTGCCGAAGCTTCCAGGCCCGGCTGCCACCGAATTCGGGGTGGGGCGCCCGAGCGCTTCTTCCTGGTCGCGAAGCTCCAGGTCGAAGATCTGGCGGTACAGGCCTTCCTGCTCGAGCAACTCGGCGTGCTTGCCGCGCTGCACCACGCGCCCGCCCTTGAGCACCAGGATCTCATCGGCCCGCATCACCGTGCGCAGGCGCTGGGCGATCACGAACGTTGTCCTGCCGGTCATCAGTTCGTTCAGCGCCTGCTGGATCAGGAACTCGGTCTGCGAGTCCACGCTCGCCGTCGAGTCATCGAAGATGAGCAGCTTCGGGTCCAGCAGGAGCGTCCGTGCGATGGCGATGCGCTGCTTCTGCCCGCCGGAAAGCGTCACGCCGCGTTCGCCCACCCACTCCTCGTAGCCGTACGGCAGGCTCACGATGAAATCGTGGATGCGGGCCGCTTTCGCTGCCTTTTCGATGTCCTCCTGGGTTGCCTCCGGGCGCCCGTAGGCGATGTTCTCGCGGATCGTCCCAACGAAGAGGAACACATCCTGCTGCACAATCCCGATGTTCCGGCGGAGCGAATCGATCGTCACGTCTCGCACGTCGGTGCCATCGATCGTGATCCGGCCACCCGTTACGTCGTAGAAACGCGGGATCAGGTTGACGACCGTCGACTTGCCGCTGCCGGTTGGCCCCAGCAGGGCGATGACCTTTCCCGGAGTGGCATCGATATCGACTTCGGTCAGGACCGCGCTCAGGTTGTCGTACCCGAAGCTCACCTTCTCGAACTGGACATGGCCCGTGACATTCGTCAGGACCTTCGCGTCCGGCTTCTCCTGCACGGCCGACTGCGCGTCCAGGAGCTCGAAGACGCGCTCCGACGAGCTGATGCACCGCGCTGCCATGTTGATGATCATGCCGATGGAGCGGAGCGGCAGCTGGAGCAAGTTCAGCCAGAGCGTGAAGACCGTCAGGTTGCCGACGCTCAGGTCGCCCTTGGAGATAAGGTAGGCGCCCACGCCCACGGTAACGGCGACCTGGGCCGCCGAGAGGCCCTGGAGCATCGGCTGGTTGCCTGCCTGAACGCGCGATGAGTAGTAGCTCAGGTCCGCCTGCTTCTTTGCGGCCTCCGAGAACTTCTTGCTCTCAAAGGGCTCCTGGGCGAACGCCTTCACGACCCGGATGCCTGTCAGGCCTTCTTCCGCTACCTGCGTCATCTCTGCCTGGTTCTGCTGGATCTCCATCCAGATCGGCCGCAGGCGCGAGCTCGTCACCCAGGAACGCCACGCCAGGAAGGGCATGCTCGCTACCGAGACCAGGGCGAGCTGCCAGTTGATGATGAACATGCCCACCACCGAGATGACGAGCATGATCCCGATGAACGCGAGCCGAAGCGCCCCCATGTTCACGAACATCCGGATGCTCTCCACGTCCTGGGTGGAGCGCGACATAATCTGGCCTGTCTGCGCCTTGTCGTGATAGGCGTAGCTCAGGCGTTGAAGGTTGTCGTAGATCTTGTTCCGGATGTCATAGGCGACCGACTGCCCGACCGTCTCGCCGAGGTACTGCTGCCCGAACTGCGCGAGTCCGCGCCCGATGGCGAACAGCACGATCGCCACCGCACCGTAAATGATGAGCCGCTCGCTGCCATCGAGGCCCGTCAGTTTCCCCGAGGCATCGCGCTGCGGGTCCAGGCCAAAGTCGATCGCGTAGCGGATGAGCAGCGGGCTCACCATCACGAACACGCTCGCCGAAAGCATCGCCGTCCATGCAAGCGCCAACTGCTTCTTGTATGGCTTCAGAAAAGGAATCAGGCGCAAGAGCCAACGCACGGGCCACCCCCCTATCGATGGAGCCTATCATACCCTCACGCGAACGTGAAGTTTCTATGATGCGAAACATCTTCCGCGCGAACACACGCCTTCGCCCGTGCTCTGCCTGGGCTCTCACGCGTCCCGCCGGGGCGACTCGACTCCCCTGCCGGATCGACGCCTCCGCCTGATACCATCGCAGCAGCCATGGGGGCCCCCGAAACCGACTACTACGCCATTCTCCAGGTCGCCCACACCGCGAGCGAAGCCGACATTCGCTCTGCCTACCGGCGCCTCGCCCGCGAACACCACCCCGATGCCAACCCCTCGCCGGAAGCGGAACAGTCCATGCGCCGTATAAATCAGGCGTGGGAAACCCTCCGCGACCCGGAAAAACGCTCCATCTACGATAGCCAGCGCCCGAGACGCGCCCGCCCGCCCGCCCGCCCGATGCGCGCGCAGCCGCCCCCGCGGCCACGACCGCGGCAACGCCCCCAGGAACAGGGGTTCCCTCCCGAAGACAGTGCGCGAGAAGCCCCACGTGCATCGGTGGAATACACCGGCGACCTTTCCATCAACTGGTATCGCGAAGTCGGCGTCCGGGAAGACGCCCCCCGCCAGGAGATCGTTAAAGCGCTTTCGAAGATGGCTGCCGGCCTCAGCGGCGCCGATATCAGTGCGACCGAGTTCGCTCGGCGCCGCAACACCATGCGCGAGGCCTGGGCGGTCCTCGGCGACCAGTACATGCGCGCCGCCTACGACCGCGCCCGCAAGAAGCCGCCGAACGCGCCTGCTCCGCCGGAGCCAGGCGCGGCTTCCCCTCCTGGCCCCGCGCCGACTCCGCCGCCCGGTTACCGCCTTGGACCGGTCACCGTGAATGGCCACACTGTCGACAAGGCGGCATCGCTCGCCGGCGCGGACCTTCGTGGTGCGGACCTCCGAGGACTCGACCTGGCAGGAATCGACCTGCGCGACGCCCGCCTCCAGGGCGCGGACCTCGAAGCGGCCTCGCTTCGCCGGGCACGCCTCCAGGGCGCCGACCTTTCCGGTTCGAACCTTCGCTTTGCGGACCTCTCCCATGCCGATGCCACCGCTGCCTCTCTCCGCCAGGCCGACCTCGCCAGCGCGGCTCTCCACGCGACCGTCTTCTTTCGGGCGGTCCTGTCAGGGGCCAGCCTTGCCGGCTCCGTCGGCCCCGGGATCAACCTGGACTATGCAGACCTGGCGCGGACCGACTTCACCGGCGCGAAGATCACGCCCCAGCTCATCGAGCGGGGAAACCTGGCCGGTACGATCATGCCGGACGGAACCACCACCAGTTGACCGGCCCGGACATGTTCACTCCGGGCTCAAGCGGACATCTTCACGCGGCATTTGGCCCCGACGTTTTCTCTCGCCCGCGCCAAGCGCGGCCACAGGACTAGCACTCTCACCGATAGAGTGCTAACATCCCCGATTGCTACCCATTGCACTTGACTTCCCAGGAGGAATCACACCTTTTATGGCAGCTAAGACCGCTTCCAAGACCGCCGCCAAGACGCGGCTCGTCCCCCTCGCCGACCGCCTGGTCATCACTCCCCTGAAGCAGGAAGAAGTGACGACCAGCGGATTGGTCATCCCCGACACCGCCAAGGAAAAGCCCCAGCAGGGCGAAGTCGTCGCCGTCGGCCCCGGCCGCCTCGATGACGCCGGCAAGCGCGTCGACATGGGCCTCGCCGTCGGCGACCGTGTCCTCTACGCCAAGTACACCGGCACCGACATCAAGCTCGACAACGTCGACTACATCGTCCTCAACGAGAAGGACGTCCTCTGCAAGCTCGAGGTCTAGTGCCGAATCCCCCGGAGGCGCCCCGCACCGGCCACCCCTGACGGGACGCCTTCGCCTTCGGTACCTCGCACTTCAGAAAGAGAGAATCCCATGGTTGCAAAGCAACTGCTGTTCGATGAGTCGGCGCGCAAGCGGCTCAAGGAGGGCGTCGACGCCCTCGCCGATGCCGTCAAAGTGACCCTCGGCCCTCGCGGCCGCAACGTCGTCATCGATAAGAAATTCGGCGCCCCCAGCATCACCAAGGACGGCGTCACCGTCGCCCGTGAAATCGAACTGGAAGACCCGTTCGAGAACATGGGCGCCCAGCTCGCCAAGCAGGTCGCGACGAAGACCAACGACGTCGCCGGCGATGGCACCACCACCGCCACCGTCCTCGCCCAGGCCATCGTCCGTGCTGGTCTCAAGATTGTGACCTCCGGCGCCAACCCGATGGCTGTGAAGCGCGGCATCGAAGCCGGCCTCGTCGAAGCCGTCAAGGATCTCCGCGCACAGGCTCGCCCTGTCCTCACCAAGGACCAGATCGCCCACGTTGCCGCCATCTCCGCGAACGACAAGCAGATCGGCGAGCTCATCGCGGACGTGATGGAGAAGGTCGGCAAGGACGGAGTCATCACCGTCGAAGAGTCCCGCGGCATCAAGTTCGAAACCGAATTCGTCGATGGCCTCCAGCTCGATCGTGGCTACGTCTCTCCCTACTTCGTCACGAACACCGACCGCATGGAAGCGATCATCGAGAACCCCTACATCCTCATCACCGATAAGAAGATCTCCGCGGTCCAGGACATCCTGCCGCTGCTCGAGAAGATTCTCCAGGTGACGAAGGACATCGTCCTTATCTGTGACGACGTCGATGGTGAAGCGCTTGCCACCCTCGTGGTGAACAAGATGCGAGGCACCATCAACATCCTCGCCGTGAAGGCGCCGGGCTTCGGTGACCGCCGCAAGGCCCAACTCGAAGACATCGCCATCCTCACCGGCGGCACCCTCATCACCGAGGACATCGGCCTCAAGCTGGAAAACGCTACCGTCGCCGACCTCGGTCGCGCCCGCCGTATCGTCTCCAACAAGGACGACACTACGGTCATCGAAGGCTTCGCCAGCGACGAGGCCATCCAGGCCCGGATCAAGCAAATCAAGGCCCAGGTCGATGACGCCACCAGCGACTTCGACCGCGAGAAGCTCCAGGAGCGACTCGCGAAGCTCGCCGGAGGCGTCGCCGTCATCAAAGTCGGCGCCGCGACCGAAGTCGAGCTGAAGGAAAAGAAGGCCCGAGTCGAAGACGCCCTCAGCGCTACCCGCGCTGCCGTCGACGAAGGCATCGTTGTTGGCGGCGGTGTCGCCCTGGTCCGCGCCCAGAAGGCCCTCGAAGCCCTCGCCGCGAAGACCAAGAACGACGACGAGAAGTCGGGCATCTTGCTCCTCGCCGAGGCGCTCGAAGCCCCAACCTGGACGATTGCCGATAACGGCGGCCTCGAAGGCTCCGTCATCGTCGATAAGGTCAAGAAGCTCAAGAGCGCCAGCGAAGGCTGGAACGCCGAAAACGACACCTGGGGCGATATGTTCGAACTCGGCATCGTCGACCCGGTGAAGGTGACGCGCTCGGCCCTCGAGAACGCGGTGAGCATCAGCTCGCTCGTCCTCACGACCGAGACGCTCGTCGCGGAAATCCCGCAACCGCCGATGATGGCGCCACCCCCGCCCGAAGACTACTAGGCCTTCGGCTCCGGTACGTTCCCCCTGTGCCCCCGGTTCGCAAGAGCCGGGGGCATTTCCGTGGTGAGGGGATCGGGGCTCCTCCCCCGCTTACTCGGTCGCCAACGCCCCTTCTCCCCTGCCCTCCCGCCGCCTGCGCGTTTGCCGGGCTGAACTTCGGCGAAGTCGATTGCAATCACTGCGGCGTCTTTTCCCGCTGAACTCGGATACCGGCAACTCAGCAAGCGGGAGAAGGGGTGAACTACGCTCCGAAACGCTATAGCATTCCCGCACTTCCAGACCAAAGGTGTGTGGTGACCAGCAACAGCGCGATGAGGGTGCGCCGGATCAGGGAGCGCCTCGGTCTCTCGCAAGAGGCCCTGGCCGCACGGCTCGGTGTCTCGTTCACGACGGTGAGCCGTTGGGAGGCCGGCAAGGCCGAACCTCGCCGCCGGGCGGGCGAACGCCTGCGCGAGCTCGACGAATTGCCTCTGCGGGTTGAAGCGCCGGCACGGCCAGCCCAGAACGGTTTCTTCGGCCGGGACAACGAACTGGCGGCCATCCGCTCCCTGCTCGGCGTAACGAACCTGATCACGGTCACCGGGCCGGGCGGCTGCGGCAAGACGCGCCTGGTCCGAGAGGTGGTCCGCTCGTTCGGCCAACCGGTCTGGTTCGCCGAACTGGCGGCCGCCAGAGAGGAAGCAGCGCTCGTCGCCACGGTGGTGGCGGCGGTCTCGGCGCCGGCGACCGCCGTCATCACAACCGCGGATCTCTCGCGTCACCTGCGCGATGCGCGTGGATTGCTGGTCCTGGACAACTGCGAACAAGTCGTCGGCGCCGTCGCGGACCTGGCGGACGCGCTTATTGGCGCCTGCCCGGGCCTGCGCATTCTCGCGACCAGCCGGGAACCGCTGCGGCTCGAGGCCGAGACCGTCATTCGCCTCGGTCTCCTCGCACTGCCCGCAGGCGAGACCGTCCAGGCCATCGGTGCATCACCGTCGGTGCAACTCTTCGTCGATCGGGCTGTACGGCGCCAGCCGGAGTTCGCCCTCGACGCCGAAACCGCCCCGATTGTTGCCGCAATCTGCCGCGAACTCGATGGCCTTCCCCTGGCCATCGAGCTGGCCGCAGGTCGTTGCGCGAGTCTTTCGCTCACCGACCTGCGCGATCGCCTGCACCTGCGGCTCGACCTCCTCGCCTCATCCGACCGGTCGGCGCCGGCCCGCCACCAGACGCTGAACGCAACCATCGGTTGGAGCCACGCGCTGCTTTCGGCGGACGAACGGGAGGTCTTCGAGACACTCGGGGTGTTCGCCGGCGCGTTCCGGCTCGACGCCGCCGAAGCCGTCTGCGCCGGGACTGGCGTCGCTCGAGTGGTTGCCGACCTTGTTGATCGGTCGCTTCTCCAACTCCAGGAGACCACTTCAGCCGGCCGCTACATCATGCTCGATGCGGTCCGCATCTTCGCCCGCGAATGCCTCGTTGCGCGAGGTGTATTCGCCGCGGTGTCGCGCCGTCACGCAGAGTTCTACCTGGCCCTCGGTGATGGCGGCGGCGACGGGACCGGGGCGTTCGAAGCGCGTCTCCGCGACGACGTATCCGACTTCCGCCAGGCGATGCGCTTCCTCCTCGACGCACAGGACGCGGCCGCCATAAGGCTCGCCGCCAGGTCGATTCGGTTCTTCTTCTACTACGGCAATATCGCCGAAGGGCAGCTCTGGCTCGATGAAACGGTCGAGCGCTGCGCCGGTCTCGACCCCGCCGCCGTCCGGCAGGCGTTGTACGCGGCCGGTGTGGGATGCGTGGCTCGCGCGGACCTCCCCGCCGCCCGGGACCGGTTCAGGCAGGCCCTGGAGATTGAAGGCGTATCTCCTCAGGAGTCCGCGGCGTTGCGCTCTGCGCTCGCGCTGGTCGCGCTCTACCTCGGGGATGGTGCGACGGCCGTCAGTGAGTTCCGTTCCGCCCTGGCCGTGCCCGGCGGCCTCTCCGAGGTGGAACGGGCGCAGTCGGTTGCCAACCTGGGCTGGTCCCTCCTCCACACGGGCGACCTTGCGGGGGCCGAAGTAGCGCTGCAAACGGCGCGCGATACCTACCAACGTCTCGGCCATGCCCAGGGATTGACCCTCACCGGTGTCTACCTGGGCGATCTCGCGCTCGTTCGGGGTGAGCCGGCGCGCGCGTTCGAGTGCTACGCGGAAGCCATGGCCGGGGCCCGCGAGCGTGGAGAAGCCTACTGGGAACAGCTGGCTACCATCCGGATGGCTCTCGTCCACTGGCTCTCCGGGGATCCCCTGGAGGGGTTGCGTCTCATGGTGAAGGTCCACCAGTCACACCGGGCAACCATCACCGGCCTCCCGGAGCTGGCGTTCTCCCTCTTCCTTGTGATCATCCTCGCCGGGGAGCTCCCTGGAGAGGCGATGCGCTTGCGGCTTGCCCTCGAAGCCGAGCAGCGGCGGCTCAGTTTCCCCGTCCCTACCATCTGGGCGCCGTTCTACGAACGTGCCTCGGCGAGAATCGAAGCGGCGCTCCCGGCCGCCCGGCACCGGAAGGGCTCCGAGACAGGACCACCCGCCCCGTTGTCGGTGCTGCTGCTTGCTGCCGTCGAGGCGAGTGACCGCTACCTTAGCTCCCGGCCGGGCCCGCCAGCCGAGACGAAGGCACGGCTTTCGCCGAGAGAAGCAGCGGTCCTGGAGATGCTCGTCCAGGGGGCCACGAACAAGGAGATCGCGCGGGCGCTTGTCATCAGCCCTCGAACCGTTGAGCGTCACCTGGCGAATGTGTACGGGCGGATCGGCGCCCGCGGCCGTGCCGACGCGATCGCCTGGGCACTGCGCACCTGATGCCATCGACTCGCCGGAGCGGTTACATATGGGTGATCTCCGTCACCCCCGCGTGGCCGCGCACGGATGGCCGTTGGCTCGCGAGCAGTTAGCGTTTCGCATCCTGGAGGAGCGCGCGGCGCAAAGTGATGGGTTTGGATGCGAAGCTGGCTGTGCGGCGGGCGATGCAAGGGCGAACGTGGAGTGCGTTCGCCCTGAACCTCGTCCCGCCGCTCGTGGTCATCGGAGGTCTCCTCCTCTTCCTTGTCGCGGCGCGCTCGCCCGAGCGGCCCCACGCTGCCGTCTTTCCAGTTCGCGCGTTGCTGCCGGGCCTTGCCGCCGACAGCGTGTCCTCAACGACGCCCACGGCGCCCGCGACGGCCACTCAGCCAGGGCCGACGGTCGTGGAGACGGCTGACGGCACATTCCCGGCGGCGACACCCGCCTCCACGACGCCCTCGGCCACAGTCACGACGGCGACATCGACGGCCACGGGCACAACCACTCCGACGTCGACCTCCACATCGACGGCCACCGCGACCGGGACCGCTACGTCGACTTCAACCGCGACGTCCACCGCGACCGCAACGTCTACCAGCACGGCGACTGCCACCCCAACAGCGTCGCCAACCCCGGATGGTGCACCGCCGCTTCCCGACACGTCGGCGAGCGACCTCGCCTCATCCATCTCGTTCCTCCACGCCGGGCCGAACCCCGCACAGACCGGGGTAACGCCCGGGAGCATCGACTCCGCACTGGCAGCGCTCGTGAGTGGCTACGTCTACGACAGGGACACGGAAGCGCCCCTGGCCGGCGTCCTCATCACCGTGCTCGGACACCCGGAATGGGGCGGCACCCTCACGCGTGCCGACGGGACGTACGACTTCGCACTCAACGGCCAGCGCTACGCCACACTGCGATACAGCCTCGACGGCTACGTGAATTCCCAGCGCCAGATCTTCGTCCCGGCGTTGGAGTACGTCACGGCCCCGGATCTCGCGATGGTGCCGGTCGACGGTGCGGCGAACGTGGTCAACCTCGCCAATCCCGGGATGAAGGTTGCTCGCGGTTCGAGCGAGACTGACGGCGCCGGGACGCGGCGCGCCACGGTACTCTTCCCCGAAGGCACGACCGCGACCCTCCAGCCGCCCGTCGGGCCTCCCTCTCCGCTCACTTCTCTGACGCTGCGTATCTCCGAGTTTACGGTCGGCCCGAACGGGCTCGAAGCCATGCCCGCCGAACTTCCCCCGGCGTCCAAGTACACCTACGCGTTCGATGTCAGTGCCGATGAAGACGGCCAAATCATGTTCAACCAGCCCGTGCCGTTCTACGTCGAAGGCTTCGTGGGGTTCCCCGTCGGCGTCGATGCTCCGTTGGGCTACTACGATGAAGCCTTGGGACTCTGGCTTCCGTTGAACAGTGGGCGCGTCGTCAAGGTGGTCGCGGTCAACGCCGGCGTCGCAGAGCTGGATGTCGACGGCGATGATGTCGCCGATGCAGGCCCGGCACTCGCCGCCCTGGGCATTACGCCCGATGAACTGGCCACGGTTGGTGCGCTGTACGCCGCCGGGCAGGTCCTGTGGCGAGTCCAGCTGCCCCACTTCAGCGTCCTCGACATCAACTGGGCCAGGGCCGACACCGACCTGGCACTGCTCGAATTGCAGACCGTCCAACCGGTTCGAAAACCGCTCGCTCCCGAGGTTTGCACGGAGTGCCCGGGTTCGGCGATCGAACTCGAGAACTCCGGCCTGAACGAAACGATCGGCCTCACCGGAGTGCCCTCGGCCCTGCACTACTCGAGCATTCGCACCCAGCGGAAGGGCGAACTCGTCGCGACGCTAACCGGTGCGACGGTCCCCGCGGAGCTGCTCCGCATTGAGGTCACCGTGAATGTGGCAGGTCAGGTCACCCGGCAGACCTTCCTGCCCGGCGCCAATCTCTCCTGGCTCTACACGTGGGATGGGAACGACGGCTTCGGCCGCAGGGTCTGGGGGGCCCAGGAGGCCACCGTCCGCATCGAGAACGTCTTCCAGGAGTCCTACGGGCAACCCTCGGAGTTCGGCGGGCCGCGCGTAGTCTTCAGCACCTTCCTCGGGCCTGCGACGCGGAACGAGGGCCACATCACCAAGGAGTTCAAGCTGTCCCTCGCGGCCGCGTGGGGCAGCGGTGCGGCGGCTCTCGGCGGCTGGTCGCTCAGCGACCACCACGTTTACGACCCGGGTGACAGGACACTCTACCTGGGCAACGGAGAACGGATCGTCGACGCTGACCAGCTGGGGGGTGTGCTCAACACGGCGCTTGGGGCCGGCCCTATCTCCCACACCAGCGCACCGCCCAACACGCCGGCCCGGCTCATCACAATGAACGGCCAGGGGGCAGTGATTGCCACCGCTCACGGTGGCGGCTATTGGGCCGGCATCGGGATACGCCTTTTCCACGTCAGCCGGGATGGCCTGGTCAACCTCGCCGCAGTGTTCCCGGAGTCGATCGGAGACCTGGCTGTCGGTGCCAGGGGCGAGGTCTACATTGCGAACAACTGGATCGTCTACAAGTACGACCCGTGGACCGCTTCGACCACGACCGTGGCAGGTACCGGGGGCAGTTGTCCAGGGCCACTCACGACCGCGGAAGTCGCCGCGACCACACCGCTCTGCCTCGGTCCGCGGCTCGCGGCGGCGCCCGATGGCAACCTCTACATCGCCGACCTCGTCCATGAGCGCATCAATCGGTTGACCCCGGACGGCGTAATCCGCCCGTTCGCCTTCCAGGGCGTCCAGTGCGACTTCTTCGCAGCCTATCGCCACGCCTTCTGCGGGGTGGATGTCCCCGCCTGGGGCACCTCCGTGCACAACATCTACGACATCGATGCCGGCCCAGGCGGCGAGGTCTACGTACGCGCCGGTACGTCGGTCGGCGTCATCGGTACCGATGGCGTTTTCCGGAGGCACATCGGCGGACTCACCCTCCACGGTGAAGGTGTGCCGGGCGTGGACCTGGCCGAGGACATCGATGCGTTCGCGGTTTCCCCTTCCGGGGTGTCCTACTTCTTCAGCCGCGGCACCGCCGGCGACAGCTACAGGGTCCGGATGCTCGACGGCGGGGTCGTCCGCGATATTGCGGGTAACGGCTACCAGGGCGCCACGCCGGTTGATGGCCACGCCGCCACCCGTGTGTCCGTAACGGGCATGGGAGGCACGGCTTCGTTCGCCTTTGGCCCCGATGGCTCCGTCCGGTTCCTCGAGTACGGGACCAGTCTCATAAAGACCATCGAGTCGCGCGTGGAGGGCTTCGGGGGCCTTGCCGATTACTTCATCCCCGCGCGGGACGGCAGCGTCCTCTTCCACTTCAATCCCGCGGGGCGTCACCTGGAAACGCTCCATGGCCTGACCGGCGCCGTCCTCCTTAGCTTTGGCTACGATGCGGCCGGCCGGCTCGTCACCATGACCGACGCCGACGGCAATGTCACCACCGTCACGCGTGACGGCCTGGGAGCGCCGACGGGCATCGTCGGCCCGTTCGGGCAGGTCACAGCACTGTCCGTCGACGGCAACGGCTTCCTCCAGACCATCACGAACCCGAACAACGAGACCGTGACCGTGAGCCACGCCTCCGACGGCCTGCTCCTTTCGCTCACGACGCCGCGCGGGAACACGGCGACCTACGCATACAACACCGCCCGCGAGCTGACCTCCGGCGCCAATCCCGCGGGTGGTTCGCAGACGCTCGCGGCAACGAACCTCCCGGCGACCGCGTCACGCGAGGCGGGCCACGAAGTCGGCCGGACGACTGGTCTCGGCCGGACGACCGTCGCCCTCGTCGAGAACATGCTGAACGGCAGCCGCAAGCAGACCCTCATCCGGCCCGACAACACGTCCATGACGACCGTTTACGACAACGGTTCCATGACGTCGACGGCGCCGACGGGCGCGGTCGCCACCTCCAGCGAAGCCCCGGACCCGCGCTTCGGGCTCGTTGCCGGGATCCCGTCCGTGACGGTCCAGAACACTCCCGGCGGCCTCACCCTGACCTCGACCAGCGCCGAGACGGCCGTGCTCCTGGATCCCAACGACCCGTTTAGCCTGGTGACGCTTACGAACGCCGTCGTCACCAACGGTCGAACAGACCAGAGCGTCTATGACGCGGCCACGAAGACCTTCACCGTCACCTCGGCCGGGGGAAGGACGAGTTCCACAACAATCGATTCACTCGGCCGCCCGGTGGAGGAACACATCACCGGACTGGAAGGCGCCTACGCCACCTACGACGGGCGAGGCCGTGTCGCGACCGTCACCTCCGGCAGCGGCGGGAGCGCCCGGACTACGACGTTCGCGTACAACGCCGCGGGCTACCTCGCTTCAGTGACCGACCCGCTGGGCAGGGTCGTTTCGTTCGAATACGACCTCAGCGGCCGCGTCTCGAAGCAGATCCTGCCCGATCTGCGGGAGATCGTCTTCACCTACGACGCGGACGGCAACGTCCTTACCCTGACGCCCCCCGGCAAGCCGGCGCACGCCTTCGCCTACAACGAAGTCGGACAGGTGGTGAGCTACACGCCGCCGGCAGTCGGCGGGCCCGTGGCGACAACCCATGGCTACAACCTCGACCAGGCCCCGACCACCGACACTCGTCCCGATGGACTCTCCACCACCCTCGCTTACGACAGTGCCGGCCGGGTGAGCACCTTCACCTTCTCCCGCGGCGTCATCAGCATCGTCTACAGCGTCGCCACAGGGCAGGTCACCGGTATCACAGCGCCGGGCGGCGAGGTGCTCGCTTTCAGCTACTCCGGCGAATTGCTCACGCAGGAGACCTGGTCTGGACCGGTCTCCGGGAACGTCGGCTGGACGTACGACAACGACTTCCGCGTCAGTACGCAGACCGTCAACGGCGCCAACACTGTCACGTTCGGTTACGACAACGATTCGCTGCTGACGACGGCCGGGTCGCTCAGCCTGGTCCGGAATCCGGCGAACGGCCTGCTCACGGGAGCGGCGCTCGGGACCATCAGCGAGACGTGGACGCACAACGGCTTCGCCGAGGTGACCGGCTACTCCGCCGTTACCAGCATCGGGCCCGCCAGCCTCTACTCGGTCACTCACGATCGCGACTCCCTTGGGCGGGTCACCCACGAAGTCGAGACCATCCTCGGTGCCGTCGCCACCACTGACTTCAGCTACGACCTCGCCGGCCGGCTCATCGGCGCTACGCAGGCCGGTGGGCCCGGCGCCGGGTCACGGACCTATACCTACGACACCAACGGCAACCGCCTCACGGGGCCCGGCGTCGCTACCGCTACCTATGACGCCCAGGACCGCATGCTCACCTACGGTACGAACACGTACGCCTACACCGCGAACGGGGAGCTCCTCTCGAAGACGAACGGCGCGGGCGTCACCAGCTACACCTACGACGAGCTTGGCAACCTCACCCAGGTGGTCCTTCCCGGCGGCCCTACGACCATCGACTATGTCATCGACGGAGCGAACCGTCGCGTTGGCAAGAAGATTGGTGGAGTTCTCCAGCAAGGGTGGCTGTACGACGGCGACCTGGCCATCGTGGCCGAGCTCGATGGGTCAAACGTACTCGTCAGCCGCTTCGTCTACGCGAATGGCGTGAACATGCCGGACTACGTCGTACAGGGCGGCGTCACCTACCGCATCATCACCGACCACCTCGGCAGCCTGCGGCTGGTCGTGAACGCGGCGACGGGAGCAGTCGCGCAGCGCATGGACCACGACGAGTGGGGCGTCGTTACCGACGACTACGTCGCGCCGGGCTTCACCCGCGTCCCCTTCGGGTTTGCAGGGGGGCTCTATGACGCGGATACGGGTCTCGTCCGCTTCGGTGCCCGGGACTATGAGCCTCAGACGGGGCGCTGGACGGCGAAGGACCCGATAGGGTTCGCCGGGGGCGACACCAACCTGTACGCCTACGTGGGCAATGAACCGGTGAACCGAGCCGACCCCGTGGGGCTCGCGGACGAGTGGGTCCTCGTGGTCCAACTCGAGGGGAGAGTCATGACCAGCGTGGACTGCGGAAAGTCCTGGCAGCCCGTCTTCGGCCAGCGGCTCTTGCGAAACGTGAATCTGGTGCGAGTGATGCCCGGCGGAAGAGCTCGGGTCCAAGACCCGCGCGGGTACGTCAAAGTGTTGTACGAGGGCGACTATCCCGCGGGCGAGGCGGTAAGGGGGGCAACGGTCAGGCTGCGCGCCGGGACCGGTGGCTGGCGTGGGGAGGTCGAGCGCGCCTTCGGTCGGGGCCGGTTCGAGCTGGACACGCGAAACGGGGTGCTCTCCGCCGAGGGATAACGGTGGCGCAGGGCGAGCGCGAGGTCCGGTGCGCGGCTCTGCCCTAAATGTCCAGGTTCTTCACGTTCGCGGCGTTCTGCTGGATGAAGCGGCGGCGGTGGCTCACTTCGTCGCCCATGAGTTCGTAGAAGAGCTTGTCTGACTCTGCTGCGTCATGGACCGCTACCTGGAGGAGGACGCGGTTGTCCGGCTTCATCGTCGTCTCCCAGAGCTGTTCGGCGTTCATCTCGCCGAGGCCCTTGAAGCGCTGCACGTTCAGGTTCGCGCGGCGGTTGGTCTTCTTGTAATCATCGAGGGCCGCATCGTTGTAGAAGTAGCGGATGTCTTTGCCCTGCTGGATGCGGTAGAGCGGGGGTTGAGCGATGTACAGGTAACCGCCGTCGATGAGTTCCGGCATGTTCCGGAAGAAGAACGTCAGCAGCAGTGTACGGATGTGGGCGCCGTCCACGTCCGCGTCGGTCATGATCACGACCTTGTGATACCGCAGCCGTGCCACGTCGAAGGTCTCGCGGATGCCCGTGCCGAGGGCGGAGATCACCAGGCGGATTGCTTCGTGGCCGAGCATCTTGTCCGGCCGTGCCTTCTCGACGTTCAGGATCTTGCCGAAGAGCGGCAGGATCGCCTGGTATTTGCGGTCCCGCCCCTGCTTCGCCGAACCACCCGCCGAATCGCCCTCAACGATGAAGATTTCCGATTCTTCCGGGTCGCGGCTGGAGCAATCGGCGAGCTTGCCCGGGAGCGTCCCGCTTTCGAGGGCGCTCTTGCGCTGGACCAGGTCGCGCGCCTTCCGGGCCGCCTCGCGGGCGCGGCTTGCCACCAGGCACTTCTCGATGATCCGGCGGCCGTCGTTCGGGTTCTCTTCCAGGTACTGCGCGAGCGTCTCGGCTACCACAGTCTGGACCTGGCCAGTGACTTCGGGGTTGCCCAGGCGCGTCTTTGTCTGGCCCTCGAACTGGGGCTCCGGCAGCTTGACCGAGATCACCGCCACGAGCCCTTCGCGGACATCGTCGCCGGTCAGGTTCGGGTCGTTGTCCTTGAGGATCTTCGCCTTGCGCGCGTAGTCGTTGAGGACGCGTGTGAGCGCCTGTCGGAAGCCGGTCATATGGCTTCCGCCGTCGATCGTGTTGATCGAGTTGGCGAACGTGTAGACCGTCTCGTTGTAGCCGTCGTTGTACTGGATGGCGAACTCGATCACGTTACCGTCGACTTCGCGGTCGGCGTAGATCGGTTCGAAGTTGATGGCCTCGCGTTCGCGGTTGACGTGGCGGACGAAGCTCTTGATGCCGCCTTCGAAGTAGTAGTTCACTTCGTGGCCGTCGCGTTCGTCGTAGAGCCGGAACCAGACCTTCTTCGTCAGGAAGGCGTAGAGCCGCAGGCGCTCCGCCTCCAGCTTGAAGTCGAAATCGACGCTCTCGAAGATCGTGGAATCCGGCTTGAAGCTGACCGTTGTGCCGCTCTTACGCTCCGTGGTCAGCCTGGTCGGCGTGAGTTCGTTCTGGGGTGCGCCCTTGGCGTAATCCTGCCGGTAGACCTTGCCGGCCTTGTCGGCGCCCTGTGCAGCCGGGTCCGGCACCACTTCCACCCACATCTCTTCGGAAAGCGCGTTCACGACGCTTGCCCCGACGCCGTGGAGGCCGCCGGACACCTTGTATCCGCCGCCGCCGAACTTGCCACCGGCGTGAAGCACGGTCAGCACTGTTTCGACAGCCGTCTTTCCTGTTTGCTTCTGCACATCCACGGGGATGCCTCGGCCGTTATCGATGACCGTGCACCAGCCGTTCGCGTGGATGAGCACCTCGACACGGTCACAATAGCCGGCCATCGCCTCGTCGACGGCGTTGTCGACGAGTTCTTTGATCAGGTGGTGGAGACCGGACTTATCGGTCGTACCGATGTACATACCGGGTCGCCGCCGGACGGCTTCGAGGCCTTCCAGCACCTGGATGTTTTCAGCGGTATACGAAGAAGATGGAGCAGCAGGTGTAGTCATAGAGTGAAGCTGCGAACCTCGCGCGCGCCCTGTCCGGGAGATGAGGGCAAATCGCTAGTGTACCTTCACAGTTTACCATGCAGCATCGCCCTGAAGCGAATCCGGGCGCCCGGTGGGTGGGCGCTCTTAACGCTCGAAGGCAGCCGCCGCCAGCCATGGCGCGGGCGGCCCTCCCGTGTTGTGTCTGGCCCTCCGGGCGCCTCTGGCCGTACGCTCGGCGGGTGCCCTACAGAGCTCCCGGCAGTGGCCCCGAAGGCTCGTGCGTCTTCCTCATCCGCGCCGACGGCTCCATCCTTCTCCAGCAGCGAAGCGACGATGTGCCTCCGGCCGGCGCCGGCCGATGGGCCGTGCCCGGCGGAGGGCGGGAAGGTGGGGAATCGCCACGCGACACGGCCCTCCGCGAATTCGCCGAAGAGACCGGGGTCGCGCTCCAACGCCTCCGGTTCCTCGAAACGGTCACTCCCGCCGAGGTCCCGGAATTGCTGCCGGCACGTCTCCACCTCTTCTTCGCGGATGACCAGGTCCCACGCGCGGAGATCGGGGTCTTCGAGGGCCTGGACTTCCAGTACCACCACCCGGATGCATTCGCGGAACTCAGGATGAATGCGGGCGCGCGCAACCTCCTCTCCCGCTTCATCGCCACCGATGCCTACCGCGGCACCGTCTCCATGTTCCGTCCGCACAAGGACGGCGTCGGCGTCATCGTCCTGGACCGGTGGGGCAGGGTTCTTCTCCAGCTTCGTGATGCGGACCTCCCGCCCGATCGCTACCCCAACCAGTGGTCGATCCCCGGCGGCATCCTCGAACCCGGCGAAGCCCCCGATGCGGGCGCGCTTCGCGAATTCGAGGAGGAGACGGGCGTGCTCCTCGAGGACCTTAAGCTCTACCGGATGTTCCGCCGGGACCCCGATTTCCCCACCTCCATCACGGATACGTACCACCTCTACTACTGCGACCCGGACCTCGACGAGACCGTCATCGAAGTGAACGAGGGCCAGGCCTTTCGTCACTTTGCCCCGTCAGACCTCGCCACCCTGCAAATGCCAGTCCACGCGCGCACCATCCTCGAAGGCTTCTTCGAAAGCGCCCACTACCGCCGCCTCTTCCACTGAACGGGATGCTCCCCGCCCGGGCCTATCCCTCAGTCGAGACGGCGCATTGCCGGGACGAACAGCGCGATGAGCCCCATGGCCAGGACAAGCAGCGCGGCGAGCCCACCGATTGCGACCTGCGGCCCCGCGAACTCCGCGAGGATCGAGACCAGGAACGTCCCGAACTGGACCAGGCTGAACTGCATGAACCAGACCGATTGGACTCGTCCCCGGTACTCCTCTTCGGAGTAGCTTTGCACCAGCACCTGCCCGATGGCCATGCGCCCGGCCTGTGCCGCGCCGATGAAGATCATGATCGGCAGGGTTATCCAGAAACTCGTCGAGATCGAAAACGCCACGATCCCCACGCCGAGCAGCGCACCCCACCCGATCATCATCTTGCCGCGGCCTTTGGACGCCGAAGAAGCGATGAAAATGGAGCCTCCCACGGCCCCCAGGCCCTGGACGCTCTGGAGGATGCCCTGCTCAAACGCTCCCTTGTGGAGGATGTCCTTGACGAAGCCGGCCAGCAGCATGGTGTAGGGCATGGCCACCACCACGATCAGGAAGTTGACCATGATGAGCATCCGGATCGTGGGGTCCGTCGCCACGTACCTCATGCCGTCCTTCAGGTCCTTGAACCCATTGGACCTTCGGCCTCCACTCCTGGCCAGCTTCGCTGCACGGCCCGCGTCGCTCTGGGCGAAGGCGTAGAGCGGCTTCGTCGGCAGACGCATGGTGAACGTCACCGCGAAGAAGTAGAGCGCGGCCATTACCCCGAACACCGCCGCCGGGCTGAGCGCCGCGATCAGGAAACCGGCGATGCCCGGCCCCACCAGCTGCATGAAGGTCTGCCCCGAGGAGTTGATCCCGATGACGTTCATCAGGCGATCGCGCGGAACCAGGTCTGAAATCATCGATTGGCGCGAGGGCATCATGATCGAGTTCACACCGCCCTGCAGGAACGAACTGAGGAAGAGGTGCCAGAAGGCCAGCTCAACCCCCAGCCAGCCGGCGGCCAGAGCCGCGAGCACCGCCGCATTCGCCATGTTGTAGATCTGGGCCGACTGGATGATCGTCTTCTTCGGCGCCCGGTCCGCGATCAGGCCGCCGACCGGCGAAAGCAGCAGCCCCGGAATCGCGTTCGCGAGTGCCACCGTCCCGAGGGCCGCGAACGAGCCGGTGATGTGGAAAACCAGCCAGCTCCGCACGACCAGCTGCATCTGCATCGAACCGAACTGGAAGATGTTCCCGATGAAGAGGTTCCGGAAGTGCGGGTTCTCGATGACTGCACCGAAGGTGCGGCGCGTCCAGCTCTGGCGCTGGAGGTCTTCCGGCCCGCCGGATGTGGCGTCGCCATCTGACTCGGGCGTCTCGAGTGCGGGAGGTACGGCCATGCACGCTACCGGGTACGAATCTGGGCTACCAGGCCATCCACGCTCCGGAGCGGCCTCGCCCCTATCCCTTATACGCGCCCGGGAGCTAGCCGCCAGCCGGGATTCGCGTCCCGACGCGACGGACTTGCCACCGCGGGTGGATGTCGTCCTTTTCGGGGCGAGTGGGTTTCTGGGCGTGCCGACTGATCGGTGAGCACCCGTGGTGGCCTTGCTCCCCACGGCTACGCGGTGGTCTAATCCCGCCGTGAACCAGCCGCCCGCCGGCGCGCACCCTCCGTTCCCGCGCGTCGCCCTGCGGGTGGGCGTCACTGGTCACCGCCCGAATCGTCTCCCAGTCCCGGAGTTCGCCGGCCCTGCTATCCGCCGCGTCTTCGAATCGGTCGCCCGGGTGCTCCTGGACCTGCCTCCCGAACTGCTCACCGTTTCGGCCCCGGACCGGCCGCTCCTCCGCGTTCTCACCGGGCTCGCCGAAGGCGCCGACAGGATCGCCGCGAGCGAGGCTCTCCTTCTCCGTGGGCGCCCGCAAGGGCCCGAAGTTGAGCTTCAATCCGTCCTTCCGTTCCCCCGCGAAGAGTGCCGGTCTGACTTTGAGACTGCATCCAGCGTCGCCGAGTTTGAAGAGTTGCTCGCCTCCTCAAGCGCCGTCCTCGAGCTCGACGGGTCCCATGGTGAACCCGGCGACGCCGCTGCAGAGCGTTCGTATGAGTACATGGGCGAGATGCTCCTTCGCTCCTGCGACCTCCTCGTGGCTCTCTGGGACGGGGGTCCGTCCCGAGGGCGCGGTGGTTCGGTGTTCATTCTTCAGCGCGCGCGCGCTCTCGGGATTCCTGTTGCGTGGGTCGATGCCCGGGACGGCACCCTCCGGATCTCCACCGACTCAACGGCCTGGGTCGACTTCAGCGAGGCGAAGTTGCGCTCGGTCGTGCTGTCCCTGCTGATGCCCCCTTCCGCGCAGGAAAGCCGCTCCGGCCGGGCATTCTTCGCCGAAGCCCAACCCGGCCGGGGCGTGTTCCGTCGGGCCTGGCCCCTGTTTCGCATCCTCGGAGCGGGGCCATCCGCCCGCCTCGCTCCAACCCCGCCGCAGCCGCTTGAGGGCCCCTTGTCGCGGGCATCATCGCCTGGTTCTTCGGGCCTCTTCGGGCCCCATTACTCCTGGGCGAACGCGCTCGCCATCGCCTACGCGGACCGCTTTCGCAGCAGCTTCCTGGTGATCTCGCTGGCGGCCGCGCTGGCCGTACTCTTCAGCGTCATTGGTTCCGCTGTCGAGCACGAAACCCGCGGCGCCATTGCCGCCCTGGTCGCCATTGCGGCGGCTATCGGAGTGTGGGTGCGAGGCACCCGCGGCCGTTGGCACGAGCGCTGGATCGACTACCGCCTGATGGCGGAACTCCTGCGTGACATGGCGGCTCTTTGGCCTATCGGCGCGGGCCCCCCGGCCGCTCGCCTGCCGGCCCATGCCGGGCCGGGCGATCCCGGCACCACCTGGGTCGCGTGGCACGTCCGCCGTGTCCAGCGTGCCGCCGGGCTGCCGAACGCCCGCCTCGATCCCTCCAGCCTCCATGACGTCCGCGAGAATCTCCGCCGTGAATGGATTGGTGGCCAGTTGCGCTACCACGCCGCGAACTCCGCTTTTCACCGCCGCCTGGACCGGCGGCTGGCCATCTTCGGATTCGGATCCTTCGTATTCACGCTCGGCGCTCTCGCCTGGTTCATAGCCACCGACCGCGATGACATCCGCCTCTTCGAAGCCGGTCTGCCGGCCCTCGCCGCCTGGTGCGCAACGATTCGCGGACACGCCGAACTCGAGCGTGTCGCCCGCCGGTCCGGAGCGATGGCCGAAGGACTGCGTCATCTCCAGGAAGAGCTTCTCGCCATCCCCCTTAGCGGGGGTCCGGCCGCCTCGCGTGAGCTTGTGACGACGGCCGAGGGCACCGCTGACACCCTGATCAGCGAAGTGCTCGATTGGCGGGTCATGCTCGGCTCCCGTCGCCTCGAACTTCCCGGGTAGGCGCCGGTAGCTTGAAAACCGCTGCCCCCTCACGCATCATTCCGCCCGGGAGAGCCCATGTGGCCCACGACGTTTTCGTAAGCTACTCCTCGAAAGACAAGCCTGTCGCCGATGCCGTCTGCGCGATGCTCGAAGGCCGCGGCACCCGGTGCTGGATCGCCCCCCGCGACATCCTTCCCGGCCGTGATTGGGGCGAGGCCATCGTGGAGGCCATCCAACACTCACAGGTGATGGTCCTGGTCTTTAGCAAGAGCGCGAATGCCTCGCAACAGGTGAAGCGCGAAGTCGAACGCGCCGTCAACAGGGGCGTCATCATCGTCCCCTTCCGTATCGAAGAGGTTCAGCCCAGCAAGAACCTGGAGTACTTCCTCGGCACGCCCCATTGGCTCGATGCCCTCACACGGCCGCTTGAACGCCACCTGGAATACCTGGCCGATACCGTCGCCCGTCTCATGGGCGGCGAGGCCCCGGTGCCGCGCCCCGAGCCCGCGAAGGTCGCCCCGCGGTTCTCGCCGGTGCAGGTCCTGTCCGCCGCCGCAGCGCTCGTCGCGGTCGCTGTTCTGCTCGCCCTCTGGCTCGGGCGCGGCTCCGGCGAGGCCGCCCCGGAAGTCGCTGGGCACTGGGAGCTGCAACCGGTCGCCGGGGGCCCCAGCCGATCGGAGTTCTCCTTCGAGAAGGATGGTTCATACGAGGTCACGGCCGTTTTCCAGGAAGAAGGGACCATCACCGACTGGAGCCCGGGTGGCGATGTGAGATTGCCGATCGCGCACACCGACGGCGGCACCCGGCAACTCGCCCTCACCCCTGGTGGCGGCGCCATGCGCGTGATGGTCTACACGCCGGACCCGGAAGACGGCTCCATCGCGGGCGGCGTCAGCGGCCTTATCCCAAATGAGGTCATGGCCTTTTCCTTCTCGGGCAAAGCGCCCGGGGACTGGGGAGTTGCGTACGCCACCGATTGGGAGCGAGTGAGTGACACCGAGTGGAAGCTCACCGGCACCCTCGGCGACCTCAAGTGGCACTTCACCTTCACCGCCCGCGACGGGCGTTACACCTTCACGGCGAAGAACGAGCAGGAAGGTACGTACGAAGCCAGCGATGGCCAGCTGCGCATCATCTCCGATTCCGGGCTGATCACCGAAGCCACGTACTCGCTAACCCCCGGCGGAGACCTCGCGCTGAGTACGGCCGCAGGTGCAGGACTCTGGAAGCGCGCGCCCTGAGGCCTGCGCTTCCCCCACGCACCTTCACTCACCTCTCGTAACCCGCGCCACACCCCTATCATGGCGCTATGCCCGAAAGCACTCTAACCATCGCCGGCCTGATCGCCGTCGTCGTTCTTGTCGCGGCGAATGGTCTCTTCGTCGCCACGGAGTTCGCCTACGTAGCCGTCCGCCGCAGCCGGATCGAGCAGCTCGCGGCCGGGGGACAGTCGCGCGCGAAGCTTCTCCTCGCCTCGCTGCAGGACCTGGACAACTACATCGCGGCCACGCAGCTCGGCATCACCATGTCCAGCCTTGCCCTCGGCTGGGTGGGGGAGCCAGCCCTTGCCCACCTCATCGAACCCCCGGTCGAGGCAGTCGTCGGGGGCTGGGCCTCGACCACCGTGTCCCATACGGCCGCCGTGGCCGTCGCTTTTACCCTCATCACAACTCTCCACATTGTCCTCGGTGAACTCGCCCCGAAGACCCTCGCCCTCCAGCGTTCCGAAGCCACCGCTCTCTGGGTCGCCGCGCCGATCGCCGTCTTCAACCGTGTCTTCCGCCCGTTCATCTGGGTGATGAACGCTGCCGGACGCGCAGTCGTTTCGCCCTTCGGCATCAGGCCCGTTTCGGAGCACGGAGACAACCTCTCACCGGAAGAGCTCGAACTCGTCATCCAGGCGAGCGCCCGCGCAGGACTGCTCTCCACCTCGGAGTTGATGCTCGCGCGCCGCGCCCTCGAGTTCAGCGCGATCCAGGCCGACCAGATCATGGTGCCCCGGACGGAGGTCGCCGCTATCGATGCGACGAGCACCCTCGAAGAGATCCTCGCTCTCGTTGAACAGCGCGAGCACACCCGCTACCCGGTGTTCGAAGAGGACCTCGACCATATCCTCGGCGTCCTCGATGCCAAGGACTTGCTCAAACTCCTCCAGACCGGGAGCAGCGATTGGCGCCCGCTGGTCGAACCTGCCGTCGCTATCCCGGAGTCGGTCAGCGTCGAGGTTGCCGTCCAGGCCATGCGGGCCAAGCAGGTCCAGCTCGTCGTGCTCGTCGATGAGCATGGCGGCACCAGCGGTATCCTCACCGCCGACGAGGTGCTCTACCGCCTGCTTGGGCGCTGGCTCGGCGGCGGCCGCCAGCAGGGCGAAACCGTTCGGCCGCTGGCCGCCGGTAACCTGCTCGTGAGCGGCCTCGCGCTCATCTCGGATGTCGAGGATGCGACCGGCGCGGACCTCGCGGACGAGGACTACGACACTATCGGCGGGTTCATCATGCATCGCCTCGGGCGCATTCCGCGCGTCGGCGACCGCCTGGAGGTGACTGGCTACCAGTTCCGCGTCATGGCCATGGACGGCCGCCGGGTCGACCGTGTCCTCGTGGTGAAGCACCACTCGAAGCCAACCGAAAAGTAGTTGCGGCGAGGGCCGATCGATCCCGCGAATTTGCCCCGTCGCACCTCTTCCCACCGCGGCCCGTTGTGGCATCTTGCCGGGATGGGAGCGCTTGCTACCCCGGAGGGACGTTGGCTGACAGTCGAGGACGTGGTACATCGCCGGGAGGGCCGCGCTGCCCTGCTTGCAGCGCCCTTGCTCTCGAGGGCGCGCGGTTTTGCCGGGCATGTGGCTCGTCGCTCAGCAAGGTCTGCCGGAAGTGTTCCAATCCGCTCGATGTGAACGCCCGGTTCTGCCGCCAGTGCGGGGAGCCGGTCCTTTCGGGCGCGGCCCCCGGCCCTTCGGCTGTGCGTTCGGAAGCGCCTCGATCGGTACAGCGCAGGAAGATACCCCGCTCGGTGGCTGTGCCTGGCGCCGCCCTCATGCTCCTAATCGTCGGGGGCTTCGCGTGGGTGCTCTTCCTCCGCGGGGACGGGAAGCCCGACAACGGCGGTGAATTCGAAGGCGAGCCGCTTGAGAGTGCCGTCACCGTCCTCGAACCTCCCGCAGAAGGAGCGGTCGACAGCGTCAACGGCCTTCCGCTGCGTGCCGGCGTCCGGCTCGACCACCCGGGCGGCGCAAGCGCTCAGATCCCGGGGGGCGCGGCGCTTTACGGCGACGTGATGGACCTCCGCCGCGTTCAGCTGGCAGACGACCCGTGGTGGGACCACGGTGGGTTTGGCTGGGAGTTCGTCTCGTTCGTTGGCGTGCCCATTGCGGAACCGGCGACGGTCGACCTTCCAGCGGGCGGACCGGGGACTAGCGTCATCGTTCGCACGGTTGCAGGGTTCTGGGTCGAACTCCCTTCCGAACCAGTCACACTGAAGGACGGCCGCCCGGGAGAGCGGGTGACGGTGAGCAACGTCCCGGCTTCGTGGGTCTTCGCTCTCGCCGCTCCGAAAGCCGGCGCGCCGGCCCTTACCGGTGAGGAACAGGACGACCTCCGCATCGAACAGCTGTACTGGACCGACCGTGCAGCCTGGGAGGGAGAGATCGCTGCCTGGCTTGAGACCGACCCGATGGCGCGAACGTTCAGCGAGGCCCGCTATGCCAGCCAGCAGCCGCCCGCCGACCCCTGGCGGGAGTACGAAAGGGTGCGCGCCCAAATGCGGTTCACTCTGAAGATGTTTGGCGCGGCCCGGGGCGGACTCGATGACCCTATCAGCCTCTTCGGGGGGGCATCCAATCCGACTGGAGAGGAATTGAGCCCGGACGAGCTCTGGGCTGGCGGCGTCGAACGGCTCTTCGTGGTCAAGCAGAACTGGCTCGCGTTCCGCTCCACCATCGACCTTCAGAGCGTCGATGCGAACAGGCAAGTCGCCGTCTACTTCGTCGACGAGTGGATCGAGACGGCGATGCACGACTACACCCCGTGGGGGATCGATCTCGTGAAGGCGCTCCTGGACGCGGAGCAACTGGGCGACCTCGATATTCGCGTGCTCAAGCCCTACGGCGAGTTGAAGTGGGCCGACATCGTCATCAAGTCGGAGGAGATGCCGGCCGATGTCGAGTCGTTTGTGCGGGACGAACTTGCCCACGGAAAGTACCCGATCGGCGGAACGCCGACGGTCCAGCGGACCCTGCGCTTCTACTCGGTCCGGGCGATGGAGCGGCTGGCGATTGTCGACTGGCTGAAACAGAACGTCGACTGGATCGTCCGTTGGCTGCCGGTCGCGCTCGCTGCCACCGGGTTGATCCCCGGGGCCGTCGGCCTGTCCCTCGCGTTTGCAGCCGCCGATCAGATCCTGGACTGGGTCAACGGCTGGTACACGGCCGGAAACGAGCACCCCTACTCATACATGGTGATGGAAGGTGCTTCAGCGGGCGGCATCGGCGGGACGAGCTTCGTGCTCGACATGTATGAGGAGAGCGTCCTCATGAAAGAAGCGGGCAGGGGTATGCTGCCCGCACACGGCCTCACCATCGCCCAGTTCGCCTACTCGGTCGGCATGTTCGCCGCCATCCGCGGCACCGACTACTACCTCTTCAAATCCATCCGCGAAGCCGCCGAAGGCACCCGCGGCTACTGCGCCGGCCGCTGCGACAGCATCTCCGGCGGCATTCCTCCGGTGATGCTCCACGTCCGAGGCACGGGTACCCTCGTTCAGCCGGAGGGCGCCTACCCCACCGGCATCGAGCGCCTCATGTCGTTCCGCCTGAAGACTGGGGATGCGGACTTCCACGGTACCTGGCTGAGTGGGGGCCGCAGTGCCAGCCAGTCCACCTCCGGGCTGCCTTTCGAGCACTACGGCTCCTCGAACTGGCCCGTTGGCGTCGCGGCCACCCAGCCCCAGTACCAGTCCATCCGCGTCACGATCCCGAAGGCGTCGATTCCTCCGGAGGTCTGGGGCGACCGTCCGAGGGACGCACCGCTTTCCGAATTTGGGGCCAGGCTGGTCCTGCGAGGACCGAACGGAGAGGTGGCAACATTCTCCCTCACCGAGGATGCGAAGAAGATCCCGGGCGACAAGACTGAGAACTTTTACACCAATGTCCTCCTGATCGCGCCGGGCGAACGGAGCCTGAGTGCAGAGCAGCTCGCCTGGTTCGACGACGGCCTGGAGCCCGGCGCCGATCAGCAACAGACCTTCCAAAGTAATGCCGCGCTCACACTCAAGCTCACTGGCGAGGTCGAGTTCGACGACCCGCGGGCAGAACCGCTCCCCGTGACCGTGCAGCTCGAAAAGGCGCCCCGCCGAATCGCGCTGCTCGATGGCGACGAACTGATGCCCGGGACCAGCGTTGCGCGCGTGCACTTTGGCACAGCGACGGCCAAGGCGGACATCGAAGGCGTGTATCAGATTGTCAGTTGGCAGATGACCGGAGGGTCAGCCGAGACCGTCCGGATCTACAACGAAGACCGGCTGTACCCGTTCGGCCGGAAGTGCGAGTCCGGCGGCACCTGCACGTTCGAAGTGCAAACGACGCCTGCGAGAGGGAGTGAGCCCGAGCGGCGCCAGGCGCTGGTCTGTGGTCCGGATGCCGACGGGACCGGCAGCAGGTACTGCAGGGGCGTCGCCGATTCGAAGCCATACGAGCCGTCGGGGGGCCTTCTCCCGCCGACGTCACATGACAACTTCTTCCTGCTCACCGGGCCGATCCTGACGGGCAGCGACCACAGCGGCTCTCACGGAAACCCTGGCGAGCCGGCCGTCATCAACCACTGGAACGAGATCCGGGCCGAGTTCAAGGATGGGAAGGTCACCGCAACGATGACCACAAATCAGTTGATTTGGGAGGTGGTTAATGGTCAGGTCGCGAACCTCCGAGTGGTGAGCCTGACGGTGCTTTTCGAAGCCGTGAAGCAGAAATAGGAGTCCCATCAAGACGGGTGCAGGTGCCGCGCCGCCCCAAGCCCCTCCGCCAGGCTATTGCGAGGGGCGTTACTGCTCTTCCCAGCGCGCGAAGAAGTCCTCGATAGTCTTCCCCGGTTCGGGTTCGAAGCGGGTGTCGAGCATCGACATGCCCTGGATGCGGTCCAGGCGGAAGTCGCGAAAGTCGTCGCGGAGTTCGCACCACGCGGTCAGCGTCCACCTGTTGCCCCAGAAGAAGAGGCCGACCGGCCGGACGACGCGTTCGGTGCGGGCACCGTCGTTGTCGACGTAGTCGAGCCGCGTCGGACGGCGCTCATCGATGGCCTTGCGGAGGTCGGCAAGGGCCGCGGCGACCTGTTGGGGGACGTGGAACGATGGGGCGAAGAGGCGGGACCCGATGAGGCGTGCCTTCAGCCTGTCCGGGAGGGCAGCTTCTATCCGGGCGAGGGCGCTCTCGGCGGCCCTGGCGAGTCCCTCATCGGCCCACGAACTGACGACCCGGGTGCCCAGTACGAGGGCTTCGATTTCTTCTTCGGTGAACATGAGCGGTGGCAGGTCGAACCCTCGCCGGAGCGTGTAGCCGACTCCGGCCTCGCCCGCTATGGGGACCCCAGAGCGGACGAGGTCGGCGATGTCGCGATACACGGTGCGCTCCGAGACCTCCAGCTCCTGGGCTATCGCCGCCGCCGTGATGACGTGGCGGCGCCGCAGGAGCTGGATGACCTGGAAGAGGCGGTCGGCCCGTCGCACTGACTACGCCACGCCCGCCGCTTCGCCTTCGGGCAGGCTTGCGAGTTCCGGGCGCAGTTGGATGAGTTGGACGAGGTTGCCATCCGGGTCGATGAACGTGCTGATGACGCCGCCCCAGGGCTCGACGCCCTTGTTGCGGATGAAGCTGACGCCGGCGGATTCGAGGCGGGCCTGCTCGTCGTCGAGGCCTTCGAGGTGGAGGTCGATGATGGCGCGGGCGGGTTCGCGGGTTTGCCCGGCCACCTGGGAGTGGTCGACGACGAAGAGGGTGCCGGCTGGGCCGAGGGCGAAGGAGTGGTCGCCGAACTCAGGTTGGGCCGGGAGCTGGACGACGTCGCGGTAGAACGCGGCGAGCCGCTGCGGGTCTTCGCTGGCGAGCTGGAGGGACATGTTGGTGACGTTCATGGTGGTCCTTCTGTTGGGATGCTTCGCGGGAGTCTCTTCCCGCGGCCCCGGCATCATGCGCCCCGGCTCCTGCCACCATCTTGTCAGGAGCGGGAACGGGAAAGCCCGGTGTAGCTGACAGCATAGTGTCAGGAGTGTGGCGGGAGCGACCGGCCCAATCCCGTGGAAACCTTCTCGACCCTACCGGGTGCCGCCGGTAGCTTCGGAGGGTGACATCCGGAGTCGCCCGGTGACTGGTTCGAACGACGCCCGCGTTGTCGTCATCGCGCTCGACGCGATGGAGCTGACCGTCTTTGAGCACCTGCTGGAGGTTGGTTCGCTGCCCAACCTTGCGCGATTCGCGCGCGAAGCCGGGCGGGCGACCGTCCGCTCCGACGGCGACACGTTGCATGGCAGTCTCTGGCCGACGTTCGCGACGGGAGCGAACCCAGGCTTCCACGGAATGTACTTCTGGACGCAGTGGATGGAGGAGGAGATGGGTTACGCCCGCAACTCCCATCCCGCGCTGACGATCACGCCGTTCTGGGACGCACTCGCGGAGTCCGGCGTCCCGCTCACGATTATCGACCCTCCCTACGTGCCCCTCGTCCGACGGCCCGGCGTTCTCCAGGTCAACGCCTGGGGCACTCACGACGAGATTGAGCCAGCCTCCTGGCCGGCAGGGTATGGGACCAGTTTTCGCAAGCGCTTCGGGAAGCATCCGCTCGAGTTCGACACGGTTGAACCGCATGGGCTGAAAGAGAAGCTCGCCATGGTGGCCAGCCTGGGCCGGGGCGTCGACATGAGGGCGCAGGCGATAGGGACGCTTCTCCGGGAGCGCCGCGGGAGCGGTTTCTTCCTCTGCGCCTTCGGCGAGACCCACAAGGCGGGACACTACCTTGCCGCTCCGCAGCAGCTTTCCGGGACCGCCACGAACGTCTCTGCCCTCGGCGACATCCTGCGCCCGCTCGATGATGCATGGCCGCAGATCATCGATGCAGCCGGGCCCGACGCACACATCGTCCTCCTCGCGCTCCATGGCATGGTCGAACAGGTCGACTACTCGGGGGGACTTGGAAACCAGCTCCTGGCGTTGGCACTGGGGAAGAAGCCCGAAGCGGCGGTGGCCGCGCCGGACGCCTTGCGCCGCCTGCGCGACCTGATGCCCGATTCGGTCCACCGGGCCATCTGGCGGCGGCTTCCGGGGCCCCTCCGCGCGGCCCGCCAGGGGGCGCTTTCGAGTATTGGCGGAGACCTTGCGCATGACCCCGTCTTCCGCATCGCCCACGACGGGCACCTCGGTCTGCGCATGAACCTCGAAGGGCGGGAGCGAGACGGGCGTTTCGGTCCTGGCGAGGCCGAGGCTGCGCTCGCGCGCCTGGCCGGACTGGCGGCCGAGTGCAAGGCGCCTGACGGACAGCCCGCGTTCGAATCGCTGCTCCGCATCGGTGGGCGCTTCGCTGGCCCGCGCGCGCATCGGCTGCCGGATGCGCTGCTGCTCGCGACTCCCACCGTTCACAGGGCGACGACGATCCTGGGCCCCGAGGGCCGAGAACTGGCGAATCACGACCCCGAGGCGCGGAACGGTATCCATACGGGCCGCGGGTTCGTGTTCATGCGGGGCGCATCAGGCTCGACTGCCTCGCTCGCTCGCACCGAGGTGGACAACCGGGACTTCGCGCCCTCGCTTCTTTCGCTCTATGGCGTCCCCTCGCAACGGCATCACGAGGGGACGGTGTTCTTCGGGTGAACCCCCCGATCCGCCTCGGCGTCTTCGGCCTGGGGCAGGTCTACCGCCAGCTCTACGCGCCCGCCGTGGCCATCCGGCGCGACTTCTGCGTGGCCGCAACCGCTGACCCTGCCGTCCCGGCGGACTTCTCGCAGCCCGAAGCCCTCCTCGCCGGTGCCGAAGTCGACGCCATCCTGGTGCTCTCCCCGCCACCGCTCCACGCCAGGCACGTCGCCCTTGCCCTGGACAGAGGGCTCCCGGTGCTCGTCGAGAAGCCGCCCGCGCTCACCGTCGCCGAAGCCGAAGATTGGCCGAACCCGGTACTCCTGACTTGCGCGTTTTCTCGCCGGTACTGGAAGCAGTACCCGGGCGGCCTGGGCCGGGGACACAACCTGGACTACCGGCTCCAGACGAGTCCTGAGGCCTGGGGAGCGAAGACGGTCGAAACAGTCGAGAGGGACCTTCTGCCGCACGCCGCCGATCTTGCCGGATGGCTGTCGGGAGAGGAGATAGCGACGGTGGAGGGGGTCACTCGCACGGCTGGTCGCGCTTCTGGGACCTTCGTGTTCGAGAGCGGCCGCCGCTTCACCTGGGAGGTCTCTCACGGACATGAGTACTTGGAAACCCTCGCCATCGATGGGCGGCCCGTGCCGGACCCTGCGAGGGGCCTGCTGGCCGGGGCCGTTCGGCGGCTTCGGCGAGAGCCAGCGCCACCGGTTGCCGCGGTCGCTTCGCTCCTGGGCGATTGGGCGGAGTCACTCGCCGGCCGGCCCCTTCCGGCACTCGCCGGGGTCGAATCGGCTCGTTCCTGCGCCCGGGTGATCGAAGCAGTCGAACGGGTACCATCGTCCGCATCGAAATGACAAGCCATGCTGTCAGCGTCATCATCCCGGTGAGGTCTGACCCGGGTGTTTTCCAGGCGATTGACTCCGTCATCCGTTGCGCGGACGAAGTGGCGCAGCTCCAGGTCGTCGTCGTCGATAACGCCTCGACACCCGAGTTCACTGCGGAGCTTCGGCGGCGTCTTCCCGGCATGGTGACGCTGCTATCTCTCGCCGATGTCGGCGTCTATGCCGCTCGGAATCGCGGCATCGATGCCGCCGACGGTGAGGTCGTATTCTTCACCGACGCAGACTGCATCGTCCTGAAAGGCTGGCTCGCCGCGGGGCTGGACGGTATCGCGAGCGGGGCGGACATCGTCCAGGGATACTCCGGCAGCGTCGTTGATTCGCCGGTCGCTGCGCTCATCCAGCGGCGATACGAGGCCCACCTGCGGCGGCTCCAGCCGGGACAGCCGACTGAGTGCGACACGCGGAACCTGGCGGTCCGGCGCCGAGTCTTCGAGGCCCTGCGATTTGAAGAGCGCTACCGCCGCGTCGGCGACACCGCGTTCGGCCTTCGCGCCGAGGCAGCAGGCATCCGGGTCGCCTACCAGCCCCTAATGCGCG
Organism: Candidatus Amarobacter glycogenicus; assembly: GCF_016704105.1. NCBI lineage: Bacteria > Bacillati > Chloroflexota > Tepidiformia > Tepidiformales > Tepidiformaceae > Candidatus Amarobacter > Candidatus Amarobacter glycogenicus. The sequence goes on along the minus strand of NZ_JADJAT010000020.1, from coordinate 36,295 downwards.
TCGACCACCTGCACGACGACGACCTCCGCGTCTTCGCGGCAAAACAAGTCTGTCACGGCTGGGGGGCGCAGCGCCTGATGCAGGAACACCCCCAGGTCGAGTGGCACGGCGGCCACCTGAAGGCCGTCTCGCGCCTGAGCAAGCGGTTCGCGCCTCGCGCGGGCACCGGGTTGCTGGCTGCCGCTTGCAGCAGGGGAGCAGTATTGAACGCGGGCTTGCTCCAGCGATGCGCCGGCCGGATTCCGGGCAGCCTCGGCTTCTGGTGGCTCACGGCGGTCGATAAGCTTGCCGCGCTCGGCGGCCACCTCTCCTACCGTCCGGGGAGGCCGGAGCCGTCGCCGTCCGGGATCCTCGGGCGTCAGCTGCCGCGAGACTAGACGGTTTGGCGCCGCCTTGCGGACTGGCTGCCTGCTGTTACGATGCGCCATCTTCCCAAGGACGAACGCCCATGACAGTGCTGCGCATCCCCGCGGGAGTTAACTCGGTCACTCCCGACTGGCTCACGGCGGCGCTCGGCACCGTTCTGGCTCCCGGTTCGCGCGTGCGTGCCGTCGATTCGACGCGGATCGGCGAGGGTTCCGGGTTCCTGGGCGAGCTTGCCCGGATGAAGCTTGCTTACGAAGGCGACCCCGGTCCAGCGGCCCCGGCTTCGGTCATCGTGAAGCTGCCGACGCGGGTCGCGGAAGCGCGGGGCATGGCGGCGGTCCTTGGCTTTTACGAGCGGGAGGTGGGCTTCTATCGGGATATCGGTTACGCGGTTGGCGTCCGGACGCCGAAGCCATACTACGCGCTCTTCGAGCCCGCCGAGGCTGACTTCGCGCTGGTACTGGAGGACGTGACCACGGCGCAGGTCGGCGACCAGCTCGCGTCGTGTTCGATAGAGCAGGCGAAGCTCGCGGTTACGACGCTCGGCCAACTGCACGGAAAGTGGTGGCAATCTGCGCAGCTCACGAAGTATGCCTGGCTGCCATCGCGCGGTCACCCGTTCTACCAGGTGCTTAAGTTCGGTTTCGTCCAGAACCTGCCGCAGTTCACGGAGAACTGGGCTCACCGGTTCGACCCGTTGGTGCTGCGCTGCGCGAGGGGCTGGCGGAGAAGTTCGACGAGTACCTCGACGGGCTGTTCGACCGCCCGCTTACGCTCGTGCACTCCGACTTCCGGCTCGACAACCTGATGTTCGGCGAACCGGGTTCGGCTGATGCCTGTGTCGTCCTCGATTGGCAGATTTGCTCGGCTTCAATCGGATCGCTGGACCTGCAGTACTTCATCTCCGGCAACCTGCGGAAAGACGTGATCGCGAAGCACACCGATGAATTGCTAGACACCTACTACGAGGCCTCCATGCCGCGGGATGACTATGCGCGGACGTCGCTGATTCTCGCGCTCTACATCGTCACGAATTCATCCGCGATCGACCCCAAGAACTACGACCAGCGCGGGAACGACCTCATCGAGTTGATCTACGCATCGCTCGGGGAATCGATGGTTCGATACGAGGCGGAGCGGTTCCTGCCGTAGGGGACATCGATGCGCTCGGCACTTGCAGGTCGAATCGTCTGCCGTGACCCGGCCAGCCCTACTCCCTTGGCGTCAGCCCCGCACGCTCGCCCTTGAGGCCCCTCACTGCGAGGTCGACTCCTCCGAGCCGGCGCATCCCCTGAACGCGGCCCGAGCCCTGGTTGGTCATCATCAGCATGTAGTCCGAGAGCCCCGATTCCAATGATGCCGTGTAGCCCATCAGGTCCTGGGACTTGTTCGCCGCGACCTTCGCCATGCGAACGTTCATGGGCGCGTTTTCGGCCACGCGGAGGGCATAGTTCACGGTCTCGCGCTCCAGGTCGGCGAGGTCATAGACCCTGTTCACGAAGCCGCACTCCATCGCTTCATCGGCCGTGAGGAAGCGGCTTTCGAACATAAGCTCCTTCGCCTTCCTCGTGCCAATGTCGTAGGGCAGCGAGAAGTACTCGAGCAGCGCCGGCAGGAAGAGAGCGTCCTTCGCGGCGAAGACAATGTCGACACACGCCGCCATCATCCAGCCGGCGAAGATGCAGTAGCCCTCGACCATCGCGATCGTGGGTTTGCGGGCGTTGCGCCACTTCAGCAGCAGGTCGAGGTTGTAGTGCTTGAAGTTGTTGTAGAAGTCGATGCCGGCATCGCCGATGCCCTTCGCCTTCCGCGCCTCGGATTGTTCCGGCGTGCCGAGGTCGTGTCCGCTGGAGAAGTTGCCGCCGGCACCGCGGACGATGATCACCTGTACGGCCTCGTCGGCGTCGGCCAGGTCCATCGCGGTATCGAACTCGTCCAGCAGCCGCCAGCTCTGGGCGTTGCGGTACTTCGGGCGGTTGAAGGTGATCCAGGCGATCGGGCCATCGGTCGAATAGGCGATATCGGTCAGTTCGGCGGGTGCGGTCATGCGTCGGCTCCAGGTTGTTTTTTGTACTCGCAGTCTACCCGCCCGGTGGGTCCTTGAATCGACCCACAGAGACGCGGAGGCACACAGATCCCAGGATCGTGAAGAACTCCCGTGTCAGCGCGCCGCCGCGGTGCAAATGCTCCGGCTTCGCCTCCCACACAATACGATATGGCATGAACTGCATAAGGTAGGGCACACCTTGTTTCGAAGCGGTACGGTGCCCCCATGTCACGTCCCCGCGCAGCCAACGAGCCCTCCGTTCGCTTCGAACTGAGCCCGCGCCAGCAGGAAGTCCTGGGGCTCATCGCCCGCGGCTGTACCAATGGCGAAATCGCCGACCGCCTCGGCATCACGCTCGACGGCGTGAAGTGGCACGTCAGCGAAATCCTGGCGCGGCTCGATGTCCCGTCCCGCGAAGAAGCCGTCGTCGCCTGGCAGCAGCGCCAGCGGGCGAACCGGCTCGCTCGCGTCCGATCGCTCGTCCCGGCGTGGTTCTCGCTGAAGGCGCTCAGCATCAGCGGAGCGTCCGTGGCGGGAGTCGTTGGCGCGGCCGTGGTGGTCGGCGCCATTCGCGAAGGTGCCCCTGCTGGGCCTTCGGACGAGGGGCCGGGCGTTGCGGTGGCCGCCGCCCCAACCCCAACGCAGGCCGCCCCCACCGCTATCGTCCTCCCGGCCGGCATTGCTCGCCCGTGCATTCCCGGCGAACTGATGGCCAGCAGCAGCCGCCGCCTTGACGGCGACACCGCCGTCGCCGAATTCGTCTTCACCAAGCCACGCACCTGCGACCTTATAGAGTTCACCGAAGCCTTCGTCGTCGCAACGGGCGAAACGCCGCAGGGCAAACGGCTGGCGACCCGGGCGGGCGCCCTCATCGCTCCCGCCGGCACTGACCAGGCGATCGTGACCGTCCGCTGGAAGAACTGGTGCGAACCCGTGCCGACACCGGTTCCCGAATATATCCCGACGGTCGTCCGCAACGCTCAGGGCCAGATGGTAGTCCTGGACGATCCGGATGCGCCCAGGCAGTTCGACCACGTCCCGCTCTGGTACTTCCACGACATCGATACCCAGTCCGGCATCGGGGCCAGCAGCGTCTACCCGCCATGCACCGATGCTTCCAAAGGTCCGTCCATCGAAGTTTCGGTGCGGGCCGTGCCGGACCCACCCGCGCCGGTTCCGGCGTTATCAGCGGTCCCCGCTGTGACGGGGCCGGCCGACGTCTCTGCCTTCGCTCGCTGGTTCGAAGCCGCCGTCTCGGCCCGAGACGATAGCCTCCGAGACATTACCCGCGCCTTTGATGCCTCGTGCAGCGGCGCTCCTCACCCCTTCTGCACCACGATCGAGGTCGCGGGTGCGCAGGGCCGCTTCATCATGTCCCAGAGTGGCCAGCTGGGTTCCGCTGACGCCTTCGCGAGCCAGCTGAACCGTACGACTGCGGCCTCCGGCCCACTCCGTGCCATCGGCTGCGCCACCGATGCGCCACCCTGTACGCTCTTCGTCCTCGCCTTCGAAGCCATCCCCGGCAACGGCCCCGGCTCTTACCAGGCGTACGTCTTCGAAGTCGAAGGCGGCGTTGCCTCGCTGCGAGGCATCTACCCTGGTGGGGGCGATGTCGCCACCGTGTTCAGCGGCGGCGAAACCACCGGCCCCTGGGGCCGCCTCAGCTTCGCGCCCGCGCCGTAGTTGGGGACGGCACGTCCCGGCCGCTTGGGATGGCCGCCGCTCGTTCGGCTCCATCCAGATCCGCCGGGTCCCGGTCCAGTTGCTTCTATCCGGCGCGATCCGTTCGTGAGCACCAGTTCACGGACCCCGACTGCAACCCCGAGTGACCCTATCACCCTCCTCCCACTACCATAACCGTCACCCTTTCCCCCGGAGTGCGCCCTGTGGACGCCTACAACATCACCGTGGTCGGCGGCGCCGGCATTGTTGGCCGCGAGTTCCTGAAACTGCTTGAAACCCGCAAGACTCCGGTCAAGCGCCTCCGCCTCCTCGCTACTGCCCGCTCCGCCGGGAAGGTGGTCGAGTTCCGGGGAGAGAAGATCACGGTCGAAGAGACCAGCGAAGCCAGCTTTTCGCCCGCGGACGATGTCGTCTTCCTCTCCGCCTCCGGGTCGGCTTCGAAGCAGTACGCACCGATTGCCCAGCGCAACGGGAGCTTCGTCATCGATGACTCGAGCGCCTACCGCATGGACCCGGCGGTCCCGCTCGTCATCCCGGAGGTCAACGCCGACGACCTCTCGTGGCACCAGGGCATCGTCAGCCAGCCGAATTGCACGACGACGCCGATGGTCCTCGCCCTGGCGCCCATCCACCGCGTGAACCCCCTGCGCCGCATCGTCGTCAGCACCTACCAGGCGGTGGCCGGCGCCGGCTCCGCCGCGGTCGATGGCCTTCGCACCGAGACGGAAGCCGCCCTCGCCGGACGCCACGAGCCTTCCGGTACGCAGAAGCGCGAGATCGCTTTCAACGCGGTCCCACAGATCGATGTGTTCGATGAAGGCGGTTACACCAAGGAAGAGATCAAGATGGCGAACGAGACGCGGAAGATCCTGCACGCGCCGGATATCGCGATCAGCGCCACATGTGTCCGGATTCCCACCTTCTTCGGCCACGCGATGAACGTCTGGGCCGAGTTTGAGCGGCCAGTAACGCCTGCGGAGGCGCGCGACTTGATCGCTGCCGCCAGGGGAGTCCGCCTCATCGATGACCCGGCGAAGGAGAGCTATCCCACGCCGATGGACGTCGCCGGGACGGACGACGTCCTCGTCGGCCGGCTCCGGGGCGATAGCTCGTTGCCGGGAGGGATCACGCTCTGGACCGTGACCGACAGCATCCGCAAGGGCGCTGCCACAAACGTGGTCCAGGTGATCGAAGAAGCCGCCGGGCGAGGCTTGATCCGGCGGTAGGTCCGGACGAGCGGGGCGCTCGTGCTATCGTTCCCGCTCCATGCCTGAAATCGAGCATCGCCGCCACAGCTGGCGCGAACCACCCGGAGAGCACCTCACCCAGAAGGGGGTCAACCTCGCGCGTCGCGTGGGCGGCACCATGGGGCGGTTCGACCTCGTGGTGACGAGCGACATGCCGCGCGCCTTCGAGACCGCGATAGCGATGGGCTACGCCGTCGACCGACAGGAGCCGGTGCTCGGCTACGCTGCGCCGAGCTGGGAAGACGAAGTCGATTGGACTCTGGGCTGCGCGGAGTTCGCGCGCGGCTTCGCCCTTGGCGGGGCCACCACCCGTGCATGCCGGGCCCATGCGGACCTCCTTCGCCGAATCGCCGCGGAGCTGCCGGCAAACGGCCGTGCTCTCGTGGTCTCGCACGGCGGGATCATCGAGGCAGGCGTTGCCGGACTGCTTCCTCGCTACGACTACTCGGATTGGGGCCTTTCGTGCGAACGTTGCGAAGGTGTCCTGATGCGTTTCGACGGCATCAACTGCGTCGACGCCGGGCTCCTGCGGCTCCCGGACGGCCGGCAATGAGCCCGCAGCGCCCATTCATCAGCCTCAGGACGATCAACATGGACTGCCTGGATCCTGATGCGATGGCGGCCTTCTACGGGAAGTTCCTGGGCTGGGAGATCACCTGGCAGGACGACGACTTCATCCTCATGCGCGACCCGGAGGGCGGCACCGGAGTCTCATTCCAGGCCTACCCGGACTACATGCCGCCCACCTGGCCCGAAGAACCGGGGGCGCAGAGGAAGATGATCCACCTCGATATCAAGGTCGAGGACCTGGAGGCGGCCGCGGCGTTTGCCCTCGCCTGCGGGGCAAGGCTCGCGGAGTACCAGGGGCGGGACGACCTGCGAGTCATGCTGGACCCTGCGGGCCACCCGTTCTGTCTTTTCCTGAGTTGAGGGGCCTACGTTTCGCGTTACGCCGGCGCGCCGCCGCTCGGGGTCGCCGGGGGTCGGGCGTTCGATGGCAGCGCGATGAGGACGAGCAAGCCGATCAAGAGACCCGGGATGAGCCAGACGCCGAACAACGACCAGAGCCCGGACCGGCCGCGAGCAGACGCGACAGCCATGAGCACGCCGACGCAGATCGCGACCGCGACGAGATAGAAGAAAAGCGCCAACGCCGGGTGAAACACCCAGACGCGCCCGGCAAGAAACAACGTTGCATTGAGATACACGGCCAACTCCCTGGAGTGCGGACCTCGGCCCGCCGACACACGGTATTGGTCTGCCGTCACGAAAAGGTGACGCTGCCCCGGACGCCCCGTTTCGGCGAACCCGGTAGGATTCCGGGACTTCCACCCCGGGACTCCGACCTCATGATTGACTGGCCCGCCCTCCACCGCGAAGCGCTCGACATCTTCGTGCGCTACCTCCAGATCGACACTTCCAACCCGCCGGGAAACGAGAAGCCGGCGGCCCGCTTCCTCGGCGCCTTGCTGGAAGCGGAAGGCATCGAAACTGAGTACATCGAGACGGCGCCAAACCGCGAGGTGATGGTCGCCCGCCTCCATGGCGATGGTTCGAAGCGCGCCCTGATGCTCTGCAACCACACCGATGTCGTCCCGGTCGAGGCCCAGTACTGGGACATGCCCGCCTTCGAAGGCGTGGTGAAAGACGGGCGCGTCTACGGCCGCGGCGCCATCGACATGAAGGGCACGGGCGTCATGCAGCTCATCGCGTTCCTGCTGCTCAAACGGCAGGGGATGGCCCTCAGGCGGGATGTCGTTTTCTGTGCGGTGCCGGATGAGGAAGCGGGCAGTGCGCTCGGGATGCAGTGGCTCTGTGAGCACCGCCCCGACCTGGTCGATGTCGAGTTCGAGTTGAGCGAAGGCGGCACCGGTGCCAGCCGCTTTGCCGGGAAGCAGGTCCAGCTCTTCAACGTAGCCACGAACGAGAAGTACGCCGGCGGTGGCTTGAAACTGACAGCCGTGGGCACGCCCGGCCACGGCAGCCGCCCCCATGCCGACAACTCGGCCATCCACCTGATGCGCGCGCTCATCAAGCTCCACGATTGGGACCGGGGCATCACCTACACGCCCGACACGGTCGCGTACCTGGAGCGCCTCGCCGAGGCCGGCCTCATGCCGCCGCTTGCTGATAAGGCGGCCGTGGAAGAGCAGATCAGGCGGTCTCCCGCCCTCTACGCGGCCTTTGTGAACACACTCAACGTCACCATGGTGAACAGCGGCATCAAGATTAACGTCATCCCCGCGCGGAGCCAGGCCTTCCTCGATTGCCGCCTCCTTCCAGGGCAGGACCCGGAGGCGTGGCGCCAACAGGTCATCGACTTCATCGATGACGACCGCATCCAGGTGGAGTTTGCGCGGCAGACATCCGGGCGGCTCCCGAAACCGGCGGAATGGGACACGGAACTGTTCTGGACGATCAACGCCGTCGTCAAGGAAGCGATGGAAGAGGCGGTCGTCGTCCCGGCGATGACCGTCGGCGCGACCGACAACCGCTTCCTCCGGGACCGTGGCATTCCTGCCTATGGCTTCATCCCTGCCTGCTCAGCTCCGAAGAGGCTGCAGGTTTCCACGGAAACAACGAGTTCCTGACGGTCGAGAACCTCAACATGGGCTGCGAGCTGATGTACGAGGTGGTCCGCAGGATGTGTGTCTAAGCAGGCCGGCGGTCAGCGTCCGCCGGTGGCCAGGAGCGACCAGAGCGAGAAGTCGCGGAATGCGCCGCGCACGTACTTGTAGTCGCGCAGGGTTGCCTCGCGCGCGAAGCCGGAGCGCTGGAGGACGCGCTCGGACCGGAAGTTTCCCTCCATCACCGTCGCCTCGATGCGGTGGAATCCCTCGGCGAACGCCCACGCGTTGAGCGCGCCGACCGCCCGGGTCATGAGGCCGCGGCCCCAGGATTCCGGGGCGAGGTGGTAGCCGATCTCGGCGCGGCGGTTTCGGATGTCGATGGAGCCGAAGCCGATATCGCCGGCGAGTGCGGCGGCCCCGCCGGGCACGATCGCGTAGCGGCACCAGCGGCTCCCGATCATGCCTTCGGCGTTGGAGCGGACGAACTCGTCGACTGCCTCGCGCGTCCATCCGCCACTGCTGGTCGCTTCGAAAACCTCGGGCCGGCGGAGGTAGTCGAACATCGCCGCCGCATCGGAAGGGACGAGGGCGCGAAGCACGAATCCGTCGCCGGCGATCTGCTCGGGGAACATCCCGGCATTCTAGCGGTTGGCCGCTACCTTCCCCGGCTCGTACGGTTTCGGACGTGACACGGAAACGGCGCCGCGTTCGAATCGTGGCGATCTGCGGGCTGGCCGGCATGGCCGCGGTCCTGCTCGTTGGCCAGTTCTGGCTGATGTCCGCCCTCAGCTGGACGCACCGCGAGCCGCCCGCCGATAGCCTCATCGGGATCAACTTCAGCTGCGACCAGGCCGAGTACCTGCTCCTCGAAACGCCGGGCGGGCCGTTCGTACCGGATGACCGCCCTGGCCGTGCCAAATGGTGCGGCGACGTGCTCGCCAGGATCATCGATGCCACCGGCGCCCGCTCCGTGCGGTTCTCGGTCCAGTGGGACGAAGTGGAGCCGAGCCAGGGCGCCTACGACTACTCCCTCACCGATGAGTTGCTCCGGGTTGCCGCCGACCATGGTGCGTCTGTGATGGTCGGGATTGGGATCAAGGCTCAGCGCCATCCGGAGTTCTACATCCCCGACTGGGCGCTGGTCGGGACGGACCTTCGCCAGGGCGACGTCATCTCCGAAGACCCGGTGCTCCGCGCGCGCGCCCTGGAGATGGTGAAGAACGTCACCGTGCACTTCGCAGCGAACGCGACCGTGGACTCGTGGAGCGCCGAAAACGAGCCCTACATCGCGTCCCACCGCAGCGACCACTACTCGCTCAGCCGCGACTACGTCGCCGAGGTGGTGGCCGTCATCGGCGCGAACGACCCCGCGGGGCGGCCGATCGCGATCAACCACGCGCAGCACTTCGTGATGGACCGGCGTTGGCGTGATGCGCTCGCCGATGGTGATGTGCTTGCCCAGAGCATGTACCCCCGACGCAACATCGACCTGCTGGGTGTGGAGGCCGTCGCGAACATCATGGAGCTCGGACCGCTGATGCCGAACTACGCCCACCAGGCTCGCCAGGCTCGTGCTTCGGGGAAGCAGTTCTGGGTAACCGAACTCCAGGCCGAACCGTGGACGGACGAAGACTCCCGCCTGCTTTCACCAACGAACCCATCGGCCAACCTCGCACCGCGGCAGCTGACGGAGAACATCATCTACGCCCGGAAAACGGGCGCCGGGCGGATCTACCTGTGGGGGGCGGAGTGGTGGCTCTATCAAGCAGAGCAATTCGGCGACACGCGATGGCTCGGGGCTGTTTCGGAGTCCATCGGGGAAGAGTGATCTTGCCCGGCATGGCGGACGATGCTCAGTAGCGCGGCGTTGTCCACCGACATCACGACATAGTGCACGCCGACCGCGACGTAGTGCTCTTGCTCGCTTGGGCGAGGAACCGGGGCGAGCACGATGGCCCGGGAACCCCGGGCCACAATGTCCCCCGCCGTCGAAGGGGGCAGGTCTCCAGGGGTGAACAGCACGGTGTCTCCCGGGCCCGCCTCGAGCGCGCCGGAACGCGTGATTTCCCGGCCCGGGAGGGCATCCGCAAGCCAGAGTGCTAAGACCCGCGCGAGAGACACGTCGCCTATCGCCACCAGGATCCGGCCGGCTTCCATATCCCGAAGTTTCGGCCGTTGGCCGCCTGCCCGGGCATGGCCGAACGGGACTAAGTCGCTGGCCGGGGGGGAAGAATCCCTCAGTTTGTGAATATTCCCGTAACATCAGCACCAATGGACCACGGTGCGCGCGAGCACTCGGCCCCGGACTTGCTGTCCGGCCTCGCCGAGATGGCGGTCACCAGCGAATTGCTGGCGGGAAGCGAAGACCTTTCGGACACGCTTCAGCGGCTGGCTCACCGCGCCCGCGAAGTGACCGGAGCCGACTTCGCCGCGATCTCCACCTTCGATGAGACGGGCATCATGACGCGGTTCATCTACGCCGGCATCTCGGAAGACCAGGCCCGCAGGCTGGGCGACCCGCCCCGCGGCCGGGGTCTCCTCGGCGAGCTTGCCGAGCGAGACCGCCCGTTCCGCCTCGCGGATGTCCAGGCCTATTCCGGCTACACGGGATGGCCAGCGGGCCACCCCGACATGTGCGCGTTTCTCGGCGCTCCCATCCGCGCAAACGGCCGGACGATTGGGTCGCTCTACATGACGCGGGACCGCGGCCGCGAGCCCTTCAGCGAGGCCGAGGAATCGGCCGCGGCAGTGCTTGCGCTGCAGGGAGCAGTCAGCCTGGCGACCGGCCTGGCCCGGGAACGGCGAGGGCGTTTGTACGTGCTCGAAGAGCGTGGACGCATCGCCCACGACCTGCACGATGGGACGATCCAGGCGCTGTACGCCATCGGTCTAGAGTGCGACTCGCTTTCGAATCGAGAGGACTTCCCCGGCGAGGCCCGCGAGGCGTTCGCGGCAGCCGTGACCCGGATCAACGACCTCATCGCGGACATGCGCGGCTACATCTTCATGCTCGAGACAGGGACGCCCGCCGCGGAACCCGAACTGACCAGGGACCTCGCTTTTGTCATCCGCCAGATCGTCTCGCCCGCCATTGCCTCGGTCGTGAACATCTCTGCCGCGGCGCTCCAGGAACTCTCCGCTCGCGAGGCCGAAGACCTGCTCTACATCGCCCGCGAGGCGCTCAGCAACTCTGTGCGCCATGGCGCCCCGAGCAAGGTTGCTATCGACCTCCGCCAGTCGGAAGATGCGACGATCCTCACAGTCCAGGACAACGGTGTAGGCTTCGACCTCGCGACCGTGCGGCGAGGGCTTGGCCGCGTCACCATGCAGACCCGAGCCGATCGCCTCGGCGCGACGCTTACACTGATTGGCATCCCGGGGATGGGCGCCACCGTGCGGGTCTCCATCCCGCGTCACAAACCAGCGGAGGACGACGATGAGTGAAAGCTTCAGAGTGCTCCTGGCGGATGACCACGACATCGTCCGCCAGGGCCTGAAATCCGTGCTGCGCGGCCACCCCGAGTTCAACATCGTCGCCGAAGCCCGCGACGGCGAAGAAGCCGTCCGCGAAGCGAAGCGTGAACAACCAGACCTCGTGGTGATGGATGTCCGGATGCCGAAGCTTGGTGGCATCGAGGCCTGCCGCGAAATCCGGTCCGCGGTGCCGGGAGCGAACGTCCTGATGCTCACCTCGTACTCAGACGAGACGGCAGTCATGGCCGCCATCGTCGCCGGTGCGAGCGGCTTCATGCTCAAGGAAGTGAACACCGCCGACCTGATCGAGGCGATGCGGACCGTTGCCCGGGGCGGCAAGACGCTCGATCCCGCCTCATCCGCCACGGTCATCGAGCAGATCCGGCGCGGCAACGTGGTCAGCGAAGAAGACCGCATGGTCCAGACGCTCACGGAGCGAGAACAAAAGATCCTCGAACTCGTGGCCGAGGGCCAGACCAACCGCGAAATCGGCGAGCAGCTCTACCTTAGTGAGCGGACCGTGAAGCACCACGTCAGCGACATCCTTGGCAAACTCGGGCTGACGCGCAGGGTAGAGGCGGCGACTTTCGCCATCCGCAGGTCGGCGAAGCGGCCCCCGGACTGACCTCGCGGGACAAGTCTGTCCCTCTTTACCCGTTCCAGAAGGTGTCCCTCGGCTATACTTGTAGCCGGAGGTTATCCAACTCTCGAACATGAATTTCCTTAAAACCACTGTCCTGCTTGCGACCCTGACGGGCCTCCTGGTGGCGATCGGTGGCCTCATCGGCGGGACGGGCGGAATGATCTTCGCGCTCATCTTCGCCGGCGTCATGAATTTCACCGCCTACTGGTTCAGCGACAAGATGGCGCTGCGGATGGCAGGCGCGCACCAGATCCAGGAGAGCGACGACCCGCACCTCTTCGCGATGGTTCGCGAGGTGGCAGAGCTTTCCCGGATGCCGATGCCGCGCGTCTACATCATCCAGAACGATTCGCCGAACGCCTTCGCCACCGGTCGCGACCCGAAGCATGGCGTCGTCGCCGTCACCACGGGCATCCAGCGGTTGCTCACCGACCGCGAACTGCGGGGCGTGCTCGGCCACGAGATGGGCCACGTGAAGAACCGTGACATCCTCACGAGTTCGATCGTGGCGACTGTGGCGGGCGCCATTTCGATGATTGCCCAGATGCTCATGTGGTCGAGCCTCCTCGGGGGCCGCCGCGACGAGCAGAACCCGCTCGTGACGCTCGGCGTCATTCTCATCGCGCCGATCGCGGCGAGCATGATCCAGTTCGGCATCAGCCGTCAGCGCGAGTACGCCGCCGACAAGACCGGGGCCGAAGTAACGCGTGACCCGGAAGCCCTCGCCAGCGCGCTGGAGAAGCTGCAGCGGGGCGTCGAAATGCGCCCGATGCGGGACACGCCGGCCCAGGAGGCGGTCTCGGCGCTCTACATCGTGAAGCCCTTCTCGATGCGAAGCGGAGGGATGAGCAAGCTCTTCAGCACTCACCCGCCGCTCGAAGAGCGGATCGAGCGCCTGCGCAAGATGCGGTTCTGATGCTCACCCCGGCGAGTTCACACCACACGAGAGGCGGGCCAACTGGCCCGCCTCTCTGCCTGTGACGGGGATCTGCCGGCGCGTTACCAGCGGGCTTCGTGCTGCTCGATCCAGCCTCACAGGTCGCTGATGACGATCGGCTCGCCGCCATCCGGGCGGATGGTGCCGCTATAGCTTGCGGCCGGAACCAAACCACCCCGAAGCTCTTCGTCCGCCCTCCGCGTAGAATCCCCGGTCACAAGCCACAAACCAAGGAGCCTCCCCATGTCACTCAACGGACGCATAGCCCTCGTAACCGGCGGCGGCCGCGGGATCGGCAAGGCCATCTCGCTGGCGCTCGCAGCAGATGGGGCGACCATCGCCGTGAACTACCGGCGCGACGAGGAATCCGCCCTGGCCACGGTCGCCGAAATCGAAAAGGCCGGCGGCCGCGCGAAAGCCTACTCCGCCTCGGTGGAGAACTGGGACGAGGACGTTGCGATGGTGGAGAAGGTGCTCGCCGATTTCGGCGCCGTCGACATCCTCATCAACAACGCGGGGATCGCGAGCCGCGGACAGGGCGTTGCCGATACCGACCCGGCTGAGATGGAGCGAGTCGTGCGGACACACGCCTTCGGCCCACACTACCTCTCGAAGCTGGTCCTGCCATCGATGCGGACCCGCCCCCGCGGCGACATCATCATGATCTCGAGCGTCGCGGCGAAGAGCCTCGGCCCGAACGGCGCCCCCTACAACATGGGCAAGGCCGCCATGGAAGCGCTCGCCATGACGTTGTTCAAGGAAGAACGCAGGAACAACATCCGTGTGAACGTCGTCCGTCCCGGCCTCACTGAGACCGAGATGGGTTCGCGGCTCGCGAAGGCCACCCAGGGCGTCCAGAGCATGCGCGATATCGATGCGCGGTCGGCCTTCGGGCGCGTTGCTCAGCCGGAAGATGTTGCCAACGTCGTCCGCTACCTCGTCAGCGAAGGCGCCTTTTACCTCACGGGCCAGACGATCGAGGTCGACGGGGGCGGCATGATGGCCCTGCCCAACCGCTGACGCTTCCCAGAAGACGGATGATTGGGGTGAAAGACGCCGTTGGGACGCCGGAAGTCGCGGGCCCGGCCGTCCCCCTTCCCGCGGGCATGAGAGGGGGAACCGTGAACACGATCAGCCCTGAACTGATGGGGACATTTGCCGAGGTAGGGAGGGACCTCTATTCGCTAGGGCTCGTGTCTTCGCACGGGGGGAACCTTTCGGTCCGGGTTGGGCATGACATGTGGATCACCGGGACGGGCACGATGCTGGGGCGCCTTCGAGAGCGCCACATCGCGCTCGTCCGGCCCGATGGCGGCCACGAAGGCCCGCCGCCTTCGAGCGACACAATGCTGCACTCCACCATCTACGCGCTGGGCGGTGCGCAGGCGGTGGCTCATGCGCACCCGCACCACGCGATTGCCATGACCTTCGAGACCGAGCGGTTCACGCCGCCGGATTTCGAAGGTCAGCACTTCCTCCAGGATGTGCCGGTCATCGCCCAGGGTCCAAACCAGGTCGCGCAGGTTGCGGCGGCGCTGCAGTCGCGGCTCGTCGTTGTCCTCCAGGGCCACGGCGCCTACGCCCGAGGACAGACGCTGTGGGAAGCGCTCCACTGGATCACCGCTCTCGAAGAGAGCGCCCACATCGCCTGGCTGCGTAGCCAACTCCGCGCGGCTTCCTCGGATGCACCCGATCCGTGAGAGGACGCCCCGGTGCTGTCCCTACTCGGCGAGGAACTCCCGCACCACCGCGCTGAACGCGTCCGGCTGGTGTAACGGTACCTGGTGGCCCGCATCCGGGATTTCGATGAAACGGCCTTTGGGCAGCCGCTCGACCATTTGCTCTGCGATCTCGCGCGAAAGCACCTTGCTCTTTTCGGCTCGGATCACCAGCGTGGGGCACTTGATGTGCTCCAGGCTTTCCCACAGGTATGGGATTTCCGCGATGGCACCACGGCCGGTGGCCTGGTGGATGGACGGGTCGAAGCGGAAGACGAGGTTGCCTGTCGCCTCATCGAGCACCAGCGAAGCGCCGATCTGGCGTTCGAGGAACTCTTTTGGCTTCCCGGGATAGAGGCTCGCGAAGTGCTCGATGGCCTCGGCTTCGGTGCTGAAGCCGGGGGCCTTCTGGGCGTCGCCGGTGCTGCGCCGGATGCCGCGCGCCCCCTGGTCGGCCATTTGCGGCCCCATATCGGCAAGTACCAGGTGGTCCAAACGGTGGCTGTGGTCACGCGCGTAGGACATCGCCACACGGCTGCCGATGCTGTGCGCCACCAGGTCAAAACCCTCGAAGTCCATCTCCTCGACGAACCCTCGGAGGTCCATCGCGAAGGCCCAGACGAGGTAGCCGCCGGGGGCATGCTCGCTTTCGCCGTGGCCGCGGAGATCCGGCGCGTAAACCGAGTAGCGGTCGGTGAAGCGCTCGGCGATGTGTTCCCAGTAGCGGCCGTTGTTCATCAGGCCATGGAGGAAAACCACCGGGTCCTTGGCGACATCGCCCCACTGCAAGTAGTGGTGGCGCAGGCCGTGGATGGTGAGATAGCCGTCGTGGCCGGTCGCGTGTGGATGTGCGTCGGAGGCAGTCACGCCAGTGAGTATACGGGAAGGGCAAGCCCCGGGAACCACTTTCGGCACCGGGAAAAGTGCCAGCACCGGGGGGTTATCCCCCCGGTGCGCCGGTTGCCACCCGCCCGCGAGAGCTTCAGGTGCTGAGCGAAACGGGCGCACGCCCAGCAGAGCTGCTCAGTCCGTCAGATGTGCACGTCGGGTGCGCGTCGCTGCGAACGCCGAGAGGCCCAGAACGGTGAGGATGAGCCCCGTAGCGGCTGCGTAGGTTGGCGCGTCCTTTGCCTGTCCGGTCCCGGTATTCGGCGGCGCAGGGGCCACAACGGCGGTTGTCAGCGGCTTCCCCGGGGTGCCCACCCACGTCCATGCCATCGACGACGTGCTCTGGCCATCGTTCCGCATCCAGCCGGCGCGGGCTTCATACATGACGCCTTGCGTGCCAGCGGCATACGACTCGACCCCACCGTCCAGGTACGCGTAGCCGGTCTGGCCGGCCAGGTGGATCATGAGGTGAAACTCGTTCATGACGTGGTTCGCGGTCCGGTACCCAGCGTCGTACACAGCGGCCATTTGGGTGATGTCGACGACGGCGGGCGCGTTGAACATCGTCCGCCGCGCGGTTGCGAAGACCTTGATCCCGGGCGCCGAGAGGAAGTGGACATCGGTGACGGCGCCGACACTGAGGAGCGTTGCCGCGAACAGGCGGGCGGTCTGGGCCGTGCCGGCGTTGCTCAGGATGAGCTTTGCCCCAGCCGGCACGGACATGCCTTTGCCCGCACCTACGACCTCGGCTTTCCCATCGACAGAAACCGTCAAGTCGCCGTCGAGGACGGAAAGATAGTGCGCAGTCCCGGTGGTGATGACATGAGAGGTCGCCCCCGGGCCGAAGTCGACAACACTCTGCACGAGGTCGAACGTTGGACCGGGGGTGGCGACGCCCTTGAACGGCACGTTGAGGAGCGACCTGGCAGTCGGGGCCTGGCCAACGGCTGAGGTCAGAGGAAGGACGCTGGCGAGGAGGGCAAGCGCCATCACCATCAGGAGCCGCCTCGTGGAGGGAATAATTCGTTGCATTGTCATGGGAAGTCTCCTTTCGGGAGCTCGGTCGCGAGGGGTTGGTATGGGGCGGTCGCCGGGAGGCCCGGCTGCTCACGGGTGATGCACGCCGCTAACCGCGACAGGCGGTGACCGTCAGCTTCGGCGGGCTGCCATCGGGCCAGTCGTACGTCACGACGATGCGCGCGTTCACCGTGGAGCCTTTACTGACGAGGTTGGTCGTAAACGTGGCGGTGAATGGGATGCGAGGGGGGAACGGTCCCCAGTGCTCCATGTGGCGCTGAATGTTCGCGACGCACCTGGTTCCGTCGGCGTCCGTTCCGGTCAGGTGCCCCTGGTTGTTCATCTTGAGCGTGCCGTCGGGGGTGGTGAGTCGGGCCTGGTGCGTGAAACGGGCGCTGCCCTGAGGATCAGCGGAGGCCGACCCGGGCCTGCCCAGAGCCCCGGGGCCCTGACTGCTTCGGTCAGCCGCGGCAGACGGACTCGACGGTATAAGCTGGTGATCCAGGCCCTGGCCAGTCCTCAACCGTGCGGACCATCCGGAAGTTCTCGCCTTTGCCGTGACTGACGCCCTCATAGACGATGAGGTCGTCGAACGGAAACATCGTCGGCCACAGATCGTGGTCCATGACGCGGCGGATGTTGACGACGTACTCCGTGCCGGCGGTGTCGGCGCCGGTGTAACGGGCGTTGTAGCGCATAATGGTGTGGCCTTCCGGTGTGGTGTACCAGAGCATGTGGACATCGCCCGTGAGCGTCATCAGCAGCCCATTGCAGGGATTCGTCAGAGTGATCGTTGCGGTGAACTTAGTGTTGTTGGTGACCTCCGCGGAAGCGGACCTGGTGCCAACGCCGACGGTGGTGAGGCTGAGGACAAGCGCGACAAACGCGCCTAACGTCAATTTGCGGACCATTTTCGTTCTCCTTGCGGGATACCCCTCCCGCGGGGCTTGGCCGGGCCGAACGCGGCCGATGTGGCCGCCTCATCGCGGCGACGACCGCCAACTGGCGGAGGTGATAGGTGCATTCGATCTCACTCCTTGCCGTTCTAGCCGGTGACCCGCCGGGTGCCTTCGCCCCTGGGCGGGTAGGGCGTCCGGCGAGTCCGCCGGCGCCGCCATCCTGAACGCGCGCGTCGGCTGCCGCTTCCGTGGAATTGCGTAATTCCTGGATGTCGCGGAAGTGGCGCGGTGGAGGGATTGGCACGAACTACGCAGGAGTGAAGCCGGCGGAAGGCCCGTCAGCGAGCGAGTAAGCCAGCGACTCCGAGGCCGCGGGCGAGCGCATAGGCGGTCGCCTGGGCACGGCCATGGGTGTTGGTCTTGATGTACACGTTGGCGATGTGGCGTTCGACGGTGCGCACGCTGAGGACGAGCGTTTCGCCGATCTCGCGGCTGCTTCGCCCACTCGCAACGAGGCGGAGTACTTCGACTTCGCGTTCCGTGAGGCCGTCCGGATAGGTCGTGGGCTTGTCGCCCAGGGCGGCCTGCTGGAGTGCGTGAACGCGTTCGAGCCACGGTTTGCCCGCGCCACGCCCGGTGTAGATCGCCAGGGCGGCTGCGAAACTCTGCGATGCTTCGTGGCGGTGCTGGCGCCCGGCGCGTGCAAGAATCTGGCCCCAGAGCAGTAGCGCTTCGGCTTCGGCCCAGGGCAGTGCGTGGCTTTGGAACGTTTCGATGGCATGGGCCAGGGAGAAAGCGGCCTCCTCGATGCATCCGCCGAGGCCAGCGACTGTCGCCTGGGCCAGCGCTACCCGACCGGCGAGTCCCCGCCAGTCTTCACCTGCGGCCAGAATCTCCGTGCAGCGTTCGAGGTGCGAACCCGCCTCCGCTTCCCGTCCACACAGGGCGAGAAGGATGGCCAGTGCCGGCCCTTCGCTCATCAACACCAGGGCGTTCGGCGCAGCCCGGCCGATGGCGACAGCCTCTGTTAGCGCCTCGATGGCCCCCGCGCGGTCGCCACGGGCCTCACGCACCGCGGCGAGCCACTCAAGCAACTGCCCCTGATCCTGGATGGCCGCCTTCTCGCGGGCGACCTGGAGCTTCCCGAGCATGCCAGCTTCGAGACGGTCCCAGTTCCCTTCGTAGAGTGCCAGGTACGGGCCGCCGCGCGCCCCCGTGGTGGATGCGACTTCGCGCGCCGCATCGAGGTTGCCGGCGAGCGCGTGGGCGTCGGCCACGTTTCCAAAGAGCGCCGTCCGGCGGGTGGGAGCGTGAAGCTGGCGAGGCGTCTCGGCCTCGCGTTGCACCCACGGCAACGCTTCGAGCGGAGCCAGCATCTTGAGCAGCCGCGTGGCCTGGAAGCTGGCCGCGGTGTACGAACGGAAGGGGTTGTTCAGTCGGTCGGCGGCTTCCCATGCCCTGGAGTTGAGTTCGATCGACTCGCCGACGTTTCCGAGCTTCGTGAGATGAGCACTGTGCATCACGGCATTGCTCACCCAGCGGTCGTCTTCGCCGAGTTCGGTCGCCAGTTCCATCCCAATGCGGGAGGCTTCGAGCCCCTGGCGCGGGTTCTCCTGCCACACGGCAAGAAGGCCGAGGGCGCTGTAGTAGCTGAGCTGTGCCCGGCCCGGGGGGCCGCTTTCCAGGACCGGGGCGGCGGTGTCGAGATGGCGCGCTGCGGCCTGGTTGTCGTTCACCCCGCTCGCTGCAGCGAGGACCAGGGCGATGCGGGCATGCATCGCCGCGGCTCCGGCCCGGTCGCCCGCAGCCTCGTGCAGAGCGAGCGCCTGCTCGAAGTAACGGATGCTGCGAGCGTATGCATCGAAGCCGGAAACCTGTGCGACTTCGCCCAGGCGATCGAGTATCGCGAGTTGATGGTCGCGGGCGGCGCCGTGGCTGCTCATCAACCGCAGTGCGGCGTCCCAGTGCCCCATAGCTTCGTCATAGGAGAGCGCTCGCTCGGCAGCTTCGCCGGCGCGGACCGCGAAGGCGATCGCCTTCTCGCCGTCGGTGAACGGCCCGGCCAGGCGATAGTGGAAGGCGATGGCCGAGAGCCACGGATCGAGGCTCGGTGCGTAGACCTCCCCGATCGCACTCGCCGCGCTGAGGTGGAGGCGTTGCCGCCGTGAGAGCGGGAGGTCGTCCAGCAGGGCATCGCGGATGAGAGCGTGTCCGAACCGGTAGGTCTCGCCGTCCTCGCGGAGCAAGCCCGCGTTGACGGCTTCCTCGACGGTCTCCGCGAGGATCGAAACCCCGACATCGAGCATGCGGCTGATCGTCGGGAACATCTGGCCGAAGTCGTCGCCGAGGACGGCGGCCGCCCTGAGGAACTCGCGGTCTTCGGGGCGGAGGCGGCCAATGCGGTTGCCGATGACCTGGCGCACGCCTTCAGGAATGCCCCACCCGGCCGAAGCGACCGCGGGATCGTCGAGGTCCCGGCCCTCGGCCTGGAGGTGGTGGACAAATTCCTCGATGAAGAACGGATTGCCCCTCGCCCGGCCGTGCAGCGCCTCGGCCAGCGCACGAGGAATTGCTTCGCGGCCGGCCAGCGCGGCCGCGAGTATGGCGGTTTCCTCCATCGAAAGTGACTCGAGGGGGATTCCTTCGTAGAGGTGTTCGCGCGCGAGGTCAGCCAGGATGGGGGAGAGCGGATGGGCGGCGTCGACGCCCACCGTCCGGTGCGTCCCGGCGAGGCAAATGCGGGCGGCCGATATCGTTCGAGCGAGGTGCTGGAAGAGCAGCAGGGTCGAACGGTCGGCCCAGTGAAGGTCGTCCAGGCAGATCAGGAGACCTCGAGACTCGGTGGAATCGGCGGCGTGGACGAGGAAGTCCGAAACGGCCTGGAAGAGGGCGTAACGCTCAGACTCCGGGCTGCGGCGTGCCGGGGGGCTGGCGCCAAAACGGGCCACAACCTCCGGGAGGAGGGTCGCCACCTCCGGGGCCGCCGCGACGAGCGGCTGGAGTGCCTCATCGGAGGAGGCATGGACGTGCTGGCGGAGAACCTCGACGAAGGGCAGATACGGGGGCATGCCCTCGGTGTCGTACGCGCGGCCGGAGAGCACGATCCACCCATCGCCGAGCGCCCGCTCTGCGAACTCCCTGAGGATTCGCGACTTGCCGATTCCGGGTTCGCCGCTGAGCACCACGACGCAGGCTTCGCCGCGGCCCGCTGCCTCCAACCGTTCGGTGAGAGCCGCGAGTTCACGTTCACGACCGATGATGCTGGTGCCCCGCGCGAGCACGGGAATGCGGGAGCCGCCTCTTGAGCCAGCGGTACCTGCGGTGTGCCGGGTCGCCATGGGGTAATCAGCCCTCTCCTGCGGCCGGACCGTCTATCACTTTCGCCGCGCAGAGGTCATTCTACCCCGTGATGCAAGCCTTACGGCCTGGCGGCCGGGGGTTCTTCGAACAGCTGGAAGAGGACTCCCCCGGAGTCCTTCGGGTGGAGGAAGGTGTGCTTCTTCCACCCGTTGTCGATGATGCCGCCGAATGGCTCGATCCCGTTCGCCCGCAGGGCGGCCGCGGCCTCTTCGACCGAAGCGACTTCGCAGCAGACGTGGTGCATGCCCTGGCGCTTCGTGTCGATGAACTTCTGGACGAAGCTGTCGGACCGCGACGGCTGGATGATCTCGAATTTCAAACGGCTGCCGGGGATCGTCATGATCGCGCCGTGGTAGCCCAGGTATTCCTCTTCCCAGCGGCCTTCCAACTCGCAGCCGAAGACGCGCTGCTGCCATTCGATCTGGCGTTCGATATCGGTGACAGCCATCGAGACGTGGTCGACTCGCTGGAGGTTTACCGCCCCGCCACCGGCGTTGCGGTCGGCTTCGGGAGCCGGCTTGTGGGCCACGAAGAGCTGCCAGAGGATTCCGCCGCTGTCCTTCGGATGGACGTACGTGAGGTGCCACATACCGTCATTTTGGATGCCGCCGAACGGCTTCATCCCGAGGCGTTCGATCTCGGCAGCAGCCTCGTGGATGTCATGCACTTCCACGGTGATGTGGTGCAGGCCGCCGCCGCCGTTCTGGTCCAGGTACTTCTGCACGAAGCTGTCGGGTCGCGATGGAGAGATGACTTCGAATTCGATCTCGGTGCCCCGAACCTGGGAAACCGATCCGTCGAAATCCGAGTGGGGCCCGGCTTTCCAGCTGTGAAGGAACTTGAACCCGAGCAGCTTCTCCAGTATCTCTGCCTGGGGCTGCCACGCGGGGGCAGCCATGCTGATGTGATCGACGCGCTTCACAGGGAGCAAGAAGGGTCTCCATGGGGACAGGGAATGGTGCGCCTATGGTACGTTTTCGCGCGGAGGCCGCCAACTTGAGCCTGCGAGCTACCGTCCTTGTGAACTCCGCCGCCCGCCGCGTCGGTCCACGCTTCGATGGCACCAAGATTATCCGCTACCTGGCGGACCGCGACTGCGTAGCATCGCTGGTGATGCCCGAATCGGGTGAACAGGCCACCCAGGAGGCCCGGGCCTCGGCGGAACGCCACGACGATATCCTCTTCGTCGTCGGGGGCGATGGGTCTGTCCGGGATACGGCCCTCGGGCTTGCCGGCAGCGGGACATCACTCGCGGCCGTGCCGGCCGGCACCGTGAATGTCTGGGCGACGGAAACGCGCATTCCCCGCGCGCCACTTGCCGCCATCGATGCCCACCTCGCCGGACAGAGCGTCCACATCGACCTCGGGCGGGCCGGGGATCGC
Organism: Candidatus Amarobacter glycogenicus; assembly: GCF_016704105.1. Classification (NCBI taxonomy): domain Bacteria; kingdom Bacillati; phylum Chloroflexota; class Tepidiformia; order Tepidiformales; family Tepidiformaceae; genus Candidatus Amarobacter; species Candidatus Amarobacter glycogenicus. Next base: position 14,063 of record NZ_JADJAT010000020.1, on the reverse strand, counting down.
TGTTTTCTGCTGATGGCGGGCGTGGGATGGGACGCCGAAATCACCGGGCGCGTCTCCCGGCCATTGAAGCGTGCCATCGGCGATCTTGCCTACATCGCCCAGGCAGCGTGGATGGCGCCCCGCCTGCGCACGCGTGACGCTCGCTGGCACACGAGCGAGGGCTCCTTCGAGGAACCGCTCGCGTGGATGGTCTTCGGGAACTCGCGGCTGTACGGGGGCAAAGTCCACCTGACGCCTCGCGCCATCATCGACGACGGGTTGCTCGATGTCCTCGCCGCATGTCCCCGCACTCCCAGCGACGCTTTCCGGCTGGCCGGCAAACTGACGCAGGAGAGGCTCCAGGACCCGCGCCTGATTCGCTTCCGCGACTCGGAAATCCGCGTCGAAACCCCCGGGTTCGGTGTGCAACTGGATGGCGACTATGCCGGCCAGACTCCCATGACCTTCAGCGTCGACCACAGGGCACTGCTCGTGAGCCTCCCTCCCGGGCCGCTTCCGCCGATTTTTGGCGCGCCCCACGTCAACCGCCGGGGGACGTAAGGCCTCCTCCGCGTAGCATTCCGCGGCGTGGGCAGCGGGGAACTGGCTTCACTGATCGCGGCGATGATCTGGGCATGTACGAGCGTCGCCCTGACTTCGCTTTCGGCACGAACGTCGCCGGTGGTCCTTAGCGGTTTGCGCCTCGCCTTCGGGAGCGTCGTCGTCGCCATTGTCCTCCTCGTCAGCGGCCAGGCCGGCGGCTTGCGCGATGCCTCCAACGGCACACTTGCCGGCGTTATCCTGAGCGGCCTCATCGGCTATGGCCTGGGCGATACCGTCTACATCGTGGCGCTCAAACGCGTGGGCATGCAGCGGACTTTCCCGATAACGATGGCACTCTTCATCGGCCTGACCGTGATCGGCGGCGTGGTGCTCCTGGGCGAGGACCTGAGCTGGGGGCTTCCCGCGGGGGCCCTGTTCATCGGGAGCGGCGTCTACTTCCTGGTCGTCCCGGCGAACGATGCGACCCCCCACGCGACTCCGCCACTGCCCGTCGAACCGGCAGCGGCGACCCTCGCCGAATCGCGCAGTCTGGCGGTCGCAGCCTCCCCCGATGCGATGGGTTATGCCCTCCTGGTCGCCGTCGGGATCCTCTGGACGATTGCCACACTCTGGCTTGCGAACGCGCGAGGCGACCTCGAGCCCATCGCGGCGGGCGCCATCCGCACACCAGCCGGGGCGACCGCGCTTCTTGGTTTCGCCATGGCGACCCAGCGCCCGAGCCTGGCGGCGCCCTTCCGCAATCGGAACCACCTTGCTGCCATCGTGGCGGCCGGAGCAGTTGGCACGGGGCTTGGCAGTCTGCTCTACGTCTACGGCGTCCTCGAAGCCGGTGCCGCCCAGGCCGCCGTGCTCTCCGCGACATCGCCGCTGATGGCGTTGCCGCTTTCGATCGTGTTCCTCGGCGAACGATTCACGCCGAAGGTTGGGCTGGGCACTGTGCTCTGCGTCGGAGGGATCGTTCTGGTGGTTTTGGGATGAGGAGGCTGCTGGCGGGCTTGTTGTTTACCGCGTTCCTTGGGGTCGCCTGTGGCGACGGGGGGGACACGGGACCGACGACCACGCCGGGCGCCGCAGGGCCACTGGTCACCATTTCGCAGTCGGGCAGGGAAGCCCGGGTGCGAGTTGAGTTCGCCGCGACGCTTGCCGACCGGCAGACCGGTTTGATGTTCCGGAAAGAAATGGACGAAGACGCCGGGATGCTGTTCATCTTCCCACGGGATAGCCAGGTGGGCTTCTGGATGAAGAACACGGAGCTCCCGCTCGATATCGCCTACATCTCGGCCGAAGGCATCGTCATGGAAGTGCGACAGGCGACGCCGTTCGACGAGACGGCGCTGGTCCCGAGCCGGCCGTACCGCTACGTGCTGGAAGTGAACCAGGGGTGGTTCGAGCGCCATGGACTGGGCGCCGGTGCTGCCGTCACTCTGCCGGCGAACGTACCCACCGCCACGGAGTGACGGCGGGTACGCGGGGAGTCTCTACCGTCTGCGTTCCCGCACTTCGCTCGCCAGGTTCACGCCCCAACCGGCCGTAAGCGCGGTGAGGAACAGCGCCGATGTGATGCAGTAGATGCACCAGGCATCGATGACGAATGCCTCGAGGTACGTGAGGTACACCGAGAAGGCGAAGCCGAAGAACGAGCCGTAAAAGCCTGCGAGGGTGGCGTACGGCCGCCACCCCCGGTAGTTCGAAAGCACGATCGCCGCCGAGGCAGCGAGGACCACGTAGAGCCCGAGCCCGGGCATGGAAATGGGGATGCCCAGGATCTTGCCGTACTTGCTCTGCTGCACCGTCGAGCAGCCGTGGGCGATCGTGCAGACGCCGCTCTTCCCCTGGCTGTTCTCGTAAGCGAGGTAGGCGGAAATCGCCGTCCCGGCGATCGCGAGCACCAGGAGCGCGACCGTCAGGATGAGCCGCCAGCGAGGCGAACTCACCGGGACGGCCGGTCCGGCAGGTGTAGCGCGAGTCGAGACAGCCATCGTGTCGCTCCGGCTACTTCATCGCCGTCGGCGCAGGGGTTGCCATGCCGTGCATGCCCGCGCCGGGCGTCATCGATTCGTTCATGCCCATCCCCATGCCGGCCATGCCTGGGCCGGGCTTAACGGGGAGGGTCAGCTTGACCTTGCCCGCCTTCGCGAATTCCAGTTCGAGTTCGACGGTGTCGCCTTCCTTCAGTTCCCCCTTCAGATCCATGAGCATGACATGGTAGCCGCCGGGCTTGAGGGTGAGTTCTCCATTGGCCGGCACGGGGAATCCCCCGGCCTTCTCCTGCATCTTCGAAGAGGCGCCTTCAGTGATGACTTCGTGGAGCTGGACGGTAGTGGTGATGTTGGTGGTGGCCTTCACGAGGGTGTCCTCGAGGCCGGAGTTCTTCACGGTGAAGTAGGCGGCCGACACGGCATTCGTCGTCGTGCGGGCCCATCCGTCGTAGATCTTGAGGTCGCCGGCCTTCGCCATCGGCGTGGCTTCGGTGGTGTCACCGTCGTTGTCGTCATCATCGTCGTCGCCGCCGCAGGCCGCGAAAGCGGTGAGGGCGGCCACGATGAGTCCGAGGAGTACCGCCATCGAGGTCAGGCGGGAAAATCGAGAGAACCTTTTCAAGGTGCAAATCCTTTCGAAACGAGGAGCGGCAGGTCGTTCAGCCATTCCGTCATGCCCATTCCCGAGGGATAGACGGTGTAGGCGACCTGGTCCTTGGTGAAGGCGATGACGTATGCGGCATGATTCACCGCGTAGTTGCCACCGCCGAGGTCGGTACGGGAAGCGACGGGAATCCCCAGCGTCTCCTGGAAGGCATCGGTCTCGGCGCGGGTGCCCGTGAGGCCGATGAAGTTGGGATCGAAGGTATCCACGTACGCCTTCATCACGGCCGGCGTGTCGCGTTCCGGGTCCGCCGTCACGAAGACGACCTTGACCTGTTCCGCGGTCTTCTCCGGCAGCCGCTTGATTGCCTCACTCATCTCGTAGAGGTGCGTGGGGCAGATGTCGGGGCAGTGGGTGTAACCCACATAGAGGAGGGTGACGTAGCCCTCGGTCTCCTTCCGGAGATCGAAAGGCTTCCCATCGTCGTCGGTGAGGATGGCATCCGGCATGGGGACCGGGTCGTTGATGACGGCGCCAAAGTACTCAACCGGACCTTCGTCCTCACGCGTGATGAGGTATCCGAATAGCCCGGCCGCGATGGCGACCACAATTACGGCGAGTCCGAGTAAGAGGCGCGGTTTCGACGTCAATGCGGCGGTGTTCACGAGGCAAAACTCCTGTCCCGGCCGGGAATTTCCCGGCTATGAGGGCGGCGGTGGCCGCGGCTAGTGGCCGTGGCTGGCCGTCCCGCTCGTCAGGCCCGCCTCGTCGTAGAGGTGTTCCCACACCCCATGCGTGAAGTCGTGATAGCCGTCGTGAGCTTTCTTGATGGCGTCGCCCGCCTTCGCCTTGTCGTCGCCTTCGACGACCCTGGCCATCTCGGCGAACAACGCGGCAAGAGCCCTCGCCTGGGGCTGCAGGTCCTTCGGCCATTCGGTCAACAGGACGATTGTCTGCAGCTTTTCCGCGGTGGTCTTGGCATCGGGAGAGATGCTGCCGTCCTTCTTGACCGCCTCGTCCATCTCGTGGAGACCGGAAGTCTCGAGGATGTTGACGGCGTTGATGACGTCCGCGTTGGCGGCCGATTCGGAGGCGCCACCGTCGCAGGCGGCGGTCAGAAGCGCCCCGGCCATGACGGACAGGGTGAGCAGAACGACTGCCGTGTGTCTTCGCGGCAACAAAATGGGAGCGGGTCCTTTCGAAGGCGCGGCCAACCGGGCCGCTGTCAGAAGTGGAGAAGTCCCGGAGGACGCGCGAAGACCGGGCGCGGGGGCCGGAGCGCCGGCGCGATCGTGTGCGGGGCAAGCGGCCGCCACCAGCGCAGGGTGAGGAGCAAAAGAGCGCCACCAATGGCGAAAGAAACTGCCATGCTCAGCGTGGCGAAGCTGGCGCCGGCCGCAGCTGGTGCATCACCGCAGCTGGCTGGGCCGCTATGGCAGTGCTGGGAGTGGTCCCCTTCGGAACTGGCATCTTCAGATGAGTGGGAGTGACCCTCGGCTTCGGCGAATGGCAGGGACACGTAGAGGTTGGTCCCGGGAATGGGTACGGAAGTGGGCCAATGCCCCATGAAGGTCAGCATCGGGAGCAAAGCGGCGAGCAGCACCCAAGAGACGCGGCGGCTCGCGCGGGCCGATGGAAATGGCAACCCCACGCTCCAAGGGTACCAGCAATTCCATCGGCGGAAAGTGACATAGGTGCCGTAACCGCCGGCCATTCGGACGCCCTTCCGCGGCTCCCTCGCCGGGCGAGTGGCGCCGGCGAAGAGTCAGCCAGCCGGGACTGCCTGCGGCGCCCGCGTCGCCGCCATCTGGGCGGCCAATTCGTCCATCTCCGCGCGGAACGCGTCCGGCGCCGCTACCGTCCGGCGGAGGAAGTCGGCTATCTCGCCCTGCACCTGGTCCTGCATGCTCGGGATCCGCGCGAAGCCGTGGGGCAGGCCCGGGTAGATGTGCATCTCCACATGGGCACGGGCGTCGCTCAGGGCTTCGAACATCCGCAGGCTCGCCGAGACCGGCACCACCCGGTCATTGCTGCCGTGGAGCAAGAAAGTCGGCGGGAAGGCCGCTGACGCATAGGCGAGGGGGCCTGCTGCCCGGGCGAGTGCCTCGGTCGCCGCCTTGCCCATGAGAGCATCGGCCGGGACGCTGCCGCTGATCTTCTGCTCTGTGGCCTGGAACACCGTCGGCGGATAGATGCCCACGGCCGCGGCAAGCTCGCTGGATACGCCGGCGTTGCCGCCATCACCCTCGAATTCGGGGAGGCCCGGCGTTCCGGCCGCGAGGAGGGTGAGGTGCGCACCCGCGGAGTGGCCTTCAGCGGCGATCCTGGCCGGGTCGATCCCGAGCCGCGCTGCATTCGCACGGATCCACCGGATGTTGGCTTTGACGTCGTGGATCTGGGCGGGCCAGGGCGATTCAGGCGTGAGGCGGTATTCGCCTGCAACCGCAACGAAGCCCCGCCGCGCCAGTGAGAGGCAGGCATCGCGTACGCGGCTGCGCTCGCCCATTCTCCAGCCGCCGCCGTAGAGGACGAGGACTCCCGTGCCGTTCCTGGTTGCCGGGGAATAGATGTCGCACTTGAGGTCCCTGCCGCCGCCTCGCCCAAAGGCTACGCCCTCTTCGATGGTGATGCTGTCGTTGCTCATGCCCTGCTCCCACTGGAGATGTGGCCGGAGTCTACAGAGCGTGGCCGGAGCGAGGAACTAGCTCCTGATCGCGGCGAGGACCCGCGTCTTGTCCATGGCGATGAGCGCCGGGACGTTGAGTACGAGTCCCGGGAACTGGCTGCTTTCGATCAGTCCTGCCTGGTCGGGCTGCCGGGTGATGTAGCGGCCGTCTGGCCCAATCTCGAACCAATCCACCGCCCTGTCGCGCGTTCGCCAGACGATGTACTCCCGGACACCTGCGCGTTCGTATGCCCGTTTCTTTTGGTGGAGGTCACGGGAGCGTGAACTCGCCGCCACTTCGACGACCAGTTCGGGTACCTTCACGATGTGGCCCCCATCGTCCACCCATCCGGGAGTCGCCCGGAGCAGCATCGCATCCGGTTCGGGCTCGTTCCGATCGTCAAGAAGCAGGGTAGCCGGAGGCGAAGCCACCAGGGACGGCGAACGGTCTGCGTATGAGTCCAACCAGCGCAGTACGAGACCTTGTGGCTGGCCGTGCTCGGTGAGCGAAATCGGCGATGGCATGTAGACGATTCCCTCAATGAGCTCGACGCGGTGGAGCTGCGGATCCTGCAGGTACGCCGCGTGAAATTCCTCGCGCGTCATCACCGCGCCGTTTTCGAGTTCAGCGGTCAGCTTCGGGGCAGAAGACATATCGCAAGTATACCTCGGCCTCTTACCCCGCCTGCCGCGCGACCGCAGCAGCAGCCGCTGCCGCAGCCTCGGGGTCGCCCAGGTATTCCGCCCGGACGGGGCGCAGATCCCGGTCGAGTTCATAGACGAATGGGATGCCGGTGGGCACGTTCAGTTCGGGGATGTCGGCGTCGCTGATGTTCTGCAGGTGCTTCATCAGTGCGCGAATGCTGTTCCCGTGAGCGCCGAGCAGGACCGTCTTTCCCTGACGGAGATCTGGAATGACAGCGTCGTACCAGTAGGGAAGGAAGCGCGCGATGACGTCTTTCAGGCACTCCGTGGCGGGCAGCACATCGGGCGCGAGGTCCGCGTAGCGCGGGTCGTGCCGAGGGTGGCGTTCATCGTCCATTTCGAGCGCCGGCGGTGGGACATCGAAACTTCTCCGCCAGATGAACGCCTGTTCCGCGCCGTAGCGGTCGGCAGTGTCCTTCTTGTTCAGTCCCGTGAGCGCACCGTAGTGACGCTCGTTGAGACGCCAGGAGCGCTTCACCGGGATCCAGTGTTGGTCCATCACATCCAGCGCGATTTGGGTCGTGTGGATGGCGCGGCGCAGCAAGGAGGTATGCGCTACATCGAAGCGGAGGCCAGCTTCGCGCATGAGGCGGCCCGCCTCCCGGGCTTCGTTCGTCCCCTTCTCGGTCAGGGGGACATCGTGCCAGCCGGTGAACAGGTTCTCGAGATTCCAGGTGCTCTCGCCGTGGCGCAGCAGGACAAGCGTGTACGTCATCTCTTCGTTTACCCCTCGCTCGAAATTACACCGCAGCGGGGGAGTTACCGCCATGCACGAGCGACCGGTAGAGCCCATGTTTCTCCACCAGCCGTTCGACCGCTTCGGGTACCAGGTACCGGATCGATCGCCCCCGTGCGACGCGGTCGCGGATGAGCGTCGAACTGACGGCGAGGAACGGCATTTCGACCCGCTCGAAGCCGCCTGTGCCGGCCCCCTGGGCTTTTTCGGCGACGACGATGCGCGCGAGCCGCTGGATCTCTTCCGGTTCGCGCCAGTTCGGCAGGTCGGCGACGGCGTCGCTCCCGAGGACCAGCACGATCTGTGGCTGGCCCTCGGCATGCAGTTCGCGGAGCGTTTCGATGGTGTAGCTGGGCCCGGAGCGCCGTACTTCGCGGCCATCGGGGGCGAACCGGGGATTGCCCTGGAGAGCCGCCCGGACAAGTTCGAGCCGGAGCGCTCCGGAAGTCACGGAGCGCCGCGGGGCCGGGGCGGCGCGCCGGTTCTCGGCGGTATCGGTGCCGGTCTTGCGGTAGGGGTCGCCCGCGGGGATGAACAGCACGCGCTCACAGCCGAATTGCTCGGCCACGCACTCGCCCAGCACCAGGTGGCCGACGTGCGGGGGGTCGAAGGTGCCGCCGAAAACCGCGATGGGGCCGGACATGGGAGGAGTGTACCGCCCAGAGCCTCCCGGGGCCTGGCGCCGAAGTTGCCTCTGACCGGGCTGGTCTTAACATGCGGGGCGAATTCGCCGGTCGGAGAAACGAATGGACAGCTACAAGCTTCAACTCTTCTTGCATGTCGCCGTGGTCATCGTCGCCCTTGGGGCAACGTTCGCGAACCCGTTCCTTCAGGGGGTGGGGCGAACGCCACGGAGTCGGCGCTACGCGGATGGCCATGCAGTTCAGCAGCCACATGGAGAAGGTGCTCGTGATCCCGGGCGCCATCCTCATACTCCTGTTCGGCACGGGGCTCATCTTCGAGGACGCCACGGGCTACAAGGACGACTTCCCAATGTGGCTCGGGATCGCGATAGCATGGTTCCTGGTCGCTTTCGTGGCGGGGGCATTCGTGCAGCGTTCGAATGTGAACAGGGCGATCGCGGCGCTCGATGGCGTGCCGGACAACGGGGATTTCCCGGCCGAGTACATGAAGGCCAGCCGGCGTATGCAGGCCGTCGGTGGCTTTCTCGGCTTCTCGGTGATCGCCATCACCTTCCTGATGGTCTGGAAGCCCGGCGAGTAGTCACTCCGGGAAGCAGCAACGAATGAGGGGCGCCTGAATGGGCGCCCCTCATTCGTGTGTCTTCCGCCAGCGGTAATCAGGCCGTGACGGCCTCCGCGAAGAAGCGGTCCTTCACTTCCTGGCCGAGGGCGACGTTCTGGATGTGCGCACGCTGGAGTTGCTGCCAGTAATACCGGTAGGTCGCCCGGTCGTGGAGGTTGCCCTCATGCTGGATCGGGCTCCAGTCGGCGGCGAAGGCCTTCAGCAGGATTGCTTCGGCCTCTTCCACCTCGTGGTGGCTCGGCGCCATGGCGCGCGTGATCGGCTCGATCTGGGCGGGATAGATGCTCCACTGGCGAAGGAAGCCGAACTCGTCGTGCGCGCGGCGAGCGTCGTTGTAGATGAATTCCACGTCCTTCAGCTCCAGGGTCACGTTGTGCGCCGGCACCACACCGCTGGCCAGCGCCGCGGCAACCATCTCAGCCTTCGCGCGCTGCAGGAGCTTGTGGTCGAACTGGTAGGGCGAACGCATCGCGAACGCCGGGATCGCCCCGTTGTGCGCGCTGACGAAGTCCATCATCCCGAAGTCCAGCACCTGGACGTTCGGAAGCTCGGCGATTTCCCACACCTGGCGCAGTGCCCCGTGCGTCTCTACCAGCGCATGGATCGGGATTTCGCGACGGCTCCCGGCCTTCGAAGTGGTGTTCCGCACGTAGTCGATCATCTCTGCCAGTTCGACAGACTTCACCGTCTTGGGGACGGTGATGTGCGAGAACCGTTCCGCCGCACCGGAGACGATGATGTCGATGTCCTGCTTCCAGTGCTCGTTCGTGTAGTCGTGGATGCGGACGCCCGACATGTTGTGCTGGTTGCCGGCGCTGTTCTGCATGCGCACCACCATTTCGGCGTGCGGGCGCTCGGCGCCCATCGGCGCCCCGTCTTCGCAGTCCATGGTGATGTCGAAGACGCCGCCCATCTTGTTCTGCAGTTCGAGCGCCTTCGTGATGCGTTCCTCCGTCCCCGCGAAGTGCTCGCAGGTCGGGATGATCGGGAAGGGCTTCTCGCCCTCGAAGAGGACTTCGTTCGGGTGTCTTGGCATGTTCGGTTTCCGGTATTGGATTTTGGCCCGCAGCGGCCGGGGGTGCGGCGGAGGCGTAACGAGCAGTATGCCGGATAGGAGGGAGAACGGGCGAAACGAGAAGGTAGAGTGCAGGTGTGGACCACTATCTCTCGCGCCCGTACGAAAACCGCGACATGGCGACGCTCCTCCGGTTCGCGTCCGAAGCGACGGCGGTGCGCCTCCCCGGCTCACTTACTGGAACCCCGGTGACGTTGCCTGGCAACTGGGCATGTTCCCGCCGGGCGCCGACCTCTCGGGGGCACGTTCGAATGTGGGGAGGGCGCCTCCGGCGTCGTCGCACTCGCGATCTTCGAACCACCGCTGCACTTCGCCTTCGATCTTCATCCGCGACTCGGCCTCGATACCTCGCTGGCCGACGACGTCCTCAGCTGGGTCGAACAACGCCGCCGCGGGATCGTCGTCGGCGGAGGCGCCGTACCGGTCGCCTACCAGATGCTGGGGGAGTCCACGCTTTCGACCGAAGTCCTGGAGAGCGACGCTGCCCGCATCTCGTTCCTTGAAATTCGGGGCTATGTCCGCGTAGAGCGGCACAGCGTCCGCTATTCCAGGGACCTCGATGAGCCAGTCGGTCTGGCCGGCCTCTTCCGAAGGGCATGCGTTTCCGCCACGTCACCGACGACGACATCGAAGCTCGAGCCGAACTCCACCGCGACGCGTGGTCGGTCTGGGGAGCGTCGAGCTTCTCGGAGAGCCGCTATCGGCGTCTGCGGGCGAACCCCGTCTACGACGAGACCCTCGACATCGTTCTGGAAAGCGCGGAAGGCAACCTTCTCAGCTACTGCATCTGCTGGTTCGACCGAGAGAACGGTATCGGCCATTTCGAGCCGGTCGGCACCCGTCCGCCTTCGCCGGCCAGGGCCTCGGCCGTGCGCTGGTAATGGAGGTCTGCGGCGTCTGAAAGAGCGCGGCGCCCATACCGCCCTCATCGGCACCGCGAGTGTCAACGAACCCGCGTTGCGGACGTACGCTGCGTGTGGGTTCAAACTCGTTGAACGACAGTACTACTACTCAAGGCTCATCGGCCCGTAAACCCAATTGCGGGCCCGTCTGATGGCCGACTGGGGCTTAGTGCTGGAGGCCGAAGAGCTCCAGCCCGGACGCCCGGCGAGGCCCCGGGCTCGGCTGGAGACCACCAGCCCTCGCCCGTGCGGCACGCCTTCTTCGATCGCTCACTTCGAAAGGCCCTGGACGGCTTCCATCGCGGCCATCTCATCCAGGCTGAAGAAGCCGGCGTTGGCGATCGGTCGCCATCGAAACGAGGCTCTTCGTTGCCCAGGGGATCGAGCCGGAACATCACATAGATGTTCGTCGTCGGCCCGCCCATGCCGCCGCCGATCGCGTGGCGGAAGGCGATGACATCGCGCACGCGTGCCTCGATCCCGGCCTCTTCGAGGACTTCCCGCTCGACGGCGAGCGAGAGCGGTTCATCGTGTTCCGCGTACCCTCCCGGGATCTGCCAGGAGCCGGCGAACGGTTGCCAGCCGCGCTGCACCAGCAGCGCCTTGCCGTCTCGGATGACGACGCCCGAGCAGCCGATCGAGAAATCGCCGTAGTGGATGTAGTCGCAGGAGGGCAGGCCGGGCGCTCCCGTCCGCCGTCCTCCTTGGTCGTGAGGGTCATGGAGCAGCGTGGGCAGTAGGTGTGGTGGGCCATAGGGGTCGGAGTAGACCGGGGGGCGCGGAGGCAGGTTGCAAGCGCCTCGCCGGGCCGCCACAGGCTACCGGAAAGAAGTGAGTTGCAGTTTCGAAAAAAGTGAGCCGCAAGCTAACAATCCCGGCTATACTGGAGATACGCCGTGTACATCTTTGACCTCCAACTGACGAATTACCGGAACTACGTGCGCTCCGCGATCAAGCTCGAAAAGGGCCTGAATCTCTTTGTCGGCGATAACGCCCAGGGCAAGAGCAACCTCCTCGAAGCGGTCTACCTCCTCTCCACGCTTCGGAGCAGCCGTGCGAGCAGCGATAGCGACCTGGTGCGGCGCGACATCCTCGCGAGCGACTTCCCGGTCGCCCGCCTTTCGGCCGAAGTGGAACGCTCCGCCGGAAACCTCCAGCTCGACCTCGCCATCGTTGGCCGGACGACGGACCCCTTCCCACCGCGCGGGCAAGCGCGTCCGCGTGAACGGTGTGCCGCGCAAGGCATCCGATGCGGTCGGCTAACTTGCGCCGTGCTCTTCACCACGCTCGACATCGGATCGTGGCCGGCCCGCCGCTGATGCGGCGCCGTTACCTGGACATGATGATCTCCCAGGTGGACTGCGGTTACCTCCGGGCCATGCAGAAGTACGCAAAGGTCCTGCAGCAGCGGAATAGCCTGCTCAAGCGCATCCAGAACCGCGAAGCTGGAGTCCACGAACTCAACTTCTGGGAAAGGAACCGGGCGCACGCCGGCGGGCTGATCTTCTGGCGCGAGCCGACGCCCTCGGCCACGTCGTGCCCCAGGCGATGATGCAGATGGAGCGCCTCAGCGACGGTCTCGAACAAGCTGCAGCTCACCTACCGCCCCGCTTCGGAGGTCTCGCATGAGCGCGACGCGCCAATCGATGACTCGGACCGGACGGCGCGCATGCTGAAGGCCCTGCCAGCTCCGTACTGAAGTCGGCGCCGGGGCGCTCGTCGGCCCTCACCGCGATGACGTCCAGGTCGAGATCGATGGCATGCCCGCCGACTCGTTCGGCTTCCGCGCGCAGCAGCGCACGGCCGCGCTCGATGCGCCTGGCCGAAGCGAGCTACCTCCGGCGCGCCCTCGGTGATGACCCCGTAGTCCTCCTTGATGACGTCTTGAGCGAGCTCGATGCTCGCCGCCGCCGGGGTGTGTTGGAGTACATCGATACGTTCCAGCAGACTCTTGTCACAACGGCGGACCCGACCGCCTGCGCGAAGTGATGACGAGGGCGGCGAGCCGCTTCGTTGTCCAGGCAGGCGCGGTCACGAGGTTCGAAGGGGAGTAACCCCATCGGGAAGCGGCGATCTTTCGTGCTCGGCGGAGCGGTTGTCGTAGGGGCGTTCGCCTTCCTCGCCGGGTTGGCTTCAGCTCCTAATCTGTCTGATCTCTCCGAGAGCCCTCGCCGCAAGCTCTTTGATATCAACGGTGGCCTGGACTGCGATCGTCACGCTGTCGCTCGGTGGCGTGCTTCGTCCACCAGGCCGCTTCATCGCTCGGGCACGTCGGGTCCACGGCGATGCGTGCCAGGTGGAAGTTCCTGGCACCGGCTGCCATCGCCGTCTTCCCTGTTGTTCGTGGTGATCAGCCAGCTCGAAGTCAACAACCCCGGGAGCGGGCTTTGGCTCTTCCCGGTCACGAATGTCTTCATCGTCAGCGTGCGCGTCGCTGGTGATCGCGCTCGTTGTTTCCCGGCGCTATGCCGCGTTCAACCGCTGGGCGTGGCGGTCAGTTGGCGCGAATGGTCGTCGGGCGTGATTTACGGTGCCATTGGCGCGACGACCGTCGCCGGGATCATCAACACGCTCTACCTCGTGTTGATGGCCATCCTCCTCGTGAGCCAGCTTGGAAACGGCGATACTGAAACCTCGCGGAAGGACTCCCGTCACTACCCGCGAGGTTGGGGGTGTCTTCTTCTCGATGTGAGCGTCCTGTCGGTCGTCGCGCCCCCTGAACGAGGAGTTCTGGAAGGGCATGCTGGTCGCGTTCTTCTTCTTCCGAAGAGGCGGCGCCGCGCGCTGTTTCGTCTGGGGCGTCCTCGCAGGCTACAGGCTTAAACATCCTGGAGACTTTCGAAAACAGCCTCTCGATCGTTCGAACCCTTCGGAGATCACCCAGCAGCAGTTAAGCGCGGATTGGTGGAAGTTTGCCGGCGCGCGGCGGGCACGGGGGCAGTCCACGCGGCGGCCACAGGCATGTCGGCGCTTGGGTTCTACGGGCTCTTCCGCCCTAGCCAAGTGCCTGTTCGGGTACCCGGCCCGGTGTGGCGATCCACGGCGCATGGAACTTCCTGGACTTCACGCCAGCCGGACGCATTCCTCAGCCAGGCCGGCCTGATTCGCAACCGCTCGACATCCTCAGCATCCTCTGCCTCGCTGCTCTTTTTCGCTGCCATCGCACTTCTCTGGGAGATGCCGAGGAAGGCTGCGTGACGGACGTCCGCGACCATCTACCTTGCTCAGGATGGTGCCGCGATGGATAGGCGACCGCCCGCCAGGCGCTTGAGCGCTGGGTACCCAACTACCCCGTGGCAGGCGGGCGCTGAGGCCGCAGTGTAGCACGAGAGACTCACCGGATGCCTCCACTTGCCCTACTTTGAGATGCCGACAGAGAGCCACATTGGCGCGTTCGCTTCAGCTCGGCACGAACAATTCCGCTGGCTCTACGCCTCGGGCATGTTTCTTCTTCGCGATGAACGGCGGTTCCTGGTGGAACCCCGATCTGGCCTACGACATACTCACGGCGGTAGCTCGCGCTCCGGGACGATCAACCTCATGGTCGCGATACCGATGCTCGTGGTCTCGCCGTTTGAGGGCGTCATC
>NZ_JADJAT010000019.1:0-622616 GCF_016704105.1 Candidatus Amarobacter glycogenicus | reverse complement strand
TGGTCGCTTTCGTGGCGGGGGCATTCGTGCCCGTTCGAATGTGAACAGGGCGATCGCGGCGCTCGATGGCGTGCCGGACAACGGGGATTTCCCGGCCGAGTACGCGAAGGCCAGCCGGCGTGTGCGGGCCGTCGGTGGCTTTCTCGGCTTCTCGGTGATCCCCATCACCTTCCTGATGGTCTGGAAGCCCGGCGAGTGATCACTCCGGGAAGCAGCAACGAATGAGGGGGCGCCTGAATGGGCGCCCCTCATTCGTGTGTCTTCCGCCAGCGGTAATCAGGCCGTGACGGCCTCCGCGAAGAAGCGGTCCTTCACTTCCTGGCCGAGGGGGCGAGGTTCTGCATGTGCGCGCGCTGGAGTTGCTCCCAGTAGTACCGGTAGGTGGCCCGGTCGTGGAGGTTGCCCTCGTGCTGGATCGGGCCCCAGTCGGCGGCGTGGGCCTTGAGCAGGATTGCTTCCGGCCTCCTCGACCTCGTCGTGGCTGGCGCCATGGCGCGCGTTATCGGCCGGCTCGATCTGGGCGGGTAGATGCTCCACTGGCGGAGGACCGAGAACTCGTCGTGCGCGCGGCGAGCGTCCTTGTAAAGATGGAGTCCGCGTCCTTGAGCTCCAGGGTCACGTTGTGGCGGCACCACGCCGTTGGCCAGCGCCGCGGCGACCACCTCCTGCCTTCGGCTGGGAAGCAGCTGGTCGAACTGGTAGGGCGAACGCATCGCGAAAGCCGGGATCGCCCCGTTGTGCGCGCTGACGAAGTCCATCATCCCGAAGTCCAGCACCTGGACGTTCGGAAGCTCGGCGATTTCCCACACCTGGCGCAGTGCCCCGTGCGTCTCTACCAGCGCATGGATCGGGATTTCGCGACGGCTCCCGGCCTTCGAAGTGGTGTTCCGCACGTAGTCGATCATCTCTGCGAGTTCGACAGACTTCACCGTCTTGGGACGGTGATGGAGCAGCCGTTCCGGCCGCACCGGGGACGATGATGTCGACGTCCTGCTGCCAGTGCTCGTTGGTGTAGTCGTGGATGCGGACACCCGACATGTTGTGCTGGTTGCCGGCGCTGTTCTGGATGCGCACCAATTTCGGCGTGGGCGCTCTCAGCGCCCATCGGGGCCCCGTCTTCGCAGTCCATGGTGATGTCGAAGACGCCGCCCATCTTGTTCTGCAGTTCGAGCGCCTTCGTGATGCGTTCCTCCGTCCCCCGCGAAGTGCTCGCAGGTCGGGATGATCGGGAAGGGCTTCTCGCCCTCGAAGAGGACTTCGTTCGGGTGTCTTGCATGTTCGGTTTCCGGTATTGGATTTTATGGCCCGCAGCGGCCGGGGGTGCGCGCAGGCGTAACGAGGCAGTATACCGGATAGGAGAGAACAACGAAACGAGAAGGTAGAGTGCAGGTGTGGACCACTATCTCTCGCGCTCGTACGAAAACCGCGACATGGCGACGCTCCTCCCGGTTCAAGGGCGTCCAGCGACGGCGGCGCTTCTCCGGGCTCACTTACTGGAACCCCGCGGTGACGTTTGCCTGGCAACTCGGCATGTTCCCCGCCGGGCGTCGACCTCTCGGGGCACGTTCGGATGTGGGGGGCGCCCCGGCGTCGTCGCACTCGCGATCTTCGAACCACCGCTGCACTTCGCCTTCGATCTTCATCCGCGACTCGGCCTCGATACCTCGCTGGCCGACGACGTCCTCAGCTAGGTCGAACAACGCCGCCGCGGGATCGTCGTCGGCGGAGGCGCCGTACCGGTCGCCTACCAGACGCTGGGGAGTCCACGCTTTCGACCGAAGTCCTGGAGAGCGACGCTGCCCGCAATCTCGTTCCTTGAAATTCGGGGCTATGTCCGCGTAGAGCGGCACAGCGTCCGCTATTCCAGGGACCTCGATGAGCCAGGGCTCGGTCTGGCCGCTCTTCCGAAGGGCATGCGTTTCCGCCACGTCACCGACGACGACGATTCGAAGCTCGAGCCGAACTCCACCGCGACGCGCGTGGTCGGGTCTGGGGGGGAGCGTCGAGCTTCTCGGAGAGCCACTATCGGCGTCTGCGGGCGAACCCGTCACGACGAGACCCTCGGACATCACTTCCTGGAAAGCGCGGAAGGCAACCTTCTCAGCTACTGCATCTGCTGGTTCGACCGAGAGAACGGTATCCGGCCATTTCGAGCCGGTCGGCACCCGTCCCCTTCGGCCAGGGGCCTCGGCAGTGCGCTGGTAATGGAGGGTCTGCGGCGTCTGAGAGAGCGCGGCGCCCATACCGCCCTCATCGGCACCGCGGAATCAACGAACCCGCGTTGCGGACGTACGCTGCGTGTGGGTTCAAACTCGTTGAACGACAGTACTACTACTCAAGGCTCATCGGCCCGTAAACCCAATTGCGCGGTCCGTCGTTGGCCGACTGGGGGCTTAGTGCTGGAGGCCGAAGAGCTGCCAGCCCGGACCCCGGCGAGGGGCCCGTTGGCTCCGGCTGGAGACCATGGCCCTCGCCCGTGCGCAGCGCCTTCTCGATCGCCCACTTCGAAAGGCCCTGGACGGCTTCCATCGCGGCCATCTCCTCCAGGCTGAAGAAGCCGGCGTTGGCGATCCGTCGCCATCGAAACGAGGTCTTCGTTGCCCAGGATCGAGCCGGAACATCACATAGATGTTCGTCGTCGTCCCGCCCATGCCGCCGCCGATCGCGTGGCGGAAGGCGATGACATCGCGCACGCGTGCCTCGATCCCGGCCTCTTCGAGGACTTCCCGCTCGACGGCGAGCGAGAGCGGTTCATCGTGTTCCGCGTACCCTCCCGGATCTGCCAGGAGCCGGCGGACGGTGCCAGCCGCGCTGCACCAGCGCGCCTTGCCGTCTCGGATGACGACGCCCGAGCAGCCGATCGAGAAATCGCCGTAGTGGATGTAGTCGCAGGAGGGCAGGCCGGGCGCTCCGTCCGCCGCTCCTCCATGGTCGTGAGGGTCATGGAGCAGCTGGGCAGTAGGTGTGGTGGGCCATAGTGGTCGGAGTATACCGGGGTGCGCGGAGGCAGGTTGCAAGCGCCTCGCCGGGCCGCCAGGCTACCGGAAAGAAGTGAGTTGCAGTTTCGGAAAAAGTGAGCCAAGCTCAACAATCCCGGCTATACTGGAGGTACGCCGTGTACATCTTTGACCTCCAACTGACGAATTGCCGGAACTACGTGCAGGCTCCGCGATCAAGCTCCGAAAAGGGCCTGAATCTCTTTGTCGGCGAAACGCCCATGGAAAGAGACAACCTCCTCGAAGCGGTCTACCTCCTCTCCACGCTTCGGAGCAGCCGTGCGAGCAGCGATAGCGACCTGGTGCAGCGCGACATCCTCGCGAAAGCGACTTCCCGGTCGCCCGCCTTTCGGCCGAAGTGAAACGCTCCGGGCCGGAAAACCTCCAGCTCGACCTCCTGCCATCGTTGGCCGGACGACGGACCTTCCCACCGCGCGGGCAAGCGCGTCCGCGTGAACGGTGTGCCGCGCAAGGCATCCGATGCGGTCGGCCAACTCTGCGCCGTGCTCTTCACCACGCTTCGACATCGAGATCGTGGCCGGCCCGCCGCTGATGCGGCGCCGTTACCTGGACATGATGATCTCCCAGGTGGACCGCGGTTACCTCCCGGCCATGCAGAAGTACGCAAAGGTCCTGCAGCAGCGGAATAGCCTGCTCAAGCGCATCCAGAACCGCGAAGCTGAGTCCACGAACTCACTTCTGGGACCAGGAACTGGCGCACGCCGGCGGGCTGATCTTCTGGGCGCGAGCGACGCCCTCGGCCACGTCGTGCCCCAGGCGATGATGCAGATGGAGCGCCTCAGCGACGGTCTCGAACAGCTGCAGCTCACCTACCGCCCCTCGCTCGGAGGTCTCGATGAGCGCGACGCGCCAATCGATGACTCGAATGGACGGCGCGCATGCTGAAGGCCCTGCAGAACCTCCGGTACTCGCGAAGTCGGCGCCGGGGCGACGCTCGTCGGCCCTCACCGCGATGACGTCCAGGTCGAGATCGATGGCATGCCCGCCGACTCGTTCGCTTCCCGCGCGCAGCAGCGCCCGGCCGCTTTCGATGCCTGGCCGAAGCGGCAGCTACCTCCGGCGCCCCTCGGTGATGACCCGTAGTCCTCCTTGATGACGTCTTGGGCGAGCTCGATGCTCGCCGCCGCCGGGGTGTGTTGGAGTACATCGATACGTTCCAGCAGACTCTTGTCGCACAACGGCGGACCCGGACCGCCTGCGAAGTGATGACGAGGGCGGCGAGCCGCTTCGTTGTCCAGGCAGGCGCGGTCACGCAGGTTCAGCGAGAACCCCATCGGGGAAGCGGCGATCTTTCGTACTCGGCGGAGCGGTTGTCGTAGGGGCGTTCGCCTTCCTCGCCGGGTTGGCTTCGCTCCTCACTCTGTTCGATCTCTCCGAGAGCCCTCGCCGCAAGCTCTTTGATATCAACGTTGGCCTGGGGACTGCGATCGTCACGCTGTCGCTCGGTGGCGTGCTCGTCTACCAGGCCGCTTCATCGCTCGGGCGTCGAGGTCCACGGCGATGCGCGTGCCAAGGTGGAAGTTCCTGGCACCGGCTGCCATCGCCGTCTTCCCGTTGTTCGTGGTGATCGGCCAGCTCGAAGTCAACAACCCCGAGCGCTTGCTGGCTCTCTTCCCCGGTCACGAATGTCTTCATCGTCAGCGTGCCTTCGCTGGTGATCGCGCTCGTTGTTTCCCGGCGCTATGCCGCGTTCAACCGCTGGGCGTGGCCGGTCAGCGGCGCGAATGGTCGTCGGGCGTGATTTACGGTGCCATCGGCGCGACGACCGTCGCCGGGATCATCAACACGCTCTACCTCGTGTTGATGGCCATCCTCCTCGTGAGCCAGCTTGGAAACGGCGATACCGGAAACCTCGCGGAAGGACTCCCGTCACTACCGCGAGGTTGGGGTGTCTTCTTCGACGTGAGCGTCCTGTCGGTCGTCGCGCCCCTGAACGAGGAGTTCTGGAAGGGCATGCTGGTCGCGTTCTTCTTCTTCCGAAGAGGCGCCCGCGCGTGTTTCGTCTGGGGCGTCCTCGCAGGCACAGGCTTCAACATCCTGGAGACTTTCGAAAACAGCCTCTCGATAGTGAACCCTTCGGAGATCACCCAGCAACAGTTGAGCGCCGACTGGTGGAAGTTCGCCGGCGCGCGAGCGGGCACGGGGGCAGTCCACGCGGCAGCGACCGGCATGTCGGCGCTGGGGTTCTACGGGCTCTTCCGCCGCCAGGGGAAGTACCTGTTGGGATACCCGGCCGGTGTGGCGATCCACGGCGCATGGAACTTCCTGAACTTCACGCTTGCCGGCGACGCTTTCCTCAGCCAGGCCGGCCCTGATTCGCAACTGCTCGACATCCTCAGCATCCTCGGCCTCTTCGCGCTCTTCTTCGCCTGCATCGCACTTCTCTGGGAGATGCCGAGAAGGCTGCGTGACGGACGTCCCGCGGCCATCTACCTTGTGCTCGGGATGGTCCTCGCGATGGACCGGCCGACCCGCCCGCCGGAGGCGGCGAGCGCTGGGTGCCCAACTACCCCGTATGAGCGGGCACATAGGGCCGCAGTGCTAGACTCACCGGATGCCTCCGCCGCCCTACTTTGAGATGCCGACGGAGAGCCACGGTGGCGCGTTCGCTTCGCTCCGGCACGAACAATTCCGCTGGCTCTACGCCTCGAACATCGCTTTCTTCTTCGCGATGAACGGCCAGTTCCTGGTCCGTTCGATCCTGGCCTACGACCTCACCGGCAGTAAGCTCGCGCTCGGGACGATCAACCTCATGGTCGCGATACCGATGCTCGTGGTCTCGCCGTTTGGGGGCGTCATCGCGGACCGGGTGGAAAAGCGCTGGCTCATCCTTCTTGGCCAATTCCTGCTCCTCGTCAATGAGCTGATCGTGCTCGCGCTGCTTCTGACAGGGCGGCTCGAGTTCTGGCACATGCTGGTCGTCGTTTTCTTCATGGGCTGTCTTTTCCCGTTCATCATGCCGGCGCGCCAGGCGAGCGTCGCAAACATCGTTGGCCGCCAAGGACTGGGCAATGCCATGGCTTTGCAGATGGGCGGCATGAATGCCGCACGCGTCGACGGACCGGTGGTTGCCGGGGCATCGTCGCTCTCACCAGCGTGAAGTGGGTCTATGTGATGGCTGTCATCCTGTACGTGGTGGCCCTGCTCTCGATGTCGCGCATCTCGAAGTCTCCGCCGGAAGAGGGCGCCGGCAAGAAGCCGGTCATGCGCGAACTCGTCGCGGGGATGAAGTACGTTGCCGGCGACCCACCGGTGCGTGCACTGATGGTCCTCTCGATCGTCCCGATCTTGCTGGCGATGCCGTTCCAGTCGCTGCTCGTCGTGTTCGCCGAAGACATCTGGAAGGTCGGCGAGGGTGGTCTCGGGGTCCTCCAGGCGGTCGCCGGGGTCGGCGGCATCATGGGCTCCTTCTACGTCGCATGGGCCGGACAAACGCCCCGCAAGTTGCGGTTGATGATGTCCAGCCTTTTTGCTTTCGCGGGTACGCTGTTCCTCTTTGCCCTCAGTCCCTGGTTCCTGCTCGCACTGCCGCTCGTACTTATCGCCGACATCTTCGCCAGCGTGTTTACGACCACCAACGGCACGATCATCCAGATGCTGATACCGAACGAGGTGCGTGGCCGGGTGATGAGCCTGATGATGATGACGTTCGGCCTGACTCCCTGGGCACGCTCCCGGTGAGCGCTGTCGCCGAGGCCTTTGGCGTGCGGGCGGCAGTGGCAAGCGCCTCCGTTGCCACGGCGCTCCTGGCTCTCCTCATCTTCCTCGCGAGTCGCGCGCTCCGCGGGATCGATGCGACCCACCTGGCGGCGATGGAAGCTGAAGAGGCGCCGATGCCGGGCCTCACGAAACGGCCAGCGCCGGCGCCGCGCTGATCCTGCCGCCGGCGGGCCTACGTCGCCTCCGGGCGTTGGGAGCGCAGAGCGGCCATGAACAACAGCGCGCCCGCCAGCGGAGGGAGCGCAGCTGCCAGCAGTAGGGGCGTCCCGATGTCGTTCATCGCCGTGTTCGTGAAGATGACCATGCCCCCGACAAGGAGGGCAAGCCCGCCAGCCTTCGGAGTCCTAAGGGCGAACCAAGTCACTACAAGCAGAGCCACGAGAAGGACGCCGTAGAAGACCACACCCACGACTCCCCAGTCGTGGTCTTCCTCGTCTCCGGCCAGGCCCATGGCGAACGTGGCCGACCGGGCGACGAGTACCAACAGCCCCACCGCGGTGACCGACACCAGACCCGCCGCGATGGTTCGAGCCATTCGCACTGCACACCTCCTCGGCGTGACTACCGCCGGAAGACGAAGAGCCCGTGCCCCTGCTCGTGGCGTTCGTAGCGCAGGAGCATGCTCATGAGCCTGTCCAGCTGGCGGGGGTAGGGGCGGGGCTCGTCGCGGTCTTCGAAGAACGGACGGCGGCGCACCATCTCTGCCTCGGCCGTGCGCCAGGTCACCGTTGCGTCGTTGCTCATGTCCTTGTGCCCGGCCAGTTGCCAGCCGTACTCGGCCCACTCGTCGATGAACGCTTCGGCGCCGCCTCGTGCGTCAGTAGGCACTTCACAGTTCAGACAGAGCGTTGCTTCGGCGGGCGCCGCCACCCTGCTCAGTTCCCTTACCGAGATGTACGTGTCCATCGCCCAAACGCTCTGGAACTGCCCGTCGGGAAACGGAAGCCGCCCGGAATCCGCAGCCACCCAGCGAACGCCTGCGCCGCCGGGCATCTCGCGACCGGCGGCAAGGAAATCGAGGTTCAGATCGCTGGCGAAAGCATCGCATCCCGTGGCCTCAGCAGCAGAACGTGCTGACGCGCCGACGAAGGCGCCGGTATCGAGCATGCGCTTGCCGGGACCAAGCTGGGCCCGTTCGAGGAGCCACCTGGTCGCATCGGCCCCACCGATATGGTTGTGCTCGCCAAGCAGGTCGATCCACCAGGCGTGGTAGTCATCGGCGAGGCGCGCGAGCGCATCCGGAGCGGTCATCGTCACCACGATACAAAGCCTACCGATTACGCGGATGCCGGGAACGGCCGAACGGGCAGGCATTCGTGTCCTTGCGCCATCGCGGCTACTTCAACGTTATCCCGCCATCCACCGAGATCGCCTGGCCGGTGATGTTCCAGGCTGCCGGACTGCTCAGAAACGCGGCGAGTTGGCCGATGTCCTCGGGCGTTTGTTCCCGGCGGAGAGGGACGCCATTCTTCACGACCTCGAGGAAGATGTCGCGCGGGTCGGCATCCCGGAACTGCGGGACGTTCATCTTCATCCCGGCCGCCAGGCCCTGCCACGCGCGGGTCCAGAGGAATCCCGGGCAAATGGCGTTCACACGGATGTTTGCAGGGGCGTACTCCAGGGCGGAGCTGCGTGAAAGCGAGATGACACCCGCTTTCGCTGCCGCATAAGCAGGCAGCGTCGGCGAGGCGCTTAACCCGGCAATGCTGGCGATGTTCACGATCGAACCGCCCCCGCGAGCCTTCAGGTACGGGACGGCCACCTTCGTCCCGAGGAAGGTGCTGCGCAGGTTCTGTGCCAGCTGCTCGTCCCAGACGTCCACACTCATGTTTTCGACCCGCGCGCCACCAGTGGCCGGGTTGATCGCCGGGTCGAGCGGCATCCGCCCGGCGCCGGCGTTGTTCACAAAGATGTCCAGCCCGCCCAGTTTCGCAACAGTCTCTCTGACTGCCGCCTGCAGCTCGTCTTCGATGATCACATCGCAGGCCATCCCGATTCCCCGGCACTGCCAGTCCCGCCGCGGTCTCGGCCGCTGTTGCGCCGTCCAGGTCGAGGATGCCGACCCTGGCGCCCTGCTGGGCCATCACGGTGGCGATGCCTGCGCCAATCCCCCGTGCACCCCCGGTGACAATCGCTACCAAACCATCAAGCTGTCCCATTTCGATCTCCTGTCTATCACACTTGCCTGCGTTTTCGAGGCTACTCGCCGATGAACCTCGGCTCGCGCTTCTCGACGAAGGCCCGTACGGCCTCGCGGCTGTCGGCGCTCAGGCCACTCAAGCGCATCATCAACGCCTCATGGTCGAGCACCTCGGCGAAGGTGGCGGTCTCTCCGAGATTGAGGTTCTTTTTCATCCTCCCGTAGGTTGCCGTCGGTCCTGCCGCAAGCTTCGCGCAGAATTCGAGCCCTGCCGGCAGCAGGTCGTCGTGGGCGACGACACGGTTCGCGATCCCAAGTTCGAAGGCTGGGGTTTCGGGCGCGCCGGGTTGTCGTCTGCGCTGCGCGTGCGGTGTGGGTGTCGCGGCCGGTTTCGAAACGGGCTTTCTTGGGGGTTGCTGCGGCGTCTCCGCGCGCCTGTGATACACGCTCCCGTTTCGCTTGTCGGGGGGTGGTGAGCTCCCGCCCATGGTTAGGGTGCCGGGGCCCGGACTCCGTCGGGGCGTTTCTCGAAGAGCACGTCGTCGGGCATGGGCGAATCCTGCGATGGAGTTGCGGGATTCTAGCAGGAACGCAAGCCACGACCGTTCGGCCTGCCCGTATACTCCGCCGCCATGGAGATCCGGCCCCTCCCCGAAACGCTCATCCAATACGCCGAAGCCGAAATCGCGCGGCTCCAGACTCCAGGCGCAGCGATTGGCGTCCTCCACCACGGGGTTGCGTACGCCGGTGGGGTCGGCCTCACCAACGTCGAGCATCCGCTTCCCGTGACGGCCGAGACACTCTTTCAGATCGGTTCCACTTCGAAGACGTTCACGGCAACTGCGCTCATGAGCCTGGTCGAAGCCGGCAGGGTGGACCTGGACGCGCCGGTGCGGACTTACCTGCCGTGGTTCGCGCTCCAGTCGGAGGAAGATGCCGCGCGTATCACCCTGCGCAACCTGGCCACTCATCATGCCGGCTATGTTGGCGACTACTTCAAGGATACCGGCCGCGGCGACGACGCCATCGGCACGATCGTCCGGAAGATGGCGAACTCCCCACAGCTCGTGCCGGCGGGGTACACCTTCTCCTACAGCAACGCCGCCTTCTACGTCCTCGGCCACATCATCGAGACGGTCCACGGCCGGCCGTTCGAACAGGTGGTCCACGACACGATCTTCGAGCCACTGGGCATGGACCGTTCGTTCTACTTCCCCGAGGAAGCGATCACTCACCGGGTCGCAGCCGGCCATATCGTCACCACCGAAGGCCCAAAGGTCGCCCGCCCCTGGAACACACCCCGCAGCATCGCCCCCGGCGGCGGCGTCACCTCGAATGTTGTCGACCAACTGCGCTACGCCGCGCTCCACCTGGGCCTCGCCGGCGGCTCCGGCGTACTCATGCCGGAGACGATTTCGGCGATGCAGCTCGTCCAGCGGCCCGCTGGGAGCATGTGCGAAGCGATCGGCATCTCCTGGATGCTCGACTGGGCCGCCCCGACGGAGCGGCTGGTCAAGCATGGGGGCGCCACCAACGGCCATCTCTCTTCGTTCGAGATGATCCCCGGCCGGGCATTCGCCGTCACGGTCCTCACCAACTCCGACACGGGACGCGAGACCCGCCAGACTATCGCCGACCGTTGCCAGGAGCACTTCCTCGGTTTCGGCAAACCCGACCCGGTAGCCATTGCCCCGCCCCGTGACCTGGCGGAATACGCAGGGACCTACCAATCCGTGCTCGCCCGGCTGGAAGTTGTGGCGGAAGGCCGGAGCCTCAGCGTGAGCGATACCTCGCCGGAGCGGGGGTTCGCCGAACGGCGCCACCGGCCGATCCCGTTGCCGCCTGCGCAGCTCGTCTTCACCGCCAGCGACGCCACGGCCGTCCTCGATGGTCCGCGCAAGGGAGAGCGGGCCGAGTTCCTGCGGGGCCCCGACGGGCGGATCGCGTGGATGCGCTGGGACGGCCGCATCGCCCGCCGCCTCGAAAACTAGCCGGCGCGTGACCAGGCTCGAACTGGCCGCCTGCGTGGCGCTCGGAGTCATCGGGGTCTACTCAACTTCCTTCGGCCCGGCGATGAGCATCCTTGCCCGGGACTTCGGCGTCTCGCTCGACCGGGCGGGCCTCCTGCTGACCGTGCTGTTCCTCGGCTCCATCGTCGCGTCCGCGGGCGTCGCAGTCCGGCTACACCGGTTCGATCCCCGGTTGTTCACTGGCGCGGGCCTCCTGCTCGTGGCCGCAGGCACGGCGGGAATCGCGCTCGCCCCGGATTGGCAGGCTGCGCTCGCCAGCGTCGCGGTGACCGGGCTGGGCGGCGGGCTGATGGATGCCGGGGCTCACACGATCGTCGCCCGCGTGAGCCTCGATGTCGCCCGCGGGATCAACCGGCTAAATGTGTGCTTCGCCGCTGGTGCGGTCGCGGGGCCGCTCCTCTCCGGCGGTGTACTCGCCATCGATGGCGGAGGCCGGCCGCTGGTCTACCTGGTGATTGCCGCGCTTGCGGCGTCTTCCGCGGCACTCATGTTGACCGCGGGCCCGATCGAGCCGGGTGCGTTGCGTGGTGCCGGAAGCCACCCGGGAGCGGCACATCCCGGTATGAGTCGCCTCGCCTGGATGATGGGCGGGGTCCTCTTCCTCTATGTCGGCGCCGAATTCGGGCTCGGCTCCTGGGTCGCCTCCTACACCGAGCAGGAGTTCGACGCCGGGATCCTCGCCGGTGGCGCCATCACGGCGGGCTACTGGGGCGCGCTGATGGCCGGACGCTTGGTCTCCGGTGCGCTCTTTTCGAACGGCGTCCCGGCAAGGACGGTCCTCCTGGGGAGCATCGCGGCCGGTATGGTCGCCAGCGGCGGGATAGCGGCCGCGAACGAACACCTCGCCCTGGCTGTAGTTGCCGCGTTTGCCACCGGCCTCGCCTTCGGACCGATCTGGCCGGCTGCGATGGCGATCGCCGCCCAAGGGCGTTCAAGCAGCGCACCAGCCGCGATGGTCACGATCGGGAACTCCGGCGGGTTCGTGTTTCCCTGGTTCCAGGGCCGGTTGCTCGTCTCGGCGGGCGCGACGACCGGTATCGCGCTCAGCGCTGCGCTGTGCCTGCTGATGCTCGGCGTCGCGTGGTGGGCACTGCGGCGCCCAGCCCAACCCGCCGCGATGCGACGCTAGCGCCACATCAGGATGTTCTCCTTCACGAAGTGCCAGGTGGCCGATTCGCGGTAGTGCATCACGTATTCCTGGAGCAACTTCGGCGCTCCAACCGCGACAATCGTCACCACGAGCCAGCGCCAGGAGGGGATGCGGAACCCCGGGTCGACCGAGCGCATGCCCGAGACGAACAGGTAGAAGTTCTCGAACACGTTCGGCGCGAACAGGAACGTACCCCGGAACCCGGTCAGTTCGAAGAACACGACGCCCGCGGCACGGAGTGCGAAGAGCGCCGCGGCCGCCCCGCGCGCCAGCGGATCGGTCCAACGCCAGAGGGCCACACCACACTCGAAGGCGAGGTAGTAGATATCGAACGACTTGTCGACGAGGTGGTAGTGTCCCGCGAGGGGTTCCGCCCCGAGGGCGTCCTGCAGGATGGAGTCACTGGTGTCGGCGAGGATGCAGAGGAGCCCTCCCGCGAACTGCCAGCGCAGGATCAGGAGCGGCGCGCAGCCCCGGATGACAACGATGAGCAACAGGACGAAGAGGTCCTTGTCCACGTCACTCCGCCCCCGAGAGGAGCATGGCAAGCGTGACGGCGCCCGGCACGTAAGCGACCGCGAAGATCATGAGGAACACGAGTGCGCGCCGGACCCGTTCGCGCGGCCCGCAATCGAAGTATCTGCGTATCACCGGCGAACAGTACCCGAATCTGCGGAGATGCACCCCGGTCCTGAAGGCTACGATTTGCGGGCCGAGCGGCCGTACTCTCGCGGATCCACCGGTGCTACGGTGGGACGATGTCCAACCCGCCATTCGCCGACCGCCGGGATGCGGGCCGCCGGCTCGGCGCCGCTCTTGCCTCCCGAGGGCTCGATCACCCGCTGGTGCTCGGCATCGCGCGTGGCGGTGTGATCATCGCCGCCGAGGTCGCGGCGCTCATCCATGGCGAAGCCGGGGTCACAGTCGCCCGCAAACTCGGCGCGCCCGCGAACCCCGAACTCGGCGTCGGAGCCGTCGCCGCCGATGGCACGGTCTTCCTCGACGAACGCCTCGTCTCCGCGACCGGGGCCAGCCCCGCGTACCTGGAACGCGAGATTGCGGCCCAGGTGGAAGAGGCCCGCAGGCGCCTCAAAGCGTTTGACGGTCTGTACCACCACGTCGCAGCCGGCCGTTCCGTGATCGTCGTCGATGACGGCATCGCCACCGGCGTGACGGCTCGAGCCGCGTGTCGAGCACTTCGCAAAGAAAGTCCCGCCCGCCTGATCCTTGCGGCGCCGTGCGCCCCGCCGTCAGCCGTCGAAGATCTGCGCGATGAGGCGGACGAGGTCGTGGTCCTGGTCGTCGACCCGGACTTCATGGCGACCGGTCAGTACTACCGGGACTTCCGCCCGGTGTCGGATGCCGACGTCCGGGCCGCACTTGCCGCGGCGTTCAAGCGGCAGGCCGGCTGAAGCGGGCACTGACCCTTCGTACGGCCTCGCCGATTTCTTCCACATGCAAGAGATTCGCCAGCCCGGCATAGACGGCTGCTCCAGCGGCCGCGCCGGCAACCGCGACGACGAGGTTCTCGTCCCAGCTTCCCTGTTCCATTGGCGCGAGTCCCACCGCGAGGAAGAGCGCCATCCCCGCGCCGCAGACTGCGACCGTCGCCATCGCCCGCAGGTCGGCTGCGACACTCGCCCCCGTGCGCTGCGCGTAGAGCCGGTAGAGCACCGCCCACTCGAGCCAGGACGCTGCCGAAACCGAGAAAGCGAGCCCTTCGTGCCCGTATCGACCCCAGAGTAGCCCGCTGAGGACCAGGTTCACGACCACCGCCGCGACAGCGAGGGCAACCGGGGTCCGCGTATCGCCGAGGGCATAGAAACCGCGGCTGTGAATCTCGATCCCGGCCTGGGGGACGATGCCCAGGCAGTACCAGCCCAGGGCGGACGCGGTGAAGACCGAGTCGATCCGCGTGAACTCGGCGTGTTCGAGGAGGACGATGGTCGCCGGGTCGCGCAGCATCGCCAGGCCGATGCGGCCGGCACCGTCAGGAACATGATCACCCGGAGCACCCGCGAAACCGTCGTCCGCAGCGCATCCATGTCCTCATCTGCCACGTGCCCGGCCAACACCGGGAAGACCGCGGTCGAAAGCGCCATGCCGAAGAGCGCGAGCGGCAGGCCGGCAAGGAGCCACGCATAGGTGAGCTGGGAGATGGCGCTTGCCCCCACCTTCGAAGCGAAGAACCCGGTGACCACGAAGTTGAACTGGGCGGCCGCGAGCCCGATGACGCGCGGCCCCATCAGCCGCGCGACTTCCCGCACCGCCGGGTCGGCCCGCCCGAAGCCCGGCTGCCACTTCATGCCCTCGCGGACCAGCCCGGGCACCTGGACGGCGAGGTGGAGACCTGCACCCAGGACGACGCCGGCCGCCAGCCCGTTGATGCCCCAGCGGTCGGCGAAGAAGACTGCGCCGAAGATGATCGCCAGGTTGTAGAGCATCGGTGCGAGGGCCGGGAGGAGAAATCGCTGGCGGCCGTTGAGGATGCCCGTGACCATCCCGCTGACGGCGAAGAAGAGCGTCGAAAGCAGCATCAGGCGCGTGAGCTCGACCGCTTTGTCCGTGAGTTCATCGTGACGGCCGATGTCTTCTCCCAGGCCCGGGGCGAGCAGCGGCACCAGCCAGGGCGCGAGGAGGAAGGCGAGGGCGCAGAGCGCCGCCGTTGCCGCGGTGATGAGGTTCAGGACGTGGCTGGCGAGCTTCCAGGCCTCTTCTTCGCCCTCCCGCCGGTAGAGCCGCGCGAAGACCGGGATGAAGGCGCTCCCGAGGGTGGCGCCCGCCAGCACCTGGAAGATGAGGTCAGGGATGCGGAAAGCGATGTTGTAGGCGTCGAGCTCCGGGCTCGTCCCGAACGCCCCGGCGATGACGATCGTGCGGACGATGCCGAGCAGCCGTGAGCCAATGAACCCAAACGCGACGATGGCGGCGGCGATGGCGAGCCCGCCGGACGCGCGCCGGATTGGCGATTCGCCTGCTGCGGCGGGGCCGGGTTCCGCCATGTGGGCATGCTAGCCGGGCGTTCCACTACGGGCGCTGGCCGCAGAGTGGATCTGCTACGCTCGCATCATGGTCGCGCCGAGGAGTGCCCTCATCTCTCCCAACTTGAAAGCCCCCGCTACAGACCGCACGCTGGCGGCCTCTGCTCCGGGCTCCGCGTGACTCCCGAACCCGCCCTCACCCTCGCGTTCGTTGGCCCCGAACAGGCGGAGATCGTGCGCGAGCTGATGCTTGCCGCCTTCGCCGAGTACGAGAGTGTCCTGACCGTCCCGTCGAGCGCGATGTGGGAGACCATCGAGGATGTCGCCGGGCACATTGCTCTCGGGGGAGCCGTGCTGGCACGGCTGGGCAGCGAGACCGTCGGCTCAGGGCGATTCGAGCTACGGGACGACCACGTGTACATCGGCCGCCTCTCCGTGTTGCCGCCGCACCGGGGCCGCGGGGTTGCCGCCGCGATGATGCTGGCGATGGAACAGCGCGCCGCAGCTGCCGGTTTCCGGGAGGCCCGCATCGGCGTCCGGACGCTCCTGCCGCGAAACATCGCCCTTTATGAACGCCTCGGGTACGTGGTCACCAACCGCTACCAGCACCCGCGCGGCGATGAAATCATCGTCGACATGGCGAAGCCGCTCGCCCCGGAGTAGCCCCGCCGCCGCCGCTCATTTTGTCTTCGCGTTGCCGTTGCCGTTGCCGCCGTTGCCCACCGTTCCCGTTGTTCCCGCTCCCCGGGTCGCCGTTGCCGTTGCTCCCGCCGTTCCCGTTGTTCCCACCGTTCCCGTTGCTCCCGCTCCCCGGGTCGCCGTTGCCGTTGCTCCCGCCGTTCCCCGAGTTGCCGGCGGGGGTGGTAGGGGGCTGGGTGGCAGGGGGTTGGGTGGCCGTCGTCGCGACTGCGGTGGGCGAAGCGGGTGCGGTCGTCTTCGTGGCAGGAGCCGCGGTTGAACTGGGCACAGGCACGTTCACGGTGGGCGCCGCCGTCGTAGCGGTCGGGGCCGGGGTCGGAGTCGAACTCGGTGTCTTCCCTGGCACCGGCGTGCTCGACCGGACCGGTGCCGGAGTTGGCGATGGGCTCCGCGACGCCTCGGTTGCCGATGGCGTTGGCGTTGCGGTGGGATTCGTGGTGGCGCGTGGCGCGGCCGTGCCGCCAGGCGTCACTTCGGATGAGGCTCCCGCATTGTCCGTCGCGGCGTCGGCGATGACGGCCTGCGACAGGGGCGGCAGCCGAAGTGTGGGGTCGGCCGCCGAATAGTCGACCTGGACGTGGCTTCGCAGGTCGGCCGATGTGCCGCGGAAAGCCTGGTCCGTGGCGCCGCCGAAGTAGGCGCCGCCCAGCGTCGTCGCGATGGTGGCGCCGATAGCGGTGACGGCGGACGTCCTACGCAGCATTCGGCTTGAACCCCTTGATCGCCTGCAAGCTCTCGAGCCAGGCCGTCGTCTGGACGACGGTCGCCGCGCGGCGCTCTTCCCAGACCCGGACGATGCGCCGGAGGGCTGCCACGACTTCCGGGTCGACGAGGCCCGTCTCCGCGTCGCGCCAGAGAATCCGGATGGCCTCCTGCGGGCTCAGTCCGAGACGGTACGGGCGGTCGGTGGTGAGCGCGTCGTACATATCGGCGACCGCCGTGATACGGGGGAAGACCGAGATCTCCTCGGCGGAGAGGCCGAGCGGGTATCCGCTGCCATCCAGGCGTTCGTGGTGACCGCCAACGATCTCGAGGACCTGGCTCGGGAGCCGCGCACCTTCAAGGATGCGAAGTCCGATCGTCGGGTGTTGTTCGATGAGGCGCCGCTCCTCGGGCGAGAGGGCGCCGGGCTTCAGGAGGATCGTATCCCGCACACCGATCTTGCCGATGTCGTGCAGGAGCCCGCCGACGCGCAGGTGGTGGATGGCTGGCCGTGGCATGCCAAGGTCGGTGCCCAGCTCGGCAGAGAGGTCGCCGACGCGGACCGAGTGGCCGGCGGTGTACGGGTCTCGCGCATCGATGGCCGAGGCGAGCGCCCCGATGGTCGCGACGTGCTGTTCCTCGAGCCGTTCGGCCATGGAATCGAAGCTCGCGCCCAGGAGGCCGATCTCGTCGCCCGTGCGCACGTTGGAGCGCGCGCTGAGGTCGCCCCGGGAAACCGCCAGGGCGGCGGTAACCAGCCGGTTCAGCGGGGACGTGAGGTTCCGCGATACCGCCCAGCCCACGGCAATCACACCGAGGGTGATCGCCCCGAAGATGAGGCTCATGCGCAGGCGGGTGGCCTGTTCCGTATTGGAAACGGAGTCGGCCGGGATTGCGACCGAAAAGGTGCCGATGCGTTCGCCGCGCACGACGAGGTCGTTCGTCAGGAACTGGTATCCCCGGCCAAGCACATCCCCGGAGGCTCCGCTGCCCGGCTGCGACGATTGGTCCGCTGTCCCGCGGAGCTGGCCGTTGGCCTCATTCGCGTCAGCGAGGTCGAACGTCGAGCCCAACGCTTCTCCCGAAGGGGTGAACATCGTCACGTCACTGAAAGCATTCTTCTTCACCGCGAGCAGCAGTGAAGAGAGCGGGCTCGAAACGGCGGCCGCGCCAACAACCCGTCCGGAGGCGTCCCGGATCGGCCCAACAGTGAGCAGTACCGGCCCTTCCGGTGTGTTCGCGAGCTGTGCCCACTTGTCTCCGCGCTCGTCGCTCTTGCCTTCGAGGACGTAGGAGATGGCGGTCCACTCGGCTGGCGCTATGCCGTTGGCGATGGGCGTCAGCTGGCCCGAGGCCTCATCCGTCCGCACTCCGTATACGCGCATTCCCGAGCTGCCGAAGATCTCGACTCGCTCGGCACCGACGTTCGCCGCAGAGGGCAGGACGAGCGCTTCGAGCCGCGACGAGTTGCCGGTCGCGACCGCTTCGGACACACCCTCCGTGAAAGCGACGACGCGGACCAGCTCCAACTGGTCGCGTTCCTGCTTGGCGATCGAATCGGCGGTGTACTGCGAAGCCGAAACGAGTTGCTTTTCGAGCCGGTCCTGCAACGAGGATGTCACGAGTTCAGTCACGTTCTTCGTCGCGAAAAGGGCGAACATCGCCGTGAGGATCACGAAGGGCAGCATGATCTTCCACTTGACGCGGCGCAGGCGAAGGAAGGCCACGGAGTGGCGCAGGCTCATATGGAACTTATCGGCTTGCCGGGGCCCCGGGCTCAGTAGGAATTCCGAATTGAATTCGGGGAAACCCGAAGAATCGGCCCGTCTACCGCGCCGCCCGCTACGCCCGTTCTAGCAGGATCGCGTCGCCCTGGCCGGTGCCCGAGCAAATGGCGGCGACGGCGTATTGGCCGCCGGTTTCCTTCAACTGGTAGGCGGCCGTCATCACGAGGCGCGCGCCGCTGGCCCCGATCGGGTGTCCCATGGCAACCGAGCCGCCCCATCGGTTCACCCGGTCGGGGTCCCAGTTCAGCTCCTGGCTGCAGATGAGCGGGACGCAGGCGAAGGCCTCGTTCACCTCGATGACCGACACCTCGTCGATCCTCAGCCCGGCTTTCGCCAGCAGCATCTTGATCGCGTGGGCTGAGGCCACCGGGAAATCGCCGGGGCGTGTCGCTGCTTCGGCCCAGCCGGCCACCCGCGCGAGTGGCTTCGTGCCGAGTCGTGCCGCGCGCGCTTGGCTGGCAAGGGCGAGGACTGCGGCACCGTCGTTGACTCCCGGTGCGTTCCCGGCGGTGATCGCCTGGGTGCCCCAGACCGGGTTGATGCGTCCCAGCCGCTCGACAGTCGAGTTGGGCCGCGGGCTCTCGTCTTTCGCGAGGGCGATGTGGTTGGGGTCGCGCTTGTTTGGGACTGCGGTGATCTCCTGGACGAAGTGCCCGGCATCGAAGGCGGCGCCCCAGCGCTTCTGGCTGCGTACGCTCCACTCGTCCATGGCGAGGCGGGAGACTTCTCGGTTGGCCGACATGTCGTCGGCCTGGGTCGCCATATGGACGTCGTCGAATGCGCACCAGAGGCCGTCGTAGACCATGCCGTCGATCAACGTCTTGTTGCCCATCCGGGCGCCCCAGCGGGTGTGCGTGTCGTAGTAGGGGACGTTGCTCATCGATTCCATGCCGCCCGCGAGGACGAGCTCGTTCTCGCCCAGGCGGATCTGCTGCGAAGCCATCACGACGGCGCGCATCCCGCTTCCGCAGACCTTGTTGACGAGGGTGCTCGGCGTGGTATCCGCCAGGCCGCCCTCGATCAGCGCCTGGCGGCTGGGCAGTTGGCCGGCCCCGGCCTGCAGGACCTGGCCAAGGATCACATTCTCGATTTCACCGCCGTCGAAGGCGTTCCGGTCCACCAGCGTGCGAATGAGCAGCGCGCCGAGGTCGGCGGCGGAATGTTCCTTCAGCGCGCCGCCGAACTTCCCCCACGGGGTTCGCGTCGCATCGACGATGTAGACACCTTCCATCGCAAACGAGCGTACACCAACGGCGCCGGTTAGCAGAAAACGGCGGGCGTCCACGGCGGGTTGGCTGGACTGCGCAGCGGCAGCGGGAGACCTACAGCTGGACGCCGAAGACTTCGTAGGTGACCACCCCACCCTTGCTCTTCCCGGAGGTGATGGCCTGCACGTGGTTGAGCCAGGCGTAGCGTTCGTCGCCTGTCTCGAAGAGGGGCGCGGTCGCGAGATTGAGGGAACCGTCGTCCTGGCGGAGGCCAACGCCCTCGTACCGCATGAAGATGTCCGCTCCGTCGTGGGTATGCAGGAGGACGCGCACGTCGAGCTTGATGCTTCCGTCGGCACGGACGGTCACCCAGTCGCCGCCGGAATCGTCAAGAGTGCCGCGTAGCTTCGGCCCTTCGAATGTGCCGCCGGTGACGATCGCGATGGCGCGGGTGCCCTGCGGCCCATTGGCGATCACCGGTGTGTTCGCCCGGAGGTTGGCGGTCATGGTCATCAGGTATTCGAGGGTGGGCGCCTGGGCCATCGGTGGGCCCTCCTGGGTTGGAGTGCGCCGAATCTACGCCTTGCCGGCGGGCGGCGCGAGTCGGGCGCGCGGGCCGGTCGACCGGTAGACTCGATCCCCATGGAGCCGCACTGGTGATAGGCGTGATCCTCGCCGGAGGGAAGAGCAGCCGTTTCGGATCAGACAAGGCGTCGGCCATTCTCGCCGGCCAGCCACTGCTCCAGTGGGTGATCGACGCAGTCCAGCAGGTTTGCGTTGAGGTGCTCATCATCGCTGCCCGTGGCCAGTCGTTGCCCGCGGTGTCGTGCGATGTCCCACTACGAGTCGTCCGGGATCGCTACCTCGAGTCCGGGCCTCTCGCGGGGATGGTCACCGCCTTCGAAGCGGCTCCCGAAGCCCTCTGCCTCGTTGTCTCCTGCGATGCCCCGCTCATCGAACCACGTCTCCTTCGTTATCTCGGCGAGGTCGCGGAGGGCGCCATGGCTGTCTGCCCTGAGGCCGGTGGCCGCGCGCAGCCACTTGTCGCCGTCTACCGCGCGGCCGACTGTCTCCCCGCGTTCCGTGAGGCCGTCGAGGGAGGCGAGCGAAGAGTGCTCCGCGCGATGTCGAGCCTGGGGACGGTGAAGCTGCTGCCCGAAGACGAGGTGCGCCGTTTCGACCCCGGGCTGCGCAGTTTCTCCGGTGTGAACACGCCCGAGGAGCTTGCCCGAGCGGCGTCGCTACTCGAAGAGCGGGCCCCGGGCTAACCTCCTGGACAGGCTCCCGGCTAACCTTCCGGTCAGGCGACCGGAGTCGCGGTGGGCGCTAGGCTGGCGACGATGATGCGGTTGGACGAACGAGCCGCCCGGCAGAAACGCCTCGAAGCCCGCCCGATGCGGCCCGCCTGGCCGACACTGAAGCGGGCGCTTGGCCTGCACCGGGCGCACGGTAAGGCAGTCGCGGCGCTCATCGCGGTCATCATCTTCGCCGCCCTCGTCGGGCTCGGGCCGTCGATCATCATCCAGCGCATCATCGATGATGCTCTCGCAGACTCCGACGGCAGTGAGCTCAACTTCCTCATCTTCTTGATGCTGATCTTTGTGGGCTTCAACTCCCTTGCAGGCGTCGCCCAGTCCTACCTCAGCCAGAGCATCGGCCAGAGCGTGATGTTCGACCTGCGCCGGGGGCTCTACCGGCATCTCACCGGGATGTCGTTGCGCTGGTTCACTTCCATGCGCACCGGCGAGGTGCTCTCTCGCGTGAACAACGATGTCGGCGCGATCCAGAACGTCGTCAGCGACACGCTCTCCGGAGTCGTTGGCAACGTCATCACGGCAGCGACGACGCTGGCGCTGATGCTCGCGCTCGATTGGAAGCTGACGCTCTTCTCCTGTGCATTCCTACCCCTCTTCGTTTACCCGGCCAGGCGAGTAGGACAGATGCAGCGAGTGCTGGTGACCGATTCGCAGGAAGAGCTGGCGACGATGACTTCCCAGATGCAGGAGACGCTTTCGGTGAGCGGCGCCTTGCTGGTGAAAACGTTCGGGCGCCAGGAAGCCGAAATCGACCGCTTCGAGGCCAGCGCCCGCCGCATCCGGAGCCTCAACATCCGCCGGGCGATGGTTGGACGCGGCTTCTTCATGGCGATGGGGATGTTCAGCGCCCTCGCCCCCGCGGTCGTCTACTGGTATGGCGGCCACGCGATCATCGGTGGCGACTCGTCGCTGGGCACCGTCGTCGCTTTTGGCGGCCTGCTCACCCGCCTGTTCCAGCCCGTCTCTCAGTTGCTCAACGTCAACGTGACCGTGCTGAGTTCGCTCGCGTTATTCGAGCGCATCTTCGACTACCTGGACCTGGAACAGGAGATCGCCGACCGGCCCGGTGCTCACCCGCTGGAACATCCAAAAGGCGACTTGCGCTTCGAGGGTGTGAGCTTCAGCTACATCAAGGACAGGCCGACACTGCAGGACATCACCTTCGAGGTGCCACCCGGGCAGTTCGCCGCGCTCGTGGGACACTCCGGCGCCGGGAAGACAACGGTCGCGTACCTCGTCCCGCGCCTGTATGACGTGCACTCCGGCCGGATCACGATCGACGGGCATGACATCCGCGATGTCACCCTGGAGTCGCTCGGGGCGTGCATCGGCATGGTGAACCAGGAGCCGTACCTCTTCCACGAATCGATCCGCGAGAACCTGCGCTACGGCCGGCCTGATGCAACAGACGCGGAGATCGAGCAGGCGGCCCGTGCCGCCAATATCCACGACCTGATCGCGAAGCTGCCCTTCGGTTACGGCACGGTTGTCGGCGAGCGCGGCTATCGTCTCTCCGGTGGCGAGAAACAGCGGGTGGCGATCGCCCGCGCGCTCCTGAAGGACCCGGCCATCCTCATCCTGGATGAGGCGACTTCGAGCGTGGACAGCGAGACTGAGCGCGCAATTCAGGAGGCGCTCGAACACCTGACAAAGGGCCGGACCGTCCTGGCAATCGCCCATCGACTCTCGACTATCGTCGCGGCAGACCTGATCGTGGTGCTCGAAGACGGGCGCATCGCCGAGAAGGGCAAGCACGCCGAGTTACTCGCGCACGACGGGGTGTATGCGCGCCTCTACCGTCAGCAGTTCCGCGAGACGGATGTCGCTGCTGTGGGCGGCGCCTGAGTCCCCGTGAGGTGCCTCCTCCTGCGTGCCCCCGGGGCTGCCGCCCGTCGCGTAGACTTCGCCCACTACTCTCGGGGGGCATCGAACATGACAGCTATCGTCCAGGACCGCGTGACGACACGGGAAGGGGTAGTCTTCGGCACCGGCGGCGGCCGCGAATTGCGCTGCGATATCTACGAACCGCCTGCCGCGGTCAAGAACGGCATCGGCATCCTGCTCATCCACGGTGGGGGCTGGTCACAGGGCGATCGTTCGCAATTGAAGGGCTACGGCGTGCTGCTCGGGCGGCGCGGTTACACCTGCATCGCGAGCGAGTACCGCCTCACCGGCGAAGCTCTCTGGCCAGCGCAGATCGAGGATGTGAAGTGCGCCATCCGGTACGTCCGCGCGAACGCGGCGGAATTCGGCATCGACCCGGACCGGCTCGTCGTCTCCGGGAACTCCGCCGGCGGACACCTGTCATTGATGGCAGGCGGCGCCGGTGGCGTCGACGGCTTCGAAGGGAGCGGCGGCCACGCGGACACGAGCTCCAATGTTGCCGCGGTTATCTCGTTCTATCCTCCTACCGGGCTCGAGCGCCGCTCCTGGGGTGGGCTGCCGGCCCTCTTCGGAAAAGGAGCCCCGGAGGCGACGCTGCGCGGCGCCAGCCCGCTCACCTATGCCACCAGCTCGTTCCCGCCGACGCTCCTCATCCACGGAAACAAAGACGAAGTAGTGCCTGAGGCCGAGGCCACGCGCATGTACGAGGCACTGAACGCCGCTGGCGTCCCGGTCGAGCTGCACATGTTCGCCGGGCAGCCCCATGGCTTCGATGCGGACCCGAAACTGGGCCGCCAGTGCGCGGAGATCATGCTCTCGTTCATGGACCGGTTCGTGCTGGGTCGGTAGGGCCGCATCCTCGGGCCAAAGAAGAAGGCCGGGCGAATTGCCCGGCCTTCTGTTTGGTGCCTGAGACCGACGAAACCGCTACGCCAGCTTCTTGATCTCTTCGATCAGGGCCGGGACGATTTTCTTGTAGTCCTCGATGATGGCGAACTTGCTCACCTTCACCATGTTGGCATCGGCGTCCTTGTTGATGGCGACGATGTTCTTCGAACCGGCCATGCCCGCCATGTGCTGGCTGGCGCCGGAGATTGCGACGGCGATGTAGAGGTTCGGCGACACGGTCTTGCCGGTCAGGCCGACCTGCTGAGACGGGGGATACCAGCCCAGGTCGCAGGCGGCGCGGCTGGCGCCGGTGGCGCCCTTCAGCAGGTCCGCGAGTGCTTCGAGCTGCTTGAAGGCGTCTGCGTCGCCAAGACCCCGGCCGCCAGAAACGACGACAGGAGCATCTTCGATGCGGATGCCGGTGGTTTCGGCCTTGCTCGTGCCGGTGACTCTTACGCGCGGCGTGCCCGCCGCATCGATGCTGCTGACGCTACCGCTGCCTGCGGCGCCTTCCGGGGCATCGAACGACTTGGCCTTCACCGTGGCGATGGCCGGCGAGTTCCGGAAACCGACTTCGGCGCGGGCGTTGCCGCCGTAGGCCGAGCGCGTAGCGCGGAGCTTGCCACCATCGAGCTTCAGTTCCACGCAGTCCATGGCGACGGCGGTGCCGAGCTTGAAGGCGAGCGCCGGGCCGAGGTCGCGGCCGAGGCTGGTCTGGCCCAGGAGGACGACATCCGCACCCGTCTGGGCCAGGGCGGCCTGGACAGCCGGCACGTATGCGTCGGCGGTGCCATCGGCGAGGGCGCTGTTCGTCGCGGCTATGGCGTTATCGGCGCCCGCCGAGATGAGCTGCTGGGCGAGCGCTTCGTTGCCGGCGACAAGTGCGGTGACGGTGCCACCGAGCTTCTTCGCCGCGCCGATGAGTTCGCCCGAAATCGGCGCGAGGGCGCCATCAACTGCTTCTGCGATTACGAGAATTCCAGCCATTGCGTGCCTCCCTTAGATCAGCTTCGCGGCGCGGAGTTTCTGCGCCAGGTTGCGAGCTTTCTCTTCGGGCGAATCGCCCTCGATGATCTCGACGTTGCTTTCCACTTTCGGCACGTAGAGCGCCTCCAGGGTGAGGTCCCGGTTCGCGGCGCCGAGCTGGTCGCCGATCCCGAGGTCGCCGGCGCCCCAGATCTGCACCGTCTTCTTGGCGGCGAGCATGATCTGGCGCAACTGCGGGTAGCGGGGTTCGCCGAACTCGTTCGAAATCGAGACGACGGCGGGAGTGTTCACTTCGACAGTCTGGAAGCCGTCATCGAGGACGCGTTCCACCTTGATGCCGCTGCCGCCCTTTTCGATCGCTTTCGCCAGCGTGACGACCGGGATGTCGAGGATGCTGCCGACACCGGTCGGAACCACGCCCATGTCCCAGTCCGCTGCAGCGCGGCCCATGAGGATGAGGTCAGCTCCGCCGAGCTTCTGGACCGCGGCGGCGAGTGCCTTCGCGGTCTGGAAGTTATCGATGCCTTCGAATTCGGCGCCGGTGATGAGGACGCCTTCATCGGCGCCCATAGCGAGCGCATGCTTGATGGCGTCGCGGGCTGTTTCGGGCCCGAGGGAGATGACGGTGACTTTCCCGCCGCCATCGGCTTCGTTCAGGCGCAGGGCGGCTTCCGTGGCCTGGGGGTCGTAAGGGTTCACCACGGGGGCGATGCCCTGGGCCGGGATTACCTTCTTGGCGGCTTCATCCACTTTGAACGAAGCGGACGGGGTCTCCGGGTCGGGGATTTGCTTCACACAAACAATGATGTTCACGCGGCTATTCGGCCTCCTGCGCGTAACCCGGACTTTGAGTCTGGAGAGAGTCCGGGGAAGTTCCGTGGGTCGGTGGGGTTAACCCGCAGCAGACTACCACAAATGAAGGGTCTGTGAAATCTCTCACACGATACCTGTCGCGGCCCTTCGGGATCGTTGTGCTGTCCGGAAGGACAAAACCTTCCGATCGGTAAACACCCATGAACCTTGCCGCCGCCGCTTGTTGGTCACCCCCGGCCGGACGGTTGCGCGAGTCGGGCCTCCGGGGCAACCATCAGTCCCATGTTCCCGCGCCGTTCCTGGGTCCTCCTTGCGGTCGCTGTCGGCCTGCTCGTGGCCGGACTGGTCCTGCAGCAGTTCGCCGGAGACGGGGGCGCCTCCCCGCCCGATGTGCCCGATTCGGAGCTGACGCCTGCCGCGACTGCCGGGAGCTTCGGTCTTCCGGGGCCTTCGCCCACCGCTGGCGCCGGTACAGCCACGGCCCCCTCCGCCGTGACGCCGCCGACCCCCACTGCCGCGACAACGGCCCAATCCCGCGACCTCTCGATCGATGAGGCCCGGGGCGGACACACACTCGCGCGGCATGTCGGCAAGAGCGATGCCGAGTTGCTCGCCCGGCTGAAGGCGGAGCCGGACATCTCCGCGGCGTCGACCTATACCGATCGTGCAACTGCCGAACGCGTGGTGGCGCAGGTCATCACGAAGAAACGGGCCGAGATCGAGAAATGGGAAGCGCGCGACGGGAGCCGGCCCAACCTCGCCCTGCGCCTCGCCCTCGGCGTCGTAATCGGCCGCTCGATCGAACAGGGCGAAACGAGAGCGGTAGAGGTCAGGGACGCGGTCGTCGTCCTCCGCTGGACGGGGACCGGCTGGTACGTCCTCACCAGTTACCCGGAGGAGCGATGACCGGGAGCGACGATAGCAGCGTGAGTGAGCCGCCTCCGCTCGATGCCATGGCCGTGCTCCTCGACGGGTACTTCCACGAGGACTTCCGGGCCGAACACGGCGGGCACGAGGCCGCTGCCAGGGCGTTTGTCCAGGAGGCAAGCGCCGCGGAACGGGAAGCCGCGAAGCTGGCGCTGGAAGCGTTCCTTTCCTGGGCCGCGGGGGTCTCGCGCGACGTCTGGCAGCGCGCCCTGCGTCGCGCCGGCGGAAGTTGGCGGCCACGTTCGCTCGGACCGCTGAGGGAAGTGTTCGAAACACTCGCGAGAGATCCTGATCATTCTTGAACTTGGCCCGCTAAACTGCGGCGCATGTTGAGCCCCTACCGCGTCCTGGACCTCACCGATAGCCATGCCCAGCTCGGGCCGATGATCCTCGCCGATCTCGGCGCGGAAGTGATCCGCATCGAACCACGGGGTA
Source organism: Candidatus Amarobacter glycogenicus (assembly GCF_016704105.1). Taxonomy (NCBI): domain Bacteria; kingdom Bacillati; phylum Chloroflexota; class Tepidiformia; order Tepidiformales; family Tepidiformaceae; genus Candidatus Amarobacter; species Candidatus Amarobacter glycogenicus. The sequence continues at coordinate 595,932 of NZ_JADJAT010000019.1, read as the reverse complement.
GCGACCGCCACAGTGGGCTCTACCACGTCTACAACCGCGGGAAGAAGCTCACCCAGTGCGACATCGACACCCCGGAGGGCAAGGCTCAGCTACTCGAGCTCGTGAAAAGCGCGGACTTCCTGTTCGAGGATGCCGGTCCGGGGGCCATGGCTGCCAGGGGCCTTGGCTACGCCGACCTCATTCAGGCGAACCCAACCCTCGTGTACGTGGGCATCTCGCCGTTCGGCCAGGATGGGCCCTACGCGAACCATGCGAACACCGACCTCACACTGGCGGCGATGGGCGGAATGGCGGCGCTGAACGGTGAGGGTGACCGTCCGCCCGTCCGCGTGACGGTGCCGCAATGCTGGCACCACGGCGCAGCCGAGTCCGCCGCTGCCGCGCTCGTCGCCCATCACCGGCGCCTCCAGACGGGCGAACCGCAATTCGTGGATGTCTCGGTACAGGCGGCTGTGACGTGGACAGCCATCCAGGCGATGACTTCCTACGGCGTCCAGGGCAAGAACATGGAGCGAGCCGGCACGCTTCTCCAACTCGGGGTGCTGACGATGCCGCTGGTCTACCCGGCGCGCGATGGCGAGGTCGTGTTCGCGGCCTTCGGCGGCGCGGTCGCCAGCATCATCAACTGGATGATCGCCGACGGGACCGTTCCCGGATCCTGGATCGACGACGACAACTGGGCGCAGTACGACATCATGGTGCTGACCGGCGCGCCGGTGAAGCACCCGATGGAAGAGCTCCTGGCGAAGGCTGCGGAGTTCTTCGCCAAGTACCCGAAGCAGGAGCTCTTCAACCGCGGGCTGCGAGACGGGGTAACCATCGCCCCCGTTGCGACGCTGGAAGACGTACTCGGGTTTGATCACCTCGAAGCGCGGAACTACTGGTACGACTACGAACTGCCGGGTGGCCGGAAAGTGCGCATTCCGGGGGTGTTCGCCCGGCCCGGGCGCACTCCCCTGCATGCTCCCGGCCCCGCCCCGATGGATGCTGACCCCGCTCCAGCCGCGCGGCCGGCCGTCGGCCCGTTGCCCGGGGCGAAGCCGGGGCGGCTCCCGTTCGAAGGATTGAAGGTCGCTGACTTTTCGTGGATCGGTGTGGGCCCGATCTCGGCGAAGTACTTCGCGGACCACGGCGCGACGGTGGTGCGGGTAGAGACCACAAATCCGCCTGACCGCCTGCGCAACGCAGGCCCTTTCAAGGACGGAGTGGCGGGAGTGAACCGGTCGCAGTTCTTCGGGATGGCGAACTCTTCGAAGAAGGGCGTTGTGCTGGACCTGAAGAGCGCGGCCGGAAAGAAGGTCGCGAAACAGCTCCTGGCGTGGTGCGATGTCGCATTCGAGTCGTTCACACCCGGGACCATGGCCGACCTCGGCCTCGGCTACGACGTCGCGAAAGCGCTGAACCCGGAGATCATCATGGTGAGCACCTGCCTGATGGGCCAGACGGGTCCGGCGCGGAGCCTCGCCGGTTTCGGTTACCACGCGGCCGCCATCGCCGGTTTCTACGAGATCACCGGCTGGCCGGACAGGTCACCTGCCGGGCCGTTCACGGCCTACACCGACGTCATCGCCCCGCACTTCCTCGTGGCGACCGTCGCCGCTGCTCTCGACCACCATCGGCGGACAGGAGAGGGCCAGTACATCGAGCAATCGCAAATGGAGGCTGCCCTCCACTTCCTCGCGCCGGAACTCGTCGAGTACCAGCTTTCGGGCGCCATCCCCCGGCGCGCCGGCAACGACGACCCTACGATGTGCCCGCATGCGATCTTCCCCTCCGCCGGGGAGGATCAGTGGATTGCCATCGCCTGCGAGACCGATGCGCAGTGGGCGGCCCTGGCGCGCGAGATGGCGTCGGCGGCGCCTGCAGGCGCCGACCTCGCGACGTTTGCGGGCAGGCAACGGCGGAAGGACGAGATCCATGCGGCTGTTGCGGCGTGGTCCGCGGCCCAGGATCGCTACCAACTCATGGCCCGCTTGCAGTCCGCTGGCGTGCCGGCAGGACCGGTCCAGCGGTCGAGCGACCTGCTGGCCGACCCGCAACTCGCCCACCGCAGGTACTTCCGCATGCTCGAACACCCGGAGATGGGGATGGTCCCTTACGAAGGCCACCAGTTCCGCATCGCCGGGTACGACAACGGCCCGCGGTTCGCGGCTCCCTGCCTCGGCGAGCACACCTGGGAGGTGCTCACCGAACTCCTGGGGATCGAAGAGGGCGAGGCGGGAGAGTTACTCGCCGCCGGCGGCGTGGGGCTGTAGTCGCGACCAGGGTCCGGCATCCGGCGGTGCGACGAATTACGGCGCCGGGGTGACGAACGTCCCGGGTTCGGCGTCGATCTCGGGGTCGAGCCGGGCGATCTCGCTGGCAGCGAGCAGGTATGCGCTGGCCAGTGCGTCGAAGGTCGCCGGGCCGTCACCGGCCAGGTAGGCGGCGTCCATCGCTTTCGCGCAGGCCTCTGCCCACGGCGTGGCAGCGCCCTGGCGGGAAACGACGCCGGTGGCACAGAGGACGCGGACCTCGGCCTGGCGTGCCTGGATAGCACCGGTGCTGCCGTTCGGTTCGCCTTCGATCCAGAGCGCCACACTGGCCTGCGCGCCCAGGAGATGGAGTGCGAACTGCTGCATCTCGGTTACGGTGGCGTCGCCGCTGCAGGCGATGGCGCCGAGGCGGGGATTCGCCGCGCGGTCAGTCCCGGCGACAGTCGAGACCGCCTTGCAGGCCTCGGCCCAGCCGGCACGTGTCCCGGTCGCGCTGACGAACTGCAGGACGGCTTTCCAGACGGTAGTGCTGTAGGGATCGGTGGGCGCTTCGGCCGGGAACCACGTCGCGTAGTCGGTTTCAGGCAGGACCGCCGGCGCGGGGGTGCCGATCGCCTTCACGTATTCGGGCGGCGCCTGCGGTGGTTGCACGATTGCCCCGACGATCGGCAGGCCGCCCACCGCCCCGGCGAGGTCGGCGTTGTAGCAACGCGCCGTCCCGAGGAAGGCCACCAGTACGAGCGCCCAGAGGCCTTTGCTAATCACACCGTGATCATCGGCAGGAAACACCAACCACGGAGACTCAGAGACTCTCGATGAGCCAGTTGAGCCCGAGGCCGGCGGCCATGAGGGCCCCAAAGCGCATGTGGAGTTGGGCCGTCTTGTAGAGGACGAGGTTGAGCTTCTTCGGGTTTCCGCCGGCGTGCACGATGGCCGCTATGGGCCGCACCAGGGGCAGACTCGCGAGAGCGACGAGCGCAGGCCAGGGGAGCGCCCCCACGGCCCACGCGCCGACCAGCGCAACGTACGTCAGCCCGAGAAGGAGGTACATCTCGCGGTTCGCCCACTTTCGGCCGATGACGGTAGCGACCGTCCGCTTCTGCGCTTTCCGGTCGACCTCGATATCCCGCAGGTTGTTGGCATGGAGGATCGCTGCGACGAGGAAGGCGATCGGCAGCGAGGCCGCGAAAGCCTGCCACGTGAACTCCTCGACCTGGACGAAGGAAGCGCCCATCACGATGATCGGCCCCATGAAAAAGAAGACCACGATCTCGCCCAGGCCGATGTAGGCCAGGTGCAGCGGCCAGCCGGTGTAGAGGAAGCCTGCGAGGGCACTGGCCACGCCGATGAAGAACAACTCCCATCCTGAGGCAAGGCAAAGGACAATGCCGATCCCGGCGCCTGCAGCGAAACAGGCGAACCCGGCCACCAGGACCGACTTCGGCGAAAGCAGTCCCCGTTGGATGAACCCGGCCATACCAAGAGACTCGGGGCCATCGGCGCCTTTCCGGTGGTCATAGAAGTCGTTGACGAAGTTCGTGCCTGCGAGGAAGAAGACCGAGCCGAGGATCGCCAGGACTGCTTTCCATAATGAAAACGTCTGGTCGGCGCTGAGCAACGACCCCACGAGCGATGGGACGACGGCAGCGGTAAATGAGAAAGGCCGTGAAGCCTGGAACCACGTCTTCGCGGAAGTCACGCGCCGAAGCGTAGAGCGTGCCGGCGCGCTGCGGAAGTGAGCGCCGCAGGCGCGATTAAGCGCGTTCGGGCGGTTCCCCCGGGAGGACCCAGAGGTAGACGAAGCCGATGATACCCGCAACGGTCGAGGCGGCCAGGATGCCGACCTTCGCTTCGTCGACGAGTACCGGAGAATCGAAAGCCAGCCCGGTGATGAAGAGCGAAACGGTGAAGCCGATGCCGGCCAGCAGACCGGCCCCGGCCATATGCCGGTAGCCGGTGTTCGATGGGAGTTCGGCGATACCGAAGCGGATGGCGAGGAAGCAAGCGATGAGGATCCCGATCGGTTTCCCGACCACGAGCCCGAGGAGGATCCCCAGGCTAACGGAGCTTGCGGCTGCATCGCCAAGGAGGTCGCCGGAGAGGGCGACTCCCGCGTTCGCCAGGGCGAACACCGGGACGATGAGGTAGCTGACCCATGGGTGAAGGGTGTGCTCGAGCCGGTCGAGCGGCGACTCGGTGTCACGGCTCAGCGCCTCGACCTGCCGAAGGATCTGTTGCTGCGCCTCGGTGTCACCGTGCGCCCGCGCCTGGCGGTAGGCCGTGAGCAACTCCTCGGCGCTGGCATCGAACGCTTCGGGGGTCAGGTACGGCCGCGAGGGCGTCATCATTGCGAGGAGGACACCCGCGATCGTCGCGTGGACGCCGGTCTTGAAGACGGCCGCCCAGAAGACGATACCCAGCGCGACATAGACATCGACCGAACGCACGCCGGCCTTGCCCAGCGCGAAAATGAGTCCGCCGATTGCGATCGCCCAGGCGACGGCTTCGAAAGAGATGCTCTCCGTGTAGAAGAGGGCGATAACCACGATCGCGCCGAGGTCATCGACGATCGCGAGGGCGAGGAGGAAGACCTTCAGGGAGAATGGCGCCCGCCGGCCGAGGAGGGCCAGGACACCCATGGCAAACGCGATGTCCGTCGCCACCGGGATTCCCCAACCCTTCGCCCCATCCCCGCCAAAGTTGAAGGCGGTATAGAAGAGGGCAGGCACGAGCATTCCGCCGAAGGCCGCGGCCGCCGGGAGCGCGGCCTTGCGGACCGTGGCGAGTTCGCCGTGCACGAGTTCGCGCTTGATCTCGAGCCCGACCACGAAGAAGAAAACGGCCATCAGGCCGTCGTTCACCGCATGGCCAAGGCTCTGATCGAACCGAACCAGGTTGAGGTCCAGCGAAAGGTGGGCGTGCCAGAGATCGAAATAGCGCTCATCCCAGGGGGAGTTGGCCCAGATGAGCGCGGCAAAGGCAGCGGCAAGCAAGACGATGCCGCCCGACGCCTCGGTATCGACGAACACGGCGACCGGCCGGATGAAGCGTTCGCGGACGAATTTGCGGCCGGCTTCGGCCACGGGCCGGCGAGCGTTGGAACTCACCCGCCTATTCAACCACGCGGGGCCAGAGTGTGCGTCATTCCCTCCTCGCGCGGGCCTGTCCCACTTGTCCACTTTCAGGCCCCAAACTGGTACTCGATTGCGGCGTCTTTGCCATCGCAGGCCTGCGAATTCGAATCTGGAGCGTCGTCTGCCGCAGAGTTTACGGAGCGGTTACCAAATTCGAGGGATTGCCCGCTGTTCCGGCGCCAAAGGCCGACGAATTCCCAAGTACGAAGATGAGCCATTTGAAAGCCGTCCCACGTTCGAGCGACCTGGAACCGTCCCAGCGGGCGGTGACCTTTGTGTCCCGCGATTCGCGCAATGTGGTGTACCTGGACCAGCCGGCATCACTCGAAATCATCACCGAGGCGCTCAAGGCCTGGGGCCTGCGCGTCCGCGCCGAAAGGGCAGACAGCCCGGCGCCCGCGCCGGCGACACTCCCGGTAGTGACCGAAGCACCCGCAGCCGCGCCGGCCGAGGCGACGTGGCAGACGACCCGCCCGGATGCCAAAGCGCCAACCCGGCTCGACAACGTGCTCTCGCCTCTCTGGCTCCCCCTCCGCGACACGGGCAGCGGCGGCGACGCCTCCTCGACATGGGGCTGGTTCACGCGCGCGGCCTGACCTGTCGCCACCTTGCAGTTCCAACGCGCCCTATACTCGATCCCATGGGCGGAAGCTCCATCGCAGCAATCCGGCGTTTTTTTGTCACCGTCCTCCTGGTCGATGCGGCAGCTCTGTTGGCGGCCGTCCTTCTCGCGGCGCTTCTTGGCGAATTCACGCGGACGGCAGTCGCAATGCTCACGCTCATCGCCGGGGCAATCTGCATGGTTGCCGGCCCCATCCTCATCGGGGTGCTGCCAATCACAGGACACGGGTTCGGCGGCGACACGGGCCTGACTTACATCCACACCCGTCACCAGGAGATGCTGCTGCGCCAGTCGCTTGGCGACGAGCACTTCGCGCGAGACTCACGCAGGACGCTGCGCACGGGCCTCACCATGCTCGCGGCAGGGTTTTCGTTGCTCTTCCTGGGCCTCGCGGTCGCCGGGTAGTCGCCGGGTAGTTGGTACGGAAGCGGCGTGAGAACTGCGAGGTCGGGCGCGTCGTAAGTGAGGTCGCACTGGCGCAGAGACCCGGTCGGCGGAAGCCTATGCGGTCCCCTTCTGGTCGGCGGCGGATGCCGGTCCTGGCTTCAGCGCACGCAGCCAGAGGTGGCCTTCCTCCATGCCCACCCAGTGGCCCCAAAAGCGCTCGCAGTAGTACTGCCAGCGCTCATTCCGGTTCGCGATCCGGTCGAAGATGGAGCCGAGGATGCGGCGGCCGCGCTTCGGCTGCCAGGTATCGGCGTTCATGTTGAAGTTGATCCGGCGTTTCACGGTCTCGAACCTCGCCGGGTGGTAGTAACCCCAGAACGCGCCATCGAAGGTGTTGGGGTCGAAATACTCGAACGTCCCAAGGAAGACGCCGCGCTTGTGGGTCGGGTCCTTCCACGTGACGTACTTCGAAGTGCCATGGGGAAATCGCAGGTAGACGAGTGCGCCCGGCTTGCAGATGCGCCAGATTTCGCCCATGAAGGCCATCAGGTCATCCACGTGCTCGACGATGTGCGAGGCCTGGACCTCGTCGGCAGAGTTGTCGCGCAGCGGAAGCGGCCGCATGACGTTGGCGATGACATCGACTCCCGGCACGCGTGCGATGTCGAGACCGATGGCCCCGGGTCGCTTGCGCAGGCCGCAGCCGAGGTCGACAACGACATGGGTGAGGCTTGCGGGCCGCATCGAGCTGTCCTGCATCGTCCGGCCATTATCTCCCGGTTGGGCGGGGCGGCACAGGTCAGGCGTTTCGTACCGCCTCGAGGGCATCATCACTGAAGGCTTCGGCGGGAAGCAGCTCAGGCCCGACCATGGCCGACACCCTCGCCATGCCGATGGCGGGATCGCCCGCGGCCTGGGTGATGACGCGCATCTTGCGGGCCGTCGCCTCCGGGCCGAACTCCGCATGGACAATGGAGTCCATCGCTGCGGCCATCCGGAGGCGGCGCATGCGTTCTCTTCGCTCTTCGGCGTACGGTGCGAACAGCTCCGCGTTCCACTCCGCGGCCCCGAGGAGCAGCTCGCTGACGATCCGGACGTCGCGCAGCGTGACGGCGAGGCCCTGCCCGGTAATCGGGTCGTTGTATCCGGCAGCGTCGCCGAGGAGGACGATCCCCGGGGCGGTTGGCGAATCGGTCCAGCTGCTCTGGTTCGGGACTGCGTGGCACGGTCCGGCGATACGCGCCCCGGCGATCGCCTCGCTGTTTGGCACCGTCGAGAGCCGGAAGGAATCGAGGAATCGCTGCTCTTTGTCGTGTCCGGCGAAGCGGCTCTTCTGTTCGAGCGCGAAGCTGAGATAGAGCCGCAACCGCCCGGGCGCCTGGGGGAACACGAAGAACTGGACATCGCCTTCCGTCCCCATCGTCTCGACATCGATGGGCCAGCCGTCGGCGCCTTCGACGAGCATGCCGGCGAAGTAGTGGTGAGTCTTCTCCTGGTGAAGTGCGATGCCGGCCTGCCTGCGGACGACTGACCCGCGGCCGTCCGCGCCGATAATGAGCCTGGCCTGAGCTTCGTGCGTGGTCCCGTCCATCGTGTACCGGACGCTTGGCGCCGGCCCGCCCGCGACGGTGATGCCGGAGACGCCCCGCCGTGCGGAGACGCCTGCGGCGGTCGCAGCGTCGAAAAGGGCCTGGCAGGCCTGCGGGTGGCCGACCGAGAGCGGGCCGGCCACTCCGGGGAGGAGCGCGAGCAGGAGTGCCCGCGATTCACCGGTAGCAGGGTCCAGGCCGTCCCCGTACTCGATGTGGCGGGGAATGTGGTAGTCGTTCGCGCCGCGGAGCACGTCGTAGAGCCCTGTGCGCATCGCCTCGACCACTCCCCAGGGGGCGATCCATTCGCCCCGGACGATGTCCTCGAAAGCGAGTGTCTTTTCGAGTGTCAGGACGGACTTGCCGGCACGGGCGAGGACGGTTCCCAGCCCGCTCCCGGCGATACCGCCGCCAACGATGACTGCGTCGTACTGTTCGGCCATGGCGCGGATGGTAGCGGCAGGGCAACGCAGACGGAACACATGCGGTGCAACCGGCGGGGCCCGCCCCCAATGCTTTAGGATCCGGCGAAACCTCAGGGGTGATGGGATGGTCCTGGAACGAACGATGACTCGGCTGGACGGTTCAGAAGAGGACCTATCCCTCTACAAGGGGAAAGTCGTCATGCTCGTGAACGTGGCGAGCAAGTGCGGCCTGACGCCGCAGTACAAGGGCCTCCAGGCCCTCTACGACCGGTACGGACAGAAGGGCCTCGTGATCCTCGGCTTTCCCGCGAACGACTTCATGGGCCAGGAACCGGGCACCGACGAAGAGATCGGCCAGTTCTGCGAACTGAACTTCGGCGTGACGTTCCCGCTCTTCTCCAAGATCTCGGTCAAGGGCGAGGCGATGCACCCGCTCTACCGGGAGATCACCACCATGCCCGAGCCGATCGGCGGCGACGTGCTCTGGAACTTCCAGAAGTACCTGCTGAACAAGAGCGGCGATGTGGTGAGGAAGATCGGCCCGCAGACGAAGCCAGAAGATCCGGAGGTCAGCGCCGCCATCGAGGCTCTTCTCGAGGAATAGAAGCGGCGAAGAGAAAGAGAAGGGCCGGTCCTTTCGGGCCGGCCCTTCGATGTGATTGAGCTGGGGCGGTGGTCAGGCGGTCTTCTTCGACCAGGCGAATGCGTGGACGAAGCCAGCAGCGGCGACGACGAAGACGACTGCGGCAGCAGCGTAGGCGACGCCCGCCGCCAGGCCGGCCTTCTCTCCGAAGATGCTGAACCCGTAGGTGGTCAGAAGCAGGCCCTTGAGGGTTTCCCCGGTCTGCATCGTGGTGCGGAGGCTGGCCGCTGCATCCACGTCCTTCTGGCGGGCGTCGGCTGCAGTCTTGTCGCCCTTGTCGGCAAGGGCCTTCTGGTCGGCGGCGAGGGCCGTCCGGATCGTGCCGATGGTGGCGTAGGTCTGGCCCTCCATGGTGGTGAGCGTCTGCTTGGTCCCGGCGAGGGTGACCTCAATCGGAGCGCTGAACTTCTGGTTCTTGGCCGAGCGAGCCATGTGCATGCCGATGTAGTACTTGCCGTAGCACTCGGCCTGCTTGCCCGTCTCCAGGGCCTTGCCCGCGTATTCAGTCAGGCATTTGGAGCCTTCCTTCCAGGTTCCGACCGGGTTGTCCGGGTTGGCCTTCGCATCCGCGGCGAGGTCTTCCTCCGTTGCGAAGGTGATCCTCTGAGCCGCGAGTTCGCCTTTCACATAGTCTTTCGCGAAGGCGTTCTGGTCGGCGAGAACGAACCCGAGAATCAGCATGATGACGGCGAGGACTGCCGCTCCGCCGGAAAATACGAGATCGAGTTGCTTGCGAGTCATTCTGTTTCCCTCGAAATGAGCTCTTTGTGTGGTGCTGTTTTTTTGTCCGGCATGTCTGCCGGAAAGGCTGATCGTCTTGGACAGCACGGTGGTCGAAAGGGTGGTCCGCTTCAGAGGTGAGTCGTTACCTGCAATAGAGATTCTCCTCCGGACTCTTTCGTTGTGTCTTCCGCAGTAAAGGGCATCCGGAGCACTCCGCAACGGCCCATGTGGGCCTGTCATCGGCGTCCGGACGGGCAATTTCGGCCGGATTGAATCGACGGCTTCGATGTCGTTATTCACTGCGGCACGGCGCATGATTCGGTACACTCCACGACCGCGCAATTGCGCGCCGGAGGGATGCCATGCGTATCGGACTGATGGTAGAAGGCCAGAACGGGCTGACCTGGGAGCGTTGGATCCACATCCTGAAGCTGGCCGAGCGACTTGGCTTTCCCACGGTCATGCGCTCGGATCATTACTTCATCGGCCCCCAGCAAGATTCACTCGAGGCATACCTGTCGTTCGCCGTTGCCGCTCGGGAGACCTCACGGATTCGGTTTGGTCCGCTGGTTTCGCCGGTGACCTTTCGTTCCCCGGTCGATGTCGGACGGATGGCGGCGCAGCTCGACCATCTCAGCGGCGGACGCTTCGTGATGGGCCTGGGTGCAGGCTGGAACGAGGCCGAACACCTGGCCTATGGCATTCCGTTCCCCGCCGTAAGAGAACGTTTTGACCGGCTGGATGAGGCGATCCAGGTCATCAAGGCGCTCTGGGCGCCCGGTCCCGCGACTTTCTCGGGGAAGCACTACCAGCTGAACGGCGCCGACTGCATCCCGAAGCCGGCCAGCGGCAGGCCGCCGATCCTGATCGGGGGTAGCGGAGAAAAGCGCACGTTGCGGTTGGTGGCGAAGTACGCGGATGAGTGGAACGCAGTGAACGTCCCGCCCGAAGCGTACGGCGCCAAAGTGAAGGTGCTTGAGGGGCATTGCGCGGCCGTTGGGCGGGACCCCGCGACCATCGCCCGCTCGATGATGACCTTCGCCGTCATCGGTCCAGACCCGGCGGCACTGGACCGCGCCACCGAGCGGATGATGGGCATGTGGGGCGCGCCCGCGGGGACGGCCCCCGCGGACTACCGCGAGACACTCAAGAGGCGCGGCATGATCGTCGGCGGGAAGGCGGAAGTGGTCGACGCCTGCGCCAGGTACGCCGCGCTCGGTATGCAGGAAATCCAGTTCCAACACTTCAACTTCGATGACGACGCGGTGCCGGAGTTCCTGGCGGCGGAGGTTGTTCCGGCAGTCGCGAACCTGTAAGAACCAGGACCGAGGCGGGCAGGCGTGGCGTTCGGACTGCTGACTTCAGCCGAGGAGCAGCGTCCCGTCCATGTAGCCCGGCTCGAGCAGCTTCGCCGCCGGCAAAGACCCGGCCAGCGCGGTCCGAATGGGCGAAACGTCCGTGCCACCCTCGGGTGTAACCGGGGGCATCCAGTTGTCGTGGTGGCCCAGCACGATCGTCCGTGGCTGCAGCAGTTCCGCTTCGATCCGGATGAAATCGGCAAGGGAACCCTGGATCGGTTCGCCGTCGAGGTTCCCCCGGCCGGCCGCCGCCAGGATCGCCACGTCGGGCCGGAGTTCTCGCAGCACGCCGGTCCAGCAGCCAGAGGTGTCCTGCCAGAAGATCGAACCCTGCGGCGTCTCGATCAGGTAAGCCAGGGGTCCACCCGTCTGGCCGCTCCCGACAGCCGTTGCCAGGTGGGCCCTCAGGTCGTTCGCGGCGCTGTCGCCCGTTTCGGCGCGGCGGCCGATGGTCGAGCCGAGTCCCTGGCGGGCCGCCACTCCGGCCCGTTCGTCCTCGCAGAGGCCGAGGTCACCGGTCGAGGCTTCCATGGCGGAAAGCGAACCCGTAGTCCACGTACAGGAATGCAGGGAAGGGAACACCCGGACGGTCACATCCGCTGCGAGGCGGTGGCGCTCGCCTCCTTGTGAGGGGAGGAGCTGATTGGCCGCCACGTCTTGCTCCCGCATGACACGGCAGCTTTCGTGGGAACCGATGATCCGTGCGCCCGTGTTCTTCGCAATGAGCTCGGCCCCTGCGATGTGGTCAAAGTGCGCGTGGCCCACCAGGACGAAGTCCGCCCGTCTCACGTCCTTCGCGGAGAGCCCGATCTTCGGCGCCGTCGGTACGCGGTCCATGTAGGCGTCGAGGAAGACCACCGTCTCGCCCAGGGTCAGCCTGAACGTTGCGCAACCGAGCCAATCGAGCCTGATTTCCATACCGGCACCCCCGCCGGCGGGATGGTACGGCAACCTGTCGCGGCCCGCACGCGCGCTGAGCTACCGCGGTGCGAGTCGCTCGCCGGTCGCCTCGGGCCTGGCGGGGCGCAGGCGGCGCAGCCCGAGGACGCGCCTCGCGAGCCACGGACTTGTCCGCTCGACCGCGAGGACGAACGCCAGCGAGCCGAATAGGCCGACGGCCGCGTTGGCGTGGAGGAGGAGCCAGTAATTGGTCCAGTCCTCGCCCTTCCCCAGCACCTCGCGCGTCCCGAAGCCGATCACGAACGGAAGGTGGACCAGGTAGATGGGGAACGCATAGGCAGAGAGCCACACGAGTGGATTGGCGATCGGGCGCAGGCTGAGTAGGGCTCTGGCCGCCCGCGGGTAGACAAAGAGCGAGGCTGCCGAGAAGAGGAACACCGTGACGCCGAAGTAGCTCACGGGCCAGGTCCCCGCCGCGACGCCGCGAATCAGATGGACCGCAGCCGCCCCGCTCATGACGGCGAGCGCCGCGATGGTCCACGTAACGGGGGGTTCGGGCATGCGTTTTCGGCCCAGGGCGTAGCCAACCACCGGGAAGAAGGCCCACGCCAGTGGGTTGCGGTAGGCGAGTGTAGCGAAGAGCCCGGAGATGGCGCCGTGCTGTTCGTACCAGCCGATGGTTGCGAAGTTGACGGCGAAGGCGATCCCGGCGAGCGGCCATAACCAGCGGTCAGGGACTCGCCAGCCCTGGCTGAGCAGCACGCCGAAGGCCAGGAGCAGCCAGGCGAAATAGAACTGGCCAGAGATGTCGGCGAGTGCAAGGTCGCGCCAGAGCGCCGCGCTGAGCCCCTCGTCCACGACCCGGTACGCAAAAGTCGCTCCGGACCAGGCGATCACCGGGAGCCATATCGTCCGCCAGCGATGGCGAAGGTGCCCGGAGACCCCTTCGCGAGGCCCCGTTCCCTGGAGGTATGCGGCAATGAAGAGGAAGAGCGGGACGGCGCCATGTGCCACCAGGTGAGCGGCCCGGAGGCCAGCGATTCCGCCGCCGGAGGCTTCCGGCCACGGTGTGAAGTAGGCGTGCAGGTACACCACCGCGGTGATCGCGGCGCCCCTCAGCAGGTCGAATTCGGCGAGGTAGGCCCGCCCGCGTGCTCGTTCCACTGATTCGAGTATGGCCGGGGCGGTGTTCTGCGTCGCGGGCCGAGGCTGGCTCGCACTTGCCAGGGGGCTGGTGGACATCACGTGGACACCCGGTGACCGCCCGATTGGAACTTCATCAGAACTCATTCACGGGGCCCAAAAGGGGTTCCCAAGCCGTGTACCGGCGGTGAACATGCGATGGACGAGCGGGTGAACAACGGGATACGGAAGGTGACCAATGAGTGCCGCAGCACCCTCTGCAATGCTTATCGAGAGTGACTCTCACGTACGTGATCTGATGCGGGCGAAACTCGCTGCTTCCGGGATTTCGGTGACCGCGGAGCGGCCTCACGGCATCGCTGCCCAGCAGGCGATCCAGGAAATGCAACCCCAACTGATCTTCGTCGCCATCGAACAGCCGATACAGCGCGCGATGCAGGTCGTCGATTTCGCCCGGGCCCAGGTGCCGGGTGCGATGATCGTCGCCTACTCCGGTTCGTGGTCGCCAACCGTAGAGCGCCGCCTCATGCAGTCGGGCGTAAACGACTTTCTCCACGGCAAGATCAGCCGCGAACAGATGAACAACATCGCCGAACGCGCCCGGCGCAAGGGGGCGGTCGTGTATGCGCCCGCATCCGACGCCCAAGATAGCGGCCGCGTCATCGCCGTCGTCGGCCAGAAGGGCGGGATCGGCAAGACCACGACGAGCACGAACCTCGCCGCCGCCATCGCCGCCGAGGGGAGCAACACCGTACTGCTCATCGACCTCGACACGCGCTTCGGCGATGTCGCCGTGATGATGGACGTTAAGCCCGACTACACCGTTTCGGAGATTGCGCGCGACGCGACCTACCTGGACCGGGATGCCTTCCGCTCCATCCTTCTTCGGCACGAATCAGGCGCCTTCGTCCTGCCCGCGCCGCGGGACTACCGGAGCTGGCTGAACTGCTCGACCGAGCAACTGCAGGAGATGGTCCGCTTCGCCGCGGGTATGTTCGATGTCGTGATCCTGGATACGCCGGGCACTTTCAATGATGTCGTTGGTGCTGCCACCGAACTCGCCGACCGCGTCGTGGTGGTCACCAGTACCGACCTGACCAGCCTGAAAAACACTTCGCTCCTGATCGAGCACCTCGGCCTGAAAGGGCGCTCCGCCAGTGAGGTCGTGGTCACGCTGATTCACGGCCACGATGTCGCAGGTGCTCCCTCCAAGGCCGACGTCGAGTACGCCATCAGCCACCCGGTCGATTACGAGGTCCCGTTTGACCGGAATGTTCGCAAGGCTTCCCAGGCCGGCATCCCGGTCGTGCGGTACACACCGCGGACGCCGGCGGCGCTGGCCCTCGGCCAACTCGCCGGCGACCTTGGCGGGTTCACCTTCGCCCCCGTCCAGATGGACCCGGTCCGCGGCCGTTTCTTCAAGGTGTTCGGCTCGCGTAAGCCTGCAGTCGCAAATTCCACTCGCGAAGACGTGGCGGTCTAAGCGAGGGACTCTCCTCTCCTGGTTACCTCTCCAGCAAGGCCCCCGGAACTGAGCACCGGGGGCCTCGTTGGGTCTCCCGTCCGGGGCGGGCCGTACGCAGCCCGCTGCGCCAACGCCGTGCCCACTCGCCGCTTGCTTGTTCAACTTCAGTCCATCTCCCCATCGACCGGCAGAGCACGGAACACTGCGCCCCGGTGTTTTTCCTGAACACCAACACCGTTGAGCGGAACCTGCTTACGCCTTACCGCCGGATCCGGCACCCTAGGCCCATGTCGCCGGCGCGAGTTCCTGGAGTCCGGTGGTGGTTCCTGCCTGGCTTCGCCGCCGGGCTGTCGCTGCTTCTCACCGCCTGCGGGGGAGCCAGCGCCGACTCCGACGATGGGATCCGGGTGACGCTCGTGACCCCGATCGTTTCGAATCCCACGCCCACAGTGATCCCGGGCACCACGCCCACCCCCATCGTCCCGCCGGAACTCGTCATCTCGACCTTCGAGGTGCACCAGGCCGGTGCAGTGCTCGTCTCGGTCACCGGCGACATCACGGGCGGGACAGCGAGCTTCCTTGGCCGCAACTACAAGCTCGCGAAAGGTTCGCAGAGCATGTTCGCCTTCGTCGCGGTTGATACCGAAGACCCGGTTGGACCGCAGCCCCTCCGGGTCGACGTGACCCTGAAGAATTCGTCGAAGGTCACGCTCCAGGACACCGTCCACGTCGTCCGCACCGACTGGACCGTCGACTCTCTCGAGTTCACGGACGAACAGACGCAGGCGTTGCTGGACCCGAAAGTGGTGGCCGACGAGCTGGCGATGCTGAAGACCATTTACGGGGGGGTCACCCCCGAAAAGCTCTGGACGGGAGCCTGGCAGGTCCCGGTGATGGGAGCCCTCACCGCTCGCTACGGCGAACAACGGTCGATCAATGGCAGCGTCCCATCCGGCCATCACGGCGGGACCGACTTCGGCGCCGCGGAGGGGACTCCGGTCGTGGCAACCAACAGCGGACGCGTCGTGCTTGCCCGGCAGCTGAAGGTACGCGGCACGATGGTCATCATTGACCACGGCGGGGGGCTCTTCTCCGGATATGCCCACCTGAGCAAGACGCTCGTGACCGAGGGCCAGCTCGTGGCCAGCGGCGACCCCATCGCCGAAGTGGGGAACACCGGACTCTCGACTGGCGCGCACCTGCACTGGGAGATGGCGTCACAGGGCATCCTTCTCGATGCGCTCCGCTTCACCGACGGTACGAACGGGTTCTGAGTTCGAAAGTGGGTGCGCAGGGACCGGAGCTCGACACCAGCTGTCGTCCTACAACCGCTACCATGCTCCGCCAATGCGCAGCGACCCCGTACCCCCGCGCCAGCCCTTGCTCTTCCAGCCGGTGGAGGCCGCCACGCCGTTCTCCTTTGCCCGAATCGTCGATGAGACTCGCGCGGTCTGGTTTCCCGGGATGGATGTCTATATCGAAGTCCGCTTCGCGGTCACCAGCGCGCTCGCGTCCATCTGGTTCCACCGGATGGGGCGGGACAACCATGTCATCGTCTTTCACCCAATCCTGAACCGGCCCGATATGCCGATCGAGGTCGTCCGCTTCATCGCCAAGCACGAGCTCACGCACGTCCTCCACCCGGCGCCGGGCCACCCGCCGTGTTTCTGGGAGGATGAGCTCCGCGTCGGGCCCGAGCGGTTCGCGGTCTGGAGCTGGCTCCACACGAACTTCGCCAGCCCCATTCGCCGAACACGCTGGGGGACTTCCGTCCTTCGCGATTGGCGGGATCGAACTCCGCCGCGCCTGACTCCCTACACGCCCCATCTGGCGTTCGACGATCTGCCGTGGCGAGTGCTCTGTCCCGAAGGAGGGGCACAGCTCCGCTTCCTCCCCGAATGGGCGCCCGCGCCCGCACCGCTAGCTTCCATTCGGTACTTCGCTTCTCCCTGTTCGCCGTTGCCGGTACCCTCGTAACTCGTGCAGCTCTGGCTCGAAGTCGAAGGCATCCCCGCCCGTCTTGAGCTGCCCGGGGGAGGCTCCGCCCTGGTTGCGTTCATGTCCTTTGCAGTCTCGCGCGGGTTTGGCGCCACCCACCCGCTCATCGCGCTGGCCGACCGCCTGCACGATGAGCACCGGCTCCGGTTCGGCCCCCTGACGACTTTCTACGAAGCCGAGGCTGAAGACGCCGAGGATCGCGAGAAGCTGGAACTCGCCTGGCAGGATCCGGCGCCGCTCGCCCGGGATCTGGAGAAGTTGGCCGCAGCCATCGAGTCCGACGGCATGTGTGCCACCCTGGCACGGCGTGGGGACGGGGAATCGATCCCTCTCGAAGCCCGCGCGCTCGCCGGTCTGCTCGCCGGTCCCGCGGCCGATGGCCAACGCGTCCGCCTGGTGTACGCCCTGTGATGCGGCGCCGCCGGGCAGCCATCAGCGCCCGCGAACGCTGGACCTCCGGGCTTTCCGCCTACTGCGCCGATGCCCTCAACTCGCAGGGCTTCATGGCCCTTGCGACACCGCGAGTCGGGCGAATCATCGACCTGCTGGAACTGCGCCCCGGTCGTCGCTACCTGGACATTGGCTGTGGTACGGGCGCGTTCGCGGACCTCATCGCCAGCAAGGCGGGCATGGACGAGCCGCCGATCACGCTCGACATCAACGGTGGTTCGGGGCCGGTGGATATCACCGGGTGGCCCGAGAAGCTGCCGTTCCGCGATGAGTCGTTCGACTGCATCACCAGTTTCTACTTCCTTCGGCGATTCGATGACGACGTCTGCCGGGCATTCGCCGAGGAGATCAGCCGGGTCCTCGCTCCTGGCGGGTCGGCGTTGTTCCTCGAATTCGCGCCGGTCCGGAGCGACCTCCTCAACCGCCTGCACACGCGTCTTCTCGGCTTCGGCTGCGCCGAAGTCGACCTCCGCGGCTGGGGGCGGCTGGCCGCGCTCTATACCGAGGTGGGATTCGATGCGATCAACCTCGTGAACGTCGGGCCGTTTCTCGTGCCCCCGCTCCCGCGAGTGGGAGTGCTGGTGCGTAAAGCCGAAGCGCCCCCCGCCGGAAACCAGGAACCCATCCGGGACTCCGGCGACCCCGGATAAACGAAAGAGGCCCGCCGGCAAGACGGGCCTCTTGGACGATGGGGTGCCCGGGAATTAGGAGTTTCGTACCCGCGAGGCCACGCCCACGCCCGCAAGCCCCAGGGCGGCGGCGACGAGCATGAACTCGATCAGCGGCAACGAAGTCCCGGGACCGGAACTAACGGTGGAACCAGCCACGGGCGCGGCCGGTGTCTTGGCCGGGGGCGCCGCGGTTGGCACCGCCTGCGTCACCGTGAGGTTGATGGTATTCAGGCGGTAGTTCGCCCAGCTGCCGGTCTCGTTCGCCTTCTGGCCGCCGATGAAGAAGGAGACAGCCGAACCGTCGGCGCCGCAGCCGGGACTGGAATTGGGGTCGAGCGCGGGGGAATCGAGCGCGTAGCGCGCTTCACCGTTGGCATAGAACACGGTCGAGACGCCGCAGGTTGAACTCCCGATGCGCGCCTCGATGAGTGTGCCGGGAGGCGGCTGCGTTCCGTTCACCGTGACGTTGCCGACGAACCGCGAAGGTGGATTGGGTGGCGATTGACCGAGTGCCGTACCCGCCACCAGTGCTCCTGCGAGGGCGGCCGCCATGGCCGCCGCCGTCGCCATTCGTATTGCTCGACCTACTCTGCTCACTGTGTCCTCCTCGGAAGGCTTGGTCCGCCAGGACTGGTCAGGTCAACGGGCTAGCGCTGCTTCTGGTCTTCCAGTACGCCCGCCCCCTTCGGTGAACGTCGCGGGACCGTTCGGCCCTTGGGCGCCGGAGGGCGCCAGGGAAGAAGCCTTCGAACTTCTGTAGCGGATTGTTGTGGGAGAAGTCAGCCGTGACAACCCCCGAAATCCCTTATCGGTCGGTTTTTCTGGCAATTCGAACTCGGGATGGGGGCGAGCGGTTGAACAAGAGGCTTAACCTTCACAGCCGATTCCCAGCTTTCTCTCACCGTCACCTAATCATCTGATAACACCATCTACCATACGCAGGGCGCTCCCCGGGGCTCCCAGGTTCGGAGGTATCCCGATGCTCCCCCAATTCGCGCCAGGGCCCGCCCTCCTGGAGGCATTGCCCCAGGCTCCCCTTCGGGACGATTTGGGCGGGCAACTCGCGCCGTTTGAGCCGGTCTCGCTTGCCGAAATGGATTCGGTCGCGCTGTTCGAACGACGCGACACCAAGTTCGTCCTCAGCGAAACTCGCCTCGCAGCGTTTCTGGAGGCGCTCGCCGGCAGATACCGCGTGCTCGAGATCGACGACACTCGGGTCCACGGCTACCGTACCGTGTACTTCGATACTCCCGGTCTCGGCCTGTTCTATGACCATCACAACGCCCGTGCACGGCGCTTCAAGGTCCGCAGCCGGATGTACGTGGACTCCCACGCGTCGTACTTCGAGATTAAAGCGAAAGACGGCCGCGAGAACACGGTTAAGTCGCGCACCCGTACGCAGCGGATGGTCACGGCCGTCTCTCCCGTTGAGTCGACGTTCATCGAAACGCACGCGCCTTACCCGTTGGGCGAGCTGGCACCACGCCTGCTGAATTCGTTTTCCCGTATCACCCTGGTGGACATGGAGCGCGGAGAGCGGCTGACGCTGGACCTCGGGCTGACGTTCGCCGCCAACGGAGAGGTCGCCGGTCTGCCCGGGCTCGTCGTGGCCGAACTCAAGCAGCCCCGCGCGGCCCATGATTCACCATTCCTGGCGCTCGCCCGCGAGACGAACCTCCACCCGTCCGGTTTCAGCAAGTACTGCATTGGCGTGTCCTTGCTCTATCCCGGTATCAAACACAACGCCTTCAACCCCGAACTCCGCCTCGCCCGGCGCATCACTGGAGCGACCGATGTCCGCTGACTTCTCTGACTTCGCGATCGGTGCAGGGCTGAACCTTCTCAGCGCTATCATCATCGTCCGGTTCATCTACTACCCGTGGACGCAGAACCGCAGCTACGTCTTCACGTTCCTGGCGTTCAACCCAACGATTTACTTCGTCATGGCTCTGCTTACGAGCATCGAACTGAGCGTCGGTGTCGGCTTCGGGCTGTTCGCCATCTTCTCGGTCATCCGCTATCGAACCGAAGAGATGCCGATCCGCGAGATGACCTACCTCTTCATCATCATCGCCTTGCCGGTGATGAACTCCGTAATCGGTGATGGTGATGAGGCCGACAAGATCATCGTCGCCAACATCGTGATTATCGCCTTGCTGTTCATCCTCGAACACGAGTGGGGCTTCAAGTTCGAGCACCACAAGAAGGTCACCTACGAGAAGATCGAACTCATCACTCCAGCACGGCGCGGCGAGCTCATCGCCGACCTCACCGAACGTACAGGCCTGCCCGTCACTCGTGCCGAGGTCGGCCGGATTGACTTCCTGAGGGACACGGCCGAAGTCACCATCTACTACGACGAGCGGGCGATTAACGGCCGGGCGGCCCGCAAGGCGGGACTTGCCGCCGAATACCACCCGCTCGTTGGCCGCACCGAAGACTGATCCCGTCTCGCTCCGGCCCGGTGCTCAAGAGGAGTCCTCCAATGAACGACCCGGTCTACTTCCGTTTTCTCCAGCGGCGGTTCGCCCGCCGGCAAATGCTCATCTTTGCGGGGGGCGCAGGCGCGGCGGCCATCCTCGCGGGCTGCGGCGGCAAGAGCTCGACCTCCGCTGACAGCGGGGCCTCCCAGGCTCCTGCGACACCGGCGCCGGTCCGCCCCGCCGGTTGGCACGACGACTCCCATGGGGCCGAGGCGGACCCGGATTACGGCATGGTCTTCCCCACGGACAAGGTCAATCAGGTCGCCATCACGGTCTCCGCGGAGAACTGGCAGAAGATGCTGGACGACATGACGGGCCTCTTCGGCGCTCGCGGAACCGGCGGGACCCGGGGCGGCGGCCGCGTCCCCGGGGGCCAGGGCGATGTCCCTCCCGGAGGCGGCCAACAGGGTGGACCGGTGGCCGGCGGCGGCGGCGACTTCACCTCCACCAACCCGATCTGGGTGCCCGCCACTGTGGCGTTCAACGGCCGGACGTGGACGAATGTCGGCGTCCGCTTCAAAGGCAACTCGACGCTTTCGAATGGCTGGCGCAATGGCACCGACAAGCTCCCGCTCAAGCTCGACTTCGACGAGTTTGAAGAGGACTACCCCGAGATCGATGGCCAGCGGTTCTACGGCTTCAAGCAGTTTTCCCTTTCGAACAACCAGAACGACCAGACCTTCATGCGAGAGACTGTCGCCTACAGCCTTCTCGAAGAGGCGGGCTTGCCGGCTTCGAAGACCGCACCCTGGCAGATCACCTTCGACCATGGCGACGGCGCCAAAGTGCTCGGGATCTACACCGCTGTTGAGGTCGTCGACGATACGGTGGTCTCGCGCTGCTTCAGCGATGGAAGCGGCAACATCTACGAAGGGGACGGCCGCGCCGCCAGCTTCGCGGCCGGCACCCAGTCACAGATCGAGGCGAGCTTCCAGGCGGAGGGCGGAGAGAATCCTGATTGGTCCGACATCCGCGCGCTCTACGACGCCATCCATGCGACGACCCGGACCTCGGATGCGGCGGCATGGCGGAAGGGCCTCGAAAAGGTCTTCGATATCGACGGCTTCCTGGAGTGGCTGGCTATCGCCGCGACTCTCCAGCACTGGGACACCTACGGGCAGATGTCCCACAACTACTTCCTCTACAACAACCCGGCGGATGGCCGGCTCACCTGGATCTCGTGGGACCACAACGAGGTCCTCGCAAACGGTCTCGCCGGTGCGGGCGGGGTGGGGCAGGTGGCGCCCGGCGGCGTCGCTCAGGGTGCGCCCGCCGGGAACCAGCCGGGCGGGCGGCGGGATGAACCGCAGCGTGAGCTTCGATAAGTCGAGCATCGGCACTGCCTGGCCCCTGATCCGGTATGTCCTCGACCAGCCGGAGTACCTGGCGCGATACAACGGAATGCTGAAGCAGACGCTGTCGCTCTTCGATTCCACGAAGCTGGCGGCGAAGTACCAGTCGCTGGCGGCCGTCCGGCGGCCCCACCTCGGCTCGGAAGTGACCGAAGCAGCCTTCGCTTCCGCAGTCCAGGCGCTGACCGCAATTACGAGGGATCGCGCAGCTGCACTGAAGACATACGTGGACGCGCTCTGAATCACGGCCCCCGAAGATCCCGGGAAATGCCGAAGGGCCGTTCCTGCCCCCTGGAGGGTGGGAAACGGCCCTTTTGGCGTGTGGAGGTCGTCTATCGATGAACCCTGCCTGCCCATCCTTGTCACCGGGGGCTCAGCTTGCGCTTCGTTCCCCGGGAGCGGCCCCCGGTTCGGACTTGCGCCCTACACCGGGAACAAACCTGCAGGCTCGCACCACTGCGCGCTGCCGGGCTTCTCAGCACCGGGGGCTTCCCGGCCGGGCTGCCTTGCGGCGCCTCACAACCAGTACCACCCTGCCTCGGGACGGTTACCCGCCTTCGGCCCCGCTGGTGGTGGCCTTCCTCTCTCCGAAGCCGTGACCCCGGAAGTCGGAAGACCTTCGGCGATTCCAGGCCGGTAGGCCTTTCCCCGCCTGCGGTGTGGCCCTCGACCACCCCGCCTCCAACGCCGCGAAATGTAGTGGTCCTGATGGCCACTTCCAAGTGACTTATGACGTCTGGCGACGGGCTTCACGAACCCTTGAAGAAGGGGTGTGATTATCGTCTCGAACCGAATTCGAGAGTGACAGAACGTCGATGGCCCGGCTCTTGGGCTTATGTGGCGCGCTCGGTAAAGACCGTTCAGCTCAGCCCGCCATGAGGCGTCGGGAGGCTATCATCCGGCCCATGTGGATCATGGTTGCCGGGCCCTGGGGCCTTGGAACACGCAGCGAGGAAGAGAAGGCTGCGAACCCCCGTGCACGCCCGCCCGCCGAGATCTGTGGGGCTCGCCCCGGAGCGGTGCGACGCGACCAGGCTCCCGGGGGATGAGGAGGTGGCGGTGCTTCGCGCTGCGGGAAAGCCTGTCTGGTACAGCATCTCGGAGATACCGGCGGGCTGAAACTCGCTCAATCCGGATGTGGCCCGATGGCCAGGACGGAGATGACGTTGCGCCCGGGACCGTAGCAAAACCAGATTCGCCACGCTCCAGGCGCACGATTCTCGACGTAGGCTTCCCAAACGGCCTCTCCATTTGGGCCAGCTTTGGTCCGGTAGCGATGCGTGTTCAGCCCTGGGTGCCGCGGATTCGATTGTAGCCGGGCGAGCGCGTGTTCGATCTTCCGCAGCCGAACTGCGTCGCCGGTTTCTCCGGCGAGTGTGGCGAGCAGCGACTCCGCCTCGAACGAAAGGTCGAGGTCGAACGGCACCTACTCATCACCCAGATCGAGCAGGTGAGTGTACGAACGGCGGACCACACGGCCGGCTTCGACATCAGCGATGCCCCGATCGAGTGAAGCCATGATCTCCGGGCGCTCCCAGATTATCCGCTCCCGCGCAGGAATGCTCACGACGGGGGTGAGAAGGATGTCTCCGTCCTCCGATACGCTCACTTCGTAACGCGAGTCCTCCGCGACACCGACTTTCACCAGGCTCACGCGGCGGCGGGAATCGACGACGATCTCAGCGACGTGTTTGAACGATTTCATTGCCACAGTGTACCACTTGCAACAAGTGGGCAGATGGGAAAGCCGCTCCTGTCGGTCCTCCGGGACAACGAAAAAGGCCCGCAGTAATGCGGGCCTCTCAGGAGTATTCTGGCGGCGTCTAGCCGAACGTCAGCGGAGAAACGGTGCCAAGGGGCTCTTCGGATACGTTCATCTTCACCTGCTGCCAGGTGACCTTGACGCCCTTCTCGCCCTTCGCCGGCTCGGATTCGACCATGACTTCGAACATCCCGCCGCTGGTCACATCGTGGGGCTGGGCGAGGAGTTGCATGAAGGCTTCCGCCGCCTCGAAGGTTTCGAGCATGCGCGGCTGCCAGCGGCCGAACACCTTCGGGTTCTCGGCGTACTCATTCGTCATCCCCGTCCGGACGAAGGGATACATGACCGAATAGGCCGTCACCAGGCTGGCGGCCTTTCCGAGGTTCACCGCGAGCACCTGGGGGAGCTGGAGCACGGCCCAGTTGGCCACGGCGTAGCCCGGTACGCTCGCTCCCGGGTCGATCGACTGGCGGGATGAGATGTAGACGATCTGCAGCGGCTCGTTCGCGTAAACGGCCTCGCCGGACCAGAGGTGGGTCATGGCCATGAACCCGTCGATCTTCGTGTCCAGCACCGCACGGGTTTCGGCCAGGTTGCCGATGAATGCCTGGCGCACACGGGCCCGGCGCATCGCAACCGATTCACCCTCGACTTCGCGAAGCGAGCGGCCGAAGGAGTAACCCTTCTCCGAGAGGCCGGAGTTGCAGATGACGAGGTTCGGGATACCGCCCATCTTGTCGATGACGTAGGTGCGCGTGGCCCAGAGGTCGCCCATGTTGGTGACGTCGGCCTGGAGCGGGAAGGCGTTCACTCCCTGGCCCTTGAGGAAGTCGACGAGGTCGAGGCCGTCGTCGTAGGAGCTGTGGAAGTGGACGGCGACGCTTTCGGCGCCATTGAGGCCGGCAGCCAGGGCGAATGACTGGCCGAGGCCCCCATCCTTGCCGGCTCCGGAGATGAGGACGCGCTTGCCCTTCACCCCCGCGGCGAGGTCAGACGAGAACTTGAACTTGGAAGAGTCGACGGTGAATGCCATGAGAAACTCCGGGAGGTATTGGCCCGCATTATAGGAGCGTGGCGACGTATAGCGACGGAATGGTAGCGGGATGCCTTGCTCGGTGCACCCCCGGAACACCGGGGCGCCTCCAACTCCTACCCGCGCGCAGGACGCGCGACGCCTCGGGGACGCGCAGGCCCCCGAGGCCGGATGTCTACACCACCATTCGTCTCACGATTTCGTACATCAACTCGCAACCCATGTTGAGGTTCTCGATCGTGAGGAACTCGTTGTTCCCGTGGAAGCCGCGGCGCTCCTCCGGGCTGAGCAGGCAGGGGATGAATCCGTAAGCGGGGATGCCGAGTTCCCGCAGGAACCGGTTGTCGGTCCCACCGATCGTCATGCCGGGCACCACGATGGCATCCTCCATCGCTTCTTTGACGACCGCGCTGATGGTGCGAAAGAGCTCGGTGTCCCAATCGACGCGGGCCGGTTCACCCTGGTCGGGCGAGTACAATTCGACGCTGATACGGTCATCCGCGATCCGTTCGCGCACACGTTCCATCCAGTCCGCCTTGCTCTGGCCCGGGAGCAAACGGCAGTCGATCACTGCCTCGCTCTTCGCGGGAATCACGTTGGCCTTGATGCCCGCATCGAGCATGGTCAGGTTGAGCGTGTTGATGAACATCGCCAGCAGCTCGGGCGAGTTCTTGACCCGCTCTTCGACGGCTGCCCGGTCGCTCAGCGGCGGCATCAATCCCGCCTCCGCCAGGCGCGTGATGTATGCCTCCGTGTCCGGCGTGAAAGTCAGGCCGCGTTCCCAATCGATGAGGCGGTTGAGCGCCTGGACGAGGTAGACGGCCGAGTTCTCCGCGTGCGGGACGCTGCCGTGGCCGGGCCGCCCGACGGCAGTCAGCCGCAGCCAGCAGATGTCCTTCTCGTTCGTCGCGACGCTGAAGAGCTTCGCTTCCTCGCGGCCGAACCGGGTCGTCCCCCCGCCGCCCTCGCTCAGCTCGAACTCCACGTCGACGACATCGGGCCGGTGTTCGCAGAGCCAGACCATGCCCCAATCGCTGCCGGCCTCTTCATCCGGGACGGCGCAGAAGACGATGTCCCGCTTGAAGGGGGCGCCCTCGCGTTTCAGGAGGAGGAAGGCGATCAGCTGCATCACGCCGCAGCCCTTCATGTCCACCGCCCCGCGTCCGTAGACCTTGCCGTCCTGGACGATGCCCTCGAACGCGGGCATGTCCCAGTACTGCGCCTCTACGGGCACGACGTCGGTATGGTTACAGAGCATCAGGGGCCGCTTGGAGCCATCGCCGCGGAGACGGGCGACGAGGATCTCGCGGTTGGGGGCCGTCTCGATGTACTCGGTCTCGATTCCTTCGGCCTCGCAGAGGGCGCCGAGGAAGCGGGCCGCGGGCTTTTCGTTCCCGGGCGGGTTCGAGGTATCGATCTGGAGGTAGCGGACGAAGATGTCGAGCGCTTCGCGGTGGACGGCGGGCCAGTTAAGCATGGCCGATATCCTAACGGCGAACGGCGCCTACCGCGGCCAGAGCACCATCTGCGTGCAGCGGAACAGGGCGATGGTCTTGCCGGTTTGCTCATGGACAACCGGCGCGTCCCACACTTGCGTGTTGCGGCCACTGTGGACCATCGTCGCCCGGGCGACCAGCGTGCCCTCCGTCGCCGTGCCGAGGAAGTTGCTCTTCACTTCGACTGTCGTAAAGCCGGTGGCCCCATCGGGCAGGTTCGCGACGCAACCGTAGCCGCAAAGCGTATCGGCCAACGCGATGACCGTCGCCGCGTGGAGAAACCCGTTTGGTGCACGCAGTTCGGGGCGTAACTCGAGCCGCCCAACCGCGAACCCTTCTCCGAACTCCGTTGGCGTCACGCCGATGAGCCCCGGAAGGCGGTCCTTCTGGCGCTCCAGCCACCACTCCGGCTGCGCACGATCCGCGTTGGCGTTGAACATTCGGTACCTCCCGTCCTATGAGAGAAGGCTATCCCGAGTGCGTTGCAGAATACAACTGACTGCGCCTCGCCGCAGGCCCCGGTAGACTGCCATGCATGCAAAAGACAACGGTCGGATCCATCGAAATTACCGCCCTCGTGGACCTCGTACAGGCGTATCCCGCCGCCACGGTGTATCTCGAACTCGGGGATGGGGCCCGCTTCTCCGGCTATCTCGACGCGGAGGGCAAGGTCGCGCTCGGGTTCGCCTCGTACCTCGTGCGCGACGGCGCTACCTTGCTGCTGGTGGATACGGGCTGGGGCCCCGAACACGACGGGAAGCTGCTGGTCGAACTCGCCGAGGCCGGAGTGAAGCCCGCGCAGGTGACGCACGTGCTGTTCACCCACCTCCACGGCGACCACACCGGCTGGAACATCGACCGCCAGTCCGGACTGCCGATCTTCGCCAATGCCCGCCACCTCGTGCCGCAGGCGGACTGGGAGCACTACGCCAGGGAGGCGGAGGAGGCACGCAAGAAGGCAACCGGCAACAGGCCCTGGCTGGGCTCGTTCGACCGGGACGTTCAGCCGCTTGAAGGCTTCGGGCTGCTCGACCTGGTTTCCGGCGAACGGACCATCTCGCCGGGGCTGACCGCAATCCCGACGCCTGGGCACACGCCGGGGCACACGAGTGTGGCGGTCACTTCGGGCGGGGCGAACGGGTTCGTCCTCGGCGATGTGGTGATCACGTGTGTGGACGCTGAGGAGCCCGATCTGGAGTCGATGTTCGACTGGGACAGGAAGCTGGCGGTGCGGACTCGCAAGGCGACAATCGAGCGGCTGATCGCAGACCGTGCGCTGGTCGCCGCCAGCCATCTACCGGCGCCGGGCCTCGGCCGGTTCGTTCGGGCAGGAGGGAAGCAGCGCTGGGAGAGGATCTAACCGCTTTTGGCCGGTCACCGCGCCGGTCGAGGGATGGTGTGAATCCGTGGTCTCCCGACCCGGCTTCGCGGCGGCAGGAACGGTCAGTGCCGCCAATGTACACTCCGCCCATGGCCGCCAAGCCCGAGCGCCCCTCACCCATCGAAGCCCTCAAGGACCGCCTCCCGGGCGAATCCATTCTCGATGACCTGACGGAGCAGCTCGACCGCACCCGCAGGCTGCTCACCAGCAACCCGGAAACCGCCGCCGATGAGGCGCTTTCCCGTTTCGCCGGCGAAGCGGAGGTGGAAGCCCGGATCGCGGCGGATTTCGCCGCCGCTGGACCGCTGGCGAACCCGGGCCGCTTCCTCGAAGCCCACCGGCTCGCAATCCGCGCCCTCGAAGTCCTCGACCGCGACGGTTCCCGTGACCCTACGGTGTCGCGCCGGTTTGGTCCGCTCCGCGGGCTGGTGCGGCGCGGCGTGGAGTTCGTCGCCGAATACATCGTGAAGACATACGCCGAGAACGTGGTTTCGGCGATGCAGCGCCTTTACACGCGCCGGGAGCCCCAGGCGCCGCGTGGTTCAACCGAACGCGCGCATCTCTCGCAGGCCAGGGTCGAAATCGAGCGTGTCGCTCCCGGGTTCAGAGGTGGTGGCATCGGCGTGCCGGCACTGGTCGCCGGCGGCGCCGCCGTGCCGCTCCTGGCTTCAGCCTCGCAGTACCTCGGCGCCGTCGATTTCCTCACGAAGCCGGTCCTGGTGGGGCTGTTCGCGGGGCTGTTCGTCCTTTTCGGGCTGCTCAGCTCCGTCCTGCTGAGCGGCGCCGCTGTGGCGCACCGACGCAGCAAGCTGATCATGCGCCAGCCGCTCGCCGCCCTCTGGGAGACAGTCGGGAACTGCGGAAACCCCCCCGAGGATGACTCGCGGCTCTTCGCCGCCATCGCCATCCTCCTCTCCGCCGTGGTCTGGATCGTTATCCCGATCGGCGGTGTGGTCGCCTACCTCGTGACCTGATCAGCCAGCCACGGAGTCGAGCCAGCCGATGATATCCGCCGTCACTTCGTCACGGTTCGTCTCGTTCAGCATCTCGTGCCGCCCGTCCTTGTAGTAGAGCGTGTCGATGCGTTTCAGGCCGGCCTCGTTCCAGAGGCGCTGCAGTTCGTAGAGGCCTTCCATGTTCCGGTTCACGGGGTCTTTCGTCCCGGCTACGAACAGGCACGGCAAGTCGTAGCGGATCCGCGCCAGGACACCCGGGTCAGTCAGGCGGCGCGCGCTCGCCCGGCCACGGCGCTGCGAAGTCTGGGTTTCGAACCCGCACATCGGGTCGGCAATGTACTTGTCGACCTCGTCCGGGTCGCGGCTGAGCCACTCGTAGGGAGTCCGCGCAGGCTCAAACGCGGAGTTCGGCGAAAACGCGGCGGGTGCTTCCTCGCCCTCGCGCCGGCCCATGCGCGAACTCGAACCTGAAAGCACGAGCCCATCGATCGTATCGGACCCATCAGGGGCGAACTGCTGCGCGGCGGCCGAACCCATGCTGTGTCCGAAGAGCACCGCCGGCAGACTCGGCCGTGCCGCCTTCGCAAGCGCGATGAACTGCCCGATATCCGCTACGAGGGCGTCCCAGCCGCCTTCGCCGAAGTCGCCCAGGCCCTCGGCGCCGGGCGAGCGTCCATGGCCCCGATGGTCCAGCGACCAGACTTCGTAGCCCGCCGCATTCAGCGCGCGGGCGAAACGGCCGTACCGCAGTGAGTGCTCCGCGGCTCCGTGGGCGATGACGACTACGGCCTTCGGCGCCGGGGTTTCCCAGACGTAACCCTGGATCGTGAACCCATCGACGTCAGAGGTGAAAGACGGCGTCCGGTCCGCTTCGATATACCCGAGATTCATCGTGCTGCCATTCCTTCCGTAACGATTACACCGGCTTCGACGAGCCGGTCGAGGTCGCCGAGCATGCCGATGCCGGCCAGGATGCTGGCTGCGTCGGCGCCCGGCTGCGGCGTTGGCCGGCCGGGGACGGCCGGGGTGCGTGAAAGCTTCGGCGATGGGGCGATGTGGGTGACAGGTCCGAGGCCGTCGTGTTCCCGCGTGATGCTGAGACCGCGTGCCACCGCCCAGGGGTCTTCCATGAGCGCCCGGAAGTCCTGGACGACGGCGTGGGCGCCGGCGCCGGCCGCCTGGAGTCTCGCCACCCAATCGACTACCGTGCCGCCGGCAAATGCCGCTTCGAGCTCGGCTTCAGACTTCGATGCCAGCTCGGAGAGCTCTCCCTTCAGGTCTTCCGGCCGGGCAGCGAGGAAGAACCACCCGTCGCTCGCCTTGTAGGCCCGGTAGAGCGGCCCTGTCCCGGTCAGGTCGAGGCCCCGAGGCTCGTCCCACCGCTTCCCGGCGTAGTCCTGGAGATAGAGCGATTGCAGCATCGTCGCGGTGTACGCGAGCGATGTGTCGACATGCTGCCCCTTTCCGGTGTTCCTCCGGTGAAGCAGGGCCAACGCCACGCCGTACGCCCCCATGAACCCCGTGCCGTAGTCGTTCACGGCGAACGGCGCGAGGGTTGGGCGGCCGTTACCGCCGTAGCGCTCTTGCATCCCGGTCGCGGCCTGGGCGATCTGTTCGTGGCCGGGGCGGTCCGCCCACGGGCCGACTCGCCCGTAGGTGTTGAGCGATGCATAGACGATGTCCGGTTTGCGGGCCCGGACGGCCTCGTAGCCGATGCCCAGCCGCTCCGCGACGCCCTTGCGGAAGTTCTGGACGACGACATCGGCATCTTCCAAGAGTCTCCAGAAGACATCGAGGCCTGCGGGCTTCTTGAGGTCCAGGAGGAGGCTCCGCTTGCCGCGGTTGATATCGACGTGGAAGGCCACGGCCGCGCGATGAGGGCTGTCGATCCGGACGACGTCGGCTCCGAACTCGGCGAGTGTGCGCCCGCACGTCGGTCCGGCGAGGACGATGCAGAGATCGATGACCTTCACCCCATCCAGGGCCGTCCGGATCGCTTCCGGCGCGGCCGCCGTGGAGGGTGCGGTGGCTTTCGCCGCGTCAGCGAGGATGCTGGCACGGTCGGCATCCGGAAGGACACGAGGGCGACGAACCTCGCCCGGAGTCTCGGACATCCGGACGTTGATTCCAGGCCCGCGGAACGCGCCCAGCACCGGGTCGGTCGAGTCGACGACGATCTTCGAACCCAGCGCCTGCTCGTTTTCGAGCCATTCGGCGCTCGTCCGGCAGATCGCGCCCTCGGTTTCGACCTGTTCGCAAAAGGCTTCCCACTCGGCCGCGGTCCTCGTCTTGAAGAGTGCCTCAAGTCCCCGGCTCAACTCCTCGAGGGAGGCGGTGGAGCCCTGGGAGAGGAGTGAACTCACCCCCGTCTGGTTGGCGAAGTCCGAGGCGTGCTTGTTGCCGGCGTGGTACATGAACCAGCGGCCGTCCTTGCATTCGAACTGGCGCGTGCCGCCCATGAGACGCGTAAGGTTCCGCAGATCCT
Organism: Candidatus Amarobacter glycogenicus; assembly: GCF_016704105.1. Classification (NCBI taxonomy): domain Bacteria; kingdom Bacillati; phylum Chloroflexota; class Tepidiformia; order Tepidiformales; family Tepidiformaceae; genus Candidatus Amarobacter; species Candidatus Amarobacter glycogenicus. Next base: position 565,221 of record NZ_JADJAT010000019.1, on the reverse strand, counting down.
GTTCTGCGGACTGGTTGTGGATGCGCTGAGCGCGATAGCCGATGGCGGCGAAGGTCGCATCGAAGAGTGCGATTTCCACGCTCTGGCCGAGGCCGTCGCGTTCCCGCGCGTTCAACGCCATCGCCACTGAAACCGCCGCGAGGAACGCGGCATACGACGACGAGAATGGCAGCGGCGTGAACGTCGGTCGCCCGGTCTGGGCGTTTGCCGGGTAGGTGACGGTGGCCGCGGCGATCGTGCCTTCCCATGCCGCGATACCGGCGCGTGGGTCGGTCGCCGCGAAGCCGGGCATCGAACAATAGATCAGGCGTGCGTGCTCGCGCGTCATCGCCTCGGCGCCGAGGCCAAGGCGGTCCATCGTACCCGGCCGGAAGTTCTCGATGACCACGTCCGCCGAAGCGACGAGCTTCCGCGCCGTTTCGAAGTCGCCCGGCGACTTCAAGTCGAGGACGATGCTCCGCTTGCCCCGGTTATACGTTGCGTTCGCCGGGCCTTCCAAGCGCGGTCCGCCGGGCGGATCAATGCGAATGACGTCCGCGCCCTGGTCCGCCAGGAGCATCGCCGCCATCGGGCCTGAGACGTACTGACCAAAGTCGATGACGCGGATACCCGCGAGCGCTCCCGCCATGGGACCTCCGAAAATGAGGGGTGAGGGGCGGACAGGAGTGTATTCGGCGGGAGCCGGGGGTGTCGACCGGCCTGACCTGGTCCCTATTGTGGGCGGTCCAGCGACCACCCGCCGCCGGATCGCGGTCCCGCCGGTTTGGCGGCGCCCGATGGCAGGTCTTCCGTTTGTTCGGAACGTTGCTGCACGTCGTCGCGGATTTCGCGCACACGCGCCATCCAGTCCCCGGACTTACCGCCGCGCTTTTCCAGGAGCTGGATGTTTTCGATCCGCATGCCCTTCTCCACTGCTTTGCACATGTCGTAGACCGTGAGCGCCGCCACTGCCGCCGCGGTCAGCGCCTCCATCTCGACGCCGGTCTTGCCGGTGGTCTTCACAGTCGCTTCGATGCGCAATGCGTCGTCGCCGGAAGCGGTCAGGTCCACGGTCACACCAGTGATCGCGAGTGGGTGACAGAGCGGGATCAGGTCCGGGGTGCGCTTCGCCGCCATAATGCCGGCGAGCCGTGCCGTGGCGATCACGTCGCCCTTCGGTACACCACCCGACTGGATGAGGGCAAGGGTCTCGGGAGCCATCCGCACGGTTGCTTCGGCGGTCGCCACGCGGGCGGTCTCGGTCTTCTCCGAAACGTCGACCATGCGGGCAGCGCCGCTTGCATCGAGATGAGAGAGCCCGCCGGGGTGTTGGCTATTGTCCATGGTGCCTCCGCCACATGACCGTTTCGTACGTCCAGACGAGTCCGTATGCGGCCGCGCCGATCGCGAGCCCGCCGGGCACGCCCGCCCACGGCGCGACCCACGTGTCACTCGCGATGATCCCGATCCCCGCGGCCGGGAGGAACGTGAGGAAGGCAGCCCTTCGCCGTTCGCTTTCGAACTTTTCGCGCAGTGGATGGCGCATGCTCTCAGTATGGCCGGGCCTGCCCCCGTGGTGCGAGCGGAAGCGCGTCTTTCAGGTCTCTTCCCGATTCTCGCTTCTCCCTCTTCCTTCGCCCCACTACCATGCCTCGTAATGGGCGCCTTCACCTTCATCCCCCTGCTCGTCATCAAGATCACGCTCGACCCCGTGATGGCCGAATTCGGCCCCTTCACGCTCACCTGGCACGGCCTCTTCACGGCCGTCGGCATCCTCGGCGGTGTTTCGCTCTCCGTCTGGCTCGCGAAGAAGGACGGCATCCCTGCCGAGGTGGCCCAGGAAATCGCCCTCGTCGGCGTGCCCTCCGCGATCGTCGGCGCCCGCTTGTTCTTTGTCTTCGAACACTGGGACCGTTTCGGCGATGACCCGCTGAAGATCGTCACCGGCATCACCGAAGGGGGCATCACCCTCTACGGCGGTCTGCTGGGGGGCGTGTTGGGCGGATTGATCTACTCGCTCTGGCACCGCTGGCCCATCGGCATCGGCCTCGATGCGGCAGCCCCGGGGCTCATCCTCGGCCAGGGACTCGGCCGCATCGGCGACCTCATCAATGGCGAACACCTCGCCGACAAGACCAGCCTCCCCTGGGGCGTGAAGTACCTCCATCCGGATAGCCCGCAGTACGTCTGGTGGGTGAACCACCCGGACCCGGACCATCCTCTGAAACCGCTTGATACTTACGCCGTCCACCCCGTCGCAGGCGGTTACGAACTCCTCGGAGACTTCGTCATCCTGGCAATCCTGCTTTTCGTCTCGCGGCGCTTCATCCGGGTGCCCGGCTGGGTCTTCTGCAGCTATGTGGCGATGTACGGCATCCTCCGCTTCTGCCTCAGTTACTTCCGGTTCGATGAACAGACCCTCGGTGGAGTGCCGGTGCCACAGCTCACCAGCGGCATCCTCCTCGGCGTCGCAGTCATCGCGGCCGGCATCCTCTACCGGAAGCCGGGGCCGATTACCCGCGAATACGCCGAACGTGTCTGGGGCGACCTCCCACTCCCGGGCGAAGACGAGAATTCCGAGCCCGCCCCGACGCCGGCCTGACCGTGCCCGGCCCGATCCAGGTGACGCTCTACCGGAAGGCCGGCTGTGGGCTCTGCGATCAGGCCGAGTACTACCTCGCCCGGATCGGAAAGCGCCTTCCGCTCAGTGTGGCGCTCGTCGACATCGCCTCGGACCCGCGACTGGAAGAGCGGTACTTCATGGAGATACCGGTTGTTGCCGTCGACGGCGAGGAGATAGCGCGGGCGCCGATTTCCGAACGGCGGCTCCAGGATGCCCTCGAGGCCTGCCGCCAGTAGCGTGTTCTTGCTCCCCGATGCGTAAAATCGGCGCGTAGAATCGGCGAGGGATTCTGACGATGGCGTTCTGCGTGTTCTGTGGTGCCCGGTTGGCGGCTGCAGCCGTCTTCTGTGGCCAGTGTGGGAACCGCGTCGGCGGGACGCCCGCCGCCGCGCCCGCGCCCGCGCCTGTGGTCGCCTCCCGCGCGAGCCTCAAGCTGGCCCGCCTTCCGCTTCGCCCGTGGGTGCTGGTCGCCCTCGCCGGTGCGGCCGCGTTGCTGAGCATCGCCTTCGGGTTCTTCACTGCCGGCGACGAGACAGACGGATTCACCTCGGCCGCGCAGGCGTCGGCAATCGCGAGTCGCGGCGAGCCCGCGTTCTGGGTGCTGGCCGATGGCCCCATCAGTCCCGGCGAGGAGGTCCACCGGGTTGAGCTCTGGTACTACCCGGATGAGGCGATCGGGCTCAGGTTCGTTGACGGTGTGGAGACCGGCCACGTGAGCGGCGAAATCGGGTTTGTTCCCGGGCGCCGGCTCTCGGTGTCGCCCGGGCAGCTTCACCGTGACCTCTCGCGAACCGAGACCGAGGCACTCCTCGGTGAGGCCGGCGTCGCCCTGGATATGGATTCGGACTATGCCGATTCTTCCGCGTTCTTCTATCGCAAGTCTGCCCTCCTGGTCACGTACCTCGGGGACAGGTTCTTCACCGCTCAGATGTACCACCCGGGGGAGACAAACTGATGCCGGTCATCGGATGGCTGATTGGAAAGGCGATGATCGCGGCCGGTGGGATACTGGTTTACGGTCCCCTCGTGCTGGGGGTCGGACTCACGATCTACGCAGGAGTAGCCGTCGGCAAAGGGATTGCCGATGCCGCAGGCGGCGCCAGGGACGCATCGCGGGCTGCGCGGACCGTTGAAGACGCATCACCCGCGGAACTCGAAGAGCTGCAACGCCAGCACACCGAGGGACAACTCAACCAGCACAAAGGCATCGCCGACGCCGTGAAGCAGGTCCCCCAGCTGGTCAGCGGGATCACGGACATTTCCCGGCGCGCAGGTGGAGCGTCCGGGACAGCCATGGAAGACCGGGATGTCATCACGGACCCGATCGACACACTCACGGTCCCGTGGACGACGCCGGGCATCGAGCCGGCAGGGAGTTCGGACCCTTCGGTCGCGTTCGAACCGGTCGAGGGTTTCGCCGTCGCCGGCCGGCCGTTTCCTTTGACGCTGGTTGTGCGAGGCATCGAGTCGGGGGCGTTCGGTGTGGTGTTCGAGGTGTCTGGCCCGGCGAACATCTCCCTTCAGGAGCTCCAGGTCCAGGGCGGGAGGTCGACTGCCGAGTGCGACGTGAACGGGCGTGAGGCGGTCTGCGGCATCACGCTGACGATGAGCGAGAACGGCGTGGCTTCGCTGAAGGCGAAGTCCGGGAGTGCAACGGCGACCGTCACCGTCTTTACGAACCTGGTCGTCAACGGCGGGTTCGAAGATGGATTGAGTGCACCATGGGGGACCGGCATTTACGAACCTCGCCCGCAAGGGATTTTCTGGGGCGCCGCCGAGGCGGAAGCTGCCGTCGTCGGCGGGGGACACTCCGGTGGGCGTCACCTCCAGATCGTCAACCGCTCGCCGGTCAAAGGAAACATCTACCGGACGCTCTCGCAGAAAGTGCCGGTCGCGGGGAAAGCCGACCATTGCTTCACGGTCTGGGTTCGGACGGAGAACGGGACCGGCGGCATGCTCACATTCCGCCTGAACGACTCCTGGGGAGAGGTGTTGGGGACGCAGGCAGGTTCGCCGGAGTGGCGCCAGTACGCGCACAGCTTCGTCACCGAAGACAACAACATCGATGTCCGCATCGTTTCAGAGAACACCGGGACCGCCCACATTGACGACCTCGTCCTCACGCCTGGGAGGTGCAAGGTCCCGAACGGTGTCGTGGCCAATGGGGCTGCTGCTCGCTAAGGCGAGACGAGAAGTCCCAGTAGCTCCTCCGCGATGCGGGGCAGGTGGCGCCCCTTGCGGCGAATCCACCCGATTTGCCGGTTTAGCTCGGGCACGATCCTGAGCGCGGTAACGTCGTCCCGGCCAGCTACGCTCATGCGGGGCGAGAGCGCGATCCCGCCGCCCGAGGCTACGAGCGCGAGGATGGCCTGCTGGGAACGGAGTTCGAACGTTGTCCGAAGCTCCACACCCGCGTCGCGCGCCGCCTCGTCGACCATCGAGCGTAACCCGAGGCCGGGCATCGAGAGCAGCAAGTCCGGCTCCTCCAGGACCTCCCGCAAGGCGATACTGGCGAAGGAGGCCCAGCGGTGTCCCGGGCCAACCGCCAGGAGCACCTCTTCGGTCAGCAGAGAGTGGATGTCCAGCCGCGAATCGGCCAGCGGGAGGACCACGATCGCCAGGTCGAATTCGTCGGCCAGCACGCGCTCGATGGCGTCGTCGGTGCCCAGCATCTCGACGAGGATGTGGCAGCGGCTGTGGCGTCGCCCCAGTTCGGCCAGCGCTCGCGGCAGGAGGTTGTCGCTCACCGTCTCCGTCGCACACATGCGGAGCGACTCCCCGAGGGGTGACTCAGGCCCGGAAACTGCCGCGATCGTCGTCGCTATCTCGTCGAAGACGCGGTCCGCGCAATCGGCCAATGCGAGCGCCGCCCCGGTGGGCACGACTCTCCGGCCAACCCGGTGGAAGAGCGGGACGCCAAGCTCCTGTTCCAGGGCCCGGAGCTGTTTTGACACCGACGGTTGGGCGACGAATTCGGCTTCCGCGGCGGCCGTCACCGAGCCGGTGCGGACCACGGCACGAAGGTAGCGGAGATGGTGCAGTTCCACGTATGCCTTCTGGCTATCCAATCGATGAGAAGCATATCTTGGATCGCGGCGGCGGCAACAGTGATGCTGGCATGCACCAGTGACGGCGCCGCTGGCTGGCAACCAAACGCCGCAGTGGTGAAAGATTTGTCAGCGAGCCGCGCGCTCGGAGACCGGAGATCGAAATGTCGAGTGTGACCGAACGGGTGAAGCAGCAATTCGGCCCGACAGCCGAGGCCTACATCAACAGTTCCTTCCATGCCTCCGGGCCGGATCTCGCCCTCCTCGTGAGTTCTTGCGGGTTCGAAGGGACGGAACTGGTGGTCGACCTGGGCTGTGGGCCGGGACACACCGCACTCGCCTGCGCCCGCCACGCCGCACAGGTCATCGGCATCGATGTCACCCCCGAAATGGTCGCGGCCGCCAGCGCGCTCGCGGCTCAACGGTCGCTTTCCAACGCGGAGTTCCGGGTCGGCAATGTAGAACAACTGCCGTTCGCGTCGGCGAGCGTCGATGTCGTCACGAGCCGTGTCAGTGCCCACCACTACAGCGACCCGGGCCGCGCCCTCTCCGAGGCATTTCGCGTGCTGAAGCCAGGCGGGTTGATGCTCATCTCCGACACCGTCGCTCCCGAGGACCCCGCCTTCGACACATTCTTCAACGCCGTCGAGTTCCTTCGTGACTCCTCCCACGTGCGTGACTACAAGGGTTCCGAGTGGATGCGCATGTTGGCGGCCGCGGGCTTCGCTCCCGAAATGCTTGAACGCTTCCCGCTCGTGCTCGATGGAGCCGACTGGGTGAAGCGGATGCAGACGCCGCCGGAGAAAGTCGCAATGCTGAAGATGCTTTTCGCAGAAGCGAACCCTGCTATCCGCGCCGCCTTCGAGGTCCGGACGGACCCGTGGGGCTTCACTATCCCGATAGGCGTGATGCGGGCGGTGAAGCCCGCCTAAAACCAGCCGAGGTTATGCTGCGACCGTGAGCGAACCCGTTCCCGCCGCACGCTATGCCGCCCGGGCTGTCGTCATCGACGATGCTCGCCGGACGCTGTTGTTCCGTGCGAAGGTACCGGGCCGTGTTGGCCGGTTCATCTGGATCGCGCCGGGTGGCGGTATCCAGGAGGGTGAGGACGAACTCGCCTGCGTCCGCCGGGAGCTGTTTGAAGAGACAGGACTGTTGGATCCGGAGGTGGGCCCCTGCGTCTGGCAGCGGGACCATACCTTTCGCTGGGGAACCGGCATGCTTCGCCAGGTCGAGTCGTACTTCGTCGTCCACACGGCCGTGTTCGAGATTTCGACCGAGAACCACGAAGAGGCGGAACGTGAGTTCCTCGATACGCATCGCTGGTTCACGCTCGAAGAGTTGCGGTCTCATGACGAGACGCTCGTACCAGGGAATTTCGCCGAACTTCTCGCGCCGCTTCTGCGCGGCGAGTACCCGGCGAACCCCGTCACCGTTGGGATCTGACCGCTCGCGATCCGGGCCGGGCTACCGGGGATTCGCCCCCGGAGCGACGGCGCCGTTCGAGACCTTGCAGGCCCCTAGCGTCAGTTCCAGGTCATCAACCCACGCGATTCCGGTGTTCTCAGAGACAATGCGGACATCGATGTTGCTGTCCTCGGCGACGAACGTGTAGGCGTGCTGCCGCCACGCGGCCGACCCGGTCCCGATACCCAGGGCCTGGGACCACGAGTCGTTGAACCGGAAGGAGAGCATCCCGGAGGTGCCGTTTTCCGTCCTCACCCAGGCGGTGAAGCAGTGCTGCTGACCTCCGCTCACACCCACTTTGCGGGCGAGCGTACGGTAGACGTGCGGGGCCGCGGCCGTGCGGTTGGTGATGCGGAGCGAATATGCGCCTCGAGTGTCGCCCTGGACCACCTCAGCGGTGGCATCCGCCGAACCCCAGAAGATGCCACCTGCGTTCGGCTCATAGATTCCGGTGCCCCATGGCGCTCCGAGGGCGCCCGATTCAAATCCCCCTCCCGTGATGAGGTTTGGGGGCGGCACGGCCGTGTTCGTCGCAGTGGGTGGCGGGGTGTTCGTGGGCGCTGGCGTGGCTGTCGCAGCCGCCGGGGCCTGGGTAGGGTTTGACCCCGCCGCCGCCGTCGCGCCGGAAGTCGGGCTTGCGCCGATGACCGTCGCTCCGGCGGGCGATGTCGGGCTGGCCGATCCCGCTTGCGATGTCGCCGGGGGTAGCGTTGCCCCCGCGGATGGCGCGGCGCTCGCGGAGCTTCGGGTCGGCGTCCGTTGCTGCACGTTCGCACCGGCAGGTCGGGAGCCGGCCGGCTCCTCCGTGTTGTCGTTCGAACCAGTCAACCAGAGCACGATGACAAGTGAGCCCGCGAGCGCGGCCAGCGGCAACACCCCGAACCAGAGAAGCCGTTTCCATGGGAGGGGCGAGGCCTGCTCTGTGCCGGGCGGGCCAGGACTTGGAGAGGCGGGAGCGGCGAGACGATGTTCATCGGCGGTGACGGGGGCCGCCTGGTCGATGGCGTTGCCGCACTGTGTGCAGTACCTCAGGCCTTCACCTGCAGCCGCACCGCACTGCGTACAGAAGCGTTCACCGCTCATTCGCACCACCCGGGCCTGGTGTACTGGACATTCTGGCTCGCGCGTGGACGCGTCCCGCCTCGAACTGCCGCCGGAAGGGATTCCGGGACGATGGCACTTCGCGCACGCCTCACGCTGTAGTGGGCGGCATTATGCTTCGTGTCCGAAGCATGTCAATTGGGCGCGGCGCACCCCTTCGGCCCCGCCACAGCCTAGTCCCAGAGGTATTCGAACACCCGGACCGGCTCATCGAAGCCGGGCAGCAGCGTCGGCCCGAAGTCAATGAAGACGTCTGGCCCCCGCCCGCTCGCCTCATGGGCCGCATCCGTGAGCAGGATCTCGCCGCCGTTGGCATGATTGGTCACGCGGCTGGCGAGGTAGACCGCGACGCCGAAGATATCCCCGTCGGCCTGGATGACATTCCCCCAGTGGATTCCGCAGCGGATCTTCAGTGTGATATCCGATGGGCTGCACCGGGCCACCTCTCTCTGGGCCGTCGCCGCATGCACCAGGGCTTCATCGACGGTCCGGAAGGTGAGCAGGACCCCGTCGCCGAGCGACCGGACGACCCGGCCCGTGTTGGTTTCGGCGGGGCGGATGGCGTTGGAGAGGAACTTCAGGACATGGTAGGCACGCGCGTCGCCCAGCTGGCGGGTGATGCGAAGCGACCCGGCGATGTCGATGAACAGGATCGCACAGCCGGTCGGCCGGAGTTCCCAGGACCCTTCCGCAGCGAGGGTTGGTGTGTTCAAGGCGGTTCGTCTCCCGTGCCGGTCCTCGGGAGAGTCTCCCGGACGGACTGCACACCCAATCTAGGCAGAAACGCCACGCTGCACAGTGATCGCTTTCACAGTGCGGCCGGCTGCCGGTCATCCTGGGAATTCGATCGAGCCCGCCTGGGCGCTAGGGGGAATACTCGAGGCCGACCTGGGCGAGGAAGCCGGGCAGGTCCTTCTCATACAGCTCGCCCCGACGCGTCGCGCGCAGCACTCCATCCTTGTCGATGAAGAAGCTCACGGGCACCCCGCCGCTGGTGCGGTAGTGCTCCGCCACCGAGCCAGAGGCATCGAGCACGGCCGGGTACGTCGCTCCGAACGAATCGAGGATCGAAGTCGCCGGGCCGCTCGACTCGAGGAAGTCCACACCGAGAACCACGAGTTGCCCCTCGAGTGCCTCCTGGGCTCTGATCAGGGCCGGGATTTCGTTCTTGCAAGGGCCGCACCAGCTCGCGTACCAGTTCACGATCACGGCCTTGCCGCGGAAGTCCGAAAGCTTGATCACCTTCGAGGTGTCCCGCGCGTCCGCGAGGGCGAAATCGGGCGCTTTCTCACCTTCCCTGGGCCGGTTCGGGTCGATAGGGCCGGTGTTGGGATAGGGGTTCTCCAGCCCCAGCCCGCCCGTGCCCGAGTCGTCGTCTTCGCCGCCGGACGCGAACAGGTAGGTCGCCGCGCCGACCGCCAGCGCGACGGCCAGCACCAGGGCAAAATACCCGAGCAGCGTGCGCGCCGGCGCAGCCGGCCTGGGGGGCGATGGGCTCGTTTCGGTATCTGGTTCCACTGTCTTCGATGGTAGCAGGACGTTGCGTTCATTCACTGTTAACGGCGGGCGCTACCATAGGGTGTGATGGTTACTGCCCCGGCGAAGTCGCGAGTGCTCGTAGTCGAAGATGAAGAGTCCCTGCTGTTCACGCTCGCTCACAGCCTCAAGCGCGAGGGCTACACGGTCATCACCGCCAACCGCGGTGACGACGGCTTGAAAGTCGCCCGCGAACAGCACCCCGACCTCATCCTCCTGGATGTGATGCTCCCAGGGCTCGACGGGATCCAGGTTTGCCGCCTCCTGCGGCGCGATTCCGATGTCCCGATCATCATGCTCACAGCCCTCGGTGGCGAAGGCGACCGTGTCGCCGGACTCGATACGGGCGCGGATGACTACATGCCGAAACCTTTCGGCATGCGCGAGTTGATGGCGCGGGTGCGGGCGCTACTTCGCCGCTCCGGGCCGCGCGCAGCTCCGGACACAGGGCCCTCTCTCCTCGTCTCAGGCGACATCCAGGTCGACCGCGAGCGCCACGAGGTCACCTATCGCGGAGCCATACTGCGGTTGAAGCCGAAGGAGTTCGAACTCCTGCTATTCTTTCTCCAACATCCGGGGCGGGTCTTTTCCCGGGAGCAAATCCTCGATGAAGTCTGGGGCTACGATTTCTTTGGCGGTCCCCGGACGGTGGACGTCCACATTCGCTGGCTACGGCAAAAGATTGAGGCCGATCCGGCTAATCCAACTCGCCTCAAGACGGTCCGCGGTAGCGGGTACCTCTTCGAAGGCTAGCCCAACGGCCGGCGGCGCCCGGTCTGCATCTCCTGGAGTTCCTTCGTGAGGCGTGACCTCGCCCTTCGCGGCGCCGCCGTGGGACTGCTCGCTGCGGCCATAGCCGGCGTCGCCGGGTTCATCGAAGACAACGGAAGCCTTTCGTTCGCTGCTGCCACCGTCGCCGGCCTGGCCCTGGCTGGCGCCCTGACCGGCTACTTCGCGTTTCGTGGCCCCGCCCAGGCGGTCCGAAACGTCGCCGAAGCGGCCGGGCATATTGGCGAGGGTGAGCTCGCACTGCGGGTTCCCGACGCGAACGGCTCCCCCGGACAGCTGACGCGTGCCTTCAACCTGATGGCCGGCCGTATCGAGCAACTCTTCGAGAGCGTCGCCGCCGAACATGCCCGGCTCGAGGCGGTCTTCGATGCATCGAGCGACGCGATGGTCGCGCTCGCCCCCGACACGTCCGTGCGCTTCCTCAACACCGCGGCGGTCGAGTTGTTCCGCAGTGGAATGGCCGAAACCGTCGGACGCCCGTTCATCGAGTCTGCCCGGGACTACGAACTTGACGAACTCGTCCGGCGCGTTATCGCGAGCCGGACGGGTGAGGCTTCGGTTGTGGCCTTTGGGCCGGACCGGGTCTCCCTGCGCGCCGCCGCCCTTCCGATTCCCGACGGCGGCGACTGGTCGGTCTTGCTCATGCTCACCGATCTCACCGAAGTGCAGCGCGTCGACCAGGTCCGTCGGGACTTCCTTAGCAACGTTTCGCATGAGCTTCGCACGCCCCTGGCCGCGATCCGCGCCCTCGTCGAGACGATGGAGGATGGTGTCGACGCCGAAGACGCCCCGGAGTTCCTGCGCCGCATACGGCAGCAGGTGGAGCGGCTCACGTCACTGGTGAATGAACTGCTCGACCTTTCGCGCATCGAATCCGGTGCGATCACCCTCAACCCGGAGATGGTCGAGCTTTCTGCCCTCGTGGCCGAATCGGCTTCTCTCCTGCGCACCCGCACTGAGCCAGCAGAGGTTCGTATCGCTTGCGAAAGCGATCCCATCGCCGTGGAGGCAGACCGCGCGTCATTGCTCCGGGTCGTCAGCAATCTGCTGGACAATGCGACCAAGTGGAGTCCGCGCGGTTCGACGGTGCGCGTCTGGATGCGGGATGAGGGCGAGGTCGTGGCTCTCTGCGTGCAGGACGAAGGCCCCGGCATCCCCGACCAGGACCTGGCACGCGTTTTCGAACGGTTCTACAAGGGGGAGGCGTCGCGTTCCGCCGCGGGCGTCGGGCTCGGGCTCGCCATCGTGAAGCACCTGGTGCGCGCCCACGGTGGCACGGCCACAGTCGAAAGCCCCCCGGGCGAAGGCGCCCTCTTCACGGTCCGCCTGCCGAAGGTCTTCGTGGGCAAGCGCTGACCCGCGCGTGCCCGGGTGGGACCGGTGCGATACCGGCAGCCTTCGCCGCAGCCACATGGAGGTGCGGAACGTCTCGGAGTGGCGCGCCACAGGCGCCTGCCGGCCGGGTATCGTCTGGCGATGGAAACGCAAGCCCGGCTCGAACTCATCGCCCGCTACCGCCTCGGTTACTCGGCCGTCGAAGAGGCGCTCTCCGGCATCGCCCCCGAAGCACTCGACCATGCCGACGCCGATGGCTGGACGCCGCGACAGGTCGTCCACCACCTTGCCGACAGCGAGATGACTTCGGCCCTTCGCCTGCGCAAGCTCGTCGCCGAGTCCAACCCGGTGATCTGGGGATACGACGAAGACCGGTACGCGAAAACGCTGTGGTACGGGGAGCGGCCAATCGAGCCCTCGCTCCTGGCCTTCCGGGCCGCTCGCGAAACCACCGCGAACATCCTCGATCGGCTGAGCGAGGCGGATTGGGCGAGAGAGGGCTGGCACACGGAAAGCGGCCGCTATTCGATCGACCGTTGGCTGGAGATTTACGCTGCCCACGGGCACGAACACGCTGCCCAGATTCGGCAGGCGCGGGCGTAGGTGTCAGGAGGCGGTGGGCAGCACCGGAATCTCGACTGTTTCCAAGCTGGACAGGTCGACGTAGCTAGATGAGTTGTCTATATCGAGGCCTACGACTCGGCCCTTTGAGTCGATATCCGCCACAAGGCCCTCCCCCAGCTCGACTGCGTCAACTGCCGCGCCGGGCGCGAGTTCGATATAGAGTGACTTCGTTTCTGGATAGTAGTGCAGCTTCATTTGGACTCACCGCGGTCGAGTTTGAACCCCCGGTCCGGAAACGCGTTGTGGATCGTCTTTCCGTCTTCCAGCGTCACGACCCGCAACCATCGGCCCCCAAGCTCCTCTATTCGCCTCCAGCCCCCCCCCCCCCCCCTTTCCCCCCAAAAATTGGGGGGCCCCCCCAACTTTTTTTTTCCCCCTTTTCTGGGGAAGGTAAGGTCTGGGGGGCAGCACCTGCTCCTCGAAGTAGCGAGTGGTCTCCACATCTACCCCTTTCGCATCTGCAGCAGCTCCCGGACGCCGAGATCCTTCACTTCGTAAACGTGAGTCGCGATGCCATCGACGATGCCCGGGTCGTGGCTCGCGCAAATGATCGTCCCGTCGTAGCCCTGGAGGGCCTCGATCAGCTTTCGCCGCGTGGTTTTGTCAAGGTGGTTCGTCGGCTCGTCCAGGAGGAGGACGTTTGTCGGCTGGATGAGGAATTTCGCCAGCGCGACCCGGCTGCGTTCGCCACCCGAAAGCACGCGGACTGGCTTGAAAGCGTCGTCGCCGGTGAAAAGGAACTGGCCAAGCACCGTCCGCAGTTTCACATCGGGAGCGCCGCCGGCGACTGAGCGCACTTCCTCGAGTACGGTCCGGTCGTAATCGAGGGCTTCGTCCTGGTGCTGGTCGTAGTAACCGGGGCGGGCACGTTCGGCCCACTCGATCGCTCCCTCGGTCGGTGCGATGAGCCCGGCAGCGATCCGCAGCAAGGTGCTCTTGCCGCTCCCATTCGGCCCGATGAAGACGACTTTCTGGCCGCGTTCGATGTGCATGTTCACGTCGACAAGCACAAGGTGGTCGCCATACGCGTGGCCCAGGTGCTTCACCATCAGCACATCCCGTTCGGTGCGCCCGTGGGAGGTGAGCACGAAGTTCACCTCGGCGTCCTTGCGGGTCCGCTCGATGCGGTCCACCTTCGCGATCAGCTTCTCGCGGGATTGCACCTGCGTCGTCTTCGTCGCCTTCGCGCGGAACCGTTCGATGAAGCGCTCCTGCTTCCCCATCTCGCGTTCCTGGCGGGCCGCCGCCTGGTCCTGCGCCTGGAGCCTCGCGGCCTTCTGCTTCTGATAGGCCGTGTAGTTGCCCGGGTAAGGGTCCACCTTGCCGTCGCGCAGGTCGAAGATACGCGTCGCTACCTTGTCCAGGAACGCGCCGTCATGCGTGACGATGAGCAGGGCCGCATCCCAGTCCTGCAGCTCTTCGGCGAGCCAGTCGCGGGTCTTCGCGTCCAGGTGGTTCGTCGGCTCGTCCAGGAGGGCGTTCTCCGGTCGGCGGACGAGCACCTTCGCGAGCGCGATGCGCATCTGCCACCCTCCGGAAAAGTCGCCGCAACGCTTGTCCCGGTCCGATGGCTTGAAGCCGAGGCCGCTGATGACGCGGCCGATGCGCGCCTCGATGCGGTATCCATCCATCGCGTCGAACTGCTCGAAGAGACGCGCCTGCTGCTCGATCAGCGTGTCCAGGCCGTCGTCCCCCCGCTCGATCTTCGCGGCGATGTCCTCCAGCTGGAGTTCAATCGCGCGCGCCTCGGGGAACGCCTCCCAGAGCTCCTGCAACAGCGTGTTCTCGTCCTTCAGGCCCGCTTCCTGGCGCAGGTAGCCGAGCGAGGCCCCACGGTATCCGGCCGCCCCGGAATCCGCCTTGTGCTCGCCGGCGATCAACCGGAGGATGGTGGACTTTCCACCACCGTTCGGGCCAACGAGCCCCGCGTGCTCGCCGTCTCCAACGATGAAGTTCAGGTCGCGAATGACATCGACGGGACCAAAAGACTTGGTGACGTTTTCGGCGTACAGCATGAAACAGTAGCTACTTCCCAGCGTGGCCTCGGCTCGATGGCGCGAGGAGGACGAATCCGGATGTGTCGGTGCGCCTGGCATACGTCCGCCGCGGTGCGAGGTTCGAGGCCCCAGGGCTTACGCGCCGCCGGGCCGGCTCACGCCGGCTGTGGTCTCTCGGTCCGGACCTTCGTGCGCTGGGTATCCATAACAACAAGCGTACCAGAACCTCGCCGCAGGAGCCGGGCAGGGTCCTTCACTCGGCCCACTTGAGGCGCAGAGGCCCGCCCATGTCCCTTGCATTAATAAGGACGACAACACTTCCACCGGCGTGATCGAAGATAACTTCGCGCCGTTGGGCAGTCGCACTGTCCTGTGCCTCCAGCACCACTTTGTCGCCGGCCATCACGGTCACGACCCCGTCTGTCTCCAGGCCGAAGCGGTAGCGGCCCGGTTCGAGTGTCAGTTGCTGGCTCGCTTCCACGCGCCACGCATCGTCCGTGAAATCAGGGAACGGTTTGCCCGCTTCATCGATCGCGAGCCGTTCGACGAATCCCTGCGCGGCCCGAAACTCGCTCCCGGTCGAGGAACGCGCGTAATAGCTGAGGAACCAGCTCCCGCCCGGTTCCTTGAGCTCCCGCACCGGGACAGGGGTCGCGGTCGCGGCCGGCGTCGAGGGGTCTCGCGTGGGCACGGGTTCGCCCAGCGAGACGGTCGCCGGCCACTTTCCGTCGTTCCCGGTCGAGGTTGGGTCGAAGAACATGAAGCCGAAGCCAAGCGCGAGGCCGAGGATCCCGAGTGCGACCAGTTCCCTCAGCCCAACGCCATGCATCTCCCCAGTTTCCGGGGAGGCGTGCGCTACCGGCAAAACACATCGTTCACGGGCCTTTCCGGAACGGCTGTGTTTTACGTAACTCGGGGAAAACCCGGTTCCCTGTTTCGCCTGGCACGCCGACACTGGCCTTCATGCGAAAAATTCACACTTTCGGGCTGGCGTTGCTGGGCCTCATCCTCGCCGCCGGTTCGTTTGGCTTCGCCGCCGCGGCCGATTCGCCCGCGCCCACCCTGGTCCGGCGCGCCTTCATGCCGGCCATCGCCGGAGACAGCGGGGCTTCGACTCCCGGGCAGGCGACGTCGACACCCCAGCCTCCCACCGGATGCGCCGGGCTCCGCACCGAGGTCCGCGTGCTTGCCGATGCACTCGCCGGCTTCGATCGCACCCCTGAAGCCTCTTCCGTTAACCAGCTCCTCCTCGCGTCACGGCCCGCCGGCGTCACCGACGCGACCGCTCGCCTGAGCCCCTTCGAGGACCGGGTCGTCGAGATGACCGTCTACCTGCTCGGCTTCCAGCGCACGGCGAGCGGCGGGATCGAGCTGGCGATCTCGCAGGCCCCCAACGGCGAAGCGATGCTCGCCTACTTCCCATCGAGCAGTTGCCTTTCGAAGACCCCTGTCGAGAGCCTCGCCGCGGCCGGGTCGGCGCGCACCGCCTTGCAGCTCGCCTGCGGAAACCCCCCCGATTCGGGGCTGTTCAAGCCGCTCGGCGGTAGCGCCACGATCTCCGGTGTCCCCTTCTGGGGCCGGCAGCATACGAACACCACGGGCGCCGCCTCCGGGGTCGAACTCGGGCCCGCGCTCTCCTTCGTCTTCAACCCCGCCACCTCCTGCGATGCGGATGCCTCGAAGACCCCGTACCCCACCAGCACACCGACGCCCGTCGTCCAGGAGATCCTGACCGGCGTCCTTCCCCAGACAACGCAGCCGGGGACGACCGTGACCGTGACGATCTACACCGTCCCCGCCGTCGCCGGAAAGCTCTGTGGTTTCAGCATCACCGACGCCGCGTACGTCACCGTCGCCTCGGCTCCGCTGAAGGCGACGGGCGCCGATGGCCAGGTCAGCTGGCAGGTCGCCCTCCCCCCGACCACGGCGATCGGCAAGGCCCGCGTCCAACCCAACTGCCCCGGACTGCCGACAGACGGCTCGGCGAGCCTCTACATCGTCTCCTGACCCAAGTCCACACAATCTCCCACCGCCGCACAACACTCCCCTTCTCCCAAGCCTGGGAGAAGGGGCCGGGGGATGAGGGCGCACGTCCGCCCCGACCCAGACACTCCCGGCGCCGTGATCGATCTCGCGAAATTCCCCGTTAACCCCAGCCCACCTTCACGCGTTCTAAACCTCGTACGGGAGTCTGCCCCTCGGGGTTTGACGTCTCGATCTACGCGTTTGCGGAGATTGACCCTTGCCGGATCGATCGGTACCTTTCGCAAGACTTTACCAACGCCGGGGCTTCTGGCCCGGGCGGGAGCATGGCGTACGCGTCATCTCTGGAGGCGAATTGGCCTGTAGCCATTCCGGCCCCTCCTTCCTTGTGAAGGATGCAAACGGCGAAACCGCCCGTTCAACCGGGTTCCTCCCCTCGTTCGGGAGGAACCCGCTTTATGTTGAGCGGGCTTTCGAATCGAATCTTCATTCCACGAAAGGAGGGCGTGCCATCGTGGCCTGACGCCCGGCGCGTCCTTCCCAGCGAAGGACAGGGGCAGACATCCCACGAAGAACGACCTGATACCCGATTCGACGAACTAGAGGGAAAGCCCGGACCCGCCCGGCATAGCGCCAGGGCCAAGGCGGCAGACGAGTGGGCAACCTCGCCAAACGTGGAATCGCTCCACCGAGCACTCGCGAGACTCCGCGTCTCCGCGTCTCCCTGGCGCTCCCACAAAGCGTTTGCCCGCAACTCCGGGCGAGTCCGGAACCGGCCACTTCTTCGGAAGCACCGGTACACCCATTAGCGAGGGGCCGAAAGCCCCAGACCAGCACAACGGCTACGGCATCGTTGCCTAAGGCCAAAATGACTGGAGAGGTAAACAATTTTGAGTAAGGAAATTGCTCAGACGGTAGGCGGAAAGCGCATCGCGTGGCTCATCGCGATTGTCGCCGCCTTCGCGGTCTTTGCGACGGTTTCCCTGCAGGAGCAACGAGGCGCGTGCAGACGCGGCTCATCCTGCGGTATCGTTAACGCAGACCCGCATCTGGTGGCCATCCGGAGGCTGATTCCCCGTCGGCGATGCGGTTTACTGCTAGGCCGTGACAGTCGATCCTGTCACCGGTGGCATCGACTGGGGCACCACCGGCACCGCGACCGTGACGGTCACCGGCGACGGCGTTGCCACGACCGCCGGGACCGGTCCCGACCAGCGCGTCATTCCTGGCTACATCGACTGGCACCTTCCAGGTCACCATTGCCTTCAACGACGCTAACGGCCCGCACAGCGCGCCGAGACCGGCCAGACCACTGCCGCGACCTTCGCGGTTAACGGCGTGACGGCCACCACCCCGACGGTGGCTGCCGGCCAGAACGCGACCGTGACCATCACGATCCCGGCCGGCCTCACCTACTGCACCGACGTTAGCGCCGGCAGCGGCAACGCCCGCACGGGTGGCACCACTGCGACGGACTTCGCTGTTAGCGGCCTGACCGTGGTTACCAACACCCCGACGACGGCCCTCGACACTGCCAACGGAACCCACACGGTTGTCGTTAGCGATGACGCGACCGCCGGCGGCTCCGTCACGGTGTACACGCACCTCGCGGACTCCACCGTGACCAACGACTGCACCGCGCAGGTCATCACCGTTGCGGCCTCTGTCTTCGCCGTTCCGGAACTCCGCCACATGTCGGATACCGCGAACATCGTCGTGACCAAGCAGGAAGTCAACAACAACGTGCGTGGCTCGCGCCACACCGTCTGCATGGTCGCCCAGAACACGGGCCTCGACTTCAACGGCGACGGCGACTACACCGACGCTCTGGAAGTCGCCCCTGTGGCGGTCCTGCTCCCGGGCATCACGCTCGCGAACATCGTCGTCACCAACGGCGGCGGCTATGCCAGCACCATTGATACGGACCCGGATTTCACCGACGTCCGCATCTTCACCGGTGACAGCACCGCGACTTCGTCCGGCGGCTACGGCCTCACCACCTACCCGACGGCGACCGCCGGCCTCCTCAATGCCACCTGCATTAGCTGGGTGAGCACCGACGCTGGCGACCAGCAGATCAACGTTGTCTACGTTGGCCTCAACGGCGTCCAGTACAACGCGAGCTGGGACACCGACCGCGATGAGAACGACAACGACGGGTTCATCAACGACAACGACCTCCCGAACACGTCCCTCATCAAGGAATGGAACCGTCTCGAGAGCAGCCTCCTGACGATCGAAGGCGTGAGCCAGGGCGCACTCCAGGACGTTTCGAAGTCCTACGGCGTCGTCCTCGACCCGGCCACCGGCCTGTACCGGTACGTCAGCTCCGATGGCGACGTCGACATCCTCGATGCCTTCCTCGGCAGCCACATCAACAGCGCAGGCGTCAAAGAGGGACCGATGTCGCTCGCCGGCGTCGTCTGGACCGTTAGCGAGTCCGGCTGCGACGCGGCCGTGACTTCCAACGGCACCTGGAACCTGTCCGCCTACACGGGCATCACCACGCTCCTCCCTGACGGATCCGTCGGTAACACGCCGGCCGTCGCGGTCATGCCTGGCGACTGCCTTCCCGGCCAGTCGGTCCTGATCACGATCCAGGGCTGGGAGCCGGGCCCGCTCGGTAGCGGCAGTGGTGTCGTGGTCACCGAGACCGTCCGCATCACCTGGACCCAGAACATTGCCGAGAAGCAAGTCTTCCTGGCGTGGGCTGGCCAGCGCATCATCCTCGAGCACGACTGGCGCATCGCCGCCGGCGACGGTGGCAGCACCGGCCAGTCCGTCGGCTCCGACTACCCGACACCGAACGGCACCTGCCCGTTCACCGGCCAGGGCACGTTCGGCGTCCAGTACATCAAGGGCACCGGCCCCGGCAACTTCGTCGCCGGCCTGAGTGCTGCCATTTACGGCAACGATGAGGCTCGCGTCCTCGTTGGCACCAGCGACAACAGCCAGTCGCTCGAGTCGATTGGCGTCGCCGATGACGACGACATCAACAACGACCCGCAGGACAACTGCATCAGCCGCGTCCTCTACGAGTCGGAAGACCCGGGCGAGGTCGACATCGAAGCCTTCGCCTACTCTTGCGTCGTCGAAGGCCCGGGCAGCTGCGGCGCCGAGAACTACACGAAGGTCGCCTTCGTCGTCTACTACATGAAGATCAACACGATCAACGTGTCGCTGGTGACGCAGGTCTCGAAGCCTTCGCACAACAGCTCGTACTACGCTGACTACGCCCCGGGTAACCCGTGGGACGCCAGCAAGGACGACGCCGACAACGCAACCGACTGGAACGTTTCCAAGGACCTCCTGGTCCGCGGCCGCGTGACCGGTTGGTTCACGAACAGCAACCCTTCGGGCCGCGCGGCCGACACGAGCAACCCGCTCAACGTCCTTCCCGCCAACCGCTGGGTGATGCCGCAGGACTGGCCGCTGCTGGCCGGTGGCCCTGGCGACCCTGCCGATGGCACGGACGCGACGGGTACCGCTGAGCAGTTCCGCCCGTACTACGACATCTTCTTCGCCCCGAACAACACCCGCGGCCTCGCGCTTGCCACCCCGACTGGTCTCGGCGGCATCGAAGTCACGGTTGTCATCACGGGCAGCACGGGCAAGGGCTCGTACCTGAACAGCACGGTGAACTCGCCGATCCGTGTCGCATCCTGCTCCGACCTCCCGGCCGGCCGGCAGATCTTCTTCGGCGCCTCGACGACGCCGTACTACGTCTGGGCCTGCGCCAGCGGCTTCCTGTTCGTCCACACGAGCAGCTCGCCTTCGGCGACGGCCGCTGGCCTGCCTGCCGCCCCGGCGGTCGGTACGCCGATCTTCTACGCGACCGGCTACGTGCCGTTCGAAGGCCCGTTCAGCCTCCTCGACATCGTCGGTCTCGCGGCCGAGGGTAGGGGCGGTGCGGCCCTCAGCAACCTCAACCCGCCGTTCATCCGCGACACCGCGAATGACGACGGCGATGTCGACATGTGGGACGCCCCGATGCCGCCGGCACCGGTCAGCGTTGCCATCCGCGGCACCGGCTTCATCAAGGAAGTCTACAAGGCCGACGTCTACTACAACGGCGTAGCGAACACCTCTTCGCAGGTGTACCCGAACCCGTACTACATCGAGAACATCCCTGGTAGCCCGTTCATCCCGGCCGTCGTGGCTGGTGGCGGTTACCTGTGGAACTCGTGGGCAAACGACGGTCCTGGCGGAGATGGCCAGGGTGTCTACTGGTACTGGGATGCCGTCTACATCGGCACCAACTCCGAAGGCATCGGCGAGTCCCTGGGCTCGACTGACGTCAAGGAACTTGGCCTCATCCGCAGCTACTACGGCGATCCCAGCATCGCCCGCGACCTCGTCGTCTTCAGCGACAACCATGGCGAGTTCATGGTCAGCGCCAACGGCGACTTCAAGACGGACCTGACCGCCTGCACGACCAACGTGCTTGCGGGTGGGAAGCACTGCAAGACCGGTGACAAGGTCGGCACGGGCACCATCACGGCGACCGTTGACTACCCTGACTTCCGCGGCAAGCACTTCCCGGTCCTCTCCAACGCTGCCACGGTCACCTGGCTGTGGGGCGGCTACAAGGACGTCACCGTTGAGAACGGCGAGACCGACCAGTACAAGTACATCGTGTTCCATGCCATGGACCGCGACGGCTTCTGCGCGGACACGACCGGCCTCGACGCAGTGCTCCTGCACAGCGTCCTCGCAGCGAACTTCACCAACTACCTGGGCATGACTGACCAGAGCACGGCGTTCACCATCGCCAACATGACGGGTTCTGCTCCGAGCAACGCCCGCCACAACAACGACCCCGTCGAGAATGTCGACTTCCTGATCGACAGCGGCGAAGGGATCATCATCGGCAGCAGCGACCCGTACGCCATCATCAGCGACGGCAAGCAGTTCGCTACAGATGTCTGGACGTTCTCGACCCTCCAGAACGACCCGGCAACCACCGGCATCAAGGAATTCCCGCTCAGCTCGCTGGCGGCCACTGGTGCTACGGATGAATGCCAGGCCTGGATCAAGGTCTCGAACAGCCTCCTCGGCATCCTCAACGTCCTTGCGATCGCGAACGACGACGAAGGCAACATCGGGTTCGACAAGATCATCGATCTGACGAACACGACGTCCTACACGCTGAACTTCCGCTGGAGCCTGGTGACCTGGGCCGGAGCGGACGCCATCAGCGTCAGCGACGCCATCAAGGGCACCGGAACCTCCGGGAAGAACCCTGGTGGAAACGACATCTCGGCGAGCGTGACGGCCATCTATGGCTGGGACGCCGCGGCGCAGCAGTGGCTCGGGTACTTCCCGTCCGGGGTTAACGTCCCTGGCGCGAACGACCTGGTCTCGCTGAAGACCGGCTCCGCCTTCTGGATCGCCATCACCGGACCGTCGTCCGTCACCTGGACTATCGCGTCCAACGTCAACTAGCACCGCTCTCTCTTCGCTTCTCCCTCCCCTTCATCGGGGAGGGGGAAGTGGGAGGGGGTTGGCTAGCTGAATTGGCCGTGAGACAGGAATGGAGCAAACAATGACGAAAGTTCTCAAGTTGCTCGGTGGCGGTTGGCTTGCTGCGGTTTTGGGCGTTGTCCTGTTCGCGGCGAGTGGTGCGCTTGGCGCTACCACCGTCTCGGCAGAATCGCCGCCCAACCCGCCGGCCCGCTTCGTCGGCTCGGTAAAAGTCGATGGAGCCGCCCCGGCAGCCGGGACGCTTATCGAGGCTCGCATCGGGAGCGCCACCTGTGGCGCGACGACGGTGTTCATGGCTGGTGGTGAGGCCCGCTACGCGGTCGACTCCCCGGCCCTGGATCCCGGCGCCAGCCCGAACTGCGGTGTCGATGGCGCCGTCGTCTCGTTCTACATCGGTGGCAAGAAGGCCAATGAGACCGGTACCTGGGCGAACTATCAGCTCAATACCGTCAATTTGACCTACACCACGCCGACGCAGACCGCGACTCCGAAGCCGCCGACTACCGGTAACAACGTTGCCTCAACCGGCAGCAGCTCGGCCAGCTGGCTGTATGCAGCGCTCGGCCTCGGCGCCCTCGCCTTCGGCGTGGGTGGCGCGACCGTCGCTCGCCGCAGCCGCTAACCCGGCACCCGGCAAAACGAAAAGCAAAGAGCCCCGCTTCGGCGGGGCTTTTTGTTGTCCCGTTCGGATGCTGGTGGGGATCGGGTTGGGAGAGACACCACGGCGCGAGACATCGTGGTCCGCGTGGTTTAGGGGCTAAATTCGGGATTCGCGTGTGGGCATGGCCCCGGCGGCGGTCAGCGCGCGTGCCAGGCGGTCGGCGGTGAAGGGCTTCTGGACGAGGCCGGCGATGCGGCGCTTCACGTCCGTATCGATGTGCGACTCCGCGGCGTAGCCCGTGCAGACGACTACCGGGAGGTCCGGCCGGATTGCCGTGAGCACTCGGAAGGTCTCGCTGCCGGTCATTCCCGGCATCACCAGGTCGAGCAAGACCGCCGAGAAGCGGTCAGGCCGGGCGCGAAGGATCTCGACAGCGGTGGTTCCCCCGGGGGCTTCGACGACGTTGTAGCCGAGCTCGGTCAGGGTCGCGGTTGTCGCCCGCCGGACCATCGCGTCGTCATCGACGACGAGGACGAGGTTTCCTTCTCCGGCGTTGAAGGCGTCGGCGGGCGGCAGCTCTCCGGCGTTTTCCAGGAGCGGCAGACTGATGGTGAACTGGGTGCCTTCACCGGGCGCGCTCTGGACGGCGATGTCGCCGTGGTGCCCCTGGATGATGCCGTACGTGATAGCCATCCCGAGCCCGGTGCCGGAACCGGACGGCTTGGTCGTGTAGAAGGGTTCGAAGATGCGCATGCGCGTCTCGGCGTCCATGCCCGGGCCCGAATCAGTGATGCGGAGCACAGCGAGCGGCCCTTCGACCTCGAGCGAGAGCTCAATGCTTCCGCCTTCGGGCATCGCATCGCGCGCGTTGAGGACGATGTTCGTCAGGGCCTGCTGAAGCTGTCCGGCGTCGCCTTCCACGAGCACTGGAACGTCCGGCAGCGAGCGCGTGACGACCAGTTTTGCGTGCAGGGTCGGCTCGGCAAGTTGGAGCGTGTCTTCCGCGACCGTGCGGAGGTCCACCCGCCCGAAGCGGACAAGTCCGCCGCGCGAGAAGGAAAGGAGCCGGCCGGTGAGGTCGGCGGCGCGCCGGGCCGCGTCTTCGATGAGCGCCAGGTTCTCGCGCTCTTCCGCGTCCATGTTTCGCGAGCGCTTCAGCAGCCCGGCGAACCCGAGGATCGTCGTGAGGAGGTTGTTGAAGTCGTGCGAGACGGCGCCCGCCATCGCCCCGAGCGAATCCATTTTCTGGCTCTGCATCAGCTGCTGGAGGAGCGCTTTTCGTTCCGAAATGTCGCGGGCGAGGACGAGGACCGCCTGGCGTCCACCGAACGCGACCATCGAAGCCACGGCATCGACGTCGAAAGTCGAGCCATCGTTTCGCAGGAATTTCGCATCGGTCAGGTGATACTGGCCGTCGGCGACGGCCGTCGCGATGCTCCTGGCGATTCCTTCCACGCTTGCGTGGATGATCCGGTCCAGCGTGAGGAGGGCGAGTTCCGCCGGTTCGTAACGCAACGCGCGCGACGTGAACGAATTCGCATCGAGGATGCGCAGCGAGACCGGGTCGAACACGAAGATCATCTCGTCTGCCTGGGCGACGAGCGACCGGTACTTCAGCTCGCTTTCGCCGAGCGATTCGAGCGCGGAGGCTTTTTCCAGCGCCAGCGCGAGGGGTTTGGTGAGCGTGCCGAGCAGTTCGGCGTCCTCATCCGTGAAGCGACCGGCGCCTTCGCCCCAGAGCGAGACAGCTCCGCGGACCCGGTCGTGAACCACGAGGGGCGCCCGGACGGCTGAGTACACGCCCGCATCGATGAGGTGCAAGTGGCGGACGTTTGGCGCAGGCTCGTTGCGAGAGTCGATGACGAGTTGTGGGGTCGGCTGGCGAAGCATTCGGGCCGTGTGCATCTCCTCCAGCGCGAATTCGCTGGGGAGCGCTTCCGAGGCAGGAAAGTCGGTATCGATGGCAAGCAGCCGCCCGGTGTTGACTTCCTCATCGAACTGGACTGCGAGCGCGTGGCGAGAACCGAAGAGCTGGCGGCATTCGGCCAGGAAGCCGCGGGCAAGGTGCTCGGGCGTGCCACCGGCGCTCAGCCGCGTGAGGATCCGGTTGGTGGTTTCCAGGCGTTCCGTCCGTTGGGCGGTTTCGCGCCGGCTCCGGAAGTAGCGGGCAGTGACTGCGAGCGGTTGGACAATCTGGGCGAGCTGGCGGGCGTCGACCTCACTGAAACGGCCGGGCTGTCGCGAGCCTACCGTGACGACACCGAGAGGGTCGCTCTCCGTCCCGATGAGGACCCGCATGGACGAGCGCATCCGGTCCTCGCAGTCGTCGCCGCAGTTCTCCGGCGCCGGGTCCATGTCCGCGAGATCCGTGACGACCTGGATGTCTGGCGGGCCCGCTTCGAGCTTTCCCCAGAGCGCTTCGAAGGATGTGACCTGTCCCGGAGCGGTGCTCATGACGTTCGAGTCCATCGCGGCCAGGGTCACCGCACCGGCTTCGATCGTGCCGATCGCGCAGTGATCCGCGCCGTACATCACGCGGAGGGCGTTGGCGACAGGTCCGGCGATGAGGTCGGTCGATTCCGCAGGACCAAGCGCGGCGAGAATATCAAGCACGGCCTGGGTGCGCTGGGTTTGGAGGCGAAGGCTCGTGACCGCCCTCGCGCGTTCGAGCACCATCCCGAGAGGGGGTGCGACTGCCGCGAGGATTTCCAGTTCGTCTTCGCCCATGCCGGCGGGGTCGACGCTCGCCGCAGCGATCATGCCGATCGACTCGCCCGCGGCATCCAGCCGCACGCACACGGCGCTTCCATATCCCATCGCCGTCGCGGCGTCGCGGAGCCAGGCGGGGCCGTGCTGGGGCTCCACCGCGCTGAACCGGGAGTGTGGTTGCTCCAGCGTCCCGGGAAACCCGGTCGAATCCTGGAGGGGAATGCGGTCCGGTGTCTGCGGCTGGCCCGCCCGGGCATCGAATGCGACGCGAACCCGTTGACCGGCGGCGCTGTCGAAGCTATGCACCATGACGCCGTCGGCGCCCAGGTATTCCCGCACCCGCCTGGCGAAGAGTCGCGCAACCTCTTCCGGCGGCGATTGAAGGTTCAGCGTGCTGAGCAGCCTGGTCAGGGATTGGACTTTGGCGGCCCGCTCTTCGGCAGCCTCGTACAGTTGCGTCCGCTCGAACACGAGGCCCAGCGACTGCGCGAGTTCGGTGAAGGTCGCGAGGTGACCCTCGTCCCACGCGAACGCCGCCAGGGCGCCTGCGGCGACCATGCCGCGCACCTTTCCGCCGGAGTCGACGATTGGCGCACGCATCACACTGCGGACGCCTGCCGCGAGCATGTAATCTTCCGCGGGCGAACGTTCGGCCAGCGCGAGGTCCGGGATGACCTGCGCCTGCACATCGGCCATTCCCTTGGGCCATCCGGCGCCGTCGGGGCCTTCCGCGAAGAACATCGGCGCGCGTTCGCCGTCGAGGAGGTGGCTCGCCATCCCCGCAATCCGGCTCGAAGCTCCGTCGAACAGCACCGCCACCGCGTGTACCGCGCCCAGGAGATGCAGGGCCTCTTCAACAAACACTGCGCCAACCGATTCGACCGTCGCTCCCGGGACGAGTGCGGCGAGCACGCGAGTCTTGGAATCCAGCACCGCGGATGTGGACGTGATCGTGGACAGCAGCCGGACCCGGTCGATCGCCACACCGACAGGCCGGCACAGGTCCAGCAACGCCTCGGCGTCTGTGGGCCCGTACTGGCCGGCACCCGTGCTGCCCACGGTGACTGTGCTCAGCGTCCCGTCGCTGAGTCGGAAAGGCGTACGCATCAGGCTGCGAATCCCGCGCTGGAACACCCTGGCAGAGGCATCGTTCAGCTCAGGTCGCTCCGCGAGATCGCCGATGCATTCGGCGACTCCTTCCGAATCCATCCTGGCGTAGCTCGCAGCGTCGCTTTCGGAGATCCGCGGCGAGAACTCGTCCCTGGTGAGGACGCTCGAACTGCACCCGAGGACGGTCCGCGTCCTGAGCCTCAGGTCGACGATACCGAGGGCGACGTGGTCGGCACGGAAAAACTCCCTGAGGCGGGCGCTGATGACGTCGCACGCCTGTTCGAGGTTTCCCGCCGCCGAGAGCGCCTCCACTAGCTCCGCACCGGTCGCGACGAGGTCCGCCTGCCGTTCGAGCTTGACGGCGTGATCGACGGCAATCACTCCGCGCCTGAGCCGTTCGATGCTGATCTCAAGTACACGAGCGGTGCGGGCGATGAAGGTTCTCTCGCTCTCTGTCCAGGAGCCGGGGCCCTCCCGCAACGCAGCGACACCGAGGCCGAGCCCGCCCCAATTGTGCGACCGGTTGGCAGCGAGTAAGGACCGCATTCGCAGGTTCTCCCGCATGAACCGCTCGATCGGCGTCCGGGCCTCTTCCGCGAGGTCCCGGACCGTGAACGCGCCGAATTCACGGGAGCGTTCCGACATCGATGCGTTTTCGCTGGAAGAGAGAGCGGCCTGGGCCGCCTTCCACTGGGCGGCGTCGAGCGCTTCCGGCGGGGAGCAGCGCATGGCGGGTTCACGGTTGGGCCGGTCCTCGACCATCAGGATCGCCAGGTCGGCCCCTACAGCCCGTCGCACCCCGTCGGCGGCGCGTGCCATGAGCTCCTCTTCGGTTTCTGCCTCGGCCATAACTGCCAGCAGATTGGCCTCTTCTTCGAGGATTCCGCGCTCCGCCTCCCGTTCTTCCAGGAGGATCGACGGCCTGGCGAACAGTGCCAGCTCCGCGGCGAATGCTTCCAGCTCCACCAGGTCGTGCGGCGAAAACGCGCTGGCGGCGAGTGAGCCGGCGAAGACGAACCCCAGGTCTGCGCCGCGTTCATCCTTCAACTGCGTCCACATGGTGCTGCGGATGCCACGCGCGTAAACGGCTTCCCGTGACTTGTCGCGCGCCTCGATCTGGCCAAGGTCTGGCACGAGGCTCGATCCTTTGGCGTTGACTCGCTCAGCGAAGGCGAAGTCGCGAAAGGTCTGGGGCGAAGGGAAGATCGAATCGGCTGAGAGGGGCCCCGTCGCCGGCGCCCAGAACATTCGCCGACCACTCCGCGATACATAGGTGATCGCCATGTCGGCGCCGAAACGCTGGAGGAGGATCTCTGCGCTGCGGGCCAGGGTGGCTTCTAAGTCGCGAGACGCGCTGACCTCTACCAGGGCCGCTCTCGCAGCCTCGGTATCGAGTACGCCGGCGGCCTGTCTGCCGCCTGGCACACCATCCCCCATGCAATCCCCCTGGGATCCTGGCAGCGTCGCGGGTGACGTCCTCCCCGCCGGGATCCGGAAGTTCCCCGCATCCTAATCCGGTCTTTACCCGTGAAGTATCAGGGAGTTCCCCAAGAAATGCCCCAGAGGAGTATCCGTGGCATTCCTGCGGATACCCGTGAAATCGGCGCTATTCCGCGGCGATCATCTGGAGCGTGGCGCGTTTGATCGGTATTTGTGAGGGCTGCCCCGGCCCGGGAGTCGGAGTCGGAGTTGGGGTCGGACTGGCTGTGGCTGTCACCGTCGTTGTCGCGGCCGTGCCGGAGTCGTCGACGGCGCCGAGGTCCATCGCCCAGTAACCCCCTGCGTAGCCGATCCCGACGACGACCCAGCGGCTGTTGAGCATGTTCGCGTTGTGCGTAGGAGAACTCTTCCAGAGCGTCATTGCCCCTGCCGCGCTCCCCGAGATCGCCAGGTTCTCGCCGATGTTCTGCGACGGGTAGCCGCATTCCAGGGCGCGCTGGAATGGCGACCTGCCGCTCGGTTCGTAATGCGACCAGTAGCCCTTGGCCAGCAGGTCCTCGGCCATGAACGCCGCCGCCCGCGAAAGGTTCGGCGAGACCTTGAGCGCCGGCTGCCCGTTCTGCTGCCGGTAGGCATTCAGTTGATCGAAGACGTTCTGTTCAGGAGTGCTGAACGCCGCGGTGCTGGTTTCGCAATTCGCGAGCGCGTGGGCCGTCTGCCAGCGTGCCCCGGCGAAGACCATGAGCATGGCGCCCACAAGAAGGGCGGCCCCCGAGCCGGCCAGGATCGTTCGTCGAGCCATATGCTTCGCCCGCTTTACCCCACCGCCAGCCAACGTACCCCGCGGCGCTCGTTACGGAAAGTCGCAGGTTCAGAGGCGAAGAGATGACGGCGTCACTCAGACGCGATCATCTGCATCATCGCGCGCGGGATCAGGTAGTTCGTCGGCAGCGTCTTCTGTGGGATCGGCGTCGCCGTCGGGCTAGCCATTGTCGGAGTCGCGGTAGCGCTCTGGACGCCGCCGAGCGAATAGGAGCCCGGCTCGACCACGATGCCGAAATCGACAACCCAGGACGAACCCGTGTGCCCGGCTCCGATGACCGTGTAGTAGGGGCTGAGGATGTTCGCCCGGTGTCCGGCGGAGTTCATCCAGGCGACGACGACTCCACTCGCAGAGTAGCCGTAAGCGATGTTCTCCGCGGCCTGTCCCGGATAGCCGCAATCGGCGGCGCGTTGGGATGGTCCGCGCCCGAGCGAATCGGTGTGGCTGAAAGGAATACCGCCACTGCCGGTGTTGCTGGGGTCCGCTGATTTCCACGCTGCGGCGCGCGCGAGGCTCGGCGCGACAAGGAGGGCCTGGAGGCCGGCGTTTGCTCGTTCCTGGTTGATCAGCTGGATGACGGTGGTTTCCTCGCCGTCGAGCCCTGCGGTCGTCGTCGTGCAGTTCGTCAGTGCTGCCGCAGTCTCCCACCGGGATGCGTTGACACCCAGGGCCAGCGTGGCTGCCAGTGCGAACGTCCCCAGTCCGGCCAGCACGAATCGTCGATACATAGTTCTCCGGATGCCTCGAATGGGGGCATCCCCGTCACGCTACTGTCGCGTCTTCGTTACCGGAACCGCGCCGCGGGGCTTCAGAGGAGGATTTACGGAGAAGTTACCGCCCGGTGACTGCAGCCTTACCGATAGCCCCGGCGGGGCCGCCGGCCGACGAGCCATGCCGCCGCCATGCCGAAGAGGAACCCGCCGATGTGGGCGAACCAGGCGACTCCTTGTTCCGCCTCCGCCGCCGTGGAAGCGACGGTCGCGTATCCCGAAAGGAGGTTCTGTGCGAACCACAGGCCGATCATGATCCAGGCCGGGATCGGGATGGGAATGAAGATCAGGACGAAGATTGGGATGACCACCCGGACGGTCGCTCCGGGGAACCAGACCAGGTAGGCCCCCAGGACGCCTGCCACGGCTCCGCTGGCGCCGAGCACCGGGACGACGCTGTCCGGGGCGAGCGCGCCCTGGATGAACGAGGCCACCACCCCCGCCATCAGGAAGAAGAGCAGGTAGGTGGCATGCCCCAGCCGGTCCTCGATGTTGTCGCCGAATACCCAGAGAAACAGCATGTTCCCGAGGATGTGGAGCCACCCTCCGTGCAGGAAGATGGCGGTGACTATGGCGGCAACCGCGAACCACCGTTCGCTGCCGGTGGCCGGTGTCGCCCCCGTCACGCTGTCGAAGAACTCGGCCGGCTGAAATGCCCACCTGCAGAGGAAGCGGTCAGCCTCGGTGTCGACCGTCTCCAGCCCGTAGCAATCCGGCAGGTCGGTATGCACCTCGACCAGGTCCTCGCCGCGCCGGTTCTGTCCGACGACCTCAGGGGTCGATGGCAGGCTGACCGTGTAGAGGAAGGCAACGAAGTTGAGGACGATCAGTGCGTAGGTAACCCAGGGTGTGGTGTACCTCCGGTTGCTATCCCCGATCGGTATCACCGGTGGTCAGATCCCGGCCAGGTGGGCAGTGTCGTTCAGGCGGACCACATAGGGGCGGCCTTCCCGCACTTCGACTTCGGTAAGGCCACAGTTGGCGATGTCGATCCGGAAAACGTGCGTCTCCGGCATCTCGAGGAGCGTCGAGATGAGGCAGTTGAGGGCGGTGCCGTGCGAGACGACCAGCACCCGCTTGCCCGTATGGGCCTCGACAATGTGGTCGAAGGCCTGCCGCGTGCGCGCCCGCACCTCGGCGACTGTCTCGCCCCCCGGGGGCCTCCAAGCGGGGTCTTCGTGCCGCATCAACCGGTACTGGGTGCGCCACTTGCGTGCCACATCGCCGCCCTTCTCCAGTTCCCATTCGCCGTAGTGCAGTTCACGCAGCGCGGGTTCCGCGCGAGGCGTCAGTTCCCGGTTTCCGGCGATGAAAGCCGCTGTCTTGATCGCCCGCGAGAAGTCGCTGGTGTAGATCGCCTCGAACTTCTCCTTCGCCAGGCGCTTCCCCAGCGCGCGCGCCTGGTCTTCGCCCTTCGCTGTCAGGTCGGTTTCCGAGTGTCCGCAGAAGCGTCCCTCGGTGTTCGTCACCGTCTGGCCGTGGCGGGTAAGGAACAGCCGCGTCACCTTCATGTGGGACATCCTACCGGAGCCTTCCGGGTTGTTCCCGTTCTCTTTTGCACTCCGGGCGCCGCGGGAGGAATATGGGCCACCCACTGATTCCCGCGAGAGAGACTGATGTCCAGGCTTACGCCCGCCGACGAGTACTTCTACCACCAGATCCCCGAGCCGCTGCCGGCCGTCCTCGCCCCCAGCGAGCATTGGCGGGAAAGCCTCTTCTTTGTCCTCCACCCCCGCGCCGGTGATGGCGACGCGCTCGTCCTGACGCTCGCCCACTACCCGGTGCGGCAGGAAATGGAGTCACTCCAGTTCGGAAGGATCGCCGGACAGACGGTGTTCGCCCGCCACACTCGGCCCTACGCCGGCGACCCGCACACCATGGCCGTAGGGCCGATGCGAGTCGAAATCCTCGAGCCCTACCGGCGCGTGCGCCTCTTCGTCGACCCGGCGGCCTCGCCCATCGGTATGGACATCACGTTCACCGCCCGCACGCAGGAGTGCGTCCTCCGGCGCGGGACGTTGAAGGCCGGGGCCGAGACCTTCTGGGACCAGAGCCACATGCTCCAGTCCGGCTGGTACAACGGGACCTACACCCATGAGGGGAAGACCTTCGAGGTGCGGGACTGGTGGGGCCAGCGAGACCACTCGTGGGGAGTCCGCGATCACCATCGCTGCCCCATGTGGATGTGGCTGGCGATCCAGCTGCCCGATGGGATGCTTGGCGTTTGGCACTGGGAATACGCCGACGGCCGCCACATCTACACCGACGGATACTGGGCCCCTGCCGACATGAGCGATCCGGTCCAGGTGCTGAACTTTGAGCATGACCTCTACTGGATCGACGGCGGCGGCCGGCGCGTGGACTACGGCAAGGACGGCGAGGATGTCGCCGGCCTGGAAGGCGTCGTTTCGGCTTCGCTCGCCGATGGCCGGGTCCTGCGCGTGGAAGGCACGGGCCGCTGGCATGCGCGTTACGGCCAGCTCGGCGGCGGCCAGGTGAACATGCGCGTCCGCACCGGCGATGGACGTGAGGGCGCCGCCGCCTATGAAGTGACCGGTGCGCACCACCACACGTTCTTCCCGGTCCCCCGGGCCGAAGGCCTCCCGCTTGCCCCCCTCGCCCGGCCGGAGTGACCCGTGGCCGTCCCTCGGTTTACGCTTTCCGCGTGGTTGAACAACGGATCCCTTTCGTCAAGGTCGAACTCGATGAAGCCGACATCGCCGCTGTCGAGCGTGTGCTGCGCAGCGGCTGGCTGACTACCGCCAGCCAGGTGAAAGCGCTCGAAGCGGAGCTCGCGGCTTACACCGGCGCCCCCTACGTCAACGCGGTGAACTCGGCGACCGCTGCCATGCACCTCTGTCTCGCAGCCTGGGACCTGGGCCCCGGCGACGAAGTCATCACGACGCCCTACACGTTCACCGCGACCGCCAACGTCATCGTCCACACCGGTGCCAGCCCCGTGCTCGTCGATGTGCGCGAGTCCGACGCCAACATCGACCCGGAACTCATAGAGCAGGCAATTACCCCGAACACGAAAGTGATCCTCCCGGTCCACATCTCCGGTGAGCCGTGCGACATGGACGCGATCATGGATATCGCCCGGCGGCACGGCCTGAAAGTGCTCGAAGATGCGGCCCACGCGATCGGGACGATCTACCGCGGGCGGCCCTGCGGCAGCCTTGGCGATGCCGCCGCCTTCAGCTTCTACGCGAACAAGACGATGACCACAGGCGAAGGCGGCGCCCTCGCGACTGCCGACGAAGGACTCTCAACACGGGTCCGCAAGCTGACGCTACACGGAATGTCGAAGGATGCGTACAACCGCTACGGAGCCGGCGGGACCTGGCGGTACGACATCGAGGAGTTCGGCTTCAAGGACAACCTCACCGACATCGCTGCGGCCCTTGGACGCAGCCAGCTCGCGCGGCTGGAACAGTTCATCGAAGACCGGACGCGCGTCGCCCAGCGCTACATCGCCAACCTGCGCGATGAGCCGGATATCCTCCTCCCTTCGTTCAGCGAAGAGAACCGTCACCCCTGGCACATCTTCATGATCCGCGTCCGCGATGGCGCGCAAGCCTCGCGTGACGACGTTATTGCTGGCCTGACGGAGCGGGGCATCGGAACATCCGTCCACTTCATTCCCCTCCACTACCACACGGCCTACAAGAAGCTCGGCCGTTGGCAGGAGGGCGACTTCCCGGTTGCCGAGCGATTCTTCGCGGGCGAAGTGACGTTGCCGATGTATCCCGGGCTCACCAACGCCGAAGTAGACGAAGTGTGCCAGGCCCTGCGGGAAACCCTCCACGGCACATAGATGCTGTGGCATAATCCCGCTGGCCTTTCCCGAACGAAGGGCTCCGTGGGGAATCACCGTGCTCTTTACCGTCCGTTCCGGCGCGTTCGTCGCGATTGCCGCTGTCTCTGCCCTGGGCTTCGCCTGCGGAGGCGGGGGCAGCCTCGAAAAGGTTGACGCCGAAGACTGGGTGGCGGACGTCTGCGATAAGGCTATCGACTTCGATGAAGCCTCGTCCGATGCCATCCAGCCCCTCGCGGAAGCCGACGAAGATGATGCCGGCGAACTCAAGGATGCCATTGACGACCTCGTGAAAGACATGACCAAGGCGATCGATGTCTTCGTCGAAGACATCGAGGATGTCGGCCAGCCGGATATCGACGGTGGCGACAAGGTCATCGCCGCGATCCGCGACCACGCCAAGGACGAAAAGAAAGCCCTCAAGGACTTCAAGGCCGACGTCGACAAGCTGGACGAGGACGATGACGACTTCGCCGATCAGCTCTTCGATATCCTCCAGGATGTCGAAGAGCACGACCTCCGGGATCGCCTCGAAGACATCGACGAGAACGATGTAGACGACCTCATCGACCTGATCGATGAGGATGAGGACTGCGCGTCCGTGCTCTTCAGCTCCTGAGAGGTAGCTCCCATGCTGCGCCGCCTGTCCGTGTCGATCGTGGCCGTCGTCATCCTCACAGCGTCCGCCTGCGGCGGCGGCGAGGACGTCGAAAAGGTGGATGCCGACGACTGGGTCGCAGACATCTGCGACGCCGTCGACGACCTTAACGAGGTCGAAAACGCCGGCATGGCAGACCTCGAGGAGGCCTACCTACTACGAGGAAGACGGAGACCTCTACCGCGATGCCGTCATCAAGTACACGCGGGACTACGGCAAGGCCCTTGACCGCTTCGCCCGCGATGCCGAGGACGCCGGGGAGCCGGACGTCGAAGGTGGCGAAGAGATAGCCGCCGCCGTCCAGGACTACGTAAAGAAGGAACAGCGTGCCTTCGAACGCGTCTCGCGTGAAGTGAAGGCGCTCAAGCAGACCGGCGATGACCTGACCGAGGCAGTTGACGCAGTCGTCTGGGATGTCGAGTTCACCGATCTCTCCGAGTTGATCGACGACACGGACAGCCGCGATGCCGAAGACATCATCGACTTGTTGTACGACGAAGGCTGTTCGGATTTCCTCTTCGACGAGTGAGGCGCCACGGCGTAGATGGGCCTCACCGAGGGGTTCACCGCCCCGAACTCCGTGAATCCCCGCACTGTCTCGGTACTCGATGCGCCCCCAGAATGACGCCACACCTTCGGAGGTCCTCGCCTTGATGCGTCCCGGACAGTTCAGTCGCCTTACGCTCCTCGTTGCTCTGCTGCCGCTTGGCTCGCTGCTCTTCGCCTGCGGCGGAGGCGACAAGAAGGTCGCCCTCGACGACTGGGTGGCTGACCTCTGTGATGCAGCAGCCGACTACCAGGAGGCAAGCGACAAGGCCGGTGAGGGCTTCCTCGAGGCAGACTTCGAAGACACCAAGAAGGCGAAAGAAGCGTTCGCCGAAAGCCTGAAGGACCAGAAGGAAGCGCAGAGCGACTTCCGCAGTGCGTTCGGCAAGATCGGCCAGCCGGACATCGAAGACGGCGACAAGGTGATCGCTGCTTTCAAGGAGCAGTTCGACGAGAACGACAAGCTCACCAAGGACATCGAAAAGGCCATCAAGGCCATCGACGACGACGACGACTTCCTCGAGGAGTTCCTCAAAGTCGCGGACGAGTTCGATACCCCGGACTTCCGCGAGAAGCTGGATGACCTCGCAGAGGACAGCGACGACGTCCAGGACCTGATCGACGAGATAGACGACGACGAGGCATGCTCCGAAGCCATCTTCGACGACGACTCCGCCGACAGCACCAGCAACACTGCGACACCGACGCCCACGAAGTCGACCCAGGCCGGCCGCACCGCCACTACCACCAGCAAGACCCCCGCCGCGACGAAGACCGTCGCCCCGGCCACCACCACCAACGAAAAATGGGTGAGCGGGATCTGTGTCTCATTCACCGGCTGGGTGAACGACATCGACAAGGCGAACGGTGAGTTCCAAACGGCCCTCGACAAGTCCACAGGCGACGGTGCTTCGATTAAACGGCTGCTCGTCGACTTCCTGAAGACAGGGCAAACCGAAACCAAGAACCTCCAGAAGGAGGTGTCGGCGCTGAAGGCCCCAGACGTCACCGATGGCGCGAAGATCCACAAGGTTTTCGTCGATGTCTCGACTGAACTCGTGAAGGTGTTCGACACGCTTGTCGCCGATGCCAACAAGATCAGCACAACGAACCCGTCACAGACGCTGGCCGATGTCGAACGCCTCTCGGCGGGCATCGCCGATGCATTTGACGAAGCAAGCGCGGGCTTTGATAAGCTCGACGACTTCAACGCCCCCCAGATCGAGTCGATCTTCAGCAGCCGCCCGGAGTGCTCCGGGTTCTAAGGGCACGCCCCCCGGGCCTTAGTAGTAGATCGCGCGCGGGGCGCCGCCTCCGGCCGCGATCGATTCGCCGGTGATGGCAACCGAAAGCGGAGACGCCAGGAACGCCGTGATGTTGGCGATGTCTTCCGCTTCGATGATCCGGTGGACAGCGTTTCCCTGGGCCATCCGCTCCCGCGCGTGCTCCAATGTCTCCCCACGGCTGGCGGCCTGGCGCGTCATGGTTTCTTCCATGAACTCCGTCCACGTCAGCCCTGGATGGACGCAGGTGACATTGATCCCGAACGGGCCGAGCTCGTCGGCAAGGTTCTTGGTGAGCGCCTGGACGGCGACGTTCCGCATTGAGCCGATCGGATTGCCCGTCTGGCGAGCGGCGAGACCGCTGATATTGATGATCCGGCCCCACCCGTTCGCCTTCATGTGCGGGACCACTGCCCGGGCACATCGGGTGTAGCCGAGCACTTTGACGTTCATCTGTTCGAGGAAGTTCTCGTCCGGCAGGTGCTCGATGCCCGGGCGCGCAGGGGCGCCGCCCGGTTGAGCCGCGCAGTTCACGAGGATGTCGATCCGCCCGAGTTCCGCCGCCGCCCGGGCAACCGCCGCGTCGACCGATGGTGTGTTGCCCGTATCGGCCGGGATGGCGATCACCCGCCGGCCGCTCGCCGCGGCGATCTCAGTTGCCGCTGCAGCCAGTGTCTCGGGGTTGCGGGCGAGGATGGCGAGATGTACGCCTTCATTGGCGAGCACCCTGGCGATGGCCTTGCCAATGCCCTTGCTGCCGCCGGTCACGATGGCGGTCTTGTTCGCGAGTTGGAGGTCCATGCGCGGGATTCTACGTCGGCCCAGCGAAGTCCTGTTACTGGCCGGTCACCGCCACCGTTGTCATGAAGTGGTATCAGTGTCGTGAAGAACGCCCCGGAACCGCGACAATCCACTGGCGTCGCGACACGCCGTGTCGCGAATTTCGCAGAACATCCGCGTGTCCGGAGGATTGCAGAGAATGGCACGATGGGCAGACCTCGAAGCGGCCGCACCGGAGATTGCAGGAGGCGGCCGGAAGATCATCTACCAGCACGGGCCGGGTCTGGCCTACCTCGCCACCGTGCGCGCCGATGACGGCCTGCGCATCCACCCGTTCTGCCCCGTCATCACCGGGGGCGGCATCTACGGGCTCATCAATAACTCACCGAAGCGCCGTGACCTCACCGCCAACGGCCGCTATGCCATCCACTCGTTCCCGCTTGAAGACCGGGACGACGAGTTCATGCTCGCCGGGATCGCGAAGCGAGTGACTGACCCCGCCGAAGTCATCGCCGTGAAGAAAGCCTACGACGAAGCGGGAGCAACCTCCGGTGAGGATGAGTGGACGTTCGAATTCTCGATCGAACGAGCACTGCTTTCGGTGTACAACCCTCGGGACAGCGGGCTGCCGCTCTGGCCGCCGAGGTACCTGTCGTGGAGGCGACGATGACCAGTTGGGGCGAAGTGGCTGAACAGGCGCCTGAGCTCGCGGATGCGTGCCTGCGCCTCTTGCGGGGAGATGGCGCCACCACCGCCTACCTGGCGACGGTCCGCAACGACGGTGGCCCCCGCGTCCACCCCGTGATGCCCGTGGTCGCAGCCGGCAACCTGTACGTCTTCGTGGTAACGATGTCGTGGAAGTACCAGGATCTCCTGCGCGACGGAAGGTACGCCCTCCATTCCTCACCGTCGATCGGCGACGCCGAAGAGTTCTACATCACCGGACCAGCCCGCCAGGTGGCCGTGAGCGAGACCCGCGAGATGGTGCGCGCCGCCTGTGACCAGCAGCTCGGTGCCCACGACTTTGAGGCGTTATTCGAGCTCGGAGTGGATCGCGTGCTGCACACACGTTGGGCCAACTGGGGCACCAGGGATGCCTGGCCGCACTACCTGAAGTGGCCGGGCGACCTCTCCGGCTGAGATCCCATCATGCTCCCGGCATGGCGAGAAGGACGGCTGCCTCGGCTGCCGTCGCCACAGTCCGGCCCTTCCGCTGGCACAGCGCCACCGCCCGTTCGATCAGCTCGACGTTCGAGGGCTGCATCGGCCCGCCGTAGTCTTCCAGGCCGACGCGCAGGTGGCCACCGAGTTCGAGGGCGTACTCCGCCAGCGGCGTGGCGAGCAGGTCCCCGCCGAGGACCGCCACGGACCACGGGAGGTGGGTGCCTTCCAGCATGGCGACGTAGGCGTCGAGCGAGGGCCGGGTCGGCGGTAGTCCCCAGTTGTACGCTCCAAAATAGAGCTTGATGAGTGCTCCTTCCGGCATGCGCCCGGCGCGCTCGTAGGCGAGCGCCACTCGCAGGAAGCCCGGTTCGAAGATGGAGACGCTCGGGGCGAGACCGAGTTCGGCGCAGGTTTCGAACATGTGGTTCGCATCGGAGAAGGTGTTGAGGTACGTGCCTGCCCCCGCCGGAAGCCCCGCCGCGTCCATCGGGCCGACGTTCACCGATCCGGGATCGACGAGTCCGATGCGGCAAACCGCGGCCCGCGCGAGCGCCGGGATGTGTGCATACCGCTCCTCGATCGTCGTGTGGGGGCCGCCACTGGCCATGGTTGGGTAGAGCAGTGCATCCGGCTTCTCCCGGAGGATGGCCCTCCACGCCTCGATGTACGGCTCGGGCCGGTGGACGCCGCTCGCCCCGCCGACAACCGGCTCATCGTTGTGGTTGTGGACGATAGCGGCGCCCGCGGCGAAACAGCGCAGTCCGTCTTCGGCGACCTCGGCGGGTGTCCGGGGGACGTTTGGATTGCGGGCCTTCGGCGTCCCCCCATTGATGGCGGCTTCGATGATGACGGCAGCACTCATGGCGCCGTAGTTAAGCAGAATCCCCGGCGCCGTGACGACTGCCGGCGCGAAAGAAGTCGTATTTCTTTCTGTTTCGTCACCTGGACGGTGGGTTAGTCCATCCTAGAGGCATGCGCATCAAGAACTTCCTTCCCCTCGCCGCCTTTGTCCCGGCGCTCCTGCTATCAGCCTGTGGCGACGATGACGACAACACCGCTTCGGCGACCGCCACGGCTCCGGCCGCCACTTCCGCGGCTTCCCAGACCGCTGCCCCGACCGTCACCGCACCTTCTGGCACTCCTGCGCCGGCCTCGCCTACGGCCCCCGGGGCCTTCCAGGGGAGCACGACGGCGGTCGAAGTCGCCCCGCCTGCCGGCCTCCAGCAAGCCTCCCTCGTCGAAGTTCGGGCCGCGGCACACGAAGGCTACGACCGCCTGGTCTTCGAGGTCGCCGGCGCCCAGCTGCCGGGCTACAGGGTGAGCTACGAAACGAAAGCGGTGGCCTGCGGCAGCGGCCAGGATGTGACGGCGTTCGTTGGCGAAGGCACAGTCCCGGCGGGCCTGCTGCTCATCACGATGCGCCCGGCGTCCGCCCACAACGAAGCGGGGCAGTTGACCGCCGTGCGCACGCTTCGGCCGGCGCTCTCCTCGCTCAAGAACGTCTTCGGTACTTGCGATTTTGAAGGCGTGGTCACCTACGCCGTCGCCGTAAGCGGGATGAAACCATTCACAGTCAGCACCCTGGCAAACCCGCCGCGGCTGGTGATCGACTTCGCCCGGTAGGGGCGTGCGGTACAATCCGGGCATGTCGCCAGGTGCGCGCCTCGGCGCGGGAGTCCTGACCATCGTCGGAGGGGCCATAGCCCTTGTGCTCGGGCTGTTGCTCGCACTTGTCGGCGGTGCGCTCGAGGCTGTCTATGGCACGAACGGCAACTCCGCCGGGGTGAGCGGCGTGCTCGCCATCCTGTTTGGGCTCGGCGCCGTCCTCATCGCGGTGCTGTTCTTCCTCCCCTCCAAGAAGCCCGCCGTCATCCTCCTGGCGTTCGACATCGCCGGGATGGTGTGGGCGTTCGCACGCGTGGACGCATGGGCCCTGGCGCTCGTCCCCCTGGTCCCTCTCGGCGTCGCGCTCTTCCTTGGCGTTGCGTCGGATGGCCGCCGCGACACCTCGGCTTCGACGTAGTGCCGGGTTCACTGTTCCCGTCTGCCCGTTCGGGCTACGCTACCCCTCATGAACGAAACGCTTCGCGCGCGGACGCGTGTTGTCGTCACCGGTCTCGGTGCTATCACCCCGGCCGGTCAGACCGTCGCTGAATTCTGGGACAACCTGGTCAACGGCCGTTCCGGCATCGACTACATGCAACTCATCGACCCGGTCGACTTCGCCTGCAAGGTCGCGGGCGAGGTCAAAGCATGGGAACCGAAAAAGTTCATCGAGCACAAGGCTGCTCGGCGCATGGCCCGCTTCTCCCAGTTCATGGTCGCCGCCGCCGGACAGGCTTTCGAAGACGCGGGCATCGACTTCGACAAGGAGGACCGCGACCGCGTTGGCGTCCTCATCGGCAACGGCGGCGGCGGCTACCCCGACATCCAGGAAGGCGCCGAAACGCTCTTCAACCGCGGCGGGATGAAACTCGACCCCCTGTACCTGGCGAAGAGCCTCGGCAACATGGCCGCGGCGCAGGTTGCGCTGCAGTACAACCTGCGCGGCTACAACGGCACGATCGTCACCGCTTGCGCGGCGGGCACCCAGGGCATCGGCGAAGCGTCGATGATCATCCGCAGCGGCCGCGCCGAGATCGTCCTCACCGGTGGTTGCGAAGCCGGCATCAGCGAACTTGGCCTGGCCGGCTTCTCGGTCATGCGCGCCCTTACC
The DNA here is from genome assembly GCF_016704105.1 of Candidatus Amarobacter glycogenicus. NCBI lineage: Bacteria > Bacillati > Chloroflexota > Tepidiformia > Tepidiformales > Tepidiformaceae > Candidatus Amarobacter > Candidatus Amarobacter glycogenicus. The sequence continues at coordinate 524,839 of NZ_JADJAT010000019.1, read as the reverse complement.
AGCAACAACGAACCCCCCGGCGCCGCCAGCCGTCCCTTCGACCTCACTCGCGACGGGTTCGTGCCCTGCGAGGGCGCAGGCGCCTTGCTCCTCGAAAGTGAAGAGCACGCGCTTGCCCGGGGCGCCCGGATCTATGCCGAGGTCGCCGGATTCGGGTGCACGAACGACGCCTACCACGTCGCGGCCCCCCCGGAAGACGGAGAAGGCGCCGGCCGAGCGATGGCCCTCGCCATGAAGGACGCCGGCATTACCGCGGAACAGGTCGACTACGTGAACGCCCACGCCACAAGCACCCCCCTGGGCGACACCGCAGAGACCAACGCCGTCAAGCGTGCGCTCGGCGAGCATGCCTACAAAGTGGCGATCAGCGCGACCAAGTCGCTCATTGGCCACGGTCTCGGCGCCAGTGGAGGCATGGAAACGGTCGCGACGGTGAAGACCATCGAGACCGGCATAATTCACCCCACCATCAACCTCCACACCCCGGATCCGTCCTGCGACCTCGACTACGTCCCCAACGTCGCCCGCCGAGCCGACGTGAAGGTCGCGCTCAAGAACAGTTTTGGCTTTGGCGGCCAGAACAGCTGCCTCGTCATCGTGAAGTACGAGAAGTAGGTCCCCACCATCGAGGCGAGGCAGTTATGCCTCGCGTGCCGCGCATACTCGGAACGTCCCGCGGGCTGCGCGCCGAATCGGTGGATCACCTACCCTCGTGCCGCGTTCCAGGCCGCCACCATCGCGCGACCGTCGACCTCCCCCGAAATCCGCTCGCCCGCAGTGCTGTTGTGCCAGCGCGCCCCGTTCAGCATCGACCGCATCTCGGCCTCCGAAACGACCGGGCGCTCCACGTAGGGTGTGTGGTGGCGTTCGCAGATCACGCGCATCGTCCGGGACATGGCGGCGTTCCGCGCGATGTTCCGATTATTCGAGCGCCTGGTCGACAACGGGAGCTTCGCCCAGTGGTCGTTTCCGCGGACGACAAGGAGCGGGCCTTCGCGGGAGAGAACCTTCTGCATCGTCGCTTCCATGGCAACCGCGACTTGCTCCACGGTGAAGTGGGTTGCCGAAGGCAGCACGCGAACCAGAGCGCGGCTCGTCGTGATCGCCAGCCGGTTGTCCGCGAACCATCGATGCTTCCCAAGCTTGAGTCCCGCATCCGCAAGATAGCTGCCGGCGCGTCCGAACTTCCGCTCCAGCCACAACGGCACGGACTCGTGCCCGTACCAGAAGTTGCTGACCTGCAGCACGACGACATCCGGATGGTATTCGTCCATCCAGCGCCCAACGTGTTCCGGGATCTCCGCGGTCGGCCATGCTCGCTTGAGGATCGTTTCGACGGGCTCGCCCGACGCCTCCCCGAGCATCCGGGAAGCGATGTGCCAGGCTCGCTGCTCCTCTGGCAAGCCGCCGGCGACGTCGTTGCTCGTCCCGATTCGGAGCACCAGCATCTCTACCCCCGGGGAAGCCCAAGCCCGCGCTGGGCAATGATGTTCCGCTGGATCTCGCTCGTCCCGCCGCCAATCGGGCCGGACATCGAAAGCAGGTAGCCGGTCAGCACGCGGCCATGGAGTTGCGCCCACTTGCTCCCCGGCTGGAGCTGACCGTAGGCGCCCATCAGGTTCACGCCGGCGTTCCCCACTTTGATGCCGAGGAGCGCCATCCAGACCTTTCCGATGCTCGCCTCGTAGTTCGGCACATCGCCTTTGGCTTGCAGCCAGGCCGTCCGGTAGGCGCATAGACGCCCAACCTCCACCTCCACGGCCAGGTCGGCGAGCTTCGTCCGCACGCTGTCCTTGTCCCACGGACGCCCACCCGCATGCGTCTCCTTCGCCCAGCGGATCAGGTCGTGGATGGTCCGGCGTGCCCCGCTGATCGCCGCAATGTTCGAGCGCTCGAAGTCCAGTGTCGTCGTCGCCACATACCAGCCGTTGTCGAGACCGCCCATGAGGTCCTTGGCAGGCACGCGAACGTCTTCGAAGAACACCTGGTTGAAGTCGTGCCGGTAGGCGATGTTCGGGATCCCCTGGACCGAAATGCCCGGTGTCTTCATGTCCAGGATGAAAGCGCTGATGCCCTTGTGTTTCGGGACCTCCTGGTTCGTCCGGGCCAGGAGCAGCATCTTGTCGGCAACGTGGCCGTTCGACGTCCAGATCTTCTGTCCGTTGATGACGTAGTCGTCGCCGTCGCGGACCGCCTTGGTCTCCATGCTCGCGAGGTCCGAGCCGGACCCGGGCTCGCTGAAGCCCTGGCAGTACCAGGTGTCGCCGGCCGCCATCCCCGGCAGATAGCGCCCCTTCTGCTCGTCGTTGGCGTGGACAAGCATCGTCGGCCCGGTGATACCGATCGTGAAGAGCCGCCCACCGGAGGGTGCGCGGTGATAGGCGAGCTCTTCGTTCAGGATCATTTGTTCAATCTGGGACTTCCCCAGCCCGCCGTACTTCTCCGGCCAGGCGGGCGCGAACCAGCCCCTGGCGCCGAGTTTCTTCGTGAACTGGCGGGCGAACGCCATCTGGTCTTCGTTATCGAAAAAGTCGTCGTCGCCTTCGAACCCGGGAGGGATCTCCTGCTTCAGGAACGCGCGCAGTTCGCTGCGCCACTGTTCAGTCTCGGCGGGGAATTTGAACTCCATGGCCAGCCTCCAGGGTGCCGGATGATTGAACCACATCCGCCCAATTCCGGCGCGGCTATCGGGCAGCCTCACTCCCCAGGAGGAGGCCGACTTTCCCGTTTCGACTTTCCTCTTTCTACTTAACGCATGAAGTACCGGCGGGTGGTCGCCAAATTCGGCACAAGCCTGCTCACGGCCGGCTCCGATCGGCTCAACCTGGAGGCGATGGCACAGCTCGTCGGGCAGGTCGTCCGCCTGCGTGCCCAGGGCTGCGAGGTGGTCGTCGTCTCCAGTGGAGCACAGGCCGCGGGCCGCCACCGCCTGCGCGGAAGGCTCCAGGCCGGACATACTCCGAGCCGCCAGGCTGTCGCCTCCGTGGGGCAGAGCCACCTCATGCAAAGCTGGGACGAACTCTTCGATTGGCACGACACCGTCGTTGCCCAGGTGCTCCTTACCCGCCGGGACCTGACCGACCGTCTCGGCTACCTGAACGCGCGAAACACGCTGCGCGACCTCATCGAAGCCGGCGCAGTCCCGATCGTGAACGAAAACGATGCCGTCGCCCTGGACCAGGTGCTCGCCACCCGCATCGGCGAAAACGATAGCCTTTCCGCCTACGTGGCCAATCTCATCGATGCCGACCTCCTCGTGATGCTCACGGACGTGGAAGGTCTGTACGACGGCGACCCCCGGCTCAACCCGGGCGCGAAACTGCTCGACCGTGTCGAACGCATCGACGGGACCATCGAGGCGCTCGGCGGCGGCTCACACGGGGCCGGCACCGGCGGCATGGCGACGAAGCTCCGCGCCGCCCAGATCGCGACACAGGCGGGCGTGGATGTCGTCGTCGCGAGCGGCCGTCAGCCGGATGTCCTCGTTGCGGTCGTCCACGGCGAAGCCCATGGCACCTACTTCCCGGCTCCGGGAGACCGCATCGAGAGCCGCAAACGCTGGATCATCTCCCACATCTCCCGCGAAGGTCATGTCGTAGTGGATGCCGGGGCGGCGGCCGCCCTTCGGGCGCAGGGCCGAAGCCTCCTGCCTGCGGGAGTGGCCCTGGTTGTCGGCCCGTTCGCCCGCGGCGACGCTGTCGAGATCCGCGACTCCGAAGGAAACCGGGTTGCAGCCGGGACCACCAACTACGCCAGTGACGAACTCGCGAAGATCCGCGGGATGAAGAGCGATCGGATCGCCGAGACGCTCGGTTACAGCTACGGCGACGAAGTGATTCACCGCGACAATATGGTGCTGTTCTAACAGGTCAGAGTGCGCGCACGCTCGCCGGACACAGGCTCGCGCTGTTTCTGGCGAGACCGATGATCCAGAATCGCGCCGTGAAACTCCTTCGGCTCGGCAACAGCGACGACATCGATCCGTCTGTGCCCGACGACCAGAAGAATTGGTACGTCGCGGGCAAAGTGCTGGAGGAAGCCATCGGCGAGCCAGTCGAGACGGTGGTCAAGGCGATCTGGCCGGGCGAGGAACTGCCTCGCAAGGTCTCGGAGTGGATCGACGAGTACCGGCCAGACATGGTGTTCCTGAAGGTGACATGGGTGTGGTACGGCTACGAGTCCGTTCCGCGGCGTATCGAGCGAATCTTCGGCCGGGCGGGCAAGCCCGTGGCGCGGGCGGGGTTGAGGGCGGCGAAGCGTCCGAGGCTCGCACACACATGGTGGTTCAGGACGGGACGCCGCGCCGCCCACCGCGTGATCGGTGGGGATACGCAGTGGCACTCGGATGCCGTCCTGGAAACCATGGAGGCCACTATCCGGAAGGTTGTCGCGCGCGAGAACGTCGCGTTACTGGTGAAGGGTACCGGCGGCGGGCGCCGCAACGAGGGCCCGCTGAAGGGGCAGTTCGAACGCTTCGCGAAGCGCCGGGCCTACGTTGAAGGAAACGTCGAAAAGCTCTGCGACGAACTTCACGTCCCCTATGTCGGCACCGGCCTCCGGAAGCCGGAGGAGCAGCGGGACCTGGCGAAGGGAGATCGCATCCATCCCGGCGCCACGGGGCACTACTGGATGGGCCGCCAGGAGGGCCTCGCCCTCATCGACGCCTGGAAGGCGTCTGGCGGCTCGGTCCGCGCAGACTAAGCGACGGCAAATCGCAGGCCATGGGCGCGTCTCCCAAACGCGCTCACGGCCTCGTTGTGCCCCGAACCGGAGCCGTGCTTACTCGCTCTTCAGCCCCGCGAAAGGCGGCCCGTAGGCGTTGTCCCCGGGGTCGCTCGGCGTGATTCCGGCCCAGACGAGGACGATGAGTCCGCCGACGATCGGGATGAGACCGATGAGCTGGAGCCAGCCCGTCTTCCCGAAGTCGTGAAAGCGCTTGCAGCCAATGGCGATCTGCGGCCAGATGAGCGCAAGGCTCAGGATGCCGAACAGTGGGTGAACAAACACGATGAGGAACGAGAGTGCAACGCCGACTCCCCACGCCGCCCAGAAGATCTGGCGCGTGATCCGTCCCTCGAACGAGAACAATAACTGTTGATATGTCATAGCAGGTGATCCTTCTCCCCGGTGATCAGGCGGAGCATACAGCGAGTCTCATGACCTGAATAGCGTCATTCTTTCGGGCGGAACCCTGCTGCGGGCCGACAGCAGGGAGTGTCGCGTTGCCGGGAGACCTGCGTCGCGGTACTCTTTTCGTTCGACACTCTCAACACTAGGCCCGGATACCGAAACACATGGCACACCATAAGTCCGCTATTAAGCGCTGGCACCAGTCTCTTCGCGAACGTGAGCGCAACCGCACACGCCGCACCATTGCTCGCGGTACCGTCCGCCGCGTCCGCGAAGCCGTCGCCGCGGGCGATGACACCGCTACCCGGGAAGCCCTCAGCGCCGCCTACAGCGCGCTCGACCGCGCCGCCAAGATGGGCGCCATCCACACCGGCAAGGCCGACCGCACCAAGGCGCGCCTCGCTGCCTTCATCAGCAAGGGCGCTGCCTAGGCACTCCCCGTCCGGGCTCTCAGGACCAAGACGCCCATTGCGATCGCAATGGGCGTTTCGTTTTGGGTGGTTCGTTTCCGACACCCGCCAGGCGGTCGGCGGGCACACGTCGTGGGCCCCTGCTAAAGGACGATTCCGGCCGCCCGGAGTTGTTCGATCCTCGCGCTGGAAAGGCCCGCTTCGGCGAGGACCTCATCGGTGTGCTCGCCGAGCATCGGACTCGGCGACTGGGCTTCAAGCGGCGTTTCCGACATCTGGAATGGCGGGCCGACCATCTTCATCCCGCCCAGCATCGGGTGCTCCACGTGGACCTGGAGGCCATTGGCGATCGTTTGTGGATGGTCGAAGAGTTCTTCGATGAAGAAGACCGGACCGGCCGGGACTCCGTGCTGCTCGAACCGCTGGCCCCACTCGTCCGTGGTCTTCGTCCGGAAGAGCGCTTCGGCTTCGGCTACCAGCTCCGGCCCGCGGGTCTCCCAGCCCTCCGGGGCCATCACAAAGGTGCCGTCCGGCTGGAACCGCGGGTCCTTTATCCCCGTTGCCGCCATCACCTTGATCCGCAGCGCCATGCTCAGCGCGCCAACGGCGATGAATCCGTCCTTCGTCTGGTAGACGCGGTAGTAGATGTTCCCCGCGGCCGCGGGCCTGAACATCTTGTGTACCCCTACCTGCTGGGTAAAGGTCTTCATCTCGCTGCGTGCCTGCTTCAGGCTCTCGAGCATCGGCGGGATGACCTCGTCATCGAACATCTCGAGCCAGGTGAACTGGCTCGTCTGCATCGCCATGGCCGTCCCCATCAGGGTGCAGTCGATCCGCTGGCCCTTGCCGGTCTTCTCCCGGTGGTAGAGCGCCGCGCAAATGGCGTTGGACATCTGGATTCCGGTGGCGTAGTCGCCAATCGCCGGGTACACGTACGTGGGGACGTCCCCATCGAGCTTCGCCTCTCCTGCCATCAGGCCGGTCAGCGCCTGGACGACGATGTCGTAGCCGCCGCGCTTGGCGAGCGGACCCTTCTTACCGAAGGCCGTGTTCTCGCAGTAGACGATGTTCGGGTTGATCGCGCTCAGCGTCGGGTAGTCAATGCCGAGTTGTTCGGCAACCCCCGGACGATAGTTGATGATGACCACGTCGCTGTCCTTCACCAGCGAGTGGATGACGGCCTGGGCCTCGGGTTGCGCCATGTCCATGGCCACGCCCCGTTTTCCCCGGTTCAGGCTCGCGAAAACGCGCGATTCCTTCGGCACGAGTTCGACCATCAGGCGCCACGGTTCGCCAGCGATCGGTTCGAACTTCGTGACCTCGGCGCCCATATCGGCGAGATGCATGCCGCAGAACGGCCCGGCGATGACCTGAGAGAACTCGAGCACCTTGACGCCCGAGAGTGGACCAGAAGCCATGAACAACCCCCTCCCAACTGCAGAGTAGTAAGCCGCCGTATTCTAACGTGAACGTGAGGGTGCGCCAGTTCGCATCGTGCGCAGAGCCGAAGAGGGCGCCCGAAGGGGCGCCCTCTTCCTTCGTTTGAGAGTGTTCGCGAGTGTCAACTCGCCCGCGGGACCACCAGAACGGGCCGCTTCGCGCCGTGCACCACGCGGTCCGTGGTGCTCCCGAGGGCGAGGCGTTTACCAAGCCCCTTCCCGGAAGACGTGAGCACGATGAGCGCGGCGTCGATCTCTTCGCTTGCTTCGAGCAACGCGTTTGTCGCATCTCCCATGCGCAGGAGCGTCTTCTCTCCCGCCTTCGCCACGCTGGCCAGGTAGCTCTTGGCTGCCTCTTCCATCGTGGTGGCGAGGTCCGCCGGGTACGTCGCGAACTCGACGCCGACCGCGGGAGGAATGCTGTAAGTGCGCAGCATCACGAGGGGGCGGCCTTCCTTCGCTGCGAGTGCCCGCGCCGCGGCAAGCCCCCGTTCCGCCTCTTCAGAGCCATCAAGGCCGACGAGGATGGGCTGGCCGGCACGCGGTGCGTGGGGCTCGTCGGCCCCGGGCTCGATGAGGACTGGGACGCCGGCGCCACGCACGATCTTGTCCGCGACGCTGCCGATGATCATCGCCCGGAAGCCTCCGCGGCCGTGGGAGCCGATGACGATCCCGGCCGCCGTAACCGAAGCCGAAAGCACTTCTTCGGCAGCGGGACCCGCGAGGACCTGGCAATCAACCTTGCCGAGCCCGTGCCGCGCGGCCAGTTCAGCGGCGTAGCTCTGGAACAACTCCGCTGCCTTCGCCCGCGCTTCCGGCCTGGTTTCGGAGTCGATGACGTGGACGAACTTCAGAGGCGCACCGGTCAACTTTGAGTACCAGGTCGCGGCTGGAAGCGCATGCTCGGCAACTTTCGAACCGTCGAGCGGGACAAGGATAGGCTTGGGATCGGGCACGGGGGCACCTCGCATCTTTGCTGGTTGCGCAAGCATGAATCATTCGAGCGCCGCAGGCGAGCGCCACCAGGCCCCTGCCCCCCGGCCTATCGGGCGTTCAGTGGTGTACCAATGGCCACCGGCAGGCCACGAACGTGGCGGGCGTGAGCCGGTGGCCCCGGGTTCCGGCTCCGCCTGTCACTCCCTGGCGAGGTTCGAGAGGGCCTCCCCCGTCACCCGGTAGGTAGTCCACTCGTCCATCGAGACGGCGCCGAGCGCCCGGTAGAAGGCAATCGAGGGCTCGTTCCAATCCAGTACCGCCCATTCGAGGCGGGCGCAGTCGCGTTCGACCGCTAGCCGGGCGAGCGCCGAAAGGAGCGCTTTCCCGTACCCCTGGCCGCGCAACTCCGGCCGGACGAACAGGTCCTCCAGGTAGATGCCCGGTTTGCCCTCCCACGTGCTGAAGTTGTGGAAGAACAGCGCGAAACCGGCACTGGCGCCGGAGTCGGTCTCCGCGAGGATCACTTCGGCGTAGGGCCTTGGGCCGAAGAGGTGCCCGCCCAGGGTCTCCCGGTCCAGCCGGACGGCCTCGGGTTCCCGCTCGTACTCCGCGAGGCCGTGGATCAGCTCGATGATGGTATCCAGGTCTGCCTCGGTCGCCGGGCGGAGTGCCATCGCTCTCAGACGAGCTCGACTTTCGAAATGGTGGCGCCTTCGCGCGCGACCCTTGTCACCAGTGAACGTCCCGAGTACCCCTGTGCTTCGGCTGTGGCGAGCATCGCGGCAGCGATCTCGCGGGACTGGCCTTCGGGGCAGATGGCCGCCACCGAGCTCCCTGCTCCACTCAGCCAGGCCGCGTGCGCGCCGGCGCCACGCGCCGCAGCGAAGACATCGAACAGCGGCGGGAAGAGGCCCGCGCGCTGCCGCTGGTGGATGCGGTCGTCTGTCGCTTCCGCCAGCAGTTCCATTCGGCCAGATGCCATCGCAGCGACGAAGAGCGCGGCGCGCCCGGTGTTATGCACGGTGTCGGCCTTCGAGTATTGCTCCGGCAGGGCCTTCCGTGCTTCTTTCGTGGGCATGGAGTGGTCCGGGATCAGGATGGCCATCGCCGCATCCTGGGGGTACTTGCAGTCGGCTCGCAGGTAGTGTCCGTCGGCTGCCTGGACGCACACCTGCATGCCGCCGAACAGCGCCGGACAGGCATTGTCGCCATGGCCTTCGAGTTCGCTGGCGATGTCCAGCATCTGTCCCTCGTCCATCGCCCCGCGCTCAAACTCGTTCACTGCAACAACTCCGGCCACCCGCGCGACCGCACTCGCGCCGAGTCCTCGCCCGAGCGGGATCGAAACGTGATACCGCGCTCGGACGCCGTTCGGCGCTGCACGGCCGATGTGCTGGTACGTCTGCCGGATCGCCGTGAGCACCATCTTCTCGCCGACATCGTCGGTCGGCGGCTCCTCGGCATCTCCGAAAGTGACGGTGATCGATGCGAACATGTCCAGTGCCAGACCGAGGCAGTCGAATCCGGCGCCGAGGTTGGCGCTGGTGGCCGGGACACGGACAGTGATGGCGGTAGATTCCATGGAGCGCTCCCAGGTTTCGAAGCCGCCATGATACCTGCCCCTGCCCAACCGGGAACGAGCCACCGGTTCGCCCGGCCGGCATCGCGCCAACACCGGTGACTCGGCGCCGGCCGGTGGCGCTACTATGGGCGCGTGAAGCTGACTCCCTCCGCCGCTCGATGCGTGCCGTGATCCTCGCCGCCGGTGATGGCGGAAGGCTCGAACCTCACACCTCAGCACTCCCGAAACCGCTCATCCCGATCTGCGGCCGCCCCTTGATCGAGTTCACCCTCGATGCCCTGGCGGAAACCGGGGTTTCGGAGGTCGTAGTGGTTACCGGGTACCGGGAGGCACAGCTCCGCGACGGCGTGGAGGCAATCGGTCGAGGGCGCCTCCGCCTCACGTTCGTGACGAATGCCCGGTTCCATTCCGGAGCTTCGCTCTCCCTCCGCGCGGCACGCGAATCGTGCGGAGAGGAACCGTTCCTGCTCCTGATGGCCGACCATCTGCTATCCGCTGCCATCGTGGAGCCGCTCATCGCTGCTCCACGCCCCCCGGGCGTGTCGCTCGTCGCGGCTGACGCGGAGCCCTGGCCCCACGACTACGTCGACGAAGCCACGCGGCTGAGGTTCGGCGCCGATGGAATGACCGTTGCCGCCATCGGCAAACACGTGTCCCCCTGGGACGCGCTCGACACCGGCGCCTTCCTCCTCGCCCCGGAGGCCTGGTCCGCAGTCGAGGACTCCCCGGAGGACTGCGAACTATCCGTGATCTTCGGCGAGCTCGCGAAGCGGGATATGCTTCACGCCGTGGATGTTTCCGGGGCCAGCTGGTACGACGTAGACACGGTCGAGGACCTGGAGGCCGCGAGCAGGTTGATCGCGGCTGGCGCCAGCCGATGACCTATGACGGCATCGTCTCGCGGTACCTCAACCGCCCCTTGAGCCGGCCCCTGGCGCGGGCGCTCAGGCGGACTCCGCTCACCCCGAACACCGTGACTTCATTCACCCTCCTGCTTGCCCTGGCCAGCGGCGGGGCGATGGCTGCCGGATGGAACATCGCCGGTGGGATTGCCATCCAGGCCGTCAGCGTGATCGATGGCGTGGACGGCGAACTGGCGCGTTTGAAGAACATGGCGACGCGGTTCGGCGGCGTTTTCGACGCTGTGACGGACCGCTACGCCGATGCCGCCATCCTCGCCGGAATGACCGTGTTCGCCGTCCGCTTCGAAGGCCACCCCCACCCGGAATTCGTGGGCATGCTCGCGCTTTCGGCGGCGCTCATAGTCAGTTACAGCCGTGCGCGAATAGAAGCCGATCTGCCCGACGTCATCGAATCCGGCCGACTCGATTCGGTCTTTGGCCTCGCCAGCCGCGACGTGCGGTCGCTGATCGCGGCCATCGGCACCGTCATGGGGCAGTGCTACTGGACGCTCATCGTGTTGGCAGCCGTCTCCGCCCTGACTGTCGCCTGGCGGCTGGTCTACCTGCGTGTCACGGTCGGTAGTCGCCGGTTCCCCACGGAAACCTAGGTCGGCGGGGTCGCGCCTAGAACTGTGACCAGTCCGGGTCGCGCTTCTCCAGGAATGAGCGGACACCCTCCTGGAATTCCGGCGCCCGCAGGCAGGCCTTCTGGTTCACCCATTCGAATTCCAGCTGTTGCTCGAGCGTCGCCGTCTGAGAATTGTGGAGCGCCCGGCGGGTGTAGATCATGGCCGAAGGCGGCGAGTTCGCGATGCCACGTGCCAGGGAGAGGGCCGCGTCCATCAGTTCTTCGTGAGGCACCACCCTGGAGACGAGCCCCATGTTGAGTGCTTCCGTGGCATCGACCATTCGCCCCGTGAAGAACATCTCGGAGGCGCGCTCCGGGCCGATGAGGCGCGGGAGGAACCACGAGAGCCCGCAATCGGGCGCGAGCGCACGCTTGATGAATACGGTGCTGAAGCGCGCCTGCTCGCTCGCGATACGGATGTCGAAAGCGGAGCAGAAACCCAGACCGCCTCCGACGGCAACGCCGTTGACGGCTGCGATCGTCGGTTTATCGCAGCCGCGCAGGTTCAGGATAGTGCGGCCCACCTCGCCGATAGGGTCGACGGCGTTCCAACGCTTGCTGTTTTCGTTGGCCCCTCCGCTGCCGACGGCCTGGAGGTCGGCGCCGGCATTCCACGCGCGGCCTTCGCCGGTCACCACGAAGGCGCGGACCCGGTCATCCGCGCGGCCTTCGAGGAGCGCGGCGTTGAATTCGGCGAGCAAGGTTCCGCCGAGCGAGTTCATGCGTTCGGGGCGGTTGAATCTGATGACCATGACGCCATCGGTGGTGTCGACGATACAGTCGCCCATTGGTGTGGCTCCTTCGAGGCGAGTTTTGGTGCCGCGATTGTGGCGTCTCGCGCAAGGAAACGAAAGCGCCGGTAGTGGGGCCTCGCCCGCGTGTGATCGCACAACCTCCCTGATGGCGCCTTTACCGCCTCAGCCCGACAATCTGGCGAATGGCCACCCGAGTCGATGTTGTCATCCCCTGCTACAACGAGGTGACGGTCCTCGAACAGAGCGTCCTCACCACGCTCGCACTGTTTGAGCAGAACACCCAGTACGACTGGCGCCTGGTCATCGCCGACAACGGGTCGAACGACGGCACATCGGAACTCGCTCGCGACCTCGATGCGCGGTTCGAACGGGTGAAGGCCCTGGTCCTGACCGTGAAAGGGCGCGGCCTCGCCCTCCGCGAAGCCTGGCTCACGAGTGACGCGGATATCGTCAGCTATATGGATGTCGACCTCAGCACCGACATCAACCATCTGCCGGAACTTGTCACCATGGTCGCCGAACGGGGTTGCGATGTCGCTATCGGCTCCCGGTTGGCAAAGGGCTCGAAGACCGACCGGCAGCTCAAGCGAGAGATCACGTCCCGCGGATATGTGGCGCTCATCCGGATGACGTTCCCGAGGCTCAAGATCTCCGATGCCCAGTGCGGCTTTAAGGCGCTCAACCGCAAGGCTGTCCTCGCAGTCGTGCCCCAAATCGAAAACCGAATGTGGTTCTTCGATACGGAGCTCCTCATCCTTGCGCACCAGGCTGGGCTCAAGATCTGCGAGTTGCCAGTCCGCTGGGTGGAAGATACAGACACGAAGGTCAAGATCATCAGCACCGCCACGGAAGACATCCGCGGCCTGCTGCGCATGCGGTTCCGGCGGAAGACCCGGCCCTCCTGACGCTGCCCTCCCCATTTGACTAGCGCTGGAACCGCTCTCCCGGGCGGTCACGCCGCCGCCTACGGGTGCGAATCTCGTCCCAGCACACCGAGCCGGGACCGGCTCGCTGGAGGTTTAGCCCCATGTCCACCGAATCCACCACCCTCGTCCAGGTCTCCGCGGGCTTTGCGGCGGCCGTCGAAACTGCCGGCGCGTCCACGGTCCTGGTCAATGCCCGGCGGCGCATTCCCGCCAGCGGCGTCGTCTGGTCGGCGGACGGCACGATCGTCACTGCCCATCACGTCATCGAACGTGATGAAGTCGAGGTCGTCCTGGCCGATGGCTCGAAGCACCAGGCCACGGTTGCCGGCCGTGACCCAGGCTCCGATATCGCCGTCCTGAAGATAGGGCCGGCGGGGCTCACCCCGGCACTTCGGGCGCCCGCCGGCTCCGCGAAAGTCGGCAACCTGGTTCTCGCCGTCGGCCGGCCGTCCCTGGAAGGCCCGATGGCGTCGCTCGGCGTCGTGGGGGCGATCGGCGGTCCATGGCGTACCTTCCGCGGAGGCGAGGTCGAAGGCTACATCCGCACGGACACCACTTTCTTTCCCGGCTTCTCCGGCGGACCGCTGGTCGATGCCGAGGGCCGGGTCGTCGGCATCAACAGCGCACGCCTCGGCCGCGGCGCCGGGCTAACAGTCCCCGTTGCGGCAGTCGAGCGCATCGCGGCGGACTTGCTCGCCGGCGGACAAGTCCGCCGTGCCTACCTGGGCATCAGCAGCCAGGTGGCCAGGCTCCCCGTGGCACTCGCCGCCCTGGCCGGCGGCCGCGAGACCGGCCTCCTGATCATCTCCGTGGAGCCCGACAGCCCGGCCGACGCCGCAGGCGTCCTCATCGGCGATATCCTCATCGAACTCGGCGGTCAACCCGTCGACGACACGGATTCGCTGCAGGCTCAGCTCGGCCCATCGCACATTGGCCAGGCGACCCCGGCTTCGGTCTTGCGGGGCGGAGAACGGAAGGACCTCACCGTTACCATCGGCGAACGTTCTTGACGCTCCTGCGGGAGGGCTTGCGGCATCGCGGGCCCTCCTCCGAAAGGAGCACGAAGCCCCGGCCCCGGAATGCTAAGCTCAGTGAACAGGTATCGATGAACGAACCGGCCCCAGAACCATTCGCCATTCTTCGCGTAGCCGTCCAGGCGGCCTACCCTTCGGTCCGTGCCGGGCTCCGCGCGATGCTCGCCGCGAACCCGGCATTCGAGCTGGCGAACGAAGCTGCCGATGTCACCGTGGCGGACCTTGAAGAAGACAGCTCGAACGAGGACTGGCCACATGGCCCGGCCGTGCTCCTCGCGGCCTCCCCCGGCGAGCTCGCCACCGCAGTGATCTCCGGTGACACCCCACGCGCGTACCTCCTCAAAGAGGCGACCGCTTCCGAGCTTGCCGCCGCCGTCAACGCCGTGGCGCAGGGGCTGGTCGTGTTCGACCCGGCGATCGCCGCTTTGATATCGAACCGTCCCCATGAGGCTCCACTCCTGCTCGAAGGCGCGAACCTCTCCGACCGGGAGATCGAGGTCCTGCGGCATGTGGCCGCCGGCCTGCCAAACAAAGGGATTGCCCGCGAACTGAGCATCAGCGAGCACACCGTCAAGTTCCACGTCGGCACAATCCTCGGCAAGCTCGGCGCGGCATCGCGGACGGAAGCGGTCACGCTGGCGGTCCGCGGCGGCATCCTGCCGCTCTAGGCGCCCCGCTTCCACGAACGGGGGAAATATGACTTTTGTCATAGTTCCATTGCTTGATCTGTGGGTACGGTGGCGGTTAACTTGACTAATTCGGTCAACTTTATCAGCTGACCCCGGGGGTTTCCGTCATGACTGCAGCACAAGCGATGGCCAGTCCGGCCCAAGAAGGCACGGATGAGCACCACAAGGTGGTCATCATCGGAGGCGGGAACGCCGGCATCAGCGTCGCCGCCAGGCTCATGCGCAAGCTCAAGGGGCTCGATGTCGCGGTCATCGATCCTTCCGACAAGCACTACTATCAGCCGCTCTGGACGCTGGTCGGCGGCGGCGTGGTCAAGAAGCAAGCGACCGAAAGGTCCGAGGCCTCGGTCATTCCCAAAGGCGTGGCCTGGATCCGCGATTCCGTCGCCGAAATCTGCCCCGAAGAGAACGCGGTCCTGACGGGTAGCCGCAAGCGTATCGGCTACGACTACCTCGTCGTCGCGCCCGGCATCCAGGTGAACTGGGGCAAGGTTGAGGGTCTGGAACAGGCGCTCGGCAAGAACGGCGTCTGCAGCAACTACAGCTACGACCTGGTCGACAAGACGTGGGAGTTCATCAATGGCT
Organism: Candidatus Amarobacter glycogenicus; assembly: GCF_016704105.1. NCBI lineage: Bacteria > Bacillati > Chloroflexota > Tepidiformia > Tepidiformales > Tepidiformaceae > Candidatus Amarobacter > Candidatus Amarobacter glycogenicus. The sequence goes on along the minus strand of NZ_JADJAT010000019.1, from coordinate 509,823 downwards.
TCCAGGGCGGCACAGCCCTGTTCACCCACCCGGCGACGCCGATCAAGTGCGGCGGCGCACCACAGAAAATCGCCTACCTCGCCGATGACACGTTCCGGAAGAAGGGCCTGCGCGACAAGGCCACAATCCTCTTCCGTTCGGGGCAGCCCAGCATCTTCGCGGTCGAAAAGTACGCGAAGACGCTTCGTGCTGTGGTTGAGCGCAAGGGCATCGATGCGAAGTTCCGCGAAAGCCTGGTCGCCGTGGACGGCGAGGCGCAAGAAGCGACCTTCGAGAACCTGGATACGAAGGAGCGCACTGTTATCCACTACGACCTGCTCCACGTGGTCCCGCCGATGAGCGCACCCGACTTCATCCGCAGCGGGCCCCTCGCCAACGCCGACGGCTGGGTGGATGTCGACCGTGACACCCTGCAGCATGTCCGCTACCCCAATGTCTTTTCACTCGGCGATGCCAGCAGCCTGCCGACGAGCAAGACTGGCGCCGCCATCCGTAAGCAGGCGCCGGTGCTGGTGAAGAACCTGGTCGCTGCGATCCTCGGGCGCCCGCTCGAAGGCAAGTACGACGGCTACACCGCCTGCCCGCTCGTTACCGGTTACGGCAAACTCGTCATGGCGGAATTCGACTACAACAACGAGCCCCGGGAAACCTTCCCATTCGACCAATCGAAGGAACGCTGGACGATGTACCAGGTGAAGGCCCGCCTCCTTCCGAAGCTCTACTGGTGGGGCATCCTCAAAGGCCGGGCGTAGGGTCTCCGCAGCGAATCGCTCGCAGCCCGGCCGTTGGGAGCCGGGCCCATCGCTCCACGCCTCCGCCTGCCGAAGGAGACCTTCGCTGCTGTGCCGGTGGAACTCGCTGCGGATCAGCGGCGAGTGACAGCCGGTACTAGTGGAAGCTTCCCCCAAGCAGGTCCCTTGCCATGATGAGCCGCTGCACTTCGCTCGGCCCTTCGCCGACACGCCGGATGCGGATCTCGCGGTACCAGCGTTCCAGCGGAAGGTCCTTCGTCATCCCGTAGCCGCCGTGGATCTGCATCGCCCGGTCGACGACGCGGCCCCCGGCTTCGCTGGCGACGAGCTTCGCCATCGCCGCCTCGGTCCGGAACGACTCGTTGCGGTTCGCCTTGTGCGCCGCGGCCAGCGTGAGCCAGGTGCTCGTGCGGATGTCGATTTCGTTGTCCACGATCATCCACTGGATCGCCTGGCGGGAAGCCAGGATGTCGCCGAAGGTCTCGCGCTGGTTGGCGTAACTGATCGCCATCTCCTGGGCCTTCACCGCGACTCCGATGCAGCCGGCCGCGTAGGGAATGCGCTGGCGGCTCAGCCGGTCGTTGGCGATGCCGAACCCGCGGTTCACCTCGCCGAGCACGTTCGCCGCCGAGACGCGCAGGTTGTCGAATTGCAGCTCAGTCGCGTAACTCGTTGAGCGCAGGGTGTGCACCACGCGGCGCACATGGAATCCGGGTGCATCGGCATCGACGAGGAAGCAGGTGATGCCTTCGCGGCCTTTGGAGCTGTCCGTCCGCGCGAACACGATCCCGTAGTCAGCCTTGTCGGCGCCGCTGATGAAGATCTTGCCGCCGTTGATCACCCAGTCGTCCCCGTCCTTCACGGCAGAGGTCTTGATCGCCCGGGCGGGGTCGCTCCCACCCGAGGGCTCGGTTAGCCCGAAGAAGCCGTGCTTCTCGCCCCGCAGGGTCGGATAGAGGTATCGCTGTTTCTGGTCTTCGTTTGCCTCGAAGAGCTGTGCCAGGCCAGCGCCGCCGAACACTCCGTAGCAGGGCGTGTAGAGCCCGGCCCGGTGCTGGGCCATTTCGATCGCCATGAGCGTGCGCGTGACGATGTCGACATCCGGTCCACCGTAGGCGACCGGGATATCGAGGCCGTAGAAGCCCATCTTCTTGACCTGGGCGACGAGACGGTCGTGGTCGGCCGGGTCGAGTTCACTGCCGTCGGGGTCCAGGTCGGCCTCGAGCGGGACGATTTCATTGCGCACGAACTTGCGCACGGTATCGACGATGAGCTTCTGCTCATCAGAGAGTTCCAGGTCCATCGCGATCTACCCCAACCTTCCGAGCTTCGGCACCGCTTCGTGCCCGTTCATCTCTGGGACAGCGCCATGCGCGCCCACGTGCAACATCAGGAGTTCCCGCCAGCGCGTCTGGTACTGGTTGTTCACCTCGTACCGGAACTGCGGCGCCGATCCGAGCCGCTTCTCGAGCTCGCTGCGAAGGCCGAAGAGGCTCTTACCGCCTGCGAACCCGATGTAGACCACTCGTCCCGCGTCGTCGGCGAGTTGAAACACGCCCATCTGGCCCGGCAACCTCGCCACGCGTTCGGCGGAAAACTCCAACCACGGCTTTTCCAGGTGCAACTTCATCGGGTCGCAGTCTACGCTTCCGCACCCTTCCGAAGGGAAATCCACGGCCTCGCGGTCACCTCGCCAGCGGCGCAGGGGGCGGGGACAACGTATCGTTTCACCGATGCGCATCCTTCGCCTGGGCAGCAGTATCGACTCGGAAGGAGAGACCCCCTCCGAGGAGCGAGCCGCCAGTCTGGCGGGGCGAATCCTGGCCAGCGCTTCCGGAGAGCAGGTGGAGACGATCCTGCGGATGCCCCGCCCGAACGAGAGGATGCCGGAGATCGTCGAGGGCTGGGTTGCCGAGCTAAAGCCGGAGATCGTCTGTTTCAACATCAGCTCTCATTGGTGCGAGGCCGAACTGATCGCACTTCGCCTGCAGCGACTGGGCCCGGCCGGCCGCTTCCTGAGCCGCAGGCTCAACAGCGCCACGAGGAGTTACGACTTCAATGCCAGTCCGCTCGTCAGGCTCTCGCGAAGCGTTGCCACGCGGGTTGTGGGCGGGCGGCCCCCGTTTACACCAGCGGAAGCCGCTACAGCGATCGAAGCCAGCCTCCGCCGGGTCCTTCGCCACGAACACGTGGCGGTCGTCCTCGCCGGGAGTCCGTACTCGGCCGCCCTCGAAGGCGGGGCTGCCGCCCGCCGGCGCGCGATGCGCCGCCGGGCCGAACTCTTCGGCAGGCTTGCGCCCGTCTGCGATTCGCTCCATATCCCATACGACCTGCCGCCTCACGATGCGGACGCGTTCGCGAAAGCGGTCCGCACCCGTGACCGCCTTCACTTCGGCCCGGAGATGCACCGCCGCTGCGGGGAGCTCCAGGGCCGCCTGATGGTTGCAGCCTGGCAGGCAGCACAGGTGGAAACACGGATGCCCTCAGGCCAAGCAGGGCGCCCTACTTCTTCTCCAGCTTGTCGAGGCGAGTGAACAATTCCCACTCAACCTTGATGTGATCCAGCGTCGATGCCGCGATCACACCCAGTCCGCCGACGATGCCGCCAACCAGTGTCAGGGCATCGTTGTCGCCCGCAGCGCCGATGCCGAGGACCACGACTCCGGCACCGCCGAGAAGTGATGCGACGGCCGGCAGTGAATGCCCCTCCTCGCTGCTGTGAACTCGGGCTGCGAAGCTGCGAAAGCCACTCATGTATGCGTCCTCCTGGATTTGGCCCGAACTGTGATGACTCGCGCGGCCCCCGTCAACCGCCCGTGTTCATCGCCCAGGCGACAACTGTCGCGTACAACTGGCCGCCGGCCGCGCCGACGTGGATGCCGTCGCTGTGGAAGAGTTCGCCGTGGCCTTCAGTCGCCTCGTACCAATCGGCAACCCGGACGTTGCCCCATCGAGCTGCAGCCGACCGGATGATCTCGTTGTTCCCGGCTTCCCACGGCCTGCCGACGCGCACCGTGACCAGCACCACCTTCGCACCGGCCGCCGCTTCCACCATCGCATCCACCTGGTCGATGGAGAGTGGGCCGTTGTTCCCCGTGTGAATGATGACCACGTCTTCGGTACGGCCGGATGCCCGGCGCCCCTGGAGGATGCGGACCACCTCGCCAACGTGGCGCCCGACCTGAGCGTCGACTTCGACGGTACCGCAGACGCCGAGGTACGGCGCCGCCCCCATCAGGACCGAATCGCCGACGGCGAAGATCGGTGCGCTCGTGGGCGGCGGTGGTGGCGGTGGAGTGGGAGCCGTTGTCGGCGCCGGGACGGTTGGAGTAGCGGGTTCCTGCGCTGGAACGGCCGTCGCCTCCGGCGTTGCCTCGTCGCCTGCCGACGCTGAGGCCGCGGCCGGAACTTCCGGCGTCGCGCTTGACTCGGCGTCCGGCGGAACCTCCACAAACGGGACCAGGGAGCTCGCCGGCTCCACCCCTACGAGAGGAGCACCGACAACTCCGTGGAATCCGCCTTCGGCGAGGTAATACGGCACGGTCGCATCGGGCGCGTGGAACGCCGTGAATACCAGGGCGAACGCCGACAGGCCGCCGCTCGCCGCGAGTAGCCGTGCCCGGATGGGCGCCCGCCCGAATGCGGAACGGAACGTTCGGGAAACCGCGCCGGTCCGGAAGGGCCGTTCGACGAACCGGTACGACACTTCGGCCGCGAGTGCTGCCAGCGCCAGTCGCCCCGCAAGCAGGTCCAGCCCGTCGAAGGGCACGTCGACCCCGGGGCGGGTGAGCACAAACAGCGGCCAGTGCCAGAGGTAGAGGCCGTAGGAGCGCGTCCCTGCCCAGCGCATCGATCCACTGCCCAGCAGCCGGGGTAGCCCCTTCGATCCGGGGTGAGTTGCAGCGACGATGGAGGTGCTGGCGCCGGCGGCGATGATGACGAAGCCCCAGGGGTAAAGCCAACCGGTGGAGGCGTCGATGGTGAGGAACGCCCATCCGATGGCGAGGAGTGCCGCGCACCCTGCCGCTGTGACCGCGAGCCGCGTGCCCGTGCCGCCAGCCCGCGCCTTTCCCGGGTCCCAGGCCATCGCCAGGGCGGCCCCGGCCAGGAGGCCGCCGGCCCGCGTGTCCGTGCCGTAATAGAGGCGCGCCGGGTCGACTGCGGGGTCATGCAGCGCGGCCATCAGCGCGTATGAGCCCGCCATCGCGAGGACTGTCACCAGCAGCGCTCCTCGCCTGCCCAGCAGCTTCAGAAGTGCGAGGAACACGATCGGCCACACCAGGTAGAACTGCTCCTCCACGGCCAGCGACCAGAGGTGCTGGAGCAGCGACGGACGGCCCAGCGTTTCGAAGTACGGCTGGTTTCCGAAGACCAGCCACCAGTTGGTCGCGTAGCCAGCGGCCGAGAGCGCATCTCCTCGCAGGCCCGAGACTTCCTCCGGAAGGAACGCCAGGGCGTACGCCAGGCTCGCAAGCACAACCACACCGGCGGCGGGCAACAGCCTCCGCAGCCGCCGTCCCCAGAAGGCGCGCAGCCGGAACCTCCCGTCTCGCTCGAACTCGCGCAGCAGGAGCAGCGTGATCAGGTAGCCGCTCACGACGAAGAACACCTCGACTCCGAGGAAACCACCGCTCACCGCCGTCACATCACCGTGAAAGAGGAGGACGGCCAGTACGGCGATCGCGCGCAAACCGTCGATTCCCGGCAGGTAACCGGGTCCTCCGCTGTGGCCAGGGGTTCGCGTCAGCCGCACGCGTCACGCTCCTGCGAGGTGCGCGGCAACACTCAACGCCGTTGCCGGCGAAGAGGCGCCGTCAAGTCACTACGCTCGATCTTTGCGGCGTTCCGGGCAAGGAGGTCCGGGCGGCAACCGCCTCGGCCGGTGCCCCAAGCCGTGCCGGCCGAGGTGTTACCTTCCCTCGAAGCGCGGGGCCCGCTTCTCCAGCCGGGCTGCCATGCCTTCCCGGGCGTCACCTGATGTCCGGGCGGCATCGACCAGCGCATCGACATCAGCGTGTGGGATGCCGTCGCGGAAAGCCATCTCGCGCACCAGCAGCGCTTTCATCGCCCGCAGCGAGAGAGGCGCATTCGCGGCGAGGCGCCCAATCACGGCATCGGCCGCCGCTTCCAGTCCCTCAGGCGGCGCGACGCGTGCTATGAGCCCCAGGGCATACATCCGCTCCGCGGGGATCGGGTCACCGAGCAAGAGAACCTCGCGCGCTGCCACCGGGCCGCCGACTTCGAGCAACTTCTTCGCCAGGAACCATGTCGGCGCCAGGCCGATCTGTGCGAGCGACATTCCGAACCGGGCGGCAGTCGAAGCAACCACAAGGTCGCAGTGCAGCGCCAGTTCGTTCCCGCCCGCGATAGCGTCGCCCTGGACCACACCCACAACGGGCAGCGGGTAGTGCTCGATGAGGTCCAGCACATGCTCGATGGGGCTCGCGCCGCGCATCGGTCCACCTTCGCCTCGCTCCTTGAGGTCGAGCCCCGCGCAGAACACCGTGCCGTTGGCGCGGATGACGGTCACGCGCTCTTCGGGGGGCGGCGTCACGTTGAATGCGGCGGCCAACTCGTCCAGCATCTGTGCGTCCATGGCGTTGCGCTTCTCCGCCCGGTCCAGGGTCACGCTCCGCACGGCTCCTGCCGCTTCGACAATCACTCGTCCCAATTTCATCCCCTCCATTTTGAATCCCGATTTCCTAGTGCCCGACCCCTGTGGGCTCGTCGGCCACAACTCCGCAGCGGCGGAGTTCGTCAACCTCCGCCGTGGGGATGCCCAACAGCTCGCGGAGGATGTAGTCGTTCGCTTCGCCGAACCCGGGCGCCGGTCCCGACACGGGGACCGGCGTCTCCGAAAGCCGGAACGCCACGCGCGGATACGGCGTCCGGCCCACGCCGGGCGTTTCCACGTATTCGAAGCCGGAGTACGCCCGAACGTGCGGGTCGGTCAGCAGTTCGGCTGCATTGAGCACAGCACCGGCGGCGATTCCTGCGGCCTGCAATTCCGCCTGCGCTTCGTAGTGCGTCCGTCCCTCCGTCCATGCCGTGATTGCAGCGGCAATGTCCCCGCGAGCGGCTCTTCTCGCGGCCGCTCCCGCATACCGTGCGGCCATTTCCGTCCGTCCGATGAGGTTGCACAGCGCCATCCATTCGCGCTCGTCCTCAACAGCGATGGCTACCCATGCATCCTCGCCCCGGCAGCGGAACATCCCGTGTGGCTCCATGGCCGGGTGGTCGTTGCCCGTGCGCCGGCGTTCTCGCCCGTTCATCGCGTAGTCGATGTAGGCATCGCCGAGCACCTGGAATTCGCCTTCGATCATCGCGAGTTCCAGGTGCTGGCCCTCGCCGGTGCGCTCCACATGCCGCAGCGCTGCGCAGACAGCGAACGCCGTCAAAACGCCTGCTTGCTGGTCGCAGAAGAAGTTCCCGGGTTTCATCGGTGGGCCGTCCGCGTATCCGGTCAGGTGGCTCAGGCCGCTCATCGCGTCGATCCCTGGCCCGTAGGAAATCCGGTCGCGCAGTGGCCCCGAAAGACCGAACGCGGGCATCGAAGCGAGGACAATGCGGGGGTTCAGTTCCCGGAGCGTTTCGAAGTCGATCCCAAGGTTCCCCATCACGCGCGGCGAGAAGTTCTGCACCACGACGTCGCTCTTCGCCGCCAGTGCAAGGAACAACTCGCGTCCCTCCGCCGTCGCGACATCGAGCGCGAGACTGCGCTTGCCGTGGTTGAGTTCGTTGAAAGTCATGATCCGGTTGTACGAAGGGGCGTCGGCGCCTTCGAGGAGGGGCGCAACGCCGGCGGCAACCTTCGGTCGGCTCCCCGGCGCTTCCACCTTGATCACCTCGGCGCCGAGGTCGGCAAGGATGAATGAGGCGATCGGTCCTGCCACAGCGTTCGTGAAGTCGATCACGCGGAGGCCCGAAAGTGGCTTCAGGCCCCTCCTCTGCGTCTCCGGCCGGGTCGGGGCCGTTTCGTTGCCGGTCCAGCTCGCGTCGGAGTGTTGGCCCAGCATCGGCGCGGGAGCGCACGTCCAGGGCGTCGCACTCATCCGAAATGGTGCTCCCGGCTGCAGGACGGGTCCGGCGCCCGGATGCTCGATGGTGACGAAGCTGCCGCGCTCCCGATGATGAGGCTCCGACATCACCTCGCCGGGTTCGCGCACCTCAGTGAAGGGCAGCCGCAGCTCCTGCGCGCTCGACACGATCGCTTCGCGTGTCTTGTCTGCCAGCCATTCGTCCATGATCGCGTCGACCTCGTCGGCGTGGCCCATCATCGAAGACAAGAGGTCCGGCGCCGCTAGGCGTGGGTGTGGGATAAGCACCCCCAGCAGGTCGAGGAAGCGGTTGTTCGAGTGACAATGCACGTAGCCATCGGCGCATGGCCGGATCGTCGACGGATAGGAATGCTCGGGCGGAAATCCAAGCAGCCGGGTGCCGTTTCGCCGATGGATCCGGCCGTAGAAGTGGGCGCCCTGTTCGACTGCCCCCAGGAGGAACGTCGCCGCCTGCATCGCGGCGCAATCGACCACCTGGCCTGTGCCGGTCACTTCGCGGGCGAGTAGCGCGGCCATCACGCCCAACGCCAGCTGTGCACCGGCCTGGTACTCCACGAGCGAGCCATACGCCTTCAGCGGCTCCCGGTCGGGAGAGCCCGTCAGCATCGCGTAGCCGCCGAGGGAGTACGTGATGAGTTCGCCGCCCCGATAGTCCGCGTATGGCCCGTTTAGTCCGAATCCAGTCACGCTCGCGATCACCAGCGCGGGGTACTCGGCACGCCACGCGTCAAGGTCGATCTTCGCCGCCGCCAGTTCCGCCGGCCGGAGGCTGGTGATGACCACGTCGGCGCCGCGGAGGAGCCTGGTCACGGCCGTCCCCTCCCCCGTCGCGAGGTCCGCGATCGTGCTCCGTTTCCCGGTGTTCAGGTGAAGGAAGAGGCCCGAGCACTCGGCGTTCGGCGCGTCCCCAGGGAACGGCCCGTCCCGCCGGGTCCGGTCGCCGTTGAGTGGTTCGACCTTGATGACATCCGCGCCGAGGCCCGCCAACAGCTTGCCGCAGTACGGCCCGCTCACACCTTCGGCCAATTCGAGGACGCGGATACCCGCCAGCGCTCCCGCCAATTCGGAACTCCTGCCGGGAAACCCGCGGCGCTGCGATTCTACCCACCACCCGCCGCTGCATCACAGTCGTTAGCTGGCGTGTCCCCCTGGGGGCCCCTGGACTCGGGGGCCAGGTAGCCGCCACCGGCCGCCCGCCTACCAGGCGGTCCCGAACTTCTCCCGGTACGCCACCTCTGAAACCGGCCGCCGCTTGTTCTTCCCCAGCTTCACCGCGGGCCAGCCCATCGGGATCACCGCGTCGATGTGCGTGCCTTCTGGCACCCCGAGGAAGTCCTTGAGTTCCTGCTCCTTCAGCTTCCCGCGCGATGTCGTCAGGACCGTCCCGAGCCCCGCCGCGTGAGCCGCGAGGAGCAGGTTCTGGATTCCCGGATACACCGATCCACCCCAGGCGGCGGAGCCGGTCGCCGACATTCCAAACGGGTTCTCGGCGCACACGAAAATGATCACCGGGACTTCGTCCCACGGTGTCCGTCCGGGAGCGGGGGCTTCATCTACGAGTTCGGCGAGCTTCTTCTTTGCCGCCGGATCGGTTACGACGATGAACCGCAGGACCTGCACGTTCTTGGCGCTCGGCGCCCGGGTTGCGGCCCGGAGAATCTTCTCGATGAGGACGTCGTCGATGGGGTCGCTGGTGAACTCGCGAACGGCACGTTGCCGGGCCATCAACTCGGTCAGGGAATCCAGGCTGGCGATTTCGGTCATGGTGTCATCCTTGGGGCGGAAAGTGACACCGAGTCTAGCCGGTCTGCAGGCGTGTTTAAACGCCGATGTAGGTCATACGCTTCACATCCGCCGCACGACGGCGCGAGCCTCCCCGGACGATTGGCCCGGTATCTGCCTTGCATGCCAATCGGTGGCGTCGTAATGTGTCTGTAGCTGGATTGGATAGCGTGCCGCTGAAGGTGCTGCCAGCTCCCCACTTTGTCCGTGCGTCCATACAGTCCGAGCGTTGGACGCGGAAACACCTTACGTTTTCATCGCACCCCTCACCGCCCTCCAGGCACGCACACCCCTCTACACGGTAGTCGCATTGGAAGAAACTGAAACCCAGGAACCGACCACAAGCCCCGAAGCCACTTCGGAAGACGGGCACGCTCTCGCCCCGGCCCCTCGCCGGCGGACAACCCGCCCAAAGGCGGCGCCTGCGCCGGAAGATGTGGTGGATGTCGCTGCCACGATAGGCAATAACGCGTCCCCGCCGGCCGATGCCGAGGTCGGGGAAAAGCCGCGCCGGCAGCGCCCCTTCCGCCGCGAGACCGCGGACTCCGCTGAAGCTCCCCCTTCCCCTGTCGATGCGCCCTCCGCCGACTCCCCGGTCACGGATTCGCCGCCCGCTGGCGCACCCCAGGAACGCACGTTCACCCGCCACGGCCGGAACGAGAACCGCGAAGGCGTCGAACAGCGCCAGGAACAGCAGCCCCGTGGGGAACGCCGCTGGAGAGATCGCGACAACCGGGGCGACCGTGGAGAACGGCGCTGGGGCGAGCGTGAGGCCCCGCGCGACCGTGACTCCCAGGACCAGGAAGAGCGTCAGACTCGCAGCCAGATGGCGCCCCTCAACATCGCCGAGATGGAACAGAAGTCGCGCGAGCAACTCGCCGAACTCGCCATCGCGATGGGTCTCGATGAAGCCGCCACCCTGCGTAAGACCGACCTCATCTTCCGATTGCTCCAGGCGCAGGCGGAGGTACGGGGAAACGTCTTCTCCGGCGGCTTCCTGGAAGTCAGCGACGACGGAAACTACGGGTTCCTGCGTGGCGAGTCCATGCTCGGCGGCCCTCACGACATCTACGTGTCGCAGTCCCAGCTTCGCAAGTTCGGTCTCCGCCCCGGCGACTACGTCACCGGCCAGGTGCGCCACCCGAAGGACAACGAGAAGTACTACGGCCTCCTGAAGGTCGAAGCGGTCAACGGCATGGATCCGGAAGTGGCGAAGCGGCGCCCCTACTTCGAGAACCTCACGGCGATTTTCCCACGCGAACAACTCAAGCTCGAAACCACCCCGGACAACCTCACCCACCGCATCATTGACCTGATCGCCCCCATCGGGCGCGGCCAGCGCGGCCTCATCGTCTCGCCGCCGAAAGCCGGCAAGACGATGCTGTTGAAGAACATCGCCAACGGCATCTCCACCAACTACCCGGACGTCCACCTCATGGTCGTCCTCATTGGCGAACGGCCCGAAGAAGTCACCGACATGAAGCGGAGCGTGCGCGGAGAAGTCGTCAGCAGCACGTTCGATGAGCCGGTCGAAGACCAGACGCGCGTCGCCGAACTGGCGCTTGAGCGCGCCAAGCGTCTCGTTGAAGGCGGCAAGGACGTCGTCATCCTCATGGACTCGATCACGCGCCTGACGCGCGCCTACAACGTCGCCCTGCCATCGAGCGGCCGCACCCTTTCCGGCGGCGTCGACCCGGTTGCGCTCTACCCGCCCAAGCGGCTCTTCGGCGCCGCCCGGAAGGCCGACGAGGGTGGATCGCTCACCATTCTCGCCACCTGTCTCGTCGACACCGGCTCCCGCATGGATGAAGTCGTTTTCGAGGAGTTCAAGGGCACCGGCAACCTGGAATTGCGCCTGGACCGCAAGCTGGCGGAACGCCGCTTCTACCCGGCGATCGACCTCCAGGGCAGCAGCACCCGGCGCGAGGAGCTCCTGCTCGATGAGAAGACCCTCCGCGGAGTCTGGCTCGTGCGCCGGATGACGGCTATGATTTCGCAGAACTCGCCGAACCAGATCGAGGCGACCGAGCGGCTCCTCGAACGGATCGCGCGGACTTCGACGAATGAGGAGTTCCTCGGAACGTTGAAAACAGAGCTCTAGGGCACTCCCCTAAGGGCCCTGTGATCCGGCAATCAGCAATCGCCGGAATAGCTTCGAAAGGAGGAGGCGAGCAAGGTTAGGCCAGGCTCAGCCTGTGGTGCGTGTACCCGCCCGCCACCCTGACCGGATTCGCGTTATGGCATTCCAACTGTCTCGCGCGCGTAGCCACGCACACTCGAAGCGCCCCGGCCGGTTCACCGTCCATGGCCTCGTCGTGAGTCTTGCCGTGGGCGCTGTCGTCTTCGCGAGCCAGTTCCCGAGCGCCTCTAACGCTTCTGCCTCCACAACTCTCCCTACCTTCAGCCTCTCCGGCATGGCGGGCACCACCCAGGCCCGTTCGCTCACCGCTTTCCGCCCCTCCGCCAGCATCCAGACCATGGATTCAGTCGCGACAACGAACCTCCGGACGGAAGTGCTGAGCGTCCGCGCAGTTGGCGCCGTCTCGCCGACGACTTCACTCTCATCCGGCGTTTCGGCCGCGGCCGCCTCACTTGGTGAAGTCGGTGCGGGAGTGAAGCCCCTGGCCGATATCATCGATCCGCGTAGCCCCATCGTTGAATACCGCACCCAGGGCGGCGATTCGATCAGCGGTATCGCCTCCCGCTACGGCGTCTCGATGGCGACCATCCTTGCCAACAACCCGACGTTGCATGCCGACAACCCGAACCTCATCCAGCGGGACCAAATCATCATCGTCCCGCGCAAGGACGGCATCCTCTACAAGGTCGGCTACGGCGATACCGTAGCGAAGATCGTTGGCCAGTACGACAACATCGATGCCGACACGGTCGTCTCCTATAAGCCCAACAACATCGCCAACCCGAACCAGCTCGAACAGGGCCAGTACCTCCTCCTCCCCGGCGCGACGATTAAACCCCCGCCGCCGCCGCCCCCGCCACCGCCCGCCAGCAGCACCGGTAACCCCGGCAGCGGTCCGGGCGTCGGAACCAACCAGGGCAGCGGCACCGCACTGCCTTCCGGCGGCAAGTTCAAGAACTTCCCCCTCGGTGGTTGGCGCTCGGTCAGCGACGCATTCGGCACTCCGCGTGGCGCTGGCTCCTACCACACGGGCATCGACCTCGACATGTACAGCTTCGCCTTCTCGCCGATCTTTTCTGTCTGCGATGGAGTGGTGACGACCACCGAGTACCTCACCTACAGCTACGGCTACCACGTCATTGTCGACTGTGGGGATGGCTGGACGACCCTCTACGCCCACATGAGCCAGATCAACGTGACTCCCGGCCAGCGCGTCAGCGCAGGCGCCACGCTCGGTCTCACCGGTCTCACCGGCTTCACCACCGGTCATCACCTGCACTTCGAAATCCGCTACAACGGCGGCTATGTGAACCCCGCGCTCTACCTGAACTTCTAGCCGAACTGAAACAGTGCGGACGCGAAGGATTCCGAGCCGGCGGTGTTCAACTCCCGGCGACCCCTGACAGAGCCTGCTCCGCGCGTTCGATGGCCGTGGCCAGCGCCCCTTCGGGCGAATTGCCGGCGCCGGACGCGACCGGCTTGTTCCCGGACCGCACCACGGCGGTCCAGAGGCTGTTTCAGTTGTTCAGCGAGGCTTCGGCGACGTACTCAACGCCGTGGATACGGACGGCTTTCGATTCGAACGGGGTCATTGACCGCCTCCTGTCGTTGCGATGTTACACCCCCAACGGTGGCGGTCGGAACGTGCGCGGAGTCTGACACCGGCCGGATCTGCAGCCATACTTCCCGGCACGAGCGTGCGTTCGACGAAGAGGTAGGGCAATGACCGAGATCAACGGGGGCCGCCTGGCCGCCAGGCAACTCAAACAAGCGGGGATCGATACAGCCTTCGGCGTTGTCGCGGGGCCGATGATCGAAGTGATGGCCGGCATGCAGGCCGAGGGCATCCAGGTAGTGAACTGCCGCCACGAGGAGTCCGCCTGTTTCGCCGCCTCTGCGTGGGGTTACCTGAAGAAGAAGCCCGGCGTGGTCGTGGCGGGTTCGGGACCGGGCATGATCAACACGGTCACCGGGCTTCACGTCGCGACCGAGTCCTGCATGCCGCTCGTCGTCCTCGGCGGATCGGTAGACGGACGGACGCGTGGGCTTGGCGGGTTCCAGGAAGCCGACCAGGTCGCGTTCGCGAAGCCCGGCTGCAAGTGGACCGCACAGGTCGACAGCACCGAACGCATCCCGGAGCTGGTGCACCTTGCCCTGGGGAAGGCAGTCAGCGGGCGGCCCGGAGGCGTCTACCTCGACTTCCCGGGCCAGTTCGTTCGCCGTCGTGTGGACGACGAGGCAGTCCCGCTGCGGACGGGAGGCCCGCAGGTCTCTGCGCCGCACCCGGACCCGCGGATGGTCGAGTCGATCGCCTCGATGCTGGCGTCAGCGAAGCGGCCACTCGTGCTTGTGGGCAAGGGCGCGGCCTGGGCGGACGCGACATCCGGGCTGACGCGGCTGGTGGGGCTCGGGATCCCGTACGTGGCGTCGCCGATGGGGCGCGGCGTCATCGCCGATGACAACCCTATGTGTATGAACGCTGCCCGTTCGGCGGCGCTCGCCGGCGCGGACGCAGTCCTGATGGTGGGCGGGCGGTTCAACTGGATCTTCCAGTTCGGACGGGCTCCGCGCTTCGCGACCGACGTCCGCTTGGCCCAGATCGACATCGTGCCGGAAGAGATGACGAACGCCGCCGACCTCGAGTTCGGCCTCGTGGCGGATTGCGCTGCCGCGAGCGAAGCCATCTCCGATGCGCTCACGGGCCGGGCGCTGGCGACGACGGGGACGGGCTGGGCGGAAGCGCTCCGCACTGACGCGGCGAAGAATGAAGCCGCGATCGGAGAACAGATGGCTTCCGACCGGGAGCCGATCAACCACTTCCGCCTGCTTCGCGAAGTACGTGATGCCGTCCCCCGGGACGTCAACATCAGTGTCGATGCAGAGCTGACGATGGCGGTTTCGCGGGCAGTGCTACCGAGCTACAACCCGCGCTCCCTCCTCAATTCCGGAACAACGGGCTGCATGGGGACGGGCGTTCCCTACGCGCTCGGCGCCAAGCTGGCGATGCCCGAGCGTCCGGCGGTGGCGGTCATCGGCGATTACGCATTCGGGGCGGCAGCGATGGAAGTCGAGACCGCGGCGCGGATCGGTGCGAACGTGGTGTTCGTGATTTCGAACAACGGGGGCATCGCGGGCCATTCGATCCAGGACCGGATGTTCGCGCCGGATTCGCCGCCCATCGCCGCACTGCTGCCGGTGGATTACGAGCGCATGGGCGAGATGGTCGGGGGGTTCTCGGCGCGCGTTACCGACCCGGCAGAGATCCGCCCGACCCTGGAAAGGGCGCTGAACGCGGGCAAGGTCGCCGTCATCAACGTCATCACCGACCCGAAGGGCGGCAGCCGCGGGTCGATGTACCTGGGCTGACAGGTGACAGCCGATGGGGGCGCCGGCGGGGGTCAGGAAGTGGGTTGTGCCCGGGCTCGCTCAAGGGCGAGGCGTCAGTGGACTCGGGGCGTTGGCTCCCCTACCCCCAGCTCTTCCAGTAACGTCCGAACGCGTGCCGCGATGTCGTCGCGGATGCGGCGCACGACTTCGATCGGCTGACCAGCCGGGTCGTCGACCGCCCAGTCGAGGTAGCGCTTGCCGGGGTAGACAGGGCAGGCATCGCCGCAGCCCATCGTGATGACCACATCGGACGACTCGACGACGTCATCGGTGAGGGGTTTCGGAAACTCCGCGGATAGGTCGATCCCGATCTCCGCCATGGCTTCAACCACGTGGGCGTTGATCGACCCGGTGGGGGCAGACCCGGCGGAGCGGACGTGGACGCTTCCCGAACTGAGCGATGCCGTGAGTGCCGCGGCCATCTGCGAGCGACCGGCATTGTGGACACAGACGAAGAGGACTTCAGGCATGTGGTTCGTACTCGCTCCCCGGACTCTCGCCTCCCCCCCCCCCCCCGCGCGGGGGGGCCGGGCGGCCCCCCCCCCCCCCCGCCCGCCCGGGCGGGGCCGGGCCGCGGGCGCGCGCCCGGGGCCGGCGGGCGCCCCCGCCCCCCCGCCGGCGCCGCCGCCCCCCGCCGCGCCCCGCGCGCCCGGGGCCCCGGCGCCCGGTGTTTCCCGGTTCTGGCGCTTCCCCCTACTCTCCCGTGCGGGCGTTAACGCGGCGTTAGCGAAGCCGGCTGCCCTGGTCCGTGGGACGCTCGAAGAACCGCCGCCCCCAGAGCGAGACGTACACCAGAGCTACCAGGACCGGCACTTCGATGAGCGGGCCGACGACACCCGCGAGCGCCTGACCGGAGGTCACCCCGAAGGCGCCGATGGCGACCGCGATGGCCAGTTCGAAATTGTTGCCCGCCGCAGTGAAGGCGAGCGTCGCCGTCTTCGGGTAGGGCAGGCCCCGCCCGCGACCCCAGGCGAACGCGGCCGTCCACATGAGGGCGAAGTAGAGGAGGAACGGGACGGCGATGCGGGCGACGTCGAGCGGTTGCGAGGTGATCGCGTCGCCCTGGATGGCGAAGAGGACGGTGATCGTGAAGAGGAGGCTGTAGAGCGCCCACGGCCCGATGCGAGGAAGGAACCGCTGCTCGTACCACACGTCGCCCTTCCTGCGCCGGCCGATGACACTCGTCAGGAGCCCGAGTACGAGCGGCACTCCGAGGAAGATGAGGACGGACTTCGCGATGTCCCAGAAGACGAAGTCGACGGCGGTCTCCTGGAGCCCAAGCCATCCGGGAAGCGTTTCGAGGTAGAAATAGCCCATCACCGCGTAGGCGGCCACCTGGATGAACGAGTTGAGTACGACGAGGACCGCCCCTGCCTCGATGTCGCCGTGTGCAAGGGAGTTCCAGATGAGGACCATCGCGATGCATGGCGCGAGTCCGACAAGGATGACGCCAGTGCGGTATTCCGGCAGGTCGCGAAGGAAGACCCATGCGAGCGTGAACATGAGTGCCGGGCCGATGAGCCACGCGAACATCACGGACGAACCCACGAGTGGCTTGTCCGTCGTCGCATCGCCAAGCCGGTCGTACCGGACCTTCGCGAGGACGGGGTACATCATGCCGAGCAATCCGATGGCGATCGGCAATGAGGTCTGGTCGATCTTGACGCGGTCGAGCTGGTCGTTCAGGTCCGGAAAGGCGCGTCCGAGGAGAAGGCCGAGTGCCATCGCGATGCCGATCCAGACAGGCAGGAAGCGGTCGAGCGTGGAGAGCTGGGCAAGCACGGAGCTATCGGGGTGTTCGGCGGGCGCCGCGGACTTCTGCAAGGTTGAAGGATCCTCCGGGGGTGGTCCGATTCGACGTTGCCACGCAGCCGTTAACGGCCCGTTAGCACTCTCCTTCATTCCACATCGGTCGTGCCGTAGGCACGAAGCGGGATGGAGACGGGCTGGCGACAGACCTGCGGGAGTGCCGGGGCCTGGATACTTCTACTCGCGGGAGTACGAACCGACGAGCCGATTCATCCCGAGCGTATGCGCCTCGATCTTCTCAAGCACCTGCCAGAGAGATAGGCCCGGAGCAAGGTCGAGTTCAGCATCGAGGGCGAACACCCAGAAGTAGTAGAGGTGGGTCCCATGTCCTGGTGGGGGCATGGGGCCGCCGTAGCTCTGCTTGCCGAATCCGGTCTGGCCCTCGGTGTGGCCTCTGGCGGCTTCCGGCAGGCTGCGGACCGAGCCCGGGATGTTGTAGAGCACCCAGTGGACAAAGCCGTACGTGCCTCCTGCGATGAGCGGGGCATCAGGATCGTGGCAGGCGATGACGAAGGAGCGCGTCCCTTCTGGCACATTCGACCACTCCAGGGCGGGCGATACATCCTCCCCTTCACCGGTGTGCTTCCTGGGTATGCGGGCGAGATGTTCGAATGCGGGGCTCTTCAGCTGCATGGTGGAGAGAGCGAACTTCATGGCAACCTCCGGACGGGAACGAGTTGCGGCAAGCGGAGATGTTGGCACAGCGAGGCCGGTTCCGCCACGATCCCGCGGCCGAACGTGGAGCGTGCCTCCCCTTTTCGGGAGACCCGCGGTAGTTTCGACGACGCCGGGTCAGCGGCCGGTCGCGCCGGTGGAGACGGTGGTGGTAGTGGACTTCGTCCCGCCGCTATAGGCGCCGGCCGGATAGAGACCCATCTGGTTCGCGCCGGTGGCGGTACCACCGGTGTACACGTCATAGGTGACGCCGGACTGGAGTTTCGGAGAAGACACGACGAGCGATTGGAAGCTCTTCTCGGATTTGAACGTGACGATCTCTTCCCCGCCGGCCGTCTGGATGTGGACGATGGCACCGGCCGGCTGCACGGCGCTGAAGCGGAGGGCGATCGACTTGATGGTCGAGGATGCACCTGGTGACTGCGCCATGCCGGCGCTGCCTGCAGCGACGATGAACCCGCCAGTCATGTTGAACGTGCCGTCGTAGTCGAGTGCGCCGTTGTTGTTGGCGGTTGGCCCCTGGACGATGAGGGTGCCCCCGGTCATCGTGACGGACCCGTTGATGTCGATGCCATCGCCGTTGGCGCTCACCAGGATGGTGCCGCCGTTGATGGTGAGGGTGTTGTTTCCGGCTACGGCGCCTCCGGGCCGAGCGCCGGGCACGCCGCCTCCCGTGCCGTCGGCGGCATTCAGGCCATCGTCGCTGGCGACGACGGTGATCTCGCCGCCATTGATGACGAGGGCGATGCTTTCGAGCCCCTCGTAGGACTTCGTGATGTTCACCGTCCCGCCATTGACGGTGACGGACTTGTCGCCGTGGATGGCATCGTCCCCGGTGGCGATGGTGAGGTTGCCGCCATCGATCGTGACGGCGACGTTGGAGTGCAGGGCGTCATCGGCTGAGTCGATCGTGAAGGTCCCGCCCTTGATGGCGACGCTGGCCGCCCCCTTGATCGCCTTGGCCGAAGCATCGGCAGCGACCTTCGCCGCCGCGCCACCGCCGGTGGTGATCGCGAGCTTGCCGCCTGCGACCGTGACGGTCGACTCCGCCTGGATGCCATCGCCGGCCGCCGTGATGGCGAGAGTCCCATCAAGGATGGTTACGAAGCCGAGAGCGGTGTCCTCGGCGTTGTCGGCTTTGAGGCCATCGCCGCCGGCCTTCACCGTCAGTGAGCCTCCCTTGACCACGAGGTAGTCCTTGCCGCGGACCGCGTCATCCGCGGCCTCAACCACGATCGTGCCGCCAGCGATGACCAGGCCATCCTTGCCGGTGATGCCGTCGTTGTACTTACCCGTCACTGTAAGCGAACCGTTGCCCGCGATGGTGAGGTCGGCAGTGCTGTAGAGCGCGGCATTTGGCTCATCGGTGGAAGAGTCGGCGAAGGTGTATTTCGCGCCGTCGGTAAGGGTGTTCTTCGAACCGTCGCCGAGGATGACGACGACCTTCTTCGCATCGGTCACCGTGAGGGCCGCCTGGTCGCCATTGGTGATGGTGACGCCGTTGAGAATGAGGCGGACGGTGTCCTTGTCGTCGGTATCGACGACGACCTGGCCGTCGCTGAGTGTGCCGCTAAGCCGGTAGGAACCAGCCTCGGTAATGGTCACTGTTGAGCCGGAGACTTTCACCGAACTGCGGGCAGACGTGGCGGTCGTGCCCTTGAGTTCGATGGCAACGACCGTCGACTCGTCCCAGGTGTAATCGGCGGGGTCATCGTGGGTCGAGCCATCGCTGGTGGTGGACGCGGTTGGCGTAATGCCGGTGGCCTTCGTGTTGGCGGCGGCCGGCGAGGACGTGGCGCCTGCGGTCGTTGCCGCTCCGCTTTCGTTCGAGGACGTGCACGAGGACAGGGCAGCCGCCGCGACGGCGGCTGCGAGGGCAAGGGAAAGAAGTCTGCGCATGGAGGTGCTCTTTCGGAAATGCATGGGGTTCTCTGGTTGAACTCTGGAGGCGGTAGGTGAGAGCGCGATGAGAACGCTCCCCACGGGTCAGGATGTGGTGAAGGCGCCGGCAGCGACGGGTTTCGATCCTGGCGGACAAGAATGCCACGGGTAACAGCTTCTTCATGGGAGGGACTTCATCGGTGAAGCGGCTCGATATCGAAAGTGACAGTAGGGCGCGAAGATGAGAAAGGCGTGAGACTGGCATTGGCTGGCGCTGCCCGTGTTTGACGCCGGCACGGGGCGAGACAATGCTTTCACGGGCCCGAGCCCGGGACGCCGCCCCGTAGACGCTCGCCGGAACCGCTTTCCACGAAGAGGAGCAGTCCATGGACTTCGACCTGACCGAGGAGCAGCGGCTCCTGAAGGCGACCGTGCGTGAATACCTCGAGAAGGAGATCGCGCCTCAGGTCAACGAGTATGAGGCGAAGGGGCAGCTCTCGCGCGAAGACGCGATCCGTTTCATCAAGCAGCTCATGCCCTTCGGGTTCTACAACGGCCGGCACGATGAAGAATGGGGCGGGTCGAACCTGGACGCGAAGACGTATGGGGTTATCAACGAGGAACTGGCGCGGGTCTGGGCCGGTCTTTGCGGGACGTTGTTTATCGCCGGGATGCTGCCTTCCGGAGGCGACGACGCTGAGAGGCGAGAGGCGAAGGCGAGGATGCGCTCGGGCGAGAGCATCGGCTGTGGTGGCATTACAGAGCCCGATCACGGGTCCGATTCGTCCTACCTGCAGACGCGGGCGACACTTGATGGCGACGAATGGGTGGTGAACGGCACCAAGAACTGGATCTCGTGCGCGCCCATTGCCGATCACGTGAACTTGATGGTCAATGTCGACCCGGAGAAGGGGCGTGCCGGCATCCGCAGCCTCCACGTGAGGAAGGATGTCTCTCCCTGGGACGCGGCGCGAAGCAACAACCTCTTCGGATTGAAGGCGTGGCCGAACGGCGAGCTGCGATTCGACGACGTCCGGGTGCCCCGGGTGAATATGCGCGGGATGGGCGGCAACCGCCCGGCCGAGGGTGAAACGCCGGCGGCGAGCACGCAGGTCTGGAACTTCCAGGAACCGCGGACGATGCTTGCGATCATGGGCGTGGGGCTTGGGCAGGCCGCCATCGACGCGTCGATCGCCTACATGCGTGAGAGGCGCCAGTTCGGGAGGCCGATCGGGAGCTTCCAACTCATCCAGGGGATGCTGTACGAGATGGTCGCGGAGACCGAAGCGGCCCGCTTCCTGACGCTGCGCGCGATGGACATGCAAGACAAGGCCCAGGATTCGACCTGGCAAGCTGCCCTGGCCAAGGGCTTTTCGACGGAGATGGCCGGGAGGGTAACCTCGAAGGCGATCGAGATCCACGGAGCCCTTGGCCTCATGGAGGGATACCCCATTGAGCGGTACTTCCGGGATGCCCGAGCGCTGACGATCCCGGATGGTACGACGGAGATCCAGAAGCTCGTCGTCGGCCGGCAGTTGACCGGTATTTCGGCGATTCACTGACGAACGGGAGAGGAAGGAGCACGAAGATGGAGACAGTTCGACCACCGTTGTGGATTACGGATGAGGCGGGCGCGCCGCTCCTGCGCGGGATGCACTGTTCCGGCTGCGGCGCGGACCTGTTTCCTCCGCAGGAATACGGCTGCATCCGCTGCGGGGCCTATGGCGACCGCTTGCGCGAGCGCGACCTCCCGGCGGTGGGCACGGTGCTCTCGTTCGCGGAGGTCCACGTACATCAGAGCCACCCTGTCCCATTCACGCTGGCTGAGATCGAACTGGATGCAGGACCAATCGTGCGCGCAGCCCTCGCACCTGGGAGCCGGCCCCGCATTGGACAACGGGCGCGCGGACTAATCGTCGCCGACGAAGGAGACGCGCGGCTGGAGTTCGCGCTTGCCGGGGAGGCTCAATCATGAAGACGCTTTCAGACATGCGGCCCGTGTACGTCGTCGGGATTGGGCTTCACCCGTATCAGAACCGTTCGCAAACCTCGTATGTGACGCTCGGCCTTCGGGCCGTCCGCGAGGCGTTGGCCGACGCGGCGATCACCTGGCCGGACGTCGAGAGCGCCTATGTCGGCAATGCGCTGATTGGGATGGCGGCCGGTGCGGCGATGCTTCGCTACCTCGGGGCGACCGGGATCCCGTTCGCCCAGGTGGAGAACGCTTCGGCTTCGGGTTCGACGGCGTTCCGTCACGCTGCCCACGAAGTTGCGGCGGGGTATACCGACGTCTCCCTGGCGATGGGAGTTGACACGGTCGACCAGTGGCGGTCTGGGCCGGCGAAGGCGGGCGTTCGGGGACTCGCGGATCACCTCTCCGCGCCGTTCACCCACTTTGCGATGCTGACCCAGAAGTACATGGATGAGACCGGCGCCACCCCGGAGCAGATCGCGAAGGTCGCGGTGAAGAACCACCGCAACGGCGCGTTCAACCCCTACGCTCAGCGGCAGCAGGTGAGGACGCTCGAAGAAGTCCTCGCGCCTCCGCTCATCTCAGGCGTGCTCACCAGGCTGCAGTGCACACCGGTGGGCGAAGGAGCAGCAGCGGTCATCGTGATGTCCGAGGAGGGTCTCACCCGGCACGGAATTCCCCGCAGCCGGGCCGTCCAGGTGCTCGCTTCGGCTTCCCGTTCGGAACAGCCCTTCGGCCGCGAGAATGGCGACGTTGCCCTGACCAGGGCGACGACGCTCGAGGCCTACGCCCAGGCGAGTGTCGAACCATGCGATATCGATGTCGTCGAGGTGCACGACGCCTTCAGCATTGAGGAATTGCTCTACGTCGAGGCGATGGGCTTCTGTAAGCCAGGCGAAGCGGCCGCGGAGCTCGAGGCCGGAGCCTTCGATATCGGCGGCCGGCATGCTGTAAGCCCGTCCGGCGGGCTTATCGCCATGGGGCACCCGCTGGGGCCGACCGGCGTG
This sequence comes from Candidatus Amarobacter glycogenicus, assembly GCF_016704105.1. NCBI lineage: Bacteria > Bacillati > Chloroflexota > Tepidiformia > Tepidiformales > Tepidiformaceae > Candidatus Amarobacter > Candidatus Amarobacter glycogenicus. The sequence goes on along the minus strand of NZ_JADJAT010000019.1, from coordinate 487,360 downwards.
GGACAGGTTGCCGAGGTCGTCCGCCAGCTGCGCGGCGAGGCGGGCGTCCGCCAGCAGCCGAACGCGCGCATGGGTCTGACCCACATGGTGGGCATCGGGCCGGTGTGCCTGGTCCACATTCTGCGCGCCGCGACGGCCTGAACGACCCAGCCGCGTGTGGCCTTCGGCGCGCCTGCGTTACCCTTCCCGGTAACCACCGGACGGAGGCCCTCGCATGGCCGACCTTTACATTGGCAAGAAGTTCAACGCGGCCGACAAGTCGCTTGGCGACCGGTTCTTCCTCGATTCGGGGGACCTGACGACGCATGGAATCGTCATCGGCATGACCGGCTCCGGCAAGACCGGATTCTCCATCGGGATCATCGAAGAATTGCTGAAGGCGAAGGTGCCGGTCATTGTGATCGACCCCAAGGGAGACATGGGGAACCTCGCGCTGGCCTTCGATCGGCTGGCGCCCGAGCAATTCGAGCCGTGGATCGACAGGGATGAGGCCGCCCGCGAGGGGAAGAGCGTCGGCGACATGGCGAAAGCAGCCGCGGAAACATGGGCAAAAGGCCTCCACGATTGGGGCATCGAGGCTCCCGATGTCGCCGCCTATGCCGCGGGGCGTCGAATACGGATGTACACGCCCGGAGCGACGGCCGGGATCCCGATCAACCTGATCGACTCCCTGGCCGCCCCCGGAATGGACTTCGAACAGAACGAAGAGGAGTTGCGCGATGAGATCGACTCGATCGTTACGGCGCTCCTCGGCCTCGTCAAGATCGCGGCCGACCCGGTAAGCAGCCGGGAATATATCTACCTCTTCAGCCTGATCGAGAACGCGTGGCGGAACAACCAGGACCTCGACCTGCATTCGCTCATCGCCCAGGTGGCGAATCCCCCGATCCAGAAAGTCGGCGCACTGGCGGTGGACGCCTTCTACCCCCAGAAGGACCGGGATGGCCTGATGTTCGCGCTGAACAATCTGGTGGCCTCGCCCCCGTTCGAGGTATGGCGGCAGGGCCAACCGATCGACATCGAGTCGTGGGTACGGAGTGCGGACGGGCGGCCGCAGCTCTCGATCGTGTACACGGCCCATCTTGAGGACGAGCAGCGGATCTTCGTGACTGCGCTCATCCTGAACAAGCTGAAGACGTGGATGCGAAAGCAGCCGGGGACCAGCGAGCTGCGGCTGTTGTTCTACATGGACGAGATCTTCGGGTACTTCCCGCCGTCCGCGAACCCCCCGACGAAAAAGCCGCTGCTGACGCTGCTGAAACAGGCGCGCGCGTATGGCGTAGGGATCCTGCTTTCGACTCAGAACCCCGTCGACCTGGATTACAAGGGCCTGGGCAACATGGGGTTCTGGGCAATCGGCCGCCTGCAGACGACGCAGGACCAGAACCGGGTGAAGCAGGGCATCGAGGCGGCATTGGCTGATGCCGCGAGCGACATCTCGTTCGAGACGCTCATTGGCGGGGTGCAGAAGCGCGTCTTCCTGGTGCACGACATCCACCGGAAGAAGCCGGAACTGGTGAACTCGCGCTTCGCGATGTCGTACCTCCGCGGGCCGCTGACGCGGGACGAGATCCGCGGCCTGGGCGAGGAAATCTCGGGGACGGCGGCCGAGAAGCAGGCTCTCACTTCCGCAGCGAGCCCGGCCGCGCACGCGGGGGGCACAGCGCGCACTTCGACGCCGGCGCCCGCCATGTCGCCCGCCCTCCCTTCGCCGCTGAGAGCGAAGTACCTGGATCTGCGTGGCGGAAATATGGCCGAAGCCTACGTCGTCGTGAAGACGGCCGCCCGCTACAAAGCCGGCGGGGTGGCCTCGGACGAAGTGAAGCGCACGCTCGCGTTCCGGCTTGCGCCGGACATGGCACTTGGCGAGCTACTCGACCAGGAACCCATCGAGGTTGATGATGACCGGCTTTCAGGCGACCTGCCCGCTGGCCTGATGTTCGGCGATTTGCCCGGCTTCGCTGCAGCCAGCGACGGAGCGAAAGTGATCGAACGGGCTCTTCGCGACCGGCTGGACGACCGCCTAGCGGCTGAGCTCATCTTCGACCCGGTGACCAAGAAGTTTTCAAACCTCGGCGAGGACGAGGCGGCTTTCGCGGCACGCCTTGGAGGCTCGGCCGGCGTCTCTGCAAAGCGCACAGCCCTGGATACGAAGATCGCGAAGCTGGAGCGCGATATCGCCACCAAGCGCGAGGAAGTGAAGGGCCGGAAGTTCGAGAAATGGCTGTCGGTCCTGACGGCGATCCTTTCGAATCTGAACGTCTTCACCGGTAGCTCGAAAAGGGTGAAGACGACCGGCATGGGCAGCGTGCTGACGAAGAACCGGATGGAGAACACGGCTGAGAACCGGAGAGAAGCCCTCGAGGCGCAGCTCAAGGAGCTTAGGGCCCAGCGCGAGGAGCTGGATGCGCCGGAAACCAGCCGCTTCGAGCGGCGGACCATCAAGCCCACGAAGACCGACGTCTCGATCATCCGCTACGACATCGCCTGGGTGTATTAGCCGTTGGGAAGGGGGAACCGCCCTGGCCCCGGGAAATGGGGTGTCGAACGGCTCGGCGGAACGGGGGCCATGTTGAGTCGTCTGGGGAGAGACCGCGGTCTGGCGTGCGAACCGGAGTTCGTTCTCCACTGTGAGACTCCCGGCCGAGCCCGGGGCACGCGGAAGTAATGGCAACGTTCGGGAACCTCGAGACGGACGTCGAGCCGCTCGCCGGCCTGATGCGCGAACACATTGAAGTGCACGGCCTCGTTACGGCAGCGCGTGAGGCCGTGGATCTGGCGATCGAGCGTCCCGGGCAGGCCGAACTCGCTCTGGCGGCGATGGAGAACCTTCGCGACCTCGTTGCGTACCTGGAAGTGGACCTCGTGATCCACATCGCGAAGGAGGAGGACGTGCTCTTCCCGGCCCTGCGCGGGTTCGCGGCGGAAATCGACAAGGTCGTCGCTGAAATGGTGGAACAACATGACGAGGTCCGCCTGCGGAAGGCGATCATCGAGCGTGCGCTTGCCCATGTGGACGGGACGCATGACGAAGTCCAAGTCGAAGCCGCCGGGATTTCGGCGGCGCTAGCACGTGCGGGCCATGCGCCTTCGGTGGAGGCACTGATCGAATTGCTCGACGGCGTGAAGCGGCTCGACTGGATCCTCCAGGGGCACTTCGGCGATGAAGAGGACGACCTGTTCCCGCCAGCGCTCGAGCTGCTGACGCCAGAGGTCTTCGCTGAGCTGGCGCGCCAGGCGAAGGCGCTCGAGGAGTAGTTTCGGGCCTTGCTTCCAGGGCATCCAACGACCCGGCGGGTGGATCAGCCGAATACGCCCCGCGCGGCGTATTCGGCCACCTCGTCCTCGCTCACACCGGCATTGGCAAGGATGTCCGCCGTGTCCGCTCCGGCGGCCGAAGCCGGCCCGCGCGCCGAGATCCCAGCCCCGCGGATGACCCAGGGGGCGCCGACGGTTTCGTATGTGCCGTTCGGTAAAGTGAGAGGCTGAAAGGCGTCGCGCAGGCGCAGGGCCGGGTCGTTCACGACATCGGGCAGTTCGGTGAGCGGCGCCCAGATGACTCCGTTGGCATCGAGAAGAGGCCGCCAGTATTCGAGGTCCTGCTTCAAGAACGCGGCTTCGATGAACGAGGAGAGTTCGGCGCCGCGCGCCCGCCGGGCCGCCATCGTGAGGTAGGCCGGATCCCTTGCCATCGCATCGCACCCAAGCGCCGCGCAGAGCTTCGGCCAGTATGGGTCCGGCGTCATGTGGACGAGCAGGAGCCACTGCCCGTCCCGGGTAGGGTACGTGTTGAAGAGCGGGTTATCCGGCGCGGTCCGGTCGAAGGTCTTCGGCTGCGCGCCGTCGACGAGGGTGCGGGAGAAGTCGGTGGCGATGGTGTAGACGCCGGTCTGCTGGAGGGAGATGTCGACGACCTGGCCCTCGCCCGTGAGGTCGCGCAGGCGCAGGGCCGCGAGCGTGGCGGCGACGGCGTTGATGCCGGTCGTATGGTCGCCCTGGGCGATGCGGCTGAGGACAGGGGGCGCGCCAGGGTGTCCCACCAGCGACATGATCCCCGAGCGGGTCCAGAAGGCTGAGAAATCGAAGCCTGGCCGGGTGGCGTCGGGGCCTTCGAGACCGTACCCCGTGACGGCGACGAAGACGAGCCGCGGATTGCGTGCGAGACACGACTCAGGCGTAAGGCCGAACCGCTGAAGACGGGGCATCATCAGGTTGGTGAGGAAGACGTCCGCCGTTTCGAGCAGGCGGAGAAGCAGTTCAGGGCCGCCTTCGGAGTCGAGAGCGATGGTGACGGACTTCTTGCCCCGGTTCTCGAGTTCGAAGAGGAAGTTGAACGGCATGTTGCCGGGGGCGCCGGTTGGGATAACGCCGCGCATGACCTCGCCGCCGGGTGGTTCGATCTTGATCACGGTGGCGCCGAGATCGGCCATGAGTGCGCCGGCGGAAGGTGCGGCCACGTAGTTCGCGGCTTCGATGACGGTGATCCCGGAGAGCGGCGCGGGCATGGGGTGTATTGAGCAACGAGTGATGAGCAATGAGCAATGCAGGGGAGGAGTGAGAAGTAGAATAGTGGGATGGGAGATCGCCAGGCCTTCGCATACGCACCTGCCCGCACGCTGATGGGGAAGCTGCAGCGTGGGCTGGGATCTGGCTTCCTGGAAGCCCTGGCAACGCCGCCTGTCACGCTGCACCCGCTGTTAGTGGCGTGCATCACGAACGATCCTCGGCTCGACTGTCACCTGGACGACCGGGAATGGTTCTACGGCGAATTGGCTTTCCGGTCCGGGCTGCCCGTCGGCCCGATCGAGGAGTATCTGGTTGACGAAGCGTCGGATGTTGAGGAAATGACGCTGACAGCACTCTGGGTGCTCGTGCACCTCGCGCAGCGTGGTGCGGACGCAGCTGACAAGATCCTGCGGGGATACGTCACGTGGGGCCCCCACTGGCAATCCGTCGTCGGAGACATGGGCGTGGCGGCCACGTCTGCAGCATGGACTTCGCTGGCGGGTGTGTTGGCAGGGCGCGCCAGCGACGCGGACTACTTGCACCTTCTGGATGACGAGCCCTACACCACCTGGGCCACGGTTGAGCCAGCGATCGCAGCCTTGGTGAGTCGCCAGCGACCTCCGGGTCGCTCGGAAGCGCCCGCGCTTTCTCGTCGCGCGACCTCCGACCTCCTCGATGCCCCGTTTCGCGGGCCGGCGACTCCCATTGTCGAGGAGTTGGCTCGCCGGGACTCGAAGGAGGACGATGCCGCACTGCTTGCCTCGCTACGTTCTCGTTCAGCGATGACGCGCGCCCTCGGGCTCGCGGCCCTTTCGAAGCGCGGCAGCTTCGAGTATGTAGAGCAAATGGCGCAGATGGCGACGACCGGCCAGCACCCGCCGTATGCATCTAGAATCGCGCGCCAGGCTCTCCTCGGCGCCCCGGCAGAGACGCTGCTGCCGCTCGCCCGCAGCTGGCGGTCGTCTCGTGTTTGGGCGCGTCGAAACACAGCACTCGAGATCCTCGCAAGGCACGCCACCGAGGAGGATCTCGGTTGGCTCGAAGGTTTGATCCGAAGAACGTCGGCATCGCGGGCTGACCAACGGTTCGTCCTCACCGAGGCTGCGGAGATCGCCCGCGACAGGTTCCCGGGCCACCACTTCCCCTTATTGGGGCGCCGCTTCGATGCGTTCACCTACAGCTTCGGCCGCCGGTTCCTTGCGGAGGCTCTGGCGGCGACCGAGCCTTCGTTTTCGCGAACACGGGCCTTTACCTCGCTGTGGGACTGCCAGGCCGACGTCCGGCTCGTGGGGGTCGGACACGTCGCCCTCGATGTCGAAGGGGCCGCGGAGCGCCTCGGTGAGATGGGAGCTGACCCGCTGGAACGCAGCGACGTGAGGGTTGCGGCCGAGCAAAGGCTCGCTGCACGCTTGAGTCAACCGGTGTGACTCCTCCACGTACTCCGTGGGGACCGTTGTGCCGGCGGGTGCACGTCTGGAGCTCGCGGCGCGGCCTCTCCCACCGCGACACCAGCCCGATAAGGACGCCAGCTCCGCATCACGGGTATCGGCGGCACGTGGACGACGACCACTTCCAGCAGCGGGACCTTCTCCATCGCCGGTGTGCCGGCGGGGAACTTTGCAGTAGAACGTCAGTGCCGGGAGCGTTACGAAACGCAATTCATTCTTTTCTGGGAGTCCGCGCTGGCGCCATTCGAGAACGCCTCCAAGAGCTTCGCCAACCTCAGTGTGCCGACGACCTCGACCGCCGACATCCTGCTGCCGAAGTGCCCGGTCTCGACAGATGACGGCCGCTGAGGGTAACCGGGACCCTGGGCCGGTGGGCACGCCAGTGCGCATTGGTGATCGAGCCTCCGTTCCGTAGGATGACCGTCGATGGCGAGCCCCGAGAACCCCCTGTTCCGGCTGACGCACACGAAGATCCAGGCATTCCAGCGGTGCTGGAAGAAGTACTGGTTCTCCTATGTGAGCGGGCTGGAATGGCCGCCGAACCGTGATTCGGCGGCTTCGCTTGTCGGCAACGGGGTACACCGGGCGATGCAGAAGCTCTGCGAGACCGGGAACGCCGAGGACGGGGAGCACGAACTCGACCTGTATCTGCGGATGCCGAAACACGCTGTCGCCGGGCCGGAGACGGAGCATTACGGGCTTGCGATGGAGATGTACCGCAACGGGATCGCGGCGCACGAGTCGATCGGGAGCGAAGCGCGCTGGGCCGAACTCGACACCTGGGTGCCGTCGAAATCGCGAGGCATCACGGTCCGGGCGAAGGTCGACCGGGCGGACCGTTTGGCGGCGGGCCGTTGGCAGCTCATCGATTGGAAGACTGGCCGATTCGACCTTGACGACACGGTCGATGCGCAGCTGGACATCGCCCACCTGGTCCTGCGGACGATGCTCCGTCTGCCACGGGAGGCGAGCGTGCGGGCCGTGGGCTGGAATCTTCGTTCCGGCCAGCAGCGCGTCCGTGAACTCACCCGCGATGATGCCTTGAAAACCGCGGACTACCTTGGCGGCCTCGCGCAGCGGCTCGGGTCGCTGAGCGAGTTCCCGGCGACGCCCGGGCCGACCTGCACCTTCTGCGACTGGCGCGATCGCTGCGACGAGGCGAAGCAGGTGGAAGAACTTGGGGCCGACTGGCTGGATATGGATTGGGAGCGCGAGGCCAACCCGTTTTAGGCTGCCGGGCGGGCTATCCCATGAGCCCGGCTGAGCGGGCCCAGCGATACTTCGCACCGAGGACCTGGACCGGCGTCTCGGTGGTGTAGGCGAAGGCCGGGATGTTGTGGCGATAGAGGAACGCCGCCGCTTCCTCAACTTCCACATCGCCGGCCAGCGACGCGACGACGGGCTTGTGGATCCCCTTCGCCTTCATCTCCTCCACGACATCGACCACGAGATTCGCGAAGACCATGGGCGGCGTGATGATGGTGTGCCAGTAGCCGAGGATGATGGAGTGGATGCGCTCATCTTCGAGCGCGAGGGCGACGGTATTGCGGTAGGTGGTGGGTGGCTCGCCGCCGGTGATATCGACCGGGTTACCTGCCGCCCCGAACGGTGGGATGAATTTGCGGAAGGCGGCATCGAGGTCGTCCGGCATCTTCATCAGCTCCAGGCCGTTGTCCACGCAGGCGTCCGAGAGAAGCACGCCAGAGCCGCCGGCGCCGGTGATGATGACGACGTTCTCTCCCTTCGGTGTCGGCAACGCGGGGAGGGCGCGGGCATATTCGAGCAGGTCCCGAAGGGCGTACGCCCGGATGACTCCCGCGTTGCGGAGTATGTCGTCGTAGACGCGGTCGTTGCCAGCGAGTGCGCCCGTGTGGGAACTCGCGGCCTTCGCCCCGGCGCTGGTGCGGCCGGCCTTGAGCGCGATGATGGGCTTCTTCCTCGAGACTCTGCGGGCGACCTCGGCGAAGGCGCGGCCATCCTTTAGGTCCTCGAAGTGCTGGGCGATGACCTGGGTGTTGTCGTCCTGTTCGAAGAACGTGAGGAGGTCGTCTTCGTCGATATCGGACTTGTTGCCAAGGCCGACGATTGCCGAGACCCCCATCCCCGCCGAGCGGCTGAAACCGACGATGGCCATGCCGATCCCGCCCGACTGGGAGGAGAGAGCGACCTGGCCCTTCACGTCGTAGGCGGTGCAGAAGGTCGCACAGAGGTTCTTGTGTGTGTAGTAAAAGCCGTAGATGTTCGGGCCCATGAGGCGGACGTTGTACTGTTCGCCAATCCGCTTGATCTCTTCCTGCGCTTCCACATTCCCCGTTTCAGCGAAACCGGAGGGGATGAGGACGGCGCCGGGGATGCCCTTCTCGCCGCATTCGATCAACGCCCCGGGGACGAGTGCGGCAGGAATGGCGAAGACGGCCATGTCCACATCTCCCGGGATATCCTTCACCGACCGGTAGACGCGGATGCCTTCGATCTCATCTGCCTTGGGGTGAATCGGGTAGATCTTCCCGGCGTAACCGCCGTTGATCAGGTTCTTCATCACCGAGTTGCCGATCTTGCCGGACTCGGCCGAGGCGCCAATAACCGCGACGGCGTCGGGCTTCATGATGCGGTTCATGGCGCGGACGATTTCGTCATGCGGTGGGCGCCGGTGAGCCGGCCGTGGCGCGAAGTCGAGGGCGATGCGGGCATCGACGGCCATCGCTCCTGCTGCAGTGGCCAGGACCGGATTGAGATCCAGCTCGCTGATCTCGGGGAAGTCCGTCACGATCCGGCTGACCTTTTCGACGATGCCGGCGAGGGCGGCCCGATCCACGGCTTCACTGCCTCGCACGCCGTCCAGCAACCTGGCCGCTCGGATGGACGCGAGCATGGAATGGGCTTCTTCGCTGGTCGCGGGGGCCAACCGGAAGGTAACGTCGCTCAGCACCTCGACGAGGACACCGCCGATACCGAAAGCGACGATCTTGCCGAAGCTCGGGTCGGTGACTGCCCCAACCAGGACTTCGAGGCCGGCGGGAGCCATCTGTTGGACCTGGACCCCGTCGATACGGGCGTCCGCCCGGTAGCTCCTGGCGTTTGCGACGATCGACTCGTAGCCGGCACGGACGGCGTCCTCGTTGGCGACGCCGACAAGCACTCCGCCGGCATCCGTTTTGTGGGCGATGTCCTGGGAAGCGATCTTCAACACCACCGGGTATCCGAAGGAGTTCGCCAGCCTGGCCGCTTCTTCCGCGGAGGCGGCGATGCCGTCACCGGGGATGGGGATGCCGTAGGCCTCGCAAATCGTGCGGGCATCGGCGGCGGAGAGGAGCGTTCTTCCCGACGAGCGGGCGGAGTCGATGATCTGGCGGACGGCGGTCGAGGCTTCGGCAGTCACTATGGAAGGGTTCCTTAGGTCAGTTTGGTTCGGTGCGCGGGCGAAGCAACTGCACCGCCTCTTCGACGAGAGGGTGCAGGTCCGCGCCACTGGTTTCGGCGTACTCTACCAACTGACGGCGAAAGCGTGGTTCCCAGAAGCTGCGGATGTGCCCGGCCACGGCGGCGACCGCTTCCTCGTGGGGATACGCCTGCCAGAACCGCGCGATCTCGTTGGCGCGGTGGACCATCTTCTCGGTTTCCACTCAGCCTCCGGTGACCTCTGCGGAGCGGCCCTTGCGGCGCGTCGTGTCGCGCCGGGTCTCTTCATAGTGCTCCTGCCACTCAGAGGGCCGGCTGGTCTTGCGTACCTGGACGGCGGTGACCTTGTACTCGGGGCACTCCGTTGCCCAGTCGGCGAACTCCGTCGTCACGACGTTCACCGCGGAACCCGGGAAGTGGAAGGTGGTGTAGACGACGCCCGGCTGCATCCGATCGGAGATACGGGCGTGGAGCGTCGTCGCGCCGGCACGGCTGGCGAGCTCGACGAGGTCTCCTTCATTGACCCCGCGATTCTCGGCGTCCCAGGGGTGGATTTCGAGTACGTCTTCGTCGAACCAGGCGACGTTCGCGGTCCGGCGCGTCTGGGCGCCGACGTTGTACTGGCTCAGGATGCGCCCGGTCGTGAGGAGGAGGGGGAAGCGGTCGGTCGTGCGCTCATCGGTGGCGACGAATTCCGTGATCATGAACTGGCCCTTGCCACGGACGAACCCGTCGGCGTGCATCACGGGTGTGCCTTCGGGGGCCCTTTCGTTGCAGGGCCACTGGATGCTGCCGAGGCGGTCCAACTTCTCGTAGGTCACGCCGGCGAACGTCGGAGTGAGGCGAGCGATCTCCGCCATGACTTCGGAAGGATGGGAGTAAGCCATCTCGTAGCCCAGGGCGTTGGCCAGCGCCATTGTGATCTCCCAGTCGGCCAGGCCGGCTCTCGGGGGGATCGCCTTGCGGACGCGGCTGATCCGGCGTTCGGCGTTCGTGAAGGTGCCGTCCTTTTCCAGGAACGAGGATCCCGGGAGGAAGACGTGGGCGTAGCTCGCGGTTTCGTTGAGGAAGAGGTCCTGGATGACGACGCATTCCATTGCTTCGAGCCCGGCGGTGACGTGGCGGGTGTTCGGGTCCGATTGGACGATGTCTTCGCCCTGGATGTAGAGGCCCTTGAACGTCCCATCGACGGCGGCATCGAGCATGTTCGGTATGCGCAGGCCGGGTTCGCCGCCGAGGCGGACGCCCCAGACCTCTTCAAAAACCGCGCGCACGCTGTCATCAGAGACGTGGCGGTAGCCGGAGAACTCGTGCGGGAAGGAGCCCATATCGCACGAGCCCTGGACGTTGTTCTGGCCCCTCAGGGGGTTGATCCCGACGCCGGCGCGCCCGAGGTTCCCGGTGGCCATCGCCAGGTTGGCCATGCCCATCACCATCGTCGAGCCCTGGCTGTGTTCGGTGACACCGAGGCCGTAGTAGATGGCGGCGTTGGCTGCGGTCGCGTAGAGGCGCGCGGCGCCGCGTACGGCTTCCGCCGGAACGCCGGTGAGCGTTTCGACCGCTTCTGGAGCGTGGCGTTCTTCGGCGATGAACGCGCGCCAGCTGTTGAAGGCGGCGGGATCGCACCGTTCCGCCACGAATGCCTCATCGACGAGGCCCTCGGTCACGACGACGTGGGCGAGCGCGTTGATGACGGCGACGTTCGTGCCCGGGCGCAGGCCAAGGTGGTACTTCGCCTTGATATGCGGTTGTTGGACGAGGTCGATGCGGCGGGGATCGATCACGATCAGATCCGCCCCGTCACGAAGCCGTCGCTTCATTCGCGAAGCGAAGACCGGGTGGGCGTCGGTCGGGTTGGCGCCGATCACAACGACGACATCCGCCTGGTCGATGGAGTCAAAGTCCTGGGTGCCGGCGGAAGTGCCAAAGGTTGTCTTCAGCCCGTAGCCAGTCGGCGAATGGCAGACCCGGGCGCAGGTATCGACGTTGTTGTTCCCGAAGCCCGCCCTGACCAACTTCTGGACCAGAAAGGTCTCCTCGTTCGTGCAACGCGACGACGTTATCCCACCGATCGAATCGTTGCCGTACCGGGCCTGGATTCGTTTGAACTCGCTGGCCGCGCGCCCGACTGCTTCCTCCCAGCTCACTTCGCGCCAGGGATCGGTGATCTTCTCGCGGATCATCGGGCTGAGGATGCGGTCGCGATGTGTGGTGTAACCCCAGGCGAACCGTCCTTTCACACAGGAGTGGCCGTGGTTGGCCTTGCCATCCTTGAACGGGACCATCCGCACGACATCGTTCCCCTGGAGCTCCGCCTTGAAGGCGCAGCCGACGCCACAGTAGGCGCAGGTCGTCACGATGCTGTCCTGCGGCTGCCCCATCTCGATCACGCTCTTTTCGGTCAGTGTCGCGGTCGGGCACGCCTGGACGCAGGCTCCGCACGAAACACACTCCGAATCGAGGAAGAGCATGTCCCCAGGGGAGATCTTCGAAGCGAAGCCGCGGCCCTTCACGGTCAAGGCGAAGGTGCCCTGGGTCTCCTCGCAGGCGCGCACGCAGCGTGAGCAGACGATGCATTTTGCCGGGTCGAAGGTGAAATAGGGGTTCGATTCATCCTTCGCGGCGTCGAGGTGGTTCGCGCCTTTGTAGCCGTAGCGCACTTCCCGCAGGCCGACCGCTCCGGCCATGTCCTGGAGCTCACAGTCGCCGTTGGCTGGGCACGTGAGGCAGTCCAATGGGTGGTCGGAGATGTAGAGCTCCATCACGCCGCGGCGCAAGCGAGCGAGCTTCGCCGATTGAGTGGTGACCTTCATGCCCGCTTCGACGGGCGTCGTGCAGGAAGCCGGCGTGCCCTTGCGGCCTTCGATTTCAACGAGGCAGAGGCGGCACGAGCCGAATGGTTCCAGGCTGTCGGTGGCACAGAGGCGCGGCACGCGCACCCCGGACTCCATCGCGGCGCGCATGACCGACGTACCGGCGGCGACCGCGACCGGCTTTCCGTCGATTTCGAGGGTTACGCTGGGCGCCGGGTCGTGAGCGGGGGTCCCGTAGTCAGTCTCTTTGACGAGCGTCATGGTGTGGTCTCCTCGCGCACCCGCGGCGGGCGGTCGAAGTCCTCCGGGAAGTGCCGAAGGGCGCTCCCCACAGGATACGGGGTCAGGCCCCCCAGCCCGCAGAGGGATCCATCGCGCATGACTTCGAGCAGATCGTCCAGCAGTTCCAGGTTGGCGGCGCGGTCCTCGCCCGCGACGATTCGGTCGATGACTTCGACGCCGCGGGTGGAACCGATACGGCACGGGGTGCATTTGCCACAGCTTTCGACGGCGCAGAACTCCATGGCAAAACGCGCCTGACTCGCCATGTCTACGGTGTCATCGAAGACGACGACACCGCCGTGGCCGAGTAGCCCGCCGCGTTCCGCGAAAGCTTCGTAGTCGATGGCGGTATCGAGCAGCGATTCCGGGAAGTAGGCGCCCAGAGGGCCGCCGACCTGCACCGCGCGCAGCGGCCGGCCCGAGGCGGTACCGCCGCCGAAGTCTTCGATCAACTGGCCGAGAGTAATGCCGAAGGGCACTTCGACCAGCCCGGCTCGGCGCACGTTTCCCGCGAGCTGAATGACCGCCGTACCGCGTGAACGGCCCGAGCCCAGTTCGGCGTGCTTCTCCGGGCCGTCGGCGAGGATCATCGGTACCGTGGCGAGTGTGAGCACGTTGTTGACAACGGTAGGCCTGCCGAACAGCCCGCTGACGGCGGGGAGCGGCGGACGCGGCCGGATGATGCCCCGCTTCCCCTCGAGGCTCTCGAGGAGGGCAGTCTCCTCGCCGCAGATGTATGCGCCGGCGCCCAGGCGGACGTCGATATCGAAGGCGTGGCCACTTCCCGCTACTTGCTCCCCGAGGTAGCCATTCTCCCGCGCGATGGAGACTGCGCGGACCATGGACGCGAACGCGGCCGGGTACTCCGACCGCACGTAGACGTAGCCGCGGGTGGCGCCAACCGCCAGCCCGGCGATGGCCATCCCTTCAATCAGCGAAAAGGGGTCGCCTTCCATGAGCATGCGGTCGGCATAGGTACCGCCGTCACCTTCGTCGGCGTTGCAGACGATGTACTTCTGCCCCTCCGGCTCGTCGAGCACGGTCTTCCATTTGATGCCGGTCGGGAACCCGGCCCCTCCGCGCCCGCGCAGCCCGGAGGCCGTGACGGCGGCGACGATGGCCGCCGGGTCCATGGTGAGCGCACGTTTCAGCCCGACGAACCCGCCGTGGGCGGCGAAGTCCGAGACCGAGTGCGGTTCGATGATGCCGCAGCGTTGAAAGGTCACTCGCTGCTGGCGCGCGAGATACGAGATCTGGTCGACCGGCCCGAGCCGGAGATGGTGTGGGGCGCCGTCGAAGAGACCGGCGTCGAAGAGCCCGGGGACGTCGCCAGGCTCCACCGGGCCGTAGGCCACCCGCCCCGACGGGGTGACGGCTTCGACCAGCGGTTCAGCCCACAATGCCCCCCGCGAGCCATTGCGCCGCAGTTCGACTTCAAGCCCGCGACGACGGGCCTCGCCGACTATCTCCTCGGCGACATCGTCCGCACCGACAGAGCACGCAGCGGAATCGAGTGGTACGTAGACGATCAAGGCTGCCCCGCCACGAGCCGCGACGCCTTTTCGGGAGTGACCCGGCCGTGAAGCCGTCCACCAACCGATATCGCCGGCGAAAGAGCACAGTTACCGAGGCAGTAGACCGGCTCGATTGCGATAGCCGCACCGGCCGCGGTTTCGCCCATTCGCGCTCCCGCAAGGTGCTCGATGTGTGCGACGAGCGCTTCACTGCCCATGGATCGGCAGGCGTCGGCCAGGCAGATCTTGATGACGGAGCCGGCGGGGGGTTCGCGCCGGAAGTCGCTGTAGAACTCCACGACGCCAACAACTTCGGCCGTGGAGAGCACCAGGGCTTCCGCAACGAGCGGGATGGCTTCCGCGTGAATGTAGCCAAACTCCGCCTGGAGCGCGTGCAAGACCGGCAAGCAGGCGCCGGGAAGGTCCTGGAGCGCGCCGATGACGGCTCGCGCCCGGGCCTCGTCCCAGGGGGAGAAGGCGCTGCGGTCAGTCACGAATGCGGCTCCGGCCGGAGTAAACGTTGAATCCGCCCGGCTTCAGGAACCCGGCGAGCGTGATGCTGAATGCCTGCGCGATGTGGACTGCGAGGCTCGAGGGGGCGCCAACCGAGGCGACGATCGGGATTCGCGCCCGGACAGCCTTCTGGAGGAGCTCGTAGCTGGCACGACCGCTTAGAAGGATGGCTGTGCGCTCGAAGGCCGGAGCTTCGCCGGCCAGGAACCGTTCGCCCACGAGCTTGTCGAACGCATTGTGGCGGCCAACATCCTCGCCGAGCGCGAGGAGGTCGCCTCCCGGCGTGAAGAGCCCTGCGGCGTGGACGCCGCCGGTGGAATCGAAGCCGCGCTGGGCCGCCCGCAGGGCCCCCGGGAGGCCCATTACCGTGGCCGCGGAAATCTTCGTTGAGACTGGAAGAGCCTGGCACCCGTCCATCGCCAGGGCCGCGAGAGATGCCTTGCCGCAGACTCCGCAGGCGCTCGTCGTGGTGAAGTTGCGTTTCTGGTTCTCGAGGTTGACCTCAAGGCCGGGACGGAGCGTGACGAGTACGGTGTTGCACCGCTCTGCATCGGATGGCACATCACGGCAGTAGTCGATCTCTTCGATGTCATCCCGTCGCGAAACGAGGCCCTCGCCGAAGAGGAATCCCGCGGCCAGGGCGAAATCCTGGCCGGGCGTCCGCATCGTGATGGAGAGGGGAGTCTTCTTTCGCCGGCCGCCTTCGACGTGGCTGATGCGGATCTCCAGCGGTTCTTCGATCGCGAGTTGGTCGGAGACGCGCTGCCAGGAGCCGTCGTGAAAGCGATGGATGTCGTGATCCAGCTGGCTGGCGTACCGGTTCAGGTGCGGTTCCTCCGGCTCGCGAGTTTAGCACGCCCGGCCGGGCGTTTCCGGTATGCGAGGACACCGCCGATCGGGCGTCCCTGCCCTTCCGAGGCGGACATTTGGCCGGGCCCGGCCAACCCGGGGTCACTCCCCCGGTGCGCGGGCCGGCGTCTGGTGGCGGGCCGTTGCGGATCCGGGCAAGGGAGCCCAGACGGGTGCCCTCCATGGCGGCAGCGGGCAGACCGAGGGCCGCCGTTGCGAGCGTTTCGACGCCCTGGAGGCCAAGGCCGAAACCGATCCCGACCGCCCAGGGGATGCCCGCACCCTGGAGCATCGTCGCGACAGCAATCTGGAAGGCCCCGATGTTGCTGGGCCAGAAGGGGAAAAGCGTGATGGCGTTCGTTGCGACCACGACGAGGCCGGCCGGGGCTATCGATAGCTCGATGCCGAATGCCTGGAAGGCGACCCAGACGCCAGCAACCTCGATAGTCCAGCCGGCCGACTGGAAGGCGAGCGCCCGGCCGGTTGTCCGTGGCGAGTGGAGAGGCGAGAGCCCGGCGCGAATCGCCGCGATACCCCGGCCCAGCGTCCCGCCGGGCGCGACTGGGTCGTTGCGGCGAGCGAGCACAACGGCGACCACAAGCAGCGCGATGCTCACGCCGAAGACGGTGAAAACCTCGGTCTCTGCGGCCGGGGGGATGCCGACCGAGAGGGCGAGGAGCAAGATCAGGACGCCAAGAGGGACGACATCGATGAGCCGGTGTGCGGCGACGGCCCCCGCGACGACACCCCAGTCCTTCTCCGGGTCTGCGAGCCGAGCCGAGTAAACCCCGATCTTCGTGAGTTCTCCGGTTCGACCGGGGAGGACCGCGTTCACGAGTTGTCCCAGCAGGTAGGCGCGTTCTGCCGCGTGGGCGCCGGCTTCCCGCCTGCCCAGGGCCCCTGAGAGCAACACCTGCCAGCCGAACCCACGTACCAGGAGGGACCCGGCGTTGGCGCCGACGGCGAGTGTCGCCCAGCGCCAGTCCACGCCCGCCAGTGTCCCGAAAACTTCGTCGAGCCGCGGGCCGGTCGCGATGAAGACCAGGGCGACCAGTAAAAGAAGGGCGAGCGAGACGATCTGGCGGATACGCGGCCGGACGCCCCGCAGCGCGAATGTCCGCAATCCATCCATTCGCGAAGTATGACGGCTTCGGGCTCGCGGGGGTGAGCCGGGCGCCGGCCGGGCGATGTGCATCTCCCGCCCCGGCCGCTTAGGATTCGCCGCAATGTCGAACGAGCCGGTCGGAGTCCTGATCGTCGGCGCCGGTGCCTCGGGCGCGGCCTTCGCCTGGAGCATGGCGGAAACCGGCACGAGCATCCTCTGCCTTGAGCAGGGCCCCTGGATGCACCAGAAGGACTACCCCACGAACCACCTGGACTGGGAATCGCGCGCCATGGGGCCGTTCGCGACCAGCCCGAACGTCCGGAACCTGCCGTACGACTACCCGGTGAACGAGGAGCAGTCCGACATTTCGCCCTTGATGTACAACGCCGTGGGCGGCAGCACGATCCTCTGGGCCGCCCACTTCCCGCGCCTCCAGCCGTGCGACTTCCGGGTGAAGAGCGACGACGGTGTCGCCGCCGACTGGCCGGTCGATTACGCGGCACTCGAACCGTACTTCGCCGTGAACGACCGGATGATGGGGATCGCGGGACTGGCAGGGGACCCAAACTATCCGTACCACGAGCCCCCACTCCCCCCGCTGCCCCTCGGCCGCGGCGGCAACCTTATGGCGGAGGGTTTCGAAAAGCTGGGCTGGCACTGGTGGCCGTCGGAGAGCGCGATCATCACGCGCGAGTACGAGGGCCGCGCACCCTGCATCAACCTCGGGCCGTGTACGAGCGGCTGCTCCCAGGGCGCCCGGGCGAGCACGGACATCACGTACTGGCCGGTTGCCCGGCGCAAGGGCGTGGAGGTTAGGACGGGCTGCCGGGTGAAGGAGGTCACTGTCCGGCCGGATGGGCTTGCCGACGGTGTCCTCTATTACGACGCGGAGGGTGTCCTGCAGGAGCAGAAGGCGGAGATCGTGGTGCTGGCCTGCAACGGCATCGGAACACCTCGTCTCCTCCTGAACTCGAAGAGCCCACAGCACCCGTACGGGCTGGCGAACAGCAGCGGGCTGGTCGGCAAGAACCTGATGTTTCACCCCTGTGCGATGGTCACGGGCGTCTTCGACGAACCGTTGCAGGGCCGCCGCGGGCCCATCGGATGCTCGTTCTGGAGCCACGAGTTCTACCGGACAGACCTGGAGCGTGGCTTCGTGCGAGGGTATTCGCTCCAGGCCCGGCGGGGCCTCGGTCCCGCTCAAACGGCGCTCTGGGGCATGTCGCGCGGGTCCATCCCCTGGGGTGAAGGGCACCACGAGGCCTACGACCGGCTCTACGACCACAATGCCGGCCTGATCGTCATCGGCGAGGACCTGCCGGAGGAGACGAACACGGTCACGCTGGACCCCGAGCTGACCGACAGTCACGGCATCCCGGCGCCGAAGCTCAACTACCGGCTGAGCGCCAACAGCCGGAAGATGCTCGACCACGGCATCGAGCGGGCGTCGGAGGCTCTGAAGGCGGCGGGAGCGGTGGAGACGATGGCCGACCCGCTCATGCGCGGCGCCGGGTGGCACCTGCTCGGCACGGCCCGGATGGGGACGGATCCGAAGACCTCGGTCGTGAACGAATGGGGCCGCGCCCACGATGTGAAGAACCTCTTCATCATCGACGGGAGCATCTTCGTGACGGCAGGCGCCGTGAACCCCACGTCGACCATCCAGGCGCTCGCGCTCTACATCGCTGATCGGATAAAGCAGAACATCGAGGTCCTCTTCGAGTAGCCATGACGGACACGCAGACGCCCCTTCGCGACCCATCATTCATGCAGGCTCTCCTCGACCTGGTGATCCCACCGGGGAGGGACGGGAGGATGCCCGGCGCCGGGAGCCTCCGGCTGGAGGCCACGGTGGCGGCCGACATCGAGGCAGATGATCGCCTCGGCCCGGTTGTGGCACGAGGCCTTGAGTCGGTGCGGGACGCCGCACTCGCTCGCAACCCCGGCGGGTTTGTGGCGCTTTCGGGCAGCGAACGGCTGGCGGTGATCAACGGCCTCGGCGCGAAGGACGGGATGCTGATGTTCGCGATCGCCCGGCACCTGTACACCGCGTATTACCAGCATCCGCGCGTCCTCGAGGCCCTGGGCGAGCCTGCGCGGCCACCGTTCCCGGAAGGGTTCGAGGTAGAACCGACGGATCCTCGGCTGCTGGAGTTGTTGCAGGCCCGAGCGCGCCGCTAGGTCCCTGGTGTTTGGCCCGGGCACGCGAGTCGACCAAGCGGGCATTGCCTGACCTGCGTCATATCCGGCTCGCTGCCCGACGGAGTGAACTACGGGGAACGTTCGGAAAGCGTAGGCACCCAGTGTCGTATCGGTGGGCAGTCATCATCGGCCTCGTTTCGGCGGTCAACTCGGCCGCGATGCTGGTGAGCCTCTCGGTGGGAATCATGCTGCCGGACATCAAGGAAGAGTTCACCCTGAACCCGGCCCAGGCCGGCGCTCTCGGGTCGGTGAGCCCGCTTGCAACGATCCTCCTGAGCGTCCCGCTCGCGGCGCTGATAAGCCGATTCAACCCGCGGTTGATGATCTTCGCCGGCGCGGTGCACATGGCGGTGTTCGGGTTGCTGATGGCGTGGGCGCCGAGCTATGAACTCACGCTGATCTTCCGCTTCATCTTCATGATCGGACTGGTCGGCCGCCAGGCGAGCATGGCCATGCTCATCCACCAGTGGTTCGTTGCCGGAGAAGTGGCACGGGTCCAATCGGTCACGCAGGTAATCACCAGTTCGGTGCAGATCGCAGCCTTCGCCGTGCTCCCGTGGCTGCTCGTCTGGCTAGATGGGTGGCGAAACACCTACTTCGCCCTGGCCAGCCTCCTGGGTGCGACCGCGCTGGTCTGGCTGCTAGTGAGCCGTGACCGCGAGACGGAGAAAGAGGCGCCGCCGCCTACGCTCGAGAAGGAGCGGACCCCCATGTCGGCCATCCTGCGCTACAAGGTCATCTGGTACTGGGGCGTCAGCACGGCGTTCTGTCTCGTCGGGGTGTCGGCCTTCACGACCTTCTTGCCCAGTTACCTGCACGATGAACGCGGCCTCTCGCTGGGCATGGCCGGCCTGATTACGGCGGCTATCCCGCTCGGCAACGTGGTCGGGGCGATGCACGCTGGCTGGGTGCGCAATACCGTGACCGTCCGCCGCCAGCAGATGTATATCACGGGTGTCCTCTGCAGCGCCGGGATGATGACGATGGCCCTTGCTCCAGTGTCGTGGCTGGTCCCGGTCGGGGCGTTCGCGCTTGGGTGGGCCTGCATGCAGGTCTTTCCGACGATCATGACGCTGCCCTACGAGCTCCCGGGCATCAAGCCGCGCGAAGTCGCAGTGGTGTCGTCGTTCCTGTTCACCCTCTTCACCTTCGGTCTCGTCGTCGGTCCGCTGCTCGCTGGCGCGGTCCAGCAGGCGACCGGGTCCCTGCGGACCGCATTCCTGGTGGTGCCGTTCGTGCACATGGGCATCTTCATCGTGGCCTTCGCCTCTGAGCACGGGCTGCCGCCGATGCCCCGGGTCCAGCGCAACAGACCCCGGGCTCCCGTACCGGTTCCCGTGGCCGGCGGAGACTGAGAGGCTCGCCGATGCGATGGGGATACATCCTTGGCCCGCTCACCCTGGCGCCCGTACTGGCGTTGTGCTTCTTGCTTCCCCGGCCTGGACAGACCGAGCGCTTGCACTTCGACAGTGCTGCCCTGTCCCTCCTTGTCTGCCATACCCCGGGGGTTGCACTTGTCTCCCTTCCCGGCGACGAAGCCGGGGAGCCGATCGGAGCAGCGGACACGCGGTGAGGTTCCGACAGCCTCGCGGCGCCGAGGACTTGGACGGACTGGTGACGGTCCGCAGGCAAAAATCGGAGTAGATCCCCTAGGCTCGCCAGCCGGCCGCCACGCTGGAGATCCCGGCGCCATAGCTCCAAAAAGGGGTCGAACGGGCTGCCGCTTTAGCTCCTTTCGGCCACGGATTGGCGTGCCGGGCAGTGCGATGCTGGATGGCGGGCGCGGCGTGTCCCCGGGTACCAGGAGGAAGAAGACATGGCCAGTCTCGGGAGATGGTTGAAGACCGCCTTCGAGCAACACTGGCGTGCGCTGGTGTTGCTGATTCCCCCCATCGGGTTGGTTGTCTGGGCGTCAGAGTGGGAGGGGCTGCTGTTTGTCCTTATCCTACCCGCTTCAGCCTTCGCGATTGGGTTCGTGCTGAGGCCGCGTCATGTGTGGTTCATCTGGCTCTGCGCCGTGGTCATTCAATGGCTCGCGATGGCTGCGCTCGGGAAGTACGCCGACCCGGAAGGCGAGACACCGTTCAGTTTGACGGTCGAAGCGTTCGCGTGGATGGCGATGGGTGTCCTCCTACCCGTCTGGCTGGGAAGGACAGTCCGCAACCTGGTCGAGGCGGGGCGCCACTCCGGCCCAACCCCAGCGCGCCCCGCCTGAGTCTCGGGCGCCGCCTTGGGCGGAGACACGGCGAGGGGGGCTTCCTGTCCGGCAACCCCCTCGCTCTCGGTCACGACTGCCTCGCTGAGATCAGGCGAGGTCGAAGCGGTCGAGACTCATAACTTTGTCCCACGCAGCCACGAAGTCACGCACGAACTTCGGCTGCGCGTCATCGGTCGCGTAGACTTCCGCGAGCGCACGCAGCTGGGAGTTGGACCCGAAGACGAGGTCGACTCGGCTGCCGGTCCACTTGATCTCGCCAGTCTTGCGATCGCGGCCTTCGAAGGTCTCTTCGGCTTCGGAGGCTGCCTGCCACGTTGTCCCGATGTCGAGCAGGTTGACGAAGAAATCGTTGGTCAGGACTCCCGGCCGCTTTGTGAGTATGCCGAGCGCTGACCCGTCGTAGTCCGTGCCCAGGGCACGCATGCCGCCAACAAGGACAGTCATCTCGGGGGCGGTCAACGTCAGGAGGTTGGCCCGTTCCACCAGCAGCTGTTCCGCCGGTTTGTTGCGTCCGGCACGGAGGTAGTTGCGGAAGCCGTCCGCGGTTGGTTCGAGCACGGCGAACGATTCAGGGTCGGTCTGTTCCTGCGATGCGTCGGTGCGCCCCGGCGCGAAAGGCACCTGGACATCGTGTCCGGCGTCCTTCGCGGCCTTCTCGATCGCGGCGCATCCGCCCAAGACGATGAGGTCCGCAAGCGAGACGCGCTTCCCGGTCGCCTGGGAGCTGTTGAATTCTTCCTGTACCTGCGCCAGCCGCTGCAACACCTTCGCCAGTTCGGATGGGTTGTTGACGTCCCAGTCCTTTTGCGGCGCGAGGCGAATACGCGCGCCGTTCGCCCCGCCGCGCCTATCGGTGCCCCGGAAGGTCGCGGCCGAGGCCCAGGCGGTGGTGGCGAGCTGGGAGACCGACAGTCCGGAGCCGAGGATCTTCTCCTTAAGCGCGGCGATGTCCTGCGCGCCGATCAACTCGTGCGTGACCGGTGGGACCGGGTCCTGCCACAACTGCGGTGCGGCAGGGACGAAGGAGCCGAGGTATCGCGAAATCGGGCCCATGTCGCGGTGGGTGAGCTTGAACCAGGCCCGGGCGAAGGCGTCGGCGAACTCGGTGGGGTGCTCGTAGAAGCGCCTCGAGATGGGGCCGTAGACCGGGTCCATCCTCAGCGCCAGGTCGGTGGTCAGCATCACCGGGGCGTGCCTCTTCGCCGGGTCGTGGGCATCGGGCACGGTGGTCGCCGCGGACGGGTCGGTTGGAATCCACTGCCATGCGCCGGCAGGGCTCTTCACCAGGTCCCAGTCGTAGCCGAACAGTGTCTCGAAGAAGCTGTTGTCCCACTGCGCCGGCGTCGGTGTCCAGGCGCCCTCGAGCCCGCTGGTTATCGTGTCGCCACCACTGCCGGAGCCGTAGTCGCTCTTCCAGCCGAGGCCCATCTCCTGGAGAGGTGCCGCTTCCGGTTCGCGGCCGACATGGCTTGCGGCAGCCGCGCCATGAGTCTTGCCGAACGTGTGGCCGCCGGCGATGAGCGCAACCGTCTCTTCGTCGTTCATCGCCATGCGCCGGAACGTCTCGCGAATGTCCTTCGCCGCGGCGAGCGCGCTGGGCATGCCGTTCGGGCCTTCCGGGTTCACGTAGATGAGGCCCATCTGGACGGCGCCGAGGGGATTCTGGAGTTCCCGGTCGCCGCTGTAGCGCTCATCTCCGAGCCATTCGCTTTCGGGGCCCCAGTCAACGTCTTCAGGCTCCCACACGTCCTCTCGCCCTCCGGCGAATCCGAACGTCTTGAATCCCATCGACTCCAGCGCGCAGTTGCCCGCGAAGACCATGAGGTCCGCCCAGGAGATCTTCTGGCCATACTTCTGCTTGATCGGCCAGAGAAGTCTGCGCGCCTTATCGAGGTTCGCGTTATCGGGCCAGCTGTTGAGGGGGGCGAAGCGTTGCATTCCGCGCCCGGCGCCACCGCGTCCGTCGCTGATGCGGTACGTTCCCGCGCTGTGCCACGCCATCCGGATGAAGAGCGGCCCATAGTGACCGTAGTCGGCGGGCCACCAGTCCTGCGATGTGGTCATCAGCTGGAAGATGTCCTGCTTGAGGGCATCCAGGTCGAGGGTCTTGAACTCCTCGGCGTAGTTGAAATTCTCGCCCAACGGATCTGCGAGCGGGGAGTTCTGGTGGAGAACGGACAGGTTCAACTGGTTCGGCCACCAGGTACGGTTCGATGCGGTCAACTCGTTCCTCCTTCTGGCAATCTGCTGAAGACGCCGCCGCCCGCAGGCGAATGCCCGGCGCTCCTGCCAAGAGTGAATACCATTGTGCCGTGTCACGTTAGCTGATGCTTGGCGGGCCTATCGCGAAGGCGTCGCCAGGTGTGCGGCGCCGAGATCGGACGGGTTGCAGGGGGCCTGGGTTCGCCGCCGCTTTGGACGATTGGGGGAGCACACCTCGTCAGGACCTACTCGAACACACCCTCAACGAGACACTCGGCTATCTCGTCCTCCGACATGCCCAGGAATTCCGAGCAGACCTCCCCGATGTGCTGACCCAGGGTAGGTCCCGCCCAGCGAGGACCCTGGGGGCTCTTCGAGAGCTTGAACGCGACTCCGTCGTACGTGTGGGGCCCTATCACGTTGTGTTCCAGCGTCTTGAAGTGCTCGCGGTGCTTCATCTGCGGGTCTTCCCAGACATCGTGCTCGTTCGCAACGAGCCCCGCGGCGATGCCTGCGCTTTGCATCACCCGCACGACGTCTTCCGGTGAGCGGGTCGAGGTCCACGCCTCCACGAGACGGTCAAGTTCCTCTTCGTTCTGCTTTCTCTCCAGCAGCGTCTGGAACTTCGCATCGTTCGAAAGCGACGGATCGCCCACGGCGGCGCAAAACGCCTCCCACTCGTCGTCCCGGTGGACGGCGATCGCCACCCAGCGGTCCGCGCCCTGGCACCGGTAGGCGTTGTGCGGGGCCGCATCGGGGACCCGGTTTCCATCTCGCGTTTGAACGCGTCCGTTGACGGTGTAGTCCATGATGACCGGTGCGAGAAAGGTGACTCCCGCCTCGAACTGCGAGAGGTCGATGTACTGGCCCTTGCCGGTTCTCCGGCGAAAGTCCAGAGCGGCGATCACCGCGGCGGCGCTGAAGCGGGGGGAGATGAAGTCGGTGTAAGCGCCGAACACCGCTGCCGGCTCGCGGTCTGGCCACCCCATCAGGTGGTTCATTCCGGCCACTGCAGCGGCGTGGTTCCCGTATCCGCGAAAGTCGGCGTGTGGCCCGTACTGCCCCTGCTGACAGGTGCTGAAATAGATGATCTCCGGCTTCACTTGGCGGACGCTCTCGTAGTCCATCCCCCAGCGCGCCATCACTCCGGGGGTGTAGCCTTCGGCCAGCACGTCGCACCATTCGATGAGCTTCCAGGCGATCGCCCTGGCCCTGGGCAGCTCCATGTTCAGGGTGAGGCCGAACTTGCTGGCGTTGTAATTGGGTTGCCAGGCGCTGCGGTCGAGATCCGGAATCCGGTCCTTGAACGGGCCAGCCGTCCGGCAGACGTCTGGCCTCAGGCGCGACTCCACGTGGACTGCCGTGGCTCCGTGGTCGGCCAGGTACCTCACGGTCAGAGGCCCAACGGCGCCACTCGTGAAGTCAAGAACCTTTAGCCCTTCGAAAGGCCACTGCTTCTGCATCTTGCCGGTCCCGCCTCCCTGTCCCGCGTTCAAATGACACCCGCCCGCCTGAGGCTGGAGAGTTGCTCCCGGTTGAGGCCGAGCTCTTCTTCATAGATTGCGACGTTGTGTTCGCCGATGAGCGGAGCGCGTCGCCACTCGCTGAGCGGCGTCTCGCTCAACTGGATGAACGGACCACAGTAGGTGAGCGTGTCGTTCAACTCGGGATGCTCCACCCGGACGAAGAAGTCTCTCGCCGCCAACTGTGGGCTCTCAGCAACATCCCTGGAGTCCTGGTAAGGGCAGCCGAGAATCTTGCGCGCGATGCAACCCTCGTAAAGCTCAGCCTTCGTGTGCTTCTTGATGAACGGGCCAATGATGTCTTGCTGCATGTGGTCGAGCTCGGCCTGGGTGAGCGACTGGTAGTTGAACTGGCTCCAATCGTAGCCTTTCAGGTCGCCTGCCATCCCTTCCTCGTCGATCCAGTCGACCAGGGCTGCGGAAGACAGGGCGAAGGACTTGAGCGAACCGCCCCCGATGGTCACCAGGAACAAACCATCGGCGCATTCGTACGTCGACTGGATGTGGATGACGGAGCCGTCGGGCCTTCGGATGCCCCGCTTTGCGCTCCCGCGAGGGATCACATCCCCGTACATGTCCCAGGTGGGCATCATGAGCTGGGTGGATGTGTGAAGGGACTCCAGGATCGAGACGTCAACGAGCTGCCCCTCGCCAGTGCCGGCCCGGGCATAGAGAGCCGTCAACGCGGCGACTGCCGCCTCGGCTCCCCCGTGGAGGTATGCCTGTGGGAAGGTGAGTTGATTGGGCGCCCGGTCGGGATCTCCGTTCGGAAACATGAAGCCGCTCATCGCCCAAAGGACCAGGTCGCTGGACCTGTAACCTTCATCCACGTACGGCCCCGTCTGGCCGAAAGGTGTGATCGACACCAGGATGAGGCCGCCGTTCAGCTTCTCCAACTCGGGATAGCCAAGCCCCAGGCGGTCCAAGTACCCCGGCTCGAAGGACTCGATGACGATATCCGCGCCTTCGGCCAGGCGCTTGAACAGCGTCCTCCCGGTGGTGGTCTCGATATCGAGCGTGATGCCGCGCTTGTTGGTGTTGTAGGCCGCCCAGTAGAGGCTCTTCTCCGCCTCGGGCTGGTCATGGTAGTAAGGGCCGAGACGCCGCCCGGGATCGCCACCGGGGCGTTCTATCTTGATGACGTCGGCGCCCATGTCGGCGAGGATCTTCCCGCACAGAAAGCCCTTCTCATCGGTGAGATCGAGGACCCGGTATGGCGTGAGCAGGCGCTGGCCGATTCGCTCCTCGGTCATGGACAGCAGTCCCCAGGGAGTTCGATCTGCATGTCTTCTTCCCGGGTTCCCGGGAGGACTCCATGCGATTTTGGAGAGATGTTGACCAGGTCGCAGGCGGCGACGGTCATCAGCGCGCTCTCATCGCTGGCCGAGGATTCTTCTCGCCAGACCATCTAGTAGATCGTGTCCATGGATGCGAGCCAGCGAACGAGCTGGCCGACCATGATCATCTCGTTGGTTGCGTGGTAGATAGGCCCAAGGCGGGCATCGCGGTAGAGCTTCTCCATGGGAAAGTCCCGCATGTAGCCGTAGCCGCCGAAGACCTGCATCGCCTGGTTCGTCACACTGACAGCGACATCCGAGCTGTAGATCTTCGCCATTCCGTTGTAGTTGTTGAAGCCCGTCTCCTGATCGTTCTCCCAGGCCGCCTTCAGCATCAACAAACGGGACGTGAGGATTTTGATCGCCATGTCGCAGATTGCCATCTGCACGGCCTGGTGGAAGATGATGCGGGCGCCCCCCTTATAGCGGATGCGGGCGTAGGCGAGCGCCTCTTCGTAGGCACGCCGGGCGATTCCGTTGAAGACCGCCGCCACTTCGACATCTCCGCCCCGGACCCGCGGTCTGGTCATGTAGTCCTTCAGTTCATCCGACTTGGGAACACGGCAGTCCTGGAAGATGACTTCGCCGTTCTGCATGAGCCGCTGGCCCATCTTGTCCTCGATGTGGCCGTATGAGACCCCCGGGGCGTCCGCCGGGATGAGGAAGAGTCCCATCCCGACGTCAGGGCTGGCCTGTCCCTTTCGCGCGGAGGTGAGCATCAGCTTGCTCCGGCCGGCCGAAGTGATGAAGCGCTTGGTGCCGTTGATGATCCAATCGTCACCGTCCTCCACCGCCACCGTTGTCATCTCCCGCTGCTCCAACTGCGGAACTGTGCTCTGCATGGCCCACTCGGCCGGGAGAATCGGCCCATTGTTCGCCCGCCCGGCAGCGAAGTCGCGCGGCGAAAGGTTGCCGGCGACACCGTGCTCCGTCCAGGGGAGGCTCATGAAGAAGCGTTCTTCCGGGTCGTTCACGCATGCCCGGAACCACTTTTCCTTTTGCTCCTCGGAACCGGACTCACCGAGGGTAAGGAGTTGCATGTTATGGACGAAGTACGTGCTCCCGATGCCGCCGTCTGCCCAGGAGAGCTCCTCCACAACGAGGCAGGTCTCCACTTCTCCCAGGCCGAGGCCGCCGTACTTCGCCGGGATCAGCGTCTTGTTGAACCCCAGCCGATTCCCCTTTTCGTAGATGTCCCAGGGGAAGATGGCCGTCGCGTCCGTCAGGCGGTCCAACTCCTGCGCTCGCGGTTTTACCTCCTTGTCCGCGAACTCATGCGCGAGCTTCCTGATCGCTTCCTGTTCTGGTGTCAGACTGAAGTCGATGGCCACGGCGGTCCTCCTCTAAGACGGATTGACAACTGCTTGCAGCACAGCGAGGCCCTTGGGCCACAGCAAGAGCGAACCGCGCAGCCTCTCGGTATGACCGCCATCATAACCGCGGCGACCCGGTTCACACGGATCGTTCGGCGACCAGCAGCAACCCCATTTGGAACCCTGCGCTGCCGCCGCATCGGGCGACTGGCCGGGTGTTCAGGACTGTGGTGGCGCGCCGGGGAGGAGCCGCCGTGCTATCCGTGCCGAGTTCAGCCGCGCGCCGGAATCCGCTCGTTATTGAGCTCCGCACAGGTCAAAAGGCACATCGTCAAGGGCACCGATGCACGCTAGCGGCCGGCATTACGCGGTGACAGAGTGTGCGGAACGGAGAGGGGAAATCTGATGAAGGATCAGCTGTTCGAACCCATCACGATCATGGGTCTTGAGTTCAAGAACCGTATCGTCCACGCGCCTACGACTATGAACATGTCCGACCCCGACGGTCACGTTACGGAGAGGACGGTCGGCGCCTACGAATCCCTGGCCAAGGGCGGCTTCTCCTCCGTGCAGGTCGGTGCGACCTGCGTCCGCCGAGACGGCCTCATCAACGAGCGCATGCTCGGCATCTATGACGACACCTACGTCATCGGTTTTCGCGACGTCGTGGAGGTCATACACAACAATGACGCCCTCGCGGGAGTCCAGCTTTTCTACGGCGGCCTCATCCCGGGTCTCGCCTCCACGACGCCGCTAGAGCCCGGGAAAGGCTGGATCCCGGGTACGGTGTCTTGGGGCGCCAGCGACAAAGCCATCATCGGCAACCCCCAACCCGGGATCGTCAGCACGGAAGGCTATGAGGAGCTTGTCGAGTGTTACGCCCAGGGGGCCAGGCGCGCTCGCGAGGCAGGATTCGACTACGTCGGATACCACTTCTGTCACGGCTCGCTCCCGCATACCAACCTTTCCCTGCTCTCCAATGTGGACAGGACGGACAAGTATGCGGACCGCTTCCTGTTCATAGAGGAAATCATCAAGCGAACCCAGCAACTGTGCGGCCCCGACTTTCCTCTCATGCCTCGAATTTGTTGCGATGAGAACCTGGTGGGCGGCTTCGATATCGCGTACTTCGTCGAACACTATGCAACCCGGCTTCAGCGCCTGGGTGTCGCCGTCATCGACTGCACGTTCGGGTCCATGATCCGGGCGGCGAGCCGACGGCAGGACGTTACTTCTGGCGAGTTCATCGGTGGCGGGTTCTACACCCCAAACCTGGTGAACCTGGAAAACATCCAGACGGTCAAGCGCCTCTTCAAGGAGCGCGGCATCGACACCCCGGTCATCGGCTCCTGCAATCTGGGCACGCCAGAGCAGGTGCGCGCGATGGTCGTGGAAGGCGGGGCAGACTTCGCGGGTGTATCCCGTTTCTCGCTCGACGACCCGGAGTTCCCGAACAAGATGCGTTCGGGGCGGGAGCGCGAAATCCGGAAGTCGACGCGGACCGGGGCCTCGCTACTCCACGGAAACATTTTCGGGAAAGGCTACGCGGGCTCGCCGCAGAACCCCGAGTTTGGTCGCGAGCGTGAATACCGCCTGGTTCCAACCGGCCACCCGAAGAAGGTCGTCATCGTGGGCGGGGGCAGCGGGGGTATGGAGTACGCTCGCGTGGCGAAGCAGATTGGACACGAGGTCGTGCTCTTCGAGAAGTCGATGCGGCTCGGCGGTGTGATGGATTGGTGCGGCAACTACCCCCACCTGCCCAACGTGGAGTCCATTCGCTATCAGCCGGAGTACCACGCCTACCAGATGGAGTTGCTGGGAATCGACTGCCGGCTCGGCTGCGACGCGACACCCGAACTCATCCTCGCCGAGAAGCCGGATGTGGTGGTGATCGCCACCGGGGCGCGAGCCAAACTCCCGCCACTGCCAGGGATGGAGGAAGCCCGGCGCGCAGGTCGCATCCTGACCATCGACGAGGTACTGTCCCGGGATAACCCGACCGATCCAGGCGGCAGCCCTGTCATCTGGGGCGCCGGCGAAGGATTGGAACTTGCAGTGGAGTTGTCGCGAAAGGGACGCAAGCCGCGCCTGATCGACTCGAGCCCGGCGCTTGCTCTACCACCGTATCTGCTGTCGCGCGCGGGACACGTCCTGCGCTGGCTCGCCGAGGCGGGAGTTGCCATCGAGACCGGCGTCACCGTCCGGGGCATTGGGCCGGTGGGCCTTCTGGTGAGTAGAAACGCCGATCCCCGGCAACCCGAAGCGGAACCGGACGAGATACTCTGCGACCGCGTGATCGTGTGTCTTGGCCGTGAGCCGGAGAACGGTCTCAAAGGGATTCTCGAGGACAAGGTCGCCCAGGTGCAGGTCCTTGGGGATGCCAGGAAGCCCCGCTCCTACGGCAACGCCATCCATGAGGCGGCCTACCTGGCCCGCCAGATCTAGTGTCTGGCTTCGAGGAGATGGCCATGGAAAATGGCAACTGATGCACATCGTCGTTTGCATCAAGCAAGTGCCCGATCCCCAGGCTCCCGCGGGCTCGTTTTACGTTGATGAAGCGGCCAATGAGCCCCGCTGGTCTCCCCCGGCGGAGAACCTGATCAGCACCTTCGACCTCCATGCCCTCGAGGCGGCAGCCCAGATCAAGGACGAACACGGCGCCACGGTCACCGTCATCTCTTTGGGGCCGCCCGATGTCGAGGTCGCCCTTCGGCGAGCGCTGGCGGCCGGGGGTGATGCCGCGATCCGCCTGGACACCGATGCTGCCCCCGATGGCGACAGGCTCGCCGTTGCCCGCGCGCTCGCGGCTGCCGTCCGCAAGCTTGGCCCGGTCGACCTGGTGCTTGCGGGGCGCATCGCCGTCGACTGGGACATGGGACATGTACCGATGATGCTGGCCGAACTTCTCGGGGTGGCCAACGCCAACCCGGTCGTTGGACTCGTGCCCGGCGACGGACGAGTCGTGGTGAAACGGCTCACCGATGACGGCCACCAGGTCATTGAGCTCCCTCTCCCCTGCCTCCTCGCCGTCAGCAACGAAATCAACGAACCACGCTATCCCACGATGCGTTCCGTCCTGGACGCGCAACGCAAACCAGTTGCCACCTGGACGGCTACCGACCTGGGCCTGGAAGACGTGAACGGTCCGGGAGTCTCGATGGTGCGACTCATCGGGCGAGACTTGTCGAGGGCGTGCGAGTTGGTGGAAGGCTCGACGCAGGAGGAGGCCGGCGAACTGCTCGCCGACCTGCTCGAGGCGAGAGGACTGGTTTGAAACAGGAAAGGACCGTGGCGTGAGCAACGTGCGACGCGTGATCACCGTGCTGAACCGCAACACCGGCCGAGACGGCGCGAATGCACAGCTCATCGGGGCTGGTCGCCGGTTGGCGTCGGCGATTGCTGGACGTCTCACGGCCCTGACGCTCGAAGCCGAGGAGGCGGCCGGCAGCCAGTGGATCATCGACCCTGGTGCCGACGAGGTGGTCCGCATTTGTGCTCCCTGGCTGAGTCACTACCAGTCCGACGCATATGTGGCGGCGCTGGCGGAGGCGTGCGCCCGGCTCGATCCGGACATCCTCTTGCTTGCCCACGACGCCGTCGGCCGCGAAGTCGCCCCCCGCCTTGCAGCGCGCCTGGGCGCCGGGCTCGTCACCGAATGCACCTCGCTGGGAGCGGACCCGAATACCGGAGAGTTCATTGCCAGCCGCCCGTGCTTCAGCGGTAAGGCCGTCTCCGAGTGGACCGTGGCCGGGCCCCGACTGACGATCGCGACGCTCCGGCGCCAGCCGATTTCAGACCTGGGCGAGGACCCGATGCAAGCCGGGAACGTCGAGACGATTTCGCTGGCGCTCCGGCCTCCGCTTCGCGAGAAGTTGATCGAGGAGGTTGTGCCGCCTCCCGGACAGGTCAAGCTGGAGGACGCGGGAGTGGTGGTCGCAGTGGGGCGGGGCGTTGGGAGCGAGGAGGCCTTCCGAGAGCACTTCGTGGAAGGCCTGGCGAGCGCGCTGGGGGCCGCCTGTGGGGGCTCTCGCGGCGCCGTTGACATGGGCATCATCTCTCCCGAACTCCAGATCGGGCTCACCGGGCGCGTGGTGAGCCCCCGGCTTTACATCGCGGTCGGCCTGTCGGGCTCGCCACAACACATGGCTGGCTGCTCCGGCGCGGGCACCATCGTCGCTGTTAACACCGACCCCCAGGCGCCGATCTTCGGCTACGCGCACTACGGCGTGGTCGGCGACTATCGCCGTGTGATCCCCTCCCTGACGCAGCGCCTGAAGAAGTTGGCCGCGAAGGCTCTGTGAGGCCAACATGTTCTTAGCAAGGCGGCCCGGCGACTCCCCGTGACACGCCAGGAACCGTGCGCCGCCGCAAGCTAGTGCGGTCGGCTACAACCACGTGGAGGGTGCCCCGGATGAGCCCCGAGTTCCTGATCACTTCCCTCATCATCGTCGCCACGCCGGGCACAGGCGTGTTGTTCACACTGTGGCCGGACTCTCCCGCGGGGCACGAGCGAGCCTCGTGGCGGCGTTAGGCTGCACCCTCGGCATCGTGCCGCATGCCGTCGCGGCCTTAACGGGGCTGGCGGCCGTATTGCACACGAGCGCGGTCGCCTTCGAAACGCTCAAATTCCTCGGCGTGGGTTACCTGCTCTACATGGCGTGGCGAACGTTCCGCGAGACCGGTTCGCTCTCCGTGGAGCACTCGACGGCCGCGCCCTCGGCGCGTCGCGTCATTGCTTCGGGCGTGCTGGTGAACCTGCTGAACCCGAAGCTCACGATCTTCTTTTTCGCGTTCCTGCCCCAGTTTGTCGGGCCGGATGAGCCAAACGCATTGTTGAGAATGCTCCAGCTCAGTGCCGTCTTCATGCTGCTGACGCTCCTCATCTTCGCCTTCTACGGCGCCTTCGCTGCGTCTGTCCGGCAGCACGTGACTTCAAGGCCGCGAGTGATGACCTGGCTGCGCAGGTCGTTCGGGGGTGCGTTCGCCGCTCTCGGTGTTCGCCTGGCCTTCGCCACGCGGTAGTCGATGGGGCGAGCGGAGCGGGGGTTCAGGTAAGGGGGGCCCGTGAGAAGTAAGGCAGCAGGACAGCACGCGCCCGAAACGGTCGAACGAGTATTCCGCGCGGGCAAGCTTCCAGCCCTCTGCCGCCCTTACCTCACCCTCTCGAGGACGACGACCGGGATCCGACGTTGCGTTTTCGCCTGGTACGCAGTGAACGCCGGCATTGCCGCCGCCTGCTGGGCGTAGAGGCGGTCGCGCTCTTCGCCCTCGGGAACCACTGCCCGCATTTGGAACTGTTCGATGCCGACTTCGACGGTGACTTCGGGGTGAGCCAGGAGGTTCAAGAACCAAGCCGGGTGCGCACTCGCACCGCCCTTCGAAGCAATGATGATGAGATGGTCGCCATCCCGGGTGTAGACAACGGGCGTCGTTCGGGGCTCGCCGCTCTTTGCGCCGGTCGTGGTAAGCAGGAGGAGAGGTTGGCCCTTGAAGAGTCCGAAGGTCTTCCCCTCGTTGGCACGAAACTCCTCGATGATCTTCCGGTTGTAGTCGGCGTCGATGGCGATCCGAGCGACCGTTTCGGGGGTGATGTCACGCGACCTGGCTTTGGCGGTCCCGTCATCAGGAGTTGCATCTGCCACCGGTCTACCTCTTCCATGCCGTTGCCTCGGGAACCCGGCGCCGAGGCAGCGAACGCTCTGGCTCCCGGGGCGGAGAGGATAGCACCGGTCTCCGGGGCTGTCTCGTTTGCCTTCGAACCCGACCAGCGCTGCTCAACGACGTCATGTTGACCCGTTACACACAACGGTGCCTGCGCGAGGGCCAGGTGCTGAGCCAGACGCGGCCCGAACCGCGTCGCCTTTGATGGCGAAGGATTCGAACGACCCCGACGGAGCCCGGGGAGTCTCGAAAAGAGCTCGCGCTCTCAAACTTCCTCCGAAGGGCTTAGCGTGAGCCGCCGGTCGTCTGCGAGTCTTCGCTCGGTCTTACAGGTGTCTCCAGGTACACCGGAGTGAGCTTAGTTACCACTGGACGAACATCGGCATGACCACGTGGACGTAGCCCGGTTCGCTGATGCCGTTTTCGTCCACGGGGCGGAAGACGCCCTGGGATGACGGAGAGGTCATTTCGAGGGCGACGGAGCCGCTGAGGACGTTCAGGACGTCCTGGAGGTAGCGCGAGTTGAAGGCGATCTTCGAGGCGTCCCCTTCGACGCGGGCATCGACCTTGCCTTCGTTGTCCCCAATTTCGTCGGCGCGGGCGCTGATCGTGAGCTGGCCGGGCTGGCCGCCTTCGCCAGGTGCAAGCTGGAGTCGGATGATGCCGCTCCCGTCGCGAGCGAAGATGGCGGCGATGCGCGTCTCGCGCTTGAACTCGTCGACGCTGACGGTGGCCTTGGTGGTGTATTCGGCCGGGATCAGCTGGTTGTAGTTCGGGAATGTCCCTGGATGAGCTGGGCGACCATTTCGACGTCGGTCATCGCGAACAGGACCTGCGTGCGCTGCGGGTTGATGCGCATCTCGACCTGTTCGTTGGATTCGCCGACGAGGCGGGATAGTTCGCGGAGGGCGCGGCTGGGGATGATCACTTCGACCGATTCGCTCGGGGATTCGGCGAGCGTGATATCGGCGACGGCCAGGCGGAAGCCATCGGCGGCGGCCAGGGTGAGGCGGACGCCATCGGTCTTGACGTGGACGCCGGTGAGGACGGGGCGTGAGTCGTCGGTGGCGGCGGCGAACTCGACGCGTTCGATGGCCCGGCGGAGGGCCTTGGGGTCGAAAGCGAGGGTGACGCCGTCGCGCAGCTCGGGGATGCGGGGGAAATCCTCGGAGTCCATGGCGTTGATGGTCGAGTCGTTGCGGGCGCATTCGAGGCGAAGCTGGCGGCCATTGCCGGGGACTTCGATCGAAACGGTCGCCGGTGGGAGCTGCGAGACGAAGTCACCGATCAGGCGAGACGGGACCGTGGTAGCGCCTTCTTCATCGATCTTGGCGCCAATCCAGGCGCAGATCGAGATATCCAGGTCGGTGGCGGCGAGCTTGAGCCGGCCGCGGTCGGTCTGGAGGAGGACGTTCGCGGTGATGGGAAGAGTCGAACGCGCGGCGACGGCGCGGCCGACGATGGTGAGGCCGCGCTGGAGGTTTTCCTGGAGGACCTGGACTTTCATGTGTTCACCCGCCTGATCCATTTCAGGGATTGGTTCGTAGTATAGGAATTGCGAAGGTAGCGGGACAAGGAGAGTGATCATCCGCTTAAGCAATTATCCCGAATCAATCACAGTACATAATGATCGAAGAAGTCGACAGGATCTCGTGAGAGTCGGTCGATTGGGGGTGCGGGCTACTGCCGGACGGGCCAGCGCGGGCAGGTTGTGGCGTATTCCCGGCCGGGGAAGTATTTCGTCCACTCGGCCTGGGTGAAGTTGCGGCCGGCGGCTTCGCAGGTCTTTTCCGCCCAATGCGCGATGTCGAGGTCCCAGACCACTGTCGCGTTGTCGTTGGAGACAACCAGGTACGAGCCATCGGGCGCGAGGAAGACGCCGTCGGGCCTGCCAGCCGTCCCGCTCGGGAGCCAGTTGAAGCTGGATGCGATCGATTCGCCGGTCTGGAGATCCCAAAGCGAAACGCGGGCGGTCGCGCCGAACTGGGCGAGCGCCATCAACCTACCGTCATCCGTAAATGAAACGCGGGCGAAGGCGCCGTCGTTCTTGGGCATCGCGCCCTTCAGTACGCGCGTCGGCTCAGCCCCATCGCCGAGAGCGAATTGGTCAGCGGTGAAGATCTTGATGTCCGTGCCGTCGCCCTCAACGATCCAGCCCTGCTGACTGCCGTCGAGAAACGACTGGCGCCCGAACTGTCGGGTCGTGAGAAGCCTTGGGGTGCTCCCTGAAGTCTCCCACAACGCAACACGACCAAGCTCCGAGGCGATGGTGAGCGCGGGGCCGCCGCCGGCCGCGAAGGTGGAGAATGTCATCGCGCCGAACCCCTGACCGCTGGTGGGCACGAGGAAGCTGCTCTGCCGTTTCAGGTCGCCGGCTTCGAAGCTCCAGATTTCGATCGTGGTTTGCTGGCCACTTCCGGGGGGTGGCCCGCCCAGCGCGAGGAGCGGAAGGTTCGGGTGGAAAGCCACAACGATGCCAGGTCCGCCAGCCCTATCAGCGTTCGCAACGGGAATCGGCTGGCCGACGGGCATCCCGGTTTCCGCGTTCCAGAGGACCACCTTGCCCGAACACCCGGCCTGGTTGCCACGCGGGCAGTCAGTGTTCGCTGTCGCGATGTACTTGCCGTCCGCGCTCACGATCGGGCTAATCGCGGTCAGGCTGAAGCGGTTGTTCGCCGCTGTGCCAACGTTGACGCCAGACCGATTGAGCAACGTGAGCCCGGGCAGCGACCACCGGGACCACGACCCATCCGGCGATTGCTTCACCATCCACGAGCCGTCCGGGGCGAACTCGGACCGCCCGACGCCGGTGGACAGGCTTTGCGCGTTCACGAGGCCATCACCGTTTATGGCCCAGTGATCGACTTCGTTGTGCGTGGCCGTGAAGCTAAAGTAGGTCTCGTCGTTTGCGCCGAAGGCGGTAAACACGCCGCCCGGCCCCACCAGGAACGGCGGACCGACCGGAGTGAGTTCCGGCACCGACATGACCGCGTACTTGTCTGTCGCCAGGGCGATGGCGGCTAGGGTGCCGTTGGGATTTAAGCTGAATTGCCCGGGACTGAAGAGGTCCACCTTCCCTGTTCCCAGCAGCTCTCCGGTCGCCGGGTCCCATGCCTGCAGGTTCCCGAAGCTGTAACCAGTGAGCAGGACGCTCCCGTCCTGGGACACGTCGTACCAACGGAGCGAGTCTCCCGTGGGCCTGATCATCGCGAGGAGTTCGAAAGTACTGGAGTCCAGCAGCGCGATCTTTCCCGCATCCGGCCCAGCCACGAGATCGGCGACGTGCGTGCCGGTGGCGTCGAAGTAGAAGTTCGGCGTGAACTGCAGGGCCGGAAGCGTGACTCTGCGTTCCGCCCCGAGGCCGCATCCACAAGGCGTAGGCTTTGGCAGCAACCGATGTGAGGCTGCCTTCCGGAGGATCGCCACCTCCGGGTGCCCTGTCCCGAACCCGCCGAGTTGTTCAGTATCCTTGTCCCAGGAGATGGTCCTCACGAGTTCCAGCTCGGGCACCGTGTAGATGTTTACGCCCGTTTCGCCGGCGGGCGCTTTCGCGGCATGGGGAACGAGCCCACTGGAAGGGAACCAGAGCGCGGTGTTCGTGGTCAGGCCGGGGAAGCTGCGCACGCTGGAGACCACCGCGTGCGTCGATGGATCACGCAGTTCCAGCAATCCGGACTGCGTCGAGAGGGCGACGTACTTTCCATCGAGACTGGGAAAGTACAGGGCGACCAGCGATTCGCTTGGGTGGATGGCGCCGAGCCACCGGGGATCGTCGCCAAGGACGCGGTTCATAAGGCTACTGGTTCGCGGTCCCGGGGCGAGGTCGTAGGCCTGCCGCGCGAGCAAGAAAGCCAGGCTGCGGTCGGGTTCGAGGAGGAGCGGGATCTCGGTCTCCAACCGGGCCAGAGTCGCTTCGAGGGCAGACGCTTGGGCGGCGTCGCGCTGCGCGTTCGCGTCGACCGAAGCCGCTTCGGCGCGCGCACGGTGGTCGTTCGCACGGTTCCATTGCCAGAGGGCGATGCCGCTGACCAGCGCGGCAATCACGACGAGCCCCGCGAGCCCTGAAGCCAGCAGGCGCAGCCGCCGGAACCGGGTGGCGTCTCGCAGGCGCTCCTCGTCCTGTGCCTTCAATGAGGCGCCGAGGAACTCGCGTTCTTGTGTGCTCAAACCGGCGCCGGCACGTTGCGCCCATTCTGACGCCGCCGCGAGCCGCGCTCCCCGGTACAACTCGTCCCGGTCTCGTCCCAGCCGGTCCCACGATTCCGCCGACTGCGTGAGGTGGCGGAGGATGCGATGGCTTTCGCGGCCCTCTTCCAGCCATTCGCGGAGGCGAGGCCACTCGCGGATGAGTGCTTCATGGGCGACTTCCACCGAGTCCGCCGACATCGTCAGCAGGCGGGCCTCTGCGAACTTCTGTGCCAGTTGGTACGGGTCGGCTCGCCCCTCCGAGGGCGAAGAGAGCTCGATGAATGCGACCCGGCGACGTGTCGGTTCCGCCCCCTCACCGAGGACCGTGAGGCGAAGCATCAACTCCTGACAGGCGGCCCGCTCGCCGGGCTGTAGCTCTGCAAACACGCGCTCTGCAGTTTGCGCGATAGCGCCGCGGATGCCTCCCGAGCGGAGGTAACCTGCGAGTGCGAGCGTCCGCCCGGCGCGGATCTTCCACGTTTCGTGGAGCGCGTGCGAGAGCAACGGAAGTGCACCGGGCGCGTCGCCGAGGTCGGTGAGGATGCGTTCGGTCAGCTCCGGCTCGATTGCCAACCCCGCGGCCCGGACCGGACCTTCGATAGCATCGCGCAGGTCGGCCGGAGCGGGCGGGCCCAGCAACATGTGCCCCCGTTCGAGCATCTGCGCGATGCCTGGGAGGCTGCCGAGTTCGCCGTAAAGGTCGGCCCGCACCGCGAACACGGGGATCACACGCTGGGGGTCCGCTGCCATCGCATGGGCCAGCAGCGCGGCAAATTGGCGCTGTTGGCCACGGTCGTGGCACATCGTGAAGAGTTCTTCCATCTGGTCGACTGCCAGGACGAGGCGGAGAGAGTCGTCGTCCTCGCCGCGGCCGGCGTAGCGGCCCGCGAGGTCCAGGGCTCGAGGGTCCGCTTCCAGGTCGTTGAGGATGGCGATTGCGGAGACATGCTCGATCGCAGCTAGCCGCGATGCGAGCTCGGCGAGGGGGTCGGCCCCGGGAGACATCACGATGTACTGCCACTTTTCGCTTCCGGGGATGGCGCCTGCGCGCAGTGCGGGAAACAGCCCGGCGCGGATGAGGGAAGACTTCCCGCTCCCGGAGGAGCCGACGATCGTGGCGGTGCCCGATGACGCGACGCGGTCGAGCGCCCGGGCGATCGCCTCCTGGCGCCCGAAGTAAACGTCCGCATCGTCGGCGGTGTAGGCGCGGAGGCCCGGGAACGGCGAACCCTCGCGAAGCGAGCCGGCGTGTTCCTCCCCGTCTTCGAGCTGACTGGCCGCATCCACCCTCAAAGTGAGGCGCGCCCTCGCTGCAGCCTCCGTCCGGTTCGAGACGCCCAGTTTGGTCAGGATGTTGTGGACATGCCGTTCGGCCGTTGGAAGGCTGATGGTCAGTCGCTCGGCGATCTGTCGGTTCGTCCGGCCCGCGCCGATGAGTGTCAGCACTTCTCGCTCGCGTGCCGTCAGGCCCCGCAAGTCCAGGGAAGCTTCGCCTCGCGCGCCGGAAGTTCGTTCAATCGCCATAGAGGATGAGCGCCATTATGGGCGCCCACCGCAAGCGAAGAGATCCACGATTCCGTGTATCTCCGCGCCGAAATACACAGTTCCAACCCACGAAACCGGCGATGCCGGCCCCAATGGGCTCGGAAACACTCTCGGGAGACCAGCGCTCACGCCGCTGCCGAGGTTTCTGATGGCCGACCACCCAAACGAAGTCCATCCATGGCAAAGGCGCGCATGGCAAATTGCCGCGGTTGCCGAAGGGTCGGTGCTCGCCGGCCTCGTCGTGGCCGGCATACTGCTTGTCGCGACGACGGGACGATCTCGTCCTGAAGCCGCAGCGAACGAACCGTCCGAGGTGTCCGTCGTCCGCCTTGGCCCGAATACGCAGCTACCGCTGGCAATCAACTACTACATCGTCGATTCGGAAGAGACGGCGTCTGACCTCCGGCTCGCGCTCGCGTTGGGGAACAACGTGCGGTATTCAGTCGGTCTTTCGCCAATGCGCGATGAGGTCATCGTGGTCGCCGATGCCGAGGAGGCGCTGTTTGTCGCCGAGTGCCTGGAAGAGGGGAACCGCATCCTTGCCTCGTTCAACACCGTAGACCGGGTGATAAACCTCGCCACCTGATCGATGCAGGGCGCCGCGGCGTGGGGTAGAGGCCCCGCGTCCCAGCCATCGGCGCTCTCACCCCTGCTGTGGGGACAGGGTGTGGTCGTCTCGAGGAAGCGAGCCACCACACCCTGTCCTCCCCCTCCACCCGTTCACACCCAGCGCCGGCACGCGGCCGTCGGCCCCGCTGCGCTAGACTTCCGCGGATGCGCTACGCCGCGTTCCTCCGCGCCATCAACGTTGGGAAACACAACCGGATCACGATGGCCGAACTGCGCGCTCTCTGCGCTGAGGCCGGCCTTGCCGATGTCTCGACCTATCTCCAGACCGGGAACGTCCTGTTCGAATCCGGGCTCGCCGCCGAAGATGCCGCCACGGCCATCGAGGATGCGCTGGTGCAACGCGGGCTGAGGAACGCGCCGGCCGTTGTGCGTTCGCTGGAGCACCTCGAAGCCACCATCGCCGGCAACCCGTTCGCCGCGTTTCCGGCCGAGACACACTCAAGGTATGTGACGCTGTTCCGGGAGACGTTGCCTCCGGATGTGGTTGCGGGGGCGAACCGGCAGTTCCACGTCGTCGCGGTGCAACAACGAGAGATCCTCACGGCCGCGCCGTTGGAGCGGCCGCAGGGGCTGGATATCAACG
The DNA here is from genome assembly GCF_016704105.1 of Candidatus Amarobacter glycogenicus. Lineage (NCBI taxonomy): Bacteria > Bacillati > Chloroflexota > Tepidiformia > Tepidiformales > Tepidiformaceae > Candidatus Amarobacter > Candidatus Amarobacter glycogenicus. The sequence continues at coordinate 447,529 of NZ_JADJAT010000019.1, read as the reverse complement.
GCTGGCTTTCGAAGCAGGTCAGGAGTGAGGGGACGACACGGTACTTCCATGTGGTCGAGGAAGTTGCGAGGCTCCTGCGGGGATAGGCTCAGCCGCCCTGGTTCAGGAGGACGGGGTCGAAGCCCTGCATGCCGCGAAGAAGGTTGACCTCGCCGCGGTGGCCATTCAGGTGAATGACCAGGTGCAGGTTGATGGATTCGCCGAGCGTTTCGGTCTTGTCGCGCATCTGGACCTGGCGGGAGGCGAGGTCCGCTTCGCTTATGGAATCGAGGAAGGCGGTGGAGAGTTCGGCGACCTTCTCCTGGTAGCTTCGGAAGGCATCAAGCGAGGCGATGTGAATGGCTCGCGCGTCGTCGTTGGATTGGCCCGTGCCGAAGCCCTTTTCGGGGAGGCCGGTCTTCGCTGCCCAGCCACCGGTGTCCCATTCGGCCGGTTTGCCCTGGAAGAGCTGCTGGAAGAAAAGGTCCTCGATGCGGACGCCGTGCCACATGCACCAGGCAATCGAGTGGGACTGTCCGTCAGGGACGAAGTGGAGCTGCGCGTCCGTGAGGCCATCGGGCGCGCCCTTGAACCCCCGGTGGATGAAGTCCAGGGTCTGCTTCATGAAGTCGATCGATGACATGGGCACTCCGTCGGCGAGGGTGTAGCGCGCGGACTATACCGCGCGCTACACCGCTGTGTTCATGCCTTGACTTGCGACTAATCGAGGACGGCCGCTTCGACCGAGCAGATGGGCGGCAGATTCTGGGTCACGAGCTTCCAACTGTCGCCGTCGTTGGCGCTGACCCAGAGCTGCCCGGTGTTGGTGCCCATGTAGAGGCCCGCGCTTGGGAGCGTGTCGGTGCAGAGTGAGTCCCGGTAGACGCCCATGAAGGCCTGCTCCTGGGGAGTCCGGCGGTCATGGGCTGCCAGGTGGCGCCGGCGTCACTCGTGCGGAAGACCCGCAGCTTGAACTCGGGCGGGCAGCGCAGTTCGCCGCCCTGGAGCGGGACGACGTAGGCGGTATCGGGGTTGTGCGGATGGGCCGCCATGGACATCCCGAAGTCCGACGGCAGTCCGGCGGTTATTTCGGTCCAGTGGCTGCCGCCATCGTCGCTGCGGTAGGTGCCGGCGTGGCTCTGGAGGTAGAGCCGGTCGTTGTCGCCCGCGGCGTGGGCGATCTGGTGGACGCACTGGCCGGCTTCCGGGTAGAGGGGAAGGTTCGGGTCGAAGGCGGCGCCGGGGTCGCGTAGGTTGTCATTCACCGCCTGCCAGCTGGCTCCGGCGTCTTCTGTGCGGAAGACGCCGCCTGCTGAGATGGCGGTCCACATCCGGGACTTGTCCTTCGGGTCGAGGACGACGGAGTGGAGGATCAGTCCGCCGGCGCCCGGGTTCCATCGTTCCCTCGTGGGATGGGCGCTGAGGGCCATGTTCTCGACCCAGGTATCGCCGTTGTCTTCGGAGCGGAAGAGGCTGCCGGGCCGACGCCGCAGTACATCACGTTGGGCTCCGAAGCGCGCCCGGGCTGGATGTGCCAGCAACGTTCCATGATGACCGACTCCTGGAAGAACCAGGGTGTGGAGTCACCTGGTGCCGGTTTGGGGTCGCCCGCGAAGCGCGGGCTGGCTTTCGCATCGGTCCAGGTTTCTCCCATGTCCCGGGAGAAACGGATGGTGGGCCCGAACCACGGGTCGTTCGCTGTTGCGAAGATGGCGCCGGTGCGAGGGTCCATAACGGCGTGGTTCACATCGAGTCCGCCGACGAACGGGCCGGCAATAGCCCACTTGTCGCGGGCCTGGTCACTGGTTAGCGAGAACACGCCTTTCCGCGTGCCGACAAGGACATTCACTTTAGCCATGTGTGGTCACATTCCTCCGGCGAGGGATTGTGCACCAAGTATCAAAAACCTAAAAGTGCCAGTGTCACGCTCAGGCAAAGACGGCATGAAGCAGTCCTGCGCCAACGCCGGCGATCACCAGCCATGCACTGTTCGGGTTGAGGCGGAGGAGGACGGCGACGGCGGCTGCGAAGAGCCCTGTATACCACCCGTCCAGGACTTCGAACGCGAGGCGCAGCGTGACGACGGCCATGAGCGCCAGGGCCGCCGCGTTGACGCCATCGAGGAAGGGCGCCGCCCAGGGAGAGCGGCGTAGCCGCGGGACCAGCGGGTGAGTTGCGGTGACGAACACGAAGGAGGGAAGGAAGATGCCGAGCGTCGCCACGACGGCGCCGCGCCAGCCGTCGATCACGTAGCCGGCGAAGCCGCCGTGCTGAACACCGGTCCGGGGGAACTGCCCGGCGGAGATCGCGTCGACGAGTTGGGCCTGCGTCAGCCAGCCACGGTGGTCGACGAACTCTGTCTGCATGAAGGAGAGGAGCACGTAACCGCTGCCATAAAGGAGGGCGCCGATCTTGAGAAAGACGAGGAAAAGCTCCCACGCCGAAACGCCGGGTGTCCCGCTTGCCGCCAGCGCCACCGGGGCGACGGCGAAGTTCCGCCGGAATGGCCCCTTCTTCCCGCCTTTTCGTGGATTCGGGAGCGGCTGCAGGTTCTTCCGGCTCTGGGCCGTGAGGAGGCGCACGGCGGTGTGCATGGCGAGCATGGCGAAACCGGCGCCGAAGATCAGAGGCACTTCGCCAACGCCTGCCGCTGCGGCGAATGCAACGACGAACACCAGGACGAAGGTTTCGACGCCCTTGAGGGCCGCCGGTCTAAGCCCCCAGACCGCCTGCGCGATGATGGCCAGCATGAAGGGTTGGACCCCCAGGATGATGCCCGCTCCGGCCGGAGTGGCGCCGTAGCGCACGTATGCCCAGGCGAGGGCGATGGTCAGCGCCGTCGCGGGCAGGATGAAACAGAAGCCGGCCGCCCAGAGGCCGCGCCACCCTGCGCGCGTCGCCCCAGGTGCATGGCCATCTCGGTCGAGTTCGGGCCCGGGATCAGGTTCGTTACGCCGAGCATGTCGACGAGTTCCTGGTCCGTTGTCCAGTGCCGTTCACGAGCGAGTTCGCGCCGCATGATCGCGATGTGGGCAGCCGGACCGCCGAACGCGATCACTCCCAGGCGGAGGAAATACCACGAGACTTCGGCGACCGAGCCGCGGACTGTTGTCGTCACGCCGCAACCTTAGCTCCTCTTGTGAGGTTGGGACGACTGCGGCGGCGGGCCTGGCGGCCGTCCGGGCGAAGGGTCTGCCCACGTCGTACTCTCGCCTCGATTCGACGGTGGTTCAGTCGAAGATTTGGAAAATCAAGACACATATTGATTTTCTTAAACGTTGTGTTAGTATCCCATCACTCAGGAGGGACCCTCATGACCCCACGCTCGCAATCTCCGCTTGGCGCCCTCATCCAGAGAGGCCTCGAAGCTGTTGGCGCTCGCGGTCCCGGGCCCTTCGACCCACAGAAGGCATCCTCCTTCTCTGAGACGGTCGAAAGCTTCGCCGGCGGTCTGCTCGTCGCGACGGGATACCGCGAAATTGCTGACGACCTGAGCCTCGAAGCGGTCGCCCTCCTGGGTTCGGCCACAGTCGCGGGGCTGAAGGTTATCCAGGCCGCGGAGCCCGGGCTTTACAAGCTCGAAGACGCGCTTTACGCCTTCGAAGACCTCCTTCGGCGCACTGCGCCGGTGCGGGTTTAGCCCGGTGGTGCTCAACACTGGTGCGCCGCCGGTGCTTTCCGTTTCCGATCTTGTCAAGCGTTACCGCACCGGTACGGTCGCCAACGATGGGATCAGCTTTTCGCTCCACCCGGGGGAGATCTACGGGCTCCTGGGACCGAACGGCGCCGGGAAAACGACACTCGTCCGCCAGGTCCTCGGCGTCCTCCGGCCGACTGCGGGGACGATCACCCTCGCCGGTCGGGATGTCGTCGCAGACCCGGGCTTCGCGCGCAAGAACGTGGGCTTCCTGCCTCAGGGTCAGTTCGACTTGCTGACACTTCGCGTGGGAGAACTGATCGAGTTCTCAGCCCGGCTGCGAGGGATGGACCCCCGTAGCGCGCGGGTCCGCCGGGATGAACTGATCGGGCAACTGGACCTCGGCCAGTTCGCTTCCACATCGATGCACGCGGCATCCGGCGGGGTACGGCGACTGGCAGGATTCGCTGCGGCAATCGCGGCTCCGGCGCGCCTGCTCGTGCTCGATGAGCCAACGAACGACGTTGACCCGATCCGCCGCCAGTTGCTCTGGAACTCCATGGGCGAACTCGGTGAGCAAGGTGCGACCGTGCTTCTTGTGACGCACAACCTGGCCGAGGCCGAAAGGTTCATCGATCGGCTGGCGATCATCGATGGGGGCAAGATCGTGCGGGAGGGGACGCCGGGTTCGCTGCGGTCGCTGGTGACAGACAAGCTGCGGCTGGAGACGGCGTTTCGGGGAGATGTTTCGCTCCATCCGGCACTCATCGCCGAGTCGATGGCGCCCGGACGATACCTGTTCGAACAGCGCGACCTCTCCGCCGTCAGCGCCTGGCTCAGCGCGGCCCGAGAGGCTGGCCTGCTCGCGGACTTTCGGATCGGGCCGCCGACGCTCGATGACATTTATGCCGCGGTCGTCGCGCCCCCGCGGGAATTGGAGGCTGCCTCGTGACTCCGATCCGCCAGTATGTCGATCTGCTTTCGGTGCAGCTCCGCTCCATGCGCGACGAGCTCTGGTTCGTCGCTATCCTCCAGCTCGCACTCTCCCTTGGGCTCGTGCTGGGCATGGGTTACCTGATCCCGGACGTTTCCGAAGTGACGGCGATGTACCTGGTAACCGGCACGGCGACGCAGGCCTTCGTCACGGTCGGCCTGGTAATGCTGCCGCAGAACCTCTCCCAGGCGCGGGCACAGGGGCGGATGGAGTACTTCCTCACGTTGCCAATCAGCCGCGAGGCTTATCTCCTCTCGCTGGTGACGGTGGTGGCCGTGATGGCGTTGCCTGGTGTCGCCTTCTCGCTCGCTTTCGGCGCGTGGCACTATGGGTTCTCGCTCTCTTACGACCCGATGTTTCTCGTGGTGATGGTACTGGCGGTGTTCTCGTTGGCGGGAGTAGGGGTCGCAATGGCCGTCTATATCCCTCACCAGCAGGCGACGAACGCCGCCACACAACTCATTATCTTCTACGTCCTCTTCTTTTCGCCCGTGATCCTCCCTTCGTCACAGCTGCCCGAGTTGCTGCAGCAGACGGCGAAGGCCGCACCACCGACCTATGCCGCGGACGCCGTACGGGCGACGATCACCGACCTGCCGAACACATCGCTGACGAAGGACATAGCGGTGATGGGCGGATTTGCGGTTGGATCCATCGCGCTCAGCGCGTTCGCAATTCGCAGGCGCGGGTAGCCCGTTCCGGGCCGCGCACCCCTCTCGCGATGCCGCCACGGCGCCCCCAACGCCGCGGCGGCATCGCCATTTCCCGGGCGAGGGCTTCCGATTGCCAGTAGCTGGTCCTCGCCGCGGATTCTCAGGGATTCTCCCCATTCGTGAGTTCACCAACGCACGAGAGGCCCCCCATCGGGAGGCCTCTCGTGCTCTTCTTGCGTTGGATGGACGGGCTCTGGTGCTAGCCCCGGATGATGCGTTTCAGCGCCCTCAAGCAGAGCCACGCGGTGATTCCGCTGGCGATGATGACCGGGACAGCGGAGGCAGGGTCGTGCGTCCGCTTGAATTCGGCGCGGCCATCACTGATCTGAATGAAGCCCAGGGGCGAGGCCATCACGCCGCCGCCACCACCGGAGCCTTCACCGATTTCGCCAGACTCGTTGCCCTCTTCGATCCCGCGGCCGCCGCCCCCGCCGAAGCCCCAGCGCACCTTCGCGACAGGGATCACGGTGATGCCTTCGCGCTCGACCGGCTGGCCGAAAACGGCGTGCGCACCCGCCTTGAGGCCGACGCGGTCGGCGAGGGCCTGGGCGAGGTCAATGCCACGGCCTCTTGCGGCTTCTTCGGCTTCTCGCAACACGCGGCTCAGGTCATCAGTCATTGTTCTACCCTCCGTGCGCGGCGCCTGAAGGGGCAGCCTGCGCCTACTTGAACCGGTAGGTGATCCGGCCCTTGGTCAGGTCGTATGGCGAGAGTTCGACAAGAACCCGGTCGCCGGTGAGGATCTTGATGTAGTTCTTGCGGATCTTTCCGCTGATATGCGCGAGAACCACGTGGCCGTTCGCGAGCTCAACCCGGAACTGGGCATCCGGTAGAGGCTGCGTCACGATACCCTCGACTTCAATCGCTTCTTTCTTTGCCAAACAGAGACACTCCCAAACCGAAATGTGATTGCCCTAACCCTACCACAATCGGCGCTCTTTCGAAGCACCGGCGAGTGTGTCCCGCGTCACGGATCGCGATACGCTGTGGCCGATGCCCCGCCCTCTCGCAGCTGTTATCACCCTCGGGTGCAAGCTCAACACCGCCGACAGCGAGGAGATCGCCAGGTCGCTGCACCAGGTCGGTTTCGATGTCGTCGACTCGGTCTGCGAAGCGGATGCGTTCGTCATCAACACTTGCTCGGTGACGCACGTTGCCGATGCGAAGTCCCGCAAGCTCATCCGTTCGGTGCGTCGGCTTGCGCCGCACGCCGCCGTAACCGTCACGGGCTGCTTCGCGCAAGCGGCCGGCGCCCAGGCCATCCGGTCTCTCGGCGTCGACTACGTGGCGGGCACGCGCGACAGCGATAAGGTGGCACTCATCGAGTTCCTGTTGCCCTATGCGAAGGCTCCAACTGCACCGGGGAGAGAGCTTCGAACCCCGATCAGGGGCCCCGCCCGTGCCTTCGTGAAAGCACAGGAGGGTTGCAACGATGTGTGCAGCTTCTGCATTGTCCCGCGCACCCGTGGCAGGGAGGAATCGCGCACCATCGACCGAGTCGCTGCCGAAGTCCAGCAAGCCGTTGATGCGGGCGCGTGGGAAGTCGTCGTAACGGGGACGCAACTCGGCGCCTGGGGTCGCGACCTGCTCATCCCCATGAAGCCACACCACCTGATCTCCGGGATCCTCGAACGCACGGAAGTCGCGCGCCTGCGTTTCAGTTCGCTTCAACCCCAGGACATGACACCGGAGCTGCTTGCGCTGTGGGGCGACCCGCGGCTCATGCCGCACTTCCATCTCGCCCTGCAATCTGGGAGCGAGCTCACGCTGGCCGCGATGAGGCGGCGTTACACCGCACGCGAGTTCCTCCTGGCGGTCGACCGGATCAGGGCGGCCGTGCCGGCTGCGGCAGTAACGACGGATGTGATCGCCGGTTTCCCTGGTGAATCAGCGGCGGACTTCGGTGCCACGATCGACCTGTGCAGGGAAGCCCGGTTCGCGCAGATGCATTGCTTTCCCTATTCGCAGCGCAGCCGCACGAGCGCTGCTCTCATGCCAGGCCATCTTCCGCCGGAGACGAAGAAGGAACGGATGCGGCGCCTCCTCGAACTCAACGGCGAGCTCGCCGCGGCATTTCGGCGGGAATGCGAAGGCTTGATCCGGCCGGTGCTATGGGAATCGGAGCGGGTCTTCGCGAAGGAGCCGGCGCTGGCGTTTGGCTACACGGACAACTACATCCCCGTGTACGCGGCGGCGGGCCGCACCAACCGGATTGCGCCCGTGCGACTGGGCGGGGTGTACCATGACGGGGTTCGGGGAAGTATCCCCGGGGAGGCCGTGTGAACGCACTTCGGCGCATCCTTCTCGTTTTCTACAGTCTCGTGCTGCTCGCCGCTCTCGGCGGCATCGGTGCGCTGGCGTGGAACCAGGACCAGCAACTCGACCTGGATGTGGAGGACCTCAACATCCAGGCGTTCATCGAAGCGGATAACGCCGAGAAGTGGGTCCTCACCGGGATCATCGCTGGTATCGGGCTGTTTGCCCTGATCACGCTATTGATCGCGATCTGGCCCCGCCGTCGGCCGTCGCGGGGAGCGCTTCGCATCCGCCAGACCGACGGAGGGACCGTCGAGGTGACTTCGGCAGCAGTAGAGTCGCTCTTGAAAGACGAGCTCGAATCGCTCCCGGAGATCCAGACCGCGAAACCGCGGGTCTCCCTCGCGGGTGGCGCGGTCGACACTTTCCTCGATGTCCAGATAGAACCGAGTGCCAGCATCGCCCATGTGACAAAGCTGATCGGCGCGACGGTAGAAGAGACCCTGCGCGACCAGGTGGGTGTGACTGCCGTTCGCCGGCCAGTGATCCGCATCAGCTACGACGAAATGGCCGCCCGTCCGGTCCCGGTGAAGCGGCCGCGCACGCCGGCCCCGGACCTCCGCCCCCAGCACGCGCCCGCCAGCCAGTCGGAGGCGCCGGCCACGGACGAGGCTGCCCGGCCGCCCGAGGCGCCGCGTTTCGTATCCCCGAATGATGAGGAATCGCCGAAGGCATGACCGAAGCTGACGCAATATCCGCGCCCCCGCCGGGCGAACTGCCGTGGGTGATGGAGGCGCTCCTCTTTGTCGCCGAAGAGCCGCAGCCGCTTACCGCGTTAGCCCGCGCCGCGGGGGTGAGCGATGGGGCCGCTCGCAAAGCGCTGAACCAGCTGAGCGCGGACTACGAGGCGCGCGGCCTTCGGCTCCTGGAAGACGGCCAGAAATACCAACTCGGCGCGGCTCCGGCCTACGCCCGGTACGTGGAGAATATGCTCGGCACCGGGCCGGGGCAGCGGCTCACGCGGGCGGCCCTTGAAACGCTGACGATCGTGGCCTACAAGCAGCCCTGCACCCGTGGCGAAATCGAGGCCATCCGGGGCGTGAACAGCGACCGGCTTGTTGCGATCCTCGAACAACGCGGTCTGATCGAGAACACGGGCACAGCTGAGGGTCCCGGCCGCCCGAAGCTATACCGGACGACGATGCGTTTCCTCGAGCACTTCGGCATCCGCAGCCCACGCGAGCTGCCGCCGCTACCGAGCGCGCCGGAAGAGCCTCTGGTCGAAGCCGATATCTGAACGGCTGGGTCCGGAGCGCTACTTCGCGATGAGCCGATAGATGGTGCCTTCGCTATCGACGGCAAAGTACAGCTCCCCGGCTTCGTCTTCGCCGAACGTTGTCACGCCACCGGGGAGTTTTCCGAGTTCGCTGGAAGTGATCTTGCCATCGGCCCCGCGGCTGAGCGCCCAGAGGGTGGCACTGCAGTAGTCGGTGAACAGGTAGCGTCCGGCGAGCGACGGGATCGCGGTGCCGCGGTAGACGTAACCCCCGGTGATCGAGCAGCCGCGGCCGTGGTCGTACTCGAAGACGGGCTTCGTGAGCCCCGTTTCAGCGCATCCGGCGGCAGGCTGGTAGCAGTGGTCCCCCTCCATGATGTTCCAGCCGTAGTTCAGGCCACCCTCGGCGCCAGCGGCCTGGAAGTCGACTTCTTCCCACTTCCCCTGTCCGACGTCCGCGATCCAGAGGTCGCCCGTCTTCCGGTCGAACGAGAAGCGCCATGGGTTGCGCAGGCCGTAGGCCCAGATCTCCTTCCTGGCCGTTGGGTGGGCAGCGAAGGGATTGCCGGGAGGGATTGTGTAGTCGCCTCCGCCATTGATGTCGATCCGGAGGATCTTGCCGAGCATGGCATTGATGTTCTGCCCGTTCCCATTGGGGTCGCCGGCGCTCCCGCCGTCGCCCATCGACATGTACAGGTAGCCATCCGGTCCGAAGGCGAGCATCCCCCCGTTGTGGTTGGGGTAAGGATCGGAGACGGCGATCAGGAGGTTGCCGGAATCCGGGTCCGCCGTGTCGCTGCCAGGCGGGACGGTCCGGTACTCGGCGATGGCGTTCTCGCCGCTTCGGGCGGTGTAGGCGACGAAAAACCGACCGTTCTTCTCGTACTCCGGGTGGAACGCGAGCCCAAGAAGGCCCTGCTCGTTGCTGCTCGAACGGACGATCGCAGAGATATCCAGGAACGGCGTGGCGAGTTGTTGGCCTTCCTTGAGGATGCGGATGATGCCGGACTTTTCAACGACAAAGAGCCGGTTGCTCCCGTCGGCGGCATTGGCGATGAACACGGGGCGGTTGTAGCCGGTGGCGAACCGTTGGCTGGCAACGGACACGGGCGACGGGTTGGCGCCGGTGCTCGTTGCTGTGGAGTCAGGAGCGAGCGTTGGTGATGGCTCAGCGAGGTCAGGCTCAGTGTCGTCGCATGAGGCCAGGAAGATGCCCGCGGCGACCAGTGTCGGGATAATCCAGTTTCGCATCAGGCGATATGGTCTCTGAAACAGCTGTTACGGTCGGTAAGGAATCACCGTCAAGTGCGCACTGAGCGCCTGGTCCGGACGAACTCGCGCACGGCGAGTTCATATCCGGCCGGGTCGGTATTCCAGGCCCGCACGTGGCCCGTCCCGGGGACTCGCACGTAGCGGACCAGGTCCGGTCGCCGCGCAGCGAATGCGTCGCTCAACTCGACCGGGACCGTCGCGTCGGCGTCGCCATGGAAGAGGAGGACCGGGACCTGCAAGTTCGGAAGTGTCTTCAGGTAGTCGAAATCCGTCCAGTTGAACCCGTAGCGGAGTGCCGCGAGACGGTTGGAGATTCCGAGGAACCAGATGGGCAGGCCTGCCCGCCGAGCGCCATGCTCGACCGTTGGGGCGAGATTCGACATCGGTGCATCAAGAATGAGGGCTGAAACAGCAGGCGAGTTCGCGGACTTTGCCATGAAGCTGAGGGTGATCGCCCCACCCATGCTGTAGCCGGCGAGGACGATATCGGAGGCACCGCGGGCGCGGGCGAAAGCGACAGCCCCATCGAGTTCCTCCCACTCGTCACGGCCGTAGCTGTACAGTCCGTTCGGCGAAGCCGGGACACCGAGGTCGTTTCGGTACGTGATAGCCAGGCAGTGGAGGCCAGACTCCGCCAGGGCCGGGATCATGCGTAAGGCCTCGCGGCGATCGGCGCCCTTGCCGTGGGTCATGATCGCCCAGGTGCTGGACGAACCCGGGATGTACCAGGCGGGAAAACTGCCGAGCGGGGAATTGACGCGCACATGCTCGAAGGCGAGCCCGAGCGCCTCGCGGGGGTCAGATGGGTGGGCGAAGCTATCGAGCCGAAGGTAGTCGCCTGCTCGGAGGTCCCCGCCGCCGTGACGGAATTCGCGGATCGCGATGAGCCCGTTCGAATCGATCACGCGGCCGGCATAGCCCCAGCCGCGGGCTCCCTGGAGGAGGAAATGGCCGGGTTCGCTGGCGGCGAGGTCGGGCGTCCGCGTGGCTCGGCGGAGCGTCACGGTCTCGTCGCTCACGGCAGTCACCTGGAGGTCCAGAGGGGGAGGCTTGCGGTCCTTTCCCGGATCGAAGCCTTCATAGCGCAGGCGGCGGGCGAGGTAGAACGCCGGCAGGCCGACTGCGGCGCCGGCGACGCCCCCGGCGGAGCCTGCGAGTGCCCGGTTTCGCATCGTCCCCTCCATTCACCCGTAGGGACGATGCTAACCCGCCGCATCCCCGCCTGCGAGTGACCAGGTCAGAAGATGGCCACCGGGTTTACCGGCGACCCGGTCCCTCCCCGGACATGCAGCGGGTTGATGGTCAAGAGGAACTCCCATCGGCCTTCTTCCTCGCAGGCCTGGGCGAGCGGCTCGAGGAAGGCGTTGTCGAGCAGTGGCATCCCCATGAAAACGATCGTCAGGACGTGAACTGAGAGCCCGGGGAATATCCGGTAGCCCGAGGGTGCGGCGTCCATCTGGTCCCACCCGAGGATGGCGGCATCCTTTCCCTTGAGGTAGGGGGCCGTGTCGGCGTGGAGCCCGGGCGAGGGCGCGACGCCAGGGACCGCCGCCGGGTTCGCGGCGAAGTACGCCGGCCGCCCTGAATAGACAAGGACCGCATCTCCCGGCCGGAGAGGCGTGCCCTGGGCGAGCGCTGCGTCCTCGATTTCCCAGGCACGCACTGGCCGTTCCAGCGTGACGTACGGTTCCCCGCGGAAGCGCGGGATGTCGATGAGGACACCACGGGTGGTGATCCCGGTCTTCCATGCATCGACTGAACCCGAGCGGGCGCCGAGGGGTGTGACATCCGTCGCGGGCTTGCCGTTGTACATCTTCCCTTCCCAGAAGATGTGGCAGAGCGCATCAACATGGGTCGTCGCATAGCCGTGGAAGAGGAGCCCGATGTAGTCGACCGAGAAGTCCGGCAGCGATCGAACGAAGTGCTGGGCGGGGTTCCAGTTCCCCGGTCCACCGACGGTGTTCAGGGGATACGAGATCGAGACGGCGCGTCCCGTCTTCACCAGGGCGGCGGCCTCCCGGCGCTTCTCGGGCGTGACATGGTTCACCGTCCCCGCGCTGTCGTCCGGGCCCCAGCGGCCCCAGTTGCTGCAGGCTTCGAGATAGCCTCGGACCTGTTCTTCGGTGGGCAGCGGCTCTTCGGGCATGGGGTCTTCCTCCGGTCGAATTTGCCAGCGAACTCTACCGCACTCGCCCGGAGCTGCCCGGGCCCTCTTAGAATCGCGCCATGCGCACCTTCATCACCGAACCCGAACGCCGAACGCCAGTCATCGCCGAGACCGACATCCTGGTCATTGGCGGCGGCTCGGCCGGATTGGCTGCGGCTGTAGCGGCGTCCCGCGCCGGGGCACGGGCGATGCTCGTTGAGCGCTACGGTTCCCTCGGGGGCCTGGCGACGAACGGCCTCATCATCCTGCTCCTGACGCTCGACGACGGCCGGGGCAAGCAGGTCATCGCCGGGCTCTGCCAGGAGATGGTGGACCGGCTCTCGGCGCGGAAAGCATGCCTCTTTCCCCCGAAAGAGGAGTGGGGCTCGCCGGATGCAGTGCTCGTGGAGAAGTACCAGCGGCTTGGACTCGTCTGGGGCAGCGGCCCCCATGTCGTCCGCTACTCGGTTGCCTACGACCCGGAGGAGTTCAAGTGCGAAGCCGACCTGATGGTCACGGAGGCGGGTGTGGACCTGCGGTTTCATCGTTGGGCGACCGGGGTTGTGAAAGACGGGGACCGTATCACCCACGTCGTCTTCGAATCGAAGGCCGGACGGGAAGCGATCGCCTGCAGCGCTGTTATCGACTGCACGGGTGACGCCGACATCGCCGTCCTCGCCGGTGAGCCGGTCGAATCGGAGCGGGTGCATCCGTGGCTCTGGTTCCGGACGGCCAACGTCGATGAGGATGCGGCGGAGACTTCCAAGCTGCGGCCCGGGTACTACAAGACCACTGGCGAGCACGGCTATCTCCATCCGTGGGGCGCCGCCGAGCGCATTGAACACGACATCGATGCCGCCAACCCGGACGACCTGACGTACGCCGAAGTCGAATGCAGGCGGCTTGTACGGGCCGAAGTAGATCGGCTGCGAGGAAAGGCGCCGGGGTTCGAGCGCGCCTACCTGGCAGGCTTCGCTGCCACTCTGGGTATCACCGAGACGCGCCGGCTGGTTGGCAAGCACATGCTTACGCGGGAGGAGATGGATCAGCCGCGCCCGGATGCAGTAGCCATTACGGGGAACTGGACGAAGTACGGCTCGACGTACGAGATCCCCTGGGCCTCGCTCATCCCCCAGGGGACGACGAACCTTGCCGTTGCGGGGCGTTGCATCTCGGCCGACCACAGGGCGCACCACGCGACGAAGGAGATCCCGTCGTGCTTCGCGACGGGCGAAGCGGCAGGGCTGGGGGCCGCCCTTGCGCTGCAGCATGGCGTGGCCCACCAGGGGCTCGATGTCGAGTCGTTGCGCGGCAAGCTCCGCGCGGCCGGCGCCTACCTGCCGTAGGGAGTGGGGGACTCATTGTCGGGGTCGCCTTCCAGCGTGCGGGAGCCGGTTGCGCGCGAGGCGGCGGACAGAGGCGGGTCCGTAACGAACGCCTCCAGGCGCGGTTCCGCTTCGACCGGAGCGAAGACGAAGTAGGCGTAGGCATGCGCCGCGACGGCGATCGCCCAGGCAACGAGCGGCCAGAAGAACCACGTGCTTTCGGCGAAGCGCACATCGATCACGAACAGCCCGATGTTTGTCACAACGAAGGCGAAGGCGTGCCCACCGAGGTGGCCGCCCAGCAGGTAGCCGGTGTGGAGGGCGAGGGCGATGCCCCATCCCCAGGCCGGCCAGACGACCCACCACTGGCCGTTGCTGAAGGCTGCATCGATGAGGGCGAGGACTGCCATTACCGCCCCGTAGAGGGCCATATGAAATGCCCAGATCCGCACCTGCAGAGAGCGCTCTCGACGGGCGGCATCTCCGGTGCGGCGGGCGAATGTGCCGGGCCAGCGCACGGCCGCCGTGAGCGCGCGGTCGAGGGCTTCGCCCTGAGGTTGGGGAGTGCTGGTCTCCGGCGACTGGAGGAGGAAGGTGTTGACCAGCCCGGTCGCCCAGGCGGTGACCCGCACCACGTAGAGCGAGGGGACGAGCAAGAGCACCCCACAACCGGCAGCGAGAATCGCTTCAGGCCCGGTATCGATGGTCCAGCCAAAGACCTGTTCGTGGACACCCAGGGCGACGGCGAGCGGCTCGAACACGAGGCGAAGCGCGAACAGCGCCGTACTGGAAAGCACGGCAAAGCCGGCGATCCCAAGGGGAAAGCGCACGACCAGGAGGAAGACCAGGGCACGCCACGTGTGCGCGTTGCGCAGTCGCGCCTTCAGGCGGGGCCAGCGCCAGCGGGTCCCGTGTTCGTTTCCGAATGGCAAGGGCCGAATCCGGGTGCCGAGAAGGGTGTTCGAAAGTAACCGCTCCGCATCGGCGGCGAAGCACCAGGCGTACATCGTGAGGAGGAGCAGGGGAATACCGACGACGGTGACGGCCAGGCCACCACCGACCGCGAGAAGCGTGACGAGCGCCGTCCACGAGGCGATACCGATCGGCAGCCCGAGGAGGAGATAGAGGAGCGCCGCGTAGGTCGACCATTCGGTGGCGATACCGAAGGTGCGCCGAAGCGGGTTTCGTCCGGATGGGACCGCTTCGCTCACTCTGATCCTCCAGGCGGGCCGGGGACCGGTCGCGCTGGCGGACATTCTCGCACGCTCGGCCGTGTCCCGCCGTCGCGTTTCGGCCCGCGACAGGGTGTCACAATCGAGGGTCGTTGGGGCATGATCTGGCTCACACACGAGAGGCGAAGGACCACGACGAATGAAAGCAGTAGTGATAACCCGGCCCGGTGGCCCCGAGGTCCTGCAGCTCCAGGACGTGCCCGATCCGGTCCCAGGCCCGGACGACCTGCTCGTCCGCGTCCGGGCGACGGCGCTGAACCGCGCGGACATCCTGCAGCGCATGGGCGGGTATCCGCAGCCCGGGCCGAAACCTGCCCACGATATCCCCGGCATGGAGTATGCCGGGGAAGTCCTGGCGATCGGCGCGCGAGTCGAAGGCTTCGTGCCTGGTGACCGGGTGATGGGCTTGCTGGCGGGCGGCGGCTACGCCGAGCAGGTGGTCACCCACTACCGGCTCGCTATGAAGGCGCCCACAAACCTTTCCTGGGAGGAGGCGGGCGCCACCCCGGAGGTCTACATCACCGCCCACGATGCGCTGCTGCAGTGCGGGCTGGTGGCGGGAGAACGCGTGCTCATCCATGCCGCCGGTTCGGGCGTCGGGGTGGCCGCGGTCCAGATCGCGAAGGTCCTGGGCGCCTCCCTGGTCATCGGGACGGCCGGGAGCGCCGACAAGCTCGTCCGGGCCGCCGCGCTCGGCCTCGATGCTGGCGTCAACTACCGCGAGCAGGACTTCGCCGAAGAGGTCCTCAAGGCGACCGGAGGACGCGGTGTCGACGTCATCCTCGACGTGATAGGCGCCGACTACTGGGACCGGAACATGAAAGCGCTCGCGCAGAAGGGCCGGATGATCCTGGTCGGTCTCATGGGGGGGAACTCCACCAACGCGAACATCGGCGTTCTGCTCCAGAAGCGTGCATCGGTGAGGGGCACCACTCTCCGGGCCCGGCCGATCGAGGAGAAGGGTATGGCGACGCGCGCGTTCGAGAAGAGTGTCCTGCCCCACATTGCCAGCGGCCGGATCAAGGTCGTCGTCGACCGGGTCTACCCGCTTGCCGATGCGGCAGCAGCCCAGGAGTACATGGCGGCAAACCAGAACTTCGGCAAAGTCGTCCTCCGCGTCGGTGAGTGATCCAGGGTCGCCCACGGGTTGGCCGGGGCCGCCGCTGGTCTGCCCCTGCTGCCGGCGCGAGGGTCAGTCGTGGCGGCTGGGGCCAGACCTCCTTTGCGCGAACCCGGCCTGCGGCGCCCGGCACGCGTGGCTGACACCCGGCATCCCCGCCGTCGTCGCGCAGAGCGTTCGCGAACGCCTTGCGGAGTCCGATGCGCCCGGGCCGCTCCCGCCGCCGGGAGGCTTGCAGCCGATGCTCGCTGCCGTCGCGCCCGCGTCCCCGGCCTTCGGGCCGCTCGCCCGCGCCGCCATCTTCCTGCGTGCGCTGAGCGCGGATGGCGAAGAACCGTTCTACGGCGAACTCTGCGAAGCCCTTCTCCCGGACTTGGGGCCAGCCGCCGCTGTCGCCGACCTCGGTTGCGGCGCCGGGAATCTCGCCTTCGAGATAGCGCGGCGCGCGCCGGCGACCGTTGCAGGCATCGACCTCGATGCCCACCTGCTCCGCTGGGCGGAGCGTGCCGCCGAGGGAGTGGAGTTCGAGGCCCCCGTGCGCATCGACGCTGGCAGGTTCGCTGCCTCGCCCATGCGCGTTCGGCCGGGCCTGCCGGCGTCGCGCCTCGCCTTTGCCGCGGCCAACGTCCTCGATCCCCCGTTCGGGCCCGGCAGCTTCGACCTCGTGACCCTCGTGAACGTCCTCGACGCGGTGCCATTCCCGGCCGTTGCGCTTCGCCAGGCCGTCGCGCTGCTCAAGCCCGGCGGCCAGGTCCTGTTCGCCTCGCCCGACTCCTGGAACGGTGGGACGACCCCGCCGAAGCGTTGGCTGGCGACGACCGGAGCCGGCTGGGACCGGGTGTTCGCCCGGGAGGGGCTTGAAACGCTCCGGCGGATCGATGATCTTGAGTGGCGCTTGCGAGACACGCCGCGCCTGCATCACCTCTACCGGGTGCACGGCCGTCTCCTTCGAAAGCGCTGAACCTGCCGCCAGGAGCCTCGAATGCGCCGCTTCTTTTCCCGGTCTTCCCCCAGCGAACTCGCCGCGCCGGACCTCAGCCGGGATTGCGCCCACGGGTGCCCCGCCTGCCCCCATCCGGGGGCGTTCTTCGAATTCGATGACGAGGGTGCCAGTACGCTCCTCCCAGCCGACCGCCTGCTCCTCGATGGCGGCACGCTCGGACTTCACAGCGCCGCGGTCGATGATGCCGGCGACATCGCCATCGAAGAAGCCCAGGACTTCGATTTCGACTAGCGCCGATCCGAACGCAAAAACAGCCCGGCGGGTGCCGGGCTGTAACTGAGTTCGCGGACTGCGGGACTAGATGATCGCTGCTGTGCCGGTGAGCTCCGGTTCCTGGTCGGGAGCAGGCTCGCCTTCAGTCACGGGTGCAGCCTTCGCGGCTCGCTCCATCTGCTCGAGTCCCTGCATGCTGAAGCCGAGGTCACCGAGTTCGCAGAGGAAGCTGCAGTAGGTCAACTTCAGGGCGCTTGTGGACTTGTTCACCGTGTAGAGGAGGTTGCAGCGCTTGCAGCGAGGCATCGACACCGGATCGCCTTCGCGCCTGGGCAGCGAAACCTGGATCGGCTCTTCGCGGTCTTCTGTGCCGTTCATGCTTGATGAAACCTCACTCCTTGCCAGTATTGCGCATTTGCAGGCAACGTGCGCGAGACCGCGGGTTTCCTACATCGTTCATACAATCGGCTCGATGCCGGCGCCGCGGCGAGGGGCGGTCAGCGCACGGCGGTCCAGGCACCGAGTCGGGCCGCTCCAGCGGCGAAATTGGATCTTGCCGACGGATCGCCTCGTTGCTAGGGTGATGGCGAAGCGTCATCCACCTGCCCGGCGAGCGCTCGGGCATGAAAGCGAACGAACGTGGCGTTAGTGGCACGCAGGCGGCAGGCAGATTCCCGTGGGACCGCACCGAGGCTCCGGGTCGCTGCGGTCGAAGTCGGGCTGACGACGGCGATCATGGTCGTGTACTTCTTCCTCCGCGGTATCCGCCCGGACGATGTAGAAAGTTCGGTCGGGCGCAGTCTCACGCTGATCCGTTTCGAAGAGCAGCTTGGCGTCTTCCAGGAGGTCCGCTGGCAGGCGGCTTTCATGCGATTCCCCCTGGCCATGGACGTCGCCAACCTGGTCTACGCCTGGGGGCACTATCCGGTGATGTTTGTCATTGCTGTCTGGCTCGTGCTCAAGGACCCTATCCGGTTCCGCTTCGTCCGCAATGTGCTGCTGGTCTCGGCCATGGTCGGGATCGTCACCTACTGGGTTTGGCCGGCGGCGCCACCGAGGCTCATGGAGAGCTACGGTTACGATTTCGGCTTCATCGATACCGTCCACGGAGCGACGAGCGACGTGAATTACTTCCAGCCGGGCCCGTTCGTGAACGACTATGCCGCGCTCCCGAGCTTTCACTTCGGGTGGATCTTGCTGTCGTCTATGGCCGTCTGGACGAACGCGTCCAGCCCCTGGACGCGCGGAGCAGCGGCGACGATGTCCGTGGTGATGTGGTGGGCCGTCACCGTGACCGGCAACCACTACTTCTTCGATATGGTTATGGGCGGGGTGGTCGTCGTCCTGTCGTGGATGTTCGTCAGGGCACTGGGCGATGTCCACCTGCGCGACCTGCCTTGCGGCCCGTTGTTCCGCGCCCGCCGGGAACCGTAGACAAGTTTGGGCTACCGGGATGCCCCGGGAGCGAGAAAGCCCGGGAACGGCAGAGTGGAAGCCCTGCGCGGGCGCGCCATTCGGTGGGCACGCTGCTTCTTGTTGAGGAGCGAGTGATGGTAGGCGCGCTCGACCGTGAAGGAGCATCCGGGACAGATCCCGTGCGAAACCGGGCCGGTCCCATCCACTGTCACATCACCACACCACGCACATACGACACGCATCCGAGCTTCCTCCACGAATAGGGCTTTCGAGGCGCAAATCGATCGTCGAGCCTGCGCCGGCGAGTGCCTATCAGGGGAACCCCTGAGAGGGTGTAACGGCTGTGTAAACGTATCTCGAAAGCTTGACGATAATCGTCTTGGACTGCCGGTCGTTGCCCTCTGGAGGCTCCGGCCGAGTTTGCTACCATGGGCAATCACGTGGGTGCTCAAACCGAACCACCGCCGCTGTTCGAAGCCGAAATCGACGCCGAGCCGATGCTCCCGGCGCCAGACGAAGTCGTCTTCCGGATGCGCCAGGCGATCCTCGACGGCGATCACTGGTTCGAGGCATTGCTCGACGCCGTTGCCCGGTGGCGCACGCCAGATGAACAGATCGGCTCCCGCACGTTCACCTATCTCATACGCGGCGAGGCTTTCGACTGGCTGCTCCTTGCCGAACGGCTGATCGACGAGGTCCCGGACCTCGTACCACAGGGTGAGCGCGACGCCCTGCTCTGGGAGAACCGCTGGCCCCTCGACATCGATGATCACGAGTTCGCGGCGCGCCTGGGCAAAGTGAAGCACAGCGCGCATTTGAACTTCCTTTACGGTGTCCTCGTCGAGGAAGCTCTGCAGCTTTCGGTCGAAGAGGAGATCCACAAAGAAGGCCGCTCCCGCGCCTGGGGCGCCGACCTTCGGGTCGACGAGACAATGTTCCAGCGGGTCTATGGGCTCAACCGTGATGATCTCTTTGCCGCCCACTACGAAGACACTGGCAAGTTGCTCCACCACGATGTCTCGTTCGCCGACTGGAAGGCGTTCACCTACTGGCTGTTCAAGTACCGATTGAAGCGCCAGGACAAGGCGAGGGTCGCCAGCGACACGCGCAAGGGCCTCGCTCAGCTCACGTTAATGGAGTTGCAGGTGAGCGAGCGCCGCCACGGGGCGCGCCTGAACGAGGCCGACTTCGCGGAGCGGTACGTTTCCGATTCTTGAGGCCGCGCCCGTTCGGACCCACGCGATACACTGGCAGGCGATGTCCGAAACCACCGGCGCCAGCTCGCCCCCGGAACTTAAGGGCATCGCCGGTTACGAGACTCCGTATCCGTACCTCGATCGACTCCAGGAGAAGATGGAGGAACGGCTCGCCCACCGGGTTCCGGCGGCCGGACGGTTCTGCGGCTTCTGCTACGCCCGCCTCCGGAACGAAGACGAAGCATGCCCGTTCTGTGCGACCAAGACGGCAAAGTGCCCCACGGTCAACGCGATCCCGCAGGAAGTGCTCCACGCGTACAAGGCGAAGGCCTCCACTGAAGCGCGTTGGGTCCACACTGGCGCGTTCACCGGCCTCATCGTTGCTTCGGCGGTCTTCATCCTGATGGTGATGTGGGGTCCGGGGTTCCTGGGCCACCCGGCGCTTGCGTTCGCGGAACTCTTGCTCGGCGGCTATTTTCTCGCCCAGTTCTTCGGGCCGTTCCTGTTCGCCCAGTGGGGATACAAAAAGGGCGCCCGAAAACGGGACGCCCTTTGGGGCGAGTGGCTGGCGAAACGGGAGCGGCAGGCGAGCCCCCCAGACTAAACCGGCTTCGCGACGCTGCGGAGGGCCGAGTCCAGGCGTTCGCGGGCTTCGTTTCCCGCTTCTTCGAGCCCGTGCGTGTGGAACGTAGCGGAAATGAGGTCCGGGTTCTGGAGGCAAACCGTCGTGTGGCCCTCGGCGTCCTCGTAGAGCGCGAGGCCGCAGGGCAGGAAGGCCCCAACCCTCGGGTCTGCCTCCATCGCCCGGTGCGCGATCGCGGGATTGCACGCCCCGAGGATCTTGTACGGCTTCGTCTCGACCCCCAGTTTGGCGCGGAGCACGGCAGTCACATCGACTTCGGTGAGGATGCCGAAACCTTCCTTCTGGAGAGCCGCGCGAACCGTTGCTTCGGCCTCAGTGAGCGGAGAGTTGAGTCGGTAACAGAGCACTGGTTCCATCAAAATGACTCCCTTGGGAACATGGTAGGCCGCCCGGGCCGGGGCAGGAGTGCCCGGCCGGACGCGAGGAGTGGGCCGGGCGGACCTACTTCGCCCGGCGCGACGGGCAATACCGTGCGCCGAAGAAGTGGCCACCCCAGGCGGGGGCGATGGGGCAGAGGTTGAAGACGCCCGAAGCGATCGGCAGGAGCCCGAAGGCCGCTACGGCCAGACCGATGCCGCCGCCGATAGCGAAGAGCCCGCAGAGGATGATGGTTACGCCCATCCCGGCGCGGATCAGGCGGCCCCATCCCGAGGCCATGAACCGGGAGAATGCGTTGCCTTCAAGAGTCGTTGTTTCAGTCACTGGGTTGCTTCCTTTGCGGTTGTCGTGGCGCCTCTCCCCGGAGGGAGCGGCTTGGTCGTGGGGTTGCCGGCTTAGTGCGCGAAACGCACGTCCGGGAGCATTCGGTCGGCCCAGCGGGGTAGCCACCAGGCTTTGTCGCCGGCCAGGTAGAGCACGGCCGGGACGAGCACCAGGCGGACCAGGAAGGCATCGATGAGGACAGCGGTTCCGAGGATGATGCCCATCTCCTTCATTGGGAGCGGCCCGGCGATGGCGAAGGTGTAGAACACCGCGATCATCACGGCTGCCGCGGCCACGATTGGCCGGCCGGTGTGGGCGATGGAACCGCGGACGGCTTCGGCGCCGTCGTGGGAGTGTTCGTAGTGTTCACGAGCGGAGGCGAGCAGGAAGACCGTGTAGTCCATCGAGATGGCGAACACGAGGGTGAAGAAGAAGAGCGGCGCCCACGAGGTGAGGTACCCCTGGCTTTCGAAGTTCATCGGCCCGGCGAGCCAGCCATGCTGGAACGCGAGTGCACCCACGCCGAAGGCGGCGCCCACTGAGAGGAGGTTGAAGACCACCCCTGCGGCCGCGATGAAGACGGCCTGGAGCGCGAAGAGCAGGAGCAGGAAACCGAGGAGGAGGACGACGCCGATCACCAGCGGCGCCCTTGTCCGGAGGGTTTGGTCCAGGTCGTGGTTCTCGGCCACGGGGCCGCCAACCAGGACGCTGGAGGGGAGTGCATCCCGGAGCGTGCCGATGAGGGCAATGGACTCTTTGCTCGATGGATCAGTGGTGGCGATCGCCTGGATGAGACTCGATCCCTCGGCGCCCAGCTGCGGCGGGAATGCCATGGCGATGCCAGGCGTCCCGGAAATGATGGCGGCGATGGCGTTCGCATCGGCAGCGGCGGGGACGACGACTTGAATCGGGCCCGGGCCGCCAGGCCCGAAGCTCGTTGCAAGCTGTTCGTACCCCTGGCGAGCCTGCTTGGATTCCGGCAGTACGTTGATGCCCGGCATGCCCGTCTCGAGGTTCAGGAGCGGCGCCGAGAGGACCAGGAGGCCGGCTGTGACGCCGATCGCGTAGAGAAGCGCCCGCGGTTGGATGCGTGAGGCGAACCGTTCCCATGCGGGGCTGCGGTGTTCCCCAGCGCTATGCCAGGGGAGTGCGAGCCGGTTGATCCAGCTGCCGAGGAGGGCTGGCAGGAGGGTCATCGCGGCTAACAGGACGAAAGCGACCGCCAGCATCATCCCCGCGGCCATCGAGCGGAACGCCGGGATGGGCACCAGGAGGACCGCCGAAAGACTGATGAGGACGGTCAGCCCGCTGAAGAGCACCGCCTTGCCTGCGGTGTCCATGGCCACGCCCGCTGCTCCGCCGGGGTCGTTGGGAGTTGCGTGGAGAGCTCCCCGGTAGCGCGTGACGATGAAGAGCGCGTAGTCGATGCCGAGCGCGATTGAGAACATCATCGCGAAGTTCAAGGTCCAGATGCTGAGGTCGGTGAACTGGGTGATGCCATAGAGCACGCCCATCGCGGAGACGAGCCCCGCACCGGCGAGTAGCAACGGAAGTCCGGCGGCGGCCAGCGTCCCGAAGGCGATGACCAGGATCACAGCCGTCACCGGCCAGGTGAGCAGTTCGGCCTTCATCATGCCGTCCTTGTTGACGGCGTTGAAGTCGCCCCAGAAGGCCGGCGAGCCGGTGAGTACGACACTGATCCGGTCATCTCCCAGTTCACCGATCGACTCGTTGAGCCGCTCGGCGGCGCGGACGGCCTCAGTTGGATCGACGAGCGCTCCGGCCTGGAGCATCACCGTCTTACCATCCGGGCCGGGCTGGGCCACGACGGGACCGAAGGCCGGCTCCTCGGCGATTGCCGCCGTTGCCTCGGAGATGCGTTGCTGGAAGGCGGGGTCATCCGCCGGGAGCGAATCGCTCCAGACGACGACCGCCGCTGATTGTGAGGAGAGCCCGCCGAACTCGCGGTCGATGACTTCCCGGGCAGCGAGCGAGTCGCTTCCGTTGACTTCCCACATGGCGCCGGAGAGTGCGTGCTCCAGCTTCGGCGCGAAGAAGCCAAGACCAATCGCGAAGACGGCCCAGGTGGCGATGACTGCCAGGCGGTTTGCGTGGGCCCAGGAGCCGAGCGAGGCGAGTGGTGGGTTGTGCATTTCCTGTGACTCCATGGTCATGTAGTTGTGTTATGGCGATGCGGAAGCGGTGACCAGGCGGTTAGGTGGCGGCGAAGATGCGCGCCTCCTCGGCGTTTTGCTCGCGCAAACGGTCACAGACGATGTCGCAGAGCCGCCCCAGCGAGGGGTCCGCGATGGCGTAGTAGGCAGTTGTGCCCACCGCTCGGCGGCTGACGATGCCGGCGCGGAGGAGGACACCGAGGTGCTTGCTGACGTTCGCCTGCGTCGTTTCGAGTCGGGCGACGATCTCGCCGACGTTCAGGTCGCCATTTTCGAGGAGGGCCCGGAGGATACCCAGGCGGGTGGCGTCGCCGAGGACACGGAAGCGTTCGGCGACGTGTTCGAGGAGCTGAGGAGGGACGAGCTCGGCCATAAGCGTGACTGTATAACTATCAAGTTATTAATGTCAAGCAGCATTGGTGACAGATCTCGCTGGCGTGGCAGCCAAGAGTTGACAAGAGAAGCGGGTTGCCGGGGAGCGCGCGGGCCATCGGCGATCGAGCAGGGCCTCGCCTGTCTCGCCCGGCGCTCGCCGCCTTCCCGCTCAGTTCGGCGTGCATGCGATCACCCCGGCATGGAGAGGATGGCCCACGGTTCACTGTGGGCCATCCTCCAAGCGTCTATTCCTCGTAGTACTCGATCCCGAGGTGCGTGATCTGCTCTTCGCCCATCATGTAGCGAAGCGTGTTCTTCAGCTTCGTCTGCTGGATGAAGAGGTCGTGCTCGGGGTTGAGCCCGGGGGCCGCCTGTGGGCTTTTGAAGTAGAACGAGAGCCACTCCTGGATGCCCTTCATCCCGGCGCGACTGGCCAGGTCGAAGAACAGCGCGAGATCCAGGACGAGCGGCGCCGCCAGGATCGAGTCGCGGCAGAGGAAGTCGACCTTGATCTGCATCGGGTAGCCGAGCCACCCGAAGATGTCGATGTTGTCCCAGCCCTCTTTGTTGTCGCCGCGGGGCGGGTAGTAGTTGATGCGGACCTTGTGGTAGATCTCGCCGTAGAGGTCGGGGTACAGCTCAGGCTGGAGGATGTGCTCCAGCACGCCGAGCTTCGATTCTTCCTTGGTCTTGAAGCTCTCCGGGTCATCGAGGACTTCGCCGTCGCGGTTGCCCAGGATGTTCGTGGAGTACCAGCCGGCGACGCCGAGCATGCGGGCCTTCAGCATCGGTGAGATGACGGTCTTCAGGAGCGTCTGGCCCGTCTTGAAGTCCTTGCCGCCGATCGGCACACCCCGGTCGTTGGCGAGCTTCACCAGCGCGGGGATGTCCACCGTGAGGTTGGGGGCGCCGTTGGCGAAGGGGACGCCTTCCATGAGGGCCGCGTAGCCGTAGAGCATCGACGGCGCGATCGTGCGGTCGTTGCCTTCCATTGCAGCCTCGAACGCTTCGAGGTTCATGTGGGCCGCGGATTCTTCGAGGAAGATCTCTGTGGATGCGGCCCAGACCATCACGAGGCGATCGCAGTTGTTCCTGGCCTTGAAGTCCCGGATGTCCTTGCGGATCATCTCGGCCAGTTCGAACTTCGTCTTGCCGGTCTTCACGTTCGTGCCGTTGAGGCGCTTCACGTAGTACTGGTCGAAGACGGCCGGCATCGGCTTGATCGTCTCGAGGAAGTCCTTGATGGGGATGAGGTGCTCGTGCTTGTCGAGCACGCCGGCGTTCAGCGCCGACTCGTAAGCGTTATCGGCGATTGGGTCCCAGGCGCCGAAGACGAGGTCTTCGAGGTTCGCCAGAGGCACGAAGTCCTTGATCAGGGGAGAGCGGTTCTCCGTGCGTTTGCCGAGCCGGATGGTGCCCATCTGGGTGACGGAGCCGATGGGCTTGCCGAGGCCGCGGCGCGTGTTCTCGACGCCGGCGATGAACGTGGTAGCGACGGCGCCGAGGCCGACGAGGAGGACACCGAGTTTGCCGGCGGCGGGCTTAACCGGGCGGGGTTCGGTAGCGACGAAATCTTTGGGTTCCAAAATGACACCTCGTTGGCGGGCCAGCGACATCAGCGCCCCATGCCACTGCGATGGGATGCGGCCGGTAGTTGCCCAGTGTTGGACGGTGCTCTGGCGCCTGCCGAGAAGCGCGGCAAGCGCGCTCTGGCCGCCGAAGCGGCGGATGATCCGTTCGGCAGCGTTACGAAGATCCCCGTCCACAGCTGCCACCTTAACGGTTTTTTCGTTTGGGGAGCAAGACGCCTCGGAAAACGTAAAAAGTGTATTCACGCACTCAATAAAGTGCATAATCTGCGAAAACAATACCGATGGCGTTGAGATGGTTATGAGTGCCCGCCCGGTGAGAGCTGTGCTGGTCCCATTAGGCATCCTCCACCACGACGCATGGCTCTCGGGTTTCTGGGCATCCTGCCATTTGAGTTGTTGCCTGGGTTATGAAGTCGGCTCACCATGCGAGGAGTCGTTTGTTGCTGCCGAGGTCGGCTAGCCGGAAATGCAAACACTCTCTTACGTGGCTGCCTTCTCATTTGTTTCGGGCCTCGCGTTGCTCACGCTCGGCGTGGCCTTCCGTTCCCACGGCGACGGAGCAGAAGGGATTGTCGCGTCGGGATTCGACTTACGGCAAAGCCCCGCTGCGTTGGCGACGGTCACGCCGGTGGGTTCGCAGCCATCGCCACTTGTGCCCTCCTACCACAGCGGCTTTCGGCGGCGCTGTCGGCCGGATTCGGGCGGGCTCCATCGGACTCGACCACCCGGTGGAGGAAATTGGGATAACCAACAACCAACTCGACACTCCGAAAGACGCCATCGGGAGTGTCGGTTGGTATTACATCTACCCGAAGCCCGGTTACGGCCAGAACGCGGTATTCGCCGCGCACAAGAACTTCGATTTTCATGCGGGACCATTTAGCAAACTCGACCAGTTCGCACCAGGTGACCGAATCACCATCGCAATGAGTGGCGGACCGACCTACACGTACGAAGTGATCTTCTATCAGCGCTATCCAGTTGATTCGATCCCGATGGGAGAACTCATCGGTGCGCCCCAACCGCCCCAGGGGAAGAGTGGATCACTTTGATAACGTGCGGGGCCGGTTCGAGGTGACTCAATCCAACGGGCTGGGGCATTACCTCGAACGCGACGTGGTTATCGCGAAGCGCACTGAGTAGCGCCTACCGCGTTGGCGCCCCGGAAACTACCCTCGTGACGCGGGTCTTCATCACCGGAATGTCTGCGACGGGCAAGTCAACAGTCGTCCGTGAGCTCGCTGCCCGCGGGTACAACGCTGTCGACCTCGATTCGCCGGACTGGTCTGAGTACCGGGACGTCGACGGCGCAGCAGAGTGGGTCTGGCGGGAAGACCGAATCGCCTTCTTGCTCGATTCAACGTCGCGAGGGGACCTCTTCGTCAGCGGCTGCGCTTCCAACCAGGGGAAGTTCGCCGCGTGCTTCGACCATGTGGTACTGCTCAGCGCGCCAGTCGCCGTGATCCTCGAACGGCTCCTCTCGCGCACCACGAACGGCTTCGGCAAGGACCCTGCCGAGCGAGTCCGCATCCTCGATGACATCACTCACGTGGAGCCGCTTCTCCGCCGCACTGCCACGCTCGAACTGGACGCCGCCGCGCCGCTGGAGTGCGTCGTCTCGGCAATCGCCGCCCTGGCTGGTTGAGTGCCGGCAGCCCGCGCTCAGGCGGACGCTCGCGTCCTATTCGCGCGCCGGAAGTTTCGTTCGGCCGCGCGCACGATGTTCCTTGGCATGCGCCGGAAGATGAAGTTGTGGGCCGGCACAAGCGAATACCAGTAGAGCAGCCCCCACACGCCGCTGGGATGGAACCGCGCTTCCATCTTCAGGGTTGAACCGCCGCTCTCTTGCGGTATGACGGTGAATTCGAGGACTGCCGCCCCGGGGAGCTTCATCTCCGCCAGCAGGGTGAGCCGGCTCCCCAGCTCCAGGCCGACGACGCGCCAGAAATCGATAGCGTCGCCGATGCGCACGTCCCTGGGGTCGCGCCGCCCGCGCCGGAGGCCGACCCCACCGATGAGGCGGTCGAACGCGCCGCGGATCCACCAGAGCGTGTCGGCGTAGTAGTAGCCGTTCTTCCCGCCGATGCCGCGCACGACATCCCAGACTGCCGCGGCCGGTGCCGCCGTGTCGAACTCGGCACTCTCTCCCTTCGAATAGAAGGAAACGTCCGGGTTGTAGCCGCGAAACGCGAGGGCGCCTTCGGCCCAGCGCGCCGGGATCGGCTCGGCCCGCTCCCGAGCGAGAGCCGCGCGGATCGCCTCTTCGTAGGTGTGGAGCGGGATCGGGAGGGACTTGCGGATCGCGTTGTCATCTCCCACGAGGTCTGTCTTGAGGCCATCGACCAAAGGTCTCGCAACGGAGATTGGCACGCTGGTGACGAGCCCCAACCAGAGGGAGGACAGGCGCGGAGTCAGGAAGGGCACCCTGAGAGGGCGAAACGGGCGGCCCGCCACCTTCGCGTAGATGGCAAGGAGGTCGCGGTAGACCAGGTTGTCCGGGCCGCAAACGTCGTAAGTGCCGCCGGCCGTCTCCGGCTGATCCAGTACGCCCTGGAGGTAGGCCAGCAGGTCGTCAAGGGCGATCGCCTGGGTGCGGCTCTGGACCCAGCGCGGCGTGACCATCACCGGGAGGTGGTTCACCAGGTCGCGGATCACTTCGAAGCCCACTGAACCGGCTCCGACGATCAGGCCGGCCCGCAGTTCCGTGACGGGCACAGGTCCGGCGCGGAGGACGTCGCCGGTCTCCAGGCGCGAAGCGAGGTGCATGGAGGCTTCCCCTGACGGGCGAATGCCGCCCAGGTAGACGATGCGGCGGACGCCGGCGCGCGCGGCCGCGTCGCGGAAGTTCTCCGCCGCTCGCTTGTCCCGCTCGGCGAAACCTCCACCGCCGCCCATGGAATGGACCAGGTAGTACGCAACGTCGATCCCTGCGAGCGCCGTATCCAGCGTCGGCGGGTCGAAGGCGTCGGCTGAGACGCAATCGACGCCCTGCCACCCACGCGCTTCGAGCACGTCGGCCCGGCGTGCCGCCGCGCGGACGGCGTGGCCCGCTGCCGCCAGCCGGGGGACGAGATGGCTGCCGATGTAGCCGCTCGCGCCGAGGACCAGGATGTTCACGCCGATATGATGCCAGTTCCGGCGCTGTGCCGCCGGTCAGCGCGCCAGGGTAATCGGCTACGGATTGCGCGCCGTGAACAACTGGAAGTTCAGCTCGAACTTGCAGGAGCCGTCCGCGCGCCGCTCGAACTTGTCGAAGTGCCTGTTCATGGCCGCTGTTGCTTCCTCCTCTTTGCTCTGGGGAATCCCCATCAGCACGAACATGAATCGATCGGCGATCGCGTCGGTCGGCGCCCAGAGGGCGAGGCGCTTCGGCACGCGTTTGATGTGGACGAAGCCGGCCTGCTCGAGGATGCCGCGCGTCCGGCGGGCATCGGCCAACGCGAACGGCCCGGTCGGCGCCTTCCCGGGGGCTGGCGCTTGTGGCGTGGACGCGAACGCAGCGAGGGAAGGTCCGGGGAACCAGGTGTTCTTCTGTGGGCTCTGCCAGCAGGCGAACGCCAAACGGCCACCCTTCTTCAGTTGCTTTCGGATATTGGTGAAGGCGGTCACAGGCTCGTCGAAGAACATCACGCCGAACTGACTGCTGGCCGCGTCGAACGGCCCACCAGGGACACTTTCGACCTGCACGTCCGAAACGAGGAAGCGTACGTTTTTCGCCTTCGCTTCTGTGCTCCGCTCGGTGGCCAGCTTCACCATACCTGTGGAGATGTCGGCGCCGACGACTTTGCCTCCCGGGCTCACGTGGTGGCCGATGGCAAGGCTGAGCTTCCCACCGCCCGCGCCGATGTCCAGCACGACTTCTCCGGGTGCGGGTTGCAGCGCAGCGAGTACGCGAGGCAGCACCATGTCGGTGAAGCGCTCGCGCTTGGGCCAGTTGGCCACGGTTATTTCGTCGTTCCAGCGGTTCCGTTCTGCTTCATTGACCATCGGTTTGCGGCTCCCGGTGAATCCAGTTTTCCCGCCCAGATGCGGATTCTAGAATCCCCTGTCAACCTGCCCCAAGCCGTCGGCAACACACCACGGTCCGGTGCGGCGGAGCGTCCGCTCACACTTCCAGGCGAAGCAGCAAGTCCCCTTCTTCGACCTTGCCAGGTGGTTCCACCACGAACTCCACGACAGTGCCGGACACTGGGCTCTCAACCGGGATCTCCATCTTCATCGATTCGATGATGACCAACTCGTCACCCACGCTCACCTGGTCGCCTACGCCGACCAGGAGTTCCTGACTGTGCCAGTCATTGGCGCCGGGAGGTCTTGAATGGCCACGATGTGCTCCGGGTCTGATTGTCCCGCTCGGTGTGCGGCGCACTCTACCGCCCTCGCCAGTTCACCGCGACCCGATCATTTCGGTTCGAGAATCATGACGGTCAGGTCGCTCGGCAGGCCGGAACGGCTGACGCTGATCCTGGGCAGCGGCTCGGGGCGATTGCCGGTTTCCTTGAGGAAGCTCTCGAGCGGTTCCAGCGGCAGGGTCTCGCCGCCCGCCTTGTAATTCATCGGGATAGCGATTCGCGGTTCGATCTTGGTCATCAGGTCCGCCGCCAGGTTCGGGGCGAGGGCGTTCGAACCGCCAACTGGGAGGAGGAGCACATCGACGTCTTTCAGGTCGTCGATGGCGGCCGTCGCCGTGAGCCCGAGATGCCCGACGCGGATGCCGTCGATCTCGCTGATGAAGACCACGTTGCGGGAGCCATCGATGGCCCTGGTTGCGATGCCCGTCACGAGGATGCCACCGATCTCGTACTCCCCCGGCGCATCGAGCACGACAGGATTGCCGCCGATTCCCTCACTCCACGAGTACCCGGGATCGACCCGGCGGCTCATCGTGACCACTTCAGCCGTTTGTTTGCCGAGGGTGAAACCGCTTTCTGGCGGGCACGGATCGGTGATCACAATCCCGTCGCGGCCTTTCAGCCGGAAGCAATTACGACCGAGGTACGTTATCTCGACTGGCACAGGGACATCGTACCGCCGCCGATCCCAACGGGCGAGATATGGCTAGATGGTCTTAGCAATTAACACCGGTGCGGCGTGTGGCCTTGCGAGCACGCGAGACTACTCGAGTTCCTCGTCGAGGAATTCGTCGTCGTCCTGTTGCTTTCGCCAGAACATCACCGCGCCGATGAACGCTCCCATCAAGGCGAAAACGCCCAGAAACTTCTTCATTCGAACCTCCAGGAAGCCGACTTCGCGGTCAGTCCGTGAAGTATACGTGCGAGACCACCCATACGGCGATGGTCGGCGCCGGCCAACCCGGCTTGGATGCGCTGGTGCGGGGCCCAGCCCGCTCAGCCGGCGGCTGACTCGAACGCCGGGGTGCCCGCCCTCCCCATCGCCAGTGCGTACGCGGCCTCGAGCAGCGGTGCGAGCGTTTCAGGGCGGAACGCCACCGCCCGGCGAAGCCCCTTCTCCCGGAGTTCTGCAGCGAACAGCTCGTCGTCGATCGCACGCTCCAGGGCATGGCCGAAGGCGCGCGCGACCTCCGGGTTCTTGCCCGGCGCCGCTGGGTCGAGCGGGATGACCATGGCAGCGCCCCCTGCCACTTCCGGAAGAGCTCCGCGGTCGCTGCAGACAACAGGCGTCCCGCAGGCCATCGCTTCCGCGACCGGCATCCCGAAACCCTCGTAGCTGCTCGGTTGTGCAACCACGTCGCAGGCCGAATAGAGACAGACCACGGCCTCCCGACTGACGGGACCGAGCTCAACGACCCGCCCGGCCACGCCCAGCGTCTCGGCCAGTCGCACCAGTCCCGAAGAGAGCCGCGCGCCGACGCGGACCAGGTGCGCTCCGGAGAGGGCCGGGGTCGCCATCGCACGGACCAGCAACTCCAGGTTCTTGTATCGCGCGCAATCGCCGATGCTCATCACCTTCGGTCCGGACGGCAGTTCGATCCCCTCCGCCCGGAGAGCGGCTTCCGCGTTCAGACGCGGTGCGTAGGTGTGAGAAATCGGCACCCCGACGACTGAGATCCGTTCTCGCCCCACTTCGAGCAGCCGGCAGATATCCCGGGCCGAACACTCCGAGACTGTCAACAACCGATCCCCTTTCAGTGAGCCTCGCATCGGGGCGCGCAGTAGGGCCCGCCCGAACAGCCGATCTCGCCTTCCGGCGTAGAACCCGTCAACAAAGAACGGCATCAGGTCATGACAGGTAACCACGGTCCGCGCGCCACGGACCTGGTTCACGAGGTGGCCGAGGCCGAGGTCCGCGAAGTGAACGATGTCGAAGTCGTCCGCGTCGTCGAGCTGCAGGCGCTGCCGGCCGCGTCGCCGGTCCAGGTACGTCTCGATTGGCCGCGGCGCCCACCACGAAGCCACCCGTGTTTCGACGTCCGCGAACGTACCTGCCGTCGCGGCGGTCGCTTCCGTGTAGTTCTTGATGCTCATCCATCCGCCCGCGGGTCGCGGGCCGACCATCATGATCGTGGGGCGCGGTGTCACAGATGTCTTTCCGCGGGCATTCTATCGCCATGTCGAAAGCGATGGCGCGCCCCAGGCATGTGGATATCCCGGGAGAGACCATCCTCCTGGAGTTGCCGGAGTCCCTCGCGGGGGCGATTCGCGATGCACTCGGAGGGCGCCCGTTTCGCGTCCTCCGCCACTGGTTCGGCAACACCGCCGATGCCTACTTGCTCGCGCTCGAGCCTGGCACTCCTCGCCTGGTCCTCAAGGTCGCCCGAACCGGGCATTCGCTCCGCGATGACATCGAGGCACTGCGCCGAGCCGCCACCCTCGCGCCCGCGGGGGTCGTTCCCGCCATCGTCGGCGCATTCGCATCAGACGCGGCCTGCCTTGTGGAGTACATCCCCGGGCTCAGCCCGGCGGTCTACCTCCGCAGGCGGTCGGCCCGCGCGGGCCTCGCAGCCGATATCGTGGCCGCCCTGCAGGCCTACCACACCGCGCTGGGCTGTGCGTTTGGCGACTTCCACCCCGAGAACGTCACCGTCCGGAGGAATGGCGTCAGCCTTCTCGACCCCGGCTTCCCGGACCAGCATGGCCGGGTCGAACGGGAGCCGCCGATGGTGACTGACCTCGGCCTCTGGGTGCACGCTATCGCTTCGAACGTGGTTACCTACGTGGTCCGTGGACCCCGCGGAGCGCTTCGCATGCTCTCTCTTGCGGTCGATGTTGCGGCGTGCGGCTGCCGCGAGGCCGGAGCGGATCCGGCGCAGGTGCTTGAGGTCGCTGATCGACACATGAACGACCTGCGTGAGAGCCAGTGGCCCCGCGACCGCGTGACCGCCCTGGTCGCCGGCCGCCCGGCACTGTGGTGGCTAAAGCGTCGCATCCGCAGGGCAGCAGCGAGGGCGATCCCCTGAGCCTGGAGAGGCTCAGCCGTCGCTCATCCCAGCCTTCTCCCGACTTCACCCGCCAGGCGCAGGGCGAGCGCAGTGATCGAGAGTGTCACCGTTACCGCCCCCGCCGTCGGCATCACCGAACTCCCCGCGAACGAGAGGTTGGACAACCCATGCAAGAAGCAATCGCCATCGACGACTCCGGTCCGCGGGTCGCTGGACATCCGGGTTGTGCCGATGTGGTGCCAGCACCCGTGGATGCGTGGATTCGGATGAGTCTCTCCCCATTTCAGTTTGATCTGACCGAGGCCCGCCGCCCGGAACTCGGCGTCCAGGATGTCCTGGGTCCGCCGGATGCTGAGTTCGTCCAGCGGGGTGAGCCGCCACTCCAGCCGGGCCACGGGCACACCGAAACGGTCGACTCGGCGACCGAGGGTGATCCGGCTGGCGGGGTTCGGAGCCTGTTCGGCTGTCATCACCAGCGTCGCCCCGGAAGGCTGCTCCTCGTGGACGCGGCGCTTCTTCAGCCATGCGGCGGCGGCGACGCGATGCGGTTGGGCCGCGATGTTGAGGAAGTGGCGGACGACGTGTTCGGGCGCCGAACGCGCGTCGATTCCCCAGGCCAGCTCGGCGAACGAACGTACCCCGGCCGAGGTGAACAGCTTCCTGCGGGGAAGGAATTCAGTGACGGTGTTGAGCAGGCCCTCGCGCTGTTGCGCCTCGCCGGTCAGGCGAAGTGTGCGAATCTGCTTGTGTTCCCCGGCCATGTGCCGGCGGTACAGGGCGAGTAGGTCTTCGACCCGGGCGCCCGGGGCCGGGACGAAGAAGCCCGAGTCCACATGAACGTGCTCCATGAAGTAGCGGCCAAGCTGGTCAAAGGGATTCGCCGGTCCGCCGGGACGCCCAGCTTCGGAGGCGAGCAGGATCCGGGCGTTTTCGATGCCCCCGCCGGCGAGCACGAACTGCCGTGCCTCCACCTGGAACCAGCCCGATGCTGACGCCACCCGGAGGCGCGTCGCGGCAGTTCCCTCGGCATTCAACTCGACGCCGATCACTGCCGCATGGAGAAGGACATCGACGTTCTCGCGGGCAAGCAGCGCCGCCGTGTCGCGCCGAAACACGTCGCGTTCCGCAAACTGCGAGACGCACGTTTCGACCACTGACCGATCGAAAGGCAGTTCGCCGTCCGCTGCGCCCCCGTAGGCGAGCGAATCAAGGCCCATCCGCTCCTCGGCCTTCCTGAACCAGGGTTCGAGATCTTCGTAGGTGATGGGCCATCCGCTGAAGGGGACGTGTGGACGCTCCTCGAAGTCGATCCGGTCGAGGGGACGGCTGCGGAGGCCGCCATCCAGCGGCCAACGAGCGCCCTCGTCCAGCCACATCCAGGAAGAGCCGCCGATAGCCCGCGTGCGCGCCCGGTCCAGGCGGAAGTAGGGCAGGCCGCGGCGAACCGCCTCGGCCGACTTCTGGACCTCAGGTTCCGGCTTCTCGCCTCCGGCTTCCAGCAGCCCGACCTTCCAGCCATCGGCGGCGAGCACCTCGGCGATAGCGAGGCCTGCGGGCCCGGCGCCGACGAGGCACACATCGAACTTGAGTGTGGTTCCGCTGGCTACGGTGCTGGCATCTCGCTTCATTGCCGGCTCAGGATAAACTCACGGCTCACGTCACACATGGAGCGCCCGCGTGTCCCGAACCGTCTACGTCGTACCGCACTGCCACTGGGACCGCGAGTGGTACCAGCCGCACGAGCTCTTCCGCTGGCGGCTCGTGCAGATGATCGATGAGCTGCTGGACCACATGGAGCAGCATCCCGAGTACCGCTGCTTCAACCTCGATGGCCAGTCCATCGTCATCGATGACTACCTGGACCTTCGGCCGGAAAATGAAGGCCGCCTGCGGGCGCTGATCGAGTCTGGCCGCATCGTCATTGGGCCCTGGTGGGTGCAGCCCGACGAGTTCCTGCCCAGCGGCGAATCCCATATCCGCAGCTTTCAGAAGGGCATCCGCTTCGCGGAACGCCTCGGCGGCTCGCTCCGCGTCGGGCACTGCGCCGACCAGTTCGGGCACATCGCCCAGATGCCCCAGCTCATGAAGCAGCTCGGGCTCACGAGTGCCTGCCTGTGGCGCGGCGTTTCCGACGCTATCCCCGGCTGGAGTTTCTGGTGGGAAGCCCCCGACGGCACGCGACTGCCAGTGCTCTACCTGCGCAACAGCTACAGCAGCGGCTGGCGCCTTCCGAAGGAGCCGGAAGACCTGCTCGAACGTGTCCACCGCCAGGAACGGGACCTCGCCGAGGGACTCCCCGCCGTCTTCATGAATGGCACTGACCATTCGCGCATGGAGCCGCACGTCCCCGCCGCCCTTGCCGCCGCGAAGGATCGGGGCTACGACTTCAAGCTCGCGACGCTCGGCGAATACGAAGCGGCTGTGTTCGTCGCCGGCATCGACGAAGTCGTCCACCACGGCGAGATGCGCTCACCCGACCGCTCGAACGTCCTCGTTGGCGTGCTTTCCGCGCGCATGAATATCAAGCAGCGCGACTTCGAAGTCTCGGGCTGGCTGGAGAAGTACGCCGAGCCGCTCGAGCTCCTGAACTACCTCCACCACGGCCCGGACGGCACCCCCGCCCTCCGTCACGCCTGGCGGACGCTGCTGGAGAATTCGCCGCACGACTCCATCTGCGGCTGCAGCGTCGACCAGACTCACAAGGAGATGTTCCCCCGCTACGACCGCGCCGAGCAGCTCGCCCGGCAGGTCGCGAAGGAATCGATGTGGCACATCGCGGGGCGGACCTCAGTGCCCGCGCCCGGGGGGCTCGCGGTGTTCCGGCCCGTTGCGAACACCACGGCGGTGCTGCGAGCGAACGTCCCGCAAGACTGGACGGGGAACGCCGAGCTGGAGATGCCTGACGGCCAGCGAGTGCCGTTTGCGGTCGAGCGGGAGGAACGGGGCGAGGTCCTCGTCCACCAGAAGGACCTCTCGCCCTGGCAGGCCATGCGTCACCTCGACTTCCTGCGCGAGCAGCGCTACGACAACCACAACATCGAGGCGATGGAGTGGGAGCTCGACGGCCGCCACCTGAAGGTCACCACGACCGTCGGCCCCGACCTCACCGTCGTAGACGAGGAAGTTGTCCGCCACGAAGTGCGCCAGATTGCGGCCAACGACCTTGCGGACACTGCGGAAATCATGGTCCGCAAGTCCGGACGTGCCGAGATCGTCGCGGTGCTCCCGCCGACCGACTGCGTGGGCGCCCAGGTCCTCATCCCTCATGACAGCGGCGAAGGGGACGACCCCAATCAGCCGGCGGACCAGGTTCCCGACCTTCAGAACGAGTTCTACGAAATCACCCTCAAGAAGGGCGGCAAGCTCTTCATCCGCGACTGGCACCACGACGTCGAAATCGTGAACGCCGCCGCTCTCGTCTCGGAAGGGGACCGCGGCGACGAGTACAACGCCGACATCCTCCCGGACGGTCTCGTCGGCGGATGGACCGTCGTGAGCGCGGACTACGGCAAGACCCACCAGGCGCTTGTGCTTGCCGCGGCCCTCGAAGTTCCCGGCGGACTGAACAAGAAGCGCACGGCCCGCCGCGAGAAGCGCGACACGGTCGTCGGCGCGATCATGGAAGTCACCCTGTACAAGGGCGTCCCCCGCATCGACTTCAAACTCACCATCGAAAACAACGCCCGAGACCACCGCCTGCGCGTCCTCTTCCCCCTGCCCTTTGCCACCGAAACGGCCATCACCGAAAACCAGTTCCACGTGGCCGAACGCTCACTCACGCCGCCGCCGTGGAACGGCACCAGCCCCGAACAGCCGCCGACCACCTTCCCGCAGAAGACGTTCGCGGCATTCGAAGGCGAAGACGTCGGAGTCGCCGTCTTCAACAAGGGCCTCCAGGAAGGCGAAGTCGTCCGCGACAAGAAGGGCCGCCAGGCTTACGCGCTCACGCTCCTCCGCTGCGTCGGCTGGCTCTCCCGCCCGGACCTCGTCTCCCGCCGTGGCGGCGCAGGGCCGACGATCTCGACGGAAGACAGCCAGATGCAGGGCACCCACACCTTCGAGTTCTCGCTGACCACCTACCGCGGCGATTGGCGCTCGGCCAACATCCAGGCGATGGCGCACAGCTTCGCCTACCCGCCGCTCGCCTGGGCGACGAACGAACACGACGGTTCGCTCGGCCTCGATGTGCCGCTCGCGACCATCACGCCCGGCGTCGTACCGACGGCGATGACGCGCAGCGACGTCGACGGAGCACCGGTCATCCGTGTCTACAACGCCACGGGCGAACCGGCTGAAACGAGCGTCTCGGTTCCCTGGGCAGGCCCCGGTGCGGGCCTCTGCGACCTGATGGAGGAACATGTCGAAACGCTCACGCCCGCCGGTCCGTGGCGATTCCCGCTCCGTCCCTGGGAGATCGCCAGCGTCCGCTTCGGTCGCAGCTGACCGGATTTCGGCCGCTCATTGCACACGGTTGTTATCTTGACAACGGGGGCCCGGCGGGGTGACGCTCCCGGACATCCATTGCCGGGAGGCCGCCATGGCAAGGATCTACCGCGGTATTGTCGTCGTCCACGGAGTCGGCGAGCACAGGAAGGGCACACCCGTCAGCGGGTTTGTGGAGCAGCTTGCCGCCTACTTGCGGCACGTACCTGGCCTCGAAGGCGCTGTCGAGCTGACCGCCCGGAACCGCAGCGACCGCACAGACACGAGCTGGGCGACGATCCATATCACCAATCCGGACGGAACCCGCCCGGACGAAGAGTGGCACATCCGTGAGGCGTGGTGGACGCGCACGTTCGAGCCGAGCCAGCCCGGGCGCGTCTATCTCTGGGCGATCCTGGCAGGGCTCGCTTTGTTCTGGGCCGCCTGTGTCCAACAGCTCGCGCGCGGCCTGCTCGCGACGTTCGCTCCTGGCCGATTGGCGAAGTGGCCGACCGAGCGTGCGGGCCGCCCGGTCGACCGCGCGACGCACCAGTTGCGGCCCGAATCCGGTCAGGGAATCTGGCTTCAGCCGGGCGCGGGCCGGCTCAAGTCGCTGGTGGACGGATGCGTTTGGGCGGTCCTGACGGTCCTGTTTTTGTTGGCCGGGGTGGTTGGCCTGCTCGCGATCGGACTCGTCTACCTGGTCCTCGTCCTGCCCTTGAGCTACGTACTTCCGGCACTCGCGAACTGGCTGGTAAAAGCGACGATGCATGCCATCGTCTTCACCCTCGGAGACCAGGAGGCGATGACGACAAGGCAGGTCGCACTGGCGGCCTCTGCGAACGAGGTGAACGCAGGGCTCTGGAATATGCTCTCGCTCGGTGGCCTGCGAACACGCCGGAAGGATGATGCCGAGTTCACCGGGTTCGAGACCGTGACGGTCGTCGCCCACTCGGGCGGCTGTGTCGTCTCGATGGCGGCGCTCAACAGCAGCGACTTCCGGCGCTTCCGGGCGGAGACGCTGACCAAGCCCTACACCCGGCCGGCGCGAGTGAACCTGGTGACTGCCGGGAGTGGGCTGAACCTGGCGTGGAACGTCCGCTTGAACGACTCCGCGGCCGACCGTGCGCTTTGGGAACGCGGCCTCGATGGTGTGAACTGGCTGAACATCTATTCCCGCTACGACCCGGTTCCGCAGGGGCCCGCGCCGGTGGGGATGCTCGAAGAATTGCTGGGGCGGGACCCGGAGATGGGCCCTCCCGGCGCCGTCGAGGACTCGTCTCCGCCAGGTGCCCGGCCACCCTTCGTCAGCGTCCGCACGGTGAACAGCGACAGCCCGTGGGCCGACCATGGCGGCTACTGGGGCAACCACCCGGAGGCGATGTCGCGCATCGTCCATGTCATCACGGATGCAGCGCTTTCAGGCAGCCCGCTGATCCCCGAGGACACGGCCGTGCGGCCGAAAAACCTGGCGGCCATCGAAGCTGCGCTGCATGCCGCTGTGCACGGTGGCATGCAGGCGCGGCGCGTGAAGGTGGCCCGGAACATGGCGGCACTGGTGGCGAGCATGGCGGTTTTTGCGGCCGTTGTGGTGACCTGGGCGGACGACGTTGGACAGTGGGCGCTCGGGACGGGCTCGGTGCTCGGGCTGGACCCCTGGGCCCCCGGCGGACACCAACTCGAGAACGTGGCCGCGAAGAAGCTCGCCTCGTTCAAGGTCGAGGCCTACCGGGACCGCATCATCGGCGCCGCTGTCATCGCCTTCGTGGCGTTGATCGCCCTCGAATACGCGCGGCTGTTTCGCTGGCTCTGGCTATTCACCGCCACGCGTGCCACGGCCAGGGCGCGGTGGCTCTGGTTCGGAGGGAGCACGGTGATTTTGCTTGCAACGCTGGCCCTTCTGGACCTCTTGCTGATCAGGTGGCCGACAGGATCGGCCGGGTGAGCGTGGGCGACGGGACCACCGGAAGGCTAGTCCCGGTAGACGAACGCCTGGCGCTCCTGCATGTGTGAGCGGTTGTCGACCGAGATCCGCTCCGCATAGGCGAGCGCCTCGGCTTCAGAGCACTCCCTCCGGGATGGATCGAGCCCGCCACCAGCCGCCCACCCTACCCCCGGTTCCCCCTGGCCGCACCGGTGATTTCGGCCATCAGCTCGATCGCCCGGTCGTCGCCGGCAACGGTGATGCCGGTGAGGCCGCTGTCCTGCCAGGCTTTGAAGCGTTCGCGAATGCGAGCGGGCGGCCCGACGAGGGCGCCGTCGTCGCAGAACTCGTCCGGCACGGCCTCCATCGCCTCGCCCTTGCGGTGGGCGAGATACATCTCCTGGATGGTCTTCGCCGCATCGCCGTAACCGCGCCGGACCATCATGTCGTTGTGGAAGTTCTTGTCCTGGTGGCCCATGCCGCCGACGTAGAGGGCGATCCGCGGCTTCATCTGGCGAAAAGCCTCGCGCAGGTCGTCGGTGATGATGACGGTCACGCTGGACTGCATCTCGAAGTCCTTCCATCCCTTGCCGTTGCCGGCCCGCGCGAAGCCTTCTTCCACCCACTTCCGGTACATAGGGGCGGTCTGCGGCACGAATCCGAGCGGGAGGATGCCATCGGCCACTTCGGCGGCCATCCGGACGTTCGTCTCGGTTCCGCTGCCGAGCCACACCGGGATGTTTGGGTTCATGTGGAGGATGGACTTGAGCGGCTTCCCGATTCCCATCGATCCGGGGCCGTGGTAAGGGAGTTGGAACTCCTTGCCGTTGTGCGTGACCGGCTCATCGCGCGCAAAGACTTTCTTCATGATCTGGACGTAGTCCTTGAGGCGGTAATACGGGCGGCCCCAGGGCTGGCCATACCAGCCTTCGACGATCTGGGGGCCGGAAACGCCGAGGCCCGCGATCATCCGGCCGCCGCCGGCAAGGGCGTCCACCGTCGCGACTTGCATCGCGCACATTGCGGGGGCGCGTCCGGCGAGCTGCATGATTCCCGTGCCGAGGCGGATGCGCTTCGTGAGCGCCGCGATGTAGGCGAGGGGCGTGATCGCATCCGACCCGTATGCCTCGGCGGTCCAAACCGAGTCGTAGCCGAGTTCTTCGGCGCGGAGGACCTTCTCGATCGGCAAGCGCATGTCTGCGCCTGAATATCCAACGCCAATCCCGAGTTTCATTCGATGCCCCCTGTCCTGCTGTTCGCGGACGCCAACGTTGCCACGCCACCGTTCCCGTCGCAACAACCCGTTCGGGCTCTCCTCCCGGGTCGTCCTGCGGGAGCAGCATGTTTCGGCGGTACCATTGACGAGGCGTAGACTGCCATGGGCGCCGGAATCGCGGGGGGATGGTTGCATGGCCTGGTACGACGACCCGTCGAAGACCACCTTCGTCGGGACTTACGCCAACGAGAAGCAGTTTCGATGGGACCTTGATGCCGCGACGAAGCGCGGCTGGACGCTTCAGGCGTCCGAGGACGAGGACGAGCCGATGATCGGCGCCCCGCCGAAGACGAAGATCCAGGTGACCTTCGTCCGCCAGGAAGACTGGCTGGTGAACCGGAAGCGAGAAGTCGCCGACTCCCTCCTGCATTCGGCGACGCGTGCGGCCGACGAGAAAGACGCGCGACATGTGAAGGCCACCGACGAACTCGCGCTCGCCGAGGAGGCCCTCCGCGTCCGCCTGGAAGCTGTGGCGGTTTCCCCGGAGTCCGGCCGGGAGCAGGCTGAACGCGACCTCCTTGGCACGCTGAAGGACGTCATCGCGCGGCGCCGGGCGGCCCTCAAGGCGAA
Organism: Candidatus Amarobacter glycogenicus; assembly: GCF_016704105.1. NCBI lineage: Bacteria > Bacillati > Chloroflexota > Tepidiformia > Tepidiformales > Tepidiformaceae > Candidatus Amarobacter > Candidatus Amarobacter glycogenicus. The sequence continues at coordinate 406,713 of NZ_JADJAT010000019.1, read as the reverse complement.
GGAGGAGGCGATCAAGGAGATGGATTCCGCCGTTGTCCTTGGCGCGGCCGAATTCGCTCGCTCTGTGGCCATGCTGAAGCAATCAAGGGAGTCGGAGCTTGCACGCCTCGAAACCGAGCTCGCCCTCCTCCCCTCGCAGGAACTCGTGGTGAAAGCGGCCAAGGAGTGGCGAGAGGCCGGTGACCGGCGGATGGCCGCGGAGGAACAACTCCGAAGGCGCACTGCCGAGCACGATGCGAAGACCGAGGCCCTGGCTGGCCGCGCCGCGCACCGAGACGAGTTGGCGAGGGCGCTCAAGCCAGGGCGGTAGCAGCTTGAGCCGACGGCGGCGATCCCGCGACGAGGCTCAGGCGCAAGGTTCGAGCGACCTCATCAGCATCTCGACAGCAAGGTCCCCGCTCGCTTCCAGGTCGAACGCGCCCGGATCCAGCAGCCACTGGAGCGCGATGCCCATGATCGTGCCCTGGTGGCGAGTGGCCGCGGCTGCCGCGTCGATGTCACAGCGATAGTAGCCTCGGGCCTGCCCTTCGCGGATCGCCCGCGCGGTCACGTTGCGGAAATAGCCCCACATCTCGCGGACCTGGTCGCCGATTTCGGGCTCACTCCTCCCGTTTGCCGAGAAATAGAGGAACACCTCGTAGGCGACCGGCTCGTCGCGCGCCTGGAGGATCGCCGCCCTGGTCGATAGGCGCATGCGCTCCCGTGGGTCGGCACTGGCCGCCGTCGCTTCGGCAACCGATTCGGTGAAGAGTTCGCGGCTGCGTTCCAGCACGCCGCAAAGCAATTCGTTCTTGTCGCGGAAGTGGTAAGAAACGAGGCCACGGCTGACGCCGGCTTCGCGAGTAATTTCGTCGATCGAGGTTTCGTTCCAGCCCCGGGAGGCCATCACCCTCACGGTGGCGTCGATGATCTCCCGCCGACGTACGGCGGTGATGTTGGTGCGCGCCATGTCGGCTTGGCCTCAAACAAACTCAAAGGGTACGGGCCGGGGCAAGGTACCGTCCGCCTTCAGCCTAAGCGACGGTGCGCTTCCCAGCGATCGGGGTGTCGCCTTCAAGGTCATCGAAGAAATTCAGGACTTCCCGGGCGTATGCCTCAGGGCGGAGCGAAGGGATGCCGTGTCCGGTCGCTTTGAACATGAGCTGGCGAGCCGCGGGTAGCTGGCGCGCCATGACTTCGGAGGCGCTGCGGACGGGGTCGTCTTCGCCGATGCACACGAGCACAGGCATCGTCAGCCGCTCACCGACGATGGAAACGAGGCCCGGGCGCTCTTGCCGTACTCGGGCGGCGCCGAGGAAGCCTTCGCGGGATAGGCGGGAGTACCGCTTGCGGATGCCTTCGGCGAGGAACGGATCGGCCACGTCCTTCGCCGCGCGCTTGCCCAGTTCGGCAGTGCCGAAGCGATCCACGATCTCGGTCTGTGCGGTGATGCGTTCTTCTCGCTGCCGGTATTTGTCGTCGTAATCGGGGTGCTCGAACGCCGCTGAAGTGTCGCTCAGCACAAGCCCGGCGATCCGTTCGGGCCAGGTTACGGCGAACTGGAGGGCAACCATCCCACCGAAGCTGCAGCCTGCGAGGGCGCAGATGTCGACTTCCAGGTGGTCTAGCAAGGCCTTCAGGTCGTCGGCGTACTGCTCGATCGTGTACGAATCAAGGTCGTCCGGTGCCGAGGTAGCGCCGTGGCCACGCAGGTCAGGCGCGATCACGTGATAGTCCTGGCTGAGTTCGCCGGCGATGGGGAGCCACATCCGGTTGTCGCTCGTGAAGCCGTGCAGGAGGACGACGGCCGGCGATTCAAGATCACCGGCCTGCTCATAGAAGATCGTGAAGCCGTCGCGGCTGAACTCGGCCATGCAGCCATTGTATAAGGGGTTGCCCGCAGGCGGGGAATCGCCGGGGTTGAAGCTGGTCCGGTAGGCACGGGGCCGCTTCGGGGTTGTCCGGCGGGTATCTGGCAGTACGCAGACGTGGGGTTTTCGGGAGTGTTGTGGGCTCTACGGCGGCCCGGTAAGGCGGGCTGTCCTCGTTTGATCGCCTCTAGGGCCGATGGTATAACTCGCTTTGCTACACGATTCACAAAGTAGCCCGGGCCGCTTTGCGCCCGGGCCGCGTCATGGGGAGGCCGGCTGGATGGAATTCGCAAATCTGCCGCACGACTTCGCCGAGACGTTGGAGCTTGTCTTCGTCGGGATCACCATCATCGTTTCACTCGCCATCATGGTTGCCTTCGGCGCCTGGTGGCAGAGGTAATCGCAGATGGCCGTCGAAGCACCAGCCAAACCAACCCTCGCCGATAAGATCTACGACAAGATGTTCCATAACTACGTGTGGAAGTCCATCTTCCGCACGGGTTACCCGAACACGCCTCGAAACCAGATGCTGGTCGTGGCGACGAACGTCTTCCTCCACCTGCATCCGACGCGTATCCATCGCACGCACGTGAAGATCACGCACACCTACTGCCTGGGCGGGCTCTCGTTCTTCATGTTCCTCGGCCTCACGGTGACGGGCATCCTTCTGATGTTCTACTACGTGCCCAGTGTCGAACGCGCCTACCTGGACATGCAGAACATCACGACGACGGTGCAGTTCGGGCAGCTGATGCGGAACATGCACCGCTGGATGGCCCACGCAATGGTCATCCTCGTGTTCATGCACATGATGCGGGTGTTCTATACGGGCGCTTACAAGCCGCCGCGTGAATTCAACTGGGTAGTCGGCGTCATCCTGCTCGTGCTCACCTTCCTCCTGAGCTTCACGGGGTACCTGCTGCCCTGGGATCAGCTTGCGTTCTGGGCGATCACTGTCGGTACCAACATCGCCGGTTCGGCGCCCGTGCTCGGGCCGAAGACGCGATTCTGGCTGCTTGGCGGGTTCGAAGTCGGCGCGGATTCGTTGATTCGGTTCTACACGCTCCACGTCATCGGCCTGCCGCTCCTGGCCGCAATCTTCATGGCTGTCCATTTCTGGCGAATCCGCCGCGATGGTGGCCTTGCCCGCCCGCTCTAGGGCGGGCGTACCGGGCCCCGTGGCCCAATTTCCGAGAGAAGAGGGGAACGCATGGCAACCGCAGTCGTAGCCCGGCCCGTCGCCCGCCCACAGGCGCGCGCGCGAGACGAGGAAGTCCTCGTCTGGCCGGATCTGGTGTTCGTGGAATTCATCGCGGCGCTGCTTTTCACGATCACGCTCTTCATCCTTTCGGTCGTGATCAATGCTCCACTGCTGGATCAGGCGAACGCCGATGTGACGCCGAACCCCTCCAAGGCGCCCTGGTATCTCCTGAACCTCCAGGAACTCCTCCTCCACATGAATGCCGCCATGGCCGGCATCATCGTGCCGACGGTCTGGCTCATCATCCTCGGTGCATTCCCCTACTTCGACCGCGACACGGACGGCCAGGGAGCCTGGTTCGGCACCGAAGGAGCCGTGCGGCTTACCGTCGTAAGCGGCATCGTCGGCTTCGTCGGCACCTGGGCTCTCATCCTCTGGGACTCGGGCAAGGTCGCATTCTTCCTCAACGACTGGTTCGGGCTTTCCGGTGGCGACACCATGCGCTTCCTCGAAAACGTCCGGTCGATGCAGTCCCAGCTCCCCTGGCCCGAGTGGGCGAGCAAGATTACCTACCTGCCGTTCAACCTGAAGTTGCTCGATGGCACGGGCTCGGGCGGACCGACGACGTTCCAGCACCTCGACTTCCCGGGCTGGCTCGTCGAACAGGGCATCCCGACCGCCCTGCTCGTCGGTCTTCCGTCGCTGATGATCTACACGCTGTGGCGGATGGGCTGGGTGGTCAACCGCCGCGACGCTCTCCTGGCGCTCTTCAGCGGCTTCGTCGCTTCATATGGCGTACTCACGCTCTGCGGGACTGCGTTCCGCGGCCAGGGCCAGGAGCTGGTGTTCCCCTGGGAACTCAAGGTGAGCGAAGGCATTCCTGGCCAGGAGGCGGGTCACTAAATGGCTGCAGAACCTACCGCACCTCGCGGCGGGCGCATCGAACGCGCCCGCCAGATCGAGTCTCGAAAGCTCGCCCGGCGGTCTTTCCTCCGGGTCAGTGCTTTCGCCGGCCTCTCCCTCTTCGTCGGTTCAATGACGGCCGGGTTCCTCGGCTTCTTTAACCGCCTGAAGCCGGTGGGCTTCGGCGGCGTCGTCACCGTTGCGGCCAGCCGCGTCCCGGCGCCAGGCGCGGAACCGGTCAGGATCTCCGAGGCCAAGGCCTGGGTGGTGAACCTCTCGGGTCCGGAAGGCGATGTCCTTGGGGTTGGCGGGACCGGGGGAATCATGGCGCTCTACTGGAAGTGCCCGCACCTGGGATGCAGCGTGCCGTGGAACCCGGGTTTCAACGGGGCCGCGGTGAACTTCCCCGGAGTCGTCGGGTGGTTCCGTTGCCCGTGCCACGGTTCGACCTACTCACGGGCCGGTATTCGCGTTTTCGGCCCCGCGCCCCGACCGATGGACACGATGGCTATCACCGTCAACGGCGATGGCTCAATCAGTCTGAACACCGGCGTCATCACCAGTGGCGCCTCCGACAACCCGCTTCGCGCGGTTTCGTACAACGGGTAGGCGGAGGGTCGATTGAACACCCAGAAACAAATCGTCCTGATGGTCGCCCTCATGTTCCTCCTCGTCGGAGGGTGCGCGGCCTACACCGCTATCGAACTCCCCGTACGGGCGCCGGACCAGGCTGACTGGACGCGCGACCAGTCGCTCGAACGCGGGGCTCTTCTTTTCGCGAACAACTGCCGGACCTGCCATGGAAACCGCGGTGACGGCAGCATCGGGCCGCAACTGCTGAACAACGAGACCACACAATTCCAGGACCAGGACCCGCTGAAGCTGGCTGCGAACCGGACTCTCCTTCGGCGCACGTTGAGCTGCGGTCGCGCGGGTACGCTCATGCCTGCATGGCTGACGGCCAACGGCGGCTCGCTCAACGCTATCCAGATCGAGCACATCGTTGACTTCCTGACCTCTCCGATCGTGATCACCCCCGAGGGCGATGCGACTTCGGACTGGTGGGACGAAGCCGAGGAGTTCGCGCACAACCTGAACGGCGAAGTCGCCGTCCTCATCGGCGGCGATACGCTCGTCGGCCTCGCGAAGTCCCACGGCATCGGCCCGAAGATCCTCGCTGACTACAACCAGCTGCCCGTGGATGGCTTCATCAAGAAGGGAACCGAGGTCAAGATCCCGGCGATCAACGGCAAGGACGGCTACATCTACACCGTCTACAAGGACAATGAAACCTTCACCAAGATCTCCGAGTCCCAGTTCTTCGGGGCCCGCATCCTGGCTGAGCTGAACAGCATCTCGTATGCGTTCAGTGAGAAGCGCGGGACAGCCACGATGCAGCTCAAGACGGCCAGCGGGGTCGATGTTGCCGGGCTCTTCCCGGGCGTGACCAGGCTGGCCTTCCCGACCGGGTCGACCTACACCGTCCAGGCAGGTGACACGGTCGATTCGATTGCGGAGACGCATGGCCTGAGTACTGCCTCGATTGTCGACCTGAACAAGGGCATTCTCGCGGGCCTCGAGACGAGTGACGACATCCCGACTGAGCGCACCCTGGCGCTGCCGAAACAGATCGCCATCGTGCAGGCTGGCCAGACACTCGGCACCATCGCCCAGCTGCACGGTGTACTGCTCGGCGACCTGGCCGCCGCAAACGCGCTCTCCGAAGACGCTATTGTTGCGCCCGGCGCCCAGCTCACCCTGCCGGCGGACGCCAACTACGTCGTCCAGCCCGGCGACACATGGGCGCTCGTGGCTACCCTCCACGGTACCACCTCGGCAGACCTGGCCGGCAAAAACGGCCAGACCCCCGGTGATGCGCTCTCTCCTGAAGTCATCCTCCGGATGCCGGACATCACCGCCTACGTCGTCCAGGGAGACTCCCTCGCGGATGCCGCGCAGGCGTTCGTGAACGTGACCGCGGCGAGCCTCGCCGAAAAGAACGGAGTGGAGGAGAACAGCGTCCTCGCCGTCGGCACCTCGCTTCACCTCCCCGAAACCGCCTACGGCAGTGCCCCGGGCGATGCGAAGAACACGGGCACGGCGTGCGTCCAGTACGCGGTCTCGGCCAGCGGGTTCGACAAGGTGCTCGGGAACGTCGCCGAGGTGACCAAGCCGCCGACAGCCTCGACCGAGGTGAAGGTGGAAGCTCACGCGAATGACTGGACGGTGACCGCAGACGGTACGGCGCAGGCGCCGAACAAGGGTGTCGCTTTGATTGCCAAGGGCACGCAGGTCGTGTTCTCGTCAATCGTCGGTCTTCACAACATCAAGCTGAACGGCACGGTCGAGGGTGCGGACCTGAAAGAGGGCGACAAGCGGACGCTCACTTTCAACGACCCGGGCGAATTCCTCATCGAGTGCAGCTACCATCCTGACATGTGGGCAACGTTCTACGTCGAGTAGAGAGACTGCCTCTCGAGACAGGAAAGAGGGGCCTTTGGGCCCCTCTTTGTTTGACCATCGAATCTGGCGTCGGTAGCATCCAGCGTACATTTGGCCCCGGCCCCGCGCCGGAAAACTGAAAGAGGTTTGCTATGGCAGCAGCACAAACAGGCAAGCGTTACGTCGTCCCGGGCGGCGTCGCGGAGTTCATCGTCACCAAGGGTGGGGCAGGCGAGCTCCGGTGCGGTGATGCGGCTATGCAGATGCGCGGCGCCGAGGATGCCTCGGTCAAAGTCGATACCGCCGGCATGGACGCCGTTCAGCTCGGGAAGCGCTACAAGGACGAAGAGACCGGCATCGAAGTCCTCGTGGTCAAGCCGGGTCCATGCGCTCTGAACGTGGATGGCCGGGCGATGGAGCTTCTCCAGCCCAAGGTCCTTCCTTCCGCCGACTGAGCCGCAAGGTTCGCGTCTGCAGCTGACTACCGGGGCCGCCAGGCCCCGGTTCCGCGTCCGGCATCAGAGGAGGCCCCATGGCCGCAGAAGCCTTTACCCGAGCCGATGGCCCCGGGCACTACGTCGTCAACCGGATATCGCGCGGCCCGTGGGACCCGAATTCGTTGCACGCGCGTGTGCTTGCCGGGCTCTTTGGCCACGAAGTCGAGATCGGCTACGGCGGCGACGACTTCCATGTGGCGCGGCTCACGATCGATCTCTACCGGCTGCCGACACTCGCGCCATGTGAGATCGCCAGCCGCTATGTCCGCGAGGGGAACCGGATCCGCGTGGTCGAGGTTGAATACTTGTCGCAGGGCGTTTCCTACGCGCGGGGGACGGCGGTGCTCCTGAAGCGCGCCGAAAACCCGACGGGCACCGTCTGGGCCCCGCCGGATTGGACGGCGCCGAAGCCGGGAGAGCTGCCTGAGCAACGGATGGGCGCGGGCATCGCGAGCGTGAACTGGGAGCCGATGTGGGAAACCCGGGCTGTGACTTCCCGTGATCCCCAGAACGTCGTTCAGGGCGCGGCCTGGCTGCGTGAAACTCGGCAATTGGTCGAAGGCGTTGATCTGACGCCTTTTGTCCGCGCGGCTTCGGCGGCGGATTGGACGAACCCGGCCGCGAACTGGGGCAGCAATGGCCTCGAGTTCATCAACGCAGACATAACGCTGTACCTCCATCGGTACCCGCGGGGCGAATGGGTCGGTTTCCACGTGGCATCGCACCACTCGGCCGATGGCATTGCGGTGGGCGAATGCACGATGTACGACGAGGAGGGCGCGATCGGGAGCAGCACCGTCTGTGCCATCGCGCAGCGGCGGAAGGCCTGATCCCCCGGGCCCCGCATTATCGCCAGGGCGCTCACTTCCAGCAGCGTCGCGCGGGCACGCCTCGCCGCGCTAAACTCGTTTCGTGAGCCTGGAGAAAGCAATTGAAGGCCAGATCCAGGAGGCGATGGCGGCCGGAGCCTTCGATAACCTCCCGGGCAGGGGCAAGCCTTTCGTCTGGAACAACGAAGCCGAATCGGCGGCGGGAGATAACTGGCTCGGATTCAAGCTGCTACGGGACGGGGGTTACCTGCCCGAGTGGCTCAACCTGGGCAGGGAGATCGAGATAGACCTCGAAGCCCTGGCGGTCATCGACCGGAACCACCAGGACTACTGTGAAAGCGCGGATAGCGCGGACGCATGGGTGCGCATCGGGTCGGCCGTGGACCGGCTGCGCGTGAGCTACGAGAAGAGAGCGCGGGAGATCCGCAAGAAGCAGGACCGTTTCAACCACGATGCGCCGGGCGTGCGCACGCAGCGTCCGGGGATCTGGGTTGAACATCACATCGAGCGGCTCATCGGCCGCGAACGGGCAGCTCACCGGCCGGATTAGGGAGCCTCCTCTTTTCGCTTTGGCGGTTCCTCTGTTACGGTAACTTTCCTGCGGCCCCGAACGGGGCAATTCCGTGCGCACGAAGGCGAGGTGATCTCCCCTCTTGGCAGAAGTCATCGTCGGCGATGGTGAACCTTTCGAGTCTGCTCTCAAGCGCTTCAACAAGCGCGTTCAACAGGATGGAATCCTGGCCGAGGCGCGGCGTCGCGAGCACTATGAAAAGCCGAGCGTCAAGCGCAAGAAGAAGGAAGCAGCCCGCCTGCGGAAGCTCCGCAAGAAGCAGCTCCGGAGTGAAGCCCGCGCAGCCAGCAGGCGCTAATCCCGGCCCTTCGAACTCGAACCCTCGTGGGCCCGGCACTTCCGCCGGGCCCGCTCCATTTCCGGGAGTCACAACTGATGACCTCGCTCAAGGAACGCATTCAGGCCGATCTCGTGGACGCCATGCGCAAGAAGGAAGAGACGCGGAAGTCCGCCCTGCGGATGCTCATCGCGGCTATCCGTAATGCAGAGATCCGCACGCCGCCGCCTGGAGCGACGGACGAGCAGCTTGCCGAAATGGCAAAGCTGCCGCCGCTTTCGCTCGGCGACGACGACGTGCTCTCGCTCATCCAGAAGCAGCTCAAACAGCGCCGGGACAGCATCGACCAGTTCGAAAAGGCAAAGCGGACCGACCTCGCGGACAAGGAACGCGCCGAAGCAGCGATCCTCGAGGTCTTCCTCCCTCAGCAGGCGAGCGCCGAGGAGCTCGAAGCGGCGGCCGCAAAGGTCATCTCGGAGACGGGTGCAGTCGGCCCTCGAGACATGGGGAAGGTGATGCCTGTGCTGACGAAACAGTTCGCCGGGCGGGCCGACGGCCGCCTCATCAATGAGACCGTACGCAGGCTGCTGGGGGCCTGAGTGGCCATCCGCGGGGTGCTCTTCGACTGGGATGGCACGATCGTCCGGCGTGACTCAGCAGCGGCCGCGGCGCCTATCGCCGCCGTTGCTTCATTTGCCCGGCGGCGGCTCGAAGTCGATGTGGACGGCGCCGCGTTGGAGCGCGCCTTCCAGGCTGTCCTTCCGGAGTACCGTCCCGGTTCGACGGAAACCGCTGCCCACGTCAGCAGGCTCCTCGGAGCGGCGTTCACATGGCTCGGTCTCGCCCTTGGCGGGGGAGACATCGACGCCTGCGCGCGCGTGTTCTTCAGTGATTCGATGCAGGGCCTCGCCGTCTACGATGACGCCCGCGCCCTGCTTGCCTCGCTGCGCTACCGCGGGTATCGCACCGGTGTGGTTACCAACTCCATCTTCCCGGCATCGCTGTTCGGGCCAAAGGTGAACGAACTTGGGCTCGCGGGTTACCTGGACGCATTCGTTTCTTCAGCTGATGTCGGCCTTGGGAAACCGAATCCGAGTCCCTACCTCAAGGCACTCGACGAACTGGGAATAGACGCCCAGGAGAGCATCTTCGTTGGCGATACCGTGGAAACCGACATCGTTGGTGCGCGGGCGGCCGGCATGCGGGCCGTCCTGCTCGAACGCAGTGACCGCGCGCGGGACCGTTCGGGATTCCTGGTCATCGAACGACTGACGGCCCTCAACGAATTTCTCGGAGAAGGCACCGTCGTCTAAGAGGAAGATGTTGCCCATTGCGAGCGGGAGCCCTCTGGTATCCTGCGTCCACATGGACTGGCGACCGTCTCGCAGGCCCGTCTCGAGGACCACGGCCGGGCTCTTCGGGCTCGTCATCACCGCGGTCATACTGCCCCTCGTGGTCCCGCTCTTCCGCTTCGATGGCGGGCTGCAGGAGGGGGATGTCGCCTCGAGCACGTTCTCGGCTGCGCATGAGGCGAGCTTCGAATCGGCCACACTGACCGAAGCCGCGCGCAACGAGGCCGCCCAGTCGGTACCCGAGCAGGCGCTGCCCGTAGACACCGCCCTGCGTGACCAGTCGATCGAGAAGGCGACTCGCTACCTCGACCTGGTGCGAGCCATCGTTGTCCGGACGGACCTCAGCGCCCAGCTGAAGCAGGAGGCGATCTCCAGGCTCAGCTCTCCACAACCGTTCACCAACCGTGAACGCGCGATCTTCCAGTCGTTCGATGCCGCGGCCTTGCAGAGCCTCTCCCGAAAGGTGACAACCGGCCTCAGCGACATCATGGGTTCGCCGCTGAAGACCGAACAGATCGACGCCGCGATCCGTGAACACGTGGCTACGGCGCCGCAGCCCGTGGCTACCGCAGAGGAAGGCGAAGCGCTGGCGGCGATGCTGCGGGTGTTTGCCGTGGAAACGTTTCGGATCGACGTGATGGCAACCGAGCAGAAGCGGGCGGAGGCCCGCCAGCAGGTCGCGCCCGTGTTTCGCACCTTCGCCGCCCGGCAGGTGATCGTCACCGAGGGTCAGGAGATCTCCGCCCAGGACATCGAGGCCTTGAAGGCCACCGGGGTGATCGATGACGGGGTAGACCTCTTCGCGGCTGCCGGTGGCGCGATCATCGCGCTCGTCGCGGGCATCCTTGCCGGGTGTTACGTTTACCTGTTCCAGCCGTTCCCGAGCCCGGCAAGCCGTCGCATGGCGCTCGTCGCGGTGAGCTTCGGGGCGGTACTCGTCTCCGCCCGCGTGGCACTCCCGCTGGTAACACCGGATTCCGACCATCGTTACCTGGCGTTCGCGCTCCCGGTTGCGACAGCGGCGATTATCGCCTCGTGCTTCGGTGACCTCTCGTTTGCCGTGCTCATCGCCTGTCTCGCGGGGCTCATGGCCGCCTTCATCGGAGGCACGGCGCCGCAAATAGCGGGCACCTCCTACGTGGGGTCGCTCCAATCGCTCGAGCTGGGGATGGCATATACAGCTGCGGGGCTGGCCGGCGCCGCAGCCGTCCACCGCGCGAGCAGGCTCAGCCGGTTCGCCGTCGCCGCCCTGGCAGTTACCGCTGCCACGGGCGCCGTGATGTGCGTTTTCTGGCTCGTCTCCTCTCAGCGGGCGAACGTCGACCTCGCCTGGATCGCTCTTGCCGCGGGTTTGCACGGTCTTGGAGCGGCGGTGCTCTCCGTAGGCGTCTTCGTCGTCCTGGCGATGGTCTTCGGCATTACGACGAGGCTCCAACTGATGGAACTCGCCCAGGCCGAACACCCGCTCCTTCGCCGGCTCCAGGAAGAAGCACCGGGCACGTACCACCACAGCATGCTGGTCGGCGCCCTCGCCGAACGGGCCGCGATCCAGGTGGGTGCGGACCCACTCCTCGTCCGGGTCGGGGCGTATTACCACGACATCGGAAAGTTGGTCATGCCTCAGTACTACGTGGAGAACATGCTCGACGGCGCCCCAAGCCCCCACGAACAGATGGAACCGGCGGAGAGCGCCAGGATCATACGAGCCCATGTTACGAACGGGCTGGAGCTCGGGAAGAAGTACCGCTTGCCGGGCCTCGTGCGCGACTTCATCCCGCAACATCACGGCACGCGCCTCGTGACGTACTTCTACCGCCGGGCGGCCTCCAGCGGCGAGCCGTTGGTCGTCGCGGACTACCGTTACGAAGGTCCTCGCCCGCAGGCGCGGGAGGCCGCCATCGTCATGCTCGCCGACTCCTGCGAGGCGGTGGCGCGGGCCCGCCAGGATGAGGGCGCGCCATCGCTCGACCAGATGGTCGATGCGGTGTTCGCCGAGCGGCTCGCCGAGGGTCAGCTGGATCAGTGCGACATTACTCTTCGCGACCTGCAGGCTGTCGCCGCCAGCTTCAAGGCGACTCTCCGCGCGGTCTATCATCCGCGGGTCGCCTATCCCTCTCCGACGCCGGAGGAGATCGCGACGCTCGCCCGCGGCGAAACACCGGTCGCGCCGTAGACCACCGCGCGTGTTCCTGAGTCCGGGCGCGAAACAGGTGCCCGCAATCTGCCCGCCTTCGTTACACTCCCCGAACCACAACGCGGAGGCTTCTGACCATGGCCGGGACTGTCCTGTACGAACGCAGCGGGCGCATTGCCACGATTACCTACAACCGCCCCGAAGCGCTGAACGCCATCAATGGTGAACTGCGCACGGACCTCGATGCCTGCTGGGCTCAGTTCCGAGACGATGACGATGCCTGGGTTGCGATTGTGACCGGTGCGGGTCGGGCGTTTAGCGCTGGCGCCGACCTTCGCGATTCAGCCCGGCCGCGTGGCACGACTCACTGGGAGACTCCCAGCCTGACATCCCTCGAAAACGGCATCGAGATCTGGAAGCCGACGATTGCCGCGGTAAACGGCTACTGCCTCGGCTTCGCGTGCACCCTTGTCGCGGCCTGCGACTTCGTGATCGCAAGTGAGCGCGCCGAGTTCGGGTTCCCGGAGGTCCGCATCGGTGTCCCGACCATCCAGGGATCCATCCGGATGCCTCAGAAGGTTGGCTGGCAGAACGCGATGGAGTTGCTCCTGATCGGCGAACGGGTGAATGCCCAGCGGGCGAAGGAGATGGGACTCGCCTGGAAGGTTGTCCCCCACGACACCCTGATGGACGAAGCCCGCGCCCTGGCGGAACGCCTCTGCAAGTCCGCGCCACTTGCCGTCCGGGCGACGAAAGAGGTTGCATGGCGCGGCCAGCAAATGCCGTGGGTGGATGCCATCCGCTTCGGCGAGACGATGCGCCGGGTCGCCGGGGCGACGGACGATGCCCGGGAAGGCGGCTCGGCAGCGCGCGAGAAGCGCGACCCGAACTGGCAGGCCCGTTAGCGAAGGTTCAGCGCAAGGCCGCCAGCACAATGTCCCGCGCGATGGGGCCAGCCTCGATCGAGCCTGATTGGCCCTCATCCAGGACCACGGCCGCCACGGCCCCCGGCGATGCCGCGGGGGACATCGCCACGAAGAGGACGTGCTGCTGCGTGCCCACGTCTTCGGCGGTACCCGACTTGCCCGCGAAGTCGGTGTACCCGGCGAATGCGAACGCTGCGGAAGCAGTACCTCGCGCGCTGGTGACCAGCTTGAGGCCGTTCATCAGGTGGCTCCACTGGGCATCGTCCAGCGGGATCTCCCCCTTCTTCGTGTTCGGCTCGCTGGTCAACAATCGTGGAGTGCGAAGCTCCCGCGCCACGAATGCAGAGTAGGCGTTGGCGAGCTGGAGAGGGGTAATGAGCAGGTCACCCTGACCGATCCCGAGGTTCACCTCATCGCCGGGATACCACGGCTGGCCCGTCTTGGCGCGCTTCTGCTGGGCGTCGGGGACCAGGCCGGCCTCTTCGCTGAGGCCGACGAGGCCGGTGGTGGCGCCGAAGCCGAACATCCGGGCAGTCCGGGAGAGCGCCCCGTCCGTATTGTTGTAGAGCGTCAGCGCGATTTCGTAGAACACGGGGTTGCACGAGCGCATGAGCCCCTCGGCGATCGTGAGAGCCCCCTGGCCCCCTTCCCAGTTCCGCCTCGGAGGGTCGACGCCGGTCCAGATTGAACCGCATTCGAGTCGATCGGTGACCTTGTATCCACCGTAAAGAAGACCGGCCGCTCCGGTGATGAGTTTGAAGGTTGAACCAGCGGAGTAGAGGCCAGTCGTCGCGCGGTTCGCGAGCGGGCCGTTCGTCGCGCCGGTGATGGCCGCCAGGGCCGCCGCGTCGTTTCGCTCGAAGGCGTCAGGGTCGAAAGAGGGGGAGCTGTTGAGGGCAAGGATCCCGTTCGTCGAGGGATCGATGACGACGGCCGCGCCCGCGCGGGAGCCGAGGCGGGCATAGGCTGTCCGCAGGGCTCCGGCGTCGAGCGTCGTCTGGACGTCTTTCCCCTGGACGAAGGGCCGGCTCGAAACCACCTTCGCGATCTCGCCCGAAGCCTCGACAAGGCGCAGTTCGGCACCGATGGAACCGGCAAGCACCCGCTCCTGCGACGCCTCGATACCGGTTGCGCCCTCGCGGTCGCCGGCGCGCAGGCCGGTGCCCCGCTTCGCCGCCAGCTCCTCCGCGGTCAGTTCGCTGGTGTAGCCCACGACATGTGCTGCTGCAGCCCCGAGCGGGTGCACGCGCTGAGATTCGAAGTACAGCACCACTCCAGGGATGGCGCGCAGCACGGAGGACGCCTCGTTCTTGTCCGCCGGGATCGCGCCCACGCGAACCCGCTGGCTTGGCCCGGCGCCGCTCGAGAAGGCGGCATCGACCTGCTCTTGGCTGAAACCGAATTCCACCAGCGCGGTCTTCAGGGCAGCCGTGTCCTTCACAAGGCTGCGGTTGAGCCCGACGAAGCGGAGGTCGACGGTGGCGGCGAGGACCTCGTCGTTACGGTCCAGGATCCGGCCGCGAATTGGGCGCTGGATGACGCTCTTGAACTCGCGCCCGCCCTGCATGTCCGGGTGGATGGACTCGGGCGTCCATTCCACGGCCCAACCCGACGGGGTCTGGGAGAGGTTAAGCGGTGTGGTGTATTCGATCTCGCCGAAATAGGCTGTAGCCAGGTGCACAGCAAGCGTCGAGCCGCCTGCTGAAGCCGACTGGACCGTGGCTTTCAGCGACGTCTGGGTCAGTTCGTTGGCGAACAGGCGGTATGTCTCGGCGAAGACCTCGGGCGGATACCGGCGTTGGGCGGCGGGCGAAAGGAGCAGGTAGAGCGCGTCCGGATCATCGAGCGTCCAGGCTTTGGCGAACGCCGAAGCCGTGGATCCCGGAGAACCCGGAGTGTCATCGACGATGGAGGCGGCAGCCTGATCGTCGCCATCGCGCGAAAGCACGCACTTCGCGCCGGCAAACGCGCCGCCGACCAGCAGCCCGATGAACACCGCAGAGAGAAAGACGGCCCGAACGCCCATGGTCCACCGCTTCAGCCACCCCGTGCTGCTGATTGTAGCAGCGGCAGCAGTCTGCGCGGCGATGCTTTCCCTCGCCTGTAGAAACGACGAGGAAACGCCGGCCGGGACAGAAGGCACGTCAGGCCCCGGGCCGACAGTCGTCCGCCCGGAGCCCACGGGCGAACCGCGGGGCATGCTCCTCGGTTTCAGTTCTCTTCCACCCGAGCGCACGAACGAGTCCTACATCCAGGCCTTCGCCACGGCTGCCCAGTATGCGGATGTGGTCCTGGTGCAGCGCACGCCGCCGTGGGAAGACTTCATGGCAGGCGGCCAGGTCTCCAGGCAGACCGCCGACACCACGCGCCTCGAAACGAGCCTGCTCGACCAGTACGGCAACCTGAAACTCTTCTACTCCATCGACCCGACGGACGGCGTCGTCCAGCGCAGCCGCACCGCGAACCTTCCCCCATCCATCGACCCCGCCGCCGGGTTCACGGATTCGCGTGTGCGTGATGCATTCATCGCTTACGCCGCCTACGTCGCCAAGAACTACCAGCCGGAATACCTCGCCCTGGGGGTTGAGGTGAACATGACCTTCGAACGCGCGCCGGAGCAGTTCGAGGCCTTCGTCACCCTCTACGCTGAAGCCTACGAAGTGGTGAAGGGGAACAGCCCGAAGACGAAGGTTTTCCCAACCTTCCAGCTCGAAGACCTGGAAGGGGCGTTCGGGATCGTGCATCCCCCGCGGTGGGAGATCTTCGATCGTTTCCGGGGACGCATGGACGTCCTTGCCATCAGCACATACCCATTCCTTGGGGAGGCCCGCAGCGCGGCCGACGTCCGCGGCGACTACTACTCGCAGCTGAAGACCCATTGGGACGGGGAGATCATTATCTCGGAAACCGGCTACGCCTCGGCTCCGGTCGAGGGCCGGGTGACAGTCGGCACCGAGACTGACCAGCAGGCATATGTGGAGCGCCTGCTCCGCGAAGCCAACGAGCTCGGATTCGCGATGGTCGTTTGGTTCGCGGCGCTCGACCCGGCGTTCGCCAGTTCGGGCGCGACGGTGGTGTTCAAGGACATCGGTCTGCGCAAGAGCGACGGGTCGAACAAGCTCGCCTGGGCGACGTGGGAAGAGTGGTCGCGACGCCCCCTGGGCGACTGAGCGCCCTGCAGCGCCGATCTGCCGGCTCGTGGCTACTTGGCGGGCGCGCCCGGCTCCCGTAGCGTATGGCTGTGGGAAGCGCGTTTAAAGTCGGGCGGGTCTTCGGGATCGTCATCGAGATCCATCCGTCATGGTTGCTCATCCTCGCTTTTCTCTCGTGGTCGTTGAGTGACGGCCTCTTTCCGGACCAGTACAAGTCGTGGAGCACTGCCGCCTATTGGGCGACCGGGATCACCGCCGCAGTCCTGCTCTTCGCGACGGTCCTCATCCACGAGCTTGCCCACGCACTTGTCGCGAAGCGCCGCGGGCTCGATGTGCCGCGCATCACGCTCTTCATCTTCGGTGGCGTCTCGCACCTCGAACGCCAGCCGTCGTCTGCGGGCGAGGAGTTCCAGATAGCGGCCGCGGGGCCTGCCACGAGCCTGGTCATCGCCGCCATCACCGGCCTCGGCGGGCTGCTCATCCGGGGGACGGTCGAACAACTCGAGGCCATCTGCTTCTACCTCGCCTTCGTGAACGTGGCACTCGCGGTCTTCAATATCCTCCCGGGATTCCCGCTCGACGGCGGCCGAGTCCTTCGCTCCATCGCCTGGAAGCGCACGGGCAGCTTCCGCAAGGCCACGCGCATCGCTTCCTCGGTGGGAGAGATGTTCGGCTACGGGCTCATCATCCTCGGCTTCATCATCCTGCTCACAGGCGGCCTGCTCGACGGGCTGTGGCTTGCCTTCATCGGCTGGTTTCTCCTCGGCGCTGCCCGGAACGAAGCAGCCGGCACCCAGCTCGAAGGCGTCCTCAGCCGCCTGACGGCCCGCCAGGTGATGCGCGAGGACTTCCGCAGCGTCACCCCCGGGACTCCCCTGCAGGAGATCGTTGACGACCTGATGGTCGGCCACGGCGAGCGCGCGGTGATCGTCGCGAACGACGGTGGTGTCCTTGGCATCATCACCGTAAACGACATCCGGGCCGTCCCGCGGGAAGCATGGACGAACACTCCGGCCCAGGCAGTCATGACCCCGCGCGCAAACGTCCTCACGGTCGAAGCCAACCGGCCCGCGCTCGAAGTCCTGATGCTGATCGGCGAGAAAGGCCTGAACCAGGTGCCAGTGCTCGACGACGGCCGCATGGTCGGCCTCGTCACGCGTCGCGAAATCCTCGAGCGCGTCCAGCTCGCCGAGACACTCCGTCCCGATGATGGAGCCCAGGAGCCATCCGCGGCGCCGCGCGGCTAGGCTGTCGCTGGAGTTCCCCAACGAGGATGGGCGTCCCGGTGAAGGGTGGAAATCTCCCCCTCCTAACCCTCCTGCCCGCTACCATAGCCACATGCCAGTAGACCAGTCCGCCCTCGACGCCGTTGCGCTTTCCCGCGCCGAATACGACCTCCTGGTTCAGCAGTTGGGCCGCGAACCCAACGAGGTCGAACTCGGCATGTTCGGCTCGCTCTGGAGCGAGCATTGCGGCTACAAGAACAGCAAGCCGCTGCTCAAGCTCTTCCCTTCGGGTGGGGACCACATCTTGACGAAAGTCGGCGCGGAAAATGCCGGCGCAATCGACATCGGCGACGGGCTCTGCGTGGTGATGAAGGTCGAATCCCACAATCACCCCTCGGCGATTGAGCCCTATCA
Source organism: Candidatus Amarobacter glycogenicus (assembly GCF_016704105.1). NCBI lineage: Bacteria > Bacillati > Chloroflexota > Tepidiformia > Tepidiformales > Tepidiformaceae > Candidatus Amarobacter > Candidatus Amarobacter glycogenicus. Next base: position 388,938 of record NZ_JADJAT010000019.1, on the reverse strand, counting down.
GGGCGCGGCGACGGGCGTCGGCGGCATTGTCCGCGACATCTTCGCGATGGGCGCCTATCCCATCGCGATCCTCGATTCGCTCCGCTTTGGTCCGCCGGATGACCCGCAGAATCGGTACCTGTTCGATGGCGTCGTCGGGGGTATCGGCGGGTATGGCAACTGCCTCGGGATCCCCACGGTCGGGGGCGAAGTGGTTTTCGCCGAGGCCTACAACGGCAACCCGCTGGTAAACGCGATGTGTGTGGGCGTCGCGGAAACGAAGAAGCTCTTGAGCGCGAAGGCGCAGGGAGAGGGCAGCGTCCTCCTGCTGGCTGGGTCGGATACCGGCCGGGATGGAATCCATGGCGCGAGTGGTCTCGCCAGCCGCACCGACCCGGAAGCGCGCTTCGAAGAGATGCGGCCGGCGGTGCAAGTCGGCAACCCGTTCATGGAGAAGCTCCTGATGGAGGCCTGCTACGAGCTTGCTTCCGAGCACGGCGATTGGATCGTCGGGCTCCAGGACCTCGGTGCGGCGGGCCTTACGAGCTCCGTGGTTGAGTGCTGCGCGAAGGGCGGCGCCGGCGCCATTCTGGACCTCGACAACGTCCCCCGCCGCGAAGCGGGCATGACGCCCTACGAGGTCATGCTCAGCGAGAGCCAGGAGCGCATGCTCATCATTGCGAAGAAGGAGCATGTCGACGACGTGCGTTCGCTCTTCCACCATTGGGAGCTTCACTGCGAGCCCATCGGCGTCGTCACGGCTGGCCGCGACGTGGTGATCCAGTCCGGTGGCGAGGAAGTCGCCCGCGTCCCGTTCGATATCGCCACAGAGCCGCCGCAGTACCGCCGGAACGGCGTCCGTCCGCAGGAACTCACGGAACTCAACACGTTCGACCTCGGGTCCGTCGCGGATACCGCGCCCGCCGACGCTACAGACACGCTTCTCAGGCTCCTCGCTCGCCCCAACATCGCCTCGAAGCGCGGGGTGTTTCGCCGCTACGACCACCAGGTGTTGAACAACACCGTCGTCCCGCCCGGTGGCGATGCGGCCGTCATCCGCGTACCGGGGACGAACAAGGCCATCGCTGTCTCGACGGACTGCAACGGCCGGCTCTGCTACCTCGATCCGTACGCCGGAGGGGCCATCGCCGTGGCCGAATCGGCCCGGAACGTCGTCTGCACCGGTGCGACCCCGGTTGCTGTCACCGACTGCCTGAACTTCGGCAACCCGGAGAAACTCGACGTCTACTACACGCTCGAGCAGGCGGTCCGAGGTATCTCCGAGGCGTGCCTCGTCTTCGGGACTCCAGTTGTCAGCGGCAACGTCAGCCTCTTCAACGAAACCGCCGGGCGGCCGGTCTATCCCACGCCGGTGATCGGGATGCTCGGCATCCTCGACGATGCCTCGAAGGCGCTCCGCTCGGCGTTCGAAGGCGCTGGCCGGCCCGTGTTCCTCGTCGGTGCGGCGCTGGAGCAGAGCCCGGAAACGCTTGCCGGAAGCGAGTACCTCGAAGCCGTGCATGGAAGAGTCGCCGGGCTGCCCCGCCTGAACCTCGAGGCCGAGCGCCGCCTGCACCAGCTCATCCTCCGCGCCCATGCCGAAGGGCTCTTGGCCTCTGCCCACGACTGTTCCGATGGCGGCCTCGCCGTCGCGGTCGCGGAGAGCGCCGTCCTGGGGAACCAGGGCTTCGAAGGCTCGGCCACGTTCGCGGGGCGTCTCGATGCCGCGCTCTTCGGTGAGGGCCAGGGACGGATCGTGGTCAGCCTCAACGGCGGCGCCGAGGCACGCCTGGCAGACCTCGCGCAGGAGTCCGGAGTGACGGTCTCCCGTCTCGGGTCGACCGTCGCGGGTGATGGCTTCACCCTCGGCCCCATCTCGTCCAACCTGGCGGCGATTCGCGAAGCCTACGAGTCGCTGGTGTAGTTCTGGCCCGCCATACGCCCTGAGGGCGGGAGTTCCCTGGTTCAGTCGAAGACGTACTTCACGCCGCCGCCCGAGAATCCCCCGCTGAAGCGCAGTTCCAGGACTTCCGCGTCTTCCGGCACGACGAAAACCGCCTGAACGGTCGCGGTGCCAAACGCGGAGACGTTTGCCGGTGCGGTCACGTTGTTCACGCCGATCACGGCGGCGCTGAACGTACTCGTTTTCCGATCGCCGTCCTCTGCGTATGCGACCTTGACCCGCGCCGCGTCGCGTTCGACGAGGGCGCCGCTGCCCGTGCCGTTCACGACGGTCCATTGGAAGACGATCATCCGCTCTCCGGGCGCGGGCCGAATGATCTCAGCGAGGCTTTCGCCGGGGTCCACAGCACGCGTCAGACGGAGGAGAACTTCCTCGGTGCCGAAGTCCTCACGGAAGCGGTGCGACGGCTGTTGTTGCCCGGAGACCACCCGGTCGTAGTCCAGGTTGTCGGCAGTGACGTAGTTGTCGCCGACGGCGGCGGCAGCGACGAAAATGGCGGCGTATCCGGCTGCAACCAGGCCGCCAATGATCCCGTTCGCCACGGTCGCACCGTTGCTTGCCGGTCCGTCTTCGGCGGAGAGTCCGTACGGCGGGAAACGGTCGTTGAACGAGGCGAAGTAACCCATGGTCCGCCAGTACCATCGCTGAACGCCGACTGTGAACTGGAAAAGGCCGCGCGGGTAGCGGCCGGTAAACAGGATGGCGAACCAGGCGATGACGGTGACGGCGACCACCGCGATGCCAAGGAACGAGAGCACGATCCAGTGAGGGATCAGCAGGATCGACTTCCAGAGCAAGACTCGCCAGCGGCTCAGGTGTCCCGACGGGGGCTCGTCGAAATTCAGCGAGACCGGGCTCTCTTCCTTCGAGAAGCTCGGGAACCTGTCGGTGAGGAGGAGCCAGTAGGAATGGCTGCGCGCGGCATAGGCGAACGAGCCTGAAAGCCCGGAGAACAACCAACCGGGGTACTTTCGCCGCCAGAAGACCGCGGTGAAGCCGATCAACAAGGCGAACTGCGCGAAGTACTGGAAGAGTGGGAGGAGTACCAGGAGGGGGATGACCGTGATCCCGCGGATAAGCGTCGTCCAGCGACTGAGGTGTTCCGGGTACTCCACCTCGAACTCCATGGGGTAGCGTTCGCGAGGCGGCGGGACCCACTTCGGTGTCGAAGGCTGTGGACCATTGGCCGGCGCCGTGTTGGGGGGAGGTGGAGGCGCCCAGGAAGGCGGAAGAGCGGTCTGGAGTGGCGGTGGTGGCGAGTCGGGCGCCGCCGGAGGTAGCAGCGGCGGTGTTGCCGATGGCCCGCCTCCGCGGCGCTCTTCGTATTCCTCTTGCGAGATCAGCCCGCGTTCACGCAGGCGAGCCAGCATCTCCGCGCCGGATTCGACCGGCGGCGGCTCAGGAGGCGGGGGCGGCGCCGGGTCTCCAAGCGCCGGTTCCCATGACCACGGTTGCTGTGCAGGCGGTTCGCCGGCGGAAGCGTCCGGCTCCTCCGCCGGGTCGTTCGAAGATGGCGGTGTCGTCATCGCTAGTCATCGCTCCTGCGGCGCGTCCGCCTGCTGGCGACTGGGCCGAGTGCGATTCTAACTCAGGCTGAACGGAGGGTACTGGTCCGTGAGAAGCGAACCGTAGGCGCCCACTCGCGTCTGCCAGCGCAGCGTTCCCGCCAGGAAGTTGTGCATGCCGGCAGGCACCGAGCCGGTGAAGAGCGCCACCAGCCAGGAGATCATCAGCACCACACCAGCTGCGATGAGTACGAAGTACAGGACGAGGATCTGGGGGATCAGCATGAAGTAGCGGAAGAACACGGTCAGGCGGTTGCGGCCCTCGATCTGTCCTTCAGCAATGAGCCGGACGGGATAGGCCGCGTCGACGCCCATTGCAAACGGCGGATAGGCCCCGGTGAGGAGGAATGCGTACCCGGAGTACCTCGTCTGCCAGTGCATCGCGTTGATAGCAAAATTCATCAGGCCGGCCGGGTACTTGCCGGTGAAGAGGATGGCGAACCATGCGAGCAGGGTGACGACGGAGACCGCGACACCGATGAACTCGAGGATGATGACGTGGGGGATGATCATGATCATGCGGAAGAGGACGGTCAGGCGGCTTTGCGGGGTCGCATCATCGACTTCCAGGCCGATCGGGTAGGCGGGGGCCATACTCACGAGGGTGTCCCTTCGGCCGGCCGCGTGGATCCAGCCTGCACCGAATTTCCCGGCGATGCCGGTATCTGACACCGTTGTACGCCCGCTTACACGGCTGTGTAAAGATTTTGCGACAGGTTCGTGGCGAGAATCGTGGTTCGCCCCTAGGGGATGGCCGCCGCGCGGCGGGGCGCTGCGGGACATGAGGCGGCGCGGGTAGGGTCCGTCCTGGCGGTCACCAGAGATGGAGTCGCGGGTTCGGGCGGTTAGCCGACGAGTGCCACAGCCTGGCCAATCAGCGATTCCCACATCCGATTGCCGTCGCTGCCGCCCACCAGGGCCTCTCCGGCACGCTCGGGGTGGGGCATCATGCCGAGGACGTTCCCACGGGCGTTGATGATCCCGGCAATGTTGCGCGCGCTCCCGTTGGGGTTCGCCGCCGGCGTCACCTCGCCTGCGGCGTCGCAGTAGCGGAAGACCACCCGGCCCTTCAGTTCCAGTTCATCGAGCGTCTTTGCATCGGCGTAGTAGTTGCCTTCTCCGTGGGAGATGGGCACGCGGATGACTTCCCCATCCGCGATGCCATCCGCCCATGGTGTAGCCCCGCCCTCGCGGCGGAGGTGGACCCACTCGCAACGGAACTCCAGGCTCTGGTTCCGCATGAGCGCGCCGGGAAGCAGGTGGCTTTCGCAGAGTACCTGGAAGCCGTTGCAGATGCCGATCACGGGTTTGCCGGCCTCGGCGAAGCTGGCGACCGCTTCCATTACCGGCGAAAAGCGGGCGATTGCGCCCGTCCGGAGGTAATCCCCGTAGGAGAAGCCGCCGGGCAGCACCACCGCATCGAACCGTGAGAGGTCCGTTTCGCGGTGCCAGAGAATCTCGGCTTGCTGTTCGAGAACGTTGTGGAGGACGTGATAGCAGTCCCTGTCGCTCCAGGTCCCGGGGAAGCGGATGATCGCGAACTTCATGCTGACCATTCTAACTGGCGAGTCTCCTACCAGTTAGGGCGCGGGACACTCAGATTGCCCGGCCGCGGAGAGCTTCGGACTTCTTTGGGGCAGCCGTCACGAGGTCCAGGAACTCCTGCCAGTATCGGCTGAGCAGGTATTGGCCGGCGAGAGCTCCAGCGACCGCGAACGAGACGATGACCCAGTCGCCGGTGTGCACCTCGGTGAAATCGAAGAATCGGCGCAGGGCCGGTGTGTAGACCGTCAGGAGGAATCCGGCCACGAGGAGACCGCCGAGCAAAGTCGTCATGACGGGACGGGTTAGGCTTCTCCACGACGCTCCGTGGAAGCCCAGCACCTCGACCATGAAGAACAGCCCGGTGATACCCATGGTGAGTGAAACCAGGGTCCTCGCCTCTTCGATCGAACGGTCCAGCAGGCCCTCCGTAAGGAGGTGGACGATAATCGCCGCGGCCGCCAGGGCGAGCGAAGCGGGGAGCGCCCACTGCAGGACGTTGCGGGTGAAGTCCCTCCCGCTGCCTGGCGGAGGGATGCTGATCGAGATGAAGATCGCGGGAATGCCGAGGGTGAGCAACGCTGTCAGCGACCCGTGCCGCGGCAGGAACGGGAAGTCGAGGCCGAGCATGTTCGTCGCCACGATGATCAGGTAGGCGTACATGCTCTTGGCCAGGAAGAGCTTGCTCAGGCGGGCCGCGTTGCCGAGGACCGCGGTGGCCTCCTTCGTTCCCCGGATGAGGGCTTCGAAGGAGTCGTTCAGGAGGACGATCCCGGCGACCGCGCGCGTGGTGGCCGTCCCGGATGCCATCGAGACGGCGACATCGGACGCGCGGAGCGCCTGCACATCGTTCGCTCCGTCGCCCACCATCGCGACGAAGTGGCCGCGCTCCCGCAGTGCCACGACGATCCGCGCCTTGAGCGCCGGCGTGACCCGGCCAAAGACGCTGTTGGCCTCGACCGCTGCCCGGAAGGCTTCGCCCTCGAGTGGCTCGATCTCGGCGCCGGAGACGATGCCGCCGGCAAGGGTGATACCGAGCTGGGCGAGGAGCGCCCGGATCGTCGCGGGATTGTCTCCGCTGATGATCTTCGGTTCGATGCCGAGGCGGTCCATCGTGTCGAACGCGCCTCGAACCTCGCCTCGCAACCGGTCCCCGAGCAGCACCAGAGCGAGCGGCTGAAGGTCGTGCGGGGGGCTCTCGATGGAAGGCAAGCCCGAGGGCGATTCTGCGAACACCACGCCGCGCAGGCCGCTCGTTGCGGCCGCCTCATAGGCGTCGCGAAGTTCAAGCCCACCGTCGCACAGGGGGAGGACGGTCTCCGGTGCACCGAGCACGAAGCTGCGCCGCTGGTTGCCGAGGATGAGCTGGAGCGCACTCCAGCGCCGCTCGGAATTGAAAGGTACCGAACCGGAAGCGCCCGCGCCGTTCGACTGGCGAACAAGCCCCTCGCCGAGCGCGGCGGCGGTCTTGCTTTCGTGCGCAGTAGCCGCCGCAAAGGCAGCGAGCCACCCGGCGTTCCAGTCCTCGCCCGGCATCCAGCGGATTTCGGCGAGCGTCATTTCGTTCGCCGTGATCGTGCCTGTCTTGTCCAGACAGATGACGTCGACGTAGTTCAGCGCCTCAACGGCGTTGATGTCCTGGACAATTGCGCCCGAACGCGAAACGCGCACGGCACCGACCGCGAAGGCGACGGTCATGCCCAGCAGCAGCCCGGTGGGCACCACCGTCGTGACGGTTGCGGTCGTCGCTTTGACCGTCTCGGCGATGCCCTTGTCTTCCATCATGTAGGAAATCATTAAGGCGACCGCGAGTAGCCCCGTGGCCGTGAGCAGCACCCGGAGGATGCGCCGAAAGCGAATCTGAAGCGGCGTCGAGCGTTTCACGAGTTCTCGAGCGTGTGCCGTCAGCTTCACCGCATAGGCTTCGGCGCCGACCTGCTCCGCAGTGTAGTAGCAGTCTCCGGCGGTGCAGAAGCTGCCCGAACGGAGCAGGTCGCCCGGGCCGCGGCTGACTGAGTCCGACTCGCCGGTCAGCAGCGATTCGTCGATCTCGGCGGTTCGGTCCACGATGTGGCCATCGGCGACCACCTGGTCGCCCTTTCGCAGGTGGAGGAGGTCTCCCTGGACGACGTCCTCTGCTGCGATCGCATCTTCGTGGCCATCGCGCACGACCGTCGCCCGCGGTGCGGTCAACGCCCGCAGTTCCCGGAGCGTGCGCGTCGCTTTCAGCTCCTGGAGCGTCGAGACGGCGACGTTCGCCATCACGACGAGACCGACGAACGCACCGTCTTTGAACTCGCCCACCGCCAGGAGGGCGACAATCAGCAACGCCAGAACGAGGTTGAAGAAGGTGACGACGTTCGAACGGACGACGTCGCCGTCCGTCCGGATGGCTGAACCATCCTGGTTGGAAAGCCCGGCGGCAGCACGAGCGATGGCATCCGAGCTGGAAAGACCACGCTGGGGGGGCCGTTCGAGAATCCCGGGCAGTGACTCCTGGGCAACCTGACTCACCGCACTAGCGTGCCGTCCCGAGTCCGAAGGCGAAAGAGAACCGGTGAAGGAGCGGGACATCTTCGCCAATCATGGTGCTTTGTGTTTAACTCCGCGCCATGACCTGGGAACCTGAAGTCCTCGAAATCCAACGCCGCATCGAACTCGCGAAGGAGATGGGCGGCGCCGACAACGTCGTGCGGCAGCACGATGGCGGCAAGCTGACCGTCCGAGAGCGGATAGCCGGCCTTGTCGATCCCGGCACATTCGCCGAGACCGGCGCCCTCGCGGGGAAGGCAGAGTACGACGAACAGGGGAACCTGGCTGCGTTCCGCCCCGCGAACTTTGTCGCCGGATTCGCGAAGATCGACGGCCGCCGAGTCGTGGTCGGGGGTGACGACTTCACCGTCCGTGGTGGGGCTGCCGACGCTTCGATCGGCGGCAAGCAGGTCTATGCGGAGAAGATGGCGCGCGAGCTACGGATGCCGATTATCCGGCTTGTGGATGGCACCGGCGGCGGTGGCTCGGTCCGGACCCAGGGGAACCAGGGGCACACCTACATTCCGGCCAACCCCGGATGGGACACTATCGTCGAGATGATGAGCGAGGTCCCGGTGATCGCCGCCGCCATGGGCAGCGTGGCTGGGCTGGGCGCCGCCCGGGTGGTCACCGCCCACTGGTCGATCATGGTGAAGGATACCTCCCAGGTTTTCGTAGCCGGCCCTCCCGTCGTGGCCGCCGGGATGAACGAAACAGTCACCAAGGAAGACCTCGGCGGCTGGGAAATCCACTACCGCAACGGGGTCGTCGATAACCTCGCAGAAACCGAGGAGGATGCCTTCCGGCAGATCCGACAATTCCTCTCCTACCTCCCCAGCAATGTCTGGGAGCAGCCCGCGCGGGCCGCGCCCACGGATGACCCGAACCGGAGGGAGGAGTCTCTCCTTTCGGCTGTCCCGAAGAACCGCCGGCGCCCCTACAAGGTCCGCCAGATCCTTGGGGCCGTCCTGGATACTGACTCATTCTTCGAGATCGGAGCGGGCTGGGGGCAGTCGCTCGTCGCGGGCTTCGGCCGCCTCGATGGCTTCCCGGTCGGAGTCATCGCCAACGACCCGTACTTCTACGGCGGCGGCCTCACAGCCGACGGGAGCGAGAAGATGGCCCGCTTCATCGACCTCTGCGACACGTTCCACCTGCCCTGTGTGAATTTCCTGGACCAGCCCGGCTTTGTCATCGGGACCTGGGGCGAAAAGGCGGCAACGATTCGCAAAGGTGCGAGCGCGATGACGGCGGTATTCCAGGCGACCGTCCCGTGGGTCACGATCGTCGTCCGCCGGGCGTATGGCGTTGCCGGGGCGGCCCATGCCAACACTGCGAAGTTGAACCTCCGGTATGCCTGGCCGAGCGCCGACTGGGGCAGCCTTCCGCTCGAAGGCGGCATCGAAGCGGCGTTCAAGCGCGACCTCGCCAATTCTCCCGACCCCGATGCCCTTCGCGCCGAGTTGATGGAACGGCTGGGCGCCGTCCGGGCGCCGATCCGCACCGCTCATGCCTTCGGCATCGAGCACATGATCGACCCGCGTGAGACGCGGCCGATCCTGTGCGAATGGGTGCACCAGGCGTATGCGATCGCTGCGCACAGCCTGGGCAAGAAGTCCCGCGGCTTCCGGCCGTGAACGCGACCGTCTCGACAGGCGCCGGCCGGGAACTGCGCCGCGAAATTCCCGCTCAAACTCGCTAGAATCGCCCATCCAACGCCGCTGGAGGCTCCCATGCCCGCCCTTGATGGTGTCAAAGTGCTCGACCTCACCCAGTACGAGGCGGGGACGTCGTCCACGCAGTACCTTGCCTGGTTTGGCGCCGATGTTTACAAGGTGGAACGCCCCGGCGTGGGCGACCCGGGTCGGCATGTTTCCGGAAGCGGCAAGGACTCGTTCTACTTCCTCAGCTTCAACAACAACAAGAAGAGCGTGGCGATCGCGCTCGACACCCCCCAGGGCCGCGACCTTTTCTTGAAGCTGGTCCCGAAGGTGGACGTCGTCGTCGAGAACTTCACCCTCGGCACGATGGAGAAGCTCGGCATCGGTTACGACGTCCTGAAGGAAGTCAACCCGGCGATCATCTACGCGACGATCAAGGGGTTCGGGACGACTGGGCCGTACAGCGAATTCAAGTGCTTCGACATGGTCGCCCAGGCCGCAGGTGGATCGTTCAGCGTGACAGGATTGCCGGATGGCACGCCGATGCGGCCAGGTGCGACTTTCGGCGATACGGGGTCCGGCGTGCACTGTGCGCTCGGCATCCTCGCCGCGTACATCCAACGCCTCAGCACGGGGAAGGGCCAGATGGTCGAGATCGCCATGCAGGAGATCATCGCCAACTTCATGCGCGAGCCGATGTCGCAACGGGAGTGGCGAGGTAACCCCATCACCCGCCGCGGCAACCGAACGGTCGTGCCCACTGACCTTTACCCGTGTGGCGGCGGCGGCCCGAACGACTATCTCTATATCTTCACGGCGACGAGCCGGATGTGGGACGCGCTGACGATCGCCATCGGGCTGCCCGAACTGGGCACGGACCCCCGTTTCCTCACGACCCGCGACCGCCACGCCAACGGCGATGCCCTCTGGGAGATCATCGCCGAATGGACTCGCCAGCGGACGAAGTTCGAAGCGATGGAGACGCTCGCCGCCGCCGGAGTGCCCTGCAGCGCCATCTACGACACGGCCGACATCCTGGATGACCGGCACCTGAAGGCGCGAAACATGATCCGGACCATCCACCACCCCACCGTCGGCGACTTTCAACTGCTTGCACCTCCCGTGCACATGACCGATTCCGAGGTCGACGTGATCCCTGCGCCCCTCCTCGGTGAGCACACCGCCAGTGTCCTCGCGGGTGTGCTCGGGCTTTCGGAAAGCGAGATTAAGGGCCTCGAAGCCGCTGGAATCGTCGGGCTCGAACCGCCGGTGTTCGCCGCGACTCGCTGACCTCCGCTCCCCCACCTGCGGATAGGGCGCGGCTTTGCGATGATCGCCCCGTGGCCGATTCACTTGCCGGCAAACTGCTCCTTGCGAGTCTCCGCATCACGGAACCAACGTTCTTTCGCACGGTTGTCTTCGTGTGTGCGCATGACGCCGAAGGTGCGCTCGGGGTGGTCATCAACCGGCCTCTGAAGGGGGAGGCAGTCGCCCGCCACCTGCCCAGGTTCGAACCGTTCGCGAGCGAACCGGCGGTACTCTTCTCCGGCGGGCCGGTCGAAACGGCTGCAGCCCTCGTGCTTGGCCGTTGGAAACCAATCCTCGACATACCGACGCCGAACCTGATCGTTGGCAGGACCGGCTTGCTCGACCTCTCCAGGCCGATCGAAGAGCTTTCGGGCAGTCTCGCGGAAGTCCGCCTCTACGCCGGTTACGCCGGCTGGACAGGCGGACAGCTGGAAGCCGAGCTTGAGCAGGAGTCGTGGTTCGTCGTCGATGCCATGGAGGACGATATCTTCAGCGCGCGGCCGGAGACCCTCTGGAGGGATGTCCTCCAGCGGCAGCCGGGAAGACTGGCGATGTTCGCGTATGCGCCGAACGACCCCGGAGTGAACTGAAGGGCGGCGGTTGCGGTAGACTCGCCCTCGCTTTCGCATCGGGGGAATCGCCATGGACTACCAGAATGTCATCGTCGACCAGAGGGGGACGGTTACCGTCCTGACGCTGAATCGTCCCGAGCGGCTGAACGCCTGGAACAACGACATGATGTACGAGATGCGCGACGTGGTGGAGCGCGCCAACGCCGACGCGGCGGTCTCGGCAATCGTGTTCACGGGCGCGGGCCGCGCCTATTGTTCCGGCGCGGACATCGGGGGCTGGGCGCAACAGATCCAGGGCGGCGAGGCGCCGAGGGGCTCGGCCACTGCCGGCGAGGACAACTGGCTGGCGTTCCTCCGGCGCATGCCCAAGCCGACGATCGCCGCCGTAAACGGCGTGGCCGTCGGTGTCGGGGTAACCCACATCCTCCCGATGGACATCCGGATCGCCAGCGAAAACGCCCGCTTCGGCTTCTCGTTCGTGAAGATGGCACTCGTGCCGGAACTTGCCAGTTCGTACTTCCTGCCACAGCTTGTCGGCCTCGGACGGGCTCAGGAGTGGTGCCTGACGGCCCGCATGGTCGAAGGGGAGGAAGCGCTTCGCGCCGGCCTGGTCAGTGAGGTAGTCCCGCATGAGCGGCTCATCGCGCGGGCCTGCGAACTCGGTGAGATGATCGGCCAGCACGCTCCCGCGGCCGTCGCCCGGGTGAAGAAGGTGCTGGAGCTGAACGCAACCAATTCCGACGTCCAATCGGTGATGCTCCGCGAAAACGCCCAGAACGCTTACGCCCGGGCGGAGCCGGACCACAAGGAGGCGGTGGCGGCGTTCATGGAGAAGCGGACTCCAGTGTTCCGGCGGTAGGTGCCTCGCCAGCGGCCAGGAAGTAGGAAGGGAAGGCGCGGGCCGCCTCCATGCTTCCCGTTACTCGTGCGGTATCGCTAGCGACCGCGTCCTCGAAGGGCAGCCTGGAGGACATCAGGCCAAGCACGCCGCCGACGCTTGTCTCCACGGTCGCATCCTCGCCCTCTCCGAAAAGCGCTACCTCGGTGCCGGCTTCCCCGCCACGGATCCAGGCAACCGGACTTGCGAATCCCTCGATCCGGAGAGCGATCAGGTGGTTCGGTGTCGGCCCCCCCCGCAGATACGCTCGCAGCACCATAACCAACCATTCGGTCTCGAAGCGTTCGCCGGGCCGTTGCGGGAAGAGGTAGCGCGCTCCCCATCGGAGCAGCTCGAAGAGCGCCGGCTCGAGGGCGCGGCCCGACTCGGTGAGTTCGTAGAGCCGCGCTGGGGTGGGCGGCCCGACGTTCCGCCGGGCAATGACCCCGTGCCGTTCGAGCGACCGGAGCCGCCCGTTCAGGATTCCGGGCGCAACCGGTTTCAGCCGCGCCGAAAGGTCGGAAAAGCGCTTTGGGCCAAGGTAGAGTTCCCGGAGTATCAGCAGCGTCCAGCGTTCGCCGAGAATCTCGGCAGCCCGGGCCAGCGCGCAGAACTGGGCGTACTCGGTCACGAAGAAACTTTAACAGAAAGACCTTGTACTTTTTAAGTAGAAGTCGCACACTCGGACCCCACGCGGCCAGCCGCGAAGTGAGTCGGGAGGATTTCATGGAACCTCGGGCAGCGATCATCCAGTCAGGTTTCGATATTGCACACATGGTCTTCAACGCCGTTGTTGCGGACCTGGAAGACCAGGCGGCGACCTATCGCATCGGCAACGTGCCGTCGGTGGCTGCTATCTTCGCCCACGCGATCTATGGCGAGGACATGATGGTCGGGCAGGCCAACGGAGCGCCGATGCTGCTGGAGAGCGGTGATTGGCGGGAACGGACCGGCATCACCATCGTCTCACCAGGAATGACGCCTGAATGGCTGGCGCTCAAACTGAACGTGGGCGGACTGAAACAGTACGGCGAGGCGGTGTTTGCACGCACCGGTGCGTTCCTCTTGTCGGCGACCGCGGCCGATTTCGACCGGACAGTCCGTTCGCCCATGGGGCAGGACATCACAGTCGGCGCCTTCCTCAACTCCTTCGGCCTCGTCCACATCTCAGAACACGCCGGCGAGATTAGTGCCCTCAAAGGCGCCCAGGGACTGAAGGGCCTCCCGTTCTAGCGGTGTATGACGAACGGCTCGCAGAGCGCATCCGTCAGACGCTGGCCGCCAGCGCTTTCACTGAGCAGAAGATGTTCGGCGGGCTGTGCTTTCTGATTGGCGGGCACATGGCCTGCGGGGTGATGGGCGGCGACTTGCTCGTGAGGACGGGACCCGCGGCCAACCAGGAAGCGTTGGCACGGCCCTTCGCCCGCCCCATGGACTTCACCGGGCGCGTCATGAGGGGTTTCGTCATCGTGGAAGGGGCCGGTCTGAGCGAAACGTCGCTTCCGGACTGGGTCGCTCTCGGCCTCGCCTTCGCAGCCAGTCTTCCGCCCAGGGGGAGCGTGCCTACGGTTCGCGCGCGAAAGGTACGGGTGTCCCCGGCGCAACTTCGACCTCGAAGGCGTTGAGCGTCATGGAGACCAGCACGTAGTAGCCGATGGCAGCCATGATCTCGGCCAGTCCGCGTTCGCCGAAGGCCGCCGTGGCGGATTCGCAGAGCGGGCGGGACAGCCGGTGGTCGATGTGCATCGCCATACAGACGTCGTAGACGAGCACCTGTTCCGGCGTGCCGTTGGGCCGGCGGCCGGCGTAGACATCGTCCATCACGGCCTGAGGAACACCGTACTCGACCGCGCGGGGGGCATGGGAGGCCCACTCTACGTTCGCTTCCCACACGCGTCCCGTGATCGAAATCGCGAGCTCCACCAGGCCCCGGTCGAGCGAGGTGCGTTCCCACAGCATTCCGCCCAGGCCGCGCAGGCGGTGGGACATCTCGGGGTTGAGCAGCCAGGGGTCGAAAGGACCGCCGATGGTGCCGTCCGGCCGGGGTTTGCGCGAGCGGAGGAGGCTTTCATATTCGGTCCGCTGTTCGGCCGTAAAGGTGCCGGGGTCGCGTCGGGTCTGACGAGTCATTTTGCATCTCCAGTGCTGCGGGAAGGCAAAGTGTACCCGCTACGAACTGTTCGACAGGGGCACATTAAGTGTTGCATTGGATTTAGGTTAGCCTAGACTTCCGCCGCATGCCGAAGCACCTCGTCCTTGCCGCCGTCCTCGCCGTTACGTTCGCTGCCTGCGGAGGGGGGACCGCCTCTCCCGGCGGGGGTGGAGGCGGCGGCAACGGTACGAGCGCGGCCGGGACCGCCGGCATGGCGGCCGCGTTCGCCACGGAAGTGACCAGGATCAGGGACTGCTACCAAGGACAGGTGGACGGGAAGGGCGATTGTGGCGCGAACCTCCTTCAGGATCCTGTCACCCGCCTCTGTAGCGACGTGCGGACGGGCCGCGAAAACGTCCAGTATCCCGGCGCCGACTACACGAAGTTCACGCCGACGTGCGACAACTGGGCATCCGTGTTGGGGGTTGATGCTGCAGGGAAAGTGTCGCTCCTCGCGAAGATGGCCACGGAGCTCGAGGCGCTGAAGTAGCGTCGAGGCAGTCCGCTCGATCCCTCGCCGCCGAAAACCCTACCTGAGCCGAGCGAGCACCGGTCTCCGGCCGAAGCCCATCGCGCTCGCCCTTGCCGGAGGGATCGGTCCGGCGGCTTCGAACCGGTCGAACCGCTGGAGGAGGGTGTTCAGGGCGATCCGCGCCTCGAGCCGGGCCAGGTTGGCGCCAAGGCAGAAGTGCAGCCCCCATCCGAACCCGAGGTGAGGGTTTGGTTCGCGCGTGAGGTCGATCCGCTGGGGCCGTGCGAACACCGTGTCATCGTGGTTGGCGGATACGATCGCGAGGAAAACGTTCTGCCCTTGCCGCAGCGGCTGCCCGCCTCGCTCATGGTCGCGAGCGACTTTTCGCGGCATGCTCCGGGCAGGCCCGCAAACGCGCATAAACTCCTCGACCGCGGACGGTGTTGCCTCCGGGTGCGCGCGCATCCACTCAACGAGCTCGGGCCGTTCGAGAAGGAGGCAGAGAGCGTTCGTCAGCAGCGTCGTGGTGGTCTCGTGTCCGCCGAACAGGATGAGGGTGCACGCGCCGACGAGTTCCATCTCCGAGAGTCCGCCGATAGGCGAGTGGACGATCGCCGAAAGGACGCTGGAGGTCGGTGCACGGCGCTCGCGTTCGATG
Organism: Candidatus Amarobacter glycogenicus; assembly: GCF_016704105.1. Classification (NCBI taxonomy): domain Bacteria; kingdom Bacillati; phylum Chloroflexota; class Tepidiformia; order Tepidiformales; family Tepidiformaceae; genus Candidatus Amarobacter; species Candidatus Amarobacter glycogenicus. The sequence continues at coordinate 373,657 of NZ_JADJAT010000019.1, read as the reverse complement.
AGCTGGCCGAAGTAAGCGACGAACTCCGCCACGGCCCGGTTCACTGGACCTTCCGCGATCTTGCCGGGCTCCATCGCGAAGACCAGCCGCCCAATGTCGTCGGACCAGCCCTGGAAGCGATGCCGATCCTCAGGGTCGGCCCCAAGAATGGAGGCGATTGCCGTGGCCGGGATGGGATGGGCGAATGCTGCGTTCAGGTCGACGACGGGGCCATCGAACCTGTCGATCGCGTCGTCGACGATGCCCTGGACCTGGTCCTCCATCGCGGAGACGGCCCTGGGCGTGAAGGCGCCCTTCACGGGTTCGCGCAGGACGGAATGGGCCGGTGGGTCGCGGAAGTTCATCCAGGCGCTGAGCAACTCGATCGCCCGGCCAAAGGCTTCGGAGCGGCCCTCTGCCGCCCGCGCAAAGGCGCCCGTGCGTTCGGCGGAGAGGCGCTCGCTATCGCGGAACCCGGCCTCGACTTCGGCGTGGGAGAGGATCAGCCAGCCACGCTGGGAGTCGCTCCACTGCACCGGACCGTCCTGGAGGGCGCGGCCGAAGTAGGCCGCCGGCTCGCGGATGGCTGCGTCGCATGCGAGGTCGGGCCCCATGGCGCGCAGGGTACATCAGACGGCCGGGCGTTGGTCAGGCGGTATGGCCACGGAGCGAGGCACTCTCGCGGTGCAGGTGGGTGAGCACCTCGCGATACGAAGTGAACAGGCCCGTGGAATGGTAGCTGATGCCTCGTTCCTTGCAGAACCGCTCGATCAGCGGCTGGGCCTTCCTCAGGTTGCAGCGAGGCATCGTCGGAAAGAGGTGGTGTTCGATCTGGTAGTTCAGCCCGCCGTACCAGAAGTCCGTCAGCGGGTGTCCCGAGACGTTTCGGGACGTGAGCACCTGTTCGCGAAGGAAGTCCATGCGCTGGCCCTCATGGGTCAACGGCATCCCCTTGTGGTTCGAGGCGAAGACCGAGCTGTTATAGAGCCCGAACGTGCCCTGGTGGATGAGCGCGAAAACGAGCGCCATCGGCCAGCCGATGAAGTAGAGAAGGACGCCGTAGGCGGCGAAGTGGGCGAAGAGCAGGGCGGCCTGGAGCCACGGCTTTTCGGCCTTCGGGTCGAAAAGGTGCTGCCAGCTGATGATGCGCATGTTCGCTGCCTGGAAAGGGAGCAGGAACAACAGGACGAAGGCCTGAATTGCGATGACCGGGTGCAACCACTTGCGTCGCGACTGAATCTGCTCGGACGAGAAGACGATCATGGGGAATTGGATGTCCGGGTCCAGGTCAATGTGGTTGGGTGTTGCGTGGTGCTGGTTGTGCTTGTCGTTCCACCACGAATGGCTGACTCCGAGGAGGACATTACCGAAGAACGCGCGGGCGATGCGGTTCGTCCGGCGGCCTCGATATCCCTGGCGGTGGCCGATGTCGTGGGCGAGGAGCGCGATCTGCGTGAACGCGAAGCCCATGAACGCCGCGTCCAGGAGGAGCACCCACCAGACGGAAGAAAGCACGGCGATGGCGGCCGAGGCGCCCAGCGTGGCCAGGGCGAGCGCCGTCTTCAGCCAGTAATAGGAGGATCGAGACTCAAGCAGCCCGGCGGCCTTGATCTGCTGCTTGAGGATGGCGTAGTCGTTCGTTTCCGATGGGCGGGCGCGCGGGGGCGCTTCTGTGGCCAGTGCGGACATCTGTCGGACCCTCCATTCAGGAGGCCGTGCCTCATGAAACAGTCGAATAGTTCGCTGTGGTACGGATCACCGTATCATCCCGGGCCCCCACGGGCATGTAGGGGAACATACCCGGTATTGCGCCTCAGGCCGACGCGGTCTCTCCCTCGGCCGGGCTCGCAGCGGCGGCGCCGGTCCTGGCTCCAAGTTCGCGGTCCAAGAAGAGCAGGCCTGTACGGTCGTCGCCCACCATCTTCAGTCGGTCCAGGATGGTTGAAACGGTGGACTCTTCTTCCACCTGCTCGTTCACGAACCACTGAAGGAGGGGGAGGCTGGCGTAGTCGTGGTTGTCGAGCGCCTTGCTGTAGAGGTCATGGATGGCTTTGGTCACGCGTTGCTCGTGGTGCAGGGCGACCTCGAAGCTTGCCACCACCGTGTCGGGCGTAGGTGCGGGGGCGGAGATTGCTTTCAGCTCGAGTTTCGCCCCCCGGTCAAGGACGAACTGGATGAACTTCATCGCGTGTCCGTGTTCTTCACCCGATTGCAGGCGCATCCATGACGCCATCCCCGGGAGGCTGCGCAGCTCGAAGTCGGCCCCCATCTGGAGGTACGCGAACGAAGATTCGAATTCGAGCTGGATCTGGTCGTTGTAGGCGCTGGTCAGTTCGGGCGAGAGTTGCATGGGCTCCGGCTCCTGCTGTTGTCTCAGGTTGGCTGCCAGTGTACCTGCATCCGGTGTTCGCGACGTGCATAGAATGTCTTCCGATGGCCGGTTATTCGGAGACTCCGCTGGCGAAGAAGCTCGGGATCAAGGAAGGAAGCCGGGTCGCGGTGGTAGGCGAGCGAAACGGGTTCGCCGGCATGCTGGGAGCACTACCGCCAGGCGCGCGGTTCGTCGCGCCGGACGATGTCGCACTGGATGTGGTGGTGTGCTTCGTCACCGAAGCACAGGAGGTGGAGGAGCGATTCCTGGAAATGAAGCCCCGCCTGGCGTGGACAGGCGGCCTCTGGATGGGCTGGCCGAAACGGGGTTCTGGCATCGCCAGCACAGTCTCGGAGAACACGATCCGTGAGCTCGGGCTGGCGGCGGGACTCGTCGACAACAAGGTGTGCGCGATCGACGAACAATGGTCCGGGCTGCGGTTCGTCTGGCGGCTGGCGGACCGGCCGAAAAAGACGAAAACGGGGAGGGGGGCGGCGTGAGCATCCGGATCTGCATGACGGGCAGCAGCGAACGGGGAGTTACTGCGTACCTGGATGCGCTCAAGGTGTGTGCGGCCGACCTCGAGGTCTCCCTGTTGCTCCCGGGACAGGCGGCGGGCGAGTTGGAGGCTGCCATGGCGGCAGCTCGTGGGCTCCTTGTCACCGGCGGCGTGGATATTCACCCGCGGGAGTACGGCCGAGATCCCGCAGGGACTGAAATGGAGACTGTTCAGCCGGAACGGGATGCGTTGGAGCGGAGGGCGCTTCGCCATGCAGACTCCCGTGAAATCCCGATCCTGGCGATCTGCCGGGGCATGCAGATGCTGGCCGTGCACTGCGGCGGCGGCCTGCTCCAGGACATCGGCCAGTTGCACCGTGATGGCCGGCTCCAGGAGGAGAAGTGGCGCCCCTTCCACGCAGTCGAAGTCGATCCGGCTTCGCGACTGGCGCGGGTGCTCGGCGCTTCCCGCGTCGAGGTCAACTCGCGGCACCACCAGGCGATAGACCCGTCCCGTATCGGCTCGGGGCTCAGCGTGACGGCCCGGAGTCCCCTGGATGCCACCATCGAGGGAGTGGAAGCTCCGGGAGAGCGCTTCGTCATCGGGGTGCAGTGGCACCCGGAGAACATGGCGCTGGGGCCGGAAGCGACCCCCGAGCGGGCGCAGGCGCGCGCGTTGTTCGCAGCGTTCGCGGAGGCCGCGAACTCTGTTAGAGGTTGAGCTTCATTCCTTCATGGCTCTTCACGAACCCAAGACGTTCGTAGAAGCGGTGGGCGTCGCTTCTCGCCTTGTTGCTGGTGAGCTGCAACCGCCGGCAGCCGAGGCGCCTTGCGTCCTCGGTCGCCCAGGCCATCATCGCTCCGCCGATGCCCTGGCCGCGAACGGCTTCCATCACGTGCACACTCTCGACTTCAGCGGTCGGTCTCGCGCGGTTGGAGAGGTTGGGAAGTATGTGGAATTGGAACGTCCCGACGACGTGCCCGTCGAGCTCGGCGACAAGCACCTTGGCCTCCGGATACCGGCTGAATTCGCGGAAAGCCTGGTAGTAGGCCTCCGGAAGCGGCGGGCCGAGTTCTTCGGCGCCCTGCCCGCCGAGTGCTCCGAGGTGGATGAGAGCAATGATGCCCGGAAGGTCGGCCTCGGCCGCGCGGCGTATGCGTAGCGTCATAGCGGCAGATGGTACGCTTCATGCAGCACGGCCGGACGTCGCGGCCAGCCGTACATCGAGCAGGCAATTCGCGCCAGGATACGCGGCGAGGTGCTGCCATGAGTTTCCAGGAAGGTTCCGAAGTCGACCCCGGCCGGCGGGTCTTCGTCAGCTACATCGATAAGTCGCGGGAGTACTATCTCGCGCAGGGCTACGGCAACCCGTATCGCTGGGCCTGGAACAGCCAGGTCCCGTTCGAGCCGTTGGCAAAGCCGCTCGCCGAGTGCCGCGTGGGACTGGTGACGACGTCGGTTATCGACGTTGGTCAGGAGGCCGTCGACTTTGCGTCGAGCCCACCGAAATCCTCCTACGCCTACCCATCGGACCCTATGCCCGAGCGCCTCTTCACGATGAACCTGCCATGGGACAAAGAGGCGACCAACACCGACGACCTCGGATCGTTCTTCCAGCTCCGCGCGCTTCGTGAGTTCCAAGCCGAGGGCCGGGTGGGAAGCGTTTCCAGTCGCTTTTACGGCGTCCCGACCGAGTACAGCCAGCGTAAGACGAACACGGTCGACGCGCCGGAGGTCCTTCGGTTCTGCCGGGAGGATGGAGTCGACGTGGCCCTCCTCGCCGGCCTCTGACCGGTCTGCCATCAGTCCGTGAGTCTCACGGCACGGCACCTGGAAGAGAACGGCATCCCGACGGTGGTCTTCGGGGCAGCGCGCGACATCGTCGAACAGGCCGGAGTGCCTCGATTCGTCTTCACCGACTTCCCCCTCGGGAACCCCTGCGGCGCCCCATTTGACCGGGAAATGCAGCGGACGATCCTTGGGATCGGCCTTGACCTCCTCGAATCAGCACGATACCCCGCGTCGACCGTGAAGACCCCGTTTGCTTGGCCGAACGCCGCCTGGCGGGCGAACTACATGCGCGTCGACGAGACGGCACTCGAAGACTTGCGAAAAGCCGGCGAGGAGCGCAAGGCGCGCCAGGCGGCGCGCAAAGCGCAGTTCGGGGGATAGCGGCACCGCCAGCGGCCGCCGGGCTAGTTCTTCCGCACTCCCAGCGCGACCTTCGTTCCTTCCAGGTCCGCTTCGGCCTGTGAAGCCTCGGCAGGTGCTGGGCCCTGGATCAGTTCGGTCGAGAGTGTCTCCCCCCGGATGTAGTCGCCGTGGGAGGCAAGGACTCGCGCGACATCGCCGGGGCCGGAGACCCAGGTCGTTATCCGGTCGGCCAGTTCGAAGCCCGCTTCACGTCGCATGTCCTGGATGCGGCGGACGAGCTCGCGGGCGAGGCCTTCGTCGGCCAGTTCGGGAGTGATGGTCGTAGTTACTGCGACGGTGTAACCCGCATCCTGAGCGGCCGCGAAGCCGGGCGAGTCTTGCGCCTGGAGAAGGATGTCCTCGGGTTCGAGAGTCTTGCCGGCGACGGCAATGCTTGACCCCCGGCGAACCGCCTCCGCCACTTCGGCCGGGGGCAACACCGCGAGCCCAGCGCGGATAGCAGCGACCTCGGAGCCGTACTTCTTGCCCAGCACCGGTAGGTTCGGCTTGACGTCGTACGAAACGACCACGGTTTCGTCATCGACGAGCCGGACAGACTTCGCGTTCAGCTCTTCGAGCACGAGGTTGAGGTTCTTCCGAAGGGCACCGGCTTCTTCGGGCGAGCGGGGCTTCACCAGGACCTCCGCCACTGGCTGCCGAACCTTGATCTGCGCTTTCGCCCGCGCGGCACGGCCGAGCGAACAAACGCGCTTCACGAGCTGGGTCTCGGCGTTGAGCGATTCATCGATGAGCGTCGGGTCAGCCCCTGGCCACATCGCCAGGTGGACGCTTACTGGCGCAGCCGGGTCCTGCGAAACGACGAGGTTCCGGTAGAGCTCTTCCGCGACGAACGGCGTGAACGGCGCGATGAGCTTCGAAACCGTAACGAGGGCCATGTAGAGCGTGTCGTAGGCGCTCTGTTTGTCGTCATCGCCTTCGCTGGCACCCCGCCAGAAACGCCGGCGGCTGCGCCGCACATACCAGTTCGAAAGGTCGTCGACGAACGTCTCGATTGCCCGTGCCGCATCTGTCGGATCGAAGCCTTCCAGTTCGTCCGTGACTTTGACGACGAGCGCGTTCAGCTCGCTCAGCAGCCAGCGGTCGATCTCGGGCCTCTTTCCCTTGAACTCCGTACCCGGCTTGTAGCCGTCGATGTTGGCGTAGCTGACGAAGAAGGAGTAGGTGTTCCAGAGGGTGAGGAGAAAGCGGCGAAGGCCCTCTTCGACGAGAGCCTGGCTGAAGCGCCGGGAAGAGCCGGCCGGGCTGGCGGTATACATGTACCAGCGAGTCGCGTCGGCCCCCAGCGCATCGAGTACCGCGAACGGGTCGACCGTATTGCCGCGGCTCTTCGACATCTTGTTGCCTTTTTCGTCGTTGATGTGGCCGAGGCAGATGACGTTCTTGTAGCTGATGCTCTCCGGGATCGCTTCGCTCGCCTTGAGCATCGTCGCTTCGGCATGGAGCGTGTAGAACCAGCCGCGCGTCTGGTCGATCGCTTCGCAGATGAAGTCCGCGGGGAAATGCTTGAGGAACTCGTCTTCGTTCTCGAAGGGGTAGTGCCACTGGGCGTAAGGCATCGCACCACTGTCGTACCAGGCGTCGGCCACCTCGGGGACGCGACGGGCATCCCCGCCGCACTTCTCGCAGCGCAGCACTATCTCGTCGATGAAGGGGCGATGGTAGTCGTCCATGGCCGCGGCTTTCGCCTGGTCCTTCGCGTGTTCGATGATCTCCGCCTTCGAACCGCAGCACATCGGATGAGCACAGTCGGCGCACTTCCAGAAGGGCAACGGGGTGCCCCAGTAGCGCTCCCGGCTGACGGCCCAGTCGATGTTGTTCTCGAGCCAATTGCCGAAGCGGCCGGACTTGATGTGTTCGGGGTACCAGTTGATGCGGCTGTTGCCCTCGAGCAGCGACTCCTTCTGCTTCGTGGTGCGGATGTACCAGCTCGGTTTGGCGTAGTAGAGGAGCGGTGTCGTGCAGCGCCAGCAGAAGGGGTAGGTGTGCTTGATCGTGCTCTTCTTGAGCATAAGACCGCGCTCTTCGAGGTCGCGTTCGACGTCCCGGTCCGCCTGTTTGGCGAACTTGCCGGCGCCCGGGAGACCTTCGGCCATGATGCCGCGAAGGTCCACCGGCTGCATGAACAGCAGGCCGAAGTGCTTCCCTTCGGCGAAGTCCTCGGCGCCGAACGCAGGAGCAATGTGGACGATGCCGGAGCCGTCTTCGAGCGAGACATAGTCCGCGGCGACGACCTTCCGTCGGCCGTCGGTCTCGGGGGCGCCGGGCGTGCCGCTCTTCGTCATCTGGAGACGGCCGTCGCCGTCGAACCAGCCGAACTCGTGGCCCAACAGCTCGGGCCGGTAGAGCGGCTCGTATTCGAGGCCGATGAGCATCGCCGCTGGGAGGGTCATGAGGGGCGTGGCGTCCTCGCCGAGGACACGCGGGGCAAGCGACTGCGCCATCACCAGGACTTCGTCGCCGACGCGGTAGGCGCCGTATTCGGCGTCTTCCTTCACCGCGAGGGCAGTGTTGCCCGGGAGCGTCCACGGAGTCGTCGTCCAGGCGACGAGGTGGAGCTTGTTGCCGAAGGCCATGCCTCTTGGGTGGCCGCGCTTGAAGAGCGACTCATCCGGCACCCGGAACTTCACGAAGACGCTGGGGTCCGGGGTGTCGTCCTGGTAGCCGAGGCTCACCTCGTGGTCGCTCAGGCTGGTCCCGCAGCGTGGGCAGTGGGGCGTTACCCGGTAGTCCTGGTAGACCAGCCCGTGATCCCACATCTGCTTAAAGATCCACCAACAAGTCTCGATGTAGTCGTTGCTGTAGGTCACGTACGGGTTTTCGTAGTCGGCCCAGAACGCGATCCGCTCGCTCAGGCGCGTCCACTCCTCGACGTAGCGGGAGACTGATTCCTTGCATTTCGCGTTGAAGGCGGCGATCCCGTACTGCTCGATCTCCGGTTTGGACTTCAGGCCCAGTTCCTTCTCAACTTCGAGCTCGACGGGCAAGCCGTGCGTATCCCAGCCGCCCTTTCGGGGCACGCGGAAGCCCTGCATCGTCTTGTAACGGGGGACGAGATCCTTGAAGACGCGCGAAAGCACATGGTGGATGCCGGGCCGCGCGTTCGCCGTCGGGGGGCCCTCGTAAAAGATGAACATCTTGTCTTCGGGACGCTCGTCGATGCTCCGGCGAAAAATAGCGTTCTGTTGCCAGAATGCCAGGACCTCCTGTTCGAGATTCGGGAAACTGACTTTCGATTCGACCGGTTTGAACATGGGAGATCCTGCTTTCGCGGCGATGGATGCGCCCGCGGCACCGCCGGCGGTCGTACCCTCTGGTGAGATGCATCCCGGCGAGAACGAGAGCCAACAAAAAGCGCCCGTCCCTCAACCAGGGACGAGCGCCGAGGCCCGCGGTACCACCCTGCTTTCCTTCCGAAGAAGGACACTCGTGGGGCGCAAATACGCCCTTGCCCCTGCTAACGGTGGGCTTCCGTCCGGGTCTAATTGGAGTCGTCGACCCCGTTCGGCCGGAGGCTCGGGAGGGATGTTCGCGCCGGTGTGCCGTGCCCCCTCGCACCAAACGGGGCTCGCTGGACGGACGTTTCGGCGGTACTCGTCTCCGTCGTTGCTGCTACCCGCCAGTGAATCAGTGTGCGAGGCTGGCTGTCAATGATGAGCCGCCATCACCATTCCGCGAGGGTGTTCCTGCGAGGCCGCGTCTTGCCGTCCATCCTGGGGTTGGCCGGGCTCCTCGCAGTGGCTTGCGGCGGCGGGGACGAAATCGAACTCATCCCTCCGCCCGGTTCGCCGACCGCCCGGCCGGCGGCGACCGCCACGGCCGAACCACTCGCAGCACCGACCGAACTTCGGGTCGCCTACATCAACCTCATGAGCCCCCTCGCCCTCGACGCAACCAACACGACGCCCTCCGATACGTTCGAACAGCGGCTCTGGATCGTCATCGAGGAGTTGAAGGCGTTCAAACCGGACCTGCTCGCCTTCAGCGAGGTGACCGACACCAAGGCACACGGCAAGGTCGCATCGGTGCTGGCCCGGGAACTGAAGATGGAGCCGCTGTACGTCCGCGCCAAGCCCTGGTTCGCGGGGACGACCCAGGAACAGAGCGATGCCATCGTGAAAAGCGCGGGCTTCGAAGAGGGGGAGCTCATCCTGGTGAACGGGACCCGGTTCCCCAACAGTGAGGGTGAGCGGAAGTGGTTGAACCCGCGCACTTCAGAGGGGGAAGTCGCGGCTGCACTCTGGATGCGCCTGAAGGGCCCCGAGCCGGTGGGCGTCATCGACGTCTTCGTTTCGCACCTCACCGGCACTGATGCGCGGGTCCGCACTCAGCAGGCCGCTGATTTGGCAGCGTTCATCACTTCCAAGCGTGGGACGGGGCCCGTGATCGTCCTCGGCGACCTGGGAGACCCTCCGGGTTCAGCCACCGAGAAAGCACTCCTCGACGCCGGGCTGCACGATCTCCTTGCGAACTCGACCATCGGGACCTGCTGCCGGGAGTCAGTCGTGAGCGAACAACCCCAACTGACTGTCCGCCACGACTACATCTTCAGCTCCGGCTGGAGGACGTCCGAACTCGCCGTCTTCGGCGACCAGCCGAAGACACTCCCGGATGGGACGGTGGTCTACGCGAGCGACCACAACGGCATCAGGGCGGCATTTCCCATCCTCGCGAGCTACCTCCCCTGACTTTCGGCGGTCCGTTCACACGCTTATCTTGACCGGCCCCGTATGCTGCGCACGAACTCAACGGAGGAACTGTGCATGGCGATTGCGGCGAGTAGCGCCTCATCCTATCCCGTAAGCATCGAAGTCGACCCGACGACCGACCCTCGGAACAAGTTGACGGTTGCTTTCCGGATCATCCTTTCGATTCCCCATGCGTTGCTGGTTGGCGGTTTCATCAGCTTCGGAGCGGTCTTCTACCAGACAGACCTCGGGAACTTCGGCGGCGCGTTGAACGCCGGCGTCCTGGGTGCGGTCGCCGGCATCTGCGCCGTGATTTCCTGGTTCGCGATCCTCTTCGCGAACCAGCATCCCCAGGGCCTGCGAGACCTGGGCACCTTCTACCTGCGGTGGAAAGTGCGCGCGATGGCCTACATGGCGCTCTTCCGGGACGAATACCCGCCCTTCGGCGATTCCGAATACCCTTCCCGGCTCCATGTCGACCTGGCTGAATTCCCGCGCGACAAGCTCTCTGTGGGCCTGCGGATCATCTACGTGATCCCGCACGCCATCTGCCTGTTCTTCCTCGGTATCGGCTGGTTCGTGACCAGCGTCGTCGCGTGGTTCGCCATCTTGATCACAGGCGAGTATCCGCAGGGCCTCTACAACTTCGGCATGGGCGTCTTCCGCTGGCAGATGCGCGTCGAGGCGTACATGCTGCTGCTCGTCGACCAGTACCCGCCCTTCTCACTGGAGTAGCCATCGTTCACGCTCCGCGGGTCCTCTGGCGCCGACGGAGGACTGCGCTTCGAATGCGCAGCCCTCCCTGTGACGCCTCCTACCGCCCGGTAGTGGTGAGGCCGCCGAGGAGCGTCGCCGGGTCGAGGATGATGCCCTGGCCGGACGGGATCAGGGCGATCTGAATGTTGTCGGCGAGTTTTTCCAGCGCCTGGAACTGGATCACTTCCGGCGTCAGCGAGGCGGCGAGCGCCTTGTTCGCGTCTGCCTGGCCGTTGGCGCGCTCGCGGATGGCGTTGGCGTCGCCCTTTGCCGTCTCGACGGCCTGTTCGGCCTCGAACTGCTTCTGCTTCACTTTCTCCTGTTCGCGAAGAGCGTCCTGGGTCGCGATTTGTTTCTTCTCGATGGCGGACTTGAATTCCGGCGAAAAGTCGATGTTTTCGATCAGCAGGTCGTTGATGGTGATGGACCGTGCCTTGAGGTCCGCGGCCAGGCGGTCGCGCACGGCGACGCGGATGGACTCGCGGTTGGGTGCGACATCGACACTGGTGTACTTGACGGTCTCTTCCTTCAGGAAGTTCGCGACCCGCGGTTCGATCAGGACATCGAACCAGTTGGGGCCGACTTCACGGAACAATTTCTGGACCTGATCCTTCGAGACGGAAAAGTTGACGGCCACCGTCATGAAGACGTCCTGGGTCTCCTTCGAGAATGCCGAGATGTTCTCAAATCGCTGGCGCTGGACGCGCACCGACTCGATACGCAGGGACTGCCACGGAGCGATGATCTGGAGGCCTTCGTCCTTTTGGCCAACGATTTCGCCGAACTGGTAGACCACGCCGACATGGCCGGCCTCAATCGGTTTCACGGCGGCGAGTACGGTGTGGAGTCCGGCCCAGAGGACGAACAAGGCTCCCGCAGCCATCATCGCGATCATCCCGCGGAAGCGTTCGGGCGAACCCGGGTTGGCGCCGGACCGCGCCGCCCGCCCAACGAAAAAGACGGCGCCGCAGATTACCAGCGCCAGAACCATGCTCACTACCCAGCTCATGGGCGTACCTCCCCGACCGGTTCTCCGGGCATGGTAGCCGATTGTTGCGATGGGCCCGTGTGACGCCCGCAGATGAGGGCAGCCTATTCGGTTGGTGGAGCCTGTGCAGCGAGCACTTCGCGTAGCTGGGCCGCCAGCGGGGCAAGGTTCGTTTCGACGACTTGATGAAGAATGTCGACGCTCGCTACGTCATAGCCGTGAATCAGGACGTGGCGCATTCCGATGATCTCCCGCCACGGGACCTCAGGGTGCCGTCTCGAAGCGCCTGTGGCAGGCGTGTCGCTGCTTCGCCTATGACCTCGACCGGCCTCGTGAGAGCGAGAAGCAGGATGCGGTCGACTTCCAGGTCATCGACTGACTTGCCTATGCCGAAGCGCACGGCGTCTTCCGCATAATCGATCATCTGTTGGAGCGTGACGGCGGGGTCATGCCGCGACATACAGCGCTTCGGCTTCGGCGAGCACCTGTTCGCGAATGTACTTGTTCAGCCCCCGGGTCGTCACGAAGTCCACGGGCCGGCCCAGGATCGTCGCCAGTTCGTCGGCCATCGAAACGAATGCGAGGCCGGGCACGTGCCCAACCTCGAACTCCACGAGGACATCCACGTCGCTCTCGGGGCCGAAATCGTCGCGAAGCACCGATCCGAAGAGCGAGAGTCGGCGGATCCAATTCCGGCGGCAGAACTCTTCCAACCGTTCTTTCGGCATGGTGAGCCGGTGGTCGGTGTCCATACCGGAAGTATCGCACGACGGGAGTAATGCCGGGGGCCCGGTCCCCGCCTGTTCGCGTTTCCGGCTATGCTCCCGCAGACCTGAATGCCCCGGAGGACCACGCCATGGGCGTCAAATTGACCAAGGACTCTATCGATCTCGGCATCGTCGTCAGCGATGGGCCAAAGGCTCTTGCTTTCTATCGAGACACGCTCGGATTCGAACATGTCGCCGACACGCCTATGGCAGGCGGCGGCACGATGCACCGATTGATGTGCGGGACGAGCCTGATCAAAGTGATCTCCGGTTCCAACCCGGCCGCGGAGGCCGCTCCCGGGGGCATCGCGGGGGCCTTCGGCTACCGCTACTGGACGATTTCGGTGTCGAACATCGCCGAAGTCATCGAAGCCTGCGCGAAGGGCGGCTACAAGGTGGCCGTCGGTGTCCGCGAAATCCGCCCAGGCGTGACCATCGCTATCGTTGAAGACCCGGACGGGAACTGGGTCGAGTTCCTCCAGGCGAGCTGACGGCCACTGGAGTGCCACCGCTGCGGCCGCTCCCTGCCCTCGGCCTGGGTCGGCCGGAGGCGAGCCGAAGACGAACAGGAGACGTGAGATGGAAATCGGTGTTGTCTTTCCCCAGAGCGAGATCGGCAGCGACCCTGCGGTCATCAGGGACTTCGCCCAGGCGGTCGAGGCCCTTGGGTACTCCCACCTGCTGACCTACGACCACGTCCTCGGCGCACACCCGGACCGGGAGCCGCGCCTGATCGGGCCGTACACGCACGAGACGAGTTTCCACGAGCCGTTCGTGCTCTTCGGTTTCCTTGCCGCACACACGCAGCGGATCGGCCTGGTGACCGGCATCATCATCCTTCCCCAGCGCCAGACCGCGCTTGTCGCGAAGCAGGCCGCGGAGGTGGACATCCTCTCGGGCGGCCGCCTTCGGCTCGGCATCGGCACTGGCTGGAACTACGTCGAGTACGACGCGCTGAACGAGGACTTCCACAACCGCGGCAAACGCCAGGAGGAACAGGTCACCTTGCTCCGCAAGCTCTGGGCCGAGCCAGTCGTCGATTTCACCGGGAAGTGGCACCGGATCGACCGCGCAGGCCTGAAGCCGCTGCCGAACCGGCGGATCCCCATCTGGTTCGGCGGCAACAACGAGCAGGTGTTCAAGCGCGCTGCCCGCCTCGGTGACGGCCTCATTCCGCAGTTCCTCCCGAACGATGCGGGCCGCGCAACGCTGGAGCGCATCGATGGCTACCTGGCCTCGCACGGCCGCTCGCGTGCCGAATTCGGCATCGAAGCCCAGGTGAACTTCGGCGCCGGGCCGGAAAAGTGGGCGTCACACGCCGATGCGTGGCGAGTACTTGGAGCCAACTACGTTTGCGTAAGGACAATGAACGCCGGGTTGGAGACGCCCCAGGAGCACATTGACGCCATCCGCAGGTACAAAGCTGAGGTCGGCTGACGAAGAGCCGCCTAACGGGCGGTGTATCCGCCGTCGACGGGGAGGACCACGCCGGTGATGAACGAAGCCGCCGGGCTGGCGAGGAACGCCACGGCGGCGGCGACTTCTTCCGGCTGGCCGAGCCGGCCCATGGGATGGATTGACTCAAGGTAGCGCTGGTATTCCTGTTCGCTCCGCATCATCTCGGTCATCGGCGTGAAGATGTAGCCCGGGGCGACGGCGTTGACGCGCACTCCCCGGCGCGCGTAGGTAATGGCGAACTGGCGGGTGAGGCCGACGACGCCGTGCTTGGCCGCGGTATAGGCGCCCGCGCCTGCCTGGACCGGGATTTCGGTGGCCGGCGCCGGCCCGGTGAGACCGACAAGCCCGGCCACGGATGCGGTGTTGATGATCGCTCCGCCGCCGCGCTGGCTCAGGAGTTCGGCGCCGTGGAAGAGCCCGTGGTAAACCCCGTTGAGGTTGACGGCGATAGTCCGGTCCCAGCCGGCTCCGCCTCCGACACCGGCGTTGTTGACGACGACGTTCAACCCGCCGAGGTCGCGGACGGTCTTCTGGAGGGCTTCGATGACAGCCTCCTCCGAGGACACGTCAAGGGTGACGGCAGCGGCCGCGCCGCCATGCTCGGCGATTGCCGCAGCGGTATCCCGGGCGGCGTCGCCGTCGATGTCAGCGCACATGATCGCCGACCCCGATGCGGCCATCTGGAGCGCCGATGCCCGGCCGATGCCCGATCCCGCGCCGGTGATCAGTGAGACGAGTCCGTTGAGGTCGGGCATTGGGGCACCCCCTTGAGCTGGTGCGGGAAGCCTAGGGGATTTGGGCGCCATCGCGCCAACGCTTCACTTTCGCGCGCGGGAATGACCGTGAGCGTTGTCGGACAGGTAGGCTCAGTTCGAGGCTGGAGTGGTGGTTGCGGCGCCGGCACTGACCTTCAGCACCTGGCCGATGGCGATTTCGTCCGCATCGGACAGGCCGTTCAGGGAGACAAGTGCTTCGACGGTTGTGCCGAATCGCTGGGCTATCTCAGAGAGCGTGTCACCCGCGACGATCGTGTACGTCCCATCGGCGGAAACGGTCGCCGTCGGACTTGCGGGAGTGGCCGTGCGATCACCGGCGACCTGCTGTGTGGACGTGTTGGTCGCGGGAGGGACCGTGTTTGTGGGGGTTTCGGGGCTCGCGCCACCCCCGCCGCAGGCCGCGGCTGCGAACAGCAACAGGAGGGGAAGGAAGCGGTGCACTCCGCGGCCCCTTTCGCAGGCGGGAGCGTATGGCATAGCGCGATGCCCTGTAAACGGTCTCTGGTTAAGGACGCCCGGGGAGAGGGCTCACTCGGCCGCGGTAAGCCACTTTTCGGCCCAGGCCGAGATGCCGCCCACGATCGCCTCGAGTTCACGACCCTTCTCTGTGAGGTCGTATTCGATGCGTACCGGGACTTCCGGGTACACCGTCCGCTTCACGACACCGGCTTGCTCCAGCTCTCGGAGCCGCTCTGAAAGGAGGCGGTCCGAAAGACCGGGAACACGAGCGAGGACTTCGCCGAAACGATTCGAGCCGGTCAGGAGGGCTCGTACGATCGCGCCGGTCCAACGCCTGCCGATGAGTTCCACCGCATCCTGAAACACCGGGCAATACGCGGAAAACATGGGCTGGGCGGCGACATCACCATTCATGGGGCCGATTCTACCACGTTCCGCACTTATTTTCTGTAACTTGCTTGACAGAGAGAAGTTACGAACGGTACCTTGGTTTCACTACGTAGCCAAGCTACTTAAAGTAAGGAATCAACGATGACAACCGCAACCAGCCCCGCCGTTTCCACCTATGCCCTCGAGCCGGCCCACTCGTCGGTCGAATTCGCCATCAAGCACATGCTCATCGCCACCACGAAGGGGCGATTCCAGGACTTCCAGGTGACTGCCGAAGTCGACGAGGCGAACTTCGCAAACTCGTCGGCCACGGTCCGCATCGCCGCTGCGAGCATCGATACGCGTCACGCGGACCGGGATGCCCACCTCCGCTCCGCCGACTTCCTGGATGTCGAGAACCATCCCGAACTGACCTTCGTCACGCGCAGAATCGAGCCGAAGGGCGGCGACTGGCGCGTGGCCGGCGACCTCACGGTCCGCGGTGTGACGCGCGAAGTGGTGCTGGATGGCGAGGTCAGCGGTCCCGTGACCGACCCCTGGGGCGGCAGCCGGATCGGCGTGAGTCTCACCGGGAAGGTGAACCGCAAAGAGTTCGGCATGGTCTGGAACGCGGCCCTCGATGCCGGCGGATTCGTGCTGGCGGATGACGTGAAACTCGCCATCGAGATCGAACTGCTCAAGCAGGCATAGACTCTTCGAGTGACGCGAACCCTGAACTGGTCCGGCATCGCCTGGTGCCGGACCAGTTCGCCGCAGCGCTGTCCACTCGCCGTCCACCCGAACCCGCGTCACTCCCGGCGTTCCCTGTGCCATTCCCAGATAAGAAACCAATCGGGAGGTGCAAGGTGAATCGCACGTTGTTGTTCGTCCTCGCCATGGCGGCGGTCGCCGCCGCAGCCTGTTCCAGCTCGCAAGATGCCGGCGCGGATGCCGTTGCCGTGCCCGGTGTCTCGCGCGATGCCACGCCGGCACAGGCGCCCACTGACAATCTCTGGCTCCTCGCCTTCGCGTCGAACCTCTCCGACTCCACAGGGGCGAGTTGCCGCTATGCCGACGCCTCGGGCTGCGACATCTACACGGTTGTCTACGATGCCACCACCGGCGACGTCAGCGACTTGCGCAAGGTGGCCGGGACGGCCGGCGTGGGTGACTGGTTTCCGTCGCTTTCGCCTGATGGCTGCTGGGTAGCCCACAACGCCGACTCCGGAAACAACCGGTCGGCCGCGACCGTGACCCACCTGGCGACGGGCACGACGACCCGAGTCGCCGATGCATCCCGATTTCCTGACTGGGCGCCGGACGGTGCGAGCATCGCCTGGGCGTCGAACGCCCCCGGCGCCCAGGACTTGTTGGTCGCTCCCGCGACAGCGGATTGTGCGAAGGGCGAACTCACCCTCGGAGCGAGGACGCTGGTGACTCATGAGTCCGGCGGGTCCAAGTCTGGCGACCCGGACTTCTTCCCCGATGGGCGCTCGCTCTCGTTCCATATCGACCCGGGCAAGACGACTCCGGCCCAATCGGCGGTGATCAACATCGACGGTTCTGGCCTGCAGCCGATCACCCCGAATAACGGCATGGGCCATACGGCAGTGCGGCCGGACGGCATGGCGATAGCCGCCAGTTCTTCCCAGGCGCCAGTCATCGTCCTCATCGAACGCTCGGGAGACGGCTGGGCCGCTCCAAGGACCATCCTGCGAGCGGGGACGCCCGCCTCGTACGCGTCCTACGACCCGCGCTATGCGTCGTGCTCGAACATCATTTTCTACTACCCCGCATGGCTCGACTCCGACCACCTGGTCTACGGCGTCGGCTGCGGCGAGTCCGGGACCCCAACCTTCACGCACCTGTTCATGACGGACGTTTCGACGCCCGGGGCAACCGAAACCGTCGACCTTGGTTCGATGGTCGAGGACCTGGCGGGTGTCGCTGGGAAGGACTTCGTGACCGCCTCGGCCATCCCGTTGCCGGCCGGTTACCAGCGAGGTGTCGGCTCCACGGTGGCGCCGCCATTGGATGACGGCACGGTCTACCTCAGCTTCGTGACCCACAACGAAGAACCGAACATTCGCCAACCGGAGTACCTGGGTGACCAGGCGTTCTACCTGGAGAACCGCGAAATCTTGCGCCAACTGGTCGAACTCTTCACGGCCAGGGGCGTCGCCTATGACTTCCAGACGGACTGGAACTTCCTGCAGGCAGTGGCCCGCTACGACACGCCCGCCGTCATGGCGTCCACCGGGGGAATGAACATCATCCAGTGGATGGCCTCGAAGGGCGTTTCGATTGACCCCCATGCGCATGAGTCGAAGTACTCCTACGCCGATGTGGCCGCCATCATCCGTTCGCTTGGCGTAGAACCATCGGGCGTGGTCGGCGGGTTCCTCTACGAACCAGTGGCCGATGCCGACTGGGAGCGCTTCCAGGATGGCACGATGCGGAGCACGGCATTCCCGTCACAGACATGGACGCCAACCACCCTGTGGGGCGCCGCCACGATGCTCCACCAGGGCAATGACGACCTTGCTTCCGGGGTCTGGAGGCCCCTCGATGCTGCCCACTTCTCCATCGACGACCCGAACTCGGACCTCGCGTACATCGGCAACTGCACCAGCTCAGTCGAAGGCGTCGAAGCACTCGTCGACGACCTCGAATCCGGTGCGGCGCCTGCCGGCGGGTTCTACACCGCTTCGATCTTCCTCCCCCAGGGCCAGTTCGATGAGAACACCGTTGCCCGCGCGGCAGCGATGCTCGACCGTCTCACCGATGACGTCGCCGCTGGGAGCGTGGTCTTCAAGACGCTCCCCGAAGTAGCCGAGCTCTGGGAGGAGGACTACGGTGCGGAGCCTTCGCGGTACGTGTGCCGGTAGGCCGCGGTGAACGCCTCGCTCGCACGTTGCGGCGGCCCTGTGGCCGCCGGCGCCTCCTTCCGCAACCCCCCGGTGCAACCGGGACGCTCGCCAGCAGCGCGCTTCACGTTGCTTGACCGAACCCTGTACCCTACCCGCGGCACCGGGACCAGCTGAATGGCCCGAAGCCAGGACGGTAAACGCGAAGTGCTCCTCGCGCTCGACATCGGCAACACCAGCATCCACATCGGCCTCTGGGACGGCGACACCATCGCCAACACGTGGCGCATCGGCGTCGAACAGGAGAAGCTGCCGGACGAGTACGGCGTTCTCCTCATGAACTTGCTCGACACCGGTGGAATAGCCGCTAGCCAGATCGGCGCCTGCATCATCGGGTGTGACGTACCGCCGCTGATCCCGACGTTTGAGCAGGTCTGCCGGAAGTACTTCAAGATCGAGCCGATGGTCGTCGGGCACGGGCTCCGGACCGGCGTCCGCATCCTCTACGACAACCCCAAGCAGCTCGGCGCCGACCGCATCATCGATGCGGTCGCGGCAATCAAGCTCTACGGAGCGCCGGTGATTGTCGTCGACTTCGGCACGGCCACGGTCTTCGATGCGGTGAACGAACACGGCGACTACCTTGGCGGGGCAATAGCTCCCGGAATCGGCATCGCGAGCGAGGCCCTGTTCAGCCGGGCGGCCATGCTCTACCGCGTCCAACTCGAACGTCCCCCTGTTGCCATCGGCAAGAACACGATCCACGCAATGCAGTCGGGCATCCTCTTTGGCTACGTCGGGCTGGTGGAAGGACTTGTGCGGAGGTTCAAGGCGGAACTCACGGGAAACCCGAAAGTCATCGCGACCGGCGGTCTGGCGAACACCATCGCCCAGGAAACCGATTGCATCGACGTCATCAACGGCGACCTGACACTCACCGGGCTCAGGCTCATCTACGAGATGAATGCCGAGTAAATCGATGGAAACACCTAGCCCGCTCCCTCTTTCCGGAAAGCACGTGGCACTCGGCGTCACGGGGTCCATCTCGGCGTTCAAGGCGGCGGACCTCGCGAGCAAGCTCCGTCAGGCGGGCGCTACCGTCGAAGTGGTGATGACTCCCGCGGCTACGCAATTCGTGACCCCGCTGACGTTCCAGTCGCTCACGGGGCGCCCGGTAGTCGTCGATATGTTCGCGGCAGCGGAGGCTGAAGCGCATGTCGAAGTCGCCCGCCGGGCGGATGTGTTCGTCATCGCGCCCGCGACCGCGGACTGCCTCGCCAGGTTGGCCCACGGGATGACCTCGGACATGGTGACGCTGACGGCGCTCGCGACCACGGCTCCGATCCTCCTGGCTCCGGCGATGGACAACCAGATGTGGGAGCATCCCGCGACGCAGGAGAACGTGACTACCCTCCGCAACCGTGGCGTGGAATTCGTCGGTCCCATGGAAGGGCGGCTTGCGAGTGGGCGAAGCGGGCTCGGGCGCCTCGCCGAAGTCCCCCAGGTGGTCGGCGCCGTCCGGATGCTCATCGGCCAGCGTTCGGGCGACTTGGCCGGCCGCCACATCGTCGTCAGTGCCGGTGGCACACAGGAACCGCTCGATCCGGTCCGCTACGTGGGCAATCGCAGCACCGGGAAGATGGGCTTCGCGATCGCCGAAGCAGCTCGCGACCGGGGCGCCCACGTCACCCTGGTCACGGGGCCGGTCGCACTCGAGACTCCCTACGGCATCCACCGGGTCGATGTGAACACCGTCGCCGAGATGCTCGTCGCGCTCGAACAGGCAACCGCCGATTCAGATGCGATCATCATGTCGGCGGCTCCGGCGGATTACCGCCCGGCGAACCCTTCTGCGCACAAACTGAAGAAGAGCTCGGACGAGGGCGCCCTCGACATCGAGCTCGTGAAGAATCCCGACATCATCGCGACGCTGCCGGCCGGAGGGGTACGAGTCGGCTTTGCCGCCGAGACTCGGAATCTGGAGGAGTACGCCCGCCAGAAGCTCCCCGCAAAGCGTCTCGACTTCATCGTCGCGAACGACGTCAGCGCGGCCGGGTCTGGGTTCGGGACCGATACGAACCAGGTGACGATCTTCCACTCGGACGGGCGGCACGAGGAACTCCCGATGATGACGAAGTACGCGGTGGGACTGGCGATCCTCGACCGGGTGGCGGCACGGCTTAGCCGAGGCGCTTCTCGCTAACGCAGCGGTTCCCCGTTCCCCGTTGGCACGTATGATTCGCCTCCACTCGGATGGAGGCGCCCTTGGAAACCTGGGAAATCTCAACACTGGCGAACGGGCTTCGGATCGTGACCACGCCGATGCCGTCTACGCAGGCGGTCTCCGTCAATATCTTCGTCGGCGTGGGATCCCGTTCGGAGCCCGCGCGCCTCAACGGCATCACGCACTTTCTCGAGCACATGGTGTTCAAGGGCACCGAGCGACGCCCGGATGCCATCCTTATCGCGCAGGAGATCGAGGGCGCCGGTGGGACCCTGAATGCCTACACGAACAAAGAGTTCACCTGCTACTGGAACATCGTCCCCTACGACCGTTTCGAGACCGCGCTCGATGTGGCAGCCGACATGCTCCTCAACTCGAAGCTGGAACAGTCCGAGATCGAACGCGAATGCCCGGTGGTCCAGCAGGAACTGAAGCGCAATCACGACAACCCCGGCGCCTGGGCCGGCCGGCTCATCGGCACCGCTGTCTACGGCGAGCAACCCTCGGGCTGGGATGTTGGTGGTCCCGTCGAACTCATTCCAACCTGGAGCCGGCCGGACTTCATCGAGCACATCGGCGAGTGGTACAAGCCCTCGAACATCGTGCTCTCGGTGGCGGGCAACGTGACGCATCAGCAGGTCGTCCAGCTCGCTACTCCGCTCTTTTCGGGGATGCAGGATGGCTCCCTGCCGTCGATCGTCCCCTACGACGGGTCGGTGACAGGGCAGCGCGTCGTCACCGATTCCCGCGCGATTGACCAGTGCACGATGTACCTCGGGCTCCCGATCTTTGGCCGGGACGACCCGGACCGCTTCGCCATCCGGATCATGAACGATGTGCTTGGCGCCGGGATGTCTTCGCGGCTCTTCCGTGAAGTGCGGGAACGGCGCGGCCTCGCGTACTCGATCGGCTCGGGTTACGGCTACCTCGCCGATGCCGGCGTCTTCACGATTTCGGCCGGCGTGAATCGCGACAAGCTGCGCGAGACCATCAGCGTCTGCCTCGAAGAAACCGAGAAGCTGCTGACGCAGACGGTGCCCCCGGAAGAGCTTCGCAAAGCGAAGGACCACAACATCGGCCGGTTCCGCCTCTCCCTCGAGACGGCGTTCTCGCTCGGCCAGCGCCACGGCGAGCTGCTCCTCACGAAAGGCGCAATCGAAAGCGTCGAGCAAGTTGTCAGCCAGATCGAAGCGGTGACCGCGGACGAAGTGACTGCTGTTGCAAAGCGCGTCATCGTCCGCGAGAAGCTCCACTGCGCGGTGGTAGGGCCCGGCCTGGATGAGGGCGAAATCGAAGCGGCCATGGCATGAGCGACTGGTACTGCGACGAGCTTCTCTCTGGCCGGACACCTGTCGAGAAAGTGTTCGAAGACGAAGAGGTTGTCGCGTATTGGCACACCCGCCCGTACTACGCGCACCATGTCGTCGTGACCCCCAGGCGCCACGTGGACTCGCTGCTGGATTGCGATGCGGGCACGCTCGCCAGCGTTTTCGAGGTGGTGCGCGCCGTGGCGGGGCAGCTCGCCGCCGAGCACGGCGGTGCCCATATCGTCACGAACCTCGGCAAGTACCAGGAATCGAAGCACTTCCACGTGCACGTGGGAGCGGACGATGAAGGGGCCACCGCGTAATTCGCGCTGGGCTTACGCGAAGCAGCGGAGCGGCTGGTTGCCGTTGTAAATGAGCATCTCGGTGAAGAGTTGCTGGAAGTCGAGCGGCCGGCCCCAGCGCTCCCCGCGCAGTTCCGAGTACGCCCGGTGCAGGTTCGGGACCAGTCGTTCCTTGTCGTGCAGCGATTCGAACCTGCCCAGGTCCAGGGACTGTGCGAGTTCCAGTGGGGGAGTCCCCGCCGACATGCCCCGCTTCGCCGTCTCCTGGACGAACTGGAGGTAGTCGCGCACTTCCCGGATGACCGGCGGGCCGCAGACCGGTCCGTGGCCGGGAACGATCGTCTCCGCTCCGAGCCCCTCAACGACATCGAGCGCTTCGAGCCACCCTCCGACCGACCCGCCGAGGGCGAACGGGGTGCCGCCGTTGAAAATGACGTCGCCGCTGAAGAGCAGTTTTCGCTCAGGGATCCAGGCGATGATGTCGTTTGTGGTGTGGGCGGGGCCGACGAAGATCAATTCGACCCGGAGATCGTCTACGTAGACGGAGAGTCTGTCCTCGAACGTGACCGTCGGCGGCGTAACCGGGCAGTCCCCGAACTCGATCATCGGGAAGAGCGCGTGCGCCCGTGTTCCGCTGGCGATTACTTCTCTCCGGCACAGCTCGCTGCCGATGATCGCCGAGTCCGCGAACATGAAGTTCCCGTGCGTGTGGTCGCCGTGACTGTGCGTGTTGATGAGCGTCGTGACCGGCTTGGGAGTGACCGTGCGAAGGGCGGCGTGCCAGGCACGGGCCCGCGCTTCCGTCCCGGTCGAGTCGATCGCGGTCGCGGTGTCTTGCCCGACGATGCACCCCGTGTTGTTGAGGAACCAGCTGCCGTCGAGCTGGATGTAGGCGTAGATGTCTTTGCTAACTTCCTCGATGGCCGGGGGCGGTATTTCGGCGTGGAGCGGCACGGATGCGGACGACATTGCGGAACCTCCAGGGGTGACCGGCGCATTCAACCACGCAGCCGCCGCCGATCCAAGCGCCGCAAGCGTGCCTTCCAGCCGTACTCAGGAAAGGGCGGCGGCGATCGCCTGGAGTTGGCGCATGTGGTCCAGGTCGTGGACGCGCATGAAGAGGAACCACTCTCGCCAGCTGAACTCGCCGAACCACGGATGGGTCATCTTCACGTCGAGGTGCTCGTCGCCCTTCGCTTGCAGCACGCGTTCGTAAAGCGGCTCACGTATCGCCAGGTAAACTGGTTGCCCGGGACGGATTCTCCCGCCGCTTTCAATGCCGCCGAGTCTGTCCGGACCTTCTCCACGAGTTCCGGAATGGTCAGCTTCGCCGCCTGGCCGATGAGGTAACCGCGGATGCGTTCGGATTCTGCTGCCGGCATTGTCATGGGGTGCCTCCTGGTCGAGTGCAGCCTAGTCGCGTGAGTAGCACGATACAACCCTTGGGCACCATCGGCCCAGCGCGTTACTCCGGTGGCATGGCCGCGCCGGGATCCGGCTCGCGGCGCCTTCCCGGACGGTAGAGGAAGGCCAACCAGAGCACTCCAGCCAGGATGAGGACCACCCCGATGACCATGCCCGCGATTGCGAATCCACGCAGGTAGGGGAATCGGACCCCGAAGCGCACATCGACGTCCACGCCCGGCCTGCCGTCCGCGTTCATGATCACGGCCCGCCACTCCCCGGAGGCGACGGTCCACGTGATCTCCTGGCGGCCAGGGCCGCTCGATGAGACGGCGAACAGGCCAGCTTCGGGGGCGGCCAGCGGGCGGGTCCCGCCAACCGCAACGCCATCGAAGTCGAAAGGTTCGAACTCAAGGCCGTTCACGATTTCGTGGCTTCCGCGGACGACGAGGGCCTGCACGGCTTCAGCGGAGCCGACGGCCACGAGGACCTCGCCTCCGTCGGTCCGTTCGGCCGCGATCCGGATGCGCACGCTGCCGCCGGGGCTGCTCTCTTCGACTTCGTCCTGGCTGACTTCCTCGAACTCGGCAGTTCCAGTGACAAACGCGGCGGTACTGGTGCTCATGGCGCCGCTGCCACTGATGTAGCCTTCCCCATCGAGGGCGCGGTACGTGACGAGGGAGGGGACCGCGCAGGCGCCTCCGCCGAGGATGAACAGGACCGCCACGATGCTCAAGAAGATGCGCACGACGTGGACATTGTGTCCCTGGAGCGCGCAACGCGCCCCTCTCGCCGCCGGTTAGCCTTCCTGGCTGTCCCCCTTATTGAACCCTGCCGCGGCGGTGTCTGGTTCGAACCCGTGGGTCAGTGACGAGTGAGCCGCCTGGCCTGCCCGGCCGGGCTCGGAGAGGCTCTCGATGGCGCGAGCCAGGCGTTCGCGCGGGATGGTTGTTGCCGGTTTCGCGCCGCCGAGCCAGCCATCGAGCTGGACGGTCGAGGCAGGAGTGGCAAGCCGCAATCCCAGGGAATCCGCGAGGCGGAGGATATCGAGGTTGAGAATGTGCTTCGCCCGGAGTTCGGTGCCCCAGTCGGGCGCGGCGAAGAAGCAGTAGAGCAGGATCTCGATGGTGGATTCGCCAATCCGCTCGAACTCGCAGAAGAAGTAATCCTGGCGGACACGTTCGTTCGCGTGGAGCAGCGCCCTCACGCCTTCGCAGAACGCCTGGACCTGGTCCGGAGTGCTCGAAAGCGGCAGCCGCAGCGTGGTGTCGTACCGCCGGAAGGCGCGGACGCCCATGTTGTCAACGACGTGGTCGGTCAACTGCCCGTTCGGGACGGTGATGAGGGAGTCCTTGAAGGTGCGCACCCGCATCGAGCGGAACCCGACTTTTTCGACGGTGCCCTCCACATCACCGACGACGATCCAATCGCCGACCTGGAAGGGCCGGTCGGCCAGGACGGTGATACCCCCGAGCAGGTTCTTGATCGTGTCCTGTGCGGCCAACGCGACGGCGAGGCCGCCAATTCCCAGCCCGGCGATGAGTGCGCCAACATCGACATCCAGGTTTGAAAGCACAAAGAGCGCGCCCACGAGCACGACGAAAACGTTGGCTGTTTGGCGGACGAGGGGGATGAGCTGGTCATCGAGGCGCGTCTCGGTCAGCGCCGCCTTGTCGAGCAGGTAGTTCCCCACGATCGCGATTCCACGAAGCAGGAGCAGCCCCGCGCAGACCGCGCCAAGCACCCGTGCGGCGACGTTGACCGTGTCCTCCAGGTCGGCGTCAAGGTCGAGGAAGCGAACACCGGTGAGGATGGCGACGGCGATGAACGTCCCGAAGACAACCCCGTCGAGGCGGCGGCGTTCTTTTCGCCAGAAGGCGCGCCGTTCGGGGGAGTTGTGAGTCCGGATGAAGAAGGTGCTGAGCGCCAGGTAAATGATCTGGGCGGCAAGTGCGGCTCCGACGATGATCGCCAGTCCACCGTATTGGCGGGCGGTCAGGTCCAGCGCGCTATTGTCGAACCAGAGGAAGGAGGGCACGCG
This sequence comes from Candidatus Amarobacter glycogenicus, assembly GCF_016704105.1. Classification (NCBI taxonomy): domain Bacteria; kingdom Bacillati; phylum Chloroflexota; class Tepidiformia; order Tepidiformales; family Tepidiformaceae; genus Candidatus Amarobacter; species Candidatus Amarobacter glycogenicus. Next base: position 348,191 of record NZ_JADJAT010000019.1, on the reverse strand, counting down.
CGAAAGCGTACTCACCGGTAGAGAAACAAAGAAGCGAGGCGATGCAGGCGGCGAGGGAGGAACGTTGGCAAGCGCTAAGGCTTGCAGGTCCAGGCGTGCCACGGGTCGCCGAAGGCGCGTTCGTGTTCGATGTAGGCAACGTACGCGGCCTTGAGGTTGACGACCGGGTCGGCCCACATAGCGCGGTCGAGGCCCGCTACGTCGAACCAGAAGGGCAAGAGCTGCATGAGTCCGAGGGCGCCGAGGTACTGCGCGTGCGTGTGGTAGCGGCTCTCGCACCAGGCCACGCGTTCGAGCTGGGGGATGATCGCCGCCGGCCAACCCGCGGCGAGGGCGGCACTGCGGATCTCCTCGGCAGTGAGGTAGCGGTCGGGGAGAGTGGGAAGGTTCGCTGCGACCGTGGCGACCGGTGCTGGAGGCGCCGGAGCCGGAGCCGGCAGCTCCACCGCGGCCGGGGCAACCGGTGCGGCTTCCTGCACCGAAGCTGCGGCGGTATCGGCGGCAGCGGGTTCGGCGAGCAGGGCAGCTTCTTCGTCTCTTGTCGACGCCGCAGCCGTCTCTGTCGAATTCGCCGCAGGCTGCTGCGCGAAGCTGCCGGCCGGGACTTCGACCAGCTTGCTCGCCGCGGATGGGACAGGGAGGGTTTCAGCGTGGGCGCGTTCAGAGAGGAGTCCGAATGCGCCGAGGTCCGGCGCGGCAACCGTCGGCGTGCCACCAGACAGCAGGTGGGCCGCCAGGAAGAACGAGATCGAGAGCATCGCAATCTCGGCGACGCGGATGAAGGCGCCGCTCTGTTGCCGGGGGGCTGACTCATTCCAGCGAGGCGAGTACTGGTCGCTCATGGCCGGCGCGAAGGCGCTGAGCATGACGGGCTCGTCGACGGGCCGGGCGACGGGCAAGCGTAGCCAGCGGCTGGCTACCAGGATGATGGCGAACACGTAGTCCAACCAGCCTGCCAGCCAGCTCGTGACGCGCATTGGCTCCTCGGGGAGCCGAGCGGTCACGCGGGGGTTTCCTCGCGTGAGGTACTACTCATAAGTTCTTTTTGGCGCAGCCATGCACGCAGAACGGCCTAGGCCGGACATGGTTGCGCCGGTTCACCCCGCCAAGAGGTGGCCGTTAGGGTGCCATATCAATCCACCCGGAGCAATCAACCCCACGCTTGGCGACTGCAAAGAAATACCCCGACTTCCCCTTCGTCATACCCCGATTGCCTGAGCGTGGAACCCGTTAAGATGGTCACTCATCTCCCCTGCAGGATACGAAATGCAACTCCACGACACCCTCAGCAACACCCGGAGCGAGCTCCTCCCCGCGCTCGCCGAAGACGGCGTGGTGCGGATGTACGTCTGTGGAGTCACTCCCTATTCCGAGAGCCACGTCGGTCATGCGCTCCACGCCATTGTCTTCGACGTCCTTCGGCGCTACCTGGATTGGCGTGGCATCCCGGTCCGCCATGTCCAGAACTTCACTGACATCGACGACAAGCTGATCGACCGGGCAAACCGCCTGGGCGTGCCGATGGCCGAGCTCGCCGCACAGAACATCGAGGACTACTTCCGCCAGCTCCGGGCAATGAACGTCCAGCCCGCGCACGTTTACCCGCGGGTGACCGAAGTCGTCCCGCAGATCATCGAGTTCATCCAGGGTCTCATCTCCAAGGACTTCGCCTACGAATCCGGCGGCGACGTGTACTACCGAGTGCGCAAGTTCGGGGCTGCTGCTTACGGCGCACTCTCCAGGCGCGACATCGACGACCTCCTCTCGGGCGCGCGCATCGACCCAACGGAGCTGAAATCGGACCCGCTCGACTTTGCCCTGTGGAAGACGGCCAAGCCCGGTGAACCGAGCTGGGAGAGCCCGTGGGGCCACGGCCGCCCGGGGTGGCACATCGAATGCTCGGCGATGGCTCTCCATGCCCTGGGCGAACAGATCGACATCCACGGTGGCGGGGCCGACCTCATCTTTCCCCACCACACGAACGAGATCGCCCAGACCGAGGCGTACACGGAAAAGCCCCCGTTCGCCCGTATCTGGATGCACAACGCCCTTCTCCAGCTCAGCGGCGACAAGATGTCGAAGTCAGTGGGCAACCTGGTGACGATCGCGGAGGCCCTCGAGAGTTTCGGAGGCGACGCGCTCCGGATGTTCGTCATCACCAGTCACTACCGCAGCCCGTCGAGCTACACCGACGAGGCCATGGATGCAGCGAAAGCGGGCGTCGAACGCCTCCGCAACGCGGCTTTTCGCACCGGCGCCGCGGGCGGAGAGGTCCTCGACCCCGGCGCCACCCGTTCGACGTTTATTGAAGCGATGGAAGACGACCTGAACACGCCCCGCGCGCTTGCTGCGCTGTTCGACCTGACGCGCGACATCAACCGGGCGACCGATGCGGGCGGAAACACCGCGGATGCCCGCGCCACCTTGCGGGAGCTCTGCGACGTCCTCGGGCTTTCGCTCCAGGCGACTTCCAGCTCCACTCAACAGGCGGCGCCCTTCATCGACCTTCTTGTCACGCTTCGCACCGAACTGCGAGCGGCGAAGCAGTGGCAACTCGCCGACCATGTCCGCGACGGGCTCCTGGAACTCGGTGTTGAAGTGAAAGACGGCCCGGAAGGGACCGTCTGGCAGGCGAAATAAGGGCTTGCGCGGTCTGGGGGCGGTTTCTTACGCCGCCGGCAGCGTCGGGAGCCACTCGGCCGCGCGCTGGTTGCCCAGGCGCATCCGCCAGCCGGCCGCCGCGCGGGCAGTGAGGTGCCAATCCGAAGGCTGTCCCGCGCGCCGAACCCCGTCGATGCGGGCGCCAGTCCGTTCGAAGGCCCGGAAGATAGTTGCCAGCGGCTCCCTCGGCTCGAGGTACATCCCGTCGAGGGTGAGCGCTGTCATTCCGGCCAGGCCTTCGCGTTCGAGGTGTGCGCCGAAGCCCGCGGGGATGTTCGTCGATTCGATGACGTATCCGCGTGAAGCGATGCTGCGAAGGTTCGTTTCCATTGCTCTACTCCTGTTGTGCCGCTCACTGAGGAGATGGCGCCTGCCCGCCGCAGAGTGACGGGACACCCGAAATGTTGGTAAAGAGTTGGAGCGAATGGGCACTGGTGGGCGAGTGGCCACTGGATCTGCGCGGCGTGTCCGCTGAAGCTTGGGAGACCCATCGCGCAAGGAACGACCACCTATGAGCACGTACGACCTCATCGTCATCGGCAACGGTTCCGCCGGCGACAACATCGCGCGCACGCTTGGCCGGAAGGGGCAGCGCGTCGCTGTCGTCGAAAGCGAGCACCTGGGTGGGGAGTGCCTCAACGATGGCTGCATCCCGAGCAAGGCACTGATTCACCTCTCGAAGGATGCGAACAGCCGCGGCATGGGGTGGGATGAGGTGGTCGCCAGCATCCACAGCACTCAGCTCCGTGTCCGTGGGAGCGACCCGAATGGCGGGATGCGGGGCGATGGGATCGACCTCTATTGGGGCGAAGCCGTATTCGGTGCGCCAACGCGGGTCCGTGCCGGCGCATCGGAGATCAGCGCGACCAACGTGGTCATCGCCACTGGCACCGGACCGGGCCTACCACCAATTCCAGGACTGGCCGATGCCCGGCCACAGACGAACCGGACGATCTTCACGCTCGCGCAGTTGCCTTCGCGCCTTGCTGTGATTGGCGGTGGCCCCATTGGCCTCGAGCTCGGCCAGAGCTTCCTGCGCCTCGGGTCGAGCGTGACGCTGTTCGAGGCCGCTCCGCGTATTGCCGGGACCGAGGACCCCGAGGTATCCATGGAACTCACCGGCATCCTGGAGCGGGAGGGGATGCGCGTCGTCGCGGGGGCGCAGATCCAGCGCGTGGACCGCTCTGACGATGGCGCCGTTACCGTCACGACCGCGAGCGGACGGTTCATCTTCGATGAAGTGCTGGTGGCGGCCGGGCGGCTCCCACAGGTGCCGGCAGGCCTCGCTGAACTGGGCCTTGAACTCGATAAGCGCGGCTTTGTCGCGATCTCCCCCTGTGGGAAGACCAATCTGGACGGACTCTGGGCGGCCGGCGACATCACCGGGAAATTCCAGTTCACGCACTTCGCCAGCTACCAGGCACACCACATCGGCAAACACATCGAAAGTGGTGTCTGCGAGCCGATCCCGGAGACCACCGTCCCCTGGGCGATCTTCACCGAACCGGAGATTGGGCATGCCGGGATGACCGAGGAACAGGCCCGGGCGGACCGCGCCGAGATCCGCGTTGCCCGCCTGGACGCTGCTGAACTCGACTGGTTCCGGACCACCGGGCAGACCGACGGCTTTGCCAAAGTCATCGCCGACGGACAGAGCGGAGTCTTGCTCGGTGCGCACTTCATCTGCGCCCGCGGGAGCACCCTCGTGGGCGAGGCCTGCCTTGCGATCCAGCATGGACTCACGGCGCGGCAGGTTGCCTCCACGGTCCATCCCTATCCAACGGCTTCGGAGCTCTTTCGTTGGGCGTGCGCGAAGGTCGTCGATTAGCGTACGGTGCGGGGTCGGCGCCGGGCACGCCGGTTGGCCTTTACCGCCGACCAATTAGGTATATAGTTAAGGCACGATGCCTTCCGAATTCGGCCCAGGCGAAACAGCGGGCGACCTTCGCGTTTCGGTCGCCCCCGTCCTTGAACTGCAGTTCGGGTTGTTCCTCCTGCGCAAGCACTGCATCGACCCGGAGAAGTGGGTTCCCGAGTGGGTGCGGGACGTCCACCGGGAGCAACCCGGGCTGGTTGGTCGCCTCGAGACATTCTGGGTCGCGCCCGGCCTCGACGAACTGGAAGGTCAGCCCTACCGCGAATGCGGAGAGTTGCTGGTTGCCGGGTACCGGAGCGGCACCCTCTTCGCGAACTCTGTGTCACCTTTCGTCGACGCTCTCGAGCCTACACTTGCCGCTGCGCCGGGTGTGCCGGCGCTGCCGAGTGAACCGCCCGGGGTGGTCGATCTGATCGCCCGCCGAGTCGCACTGCTCGGCCGCGATGCCCGCCTGCGGGAGTCCCTGGTGAACCTTGTCCGCGAGCTATTCGCAGTCATCGAGCCCTACTGGCAGAAGTTCGGGCAGTCGGATGCGGAACGCTCGGCCCGGGACATCGCTGCGCGGGCCCGCGCAGGCGCCGATCTTCGGTTGCTGCTGCCGGGTAACAGCTTCGTCCACAAGGACGCCTACCAGGCCCACATCGCGGCCGCACGCGAGAGAAATGAACTTGTTGTTGTCCCGCTGGGACTGGCCGGCGGTGGACAGTTCTACTGGGCTTTTCCCGGGCTCGTGATTGTCGGCGTCGGAGTCGAGAGCGCGGACCGGGAGGCCCGCCGCAAGGAACGCGCCGAGATGACAGCGGCGCGGATGAAAGTGCTCTCCGACCCGACACGGGTGGGCATCTTGATGGAACTGGTGCGCCCATCGCACCACGCAGCGACGGTGACGGAACTTGCCAGCCAGTTCGGACTCTCGCAACCGACGGTGAGCGTTCATCTCAAGATCCTGCGCGAAGCGGGCCTCGCCCGGCCCGAACGCGATGGCAACCAGGTCCGGTACGCGTCCGATGAGGCGACGGTGCGGTCCTTCGTCGCGGCCGCGCTTGACGACTCGCTTGGTGCGGATACCCGTTAGCGGGGCTCGCGCGCGTTACTATCCCGCCTCTTCTCCGTTGTCCTTGTAGTCGTCGCAGGGTGTTGCGGCAGGAAGCGCATCCCGGCGAACTCTTAGGCAATAAACTATTGACTTAGGTACATGCCTATGTCACTATATTGACACATGCAGAAGGAGGAACCGGCATGTCTCTCTTCGACCCGTACAGCCACGCACGCATTCTCGAGCTCCGAGAGGAGCGGATCTCCCGTGCGGCTCGGCGTCGGGAATCGCTGGGACTCGGCGCCGCCGAGTTTCCCGCACTCCACGGCGCCGTCGCGGCGAGTGCCCATGCCCTCGTGCGGCGGCTGGCCCGCCAGCGCAGCGCAGGCACTGAGCCGGGCCAGCCCCGGCCAGCCCTCGATTCCTGAGGCGCGAGCAGCAGGAGGAGATCAGCTTCACACAACTGGTCCGCGCTCCCTCGAACGAGTGAGGCGGTCCCCATCCTCCGGCGGTGGGCACGCATGCCGGGGTGGCGTCTACTCGGATCACCGGCCGGGAATCGGCCGACCGAAAAGGAAAGCATCTACCATGACCCTGCACCCGCTCCTCCATCCAGCGCTAGCCGCGACGGTCTACCGGCAGCGGCATGCCGAGCTTGAGCGCGAAGCGGCCGGCTTCCGCGCCGCTGCGGAATCGAAAACCCCAAACCGCATCGCGCGCCTCTTTGTCCGGCGCCGCGAGGGGAACGCCACCTGGATCGAGACCGTTCTCGTCAAGCACGCAGCGTGACTCTTCCCGGAAGGCTGCGAAACACGAAGGCCCGCTGAACTCAGCGGGCCTTCTGCTTTTCGGGGTTACCCGGTTGGTGCTCTCTGGCGGAGAGGGGGAGATTCGAACTCCCGGTGACTTGCGCCACACCGCTTTTCGAGAGCGGCACCATCAACCACTCGGACACCTCTCCGCTCAGGAGTGTACCAAGCGGCAGCCGCTTCGAGCCATCGATCGCCCGCCTTCGTCCCGGGCCGAGGGACTCAGTTCAGCCGGAAGGTGTCTTCCTCTTCGTCGTCGTCCGCGTCACTGTCGCTGTAGACGCCCGCCGGCGACCCGCGCCAGACGGTCACGACGAAATCTTCGCGATATGGGTCAGCTGTCATCACCAGCTGCTCATCGGCGGCATCGATCAGTTGCTGGATTCGCTCTTCGTTCGCGTCGGCGGTCGTGCAGAGTGTCCCGTAAACGTTCGCGCCCTGGTAGTGGAGGTCGATGCGGCCGACGATGCCGCCCTCTTCTAATACGGTGTACGACTCCGAATGTGGCGTCCGGCATTCCCGTTCGAAGCTAATCACAGCGGCCTCACCTGTCCTCGACCCACAATGGTCCATTTGTAGCTGGTCAGTTCGCGCAGGCCCATCGGCCCCCGCGCGTGCATCTTCTGCGTCGAAATCCCGACTTCCGCGCCGAGCCCAAACTGGGCGCCGTCGGTGAACTGTGTGCTGGCGTTGACATAAACCGCGGCCGAATCGACCGCGTCCAGGAACTCCATGGCATTCGAATAGTCATCGCTCAGGATGGCATCGCTATGGTGGCTGCCGTAGTGCTCGATGTGCTCGATGGCCTCAGTCATCGAATCGACGATACGCACTCCCACCCGCAGGGCGAGGTGCTCGGTCTTCCAGGTTTCCTGGGTGGCTGGCTCGATGTCGCTGGCGCCTGCTCGCTCGAGAACTTCGCGGGCCCGGCTGTCGCCGATGAAGGTTACCTTCGGCCCCCACTTGCCAACCAGCCGGCCGAGAAAGGCCGGGGCGACGTTCTCGTGGACGAGGAGCGTGTCGACGGCGTTGCAGATGCTGTAGCGCCGTGTCTTGGCGTTGTCGACAATCGCCACGGCCTGCTCGAGGTCCACTCTGGAGTCGACATAAATCTGGACAACAGCATCGCCGTGCGCCACCACCGGCATGGTCGCGTTCCGGCGTACATGATCGATCAATTGAGCTCCACCGCGGGGGACCACCAGGTCGATGAGGTCGCTCATCTCCAGCAATTCGTCGACGTGGGCGCGGTCGGGGTCCGAGATCACCTGGATGGCATCACCGGGGATCGTGGCGCCGGTCAGTGCCTTCTGGAGGAGTTCGCCAAGCGCGGCATTGCTGTTCCGCGCCTCCTTGCCACCGCGCAAGATCGCGGCGTTCCCGCTCTTCAAGCAGAGCACGGCGATGTCTACCGTCACGTTGGGACGAGATTCGTAGATGCAGGCAACCACTCCGAGCGGCACGCGCCTTCGCCCGATGAGCAGCCCGTTCGGCAGCGTACGCGAATCGAAGACTTCGCCGACGGGGTCGTCGAGGGTCATGACCTTTCGCGTATCGGCGGCGATGCCGCGCAATCGATCCGGGTTGAGAGTCAGTCTCTCGATGAAGTAGTCATCGAGACCCGCCTGGCGCGCGGCGGCGAGGTCTCGAGCGTTTGCTTCCAGGATCGGCGCCTGTTCGGTCTCGAGGAGCTCCGCGATCCGGGCGAGCGCGGCGTCTTTGTCTGCCGTCGAAACACGAGCGAGGGTGCGCGCAGCTGCCCGCGCGGCCGCGGCGCGTTCCCGGAGCAGCGAGGTCGTCATGGTCATTGCCGTAGTGTAATCCATGCGTCCGCGGTGTCGCCGCTTGAGTAGCGCAGGGTCTGCAGTCGGGTGGGTCGGATTGCCCCTGAAACGGCTCGCCATGGTTACAGACCCGCCAGATACCCCGTTTCGAACCCCCCGCCCACCGGTTTACCACTCCGCCGGCCGCCTCGCTCCCAGTTTTGCTCCGCTGCGCCACGGAGTTGACACCTTTTGCGTGGACGTGAGGCGTCGAATCTGGAGATAGCAGGGACGCCGGGCACCCACGATTGCCTGGCAACCGGTCGCGCCCTGAGCGGCCGGATGGAGGGATTATGCGACGTCGACATCTGCCCGGATTCAGCCAACTGGCCAACCTCGGGATATCAACCAAGCTCGGTCTCATCGTGATCGTCCTGGCGATCCCGATTGGCGCACTCCTGTTTGTGCAGTACCAGGACCAGCAGGCGGCAACAAGCCAGGCAGACTCCGAATCAAACGGGCTTGACTACGTCGCCGCCGTGATGCCCTTCATGCGTGAGGTCCAGCTCCACCGCGGTCTGGTGGAGCGCGTGCTGAATGGCGATGAGCCGGCCCGCGCGAACATGCAGCGGACGGCAGCGGCTGCGGACGCCGCCCTCGCCAGCATCAATGAGATGGACAGCCGCTGGGGAAGCGATTTCGAGACGAAAGAACTCGTCGCCTTTCTCAACACCGAGTGGCCCAAGGCGCGCGACAACGCCACGAGCACCCAGGATTCGAGCGCCCTCCACAACTCCGTGATCCAGCAGGGCGTATTCCCCCTGATTACCACGATCGCTACCGAATCGAAGCTGGTGCTCGACCCGGACCTCGATAACCGCAGCGTAATTATCGCGCTTACCGAGACGCTTCCGCGGATGACCGAGGCGCTTTCGCAGATGCGAATCCAGGGTACCGGCGCGCTCGTCGCTCGGCGCAACATGGCGCCCACCCAGGAAACGCGCCAGTTCCTCGCCGGGCAATCCGCCCTCGCCGAGTTCGAGGCCCAGCAGTTGAAGAGCCAGCTCGAGACGGCGATGGCTCACAATGCCCGGTTCGAAACGGACCTTCGCACGATCGTCAGCCGCTCCGAGACGACCCGCGGTGTGTTCATGGATAACACCGAGAGCTCGGTGGTGAACGCGACGACGCTTTCGGCAACCGGCGCGGAGGCGTACTTCATGCTGGGAGGGAGCGCGATCGACCTCTCGAATGAACTCCTCACGTCGGCCCAGGAAGCGTTGCAGGCGGACTTTGACGCCCGCTCGGACGCTGCCCGCCAGGACTTCGCCACCTATGGCTCCGCCGCTGCCATCGGCATCATCATCGCGATTGGTCTCGCCATCTTCATCTCCGCAACAATCACTCGCCCGATGACGCACCTGGCCGAAGTTGCTGACCGCATGAGCCTCGGCGAACTCGACGTGGAGATCGACATCGAAGGCGACAACGAGATCGGCCAGCTCGCTGAATCACTGCGGAGAATGCAGTCGAGCCTGCGGTCCGCCATCGAACGCCTCCGCCAGCGCCGAGTGGCCGCTTAGGCCCGGCGCGGATAGGACGGAGCAGCCGAGATGGACGCAGCGATTCCCCGTGAGTTGGCTTCTCGCATCGCCGCAACCGCGGCGGGCATCGAAGGGGTGCGCTCGGCAGTCGTCTGTTCGGCGGAAGGGGACGTGCTTGGCGCGGCCCGCTCCGAAGAGCCTTCGAAGGACGCCGCACTCGCCAGCTTCGTCGCAGTCCGCGCTGAAGCCCTTCCCGTGGATGGCGACCTCCGCGGGATGGGCAAGCAACTCGCGGGCAGCACTTTCAGCCACATGAGCATCGTGGGGAGCAGCGGCGAATCTGCGCTCTACCACCTGGCTCCCGGAGCGTATCTCTCGGTGCGCATCGCACCCGGCCGGTCCGCAATGACCGCTGGCCCCCTTGCCGCGCTCGCCCGGCGCGTCTCCACCATGCCCGAATCGACGATGAGGAGTCCTCAGCCATGATGTTCCCGAAAGACCGCACGCTGTACGCAAACCTGAATACCTCGTTCACCTCGTTCGATGCGCTCATCGCCGACTTGAAGGAACGGAAGCTGACCGGCTACATCGAGATCACCGCGCCTGCTTACACCGGGACGCTCCTGCTTTCCGAGGGGGAAGTGGTGAACGCCCAGGAGCTGAGCGGCGACAAGCGAACCGTCGGCCCGGAGGCCGCCCGGGGCGTGATGGAACGAGCCGCCCAGAAGGACGGCGTCATCAACGTCTATTCGGCCTTCCCGGATGTGGTCCTTCTACTCCACAGGTTGATGGACTCTCGCCCGCTCTATCGCGACCTTACAAGTGCCTTCACGAGCCTCGATCGCCTGATCTCGAAACTCCGGTCCGATGGGCTCACGGGCTACGTGGAAGTCCACATCGGTGAGAACGAGGGGGCCGGGATTATCTACCTCGCGGGCGGGGAACCGGTCGAGAGTGTGTTCTCCTCGGGCGGCCAGATGACCAATGGGCAGGAAGCGCTGAACGCGATCGTGAGCACGGTGAACACGAGCGGCGGCACGTTCAACGTATTTGTGGAAGCCGGCGAAGGCGCCGCCGCCGGCGCTGGCGCGGCGCCGCCGGCGAAGCCCCAGGAGGATTTCCGGTCCGAGTTACTGGCGTTCTGGGACGACGTTATCTCTATCACCGAGTCGACCGTAGACGGCTTCGCGAAGCCGGGCCGGTTCCTCATGGCGTTCCGGGAAGTACTGGTTTCCCGAGCTGTCACCTACCCGTTCCTGGATCCGTTCGCTGCGGAGTTCTCCTACGCGGGCGGGCATATCTCCTTCGATCATCCGCTGCCCGATGATTTCAACAAGGCGCTTGGCGATTGCCTGAGCGATGCGGTCTCGAAGCTGGCGTTCCAGTTTAAGCGCGCCGACCTCGAAACCCGGGTTCGCTCCCGCCTGGACGGCATCAGCGAGAAACATGCGGCCATCATCGACCGCTTCGGGCTCCGCGACGACGTTCAGGAATTCGTCGCCTGATCTGAGAGGATGGCAGTGGAAAAGGGACTCGAGCAGGTTGGCGCACTCCCCGGTGTGGGTGGTTCGTTCCTTTGTGACAACAACGGCGATGTCATCGTGAGTTCCGATCCGGCCGTTCTCGCCACGGTGACGATGAGCACAATCGGTCGCGAAGTCGGCCGTGTCTTCGTGGCGCTAGAGACCGCGAAACAACCGGCCGACCGGATCGACTTCGTCTACAACTCGTGGCGGCTGCTGGCGCAGGATATGGGCACTGCCGTGTTCTTCGTCGTCTGCCAGCCTGAGGTTGATATGGCGATAGTGCGGATGACGGTCGAAGTTGTAATCGCCGGGTGGCGCAAGGATGCCAACGCTCAGAAACGGCTCCACCGTCACCAGGCCGAACGCGCAGCACTCGTCAGCCGCGCGGTCCTGGACCAGGGCTCCTGGTCGTCATGGACGGTGCTTACATCAGGGGGACAGCCCTCGTTGGGCTAAGAGGGAGAAATACAATGGCCGAAGGACTTACAGGCAGTCTCGCGCAGCTGCCACTCGTCGATCTGTTGAAGATGCTGGCCGCCGGAGGGCAAACCGGGCGTCTCGAGCTTACCTCGGGATTGGACCAGGGCGCGGTCTATCTCGCCCACGGTGAACTCGTGCACGCGGAAAGCGACATGATCACCGGCGAGGCCGCGTTCGTCAGGCTCGCGGGATGGCCGAGCGGACAGTTCCGTTTCGACCCCCAGGTGCAGGCGCCTCGGCGGAGCATCGAGAAGCCAATGGACCGCCTGCTGGCGGATTCGGCACGGGCAGCGAGCGAGCGCGAGGCACTGCGCCGGGTCGTCCCCAATATGGATGTGGTGCCCCGCCTGGCGAAGAAAGCCCCTGGCCCCACGATCACGATCGACGGGGCTGACTGGGAGCTCCTGGCCTCAGTTGATGGCGAGTCAACCGCGGCCCAGATGGCCAGTGCTCGTGGCATCGAAGACATCGACATGGCAAAGACGTTGTACCGGCTCAAGCTGGCGGGGCTGGTGGAAATGGCGATGGTCCAGGCTGCAGCGCCCCAGCAGCGGGCCCTGGCGGGCCCTGGTTTCTTCCAGGCGCTGACATCCGCTATCGCCGAAGCGATGGGCCCGCTCGCTGAGATCATCATCGATGACGCTGTCGAAGACCTCGGCTTCAACCGCGCCACCTTCCCGCGTGACGCTGTGGCGGCGCTGGCCGAAAGAATCAGCGGGGAGATCCGCGAGCCAGAGAAGCGCGTCCGCTTCCAGCAGACGATGCTGCAGTTGCTCCGAGCCGGGCAACAGGCCGCTTAGCCCGCCTGCCATACCTGATGCGGAGCGGATGCGCGGGCCGTTACACTGGCTCCATGCCCGATTACGTCGTAGTCGGCGGCGATCGCCGTCCGCAAAGCAGCGAAGGCAAGCTCGTCGCGTTCATCGTCCGGTGGCTGATCACGGCTGCAGCCGTGTGGGTTGCGGCGAAGCTGGTGGGGGGCATCCACCTGGAAGGTTGGAGGAGCACCCTCCTCGTGGCGCTCATTCTTGGGCTGCTCAACGCCTACCTGAAGCCGCTGCTGGTCGTGGGTACCTTCCCCGCCCTGATCATGACGCTCGGGGTCTTCCTTGTCTTCATCAACACCGCGCTGCTCGCGCTGACCGCCTGGATCTCCGGCAAGTTCGATTCGATCCACTTCGCCATCGATGGCTTCTGGGCCGCATTCTTCGGCGCGATCATCATCAGTGTTGTCAGTTTCTTCATCAGCCTGATCGTGAAGCCGGGGAAGGTCGCCCGTTCCGTGGCAAGGTAGTCCAGGAGCGGACTACTTCTCCAGACCGGCCAGCGACATCAGCTCTTCCGCAAGCTGCCTGCCCAGCCCGGCCGCTGTTTCGGCGGAACCAGCCATTTTCGACCGGAAGATGCGGCCATCCGCGGCGATGAGGGCACTGAGCTTCAAGGTGGTCCCGAAGTGCTCCGCGTGTGCGGCTGCCGGGAAGCTGCAGCCCCCATCGATCGCCGCAAGGAACGTCCGCTCCGCGGTCGCGGACTGCCGCAGGGTGGCGTCGTCGATCGTCGCGAGGAGGGCGCGCGTGGCGCCGTCGCTACTCCGGCATTCCACCGCGAGTGCGCCTTGCGCGGGAGAAGGGAGCATCTCCTCGTAGCCAAAAACATGGTCGGCGCGCGCCTCGAGACCCAGCCTGCGCAGGCCGGCGAGCGCGAGGACCGTTGCGTCGTACTCGCCGGACTCGACCTTTGCGACGCGCGTCTCGACGTTGCCGCGGATGACCCGAACTTCCAGGTCGGGCCGGAGCTCGAGGATTTGCGCGGTCCGCCGCGGCGAACTGGTCCCGATGATCGCACCTGCCGGCAACGACCTGAGGTTGACGCGCAGACGGCTGACGAGCGCGTCGCGCGGATCCTCGCGCAGGGGTACGGCGGCAATGGTCAGTCCGTCGGGGCGCTTCGTCGGCAGGTCCTTGTAGCTGTGGACGGCGATGTCCGCTTCGCCACGTGTCAGCGCGTCCTGGATCGCCGAGGTAAACCAGCCAGCCCGCTCGCCTTCCTGGAGCGGCGTCGACTGGTCGCGGTCGCCGGCAGTGACGACAGTGACGACGTCTACATCAAGGCTGGCGTTGCGCGCGCGCAAGAGGTCGGCGACGAGACCGGTTTGAATGAGAGCGAGCCTGCTGCCGCGCGTGGCGATGCGGATGGTGGTCATGCGTTCGCCGCCTCGCGCAGCGCCTCGTGGGCCGCGCGTACGGTGGCATCGATTTCGTCCTCGGAGTGTGCCGCCGAAACGAACCAGGTCTCGAACTGTGAAGGGGGCAGGAGGATGCCACGCTTCAACATGCCTGAGTGGAAGCGCGAGAACGCGCCGGTATCGGACTCGCGCGCTTCGGCGTAGCTGGCCGGCGCCCCGGCTCGGAAGAAGAGCGTGAGCGCCGAGCCGCGGCGGACGACGCATGCAGGAATCTCGGCGCGGCGGATGGCAGTGTTTAGCCCGTTTTCGAGATGACGCCCGAGTTCTTCGAGCCGCGAGTAAACCGTACCCGATGCGAGCGCATCCAGCATCGCTGCACCCGCGGCCGTGACCAGCGGGTTCCCGCTGAGCGTCCCGGCCTGGTAGACCGGGCCGAGCGGCGCCAGCAGGTCCATCACTTCGGCCCGCCCGCCGAGTGCTCCGATGGGCAGCCCGGCGCCGATCACTTTTCCGAGGCATGCGATGTCGGCCCTGGGGAGCAGTCCGCTCAACCCGTAGCGGAAGCGGAAGCCGGTAATGACCTCGTCGGCGATGAGAAGCGCGCCGTGCGCTCTGGGGACGGTGTTGAGCGCTTCGAGGAATGCCTCCGTAGGTTCGACGAGGCCCATGTTGCCTGCGACCGATTCGACGATGACGGCGGCGGTCTCGGCAGCATGGCCGGCGAACCAGCCGGCGAGAGCGGCAGGGTCGTTGTATGGCAAGACGGCAGTAAGCGCAGCGATCGGCTCGGGAACACCGGCCGAATCGCTCAAACCAAGTGTCGCGACGCCGCTGCCGGCTTTCACCAGGAGCCCGTCGCTATGCCCGTGGTAGCCCCCGTCGAACTTCACCAGCACGGCCCGGCCCGTGGCCGCCCGTGCCAGCCGGATGGCAGTCATGGTTGCCTCGGTTCCGGAGTTCACGAAACGGACGCGCTCGAGCCCCGTCGCTGCAATGACCCGGCGTCCGAGTTCGACCTCGCCGGGCGTGAGCGCACCGAAGGCAGTGCCCTCGCCGGCGGAGCGCCGTATCGCCTCAACGACGTCCGCCGGAGCGTGGCCGAGGATGAGCGGCCCAAACGCGCCGATGTAGTCGATGTAGCGCGTGCCCTCGGTATCGAAGACAAAGGGTCCCTCTCCGCGAGCGATCGGCACGGGGTTGCCCCCAACCGAGCGAAACGAGCGCACCGGGCTGTTTACTCCCCCGGGGAACAGCGTCCGCGCTTCGGTGACGAGGTCCTGGTTAGTCATGCGCTTCTGCCATCTCCTGGAGGTATCGCTCTCGTAGTTCGTTCCCTGGTTCCTCGAAGGCCGCCCAGGCGATGCGCGGGTCCGGCGCTTCGCGGGAGGGCGGTGCTTCCTGCCAGGACGCAGCCTCGCGGCAGAACGCCACCAGCACGCTGCACGCTTCGGGGCAGGGGATATCGCCGGGAGCACATGCGGCGCCATTCCAGACGGGGTGGCGGACGCAAGCTCCACAGACGACCCCTGCCGCTCGTGCACGCCCTTCTTCGGAAAGTACCGCCGAGGACTCGTACCTTCCGCTCTGCCGGGCGAGCACATCTTCGAGCGGGACGACGCGGAGCGTCCCCGCCGCGAATTGGCGTTGATGGGTGAGGGCGAGGGGGTAGACGGTCTCGATTGCTGTGTCCGCGTCGAAAGCCGGCCCGAGCGGGGCGGACCAGCCAGTCGGGAGGGTGGCCGCGCCGGAAAGCGGGCGATAGCGCCCGTCATCGCCAAGGCGGACGTGGGCAAATACGGCTTCGGGTGTCCCCGTGATCGTTCGATTCGCGGTCCCCGGCACACCAATCGCTTCGTCTTCGATCAGGAGTTGACCAACAGTGCGCGTCACTCCGCCGCACTCCCGGCGAGCCGTTCGATGACGGCTGCGAGGGAGGGGTGCGTGCCGACAGCCCGTGTATAGCGGACGATGCGGCCCCCTTTGCGGGTCTCCGCGCCTTCGAGAGAAAGGTCCGCAGGTATTGTCTGGCCGGCGTGCCAGCCGTCGGCGACGAACAGCGGCACGACCACGACTGTGCCTGCCCGGAAGATCTCCAGCATGTCCAGCATTCCGGGCTCCTGGTCGAGAAAAACGGCCCCGGCTTCGGCGAAACGGCCGCTCGCCCGGACGCGTTTCGCCATCGCGTAGACGTTCCTCTCAGACTCGGATTCGCGCCGTGTGCCATGGCCGAGGACGGCGATGGCATCCTCCGGTCGGGCGCCGGCTTCGAGTGCTCGTTCGATGATGACGCCGGCGAGTGACTCATCGGCGCCCACCGGTCCGGTATACCGGATCCGCTGGCCGTCGCGCTGCGTGAGCGGGCCGTCCAGGCGCATCTCCCGAGGGATCACGGTCTTCGTGAAGTAGCCGTTGGAGATGAAGACCGGGACGACCACGACATCCGCGCTTGCGCAGCCATCGAGCATGCGCGAAAGCGAAGGCTCTTCTTTCCAGAATCCGGTGAGCACGTCCTCGAAGCGGCCGCTACGGCGGAGCGCCGCGGCGTGCGCGTGGATGGGCGCGCTGGAGTTGGCGTTCAGGTGGGAGCCATGTCCCACGAGGGCCAGCGTGGTCACTGCCGCGCCTCCCGCTTCTTCGCCAGCCGCTCTTCGCGTTCGACGCGGGCGACCTCGACCAGGTTTCCCCACCCGGGGCCGAGAGCCGTGATGATCCGTTCGCGGACGGACCTCGCCAGCGACGGGGAGGCTCCGCCGGTCGAAACGCCGACTGTCAGGTCGCCATCTCGGACCGTCGCCGGTGTGAAGAAGGTGCTCTCGGCCTGGCGGTCGGCGACGAGCACGGGGATGCCAGCGGCACGAGCGAGCCGGCCGACCTCCTGGTTGACCTCCCGGTCGCCGGTGCACGCCAGGACGAGCCCCCAGCGAGGACAACCGGGGACGTCGGCCGGGGCGAACGGCCGCTCGATTACCGTCGCGAGCGACAGGTGGTGAATTGCCTCCACCACCTGGGGCGCGATCACGGTGAACGGGAATTCGCCATCCGCGAGCGTGCGCGCCTTCCGCAGTGCTACCGCTCCGCCGCCGACGATCAGGGCCGGCCCGGCTTCGGGGCGCACTTCGATGAGCACGCTCATTGGAGCACCTCCGCGACTGCCGCAACGAGGTCTGCGATGGATGGGCTGACCGCGGTGGCGTCCACCCTGCCGAACGCTTCGCGGGTTGCGGCGGCGGCCTGCGGCCCGATGGCGCAGAGGGCGATTCTGCCTGGCAGCGGCGTCCCCCCGAGCGCCTGTCGGAGGAACCGGGCCGACGAGGCGCTCGCGAACGTAATGGCATCTGCTGTGAGGATGCGGTCCAGGGTCAGGCCATCGAGCGGGACGGGACGGGTTTCGTACACGCGCACTTGCTCCACCTGGGCGCCGCGAGCGCGGAGGCCGTCCGCGAGGCGGTCCTCGCTGAGCGACCCGCAAGGCAGCAGGACGCGAGCGCCGTCAACCGAGGGCAACTCGCCGGCCAGTGCTTCGCTCGTGGCGGCGGCAGGGACGAAGTCCGCCAGCACGCCGTTGCCGGCGAGGGCGTCCGCGGTTGCCGCGCCGATCGCCCCGACCTTCGTGGTCCCCAGAGCTCGTGCATCCTTCCCGTCCGCCCGGAGCACTGCGAAAAACGCTTCGACCGCGTTCTGGCTGGAAAAGATGGCCCAATCCCAGCGGGTGCTGGTTTCCTCACCCGTTCGCAGGTCTGGCGCGCCGTGGATGATCTCCAGCACGGGCGCCTCGATAACGCCGGCGCCGAGCGCTTCGAGCATGCGGCGCAGTTCGCTTGCCTGGCTTCGCGTGCGGGTTACGACCACCGTCCTGCCCGCGAGCGGCCCGCTCGGGGCGAACCCCAGTTCGTCGTGGAAGCGGGCGACTTCACCGATGACCGTCAGCAACGGTGTCGGCAGAGCGGCATGTTCGACAGCTGCGGCGAGACTCGCAAGGGTTGCCAGGACGCTCCGCTGTGCAGGCAGGGTGCCGTTCGAGATCGAGGCTGCGGGGGTTTCCGGTGCCCGCCCCGCTTCGATGAGCCGGTGCGCAACCTCCGGAAGGACCGCCGCGCCCATCAGGACAATCACGGTGTCGATCGCGGCGAGGGCCTGCCAGTCGATCGCTCCGGGGTTGCCTGCTTCGCTCCCGGTGATGACCGCGAAGCTGCGAGCCAGGCCGCGGTGAGTGACCGGGATGCCCGCATATGCAGGGACCGCGACGGCCGAAGTGACCCCCGGGATGACCGAGAATGGCACCCCTGCCGTTCTGCAGGCGAGCGCTTCTTCGCCGCCGCGCCCGAAAACGAAGGGGTCGCCGCCTTTGAGGCGCACGACGTACTTGCCTTCGGTCGCTTTGGCGACGAGGAGCGCGTTGATCGCTTCTTGGGACATGGAGTGCGCCCCCGACCGCTTGCCTACGTGGATCAACTCCACGTCTGGCCGACAGTGGCCCAGTGCATCCGGCGAGGCCAGCGCGTCATAAAGGACCACATCGGCCGATTCGAGTGCTCGGACGGCGGCGACGGTGATCAGCCCGGGGTCGCCCGGGCCCGCGCCGGCAAGGGTTACGTGTCCCCTTTGGGTGCTCATTGGCAACGATTGTGCCACGCGCGGGGCGGGAGTGGGCTCGTGGCCCGCACAACGGCCCCCAAAGGTGCAGCCCCTCGCCGCCGCTCCCGCTCCCCTATACTTCCGCGGATGCAGAACGATGTGCCCGCCGGGATCAAGTACGAAGCGGTCAGCCACTTCTTCGCCGAAAACGTTCCAGGAGGCAGGGCGCCGCTCCGGTTCTCCCTCATTAGCGGCGGCCGTTCGAACCTCACCTACAAGGTCGAATCCGATGGCGGGACCTGGGTCCTCCGGCGGCCGCCACTTGGGCACGTCCTCCCGACAGCCCATGACATGGCGCGCGAGTACCGCGTGCTCACGGGGGTAGCGAAGGTGGGGTATCCGGCGCCGAAGCCCATCGCCCTCTGCGAGGACGCCGCCGTCAACGACTATCCCTTCTACGTCATGGAATACCGCGAGGGCGTCATCATCGCGGAAGAGCTCCCGCCCGGATACGCCGAGACGGAGGACCAACGGCAGGCCATCAGCCGGGCGCTCGTAGCCACACTCGTGCAGCTGCACGCCATCGATTACGAAGCGGTGGGGTTGGGCGACTTCGGCCGGCCCGACGGGTACATCGAGCGCCAGGTCCGGCGCTGGGCCGAGCAGTGGGGCAGGTCTGAGACCCGCCCCCTCGCCGAAGTGAATGAACTGATCAAGCGACTCAAGGCCGCCCTCCCCGTCTCGCCGCCACCGGCCATCGTCCACGGCGATTACCGGCTCGGGAACATGATGCTCGGCAGCGACGAACCTGGGCGCGTGGTCGCGGTGCTCGATTGGGAGATGTGCACGCTAGGCGACCCGCTTTCGGACCTCGGCTACACGCTCGGCTACTGGGGCGAAGAGGGGGATTCCGAGAGCCAGATCAACGCCCGGCCAACCAGCTCAGTCACGGCCCGGCCCGGGTTCGCCACGCGCCGCCAGCTCGTCGACGAATACGGGCGGTTGAGCGGGCGGGATGTCTCGGCGATCGAGTACTACCAGGTGCTGGCTTACTACAAACTCGGCGTGATCACCGAAGGCATCCACGCGCGCTTCCTCGCGGGCGAGACGGTAGGCGAAGGATTCGAAGGTTACGGCGAGCGCACCGAGAACCTGATGAAGTTCGCCCTGGAGATTGCCGACAACGCCGCCGACCCGCGACTTCGGGGCGCAGGGATCTGAACCCAAGGTCGGCCGTGGCCGGCTCCGGCTCACACGCGGGGGCTGCCTAGTGGTGGCCGTGGACCAGGCTGAGGAATTCCGCGCGCGTCACGGCTGATTGCTTGAAGTTGCCGCGCATCGCGCTCGTGACCATCCGGCTTCCGGGTTTCTTGACGCCCCGCATCGTCATGCACAGGTGTTCCGCTTCGATGACGACGGCGACGCCATCCGGCGTGAGGACTTCCATGATCGCCTCGGCGATCTGGCTGGTGAGTTGCTCCTGGATTTGCGGGCGGCGGGCGAACCCTTCCACCACTCGCGCCAGCTTGCTTATCCCGACGACCTTGCCATCTGGGATGTAGCCCACGTGGGCTTCTCCGTGGAAGGGGAGGAAGTGGTGCTCGCACATCGAATAGAACGGGATGTTGCGGAGGATCACCATCTCATCATGGGCGACCTGAAAGACGACTTTCAGGTAATCCCGCGGATCGTTCCACAGCCCCTCGAAGATCTCCGCGTACATCTCCGAGATGCGGCGCGGCGTGTCCTGGAGGCCTTCCCGCGCCGGGTCGTCGCCAATGGCCGACAACATCTCGATCACTGCGGATTGCATTCGGGCCAGGTCAGGGCCGTTCGGTGTCTTCAAGTGCGGTCTCCAGGCGGCGGTCGGCCGATCGTATCAGTCGCGCGTCATGGGCGTGGCGATTGGGCCCGGGTTCCGTTGGGTGCGAATGCGGTGGCAAGGGCCTTCGGCGCCTGCAACATCCATCCTGCCAGGAGCAGTTCCTCAAGCTGTTCAATCGGGATCATGTCGAGCCAGGCGAGGACTGCCGGGAAGCTGTGGTAGTGCGGCTCGGTAAAGAACGTGTCCGGGGCCGAGCCGATGAGTGCCTGGCTGGCTTCGACGCTCGCCACGCGAATTGCGAGCACATCGGGCCGTGGCGCGCGCGGGCCCTTTGCCGTTTGGCGCTCCATCCAAACCCAGGCGAACGCTCTCTTGCGGCCACCGTTTGCCAACGTGAATGCGAACCGTCCGGGGTCTTCCGCGACGCCCGGCAACGAGAGGGCTAAACGGCGGACTTCATCCTGAGTTGCCATTGGCGTCCCGCCGATCTTAGCGGGCGAGGATCGCGCGTGTCAGGGTAACCAGCGTCTCCGGGAGTTCGGGCTTTTCGTCTTCGCCTGCCCAATTCCCGATTCCGAGCATCGCCAGCATGATCGTGCCGACCAGCATCCGCACAGTCGCATCGAGCGGCAGGTCGCGGAACTCCCCGGCCGCGACGCCCGCCTGGACCATGTCGCGGAACCCGGCGTGGAGCCACTCGGCTTGCGACTCGTCGATCTGCCGGTTGCGGGCGCTCACCTGAAACGCCGCCGTCAGGATCGTCCGGTTGTTCCTCAGGTAAGCGGCGAGCGCGAGCACGGCCATGCATGCGCGTTCCATGTACGGCGTGGTCCGGTCGATGCTGGCGAAATAGCGGTCCAGCGCTTCGTCCCGCTCGGTTTGGAGCACCTCGCGGAGGATCTCGTCTTTCGAACTGAAGTAGCCGTACAGCGTGCCGACACCGGTGTCGGCCAGCTCCGCGATATGCTGGATAGAGGTTTCTTCGTACCCGCGTTCGTGAAAGAGCTTGCTCGCCGCCGTGATGATCGAGGCGCGCGTCCTGGCTTTCCGGCGCTCGAGCCGGCCGGGTGCGGTTGCTACCACGCTGTCATACCTCATCGGCCGAATACGGCATCCGGGGAGTTCTCTTTCGAACATCACTGCGGTTGACTCGAAAGTGAACGGAGTATACCGGACGACTTGTATTTGGAGTCGAACGACATTCCGATATAGCGTGAGGCGACCGTGGATAATCGGATCGTGCGTGTTGCTTTCATCCTCGCCCTGCTGCTGGTGGCCGGCGCTTGTTCTGGAGGCGACGGCCCGTCCACTCCTCAATCGACCGCGACGAAGAGTCCCGGCGACGCTCCGTGGTCCCCGGCGCCGGTCGCGTGGCTCCCTGACCGTGCTGCGCGGATCGGCGGTTGCTACACCCGCGGTCCGGGCGATTACATCGATGCCATCGAGCGCATCGAGGGAGCGCGCAGTTTTCGCCTGCACATCCCCACGGGCTATGACGGGAGCCACGGCGTGCCTGTGGTCTTCAACTTCCACGGGCAGGGTCGGTCCGCCGAGGACCAGGACAACTACAGTGGACTAATCCCGGTTGCGGACACCGAGGGCTTCATCCTGGTCAGCCCTGAAGGCGCTTATCACCAATGGGACATCCTCGGGGTCTATGCCGACGAGGGGAACGACGATGTCGGCGCGGTTTCGGAGATCCTCGACTATCTGAAGAGCCAGTTCTGTATTGATCCCGGCCGCGTCTTCGCCACCGGGATTTCGAACGGAGGGCAGATGGCGGCGCAGGTCGGGTGCTTGCTGCCGTACCAGTTCGCGGGGATCGCACCGGTCGCGGGCATCGTCTACCAGGGTTGTGACGGGCCGCCGGTGGCGGTGATCGCCTTCCACGGGACCGAGGACTACAACGTGCCCTATGAGTCAGCGCCCGAGGCGGTGCGCGAGTGGGCACGTTACAACCGCTGCCCGGAGACCCCTGAGACCGAGCGGACCGGGGAATTCGTGGTGCGCGAATCGTACTTCGGCTGCGAGGGCGCGCCGGTCGTGTTCTACACGCTCGAAGGCGGCGGCCACACCTGGCCGGGAGCCGAGGACGACACCGGTGGAATAGGACCGACGAACCACGAAATCCGCGCCAGCGACTTGCTCGGAGAGTTCTTCCGGAACGTCCGCCGCGGCCCCTGAATCGACAATCGCTGTTTGCCAATCGACAATTCGCCCATGCCCAGAGAGCACCTCGCCTCCCGTACCAGCGTCTTCAACGAATCGGTCATCCGCGAGATGACCCGTCTTGCGCTGTTGCATGGCGCCATGAACCTCGCCCAGGGCTACCCGGACTTCCCTGCGCCCGATTTCATCAAGCAGGCTGCGATCGACTGCATCAATGCGGACATCAACCAGTACGCCATCACCTGGGGGTCGCCCCGGCTGCGCCGGGCGATCGCCGATAAGAACAGGCGCATCTCGGGGCTCGACCTGGACCCAGACCGCGAGATCACGGTCACCTGCGGAGCGACCGAGGCGATGATGTGCGCGATGCTCGCCATCATCGAGCCTGGCGACGAGGTCATCGTCTTCGAGCCGTTCTACGAAAACTATGTCCCCGATGCGGCGATGAGCGGGGCAGAGCTCGTGTTCGTTACGCTCCGCGGCGAGGACTTCCTATTCGACCCTGTGGAACTGCGCCGCGCGTTCTCTGCGAAGACGAAGGCAATCATCGTCAATACGCCGAACAACCCGAGCGGCAAGGTGTTCACCCACGACGAACTCCAGCAGATCGCCGCGCTCTGCCAGGAGTTCGACACGCTCTGTATCACCGATGAGATCTACGAACACATCCTCTACGACCACCACGAGCACGTTTCGATAGCGACGCTGCCGGGGATGTACGAACGCACGATCACCATCAGCGGACTTTCGAAGACCTTCAGTGTGACCGGTTGGCGGCTCGGCTACATGATCGCCCCGGCGCACCTGAGCAACGCCCTCCGCAAGGTGCACGACTTCCTCACTGTCGGAGCACCGGCTCCGCTCCAGGAGGCGGCGGCGATAGCCATCGAACAGGCGGATTCGTACTACCCGGAACTGCGCGCGATGTACGGCCACAAGCGCGGCCTGCTCCTGAACGCGTTGCGCGAAGCAGGCTTCCACTGCCACCAGCCCCAGGGCGCCTACTACATCATGGCCGACTTCTCGGACCTCGGGTTCCGCGGCGACGATACGGCATTCGCGCATCACCTCATCGAGAAGGTGGGGGTCGCTCCGGTCCCGGGCTCGAGTTTCTACAAGGGCACGGCGGGCAGCACGATGATCCGCTTCACGTTCTCGAAGTCGGAAGAGACGCTGCTGGAGGCAGCGCGGCGGCTGGGTGGGATGTAGCGCGGCCGTGGACCACTACACACGGTTCCCCGTTTCCATTTCGCCGCTTACGCTCGGAGCATGACGCGAAACAAGCTCACTCGCCTCGCCCTCGTGGCTGCGCTCCCCGCGATGTTGCTCATCGCGGGCGCTTGCAGCAGTGACGATGACGACGATTCGCCTTCTGCGACGAACACCGTCGTGACAGAACGAACTCCCACTTCGTCCCCATCGAAGTCCACAACCTCAGGAGCCATCACCTTGACTAATCCCACCACCACGGCCACCGGCCTCAAGTACGAAGACGTCGTTGTCGGCACTGGAAAGAGCCCGCAGACGGGCCAGCGCGTGACGGTGCACTACACCGGCACGTTCACCAACGGCACCAAGTTCGATAGTTCGCGCGACCGCGGCCAACCGTTCACGTTTGTCATCGGCAACGGGAACGTGATCAAGGGCTGGGACGAAGGCGTGATGACCATGAAGGTCGGCGGGAAACGCAACCTCGAGATCCCGCCGGCGCTCGGGTACGGTTCGCGCGATTATGCATCGATCCCGGGCAACTCCACACTGCTCTTCGAAGTGGAGTTGATCTCGGTCCAGTAGCACGGGGGGCAAGCTTCGCCACGGAACCAATCAGACGGGAGGCACGCAAGTGCCTCCCGTTTTCGCTGTCCTGGGGCGCGTGGAAAGGCCGGGTAAGGCGTACGGCGCTTTCTCCCGAGTTTCACATCTTCCCCTTATCTAGCGCTCCTACGGTGATGTCTGTCCGGTGCACAACCCCCTACTCACACCGGCCAGGAAAGAGATACCAAACAAGATGAAGAGCCAGAAACTGCTTTCGCTCGGCGTCGCCGCCGTCGCCGTTGCCTCGATTGCCGCCGGGAGCCTCGTGTTCTCCGATGGCAGCGACTCGACCGCATCGGCACTGGGCCTGAGCGACAGCCAGGTCGAACAGATTGCCCTGAACGTCGCCAACACCGCCGAGGCCGACCGCGACGCATACCTCCAGAAGATCGCGGACAACCTCGGCGTAGACCTCGCGAAGCTCAAGGACGCCATCGGTAAGGCCAACGTCTCCACCCTCGATGAGAAGGTCGCTGCCGGGTCTATGTCCCAGGAGCGGGCCGATGCGATGCGCGAGAAGCTGGCCAGCGGCGATTCCTTCTTCATGGGCGGCAAGGGTGGACCAGGCGGCCATGGTGGCATGGAGCGAGGCTCCCGTGGCATGTCTACCGCCAGCGCTGAAGTCGCGAGCTTCCTCGGTCTCGATGCGGCCACGCTCCGCACCGAACTCCAGACCAAGTCGCTCGCAACCATCGCCGGCGAGCACGGAAAGACAGCCGACCAGCTCGAGGCCTTCCTTGTGGGCGAGAAGCAGGCCGACCTCGCAGAGAAGGTCGCTTCGGGCGACCTGACTCAGTCCGAAGCCGACCAGAAGCTCGCCGATTTCCAGGCGCGGATCGACGAGGAAATCAACGAAGTCCACACGCCGGGTGCGAAGGGTGAGCATGGTGCTCATTCCGAAGGCGCCGGTACAGCAGCCCCGGCCCAGTAACTCCCTCCTCCGGCCGGGCGCCAGACAGAAGGGGTCTCCCTCCCGCGGGGAGACCCCTTCGTCGTCCCCAACTCGTCACTACTTGTCGCGCCGCTGACTCCATTCGCCATGGACTTTCTAGAACATGCGTTCTAATCTAGTCACATCCCGAACAGGAATACTTCCATGCGCATCCTCTCGCTCTTCTTCCCGCGCCTCGGAGTCCAGATACTCCGCGCCACGCGGCCCGAACTTGCCGGGCACCCGGTCGGGCTGCTCGCCGGGGAAGGCGACGGCGCACTCCTGGCCGCTGCCTCCGTCGAGGCGACGGCCGATGGTGTCGAACCCGGGATGACCGCGCTACAGGCCCGTCAGCGTTGTCTCGGCATATCGTTTGAACGTGACAACGCCCGTGAGTGCCTGGAACGGCTTGAGGCCGTTGCCAGCATTCTCCGCACCCGCGCGACACCCGATGTCGCGATCGTGTCGCGAAACAGCGTCGCTGTTGCCCTGGACGGACTGGAAGGGCGCTTCGCCGATGAGGCCGCGGCCGCCCAAGCCCTCCTCGTGCTCGTGCGCTCTTGGTCCGGTTTGGATGTGCGCGCCGCAGTCGCATCGACAGTGGAAGAGGCGGAGTGCGCCGCGCGGACGGCCCGCCGCTTCCCCGTAATTCGCGAATACCGCCCCGCCGCCAGCACGATGCTTCCGCGACGTGAGCCGGTAACGGTTTCGGTCACCTGGGAGACCCCCGCAACGGCTGCGGCGGCCCGCTTGCGGCTCTGGAACGGCCTTGCATCGCTCCAGCCGGCGCTCGATGCCTACGAGCAGTCGTTCCGGGCTGTCCGTTTCGAGGTCGAACGGGGAGCCTGCCGGAGCGCCTTCATCGCTCGTACGTCCCAGCCCATCCATCGCATCGCTGAGGTGCTCGACCTGCTGCGAGGGCGCGTCGAAGGCGGCGCCCTCGATGGCGTGACCGCCCTGCGTGTGACGTTGGAACAGCCCGGACCGTCGGTAAGCGTTGCGCCCTGGCGGCCGGCGGTGGCCACCATGCACCAGTTGGCCGCTCCGGCGGTGCCGGTGCAACGGCGGCTTCTGCGCGCAAGCTGAGCGTGCGCAGTCTCGCTAGCCGCGGTGTTCCAGTGCGCTATGGACAGCATCGGCCACGCGCTGGTGGGCGGCGGCAGTGAAATGCAGCGCATCTGAGTAGAGCGCATCGACATCCGAATCGCGCATGAACTCAGGGTCCACCCAGCCGATCCGCCGTTCGCGGCACAGGCCGCGCATCCGGGCGTTGAAGGTGAGTTGGAACGACCGTGCCTTCGCGTTCTCTCGTTCGATGGCGCCCGTAAAGGGAAACGACCCGATCACGATGACGCGAGCGTTCTCTTCACGGGCGAGCCGTTCGACCGTTGCCCGGTAGGCGTCCCAGACCTCCCGGGTAGAAGCCTCGGGAGCTGTCCCGAGGACGCGCCGTGCGAACCAGTGGGCCGAGCGATTCAACCTGGACGCTCTGTCTGTCGCGTCGGCGGCTTGCCCGCTGCCGGTCTGCGCGTCGAACCAGCGAAAGCGGGCCTCCGCCCAGTCTCCGGCTCTCTTTCCTGCGACGTGCCTGATGCGGTTGGCGACGGTCCTCATCGAATACGCATAGAGGGTGACGGACAGAATGACGACGTCGGGCGCCGAAGCTCCAAGCTGGCGTTCGAGGTAGCCCAAGGCGCCGGGAGCCGTGGCGTAGTAGCGCGTGTGCGTCAACGCCCAGGCGGACCCGGCCGTTTCGAGCGACTGCGCGACGAGCCACGGCCACGCGAGTTCGCGGCGGGCAAGCTGGGAACCGTCGGAGTCGCTTGTACCGAGGACGAGAAGGTTGGGCACGGCTGGCACAGTCTGGTGGCTCCGCCAGCCACGGTGAAGCGCTCCGACGGGCGGTAGCCTCCTATTCGCCAGGCGTCAGTCGACCTTGACCTCGATGCTGAAGCTGTCCGCAGGCGCTTGATTGGGTTCGAACGAACGCCGGTATTCCATTTTCAGGGTGGACTCGCCCTTCTCGACGGCTCTAAAGGTGAACACCTCCGTGCCGGGGGCTCCGACGACCTGCGTGGTTGAGCCTGCCGGGACGAACTTCGGTTCGCCATCGAGTTCGAGGATTGCCGGCTCGGGACCGACGATGACCCATCCATAGCCGGTGCTCGGATTCGACGTTAGCGCCACCACGAGGGTGCCACCATTCGCCACCTGCACCGTTTTTCCATTGTCGGCCTGAGTCAGCTGCACCTCGTCCGGCGCTTCGTTGTCGTCCTCGCCGCAGGCGACCGCGGCGAATCCCAGTGAAAGAGCAGCGAAGACCACCGCCATCGTGAGTGAGATACGCATTGGAGACCTCCCGGGCCCATTGTGATCCCTGGGCGCCGGGGATTGACTGGCTGCCAGGGATCGGATCGGCGGGCCGTTCGTCCCGAATCCTGTGAAGCGGAGCATCGGGCAGGCTGTAGCATTCGGAAATGATCTGGGCATGCCCCGCCTGCGGCCGGGAATTCGGCCAGCGCCGTTCTCACGTTTGCGTGCCCGCCCTTTCGGTCGAAACGTACTTCGGCGGCCGCCCGGCATCCGAGCGGGAGATCTTCGACATCATCCGCGGCCAGGTTGAATCCCTGGGGCCGTGCATCATTGAGCCGGTAAACGTGGGCATCTTCTTCAAGCGGAAGCGGAACTTCCTGGAGTTGCGCCCGAAGACCAGGTGGCTTGCGCTGAGTTTCGGGCTCGCTCGCCGCGTCGAGGACCCCAGGATCACGCGGACGTTCGCGTCCACTTCGGGCAGGACCTACCACACCATCAGGATCCGTGGCCCGGAGGACATCGACCAGCAGGTCCGGGAGTGGATTACCGAGAGCTACCTGGAGTTCTCTGGGTAGCGAGGCGGGATGCCGAGTCCGATCTCCCCGGGGCGCGAGCAGGTCGGCCGCCCGGATCGCCTGTCCACCTTCGCTTGGTACACTGGAAGGCCAGCCTTTCTCGGCTGAACCATCCGCCCGAGGGACCGAAATGACGACGCAAACGCCTGGCTCGAACCTTTCGACAGCCTACGAGCCGGCCAGCGTAGAGGGTCGCATCTACCAGATGTGGGAGGACGCGGGACACTTCCAGCCGAAGATCGACTTCGGCCGCGAGCCGTACACGATCGTCATGCCGCCGCCGAACGTCACCGGCGAACTCCATCTCGGGCACGGTCTCGAAGACACCATCACCGATGCCCTCGTCCGCTGGCACCGGATGCAGGGAGACCCGACGCTCTGGTTGCCCGGCGAAGACCATGCCGGGATCGCGACCCAGAACGTGATCGAGCGCGAACTCGCCAAGGAAGGCCTTTCCCGCCACGAGATCGGCCGCGAGGCCTTTGTGGAACGCACCTGGATGTGGGTGCGGAAGTACCGCAGCCGGATCGCCGACCAGCATCGCAAGCTCGGGGCGAGCGCCGACTGGTCGCGTAACACATTCACACTGGACCCGGGCATCGTGAAAGCGGTGCGCACAACCTTCGTCAACCTCTACCGGCAAGGCCTCATCTATCGCGGCCTGCGCATGATCAACTGGTGTCCCCGCTGCGAGACCGCCTTGAGCGACCTTGAAGTCGACTACGTGGAGATGCCATCAAAGCTCTACTTCATTCGCTACCCGATCGTGGGCGAAGGAGGGATGGCCCTCCCGGCGTCGATCACGGTAGCGACGACGCGTCCCGAAACCATGGTGGGCGACACCGGCGTGGCCGTGAATCCGAACGACGACCGTTACGAGGAGCGCATTGGCCGAGGCTTGCTCCTTCCCATCATCGGCCGCGAGATCCCGATCGTCGCCGACGAAACGGTGAAGCCCGAGTTCGGGACCGGCGCGGTGAAAGTGACACCGGGCCACGACCCGAACGACTGGGAGATCGGCCAGAGGAACGACCTCCCGGTGATCGTCGCGATGGACCTCAAAGGCAACATGAACGACGAAGCCGGCCCATATGCGGGCATGCCGGCGGACGAAGCGCGCGAAGCCATCCTCCGCGACCTCGCAGACGGGGGCTTCCTCGACCGTATCGAGGACTACACGCACAGCGTTGGTGTTTGCAGCCGCTGTAAGACGGTGCTCCAGCCGCTGCCGAGCGAACAGTGGTGGCTGGATGTGAACAAGGAGTATGAGCGGGGCCACTCGCTCGCCGGCGACGCCATTCGCGCCGTGACCGAGGGCCGCATCGGCATCGTTCCCCAGCGGTTCGAGAAGGTGTACCTGAACTGGATGGAGAACATCCGCGACTGGTGCATCAGCCGGCAGCTCTGGTGGGGTCACCAGGTCCCGGTCTGGTACTGCGAAAACAAGCACGTGGTCTGCCAGGTGGATGACCCGGCCCGCTGCCCCGAGTGCGGCGGCGCGCTCCGCCAGGATGAAGACGTGCTCGACACCTGGTTCTCTTCCGGGCTTGCCCCACATGCCGACCTCGGGTGGCCGGAAGACACCGCAGACCTCCGCTACTTCTACCCCACCGCCGACATGCAGATGGGTTACGACATCATGTTCTTCTGGTGTGCCCGGATGATCATGTTCGGCCTGTACAACATGCGGCACATGGGCGAGGAGCGGTCGATGCCGTTCCGCAACGTCCTCTTCCACGGCCTCATCCGCGATGCGAGGGGCGAGAAGATGACGAAGTCGCGCGGGAATGTGGTCGACCCTCTGGTCGCAGCCTCGACGTTCGGCGCCGACGCCTTCCGCTTCGCCGTGCTGACCGGCGCCACCCTCGGTGCCGACCAGAAGTACAGCGATGACCGGCTCGCTTCCGCCCGCAACTTCGCCAACAAGCTCTGGAACACAGCGCGCTTCGTCCTGATGAAGGTGGGCGACCGCGAGGTGAAGCGCCCACACCCGCTCGACCGAGAGTCGTTCGCGCTTGAGGACCGCTGGATTCTCTCCCGGCTGGAACAGCTGGAAAGCGATGTCGACTCGCTGATGAAGGCGTACCAGCTCGGTGAATGCGCGCGCCAGATAGAGGATTTCCTCCGCAGCGAGTTCTGCGACTGGTACATCGAGATGGTGAAGCCGCGCCTCAACGACGGCGACGAACGGCCGCTGAAGGTCCTCGTCCATGTGCTGGACCACGGGATGCGGATGCTGCACCCGTTCATGCCGTTCGTCACCGAGGAACTGTGGCAGGCGCTGCGCGTTCGCATTGACGATGACATGGCCACTCAGCTGATTGTCGCCTGGTTCCCCAGGAGTGGTGGCAACTGGAAAGATGCGGGCGCGGAAGCAGCGATCGAGCACGTCATCGAAGTAAACCGGACCATCCGAAACATCCGCGCCGAAAAGAAGCTCGAGGCCGGCGCGCGCCCGAAGGTAGTGCTGCGGGCCGACGGCTATGGGCCGGCCCTGCGTGAGACTGCCGCTGCGACGAACTTCACGTCGCGGGTGGAACTCGATGTGCTCGACCTCTCGGGCGCGGTGCCGGAGGGCGAGTGGGGGTTCGGGCGCGTCGCGGATACGGAGGTGGCGGTCGCACTGCCGCAGGTCGACACAGCTGCCGAGCGTGCTCGATTGGAGAAAGAACTGGCGGAGTCCTCGGCGCACGCTCAACGCCTCGAAGCGCAGCTCGCGAACGAGACGTTCCGCTCGAAGGCGCCGGCGCATGTCATCCAGGGGATGGAGACTACGCTGGCCGAGACACGGGAGAAGACCGCGGGCCTGCGGGAGCGGCTGGCGAGTCTGTAGATGCCGAAGGTCAGAGACGCAGTGCGGATGATCGAGGACGATGGCTGGCGCCTACTGCGGACTCGTGGGAGTCACAGGCAGTTCGTGCATCCGGGCAAACCGGGCGTCGTCACCGTTCCCGGTCATCCTGACCGAACCGTTCGCATGTCCCAGTGCGCGCGCGCATAATCCCGGACTGCATCCAGGTGCGCGCCCGATAGCCTGGTGACACGCTGAGTTGGACGTTTGCTGATGCGCCGGACGAGTTTGGTCAGGGCTACGTTTCCGTTGCTTCTCCTCCTGGTCGCTGGTGCTGGCGTCGCCTGCGGTTCCGGCGACGACGCTCCCGGCCAGACGTCCCTTGCGACAGTCGTGCCAACCAACCCGCCGGCAACCCCCGTCCCGCCATCTCCAACCCCCACGGCCACGGCTACCCCGGCCTCGAACCTTTGCAAATACCTCCCGGCAGGCCCGGCGCCGGGCTCATACCCCGTCACTCCCGCGGCCGCGGAAGTCCCGGCGGCGCTCGCCGCCTACTCCGGCGCGTGGGAAGGGCTCTGGGGTGGGGCCGCTGCGAACACGAGCGCGCTGGTCGTGCGATTAGTCACTCCCACAAAGGTGGAGGCCGTCTACGTATTCCAGGGTGTTACGTCGCAAATGAACCTCACGCCGGGCGCAGGCGATTCTTCCCGGATCCTCACCGCATCTGGCGGAGGAGTTACGTTCACCTGGTCCTTATCCCCCGACGGGACGGTCCTGGGTGGGACGCGGACCCAGGGCGGCCAGGGCATTTCAGTCGCGATGAACCGCTGTACCCTGCCATAGGAAGCGCCTCTTCGCCTGAAGCAGTTCCGCATTCCCTCGACGTTGATGAGGGGGCTGATAGCGCGGGCCGCGAACCGGCGGCTTAGTGCGACCTTCCGGAATGACGGACAGCGACTACTTCATCCTGACCATGAGGATGGCGTTGGCGAGCAGGTAGGCCGACACCGCCAGGTAGGCAGGGAAGATCGCCATGCCCGGCGAAAGGAGTCCGCTGCTGGCCCAGCCAAAAGCAGCGACCGCGCACATCAGCGCGGCAAGAAATCCGAACCAACCCAGCCACCGGTCGACACCCTGTGCACTGATCAGCGCAAGGCCCGAAAAGATCGCCACTCCGGCCCACAGTGCGAGCATTCCACCGTAGCCGATGTTCACCAGCAAAAAGAGGTTCCTAGCATCCGATTCTTCCAACGACCCGTTTGCAAGCCAGGCCAGTCCGCCGAACACCATCATAAAGGGCACCGCCGCCGCCCAGGCGACGAGGAGCCCGGCCGCTGACGCGGTGCCGAGGATCGGATGTTCTCCCTCGAGCAACCGGATTCTCTGTCCGAATGTGATCGCAAATGGCAGCAATGGGATGGCGAGGAGCGCCGTGACGGACGCCTGGATCATCGATACCGTGCGGTTATCGGTGAGGTATTCCAAGAACGTACTTGCGGGGTCGTCTGCCGCTGGCGGGGGAGGCGCCATGAACCCTGACCCGACTAAGATCGCTACATAGAGAATCCCGGCGATGCCGCCGTTCCGAATAGTGCCCAGCGATTTCATGTTGCCGAATCCCCCAATTCGGGCGGGAATCTACTCGCAGGATCGGAGGTGCACAAGATCGAAGGCACGGTCGACGAGTACGGGCGTGGGGGGGTACAAGGCTCTCCTGGTCGCCGGCCTTTCGTTAGCGCACCAGCCTGAAGCAGTTCCGGACTTCCTTCACGTATTGCGCCGGCTGCTCGAAGGCGGCGAAGTGACCGCCTTTATCCAGTTCGTTCCAGTAGATGATGTTGGCGATCGCTTTTTCCGCCCACCGCCGTGAGGCCCGGAAGATTTCGCGCGGGAAGATGCTGGCGCCCACCGGCACCTTGATGGGGTTGCTGGATCGGTTGTTGAAGCTTTCCCAGTAGAGGCGCGCCGATGACGCGCCGGTCCCCGGCAACCAGTACATCATCACGTTGTCCAGCATCTCGTCGCGGGTGAGCGCGTTTTCCGGATGGCCGTTGCAGTCGGTCCACGCCCAGAACTTCTCGAGGATCCAGGCGGCCTGCCCGGCGGGCGAATCGACCAGGCCGTAGCCGACCGTTTGGGGCCGGGTGCTCTGTTCCTTGGAGTAGCCCGAATCCCAGTCCTGGTAGTACTGCAGCCCAGCGATCGCGCTCTTCTCGCGTTCGGTCAGGTCGCTCATGGTTCCGGGGTCCGGGCGGACGCCGATCATCATGTTCAGGTGGATGGCGGCGCAGTGGTCAGGGTCTTGTGCCCCGATTCGGCTCGTCACAGCCGCCCCCCAGTCGCCACCCTGGGCGACGTACCGGCCGTACCCGAGGCGCGCCATCAGCGCGGCCCAGGCGTGGCCGATGTGCTCGACACCCCAGCCCTTTTCGGCCGGCTTCGCGGAAAACCCGTACCCCGGCAGCGATGGGGCCACGACGTGAAACGCATCGGCGGGGTTGCCGCCGTATTTCGCCGGGTCGGTCAGCGGCCCGATGACCTTGTGGAACTCGACGATGGAACCGGGCCAGCCGTGCGTGACGATCAGCGGCATCGCGTTCGGTTCGGGCGAGCGGACGTGGAGGAAGTGGATGTCGACGCCGTCGATTTCGGTCTTGAACTGGGGAAACGCGTTCAGGCGCTCTTCGGTCGCACGCCAGTCATACTTTTCGGCCCAGTAGGCACAGACCTCCTGGACGTAGGAGAGCGGGATGCCCTGCGTCCAGTCGTCGACGGTCTCGCGGTCGGGCCAGCGGGTGGCACGCAGGCGGCGGCGCAGATCGTCGAGTTCTTCATCGGTGGCGTGGATCTGGAAGGGGCGGATCGAGTCGTCGGGCATGGGGCAGCCTCCGGAGATGTGGGTAGCGACAATGCCGGAAACCGGGCAGGGGCGCAAACGGCCCGCGCCGGCCCTGCCCTAGCCCCGCGGCCGTTCCCCGTAGTCCTCGAACGGCCCATCCCGGCGCCGGATCGTCTCCCGGAAGCCGACCTCCGAGAAGCTTTCCCGCCAGCGCAGCGCCTCCTCGGTATGGCGGGTGACGCCATCGAAGAACGTGCCGAGCATCTGTGTCGTTCGCAGGCCCATGTTTTCGAACGCCTGGTTGATGAGCATCTTGTTCAGCGCCAGCTGGTTCGCCGGAATGTTCGCGTAGCGCTTCGCATACGCCTCCGTTTCTGCGGAGAGGCGCGCTTTCGGGAAGACCTTCGAGACGAGGCCGATTCGATAGGCGGTCGTGGCGTCGATCTGGTCTCCAGAGAGCAGGAACTCCTTCGCGTGTTCGAGACCCACGCGGTACACCCACATCATCGTTGTCGGTGTCCCGTACACGCGGCTTGGCGGATACCCGAGGATCGCGTCTTCGGCCATGAAGATGAGGTCGGCGCAGAGAAGCAGGTCGGTCCCGCCGCCCAGAGCGTAGCCATGGAGTTCGGCGATGACGGGCTTGGGGCACTCCCAGAGCTTCATGAACCGGCGCATGTTGTTGCCCATGAAGGCGTAGTCGCGCACCGGGTCCCACGCCCCGGGGCGGGCATCAACCTGCTTCGCTCCGAAACGCGGCTGGAACGCCCCGCGTCCGCGGTCTCCGGCCTGGGGGTTCAAGTCGTAACCCGCCGTGAACGTCGGCCCCGCGCCGCGGATGATGACGGATGAGACGTCGGGGGAGGCCGTCGCCCGGTCAATCGAGTCGGCAATCCCCTGGATCACGGTATCGGTCAGCGTGTTCATCTTCTCGGGGCGATTGAGGGTAATAATCCCGAGCGAGTCGCGTTCTTCGTAGAGGACAACCGGTGCTTCGGCCAAGGGAGATCTCCCGGGGAATTGGTGGTATCCGCACGATACGCCGGCGAATTCCGGCTGCCCAACCATCTCGCGGGCGCGGGGCCACGCCTTGCGCCGTTCGCCGCTGCTGGTGCCTACTGAAAGGGATGCAGCAGGCTGGCCTGATCCTCGCCAACCGCGCCTACCTCGACCACGAATCGCCGCGGTGGGCCGATTCCCCTTCTTCCGCGGGGAACGGCGGCCTGCTGGCTGCTGTCCGCCCGGTGATTGCCCCCTGGGATGGGCGTTCCGGGACAACCTGGATTGGCGCAGGGCTGGGGCGCTTCGACCGTGAGTGGACGGACGATCGCGGATTCGAGCTGATCGAGACGCCGCGCGGCCCGCTCCGCCATCGCCGTTTGTACTTCGGCTCCTCCACCTGGCATGGACACTACGCGGAGGTTTCGAACAGCTTCCTCTGGCCCCTCTTCCACCTCGTCCGCCACGACCTGCCAGCGCGCACCGGCTACTACCCGGTCCCTTCAACCCCCGGTGGACCCGACTGGCGCTCGTTCGTGGCCGTGAACACCGCCTTCGCCGAGGCCGCCGCCGAAGAGCGCGAAGCTCCCTGGTGCTGGATCCACGACTACCAGCTCTCCCTGGTCCCGGACCTCCTGAGGGAGCGCGGGTTCGCTGGCCGCATCGGTTTCTTCCTCCACATCCCCTTCCCCGATATCGAGACGGCGCGCCCTTACCTGGAGCCCGCCGGATGGGCGGCGTTTCGCAAGGTCGTGGAGGGCATGCTCGGCGCCGACCTGATCGGCTTCCAGACCGCGGCTGACGTCGACCGCTTCCACCGTGCGGCACTGGAAATGTGTGGTGCAGCGCCGTTGGATGGCGCCGTCCTCCACCACGGCCGGAGGGTGCGGACGGCGGCTTTTCCCGTCGGTATCGATATCGAAGATGTGCTCGACGTTGCCCGGAAGGCGCCCGTTTCTCCACGGGTTACGGCTGCGCGGGCCGCCGGGCTGCCGCTGGTCGTTGGCCTCGAACGCGGGGACTTCACCAAGGGCATTCCCGAACGGCTGGCGGCGCTGACTCGCGCATTCCGGCGCGGCGCACGCTTCGCCTACCTCGGCATCGCGGCTCCGACCCGGGAGGGTGTCCGAGCCTACGACGCATTGGAAGCAGCGGTCGACCTGGCCTTGACCCACGCTCGCGCCGCCGCGGCCTCAGCGGGCGGGACGTTCTCCCACGTCCGCGCGAACGTCGGCTGGGAGGATGTCGTCGCCCTCCAGCGCGATGCGGATGTCGTCTTCACGTCGTCTCTCTCGGATGGCCAGAACCTGGTCCCGCTGCAGGCGGCGATAGCCCAATCGCTCCGCCCACCTGAATCGCGGGCCGTTATCCTCACCGGCCGCGATGCGGGAGTGGCGAGTACGTTCTCGCGATTCGGCTTCGACGGCCTTGTTGCCATCGACCCGCTCGATGAGCCCGCGATGGCCGAAGCGTTTTGCGAGGCCCTCGCGGGCCTCCCCGGAAGGGTGAGCGATCGGTTCATCCAGGACATTCGCCGCCGCGATGCCCACGCCTGGGCGACCGGCTTCCTCGCAGCACTGGAGGGACCATGCTGAATCTCGCCGCCATCGAACAGTTCCGGGGCCTTGCCGCCGCGAGGGGGCCGCTCCTCGTGGCGACTGACCTCGACGGCACGCTCGCGCCAATCGTCGCCCATGCGAGCGAGGCCCGCGTCCCACCGGGCACGCTCGCCGTCCTCGATAGGCTTTCCCAGGCCGCGAAGGTCGCCGTCATCACCGGCCGGGACCTGAACACTGCCCGCCGCATGGTCCCGGTCGAAGGCGTCGTTGTCGTTGGCAGCCACGGGCTCGAAGCATCGTTTGATGACCCGCTCATCCCCGGGGTCGACCGGGTCGCACTGAGCGCGGCCCTCGAAGCAATCGAACAGCGGGTGATTTCCGCCTGTCCCAGCTCATACCTGCACATCGAACGCAAGGCAATCTCCACCGCCTTTCACTTCCGCACCGCTCCCGACCTGGAACCAGGGCTGCGGCAGGCTCTCGCGACCCTCCCCGAGGGACTCCGCCTCCGTGAAGGGCGCATGGTCCTCGAAGTCCTGCCCGATGCGCGCGGCGGGAAGGACATCGCCCTCTCGGCGCTCACCCGCCAGCTGCGCGCCCGGGCCCTGCTTGTGATGGGCGACGATGCCACCGATGTCGCGATGTTCCGGGCGGCCCTTTCGCTCGCCCAGACCGAACGTGTGCATGTCATGCTCGTCGGCGTTTCCGGCGGAGCCGAGACGCCGCCCGAGATCACGGAACTCTCCGATGTGGTCGTCCGGTCGACCGAAGAGGCCCTCGAGGGTTTGGAAACGGTGGCGAGGGCGCTGGGAGTCTGACCCGGATATGACGGCCGTCATGCTCCGTGCGGCAATTTAGAGCACAGAGTCCCCCTATTCCCTGGGTCTATACATACGTGTATAAACCGGGGCGTTCCACATAGCGAACATACCAACGGTGAACAGAGGTGCGATATGTCCGGGCCCAACTACTGGCAGCGCAAATACACCCGCAGGGGAATGCTGGCGAAGGGGGCCACGGCGGGCCTGGGGACAGCCGGTTTCGCCCTTGTCGGCTGCGGCGGCGGTGACGACGACGAAGAGCCGCTCGACCTCGAATCGATCCCTACAGCCGATGCAACGAAGCAACAGGAAGCAAAGAGCATCCTCTGGCCGCGCGAAGACACGACCGCCAAGGCCGTCAAGGGCGAGATCTACCAGGCCTATACGACGGCAGACGTCACGAACCTTGACCCCCTGGCCTCGCCGTCGTTCACCGCGAACTCCGCGGGTTCGTGGTATTACCCGCGGCTCCTTTCCTACAAGCCGGGTTACAAGGTGCCTTCGAAGGGCGAAGTCCAGGGCTATCTCGGCGCCACCTGGGAACAGCCGGAACCGACCCGTGTCGTCTTCAAGCTCCGGCCCAACGCCGTCTGGGAGAACAAGGCGCCGCTGAACAAGCGGGCGATCGACGCGGAAGATGTCGTCTTCTCGTGGAACAAGTTCGCCGCCCAGAACACCTCGCGCAAAGACCTTGCCAAGCTGCCGGACAACCCGTCCGGGCCGGTCGAGTCGGTGAAGGCGATCGACAAGACGACGGTCGAATTCAAGCTGCAGTACCCGTACGCGCCGTTCCTCAGCGCGATGGCCTACAGCCGCTATCTCCAGGTGATGCCGCGTGAATCCGACGGGGGGTACGATCCGCGCAACGAAGTCCGCAGTGGCGGCCCCTGGATCCTGGACAACTACCAGCGCAGCGTGATCTTCCAGTACCGCAAGAACCCGGACTACTGGGATGCCAGCAACGTCCTCCTGAACGGCTTCGACATCCCGATCATCCCGGAATACGCAGCCGGCCTTGCCCAGTTCCGGGCGAAGAAGGTCTGGGCCTTCGCCGTCCGCCAGGAAGAGATCATCCAGGTGAAGAAGGAAGTGCCGGAACTCGCCCTGGACCAGGGCGCGCACGGCCGAACGGCATGGATGACCTACTTCGGCCTCAAGCCGGGCACGCCCTTCGCCGACGACCGGGTGCGCCGCGCGGCCTCGATGCTCATCGACCGCGACCTCTGGATCGACACCTTCTACAACGTCTCCCAGTTCCGCACCGAAGGCTACCCGACGGACGTCCGCTACCACAGCCACATCTCCGCGGGATGGGAAGGCCTCTGGGTGGACCCCAAGAGCAACGACATGGGCGAAGGCAAGGTGAACTTCACCAAGAACGTCGCGGAGGCGAAGAAGCTACTCGAAGCGGCCGGCTACACCTCGGCCATCGAGTCCGAGATCGCCTGGATCGCCACAGGTCAGTACGGGACGACATTCCCGAAGAACGCGGAAGTCATCAAGGGCATGCTCGAAGAGTCTGGCCTCTTCAAGCTCAAGCAGGTGAACCCCGACTACCAGACGGACTACCTGCCCAAGTACTACTTCGCCAAGGGAGACTTCACCGGCATCGCCGTCGGCGCGACCACGGCCTATCCCGAAGTCGACCAGTTCATGAACTCCTACTACCACAGCAAGGGGGCCCGCCAGAAGACCTCGTTCCAGGGCACAGTCATCGACCAGAAGTCCGACGACATGATCGATGCCCAGCGCAAGGAACTCGATGCCGGCAAGCGTGCCCAGATCATCAAGGACTGGCAGAAGTACGCCGCGACGAAGATGATCATGATTCCCTACCCGGGCCAGTCGCCGGCCTTCTCGCTCTTCTGGCCGTGGATTGGCAACGCGGGCGTCTTCCGCGCCTGGGACGCCGAATCGGGTCGCGACACCACCGAGACGAAGCTCTGGTTCGACAAGAGCAAGTACACCGGCTAGCCCCCACGGAGGATTCCCGCCCATGGGACGCTACGTCACCCAACGGCTCATGCTTGCCGGGCTTACGCTCGTGCTCGTCTCGATCATCGTCTTCACGCTCCTCCGCGTTGTCGTGCCACTCGTGTACGGCGACGCGGTGGACATCATCGCCGCGGAATACGGCGGTACCGACCCCGAACTCGTCCAGCAGCTCAAGGACGACTACGGCCTCAGCGAAGCGCTGGTCCCGCAGTATCTCGGCTGGGCGGGCTCGATCTTGCGGGGCGACCTCGGCGAATCGCTGTTCAACGGCCGTTCGGTCACCGGGGAAGTCGCCGACAGGTTGCCCGTTTCGTTCGAGTTGGGCCTCGTCGGCCTGATTTCGAGCGTGCTCTTCTCCGTCCCGATGGGGGTGGCGGCAGCCGTCGCACAGAACCGCTGGCCGGACTACTTCCTCAGGACCTCCGCCATCCTGGTGGACTCCATTCCGGGCTTTTGGCTCGCGATCATGATCATCACCTTCGGCTCGATCTGGTTTAACTGGGCTCCACCTTTGAAGTTCGAGTATCTCCAGGACGACCCGATAGCCCATATCAAGATCATGGCGATGCCGGCGCTGCTCATCGGGCTCACGCCGAGTGGCTCGTTGATCCGCCTCGTCCGCACCCAGATGCTCGAGGTCATGCGCCAGGACTACATCCGGACCGCGCGCGCGAAGGGCCTCACGGGCCGCACAGTGGTCTTCGCCCACGCGCTCAGGAACGCCCTCCTTCCCGTGGTGACGGTTATCGGGCTCAGCCTCCCCGGGCTCGTTGCCGGGACCGCGATCTTCGAGTCGATCTTCTCGCTGCCGGGTATGGGACAGTACCTGGTCTCATCGGTCGGCAACCTGGATTACCCGGTGATCATGGCGACCGTCTTCATCTTCTCGGTGTTGATTGTGCTTTCGAACCTGGCGGTGGACGTGTCGTACACGTTCATCGACCCCCGGGTGAGGCTCTGAGATGACCGCCACCCGATCTGGCGCGCTCGACCTCGGCCAGGGCAGATATGTAACCGAACACGCGGCGCCGGTGAAGCTCCTGCTTCGGGCATGGCGTTTCGTGCGTCACCAGCCCCTGGGCACCGTCGGCCTGGTCATCGTCCTCACGTTCATCGTCGCGGCCGTTTTCGCCGAACAGTTGGCACCGTACTCACCGGATAAGCAGAACCTCCGCCACCGCCTGGAAGGGCCTTCGGCGGAGCACTGGCTGGGCACCGACTACACGGGACGCGACACGTTCTCACGACTCATCTACGGCGCCCGCATATCGATGATGGTCGGCTTCGGCGCCGTCTTCATCGGCAGCGGCGGGGCCGCGGCGCTTGGTATCGTCAGCGGGTACCTGGGCGGCTGGTCGGACAAGATCATCCAGCGCGTCGTCGAGGCCTGGCAGGCCATGCCTGGCCTGGTGATCCTCCTCACCATCCTTGGCATCGTCCGGCGCATGGATAACGTGAACGTGGTCTTCGCAATGGTGCTGGCCATTGGATTGTTGAGCATCGCCGGCACCTCCAGGGTCATCCGCGCGCAGGTGTTCACCATCCGCCATCAGCCCTATGTCGAAGCGGCGCGTTCGATGGGCGCTGGCCATGTGCGCATCATCTGGTACTGCATCCTGCCGAACGTCTTCCCGCTCATCCTGGTCACCATGACGGTCGGCCTTGGTGGCGTCATCCTCGCCGAGGCGAGCCTCAGCTTCCTCGGCTTCGGTCCGGCAGGCGAGCCCTCCTGGGGCCAGATGCTCTCGATAGACGGCCGGGAGCATATGCGCCGCCAGCCTGGCCTCGCCATCTGGCCGGGTGTGTGCATCGCGCTCGCTGTCTTTGGGTTCAACATCTTCGGTGATGCCCTGCGCGACACGTTGGACCCGCGCCTTCGCCAGCGCTAAGCCCCGGCCGCGGCCCGGCCACCATCCAGGCTCTCACCCGTGCGAGCGCAAGGTCACGGGAAACGAAACCGGGGGCGCCATGCGGCGCCCCCGGTTGTTCTTGTCGAGGAATGCGTGGGCTAGGAAACGAGCGTCCCGAGGACGCGTTCGACATGGTCCAGCGGGCCCTGCGGCATGCTGATGCTGGGCAGATCGACGCCGAGCTGGCGACGTTCTTCGATACCGGCAGCCACCGTCTCCAGGTCGCCCCAGATAGCCGTTTCCTCCAGCATCCGGTCGCCCATGGCGGCCATCAGCTCCGGGTTCGTGCCGAAGGGTGGCGGCTTGTGCGTCTCGGCGACCTTCCGCATCGCGGCGACTTCTTCGCCGAAGCCGTTTCGCGTCAGCATCTCGTGGTAAAAGTCGCCCATGTTGGTGACGTACCACGAGATCGGCCCGGCGGCCTGCATCTTCGCCTTCTGTTCATCGGGGTTGATCACCACCGTGAGAGAGGCGACGCATTCGACTGAATCTTCCGCCCGGCCCGCCGCCTTCGAGGCTTCGCCGATCATCTTCTTGCCGTCCATGAACTTGGACTTCGGCCAGTAGATGGGCATCCAGCCGTCCGCTGCGGTCGCCAGTGACTGCATGCTCTTCGGCGAGATCGACGCCACGTAGATCGGAATGTGCTTGCGCGGGGGCTCGAAGAGCAGCTTGAAGCCGCGCTGGAGCTTGAAGATCTGGCCGTCGTAGAACAGTTTCTCGCCGCTCACGATCGTGTTGATGATCTCGATGTATTCCTTCGTCCGCTGGATGGGCTTGGCGAATTTTTCGCCGTGCCAGTGCTCGATGACACGGTCGCCGGAAGTGCCAAGACCGAGGACGACGCGGCCGCCGGAGAGTTCGTCCAGCGTCGCGGCCGTCATCGCGAGCACGCCCGGAGAGCGGCCGAAGACCGG
Source organism: Candidatus Amarobacter glycogenicus (assembly GCF_016704105.1). Lineage (NCBI taxonomy): Bacteria > Bacillati > Chloroflexota > Tepidiformia > Tepidiformales > Tepidiformaceae > Candidatus Amarobacter > Candidatus Amarobacter glycogenicus. The sequence goes on along the minus strand of NZ_JADJAT010000019.1, from coordinate 306,274 downwards.
CGCGATCCCCGTGCCGAGCTTGATCTTGCTGGTCTGCATGGCGATCTGAGTGAGCAGCGAGAACTGGTCGCGCCCCCAGGTCTCCGCGGTGAAGACAGCTTCGACACCGACTTCTTCCGCGACTTTGATTCGGCTGATGACCTCTTTGTTTTGTTCAGGGCTTCCAGCGAAGCCAACCGAGACCGCAAGACGCCTGGGCACTGCGTCACCTCGCGATGATCAGATTTCGTCCGTTGCTTGAAGGGACGGTGGCCAATCTAGCGCACCGCCCTACCCGCGGCAAACGCCCTTCGCCCTGCAAGCGACCGGATCAGGCCGTGAGGGACTTCGCTGCGGGCGTGTCGCCGTGGGCGTGGTACTCGCAGGGGTGGGCGAGGACGGAGTTGAGCAGCATCCGCGGTGATTCTTTGAGGATGTAGTCGGCCTTGAGCGGCCCTTCCGGCCGGCGCCAGATGAAGTTGCCGTTCACCGCAAACATGAGGTTGTAGCGGATGAAGCGAGGGTCCCGGTCGGTGAACACGCCCGACTCGATGCCCTCCCGGAGGATTCCGGTGAGGAGGCGGTCGTACTCCCGGTCCACGGCCTTGATCCGGGCCCGCGATTCTGGGGAGAGCGTCTTCGGACGGCCCGTCAGCAGCGTGCTGCGGTTGAGCGGTTCCATGCCGATCTCGATCAGGTCTTCCATCGCGGCATACAGGGCCTGCTCGGGAGGCAGCCTGCGCTCAACGATCTTCTCGATGCGCCCAGCTGCCCGAGCGACAGACTCGACGACGATCTCGGCGTAGAGGTCTTCCTTGCTCCGGAACTGGTAGTAGATGACCGCGCGACTGGTGCCCATGTGGGCGGCGACGTCTTCGAGCGTCGCTGCGGCGTAGCTCTTGTCGATTATGACTTCCGCCATGGCGAGCATGATTTCCTGGCGGCGCGCTTGCGTGCGTGCCGGATCCTGTACGCGATACCCGCGCAGCCCTACTTCTTCTGCCATGGTGGCAGCCTACCCCGAGCGGAAGTCTTGACAAGCGTAGCACGCCGCCATAAATTCAGCGTTCCTGTATAAACACGGTTGTTTAAGCGACCGTGAGGGCGATTCGCCCGGGTTATCCAGGAGCGGTTCGCGCCTCGGCTCTCCTTCCTGCCGGTGCGCGTGCCACCCCACTCGTCGATTCCGCCGCGAGTCCAGCAAGCCCTCGCCATCCGGCGAAGGCTTCCTGGGACCTCTCAGGCGTGTCTCGATACCTGGGCGATGGGGCAAAGTCCCCGGCCATGGTGTGGCTCTATGGCCGGGGCTTCGCCCAGGGAATTCCTCTCTCTTCAACACCCATGGCATCCATTCCTGTGCACGGATTCAGCGCCGGAGATCCAGTGCCATCGGTGTATCGTTTATCTCGATAGATAGCATTGACGCCGTTTAGTTCTCCGGCGTATACACCACCATCAGTCCGAGGGTTGCTCGGGACCAAGGGGGGCACAGCTATGGAACGGGAAAACTACTGGACTCGGCGCATCGAGCGCCGGCGGCTGCTCGGAGGCGCCGGGACTGTGGCCCTGGGTGCGAGTGCATGGGCCCTCGCCGGTTGCGGCGATGACAGCGACGACGGGGATGGTGGCGCGGGGGATACCAACGCCGGCGTCAACCCTGGGACCCAGACCGCGGCAACGCCCACCACGGCCGGCGAAGTCATCAAGAAAGACGGGACTTACAACGCCCGCCAGGGAGCCATCCTCGCCTCCATCAACCCCTATTCCGGCCTGGACAGCGGGTTGCTCTGGGGCTTCACGATCTTTGACCACCTCTGGTACACGCCGCTCGATACCGGCATCCGCGAGAACTTCCTCGCGTCGAGCATCGAGCAACAGGACCCAACGCACTTCACCGTGAAGCTGCAGGACTCGGTCTTCCACGACAAGGCCCCCGCCAACGGCCGGGCGGTCAAGGCGTCGGATGTGAAGGCCAGCCTCGAAGGTGCTGCCAAGCAGACGAAGATTTCCGCCAGTTCATGGTGGACCCAGGTCCTCGACCGCATCGACACTCCGGACGAGAAGACCTGCAACTTCGTGCTCAAGAAAGTCGACGCCTGGACGTTCTCGTCCACCAACGGCGGCAGCCCACTCGCAGGGTCCATCATCCCCGAGGAGATCGCGAAGGATCCCACCTTCATGGACAGAGACCTGGTCGGCAGCGGGCGTTTCCAGTTCGTGAGCCACGAGAACGGCGCGAACTTTAAGCTGAAGCGAAACGAGAAGTGGCGGGTGAAAGGCGAGCCATATCTCGCCAACCAGCACTACAAGCTCATCCAGGAGCAGGCGGCCGCCCTGGCCGCGTTTTCTGCCAAGCAGATCGACGGCGTCGGCCTGACGAACAAGCTCGAACGGGAACAACTGGAAAAGCAGCTTGGCAAGGACATCGTTGTCGACAGTGTTGACTCGCGCGCCGTCTGGCTCGTCCAGACTCGCGCCGACGGCGCGTTCGCCGATGAGCGTGTCCGCCGCGCCATCTACCTCGCGCTCGACCGCAAGGAGATGATCACGCTGCTCGCCCTCGGCGAAGGCAAGCTTTCCGGGCCCGTCCCGCCGGCCTTCGGCGAAGCGAATACCGCCGCCGAAGTTGAGGCGACCTGGGGGAAGACCGATGTCGCCGAGGCGAAACGCTTGCTCGCAGCGACCACCTTCGACATATCGAAGGAGTACTCGATCAAGTACATCGTGCCGGGCGACACCTACCAGCAGTTCGCCCAGATCGTGAAGTCCCAGCTCGAGAAGAACCTTGGCCTGAAGATCAAGCTCATCGGCGAGGACTTCGGCAAATGGCTCTCACAGTCGCTTTACGGTTCGGACTACGACAGCTTCATCACCTACCCCACGCTCGAATACGACGACCCGAGTTCGTACATCGGCGGTTACGCCAAGACCATTGGCGGTCGCCCGAACTGGGCTGCGCTGGTCGACGATGAGCTGGACGGCCTGGTCCAGAAGCAGAAGGAGATCTTGGACGACAAGGAACGCCGCACGGCCGTCCAGAACCTCCAGAAGCGCGCCTTCGAGAAGGCGGTGCCGTACATCCCGACCATTATCCGGGTGACGAACGCCGCCACCTGGTCGTATGTGAAGGGCCGGGTCGTGGGCAGGGGCAGCTACGGTCTCTTCAACGGCAAACTCTACGTCGATAAGGGCTGACGCTTCGGATGCGCCAGTATGCCCTTCGCCGGCTCGCCTACGTGCCGCTCATCGTCGCGGTGGTCTCGGTGCTGACGTTCTTCACGTTGCGGCTCCCGTTCGCCACTGACCCGGTGCTGCAGTACACCAACCAGAACACGACACAGGAGCAGGAAGACGCGATCCGGGCCGAACTCGGCCTGGACAAACCGGTGCTTCAGCAGTTCGCTATCTGGATTGGCGATGTCCTCCAGGGGAACCTCGGTGAGACCTTCCGGAGTGGCCAGCCGGTCTGGCCCGAAATCCAGCGCCGCTGGCCGGTGAACTTCGAGATTCTGCTGCTCTCTGTGGGGTTCAGCACGGTCTTTGGAGTCGCCTTCGGCGTCATCACCGCGGTGAAGCAGAACTCGCCCACCGATTACGGCTTCCGCATCTTCGCGGTGTTCGGCCAGTCCATCCCGGATTTCTTCCTGCTGATCTTGCTGATCGTCCTGCCCTCCATCTGGTGGAACTACTCACCGCCGGTGGGCGGCCACGTCCCATTCTTCAAGGACCCGTACGACAACCTTCGCCTCTACCTGCCCCCCACCCTGCTCCTCGGAGTCGGCGGCGCCGCGGGGATGATGCGGCTCACCCGCTCGACCCTCCTCGAAGTCTTTCGCCAGGACTACATGCGGACGGCACGGGCGAAGGGGCTGTCTGGACGCCAGGTTGTCGTCGCGCATGGACTGCGGAACTCGCTCATCCCCATCGTCACGTTGCTCGGCGGACATGTGACGGCCCTGTTCTTTGGCTCGCTCATCCTGGAGCAGGTCTTCTCCATCAACGGGCTCGGCCAGTTCTTTCTCGTCTCCGCGTCCACTTCGGACTTCCCGGTCGTCCAGTTCCTCGTGCTCTACAGCGCCGTGGCGATCATGACCATGAACCTCTTGATCGACCTCTCGTACGCCGTGATCGACCCCCGGGTGAAGTACCGCTGATGGCCACCAAGACGGCTTCGACGGCGGCGTTCGATTGGGCCTTCGTGCCCGCTCGCCCGGGCTGGCCCCGGCGGATGGCGCGCCTGGCGCGGCAGCATCCCGCCGGTCTCTTTGGGCTCATCGTGCTCGTGCTCTTCGTGATTCTCGGCCTCTTCGGAGAACAGCTGGCTCCCTATCCGGCGGATGAACTGAGCACCGGCACGCCCCTTCAGGGCCCGAGCCTGAGCCACCCGTTCGGACTCAACCAGCTCGGGCAGGATGTCTTCAGCCGGATCGTGAGCGGCGCACGTATCTCGTTCATCATCGCGTTCTGGGCGGTCTTTCTCGGCGCCGGGTCGGGAGCGTTCCTGGGCATCCTCGGTGGCTACTTCGGCCGCTGGATCGACTACATCGTCCAGCGCTCCGGCGAGGCCTTCGCCGCCTTCCCGGGACTCGTCCTGTTCTTGATGTTGCGGACTGCCTTTGGCCCAAACTTGAAGACGATCATCATTTCGATCGGCATCGGTGCGCTCTTCGGAGGCAATCGCATCCTGCGCGGCCAGACCATCATCGAGCGGAACCAGATCTACGTTGAAGCGGCCCGCGCCGTCGGTTGTTCCGAATGGCGCATCTTCATGCGTCACGTCCTCCCGAACGTCCTTCCCCTGGTCGTTGTCATCATGAGCGGCGCTATCGGCGCGGCCATCCTTGCGGAGTCGGGACTGGCTTTCCTCGGTCTGGGGCCGACCGAAGCCTCCTGGGGCCGCGATATGTCCGGGACGAACCTCTCGATCGCTCGGACCGGGTACTGGCACGTCGTCGTGTTTCCCGGGATCGCGATCAGCCTGGTCGTGTTGGGCTCGAACCTGCTTGGCGACGCGCTCCGCGATATCTGGGACCCGCGTCTCAGGAAGTAGCTGGCCGGGTGCGGGGCTGACCCGGCGCCAGCCGGATGGCGATGAACACGACGAGGCCGCTGACGGCCGATTCGAGGAGCGGCCCGGCGATGAAATGCCAGGCTTCGAACGCCCGGCCGTTGCTCGCCCAGAGCGCGCCGATCGTCAGGGCCGAGCCGATGACCCCGCCGATAAGGTCGGTCAGGCTGGCGATCCGCGAGCCGGACCGCGCGAGCCCGGCGATGAGCAAAGCGAAGCCCGAATACCCGGTCGCAACCAGGTAAATGAGGCCGACGGCGATCGCGAACAACCAGCCCTGGTCCGTGGCGCCGCCAACGACGTGGAGCGCGAACGCTCCGGCGAACAAGATGAACGTGACGACGATGCCCTTTGCTGCCGCGAACATGCCGAGAGGATAGCAGCCGCGCCGCAGCGATGCCGCGAGCGAACGCGGGACACTCCGGCGCGGGATCCCGCGGAGCGAAGCAGGGTGAAGTCGGGAAGCATGGCGTGTCCGGCGATGTCGAAGTTCCGCTCGGAAGAAAGGCCCTCCCGGTCAGGGGAGGGCCTCCTTACCAACTGATCGATGTGACCGGCCTCAGGCGACGCTCACGACCTCACCTTCGATTACCCCGTCGTCGCCCGTGCCAGTGTCGTCGGGCCTGGAGCGAGCGGCGCCGGGTTCCGAACGGAAGACGTAGAGCTTCTCGGCGAAGTCCACGACGACCTTCTCACCGTCCTTGAAGTCCCCGCCAAGCACACGCTTTGCCAGTTCGTTTTCGATGCGGCGCTGGAGGGTCCGGCGCAACGGGCGTGCCCCGTAGGTCGGGTCGTAGCCTTCGCGTACGACCTCGGCTTTCGCCGCCGCGGTCAGTTCGAAGTCGATTCCTCGCTCTGCCAGCCGCTCCCGCACTTCAGCGATCAGGAGGTCGACGATCCGGTCGAGTTCGGCCTTGGTCAGCGGCTCGAAGATGACGATTTCGTCGATGCGGTTGAGGAACTCCGGACGGAAGAATTCGCGCAGCGCCTTCTCGATCGACGACTGGAGGTTGTCCTGGTCGACGGTGCCATCGGCCCGTTGGGTGAACCCGAAAGTCGCCCGTTCCTGCGCGCCCGTCCCGAGGTTGCTGGTCATGATGATGACCGTGTTGCGGAAGTCCACGGTGCGGCCCTGGCCATCGGTCAGGCGCCCGTCGTCCAGCACCTGCAGGAGTGTGTTGAACACGTCCGGGTGGGCCTTCTCGATCTCGTCGAAGAGGATGACGCGGTAGGGGCGCCGGCGTACGGCTTCGGTCAGGCTCCCGCCTTCGTCGTAGCCGACATAGCCGGGCGGCGCACCGATGAGTCGGCTCACCGTGTGGCGCTCCTGGTACTCCGACATGTCGATGCGGACCATCGCGTCTTCGTCGTCGAAGAGGTATTCGGCGAGTGTCTTCGCAAGTTCGGTCTTCCCGACTCCGGTTGGCCCCAGGAAGATGAACGATCCGATCGGCCGCGTCGGGTCCTTCAGCCCTGCGCGGGCCCGGCGGATGGCGTCAGAGACGGCGACGATAGCCTTGTCCTGGCCGATGACGCGGCCGTGGAGGTAATCCTCCATCTTCAACAGCTTGTCCTGCTCGGTCTCCTCCAGGCGCGAGACCGGGATTCCCGTCATCTGTCCGACGAGCTTCGCGATGTCTTCTGCGGTGACACGCATGTTGGTCTCGGGGTGTTCCTTCACCCATTCGCCCTTGCGATCGTTGTACTCATCCTGGAGCTGGAAGATCTCCTGCTTGATGCGCGCGGCGGCCTCGTAGTCTTCTTTTTGGACGGCCGCCTCCGTCTCGAGGGCAAGAGCTTCCAGTCGCTGCTGCAAGTCGCGGATGTTGTCGGGCATCGACTGGGCATCGATGACGTGCTTGCTCGCGGCTTCGTCGATCAGGTCGATGGCCTTGTCGGGGAGATGACGCTCGGTAACGTAGCGGCTCGAGAGGCGCGCAGCCGCTTCGATAGCGTCATCGGTGATCTCCACCTTGTGGTGCGCTTCGTAACGCGGTTTCAGCCCCTTGAGAATCGCGATCGTGTCCTCAACGGTGGGCTCTTCGACGTACACCGGGGCGAATCGCCGTTCCATGGCCGGATCCTTCTCGACGTGCTTGCGGTACTCGTCGAGGGTGGTCGCACCGATGGCGTGGAGTTCGCCCCGGGCGAGGGCCGGTTTCATCAGGTTCGATGCATCGATCGCGCCTTCCGCGCCGCCCGCGCCCATCACCGTGTGGAGCTCATCGATGAAGAGGATGACCTCGCCTTCCGATTGCTTCACCTCGTCCATGACGGCCTTGAGCCGCTCTTCGAACTCGCCCCGGAACTTCGATCCGGCGACGAGGGCGCCCATGTCGAGCGCGAGGATGCGCTTGTCCTGGAGATTGTCGGGGACATCGCCGGACGCGACCTTTTGGGCGAGCCCTTCGACAATCGCCGTCTTGCCCACGCCTGCCTCACCAATGATGACCGGATTGTTCTTCGTCCGGCGGTTGAGGATTTGCATCACCCGGCGCACTTCGATGTCGCGCCCGATCACCGGGTCGAGCTTGCCTTCCTTCGCCAGCTCAGTCAGGTCGGTGGAGTACTTCTCGAGCGATTGGTAGCGGCTCTCGGCAGTCTGGCTGGTCACGCGTTGCTTCCCCCGGATGTCCTGGAGGGCCCGGTAGATGGCCTCCTTGTTCACCCCGAACTCGGCGAGCAGCCGGGTAGACCCGCTCTCCTCGTTGTCGGCGATGGCGATGAGCAGGTGTTCGACGCCGACGTACTCGTCCTTCAGGCGTTCGGCCTCGGAGTTCGCTACCTCGAGCATGCGCACGACTTCAGGAGTCGTGTAGATCTGGACGACGTCGTAGGCGAGGGTCGGCAGGTCCGCGACCTGTTTGCCGACGCGCTGGCGGAGCCGGTTCATATCGACGTTGAGCTTCTGGAGCACCTGCTCGGCAAGCCCGCCGTTGAGCGTGACGAGGGCGGCGAGGACATGGGCGACGCCCCATTGGGAGTTGCGCTTCTGGCGCACGATCTCCTGGCTATTGGCGAGCACCTGCTGGGCCTGCTCGGTGAATCTGTCTTGTCGCATCATTGGGTGGGTGCCTCCTTGGCAGGGACTGAACGGCGGAAGGAATGGCGATGGGGTGGATGGCGATAGGGTGGGTGTGGTATCGGTGGCCGGGCCTCGGGCCTCCTCGGCCCGGAACCCTTCTGCCTATGTCCCTCGGTATGGGGCCGGTAGCCGGGTCGAGCGGATCTTGTCCAGCTCCGCCTTTGTCGCTGCCAGTTCTTCTTGCAGCGCCCGGATCTGGGCACTCATGCGCATCATGATTTCGGCCCCGGCGAGGTTGACACCAAAGTCATCGATCCATCGTTGGATGAGGCGGATCCGTTCGATGTCGCTGTTCGAATACATCCGGATGTTTCCACCGGTGCGCTTCGGCTCGACCAGTCCCGCGCGTTCGTAGTAGCGCAGCGTCTGCTGGTGCATTCCCACCAGGCGAGCCGCTATCGAGATGACATAAATCGGCTGCTGGTCGTCGCCGATGCCGTCATCGCTGCTTTCGCGGCGGTTTCGTGCCAAACGTCACCTCCTTCTAGGAATGGGCCATGGTGGCCGCGCGCGCTTCGCGCATCGCTTCGAAGTGTCCGCGCTCTTCGGCCGAGAGCGTTTCGGGCAACTGGATGCGGACCTTGATGAAGAGGTCGCCTCGCTTGCCGCCGCTGCCGAGCACAGGCATGCCTTTGCCGCTGAGACGGATCTGGCGTCCGTTCTGGCTCAATTCCGGAATCCGGAGAGCAACGCGCCCTTCGACGAGCGGGACGGTAACTTCGCCACCGAGTACCGCATCGAGGAGCGGGACATCGACCTCAGTGACCAGGTCGTCGCCCTTCCGCTCGAAGCGAGAGTGAGGGAGCGTCGTGATCACCAGGTAGAGGTCGCCGGCGGCACCCTTACCGGTGCCAGGCCGGCCTTCGCCTGCGACCCGGACGCGAGAGCCAGTCTTCACGCCCGCTGGGATGCGGACTTCGAGCCGCCGGGGGCGCGTGAGCGTGCCCATCCCCTCGCACGTGTGGCAGATCGCCGCGGCGACCTCGCCCGTGCCGCCACACACGCGGCATGGCTCAGGGGATTGGAGGTTCACCGTGCGGCTCGTGCCGTGATACGCCTCTTCGAGGCTCACTTCGACGGGGGTTTCAATGTCCTGGCCGCGGCGATTGCCTCCGCCTCCGCGCGGTCCGCCCCGCTCCCTTCGGAAGAAAGTATCGAAGACGCTTCCGAAGTCGCCGAAACTCTCCGCACCGGGTGCGGCGCGAAAGCCCCCGCCGCCCCGCCGGTTTGCTTCTTCAATCTGGTCCGCCATTTCCCAGCGGTCGCCGTACTTGTCGTACTTCTTTCGCTTCTCAGGGTCGGAGAGAACCTCGTGGGCCTGGTTCACTTCCTTGAAGCGCGACTCGGCAGCCTTGTCGTTTGGGTTCACGTCCGGGTGGAACTTGCGAGCCAGCTTGCGGTAAGCCGAGCGGATCTCTTTCTCATCGGCCGAGCGCGAAATGCCGAGGGCTTCGTAGTAATCGCGTGCCATCGGTTTCACTATACGATGCGGCAGGCCTCTTCACAATCACACTCTGACGAGACTTGATAAAGATGTTAGCAGACTACTTGCCCAACCATGCATGTGTTGGCAAGATGGAACCCGAACACCACACCCCATGGAGGTCCACTCACCTATGGCAACCGCACTCACCCGTTGGGATCCTTCCGCCGACTTCGCTGCGATGCGAAACGTGATGGATCGGCTCTTCGAGCAGCCGTTCACGCGTCTCCCCTTCCGCGCCGGCGAAGACCTCGGCAACCCAACCCTCAGTCTCGACGTCATCGAAAACGGAGACACATTCGTCATCAAGGCCGCCGTCCCCGGCGTCGACCCCAAGGATGTCGAGATTTCCGTTGACGAAGACGTCCTCTCCATTCGCGGCGAATTCAGCAAGCAGGAGGAGTCGACCGAAGAGAACTACCTCCGGCGCGAGATTCGCTACGGCAGCTTCCAGCGCCAGCTCCGCCTTCCTCCGACTGTTGAGCCGGAGAAGGCCGCCGCAACCTTCGAGAATGGCCTGCTTACGCTCTCTATCCCGAAGAAGCCGGAAGCCCGCGCTCGTTCCATCAAGATCACGCCCCAGGGAGTGATCGAAGGCGCCGCCCCGCCCGCCCAAAACTAGGCGCGGTCCCGCAACAGACGAAGCCCCTCGTTCAGCGAGGGGCTTCTGGCTTTCCGTCAGAAGCGGCGAGTGCGTTGTGGGAGGTGACTAAACGAACGGGTGGTCGTCGAACTTCTCACCGCCGGTCACGTGGACGGCGGCGGCCCAGCCAGCGAGGACGCTCACCGTGCCCACGGCAGCCGCGAGGGGGACGAGCAGGGCGTTCGCTCGAACCATCGAGACGGCTAGCCAGCCCGCGCCCACTGCCACCAGGCCGAGCCCGAGGCCCCGCCCAAGCAACGGAGGTTCGGCGATCAGCCGGCGTTGTTCCCGCGGTGCGGGTTCGTGGGGGACTCCCGGCGCGCCGTGCCCCTCGCCAAGTTCGTGTTCGTGCTCGTGTTCGCTCATGCGAGGCAGGCCAGCGTTCCTGCGAAGTCCCGGGGGTTGAGGTCCAAAGGTTCAGCCTCGCTGGTCGGGCGGCAGCATGTTCGGGATGCCGTCCTCGATGGGATAGCGCTCGCGGCACTCCTTGCAGACGATCGTGCCAGTCACGATTTCGCCGCCCTCTTCCTTTTCGACCTTCAACTCCAGGTCGCCCTTGCACATGGGGCAAACAAGGATCTCCATCAGCTGCTGTTGCATGTCAGCATGGTACCGCGCCGGGCCAAACGCGAAACAGTCGCTTGAGCCTTGGCGTTCCGCCGCCAAACTGACGCCAACGTGAACTGGCTCGACATCGTCCTTCTCGGCGCAATTGGGTTCTCGGCATATCGCGGCTACAGCAACGGATTTATCCGGGAACTCGTCTCGATCGCTTCGGTTATCCTGGCGATCCCGCTCGCCGGGATCTTCTACGACGACCTGTTCCCGAAGGTGGAGCCTATCGTCCGAAACGAAGACTTCGCGGCGCTCGTTTCGTTCCTCGCGATTCTCATCGGCGTCATTATCGGCGGCCAGGTCGCGGCCCACATGCTAAAGCGCACCGCCGAAATCCTGAATCTCGGCGTGCTCGACCGGCTTGCCGGGGCCGCCTTCGGCTTCTTCAAGGCGGTCGTCGTGGCACAGGTGTTGCTCATCGCCCTCGTCACGTACCCGCGCCCCGATCTGCGCGAGGACATCGATGGGTCCCAGGTCGCGCAGCGCCTGCTCGACAGCGCACCCACGGTGCTCGCTTTCCTGCCGAGCACGTTCGACGAAGGCATCGACCTCTTCGAAGAACACATAAAGACGCTCGACGACGCCATCGGCACCGAAACACCGGCGCAGTAGCCGGGCCGCCGACAACCCTATCCATCGAATCCCGAGAGGCGAACCCCTCGTTCACCCTAGCTCAAGCCAAACCGAATGAACGTGTCGTCCGGCGCCTCGATCGAGAGCAGGGCCTGGCGGAGCTTGTCGGCCATTTCGCGTTCGAGGCTTCGGCCCACCAGGTTCTCTTCTTCGTCCGGGTCCTGACCCGGGCGGTATAGGTAATTGCCGGTGAACCTGGTGCTCGCCCAGTGGGGCAACATGTCGCCTGGTTGGAACGGCTGCCGGATGACGGGCACCCGCGTGCCGGGCATTCGGTCCAGGAACGCCCGCTCGTCCGGTCTCGGGAGGTTGGGCGGCGGGTTCGGGATATGCACCGGCATTGTCGACCAGCGGTTGCTCCACATCGAGATTGGGAAGTTCCCGTTCTCGGGGGCGCGGGCGTACTTCGCCTCGTTGTCGACGATGTGGACTTCGCGGCCCCAGACTCCGAGGAGCGCCCACTCGCGCACGCTCTTCGCCGCGCCCGTCACGAGCGGGATGAGCGACTTGCCGTGCGTCCGATGCTCGGGCTCTATCCCGAAGAGGTCGCATAGCGTCGCGAAGATGTCGACGCTGGTCGTCAGCGCGTTGCTCACCGAAGGCTCGATTCCCGGCCAGCGGATCATGAGCGGGATATGCCCGAGTGGCTCGTAGACCGGGACGGCCGGCTTCCCCCAGATATCGCGTTCGCCGAGATAGTGGCCGTGGTCGGTGCAGACGATGACGGCCGTGTCTTCGAGGACACCGTTGCGCTCGAGTGACTCCATCACCTTGCCGAACCAGTGATCGATCATGGTGAGTTTGCCGCCGTACTGGCTGCGCACCTGGAATGCCTGCCGCTCGGTGAGGATGCCTTTGCGCTGTGCCGCGGCATGGTACGGCGGCCAGATCAGGTGGGGGCCTTCCCACGTATCGTCGTACAGCTTCGCGTACGGCTCCGGGGTATCGAAGGGCTCGTGCGGGTCGAACTCGTCGATGAAAAGGAAGAAACGGTCGTGATAGCCGGCGTTTTCGTCCACCCACTTCGCCGCCGCGGCCATCGTCTTTGGGCCAGGGAAGTCGGACTCTTCGCGGAAGTAGCCGCGCGAATTGTCGTATGGCTGCCAGGGCCTCCCGAAGCCCGGCGCCCCCATCCAGGTCGTGTCGGGACGTGTCTTCCAGAGATCGCCTTCGTGTCCGCGTTGGTAGTCCCACGCGCTGAAGTCCGCGTGGTAGTTCTCTCCTCCCATCTCGAAGAGGTGCGGATGGTCCGAGATCAGCTGGGAAACGACCCCGGCCTTGTGCAGGTGGCGGGTGATCGCATCCTCCCAAATCTCGATCGAGCCCCAGGGGCGCCAGAGAAAGTCGAGGGCGCCGCAGAGGATGTCGTGGCGCGCGGGCATGCAGGGCAGGGAGCCTGCATAGTGCTTCTCGAACTGGATAGCCCCGGCCGCGAAGGCGTCGAGATTCGGAGTCGCAAACTCCTTCCCGCCGTACGAACCGAGCATGTGCCGGTTCAGGCTGTCGAGGAGGATGACGACGGCGTTCTTCGGGCGGGACGGGGCGGCGGCGGATTCGGCTTCCATGCCAGGAGTCTACTCGTGTGAGGAAGCCCGGGGATGAGGATTCGCGGACGGTTCATGGCGCTGTACGATGCGTCGCGATGGCACGTGAATCCAGGCCCCCGATGGGTTACCAGCTGCTCATCGGCCTCGATATCTACGAACGAGGCGATGGCTATAGCCGCGCCCGCATCGTGCTCACGGAAGACCACATGAATCCCCACGGCGTCGTCCATGGGGGTGTGTTGTACTCGATGGCCGACACCAGCATGGGCGGCGCGCTCTATTCGCGCCTCAGCGAAGACGAGTCCTGCGCGACCATCGAGGTGAAGATGGTCTACATGGCGTCGGTCCGCGAAGGCACAGTCGAGTGCGAGACGAAGCTGCTCCACAAGGGAAAGCGGATCGCTGTCCTCGAATCCGAGGTGCGCGCGGGAGAGCGGCTGATCGCGAAGGCGCTGGGCACCTTCGCCATCTTCCCGGCGTAACGCCGCCCTACTTCGGCTTCCTGAAGAGCCCTTCCTGGGCGACGCTCGCCACCCGTTCGCCCTTGCGGTTGTACATGCCCGCGATGATGAGGCCGCGGGCCGAATGGGCGGCCGGGCTCTCGCTGACGTAGAGGATCCAGTCATCGAAGCTTGGCGGGCGGTGGAACCACATGGTGTGGTCCAGACTTGCCGAAGAGCCGCCCGGCATCCAGATCCCGTAATGGTGCGCGACCGTCGCGACGAGGCCGCTATCGCTGAGGAATACCATGGCCGCGGCATGGATAAGCGGGTCCGGCGGGAGGGCTGCCATCATCCTGCCCCAGACCATCCGCGAAGGCAGCCGGCCGCTCCCGTCGTCTTCGCGCGTCGGCTGGGCGGCGGCCCGGAGGTCTACAGGGTTGTTCCAGCGGCGGGCCATCCGGCTGGTCACGGCGGCGCTTGCCGCAGCCATGCGTGGCTCGGCGATGGTCACCCACCACGGCTGGCAGGTTTCCGGGTCTGGCGCCTCGGGCATCGGCGCCTGGTGCGAAACGCCGTCCTCAGGCCCGACGAAGCTGATCGAGGTCTCGAAGATCGTGTGGCCTGCCTGGTGCGCCGTCACTCTCCGCGTCAGGAAATTGCGCCCCTCCCGGATGCGTTCGACCGAGTAGTCGATCGGCTCCTTCGACTGACCGGCACGGAGGAAGTAGGCGTGGAGCGAGTGGACGTTCCCGAAGCTGACGGTCCGCCCTGCCGCGACGAGCGACTGTGCCAGCACAAGCCCCCCGAAGAGGCGCCCTTCCTGCTGGTCGACATCGCCCCGGAAGTTGTCATAGTCCGTAGGCCGCACGTCGATCTGGCGCACCCAGTCGGTGATCGCTTCCTGGGGCGTGAATTGCGAAGTTGGTTCTGTCATGCCACTAGGTTACGAAGTCCTCGCCGCCCAGTCCTCCATCTGCCGCCCACGGCCTATGTTGGCCGCGCCCCTGCCGCTTTCCCAAGCTAGAATCCGCATCGCATGAACCCTCGCCCTCGCGGACAGACCATCGAGCAGCAACGCGAGCGCTTCGCCGCGCTGCCCCTCTATCGCCAGCTTGGCCTCACGCTCGAAGACGTCCGGGCCGGCTTCGCCCGTGTTGTGATGGAGACCGGCCCGGTCACCCTTGGGGGGATAGGCGGGAGCGTCCACGGCGGCCTGCTCGCTGCCCTGGTGGATATCGCGATGCTGGAGGCCGTCATCCCGGCCCTCGCCCCATCGGATGAACCCGCCGGTACCGCGGATCTCAATATCACCTACATGCGGCCGGTGCATGGGACGAGAGCCATCGCCGAGGCCACCGTCTTGCGTAAGGGGAAAACCCTCGCAGTGACCGAAGTGACCATCACGGATGACGCCGGGCGGCTTTGCTCGAAGGGTCGCGCGATTTACGTGATCCGGCAGCGGCCGGCTGAGATGTCGCCTTAGCACGTTTCCGTATTGGACGGCAGTCGGGACGAGGCGCTTAGCCTGCCCCGTCGTCCTCTTGGTCGGCGAACGCCGCGTCCACACGCTTCAGCATCTTGTCGGCGCTCCGGAGCGCGGCGCCAATGTCCTCGATCCCGGGCAGGCTCGCCTGTTGGACCACGTGGACGATGCGCCCCGTGCGGAAGCAGACCGTCGTATAGACCAGCGTTGTACCGGAGCCGTCGATCTCTTCTTCGACGAAGAAGCCGTTCGATTGGTCGGCGATGTCCGGCACGATGAAGGGGTCCAGCTGGACGTTGAGCGAAAGAGGCAGCCCGCAGGCGAAGCGTTCGGTGGATTCCTTCGCCGAGCCTTCGTTCGTGTAGAGCGTTGAGACCGAGCGGATATTGAGGACGGCGCCGAACTGTGGCGGGGTCGCTTCCGTCACCCAGTTCTTCAGCCACCCCTGGGCTTCAAGCTGGCGCACGGTCGCTTCCGGGTCGTCGCTGCCGAAGATCTCAGCCCATTCCTCCGGCCCGAACGAATAGCCCGGCGCCTGCTCGAAGTTGGCGGGCAGGTCGCTCGCCTGGAGGGCCATGGCCTCGAGGTCGTACGCATCATCGCCCCGGTTGGAGTCGTAATCCGTTCCCTGGTCGCAGGCCGAAAGCAGCACTGCACCCACCAGGGCCAGGGCTATTACGCGAAACGCCATCGATGATGTCCTTGGGGCTGGATTGCCATATCGTACGCCAAAGCTTGGTAAGCACGGCGTGAGACCGGCCTCCGGCCGCTGCCAGGAAGGAACCACCCCATGGCCCTCAGCGTTGAAGACCAGCTGGCGATTCAGCAGCTCTACGCGAAGTACAACCACGCGATCGACTCCGGCGACGGTGTTGCCTGGGCAGCCACCTTCACTCCCGACGCGACCTTCGTTTCAGCCTCCGGCACGTTCACCGGCACTGAGGCGCTCACCGGATTCGGCAACTCGCTCGCCAGGCGCTTCAAGCTGCGGCACTGGACCAACAACCTGGTGCTCGAAGGCAGCGCCGGCGAAGCCACGGGTTCTTGCTACCTGGTCCTGTACCGGCTCACGCCGGGCGAGCAGCCGCCCGCTTCGATCCTGACCACCGCCATCTACAAGGACGAGCTCGCGAGGGGCGCCGATGGTGCGTGGCTTTTCACGAAGCGCGCCGCTGTCGGCGACTCCTGAGCCACCAAATGACGCGTCGTCTGTTCGTGCGCCGCTTTAGGCGCCCCCTGCCATGAAGTTCGTGCTCCTCGCCCTGGTGGTGTTCTTCGTCATCACCGTTGTGATGGCCGTGGTCTTCCGAGACCGCCGGGCGAAGAGCCGCCTTCGCTTCATCGCAAAAGTTGGCTGGGCTTACGTCATCGCTGTCGTCCTGCTCGCCGCCTGGCGTCTCTACTCCGGGTGATGCCATGCGGATACTGATCGCGCCCCAGGAGTTCAAGGGCAGTCTCGCCGCCGATGAGGCTGCCGCCGCGATCGCCTCCGGCATCCGCTCTGTCCACCCTGACTGGACCCTCGATAGCCTGCCGATGTCCGACGGGGGACCCGGGCTCCTGGACGCGATGCGCCGCGCCGTGAAGGCCGACACGATGGCGGCGGTGGTCGAGGACGCCCTCGGCCGCAAGGTGCTCGCGCGCTACGTCCGAATTCGGGCGACCGGCGAGATCGTCATCGAGGCAGCCCAGGCGAACGGACTCCTCCATGTGAAGCCGGGCGAACTCGACCCGTTGCATGCCGACACATTCGGGGTTGGCGAATTGATCCTCGATGCCGCGAAGGCCGAGCCGCCGCGGATCATCATCGGTGTTGGCGGCAGCGCCACGACCGATGGCGGCGCCGGGATGGCGCGAGCCATGGGCGCCCGGTTCCTCGATGGAGCCGGCAACGTTCTCCCCCGTGGGGGTGCGGCCCTGGCAGATCTGGAGCGCATCGACTGGCAGCCGCCGACCGTCCTCCGTGGCATCGAGTTGCTGGTCGCCACGGACGTTTCGAATCCACTCTGCGGCCCGGACGGCGCCGCCCGCGTTTACGGGCCACAGAAGGGCGCTACACCCGCACAGGTCGACCAGCTCGAAGCGGCGCTCTTTCGGTACGCCCGGGTACTCCGCCGTCACTTCGGAGTCGACGCTGCGAATGTCCCGGGCGGGGGCGCCGCCGGCGGGCTGGCGGCCGGGCTGGCCGTGTTCCTCGGCGCCCGCATGCAAAGCGGGTTTGACCTCGTCGCGGCGACCACCGGGTTCAACCACCGCCTCGCAGAGGCCGACGTTGTGGTCACCGGCGAAGGCCGGTTCGATAGCCAGTCCACCCGGGGAAAGGTCACCGGTCGGGTCATCGAGGCGGCCCGGACCGCGGGGAAGCCGGTTGTCGTCTTCGCCGGGTCCAGCCTCTCTACGGGCGGGGTGGAGGTCAGGACCATCACGAACATCGAACCCGACCCCGTGGCGTCGTTGGCACAAGCTCCGGAGCTGCTCAAGAGGGTCGCTGCCGGCTGGGCGGCAACGCTCTAAGCCGATGCCGCCGGGCCAAGGTCGTTCTTGTGCGCGGCGCCGTCCTTCATGATGACCCGCAACTTCGCGGCATCCTGGAGGACTTTGATATCGGCGAGGGGGTCCCCCTCCACGGCCAGGATGTCGGCCCGCAACCCGGGAGTGATGGTCCCCGTCACTTTCCCCAGTCGCGAGCATTCGGCCGCGGTCGCAGTGGCGGCGACGATCGCCTGCATGGGTGTCATCCCGTGCTGCACCATCAATTCGAGTTCCTCGGCGTTCGGCCCATGCGGACCCACCCCCATGTCGGTGCCCATCGCGATGCGGACGCCCTGCTCGACCGCGTAACGGAAGCTCGCCTGGTGGGATTCGAGGACTTCCTTCGATTTTCGGACGCCGTAGGCGGGCATGGAACCGGGGTTCCGCTCGGCCAGACGGAGCACCCAGACGGGCGCGACCAGTGTCGCCACGAGAAAGGTCCCTCGCGCTTTCATCTCCGCGATGGTGCGCTCGTCCAGGTAGATCCCGTGCTCTATGGACTCGACGCCTTCGAGGACGGCGTTGAGGATGCCCTGTGTCGCCTGGGCGTGCGACATCACGGTCTTGTGAGCGGCGTGCGCCTCGTAAACGACGGCCCGGATCTCCTCGCGGGTCATGCCGGTCGCCCCGGGCTCGTCGTTGGGAGAAAGCACGCCCCCGCTGGTCATGATCTTGATCTGGTCGGCGCCAGCGCGAAGGATCTCGCGAGCTGTCTTACGCGCGCTTTCCGGCCCATCGACGAGGTTCTCGGGCAGCTCGGCGTTCGGCACGCGGATGCGCACGCCGTTCGGCATCGTGGCGTCGCCGTGTCCGCCGGTCTGGCTGATGGCGCTGACGGCGATTCGCATCCGGGGTCCGGGGAAGAGCCCCTGTTCGATAGCCATCTTCACGCCGCGCGGCGTGCCGCCAGCGTCCCGGACGCTCGTGAATCCCGAGTCGAGGGTCTTCCTCGCATTCCCGAGGGCCTCCGCAACCGTGAGACTGAACGGTGTCGCCAGACGTTGCTCCATGGTCTTCGGCGGGCTCGAAGTCAGGTGGACGTGGCAGTCGATCATCCCGGGCATCACCGTCAGCCCCGAGGCGTCGATCACCTGGGCGCCGTTCGGTATGCCACCGGACTCGCGCACTTCGGTGATGGTGTCGCCCTCGATGATGACCACGGCCCCGCGGACGGGGTCCCGGCCGCTGCCGTCGATGAGTCTGCCGCACTGGATTGCGAGAGTCATACGTCCTCCTGATTGGCCGTCCTGCTACCAGGTTGCTCCGCTCGGCTTCGGCGAACCGGCAGGCGCACTGGCGTAGTCCTCAAACGGGCTGTCACGCCAGTCGAGCGCGGCTTTCAACCCTTTTTCGCGGGACATTCTGCCGAATGTACCTCCCCCGGGCCGGGCCCGGCCAAGCTCCTGGATGTCGGCGCCCACCTGCATCGAAGTCCGCATGCCCATGATCTCGTATGCCCGGTTCACCTGGCGCTTGGTCATCTGGAGCATCGGGCTATCGATGTTGGCGATGCGCTCGGCAAAAGCTTCGGTGACCTTGCACAGCTGGTCGACAGGTACCGCCCGGTTCGCCCAACCGATCTCGACGGCTTCCTTCCCGGTCACGCTGTCGCCCGTGTAAAGCAGTTCGCGCACCTTCTTCTGGTGCATCTGCCAGGGGTGATAGAGGACGTCGACCGGGGTCATCGCACGGACCGGCGGGTAGCCGATGATGGCATCTTCAGCCACGAACATCAGGTCGCACATCGTCGCCAGTTCCGTGCCTCCGGCAAGGCAATAGCCATGGACCTGGGAGATGACCGGCTTGGTCAACTCCCAGATCTGCCAGTACCCGCTCAGGAGATGTTGCGGCCATTGGCCCTGGCCCGGGTGAATTGGTCCGACGCTGGGAAGGCCGCTGCGCTTTTCGACGTAGTCGCGGTCGTCGTTGGCCTGGGAGATCCCGCTCAAGTCGTAGCCGGCGCTGAAAGCGCGGCCGGAGCCTCGGATGATGATGACCTTCACTTCAGGGTCGAGCTCAAAATCCTTGAGAGCATTAAAGAGTTCGGCGCGGAGGTTGTGGCTGAGGGCGTTCATCTTCTCCGGCCGGTTGAGCTGGATGACGCCGTGGCGGTCGTTCTTGCTGGTCAGGATGTCGAGGTAGTCGGGCATAGCGCCCGGATTCTGGCCCGACGGACGGGGTCGTGTCGAACGACTACCGGGCAGCGGCCCCGAGCGTGGTCCCGCCGATATCCATCTTCACGAACGCCTGGTCGCCCTCTACGGTGATCTCCGGACTGAAGGCCGAGTCCCGGAAGAGTGTCAGCATCGAATCGTTCTCGCAGAGCACCACCGCCGTCAGCCGTTCGTAACCACAGCGGCGGGCCTGTTCGACGAGGCGGTCGAGGAGCAGCTTGCCCATGCCCAGGCCTTGCATGGCGTCTTCGACAACGAATGCCACCTCGGCGGAGCGCCGGGACTCGGCTTCGAACCGTCCAACCCCGCGGATCTCGTCTTCGCCCGGAAGGCAGACGACGAACGCGCAACGCTTCTTAAAGTCCACAGTGCACAGGTGGTGGGCGAACTCCGGGGAGAGGCGGCGAAGCGGGGTGAAGAACCGCAAACGGGTGGTGTTCACCGAGAGCCGCGAGTGAAACTCCATCAGGTGACCGGCGTCTTCCGGAGCGATCGGCCGGATGCGCACCTCGCGCCCATCGCGAAGCATCCCGATCTTCTCCCCGGGCGGTTTGGCCCTCATCCCGCTCAGTATCCGTTACGCCGCGCGCATTTGGCGTGAACGGCTATCTGCAAATTGCAGATAACTATGCCCGGCCTCCGCCGCACCTATCACCGCAGGCTCAGAGCTTGCGCTTCCAGTAGTCGAGGATGACGTTGAAACGGTCGACCCGGTGGCTGGGGCGCCCGTTGCGAGACAGTTCGTGGTCCTCATCCGGGAAGCGCACGAATTCGACATCCTTTCGCCGTTGCTTGAGCACGACGAAGAGCTGTTCCGCCTGGGAGATCGGGCAGCGCAGGTCCACCTCGGAGTGGAGGATGAGGACAGGCGTCTCGATGTGCTTCGCGTACGTGAGCGGCGATTGGCGCAACACCGCCTCCAGGTTGTCCTGGATGGTGGCGTCCGGACCCAGGTACTGCCGGTTGAACGTCCCGCCGATGTCGCTCGCGCCTTGCATCGAATACCAATCGTTGACGGCGCGTTCGCTGATCGCCGCTTTGAAGCGGGTGGTGTGCCCGATGATCCAGGTCGTCATGAACCCGCCGTAGGAGCCGCCCATGACACCAAGCCGGTCGCGGTCGGCCCACGACGCCCGTTCGAGGGCTGCATCGAACGCCGCCATCACGTCCAGGTAATCGGGGCCACCCATGTCGCCGACCAGGGCGCGCGCGAACCCGGTGTCCTGCCCGGAGCTTCCGCGCGGGTTGCAAAAGACGACACCGTAGCCGGCCGCCGCGTAGATCTGGAACTCGTCGAAGAAGGTCTCCCCGTACTGGCCGAACGGGCCGCCGTGGACATTCAGGATTAGCGGGTACTGCTTGCCGCTTTCGAATCCGTGCGGCTTCATCAGCCAGCAGTCGACCTCGGTCCCGCTCGCCGTTCCGACCACGAACTTCTCGGCTGAGGCGAGGCCGACCTCGTCGCGCCACGCGGCGTTGAAGTGCGTCAGCTGGCGCCTGGCGCCCGTTTCCAGGTTTACGACCGAGAGTTCGGCCGGGGAGAGCTGCGTGCTCGAGACTACGGCTGCCCGGAGGCCTGCCCGGTCCACCGAGTACCAGGCGGTCATTGCCGGCTCCCTGGCCACCCATCGCCCATCGGCGGCGCTCCCGGCCAACCAGAGCGATGACTCTCCCCGGTCCGCGGCAACGGTGAGGATCGCGCCGCCTCTGAGCCAGTTCGGTTGTGCGACCGCCCCCGGGAGTCCTCCGGCCCCCATCTCCCGATCGATCCCGCCGGACGCGTCCGTCTCGCCGGTCCCATCGACCCCGATGAGCCTCAGTGTTCCGTTCGCCGGCCAGTCGGGGTGGTGGATGTGCGCGATCTTTGCCCCATCGGGCGACCACGAAGGCGCACCGCGCGCCCCGGAAGTCGTCGTCACCTGCCGCGCTTCCCCGCCGGTTGCAGGGACCACCCAGAGGTCGCTCGCACTGTCGAACTCGCGCTCCGCGTGCCGGGCAGACACGAAGGCAAGCGACTGTCCATCGGGCGACCATGCCGGCTGGGTGTCGTCCCAGTCGCCTTCGGTCACCTGCCTCGCCGCGCCGGTCGCTACCTCCACCACGAAGATGTGGCGGCGCTGATCGTAGGTGAAGCCCTGGCCGTTCAGGCGGTACTTCATCGAGGCGATGCGCCGGTACGGTTTCGCCTTCTTCGGGTCCGGGTCCGGCGGTGTGCCCGTCTTCGCACTCAGGGCGATCCGTGTGCCGTCGGGCGACCACGTCGGCACACCGGCGCCGAGCGGCATTTTCGCCAGCAGCCTGGACTCGCCGCCCGTCGCGGGCATGACGGCGAGTTGGGGCTTGTCTTCGCCCCTCTCCGAGACGAACGCGAGCATCGAGCCATCGGGCGACCAGCGGGGCGAGGTATCGCGCCTTGCGCCCGCAGTGAACTGGCGTGGCTCGCCGCCGCCGGTGTCGACGAGCCAGATCGCTGAGCGGTAGCCGTCCGTCTCACGGTCCATCCGCGTGACAACGAAGGCGACCCGTTCGCCGTCAGGCGAAATGTCCGCTTCGCCCATCCAGTGAATGGCGTAGAGGTCATCGGGGGTCATTGGGCGCATGGCATCACTCCGCTGGGGAATGCGGCATTGTGGAGGAGATTCACGACCGCCGGTAGTAGTGGCCGGCTTTCCCGGGTTGTCCGCATCGATGCGCCGCACGTTTGCAGTGCCGCTGGAGAGCCGCGGCCCCGACAGCCCTACCCCATCGCGAGTGCCAGGTTGATCATCGCGCGGACGCTGTAGCCGCTCGCGCCCTTGCTTATCCACCCCTTGTCGCCCGACATGATGTCGACGCCGGCAATGTCCATGTGGACCCAGGGGGTGTCTCCAACGAACGGCTCCAGGAATTTCGCCCCGACGATTGTTCCCGCGCCGCGGGTCCCGGTGTTCTTGCAGTCGGCGACGTCGCTCTTGATGAACTCGTCGTACTCCTTCCACATGGGGAGGCGCCAGGTCTTCTCGCCGGCCGCTGCGGCCCCCGCTTCGAGCCTCGAACAAAAAGCGTCGTTGTTCGTCATCAAGCCATAGGCGACATCGCCGAGTGCGGTCGTCACGGCGCCGGTCAGTGTCGCGACATCGACGATGGCGGCGGCGCCGAGTTCCTTCGCCCAGCAGAGGCCGTCGGCGAGGACCAACCGCCCTTCGGCGTCCGTGTTGATCACCTCGATCGTGCGGCCATTCATGGCGCTCACGACGTCGCCAGGCTTGGTGGCATTGCCGCCCGGCATATTCTCGGTGCAGGGAGCGATGGCCACGACATTGAGCTTCGGCTTGAGCCCGGCGATCGCCCCCATCGCAGCGATGACGGAGGCCGCGCCCGTCATATCGGCCTTCATTGCTTCCATGTTCGCCGCCGGCTTGATGCTGATCCCGCCAGTGTCGAAAGTGATGCCCTTGCCGACCAGCGCGAGGTCGTAGCCCTTCCCCTTCCCGCCCTTGTACGCCAGCCTGATCATCTTCGGCGGTTGGGCGCTTCCCTTCGCGACGGAGAGGAACGACCCCATGCCCTTCTTCTCCATCTCATCCCGCTCAAGAACTTCGATTTCGAGCTTGTACTTCCTCGCGACCTCCGCGGCTATGGCGGCGATGCCGGTGGGGGTGAGGTGGTTCGATGGTTCGTTTGCCAGGTCCCGGGCGAGGTTCGTCGCCTCGGCCATGGTTACGCCTTTCGCGGCCGCGGTACTCATCGCCTTTGCCTGGGCGGGATCATGTTCGACCAGGGTGACCGTCGTGATCTCGGCGCGGTCTTCCTCGGCCTTCTTGTGCTTCAGGAAACGGTAGTTGCCGAGGATCGCGCCCTCTGCGACGGCCTGGGCGCAGGCCTCCGGCTCCAGCCCACCGATGCCGGCGCCGTGGGCGATCGTCGCCACCGTCTTTATCCCGGGTCGTCGCAGGGCACGGACCAGGTTCGCCGAGAGGTTCCGGACGGCATCCACATCGAAGTCCTTTTGCTTCCCCAGTCCGGCGACCACGACGCGCGGGGATTTCAGCTTGCCGAACGTGTGGATGGTGGTGATTTCGCCGGACTTGCCGCGGATGTCCCCCTGGGCGATGAGCTTCGAGATCGCACCATCGAGCGCTTTGTCGACCGCGCCGGTGGCGCCCCCCGGGGCAGTCACTCCCTCGAACAGGTTCACAACGATGGCGTCGGCGGCCGTCTTGCTGATGTCGCCGTTGGATACTTCGAAGTTCAAACGGATCCCTCCGGAATGGTTTCGTTGGTAGATAGAGCGTGCAGAGTGTAGGCGGCTTACGGAACGGCGGGCAAAGAGAACACCCGCGATGAGTGCGGTACGCTGAAGCGATGGCCGCTATCTCGACCACGCGACCCGGCCGGGCTCGGAGGGTCTGGGACCTCACTGGCCGCGTCGGCCTGCACGAAATCGTTGTCGTGGTCGTGGCGTTTCTTATCTACTTCGCCATTCGCGGCGCCGTCGTGGACCGTGCCGGCGAAGCCATGGTCCGCGGGATCCGCCTGATCGAGCTTGAACAGCGCTTCAGCCTCTACCACGAGCTCGAAATGCAATCGTGGATCCTGGACCACTTCTGGCTCATCAAGATGATGAACTGGGTGTACTTCTGGGGCCACATGCCGCTCGTCATCGGCGTTGCCGCCTGGCTCTACATCTGGCACCGGAAGGCGTACTTCGTCACCCGGAACGCATTTCTCGCTTCCGGGGCGATCGGCGTCGTGATGTACTGGCTCTTCCCCGTCGCTCCGCCCCGGCTAATCCCGTTCGCGGGGTTCATCGATACGATGGCCGCGTTTGACCGCGTGGGATACAACGCCCAGGAAGCCGAAGCTTTCGTGAACCCGTTCGCGGCCGTACCAAGCCTCCACTTCGGCTGGTCGCTCTTGCTTGGCGTGGTCATCGCGTGGGTGTCCCGCCACCCGCTGAGCTACGCGTTTGCCTTCGCCTGGCCCGCGGCGATGTTCTTCTCGGTAGTGATGACCGGGAACCACTTCATCCTGGATGCCGTTGCGGGGGGAATCGTGTCGTTCGCTGGCCTGGGGATCGCCCTCGGCATCGCGAAGTACCTCCAATGGCCGGACCTGCGGCCTTCTGGAGCCGCCGTGCCGCCCGGGTGACCATGAGCTATGTCCTCATCGTCGGGCCGCCGGCCGTCGGCAAGGCTACCGTCGCGCGCGAGGTAGCGCGCCTCACGGGCTTCCGCTTGGTGCCAAACACGCTCACGGCGGAGATGCTGCTGGATGTGTTTCGGCGGTCGGAGCGGCCGTTCTCCCGGCTCCATGTCGAATTTCAGCAGCGCATCCTGGAAGAGGCCGCCGCGGCCGGAGTGAGCCTGGTGGGCACCGCCGCCTGGGCTTTCGACGAAGAGCTCGACTGGGCAATCTCCCGATCGCGGTTCGAAGCAGTGCGAATCCATGGCGGAAAGACCTTCATCGCTGAACTCGAAGCGCCGTTTGTAACCCGGTTAGTTCGGAACCACTTTCCCGACCGGGTGCGGGCGAAGCCGAACCAGCAGGCGACCCTGACCGATGACGTGATGCGCGAGATGGAAGCGAAGTACCGGCTTTCGAGCGACTCCGGCGAGCTGGACGAGTTCGGGCCGTACCTGCGCATCGACACGACAAGAGTGAGTGCGGGAGAGGCGGCGAGGCTCATCGTCGCCGGTTTCGGCCTCCCCCTTACCGGTTAGCCCGCCGGCTGGAAGAGTTCGACCGGGTTTCCGGACGGGTCATCCAGCACCGTCTGGGCGCCTCCGGGGCCGCGGATGATCTCGTTGCGAAAGGTGATGCCGGCGGCGCGGAGCTTCGCGGCCTCCGCCTCGATGTCCTCGACGATGACCTGGAACCGTGTCCAGCCGCCCGGCTCGGGCACGCGGCCGTCCGGCATCGGCCGGGCCGCCGAGCTTTCGGCACCGCTCAACAACAGCAAGAGGTTGCCATTCCGCACAGCAGAGAACGCCGGCGATTGGGGCCCTTCGGGCGAAAAGCCAAAGTGGCCGGTGTAGAACGCGACGGATGCCGGGACATCCTTGACGATCAGGCGGACGCGAACAGTGCTATCCATGGACATTCTCCTTAGTTGAGTCGAGTTCGAAAGGTCGAGGTTCGACCTGCGGCATGCGCCGCGAGCTCCGCGAATGGGCGGAGGCGCAGCATCAGTTCGTCGACGGTCCGTCGGTACGCCTGCAGGCGCACCGCCTCGGTCCCCGTCACCTCGGCGGGGTCTTCGAGGCGCCAGTGGAGCGAATTGTGGGGGCCGGGAAGCTCCGGGCACTGTTCGCGTGCCGCGTCCGAGAGCGTGATGACGTAATCGAACGTGAGGTGGGCGAGTTCGTCCACGCACTTGGAGCGGGCCCCGCTCCAATCGATGCCGCCCTCGGCGAGCGCGCGGACCGCCATGGGGCTGATCCCGCGAGGGGTGATACCGGCCGAGCGCGCGTCGAAGTCCGTTCCGCCGTAGCGCCGAAGCAGCGCCTCGGCAATCTGGCTACGCCCGGAGTTACCGTTGCAGAGAAAGAGGGTCGATATCGGCCCCTGTGCCCCACTGCGCGGGGTCTTCGGATCCGGACGCGTCTCGGCGATGGTGGCCTCCAGGTCGCCGAGCTCGGCCTCGAGGCGTCCGAGTTCTTCGCGGCGACGCGAAACCGCCTGGCGGTGTTCCGCCAGCACGCTGCTGACTGCCGGGTCTGCCGCCCCGTGTTCCAGGCACAGCCGGGCGAGCCTGCCTGCATCAGTCGGCGTCAGCCCGACCCGGCGAAGAGTGGTGACCAGCTGGAGCAGCCGGAGGTCCTGGTCCGAATACTCCCGGTAACCGTTCTGGTTCCGTGAAGCCGCGGGCAGGACGCCAACCGTTTCGTACCAGCGCACGCCCGATGGCGACAGCCCGGCGCTGCGGGCGAGCTGGGAAACGTTCATGGCTGCACCATAAACCTTACAGTTACTGCAAAGTCAACCCCTTCCACGTTCGCTCGATAAATTGCTAGCTTCGGTGATCGATACGCCGTATACTCCGGCTCGGTGGCATACGGAGGACTCCGAATGCAAACGGCGACCTACCGCGCGGAGCTGTCCGCGCGTTTGCGCCAGGTAACTGACGACATTGCCTGGGCGGTGCGGGGCACCATCGAGGACCAGGCCCATTACAAGCCCGCCGACTACGAATGGTCGATGCACGAGCACCTTTCGCACCTGCGCGATATGGAGCAAGAGGTGTACCTCCCGCTCTTGCGCTGGGCGACCGTGCCCGAAATGCTCGACCCGCTCGACTACAGCCGGCGTGACTGGCACAACTTCCGCTACAAGCCCATGGAGCCGCTCGCGAGCATCGTCGGTGACATCCAGCGCATCCGCGACGAAGAGCTCGCGATCTTCCGGGACATGAACGACGTCACCTGGATGCGGTACCGGAATGACACGCGCTGGGGCCCGCTCACCTGCCAGTGGATTGCCGAGCTGATATATCGCCATGCGCTGGACCACCTCCAGGGCATGATGGCGTTGAAGCAGGACGTGAACCTTGCCACACTTCAACCGCCGCCGATCGTTGTCGGCGGCTACATTGGTGGAAGGACCTAGAATCGCCCATGCGGCTCCGCAGCATCGTCTCTATCCCGGCCTCCGGCGCGGGGCTCTCGGGCGCGCTTGAATCCCAGGCTGACGCCGTCCTCTTGACGCTCGCCGATGACAATTTGCCCGTCGACGACCTCCGCAGTGCGGCTACCGCCGCGGTCGCCGAAGCGGCACGCGCGGGCAAAGCTGTACTCCTCGCCGTCAACCACCCCCGCACGCAGCTGTTGCGCGGAGACCTGGAAGCGGTGCTCAGCACCGATGTGAAAGCGGTGGTGCTGCACCACGCAGTCGAGCCGCAGGACGTCCGCGATACCGCCGTCCTCCTGCGCGAGTTTGAACTGCAGCGGGGAATCGAGCCCGGCGACACCCTGCTCTTCCCGATGGTTGATACCGCTCGGGGGCTGCTGCGCTGCGGCGAAATCGCCTCAGCGGCGCCGCGCGTCGGAGGCATCGTCTTCCACTCGCGTCACTACGCCCACGACGTGGGGGCGCGGGACGAACAGAAGGGTGACCGTCTCGCGCACGCGCGCGGCCAGGTCGTCGCGACGGCTCGTGCCAATGGCGGCCTCCCCCTGATCGTCGCCGACGGGCTGGAGGCGCAGTACCTCTCGCAGTACGGGTTCGCCGGGATCATCCTCCGCGAACTGCGGAATGTGCCCGCCGCGAACGCCGCCTTCACCCCGTATGACGAAATCCGCACCCAGCACCAGCAGGCTCTGGAACGTTTCGAGCAGGCCCGCATCGAGGGCCTGTGGGTTGCGCGCCATGGCGAACGCATCGTCGATGCGGCCGCAGCGCGTCGATCCCGGCGGGTGGTGGAGTAGGGTCCGCCCTCTACCCTGCCCCTACCGTGTGGCGGCTCCAGAGCTTCAGCGTCTCGCGTACCTTGTCGACCGTGGCGTTGTCCATTGTGGCGTCGTTGAAAACGCAGTCGTTCAGGTGCTTTTCGAGGACGAGGAGACTCGCACTTTCGAGGCCGGAGCGGACCGCGAGCAACTGCGTCAACACGTCCTCGCAGCAACGGCCGTCTTCGAGCATATTGCGCAGGCCGCGGACCTGGCCCTCGATCCGCGCCAGCCTGTCAAGGAGCTTCTTCGTCTCTTCTGGTGTCTGCATGGGGCCCTCCAAGTGTTGACAATCATACCCCATGGGGGTATCTTGTGGCTACATCTCAACGGGACCCGGTGTACAGGGCCTCGAAAGGAACACACACAATGTCCGATGTCCGCGAAACCACCGATACGACCTGGGATGCCGATGTCCTCAAGGCCGACCTCCCCGTCCTCGTCGACTTCTGGGCGCCCTGGTGCGGCCCCTGCCGCATGGTCGCCCCGATCGTCCAGGAGCTCAGCGAGGAGTACGCCGGCAAGCTCAACTTCTTCAAGATGAACACCGACGAGAACCCCACGGTGCCGAGCAAGTTCGGCATCCGCAGTATCCCTTCGCTGCTGATCTTCAAGGGTGGCGAACTCAAGGGGACCGTCGTCGGCTTCCGCCCGAAGAGCGACCTCAAGAAGCGTATCGAAGAGGCGCTCGTCTAAGGGTTCGCGTACGTGAGCTGAATAGGAAAGGCCGGGAATCCCCGGCCTTTCCCGTCTCCTGAAGGAGGGGCCCACAGCTATGGACAGGTACGACATCGCCATCATCGGCGGGGGCGGCGCCGGCCTGACGGCGGCCGTGTACGCCGCACGCGCCATGCGCTCCACGGTGGTATTCGAAGGCAACGTCACCGGCGGCCAGATCGCCACCACCGACGTTGTCGAGAACTTCCCGGGCTTCCCAGAAGGCATCAACGGGTTTGACCTGGCGCAGAACATGCTCAGGCAGGCCGAAAAGTTCGGCGCCACCGTCGAGTACTCGCGTGTCGAAAGACTCGATCGTGCAGGAGACGGGACATTCGCCGTGGCGACGGAAGCTGCGGTCTATCGCGCGAGGGCGGTCATCGTGGCGGCCGGCGCCGACTACAACAAGCTCGGCGTGCCCGGTGAAGACGAGTTCGTCGGCCGCGGCGTGAGTTACTGCGCGACCTGCGATGCGGCGTTCTTTACGGGCCAGGACGTTGTCGTGGTCGGTGGCGGCGATGCGGCGGTCGAAGAGGCGCTCTTCACCACCCGCTACGCGAAGACCGTCACGATCGTCCATCGCCGCGACACGCTTCGTGCCAGCGGCATCCTCCAGGAGCGTGCCCGGGCGAACGAGAAGATCCGGTTCGTTTGGGACACCGTCGTCGAGCGCATCGAAGGTGCGGACGCAGTCGAACGCGCGGTGCTCAGGAACCTCAAGACTGGGACAGTCTCGGTGATGCCGGTTTCGGCGGTCTTCGTCTTCATCGGCCAGGTCCCAAACAGCCACCTGCTCAAGGGGCTGGCGGACCTCGATGCCGGCGGCCACGCGATTGTCGATCTCCAGATGGCCACAACCGTGCCGGGCCTGTTCGTGGCGGGCGACGTCAGGACGAAGGCAGCGCGCCAGCTCATCAGTGCCGCTGGTGACGGTGCTACGGCCGCGATCTCTGCGGAGCACTACCTCGCTTCGCTGGGCTGATTCTTCCCGAAGCCGCTCGGTTCTCGCACGAAAAGGAATGCCGCAGCGCCGGCGGCCAGCAGGATCAGTCCGATAACCACGTAGACGGACTCGATCCCGGCCACACCTGTAGTGAAGCCGCCGCCGATCGGCCCGAGCATGAGTGCGAGCGATTGCATGCTCGCGGCGAGGCCAAACGTGCTGCCCTGCTTACCTTCCGGGGCGCTCGCCGCAATCAGCGCGCTCGTCCCGGGGACCATCGCCCCCTGGAACAGCCCAACAGCCCCGAGCAACAGCGCGAAGGGCACGGCCCCATTCGCCAGCGCGACTGTCGGGTAAAGGGCACCGGTGACAAGTGCCGCTGTCGCAACAGTGTTCCGGTAGCCGATGCGCTGGCCGAGAGGGGCGACCGCGAGCGCACCGATCGTGCTCGTCAGGCCAATCACCCCGAACACGAGACCTGTGGCGGCTTCTTCCTTCAGGTCCGCAGTCCAGCCCGGCACTTCCAGGTGCACGCGTTCGCCATCGGCGAACTTGTCGATGCTGATCGGCATGACCGGGCGGACGAACGTCGTGCTGAGCCAGAGGCTGAACAGCAGCAAGAGCATGAAGATCACCTGCCGTTCAGAAACAACAGCGGCAATGTTCTCCCGGAAGCTGCCGCCCCTGGGCTTCCCGCGGCCGTCGTCGCCTTCGGGTTCATCGATCGGCTCCTCGCGGACGAAGAAGTACACGAGCGCCGCGGCGGCGATGTACAGCGCCGCGCAGAAGACGAAAGACTCGCGAATGCCGAGACTGGCTGCGACGACGCCGCCGATCACCGGCCCAAGCATGTTGGCGAAGAACTGTCCGGTCTGGAGTAGCCCCAACGCGTAGCCGACCTTCGCCCGCGGCGTTGTGGCCGCGACCAGTGCCGCGGCGGCCCCCATCGTCCCGGCGAATGCACCCATGAGGAAGCGAAGGAGCACGAGTTGCCACACGGCCTGGGCGACTCCCATCACGGCGATCAGCACTCCCGCCCCGATCAGCGCGCGCAGGAACATCGGTTTCCGCCCGTAGCGGTCGGCCAGGGAGCCCCAGATCGGCGCCGTCAGGGTCAGGGAAAGGCCGGTCGCGCTCGCAGTCAGGCTCGTGTAAAACGCGACCTCCGACTCCTTGGTGACGCCGAGTTCCTTGATGTAAAACGGGATGAAGGGGAAGACGAAGTTCGCCCCCATCAATCCGACAAACACCCCGATCCAGACGAATGCGAGGTTCTGTTTCCAACGACTTCCAGGTGCGGGACTGCGCGTAGCCGAAGCCATCAGGCGTGCTCGCCTCGGTTCGGCGCACAGGTCGCAGGTTCGGTCACGCACGAGTCCGATTCAGGGGTGGAGCCATCTTCCCACCGGTACGGCGTCCACGCATAGGCTCCGGAAGTCCGGCCTCAGCCTCGCATCTGGTGGATCTGCTCGGCGTGGGCGGTCGAGTGGTCCGCGCCGCGGATGATCAACTCGCCGATGCTCAGGCGCTCTCCATCGGGCAAGACTCCCGCTTTGTCCCACGACTTCATGTCGAGCTGGCGCAGGATCTCGATGGTCGTGAACCGGAGCTGGTCGAAGAGCGCGATCGCTGCCTCCGGGCTGCGCCAGAGATAGTGCAGCTTCCGCTTCCATGTGCCTTCATCAAACGTGAAAAGAGGCGGCTCATCGCCGGCGAGGACAAGCCGGATACGCGTTGCCCTCACCATTTCCGCGTCACTGAGGTGGACAAGGATGTCGCGGACCGACCAGCCCTCCGTGTTTGGGCGCGAGATAGCGCCCGGGTCTGCCCCTCGGATCGCCTCGCGGATAAGAGACGCGCCCGCGACGAATCGTTCCAGTGGCTCGACGAGGTGTTCGGGAAGTTTCGCCATCGGGCCTGAACTGTACAGGATGGCGGTTCCCTGTTCCTGCCGTGGCCAAAGCGGCCCCACGCTTAGCACTCTGTTTGGTACACTGCTAAGTCGATGGCGACAGGACAGCGCGACTACTACGAAGTGCTCGGTGTCGAGCGGTCGGCGGATGCCCAGGAGCTCAAGCGCGCCTATCGCAAGCTCGCCATGGAGTACCACCCGGACCGCAACGGCTCCGAGGACGCAGCTGAGAAGTTCAAGGAGATAAACCAGGCCTACGAGGTCCTCTCCGATGACCAAAAGCGCGGCGCCTACGACCGCTTCGGCCACGCCGGCGTAGACGGAACAGGCGGGCCCGGCGGATTCGATGGGTTCTCGCACTTCGACGGCTTCGGCGACATCTTCGAGACCTTTTTCGGCGGCGGTTCCCGCGGCGGGCGCCGGCGGCGTGGGCCAGCCCGCGGTGCGGACCTTCGTTACAACATGCGTCTCACCTTCGAAGAAGCCGTCTTCGGCGCTGAAAAGGAAATCGAGTTCCAGCGCCAGGAGCGGTGCGCCACCTGCGCCGGCAAGGGCGCCGAGCCGGGCACCGAACTTGCCACCTGCCCCGAATGCAACGGCGCGGGCGAAATCCGCCGTTCGCAACAGAGTATCTTCGGGCAGTTCGTAAACGTGACCGCCTGTGCGCGCTGCTCGGGCGAGGGCCGCATCGTCCCCAACCCGTGCGAAGAGTGCCGGGGCACTGGCCGCACCCGCCAGACTCGCAAGATCGCGGTCAAAGTGCCGGCGGGCGTCGATGATGGCGCCCAGATCCGGATTTCGAATGAGGGCGAAGCCGGTGCTCGCGGTGGTGAGCAGGGCAACCTCTACGTCGTCCTAAACATCGCTGAGCACGAGCGCTTCCAGCGAGTCGAAGACCACATCGTCCTCGAACTGCCGATCAACGTCGCCCAGGCTGCCCTCGGCGCCGAGCTGAACGTCCCGACGCTCGATGGCGAAGTGGAAATGGAAATCCCGGCCGGGACGCAGAGTGGAGAAGACTTCGTCCTGCGGGGCAAGGGCGTGCCCCACCTCCGGGGCACAGGTCGAGGCGACATGGTCATCCGCGTCACCGTCGTCGTGCCCGAATCGCTCACCGACGAGCAGCGAGGCCTCCTCGAACAGCTCGCCCAGACGATGGGCACGCCGACTCTCCCGAAGCGAAACCGCGGCTTCTTCGAGCGCATCCGCGATGCGATGGCCGGTTGAGCCAGGACCTGGATTGGCGAATTTGGATTACGGGTTGACACCGCGTCCCACTGCCCAGCCCCGAACAGCAGATGGGGCGCTCTGGTATGAGATTACCGCGCTCACTCCGCCGGCCCTCGTCGAAGAGGTGTCGGCGCTGATGCTCTCCGTTGCTCCCGGCGGGATCACGGTCGAACACCCGATCGATATCCTCGGCCCGGAAATGGGCTTTAGCGTTCGCGGCGGCGAACCCGTGCTCGTGCGTGCCTATCTGCCGGCGTCCGAACTGGGCGCGATCCTCGTGAACGACCTTCGCACCGGGATGGAGGCATACCCCGCGGTCCAACTCACGGCGAAGCCCATCTACGAGCAGGACTGGGCAGTCTCCTGGCGGGAGTTCTTCGGCGTGGTCGAAACGGGCGGCCGTGTCGTCATCATCCCCACCTGGGTGGAACACGAAGTCCGTCCCGGGCAGATCGCCATCTGGCTCGACCCGGGACAGGCATTCGGCACGGGGCACCACGAGACGACCCGCCTCTGCCTGGCGGCCCTCGACGGGTTGGCCCGCCCCGGGGTCACGATGCTGGACGTGGGCACGGGCTCCGGCGTTCTATCGATCGCCGCGGCGAAGCTCGGAGCGCCGCGTGTAGTGGCCATTGATATCGACCCCATCGCCGCTGAGATCGCCCGCCGCAATTGCGATGCGAACGGCATCGGAGCCGAGGTCGAAATCTCGGCTGGCACACTCCGATCCGATCACGCCGGGCGCTACGATCTCGCGGTTTCGAACATCAGCACCCCGGCCAATACGGCCCTCGCCGAGGTCTTCGGTGTCGTGGTGAAGCCGGGCGGCGATATCGTCCTTTCGGGAATCCTCGCTGTGGACGCTCCGGGCGTTGTCGCCGCAATGGCGGCCCAGGGGTTCGAGCAACTGGCAGTGACCGAAGAGCGCGACTGGTGTTGCATCCACCTGCGCAAGGCATGAAGGCGATCCGCGGTTCGACAATCCCCGGCACCGGACGGAGAATCAGCGGCCATGCCGACCAATCTTGAACTCTGCGACCTGTTCTTCGCCGCGATCTCGCGCGGTGATATCGATGCCGTCCGTGCTATCTACGCGCCGGATGCGGTCATCTGGCACAACGACGAGAAGGCGGAACAAACCCCGGATAGGAACCTGAAGGTCCTCGGCTGGGTGACCCGGAATATCAAGGACATGCGCTACGAGGAGGTTCGCCGCCATGAAACGCCCACGGGATTCGTCGAACAGCACGTGCTCCGCGGCGTCGCGCCCAACGGCGCTCCTCTCGAAATCCCCGCCTGCATCGTCTGCGAGGTGCGGGACGGGCATATCACCCGCCTGGACGAGTACCTTGACTCGGCCCAGACCGCGGCACTGAGGTCCTGACGGTGAACAGCGGCGCGCGCCTGCGCGAACTCATGGACCGCGGGACGGTGGTGGCGCCGTTCGTCTTCGATGGTGTCCAGGCCCGCCTCGCTGAGGCCGCAGGCTTCGAAGCCGTCTACATGACCGGCTTCGGGACGGCAGCGTCCTACGGGCTGCCGGACATGGGCCTGATCGGGCTCGGCGAGATGTCGGCGAACGCCGCGCGGATTGCCGCGGCCGTCGGCGTCCCTGTCATCGCGGATGCCGACACGGGCTACGGCAACGAAACCAACATCGCCCGGACGGTGGCCCTCTACGAGCGCGCCGGGGTTGCGGCGCTGCACATTGAAGACCAGGACTGGCCGAAGCGGTGCGGGTTCCTCGAAGGCAAACGGGTCATCCCGGCCGGGGAAATGGTGTTGAAAGTTCGCGCAGCCGTAGCTGCCCGCACCAGCCCGGACCTCGTCATCATCGCCCGCAGCGACGCCTACCAGCCAAACGGCTGGGACGATGCCATCGCTCGCCTTCGCGACTACCGGGCCGCCGGGGCTGACATGGTGTTCATGGACGGGCTCAAGACCCGCGAGGATGTCGAGCGTGCGGCGGTCGACCTCGCCGGGGTCCCGCAGCTGCTCAATTCGTGGCTCGTTACGCCGGAAGAAGCGAACCGCCTGGGATTTGCCGTCTACATCCACCTCGGGCTGATGCTGCGCCACTTCAGTGACTTCCGCCGTGCACTCGAGGAACTGCGCGATAGCGGACGCGTCCATGTCCCGGAAGCTGACCTCTCGGTTGAGCCAGTCACGCGGCTGCTGCGCCGGGATGACGCCTGAACATGCACTGCCATCGCGGCCTTCTACCGCCTAGACCGTCGCTCTGGTACGTTCGCAGGTACCCTTTAGGACAGAGACATGGGTGAACTGGGGAGCCTGCTGACTCGCGCGCGTGAAGCGCGCGGGCTGACGCTCGAAGACGCGGAACGCGATACACGTATCTCACGCCGGTACCTCCAGGCGCTCGAAGCCGAGCAGTTCGAGGTCATACCGGCGCCTGTCTATGCGCGCGGCTTCCTCCGGTCCTACTCCCAATACCTCGGCATCGACCCTTCGGAAGCACTCGCGATGTTCCCCCGCGAAGACGACCCGGATTACCAGCGGGCGGCCGATGCGAACGCACCGCAGCAACGCGCGAGCCGCGATAACCCGGTGAGCCCGGTCTCAGCGGCGCGGCCGACATGGCGGGCCTCGGCCCCGCCCGAACCGGTCCAGCAACAGCCTCTTCCCCACATCCGTCGCGAAGAGGCGGCCCCACGCCCCATGACCCGGCCGACGCCACTCGGCCGCCCGGCGAAGAAAGCAGCAGCACCGGTTTCCGAGCCGGAAGCCGCATGGGAGCCGGTCATCGGTGTCGATATCGGCGTGCCCAACCCCGCGAACCGCATCAAGACGGACCCCGCGGCGCAAACACGTTCCGTGGTCGTCGCGATCGCCGCCCTCGGCGTCATTCTTGGCGCCGTCCTTCTTGCCATCTTGATTTCGAACCTCGGCGGTGGCGACGATGCGCCCCCTGGCACCGGGATCGACTCGGCGCAGTCGGCCGATGGCAACCTCGCCACGAGCACCTCCGCCTCTGGGGCCGCCAACAACACCGCTCCCGGCATCGTCCCGACCCTCATCGGCCGCACGGAAACGGAGGCGAAGCAGATGCTTGCGGCCGCCGGATACGTAGTGCGCGAGATCCGTGCGAAGAACGCTGCCGAAAAAGGCACCGTCTTCGACCAGACGCCCGTCCCGGGCATAGAACTGGCGCAGGGGCAGACCGTGCAAATCGCCATCAGCGAGGGCCAGTAGTGGCCGTCCCTCGGACTTACCACGTCGTCACGCTCGGTTGCCCGAAGAACGATGTCGACAGCGAGCACCTGGAACGGTTGCTCACGGGCGGTGAACTCCTGCCCGTCCTCCAGCCCGAGGGGGCCGATGCCATCATCGTGAACACCTGCGGTTTCATCGAGCAGAGCCAGGAACAATCCATGGAAGCCGTCCGAGAGCTTTCGCGGAACAAGCGCGAAGGCCAGACGCTCATCGTCGCCGGTTGCATGACCCAGCTCTACGGCCGCCAGGTGAAGGAAGAGAACCCGGCCATCGACCACGTCTTCGGAGTCGGTCAATGGCAGGACGTCGCGCGTCTCCTGAGCGTGGATGTCGATGCCATCCACGACATTCCCGAGAGCAACGTGAAGGTCAGCGGCCCATCCGCGTACCTCAAGATCTCCGATGGATGCGACG
Source organism: Candidatus Amarobacter glycogenicus (assembly GCF_016704105.1). Lineage (NCBI taxonomy): Bacteria > Bacillati > Chloroflexota > Tepidiformia > Tepidiformales > Tepidiformaceae > Candidatus Amarobacter > Candidatus Amarobacter glycogenicus. Next base: position 269,713 of record NZ_JADJAT010000019.1, on the reverse strand, counting down.
CCCCGTGCACGTTCTGCGTCATCCCGAAGATCAAGGGCGGGCTGCGTTCGGCGCCGGCCGGCATGCTGGTGAAGGAAGCGCAGCGGCTCGCAGCCGCCGGGGCGAAGGAACTCGTGCTCGTTGGCCAGGACACAACCGCGTGGGGCGAGGACCTGCGGATGCCCGTGGGCTCGGGGTTGCCGGGCCTGCTCGAAATGGTGAGCGAGGCGGTTCCCGGCGCCTGGCTCCGCTTGATGTACGCCTACCCCAGCCGCGTCTCCCCGCAGCTCATCGAGACGATGGCCCGCCTCGCCAATGTCATTCCCTACCTGGACGTCCCGCTCCAGCACGGCAGCGAGGCCGTCCTCCGCCGGATGAAGCGTCCGAGCAATCTCGATAATGTCCTGAGGTCCATCGAGGATCTTCGCTCAGCGATGCCCGAGATCGTCCTCCGCACGTCGTTCATCGCAGGATTTCCCGGCGAGACCGAGGCCGAGTTCAAGGAACTCCTGGACTTCGCCAGGGCCATCCGCTTCGACCATGCCGGTTGCTTCACCTACTCGCGCCAGCAATGGACCGGCGCGTTCGAAATGGACGCCCAGGTTCCGGACGAAGTGAAGTTCGAGCGACGGGACCGCTTCATGCGCCAGCAGCGAAAGATCGCGGCGAAGCAGGCGCGCCGTTTCGTCGGCCGTGAACTCGATTTCCTCGTGGAAGGCACCGGTGAAGACGAAGATGGCGCACCGGTCATCGCGGGCCGAACCTACCGCGAAGCCCCGGAGGTTGACGGCCTCGTGATCGCCCGGGGCATGGCGACCATGGGTAAGCGCGTCCGCGTCCGCATCGATGAGGCCGCGGATTATGATCTCTTCGCGACAGTAGTTCGCTAGCCGCCTATCGGCAGGCGCGGCGGCCAGCGTAAGCTACCGCGCTATGGGAACTTCCCGTGCCGTCGTCCGTGGTCTGAAAGCGCCAGGGAGGCAGCCCTCCGGGCCGGCCCGCCTGACCGGGCCAGCACTGAATCACTCCCCGCAATCAGGCGCCGTCGCCGCTGAGCAAAGTCTCATCGATCTGCAGCGGCTGGCGGGCAATCGCGCGGTGTTCGCCGCGGTTCGTTCGCCCTCTCCCCCCGTGCAGTCGCGCAAGCCCATGGCACTGCAGCGGCTCTGGACGCGGGACGAGTTCAAGAAGCAGACCGACGCCGGATTCCTTTCTGGCCGCGGCAAGACCATGAAGGCGCTCGACGATTTGCTCGAGGAGTACCACGGCATCCGCAAGAACGGGATGCACCTTCAACCCGGCGGCACCCAGGACCGGGCGTTGAATATCCTCCACGAGATTGTCGAGAACATCGCGGTCTGGAAGGACACGCACGAAGGGGACACATCCCGCAGCAAGAAGCGAATCCCAGGCCTCTCCAGGCTCGAGATCGACGCAAAGGCCGAACTGAAAGAGCTCACCGAGATCCGCGACAAGTCGCGCGAGTACATGGGGCAGGACCAGAAGCCCGTCGAACGCACCGAGAACAAGCTGAAGACCGAGATGGAAGGGAACTTCTCCTCCATCCTTGCGAAACTGGGGCCGATCTTCAGCGCTGCGGCTCCTGCCTCGGGCGACACCGGGGAGATCGAAGTCGCCATCAAGGTGCCGGTCGACCCGAGCGGAGCAGGTTACCTGGGCTTCCGCGTAAAGGCCTCCGTCGAACGCATGAAGAAGCAGGCCATGAAGATGCGTTTCGAGCTTGCCGTGGTCGGGGGTGCGAAGATCGGCAACGTGGCCGAAATCGGTGGCGAACTCGGCATGTACCTCGAATCGCAAGGAGGCACACCCGAAAAAGCGCTCGAGCTCATCTCCTATGGCGTCTACCGCCGGTTCCGGGAATCGAAGGTCATCCCGAACGAGGTCGCGAACTTCATCTGGGGCGGCTCGGGCACCTCGGTAGGATGGAAACGGGCCGAGAAGTGGGCAGCGAAGGTCGAAAAAGAGAACTTCAAGGACAAGAGCACCTTCGCGGCAGCGGATTCCGATGAGGGCGGTGCCTACGTCGAGACCGGCGGGCTGATCGGGGCGAAGGCGAAGGGTGGTGTTGGCGGTGTAGCGGAGCTCGAAGGGACAGGGCAGTACAGCACCGGCCAGCACTACGACTACAATTCGGTAAAGGCCCTCAAACAGAAGCACGGGGGAAAGCTCGGCGAAGCCGACAAGCTCCCGACGGTGCGAGGCCAGACCCACCACCTGGGCGAGAGCGTCCACCACCTGGAGTTCGGGTTCTCAGCCAAAGGCGGCCCTTTCGGAGGCGCTCTCAAGGTCGGCATCGACTGGTCGACGCAGGAGCGAAACGAAGGCCTCGCGAAACTCAATCGGTGAAGGTCGGCCTCGAAGCCAGTGCCACGATCCCGATGACCGAACTGGTTGGCGGCGGCCTTGGCGGCTACATCATGCCGCTTGCGGCGAGCGCCGCGAAGGGCATTCGCGCTGCCGCCACGGGTGCTGCCAGGGACAAGCGCTCGACCAGCCAGAACGTCGGCGAAATCACCGGTGGCTGCGAGAACGGTGCGACTGCCTTGACCCAGCTCGCAGGCGTGCCGAAGGAAGCGTTCGTCCCCAAGTACGAAGTCGGCCAGCCCCCCCCCGGATTCGCTGCCCCGGTCGACCTCAAGCTTTCGCTCCAGGGCATTTACGACTTCAATGAGAAGGCGTTCACGTTTGAGCTGAAGGTTGAGTACATCAAGGGCATGGAGGTCAACGCCGGAGTCTTCGAGATGAAGGTGAAGAAGGGCCAGCGCCTCATCCGCGTGATTTACAGCGGTGGTTCCTGGGCCGTTGACTAGCGTGGGAAGCGGTGGTGTTCCGTGAGCGACACGACGAGCCACTGGGCGATCGACGGTGAGCTGACGTTCGCCGCGGCAGACGGTGAAAGACTCGACGCCCACGGCGACGACCTCGCCCTGGAGACCGAAGACGGAGTCCTCCATGCGGCGCGGCTCACCTTCACGGTTACGCCCGACGTCTACGCCCGGATCGACCGTGAGGCGCGCTTCCACCTGGATGCCGGAGCCCGTGGCCCGGGCAGCAGCCACTTCGAGCCTGGCTCGGATGTGCAGATCGAGGCCCGCCTCCACCCCGCGTTGCTCCCGGCTATTTCGGCGCTGGGAACCGATATTGTCGACGTCGGGCCGAGGTTCTCCAAACTCGAAGTCGGCTCGCCACTCCTCGAAACCGAAAGCTGGTTCGCCCTCCACGTCACGGTCGAAGTGATGCGCGACGCCGAAGGGGGCGGCCTCCGCGAGGGCTACAGCACGGTCCACGCGGGAAGCGGCGACTACATGGTCTTGCCGATGCTGGCAATCGCCGCCGGCGCACTCGAGGAACGGGGCTTCGAATGGGAAGAGACGAGCGACGAAGAAGTCATCCGCGCTGAGATCACCGGCGAAAACGGGGAGTGGGCCTGCTTCATCGTCGCCCGCCGGGCAGAGAGCCGTTGCACTGTGTACTCCCAGGTCTCGTGGGGGACTCCGGAAAGCCAGCGAAACGAGATGGCTGAACTAATCACGCGGATCAACTTCGGGCTGCCGCTCGGCAACTTCGAGATGGACTTCTCCGACGGCGAGGTGCGGTTCAAGACCAGTCTCAATGTGAGCGGAGACCACCTCAGCGTCGGCCTCTTCGATGGCTTGTTCGAACCGAACGTCGCGACAATGGATCACTACCTCCCGTCCCTCGAGGCGGTCCGAGACGGCCGTATGACGCCACCGGCGGCCGTCGAGATGGTGGAGCGTTAAGGCCCCGCCCCAGTCTCGCGCTCGTAGCACAATCGAAACACAAACCGGCTATCTTCGTAGCGTGGCTGGAAGTGCGTGCCCCGGAAGAGGTTTGGGATGACTGAATCTGCTGACTACGTGATTTCGGCGTGCCGCGAGAACGACGTGAAGTTCATTCGCCTCTGGTTCACCGACATCGTCGGCGCGCTGAAGAGTTTCGCGATCACGGTCGAAGAACTCGAAAAAGCGCTCGAAGAGGGGATGGGCTTCGATGGTTCGAGTATCGAAGGGTTCGCCCGCATCGACGAGTCCGACATGGTCGCCCGGCCCGACCCTGCGACCTTCCAGCTCGTCCCGTGGCGGCCACGCGAATCTGGTGTCGCCCGAATGTTCTGTGACATCCACCACCCGGATGGCACGGCTTTCGAAGGCGACCCGCGCCAGGTGCTCAAGCGCCAATTGAAGCGCGCCGCCGATCTCGGCTACACGTTCTACGTCAGCCCCGAGATGGAGTACTTCTACTTCAAGGATTCGGGCGGCCGTGTCCCGCTCGACCGGGGCGGCTACTTCGATCAGATCTCCGATGCCGGGAGCGACCTCCGCCGCGAGACCGTCCTGACCCTCGAAGCCATGGGTATCGAAGTCGAGTACAGCCACCACGAAGTGGCCCAGAGCCAGCACGAGATCGCGCTCCGCTACACCGATGCTCTGACGATGGCCGATGCCGCGATGACCTACCGGCTGGTGGTCAAGGAGATCGCCACTACCAACGGGGTCTACGCCACGTTCATGCCCAAGCCGATGGCCGACCAGAACGGCAGCGGCATGCACGTTCATCAGTCGCTTTTCAAAGGCGAGCGCAACGCCTTCTTCGATGTCTCGGACGAATACCACCTGAGCGCCATCGCGCGGGGATACATCGCCGGTCTGCTGCACAATGCGCGCGCGCTCACCCTGGTCACGAACCAGTGGGTCAATAGCTACAAGCGCTTGCTTCCCGGGTTCGAAGCGCCGGTGTACCTCAGCTGGGCGCGCCGCAACCGCAGCGACCTCATCCGCATCCCGGAGTACAAGCCCGGCAAGGAAACCCACACCCGCATCGAGTATCGCTCGCCCGACCCCGCCTGTAACCCCTACCTCGCCTTCGCCGTGATGCTCGCGGCCGGGCTGGACGGCATCGAAAACGAGCGCCAGTTGCCGCCGCCGGTCGAAGGCAATGTCTTCGAACTCCGCGCCGAAGAACGCGCATCGCGCGGCATCGCCACTCTCCCCGGGAGCCTCATCGAGGCCATTGAGGTGGCCGAGCAGTCCCCGTTCCTGCGTTCTGCCCTTGGCGACCATGTCTTCGAGTCACTCATCGCCAACAAGCGGATCGAGTGGGACCGCTATCGCCGCCACATCACGGATTTCGAGCTGGCCGAGTACCTGCCGATCCTGTAGCGGCACAGTGGCCGCGCCCGGTCGAGCGGCGTACGATGCGGTCTATGCCCTTCTACGAATTCTCCTGCGTGAAGTGCGGCTCGCGTGACGAGGTCTTTGCCCGCAGTATGGCCACGCCCGTCGTACCCCCGAAGTGCAAGACAGCCGGCCGCGAAAAAGGCCATGAGATGCGCCGCATCATCAGCAAGGTCATCCGGCAGAAAACCCTCTCGGACCAGATTGTTGAAGCCGAAGCGAAGTGGGGCAAGGAAGTGAACAGCGCTCTTGGTCCCACTCCCGATGTCGGCAAGCTCGCTCGCCGCTACGACAGGCTGGCGAAGGACCTCCCCCCGCCGGATTCAGTCTGATTCACGACCCCAACAACGGAGCCCCAACAATGTCTGAAACCGTCCTCCTCGCAAATCGCGGCGCTGTCGCCATCATGACGCTCAACCGGCCCGAGTCGATGAACGCGATGAACCCGGAGATGCTCGACACGATGTTCCGGGTCGCTCGCCAGGCGGCCGATGATCCGGCCATCCGCTGCCTGGTTATCACCGGCAACGGTCGTGCCTTTTCTGCCGGGGGTGATGTCAAAGCGATGGCTTCCGGGAATGCCGATGGAAGCCGCAGCGGCCCCGTGGTAAGCCGTGTCGACGTGCTCCGGCAGCAAGAAGAGGTGTCTCGCCTGCTTGCCGAGATGCCGAAGCCGACGATCTGCGCCGTGAACGGCGTCGCCGCGGGCGCCGGCCTTAGCGTCGCCCTTGCTGCCGACCTGCGCGTCGCGAGCGACCAGTCCCGCTACACGACGGCCTTCGCGAAAGTTGGCTTCAGCGGCGACTTCGGTGGCACCTGGCTCCTGCAGCGGCTCGTAGGCCCGCTCAAGGCGAAGGAGTTGTACTTCCTTTCCGACGTCATCTCGGCGCAGCAGGCGTTGGAACTCGGGCTCGTCTCGAAGGTCGTGCCTCACGACTCCCTGATGGACGAAACGATGGCGCTTGCAGACCGCCTGGCCGCGGGCCCGACCCTTGCCTTCGGCCGTATCAAGGACAACTTCAGCTTCGGCGCGACCAACACCTTCGCCGACACGCTCCAGCGGGAGGCTGAGAACATGATTGCCAGCGGCAAGACGCAGGACCACCTGAATGCCGCGCGCGCCTTCGTCGAGAAAGCGACGCCAGTCTTCGAAGGGCGATAACCGCCGAGACCGAGATGTCCTTCGCTCGATTCAGTTAGACTGGCGCGAATGACTTCCGCCCCGGTCATCCGCGAGCCCCTCGCGGCCCGCTTCCTTCCCCGGAAATGGTTCTATGGCTGGTACATCGCCATTGCCTGTGCCTGCCTGATGTTCGTGGGTGTGGGCGTGGGCTACTACGGCCTGCCTATCTTTCTTAAGCCACTGAAGGAAGAACACGGGTGGAGCACCACCCAGGTCAGCTGGGCGCCGGCCATCTACTTCTTTGTCTCCGGCCTCGCTTCTGCCGTTGTCGGCCCCTACATCGACCGGTACGGACCGACGCGGTTCATGCTCATCGGCACTGTCGTCAACGGGATCAGCGCGGCATTCATCGGCCTCGTCGACCAGCTCTGGCAGCTGTACTTCGTGTATTTCGTCTTCGCGCTCGCTTTCGGCACGTCGAGCAGCATCGCAGTGAACGCGATCATGACGCGCTGGTTCGTGCGAAAACGTGCGCTGGCGATGAGCATCTCGTCCACCGGCGTGTCGCTCGGCGGCGTCATCCTCGCGCCGGTCGCAAGTGCGCTCGTCGAGTCAGGTGGGCTGGCACTCGCCACGCCGATCCTCGGCGCCCTCGTGCTCATCGTCGCACTGCCGGTCATCCTGGCGCTGGTTGCCTGGGAGCCGGCGCAGATGGGCCTTCATCCCGACGGTGACTCAGCGGACGCCATCCAGACGGCTGCCGCGACGCCCGCCATGGCCGCCCAGTACCGCCTCTGGACGCGCCCAGAGGCGATGAAGACGGTCGGCTTCTGGGCGATCCTGATCGCCTTTCTGCTCGTCCTCGTCGCACAGACGGGCTACATCATCCATCAGGTGAACTTCCTCGAAGAGCGGCTTGGGTCGCGCAGCGAGGCGGCCTTCACCATTAGTGTCACCGCCTTCGGCAGCATCATCGCTCGCCTCGTGGTCGGCATTTTCGCGGATGGCGTCGACCGCCGCATGCTCACAGTGGTCCTCTTCGTTGTCCAGGCGACGGCCGTCTTACTGATCGTCCACATCGAAAACGTCGCCGCCACCTGGGCGCTGACGCTCGTCTTCGGCCTGACCATCGGCAACATCTACATGATGCAGTCCCTGCTTGTCGGCGAACTGTTCGGGATGGTCTCGTTCGGCGCCGTGTTCGGGCTCATCTCGTTCGCCGGCCAGGCCGGTAGCGGCATCGGCCCCATCGGCGTCGGCTTCCTGGAAGACCAGACCGGCGGTTACACCATCCCGTTCACCGTAACGGCCGTTGTCACCTACCTCGCCGCCGTGGCGGTGCTGTTCGCTCGTCCAGCCCGGGAGGCCGGCGCTTGAGCCGCGAGACCCCCGGATGGTGCGCCCGCCGGCCGACAGTAAGCCGTTACCCCTCCAGCATCGCGCTTTCGGCCGTCGTGCTCTCGGCAATCACTGCCTCGAAGAGCCGCCTGATGGCGTCGCCATCGAGCGGACCATGATTGTGGGCGATCGCCTGCCGGATGATGGCGGCCTCCCGTTCAGGAACTTCAATCGGCAAGCCCAGGCGCCGCTTCTCGAGGCCGATTTCGATCGCGTAGTGGGCGCGTTCGTTGAAGAGGCGCAGCAGATCCTCATCCACGCGGTCGATTTCGTTGCGCCAGTGCTCGATCTTCTTCGACGGCATCGTTGTCACCCATCGAGGATAGCAAACGCGCGGCTTCTCGCCGCAGGGCCAATCGGGGGTTGACGAAGTGGCCGGCTGGCCGGGATTCTTCGTGCCCGGCGCCGTCCCGCCGAAGGAGCTCCCGTGGCGTCACCTGCCGACCGCATCTTCCATAACGGCCCGATCCTGACCATGGAAGAGGGCATGCCTCGTGCCGAGGCCGTCGCTGTCTCCGGAGGGAGGATCGCCGCCGCCGGCACTTCCGCCGAGGTCTTCGCCCTGCGCGGCCCGGCAACCGAGGTCACCGACCTCGCCGGGCGAGCGCTGCTTCCCGGGTTCGTCGATGGTCACGGCCACCTCGCCAAGGTCGCCGACAGCCTGCACTCGGCGAACCTCGCCGGCCCGCCGGTCGGGGAGGTCGTCGACATCCCATCTCTCCTGGATACGCTTCGGGCGTTCATTCGAGGGCGGAGGATCCCACCCGGCGGCTGGGTGCGCGGGCGAGGTTACGACCCTGCGTTCCTCGCCGAGGGCCGGCACCCCACGCGGGACGACCTGGACCGGGTCTCGCGAGAGCACCCCATCCACCTCACCCACGTCTCCGGGCACCTGGTATCCGCGAACAGCCTCGCCCTCGCACTGGCCGGCATCGGCGCGGACTCAGCCGACCCACCGGGCGGCATCATTCGCCGGGCGGACGGCACGAACGAGCCCAACGGTGTGCTCGAAGAGAACGCCATGGCCGCGTTCTCCACCGGCGTCATCCCAGTGCCTTCCAGCGAAGACCAGCTGGCAGCGCTCGAAGAAGCTCAGCGCATCTACGCCTCCCAGGGCATCACCACCGCCCAGGAAGGTGCGATGTTCCCCGCGGAACAGGCGCTCCTCCAGGAGGCCGCCGCCGCAGGGCGGCTGCGCATCGATGTCGCGGGGTACGCGTTCTGGGCACAGGCGGGCGTGATGCTCTCCGGGGCACCGGCCGGCGCCTACCAGGGCCGCTTCAGGAATGCCGGTCTGAAGCTCATGCTCGATGGCTCTCCCCAGGGCAAGACTGCCTGGTTCACGAAGCCGTATCACACCACGCCGGAGGGACAGCTGCCGGACTATCGCGGCTACCCGGCGATGCCGGATGAGCGTGCCAATGCCGTCGTGGAAGAAGCGTTCGCGAACGGCTGGCAGGTGCTTTCGCACTGCAACGGCGATGCCGCCGCCGACCAATTCATCGCAGCGGTGGAGCGAGCCGCCGCCATCCACCCGTCGACGGACCGCCGACCCGTGATGGTCCATGCCCAGACGGTCCGCGAGGACCAGCTCGACCGCATGGCCACGCTTGGCATCCTTCCGTCGTTCTTCGCCTCGCACGTCTACTACTGGGGCGACTATCACCGCGATGTGGTCATGGGTCCGGAGCGGGCCGCGCGCATCAGCCCGATGCGTTCTGCCCGGCGTCGCGGTCTGCGCTTCAACATCCACAACGACTCGCCGGTTGTCCCGCCCGATATCCTGCGCCTGGTCTGGAGTGCCGCCGCCCGGCGGACCCGCTCAGGCGAGTTGCTCGGACCAGACCAGGCGGTGACGGTCGAGGAGGCATTGCGCGCGGTCACCCTCGACGCTGCCTTTGCGCACTTCGAAGACCGGGAGAAAGGCTCGCTTGCGCCCGGCAAGCTCGCGGACCTGGTCATCCTCAGCGACGACCCCACAGAAGTCTCGCTTGAAGACATCCAATCCATCCGCGTCGAAGCGACGCTGAAAGACGGCAGCCTCATCTACGGGGACTTCTGAGGCGCCTCGCTATGGAATCCTGTCCAGACAGTCTGGAGACGTGCAGGAAGGGTCTAGTTCTCCGGCGTAAACCGCACGGGCAAATGCTTGATCCCGCCGATGAAGTTCGAGCGAAGGCGCTGTACGGGTCCGGCCAGCTCGATATCCGGAAAGCGCCGGAACAGCTCTTCGTACAGGACCCGGAGTTCGAGCTTGGCGAAGCCCGCTCCCAGGCAGAAGTGCTCCCCGATGCCGAACGCCAGGTGGTCGTTCGGCGAACGGGTGATGTTGAACACATCGCCGTCGGGGAAGACCGTCTCGTCCCGGTTCACGGAGGGATACCACATCACGACGCGTTCGCCCTTCTTGACGGCCTGGTGCGCGATCTGCGTGTCTTCCAGCGCATAACGGGCCATGTGCATGACCGGCGACACCCAGCGCAGGATCTCCTCGATCGCCCCGGGCAAGAGGGACATGTCGTTCAGCAGCCGCTGCTTTTCCGAAGGGTGCTCGCAGAGCGAGAGGAGCCCGCCGGACATGCCGTTCCGGGTCGTCTCGTTGCCCGCGAGAATGAGCAGGAAGCAGAACCAGAGGATGTCCTCGTCACTCAGCCGTTCCCCCTCGATTTCGGAGTCGGCGAGGATGCTGATCATGTCGTCCGTGGGCTTGATGCGCCGGCTCTGCAGCGCCTGGGCGTAGTACCCGAACATCTCCATCGTGCCCATATTCCCGGTGATCCGCGCGGCATCCTGGGTGCCGCGAAGCTCTTCCGGCACGTCGGTCTGGTACTCGGGGTCTCCGGGGCCAAGCACTTTGTTGGTCAACCTGAACATGGTCGGCCAGTCCTCTTCCGGCACGCCAAGCATCTTGCAGATGACAGCGAGCGGGATGTTGCAGGCGACATCGATGACGAAGTCGCTCTCGCCCTTCTTTGCGATCTGGTCGAGGAGCGTATTCGTCGTTTCGCGGATCTTCGGCTCCCAGAGTGCGACCGCGCGGGGGGTGAACGCCTTATTGACGAGCCGCCGCATTTTCACGTGCCGCGGCGGGTCCATCGTGATGAGCATTTTGCCGTTGCCGGTGGCGGCTGCCGTCGCATCCTCTTCGTTCACTGCCTCGAAAGCGACGATGCCGCGCTCCGAGGAAAAAATCTGGGGGTTGCGTGAAACCTGGAGAACGTCCGCGTAGCGGACGATGTTCCACCAGCCTTTGGCGATCTCGTTACCGGAGTTCCAGCTGATCGGGTTCTCGCGGCGCAGGATCTTGAACGCCTCGTGCGAGCGGCCCGACTCGAAAAGCAGTTCGTCGCCGAGATTAATCGTCTCGAGCGAAAGCGGAGCAGAAGCGTCGGTGGTCATGGCCGGCCTCCTAGAGCGACATTGGATTGGGGCATTTACCGCACGGTCGATAGAGTACGGTAAGGTACGGCATCAGCGCCACCCCGGTGTTCAACAAAGGCACACCTTTCTTCACAGGCTGGGCCCACGTAAAGCGCTTCCAATAATTTACCTTCGCTTGGGCACGCTTCGGGCACGTTTGTGCTGTCATCCCTCCCTTCCCGAAAGAGGCCCCACTTTGGAGCAGAACCAGACTCCCGCCGGAACTGACGTTACCGATGCCCGCGCCACCCTCGAGGCCGCGATGTTCGAAATCAAGCGAGTGATCGTCGGTCAAGAGGCGATGCTCGAGCGTGTCTTCGTCGCCCTCCTCTCCAGCGGTCACCTCCTCATCGAGGGCGTACCCGGGCTCGCCAAGACGCTCACCGTCAAGACGATCGCCGATGTCCTCGGCGGCAGCTTCCAGCGCGTTCAGTTCACCCCGGACCTCGTCCCGGCCGACCTCGTAGGCACCCGCATCTACCGCCCGGATCACGGCACCTTCGAGACCGAACGCGGCCCCGTGTTCTGCAATCTCCTCCTCGCGGACGAGATCAACAGGGCCCCCGCGAAGGTCCAATCTGCCCTTCTCGAAGTCATGCAGGAACGCCAGGTCACCATCGGGCTCCAGACTTTCCCCGTGCCACGTCCCTTCCTCGTCATGGCGACGCAAAACCCCATTGAGTCCGAGGGCACCTATCCGCTCCCCGAAGCCCAGGTCGACCGGTTCATGATGAAGGTTCTGGTCGACTACCCCATCCCGGCAGAAGAGATGGTCGTGGTGCAGCGGTCGCTGCAGCGCCCCGCCGAAGTGAACCAGGTGCTGCCAATCGAAGAACTCGAGCGGTTCCAGCGGCTCGCCGCCGATCTCTACGTCGACCGTGCCGTCGCCGAGTATGCAATCGCGCTCGCGAATTCGACTCGCCACCCGGCGAAGTACGGCATCGCCCAGCACGCCCCGCACATCGCGTTCGGATCGAGCCCCCGCGGCAGCATCAACCTCGTCCATGCCGGACGGGCACTGGCCCTCCTCCGCGGCCGCCGCTACGTCCTCCCATCCGATGTCTACGACCTGGCGAAAGACGTGCTTCGGCATCGGCTCGTGCTGACCTACCAGGCGCTTGCCGACGGTGTGACGTCGGACCTCATCCTCGAGGCAGCCCTCAAAGCGGTCCCCCAGCCGCGGATCGAACTGGCCCAGGAGTTGAGCGCGTGAGCACTCCAACGCTCCGTCTCGTGCGGACCGCGGATAAGCCCGGACCCGGCCCCATGCCGGATGCCATCCTCCGGGCGCTCGATATCACCATCGGGCGCCGCATGAATGGCATGCTCTCCGGCGACTATCGCTCGAAGGCACTCGGCCTGGGTACCGAACTCGCGCAGGTACGCGAATACCAGCCCGGCGACGACGTCCGCCAGATCGACTGGAACGTCACAGCCCGGACTACCGTCCCGCATGTTCGCGTCCAGGTCGCCGACCGGGTGCTCACCACCTGGCTGATGCTCGACACGTCGCCATCGATGGGGTTCGGTACCGCCGACCGCCGGAAGTACGATGTCGCCGAGGGCGTCGCCGTCGCCGTCGGCCAGGTTGCGACGCGCCACGGCAACGCCCTTGGCCTGTTGAGTTTCGGCGATGAACACGCCCGAATGATCCCGCCCGGACAGGGCCGCAAGGGCATGCTCGGACTGCTCACCCTGCTCCGCGAGGAGCCCACGGCTGAAGGAGGCGGAGCCACCTCCCTCGGCTCGGCCATCCAGTCGCTCAACCGGATGGCTCGGCGTTCGCGACTGGTTGTCATCATCTCGGACTTCCGCGGCCCGCGAGACTGGTCGAGTGCCCTCGTCGAGCTCGCGGGCCGTCACTCGGTCATCGCCGTCGAGATCCAGGACCCTCGCGAACAGGAAATCCCCGACGTCGGCGAACTCTGGTTGGTCGATCCGGAAACCGGTCGCCAGCTGCGGGTGGATACGCGTTCGAAGAAGTTGCGAGAGCGGTTCGCGAACGCCGCCGTCCAGGACCGTGCGGAGGTGGCCGGGATGCTCGCCCGGGCCGGCGCACAACACGTTGTCCTCTCCACGCGCGGCGACTGGTTGCGCACGCTTGCCGGCTTTCTCAACGCGAAAGGAACTGCCCGATGAGCTTCGCCTGGCCTCTCGCCCTGCTCTCCCTCTGGCTCGTGCCCCTCGCAGTTGCGCTCTATGTCCTGGCGCAATACCGGCGGCCGAAGTACGCCGCCCGCTTCACGAACCTGGATCTGCTCGCCAACGTCGTCGAAAAGACACCGGGCTGGCGGCGCCACATCCCCGCTGTGCTCGGGCTGCTCGCCCTGGCGACCTTGCTCACCTCGCTCGCCAGGCCCGAACTCGAACACAAGGTGCCGAAAGAAGAAGCCACGGTCGTCCTCGTCACCGATATCTCCGGGTCGATGACCGCGACCGATATCGAGCCCACCAGGATGGCCGCAGCCCAGGAAGCGGCCCATACCATGGTGGACGAACTCCCCGAGGGCTTTCGCATAGCCCTCGTCACTTTCTCCGCCGGCGTCCGGACGGTCGTCGCACCGACAACGGAAAAGGCCGTCGTCGAAGCGGCCATCGATGCCCTCAAGCCCCTCGGTGGCACCGCCATGGGCGACGGTATCGTCGAAGGTATCGCCGCCTCCCAACTCGATCCGGAAGCCATCGCTGCGACTCCGTCCTCAAAGGGTGGCCTTGACGGCGGACAGTCGGAGGATTCGCCGGTGATCATGATCCTGCTCTCCGACGGCGCGAACACCCTGGGCCAGACGGACCCCATCGACGCCGCGCAGCAGGCGAAGGAACTCGGCATCCCTATCTTCGCCATCGCTCTCGGCACGCAAGATGGCGTGGCCGTCGTCACTGATAGCCAGGGTCGACAGCGTTCCATCAACGTCCCCCCCGACGAGGACACCTTGCAGGAGATCGCAGCCACGACCGGCGGTAAGTTCTTCTCCGCCCCGTCCGCCGACGATCTCGAGTCCATCTACGAGGACCTCGGTTCCAGGATCGGCTACGACATCGAGACAACGGAGATCACAGTTGGCTTCGCCGCCGCGGCAGCCATGCTCGTCCTCGCCGCGGGTGGGCTGAGCCTGCTCTGGTTCAACCGCTTCCCGTAGAGGCACTCGCGGGGACCGGCAGGCCGGAGCGTCTGCGCGACGCCGCCGATGCTGGAAACGCCGAACGCCCTCTCCGTTCTGAACGGAGAGGGCGTCTGATCTGTCGAAGGTCGAGTTACCGGCGGCGGCGTGTGGCGAATGCCCCGCCGACCAGCCCGAGGAAGACTGTGCCGGCCCCGACGAGGAGCAGCATCTGGGCCTGCATTCCGCTGTGCGCGGCGCCCGTGCCTGTGGCCGGCGGCAGCGGCGCACCGTCTTCGGTCGAGGTCTGCGGTTGCACCGGCTCCGGCTCCTGCTTCGGCGAGTCCGGCTCGGTCGTCTGCTTGCCGGGGTTCGTCCCGCCACCGTTACCCGGGTTGTCTGCGGGCTTCGGGGCCGGCGTGGCGGTCTGCTCTTCGATCGGCGTAGCTACGTCGCTCGGCGCCGGCGGCACGTCTCCCTTCGGTTCGTCCTTCGGAGCATCCTGTCCCGGCTCCGCGACTGGCGTGACCGTGACCGGCGGCGTCGGGGTGTTGACCGGGGCCGGAGTGGCGATCGTGGTTTCCCCGAAGTACACGTCATCGAAGAGAACGACATGGATGCCGGGGATGCTGCTGTTGGACGGGTTCGGGTGCTTCACGGCGGTCGCCCGCACGCGGACTGAATGGGCGCCGGCCGGCGCGACTTCGTTGAAGCCGAGCGTGATCCAGAGGCCTCGCTGGCCAGCCGTGAACCCGCCGTACTGGAGCCCACCGCCGGTCAGGAGGTTGCTTCCGCTGCAATCGTTCGATGCGTAGTAGTGCAGTCCGATGCCTGCCCCGGTGTTAGCCGGCGAGGCTGCTTCCACGAACGCCTTGGTGCTCACGGTGTACTGCGTCCCGGCCTGGATGCCGCCGACGCAATACCAGCCGCTGTAGTACGAATTGCCCGTGCCCTGGTAGTTGTTGGTCACTGCCATGGCGCCGTTCTGCGGCTGCGGGTTGCCCGAGAAGTTGTCCCAGCCGGCCACGCCGTTCGAGAAGTTCCCGTTGGTAATGAGGTTCGGGCCGGCTGCGGCGGCAACCAGGATGCTGGCCGCGGGGATGGCCGCGGCGGCAGCAAGGACGAGGGCTTTGAAGCGGTTCATTGGTGTCTAACTCCCGGTGGTTTGGCAGTTAGACATCTCGCCGCGGGATCTCTTACACGGGACCTCTTACCGTTCGGGCGTGAACTTCACCGGAAGGTGCTTCACCCCGTTGATGAAGTTGGACCGCAGTCGCTCCGGGGGGCCGGCCAGGTCGATATCCGGGAAGCGGCGGAAGAGCTCCTGGAACATGACTTTCAGTTCTTTCTTCGCGAAGCCCGAGCCGAGGCAGAAGTGCTCTCCGATACCGAAAGCGAGGTGGTCGTTCGGTGTGCGCGTGATATCGAACCGGTAGGGGTCCACGAACATCTCCTCGTCCCGGTTCACCGAGGGATACCACATGATCAGCCGGTCACCGGCCTTCAAAGTCTTCCCCCGGATCTCGACATCCGCCGTGACGGTCCGCGCCATGTGGTGCACCGGCGAAACCCAGCGCAGGATCTCCTCGATCGCGCTGTCCAGCAGCGACATGTCCTTCAGGAGTTTCGCTTTCTCCTCCGGATGTTCGCACAGCACCTGGAGGCCGCCGGAGATGGCGTTCCGGGTGGTCTCGTTACCGGCGACGATGAGCAGGAAACAGAACGCGAGCAGGTCTCCTTCGCTCAGCTTCTCACCGTCGATCTCCGATTCGAGGAGAAGCGTGATGAGGTCGTTCTCGCGGGGGTTGGCGCGGCGCTCTTCGAGCCGTTCACGGAAGTAGGCGAACATCGTGGCGAAGCCGGTCATAGCGGTCAGGCGTGCCGCCGCGCCCGTGCCGCGTTCGGCCTCGGGGATGTCGGTCTGGTATTCGGGGTCGCCGGAGCCGAGGACTTTGTTCGTCAGCTCGAACATGAGCGGCCAGTCCTTCTGCTCCAGGCCCATCATCCCGCAGATGACGGCGAGGGGGAGCTGGCTGGCGACTTCGAGGACGAAGTCGCATTCACCGGTGCCCGCGATCTTGTCGAGGACCACGTTCGTAATCCTGCGAATCTCCGGTTCGAGCGCGTTGACGGCGCGCGGCGTGAAACCCTTGTTCACAAGGAGACGCATCTTCACGTGGCGAGGAGGGTCCATGGTGATCACGCTGGCGTTACCGCCGGTAGCCTGGGCGGCGTTGGCCGGGTCGTTCTGCATCATCTCCGCCAGCGCTTCAGGCCGGATTCCGGGGCCGGCGATGCCCTTGCTGGAGATGAACAACTCGGGATTGCGCGAGATGAAGCGGACGTCTTCGTACTTCGTAATCGCCCAGAAGCCGTTCCAGTTGTCGCCACCCTCGTTCCAGTAAACGGGGTCCGAGTTCCGGATCAGGCGGAGCGCCTCGTGGTGGCGGCCCTCCATGAACATTTCCGGGTCGTTGAGGTTGATCGGTGCAGTGGGAGCGGTCATGTGTGGCTTACCTCTGAGTTGTGCGAGAACCCGGATGTCCGGTTCTCATGCGTGGCTGACGAGTTCTTGGGTCCCGGTGGGATCCGGCAGGGCAGTGGAGCGTGCTTACTTCACCCAGGCGATCGCCTGCCGGGGGCAAAGGCGGATCGCCCGGTTGACCTTTTCTTCGAGGTCCTTCGAGACTTCCTCGACGAGGACGACGCTCACGTCGTCGTCACCTACGCGAAAGACCTCCGGTGCGGCGCCCTGGCACTTCGCATGGCCTTCACACATGTCGGTGTTGACTTTGACTTTCATTTGCGGCGTTCTCCGGATGGGTGTGGGCGCAAGCTCGCCCCAGCGTGGGAGAGGATACATCCCTACCGGCCGGTAGGCGACAGAGTTCTGCCTCCTGCTAACGTAGTCCACACATGGCAGCCGACACCGGCATCGACGAGTGGCTGGAGAGCGAAGGCATCGTCGATCGGCGCAGCCGGGTAGAGGCGATGGTGGTACTCGCCGAGGCCGGCCTCACCCGCGCCGGCAAACAACGGATGGCTGACTCCAAGCTGCCTCGCGCCCGGGAAGTGCTCTGGGCAAAGGTGATACCGGTGTGTTCCGATGCCGCCTGCATTGCGGCGGTCGGAACGCCCCCGATGCCGATAGTCACGACGACGCGGGATCGATGCTGCGTTTGCGGTGGTTCCAACACGCGCCGGGCAGTGAAGGCGATGCTTGAGGCCTGCGCCGCTCGCGGCCTGCAGCGAATCCTCCTGCTCGGCGGGAGCAAGGCCGCGCACGTCGAGCTGCGCGCGGCGCTGGCCGGATCGCCGGTCGAGGTCCGGATTATCGACGGCCTGAACGCCAGCCCAAGCACAAAGACGGCGCTCCCGGACCTCGAATGGGCCCAGCTCCTCGTCGTCTGGGCGTCCACGCAGCTTCCGCACCGCGTGTCGCAGTCCTATACCGAGAACCGCCCGCGAGACCTGCCGCAGATCACCGTCGCGCGCCGCGGCGTCGAGGCCCTCTGCCAGGAGGTTGCGAAGTTCGCCTCGGGAGGGCGGGCATAGCGCGGTCCTGCTCCTCCCGTCTCCCTTCTGTGCTTGGTAGAATCGCTTCCGCACTCACCAAAGTCCCGGAGGCCACCCGTGGAAGTCCCCCTGCTCCTGAACGATTTCCTGCGTCGCGCCGCGAAGCTCTACCCGAACAAGGAAGCCATCGTCGATGGCGGCAAACGCTTCACCTACCGGGAGTACCAGGAGCGGTGCAACCAGCTCGGCCACGCGCTCCTTGCTCTCGGCATCAAGCCGGGCGACCGGGTCTGTATCCTCAGCCCCAACTCCCACTACTTCCTTGAGAGCTACTACGGCGTCACGCAGATCGGCGCCATCCTCGTGCCGCTCAACTACCGCCTGGTGGCAAGCGACCACGAGTACATCATCAACCACGCCGGCGTGAAGGCCGTCCTCGTCGACTACGAGTTCACGGGGGTCATCGATGAGATCCGGCCCAGCCTGAAGTCGGTCGAACACTGGATCGCTGCGGATCCGCGCGCCGGCCACGAGACACCCGCCGGCTGGATCGACTGGGACGTGCTCGTTTCGAACCAGCCGAAGACGGCCACCCCCCACGTCGAACAGGACGAGAACGACGTAACCTCGATCAACTACACAAGCGGCACGACGGCCCGGCCCAAGGGCGTGATGCTCACCCACCGCAACGTGTACATCAACGCCTACAACTTCATCGCCCACCTTCGCATTCGCCATGAAGACCGCGAGATGTGGACATTGCCGATGTTCCACGCCAACGGCTGGGGTGGCCCATTCGCCATCACCGCCATGGGCGCAACTCACGTCGTCCTCCGGGCAGTGGTCGGCGCCGACATCTACCAGATGATCCAGGACGAGCAGATCACGTTCGCCTGCATGGCCCCGGCCGTCCTCAGCACCGTCCTGAACTTCCCGGACAAGACCAGCTACCGGGCAACCACCCGTCCGCGGTTTGTCGTCGCGGGCGCGCCGCCACCGGCGGCCTTTATCGAACGCCTCGAGAAGGAGCTCGGCTGGGAGTTCATCCAGATCTATGGCCTCACCGAGACAGCGCCGATCCTCACCGTCTCGGGGCCGGATCACCAGAACCCGGAGGGCCAGGACTACCAGCGCCGGTCGCGTGCCGGCGTCGAAGCCATCGGCGTCGACATCCAGGTGCTGGATGACGAAGGCAACCCTGTCCCGATGGACAACGAGACCGTCGGCGAGGTTTGCGCCCGCTCGAACGTCGTCCTCAAGGGCTACTGGGAACAGCCCGAAGAGACCGCGCGGGCCATCTACGGCGGCTTCTTCCACAGCGGTGACCTCGGCGTCTGGGACGAATTCGGCAACGTGAACATCGTCGACCGCAAGAAGGACGTCATCATCTCCGGCGGCGAAAACATCTCCTCGCCCGAAGTCGAGGCGGCGCTCTACAAGCATCCCGCAGTGCTCGAGTGTGCCGTCATTGGGGTGCCCAGCGAAAAATGGGGCGAGACGCCCAAGGCGCTCGTCGTCCTTCGCGAGGGCATGACCGCGACCGAGGAAGAAGTGATCGCCTTCAGCCGCGAACACCTGGCCCACTTCCGCTGCCCGACATCGGTCGACTTCGTCGAGAGCCTGCCCCGCACCGTCACCGGGAAGCTGCAGAAGTTCATCATCCGCGAGCAGTACTGGAAGGGCGTCGAACGCCGGGTGAACTGAGGCGGCGACTATGGGGGCCGAACTCACCGTTCGGCGCGCTGCGCTATCCTGAATTCCTTACTCATCAGATTGGGGGGCCGCACACCCATGGCTGTCATTTCATATTTCCCGATTTCCCTGCCGCCAGAAGCCCGTGAGGGCTTCGAGAAGACGTGGATGACCCGCGTCGGCGCCGTCGATACCTTCCCCGGTTTCATCTCCACCGAGCTGCTTGCCCTCCCGGACCGGGGCGAATACGTCGTCCTTAGCCGGTTCACGGATGAGGCCTCTTTCGAGGCATGGATCACGTCCGATAACTTCACCGCCGGACACCGCGGCGAGAGCTATGCGAGCTACAAAGAGAATCCCTTCCTCAAGTCGCACAAGCTCTTCGAGGTTCTCGGCTAAGTTCCTGCGTGAAGTAGTTCACGCAAGAGGAACCTTTCGCGCGCCTCGAGCGTTATAGCTATCGGAAGTGCGGACACAGCGCTGGCGATGTGCTGCTGGCGGCGGAGAGCACCGCCGTCCGGTGGCGCCTCGATTTCGTGACGCTTCCGGGCTGCTACGCTGTGTCCATGCCGCTGCCTGAGAAGTTCGAGACCTGCTGGGGCCCCGGAGACGCGCTCATGGCCGCCTACCACGACACCGAGTGGGCGGTCCCCTGCCACGATGACGCTGAGCTCTTCGAGCGTCTCATGCTCGAGGGCTTCCAGGCCGGCCTTTCGTGGTCGACGATCCTGAACAAGCGTGAGAACTTCCGGCGCGCCTTCGATGGGTGGGACCCCGTCGTCGTGGCAGGCTATGGGGACCAGAAGGTCGCTGAGCTGCTCCAAGACTCCGGCATCGTCCGCAATCGCCTCAAGATCTCGGGCGCAGTGCAGAATGCGCGTGCGTTCCTCCGGGTCCAGGAAGACCACGGCACGTTCGACCGATTCGGCTGGTCGTTCGTTGGCGGCGCGCCGCTGCTCCGGGCGGCTCCTTCGTCCTGGCGCGACGTACCCGCGAAGACGCCCGAATCCGATGCCCTTTCCCGCGCTCTCCAGCGTGCCGGGTTTACCTTTGTGGGCTCCACCATCTGCTACGCATTCATGCAAAGCGTCGGCATGGTCAACGACCACCTCGAAGCGTGCCCGGCACGTCGGGCCGTGACTCTCGATGGCGGAAGCGGACGCGCGCGCCAGGCTTCGTTCTGAGCGCCGCGGCGGTATGAGAATCAGCTGACCGGATACGGCAGCTCGAACAGCTTGTCGTCGACCGAGTTACTGACCTGGGTCGCGGTCATCTTCACTCCGCCCGTCGCGAAGGAAAGCATGATGCTGTCCTTCTCATCGAGGCAGAAGGTGCTCTTTGAGGCGCCGGTGCTGGGCGTCGTCTCGAAACACCGTGCCGTTCGTCCGGCGATGGTCTGCTTCGGCAGCTCCTTCACGTCGGTCCCTTTCCGTGCCTCGTCGATAGCCTTCTTCACGTCGACGCCGCCGCTGCCGAGGCTGTTGTCCTTCGAGCACGAGCCGCCGAGACCAAAGTTGCTGCAGAAGTACGTCGTCGTGCCGTCCTGGATGACCGTGAGGATGAAGTCACCCGATCCGGGGAGGGTCAGCTTTATCTGGGAGGCCAGCTTCGGTGGCTTGCTGGCCACCACTGCCGTGCCTTTCTGCTTCTGGCCCTGCATGTCGAGCTCGACGTCGTACGTCGCCTGGTAGGTCTTGGTGATCGACTCAGCGGCGATGCGGTCGAAGATCGAGTCGGCCGTCTCCGTCGTGGCCGAAGGCTTTGTCGGCTCGGCGGTCTTCCCCGCCGCGACAGTCGGGGAACCGTCCGCCGACGCCTTCGTCGCGTCTCCGCTTGTCGTCGCCGTCGCCTCCGCGCGCGAGCCACTGTCCCCGTCGTCGTCGTCGTCGTCGTCTCCCCCGCAGGCCCCAAGCAGAAGGCCCCCTGCGAACGTGAGCGAGACCAGATACCGTAGTTTCACGAGTTACCCCCAGGTCGTCCCCAGGATCTTCGGCACGTGTTTCGCTTCCAATCACCGCCGGGAGAGCCGCCACGGGACAGAGCAACGTAAAATCCCTGGCCATGAGTCAACCTGAATCTGCCCGCCCACTCATCGCATCCGGCATGGCTCGCCAACTCGCCGCATTCCGCAGCGCCCTTGACTCCGGAATGCCACGGGTCGGTTGGAAGATCGGGATAAACGATCCGGCTGCCCAGCAGCGCCTGGGCCTCGGTGCGACGCTTGTCGGCTGGCTTGATGGCCGGCGCGTCCTCCCGCAAGGACAGCCATACCGGCCGCCGGCGGGCTCGAAGCCTCGCATCGAAGCCGAAGTCGCCGTGCGGCTCGCTTCCGATGTCCCGGCCGGGGCGGATCTGGATGATGCGCGGGCAGCCATCGCGGCCGTGGCGCCGGCCATCGAGTTCGTAGACGCGGCGAAACCGCTTTCGCCGCTCGATGCGCTGCTCGCCAGTGACATCCTCCATGACGGTGTGCTCTTCGGCAGCGAACTCCCGCTCGCGGCCGCTTCTGGGCTGGTCGCGCAAGGGTTCCCGGCGGTGAAGCTCAATGGAGCGCCTGTCCGAAGCGGTCTGCCGGGCCGCTACCCTGAGGACCTCGCCGAGGTCGTCGCCCATGTCGCCAACGTCCTCGCGGAAAACGGCGAAGCGCTGCAGGCGGGCGACCGTATCATCTGCGGCTCGTACATCGATCCGTTCGACATCGTTCCCGGGGATGAGGTCGTCGCCGATTTTGGCCCCCTCGGCCTGGTCGCCTTTCACGTCGCTTAGGTTGAGGCGGGGTCTCCCGGCCGTGCTAACCGTCGCAATCCGAAGTTCCGGTAGAGTTATCCACAACTCAACTCATCGGAGCTCCGCCTTGACGACCACCGTGTCTGCACTCAGCGAAAAAGTTCGCGCCCTCCTCCTCGACCAGATCCAGAGAGGCACGCAGCTGGGTACGCAGGTCTGCGCATACCGCAACGGCGAGATGATCGTCGACGCATGGGCGGGTGAGATCGGGCCGGAGGACTCCCGGCCGGTGCAGGCGGACACGCTCTTTCCCAGCTTCAGCACCACGAAGGGAGTGGCAGCGACTGCGCTCCACATCCTCGCAGACCGCGGGGTCATTGATTACGCCGCCCCGGTTTCGGAATACTGGCCCGAGTTCGCCGCCAACGGGAAAGAGCGGATCACCGTCGCGCAGGCGATGAGCCACCAGTCGGGCCTTCACGCTGCGCCGCCGAATGAGGTCGCGCTCGACTGGGACCGGGCAATCGACTTTATCGCGAGCGGGACGCCGGCGTACGAGCCGGGCACGTCGACCGGTTACCACGCGATTACCTATGCCTGGGTGGTCGGCGGCATCGTCCAGGGCGCAAGCGGCCGCCACATCAAGGACGTCATCCAGGAGGAGATCGCCGGGCCGCTCGGGATCCAGGGCGAGATGTACGTTGGCATCCCAGATGGTGTCGAAGACCGGCTGGCATGGCTCCAGAGCCCGCCCGAGCCGACGCCGGAGCAGGCAGCGATGAACCCCATGGCGAACCTGCCCGACGACCACGACTTCTTCAAGGCCATGCCCCGGACCGGCGCCCTCGATTGGAACTCGATGGAAGTTCGAAAGGCCTGCATCCCCTCGGCGAACGGCCACTTCACCGCCCGGGCACTCGCCCGGATGTATGCGGCGCTTGCCAACGGCGGCGAGGTCGGAGGCGTGCGGCTCGTCTCGCCGGAGCGCATCGCCCAGATGAGCCGGGTCCAGGTCGACACCCCGGACCGGGTCATATTCATGCCTATTCGCAAGAGTATCGGGTTCTTCAACGGTGGGAAGACGATGGGTATGCATGGCGCCACCGGGCCTCGCGAGACGGCGTTCGGCCACCCCGGCGCGGGCGGGTCGATTGCCTTCGCCGACCCCGATGTGAACCTCAGCATCGCCGTGACCATCAACAAGATGCAGGGGACGCTCCAGGCTGAAGGTCCAACGTTCGAGATCTGTGAGCTCATTCGCAAGGAACTCGGCGTCAACGCGTAGCGGCTGGTGAAGCTGGCCGTCCAACGCTCTACCATGGATGTTGTGAGCCAGTACAAAGCAGCCATCTTCGACATCGGTGGAGTGCTTACCCACTCCCCGGTCACCCGCATCAAGCAATTCTGCGCCGACCAGGGCATTTCCGACGCGGCCCGCATCGCCATCTTCGGGCCGGAAGACGGCCCCTGGTCCCGATTCGAACGCAGCGAATTGACACGCGACGACTTCGCAGGCGAATTCGACCGCCACATCGCGGGGTGTGAGACCGCGGCGACCGGGAAGGGCTTCATGGAGTGGTTCTTCCAGGGGTTCGGCGAGCGCCCCGAAATGGTCGGCGTCGTCCGGCATCTGCGCGGAAGAGTGAAGCTCGGAGCCATCACCAACAACGTCGCGCGCGATGAACCCTCTACGACGCGCACTTCCGGCATCGACCTCCCGCACCTCTTCGAAGTCATCGTCGAATCGGCGATCGTTGGCTATCGCAAGCCCGAGCCGCAGATCTTCCGAATCGCCTGCGAGCAGCTCTCGATCGAACCCCACCAGGCGGTCTTCCTCGATGACATGGGGGCGAACCTGAAAGGCGCTCGCGCCCTCGGCATGCACACCATCAAGGTCGACGAGACCCTGAGTGCCATTGACGAGTTGGAAGCGGCCCTCGGGATCCCGCTGCCCCGCTAGGCAACGAGCGGCTCGCGCCGCGTCGCGAACCTGACATGCCGTTCGACTTCGAATCCCGTACCCTTTCGCCCCAGCCTGGCCTTCGGAAGTGAGTGCCTTCATGGAACAGTGGGAAATCGAACTCATCGCGACCGTGCGCGAGCTATCGCGAACCAAGTTCGCTCAACGCTCGGCGGAGATCGACCGGGAAGGCCGATTCCCGCGAGAGAACGTCGATGAGTTGCTCACGCTGAAGGTGCCGGCCATGGCGCTTTCCCGGGAGATTGGCGGACTCGGGATCAGCGTCGCCGGCCAGATGCGGATCATGGAGGAGGTCGCCTACGGCGACGGTTCGACCGCCGTGGCGCTCAACATGCACGCCATCGTCGCCGGCTTCCTCGAGAGCATGCCGCCGTTTGCGCGCAGGGACGCCGTCCTCGCCGACATGGGCCGGAACGGCGCGCTGATTTGCGGCCCCGGCTCGGTCCCGACGGGCGGGCTCGATAGCCGCCAGGCTGGCTTCAAGATCCATGAGGATGGCGATTCACTCGTCATCAACGGCCGCGCCGGGTTCGCTTCGATGAGCGAGGGCGCCAAGTACGCCCTCATCGGCGGCTCGGTCGACCGGGGCGAAGGCAACGAGGCCGATGTCGCGCTCACCGTGCCGGAGCTCTCGACGCCGGGCATCACCAACCTTCACAACTGGGATGCGATGGGCCTTCGGGGCACGGCCAGTCACGACATCGTCATCGAGAACGCTCGCATCCCGAAGATCGAAGGGCTGGTCATCCCCGCAGCCATGATGCGGATGGTCCTGCAAGCGCAGAGCCAGGTGATCAACGTCCAGACGCAGATGCGGGCGCGCGGGGCACTGGGCATCCTCGCTATCTGGCTCGGCCTCGCCCAGGCGGCGTTTGATTTCACCCTGGGCTACGTGAAGGAGCGCCACGGCTACCTCGCAGGGCCGAGTACCAACGCAGGCGGCGGCGTGGGCTACCGCTCCGAGCAGCCCTGGGCACAGTTCGCCATCGGCAACATGGAGCACTGGCTCGAAACCGGCAGGATCGTCCTCTACGACTGCGTGAACCGGCTCGAGACGCCGTTCGACGATCCACAGGCGTTCACCCGGCACCTCGTGCGCACGGTCTACCACCTCCGCCGCATGAGCGAAGAGGTCTCGGCCGGGGCCATGCGCACCTGCGGGGCACACGCCTACGTGAAGGGCCGCTCCCTGGAGCGGATCTATCGCGACATGGTCGGCGGAAACGTCATGGCCTGGAAGACCGACGAGCTGATGCATTCGCTCGGGCTCTCTTCGCTCGGCCAGCCGATCACCTTCGTAGGGCCGGCCGGCACGTAGGCGTCTGGGCGAAGCCTGTCCGAACACTGCCAGCCTTGACAATCCGCCTCTGGCTGCCGATATTCAGGAGTAATGCTGAAGAACGCCTTCGGTCTCCTTCTTCTTACCTGACGGCGAGCGCCCGCTGCTGCTCGCCGATGCCTCCTGCGCGAATCCGCCCAGGGGGTATTTTTTTGGCGAACGGCAAAGGACAGAACAGCACAGACAACTTCTCGGGAGTGAACCGCGATGCCACCTGCACCCATCAAGCCAAAGACCATGCCGTTTCACAAGTACGTGCCGTTCCGCCCGCTTCCGCTACGTCTTCCCGACCGCGAGTGGCCGAACCGCCAGATCGAAACGGCGCCGCTCTGGTGCTCCGTGGACCTTCGCGATGGCAACCAGGCCCTGATCGACCCGATGGATCCCGGCCGCAAGCGGCGCATGTTCGATGCCCTCGTGCTCATGGGGTTCAAGGAGATCGAGGTCAGCTTCCCCGCTGCTTCGCAGCCCGACTACGACTTCGTCCGGCAGCTGATCGAGGAGGACGCCATCCCGGAGGACGTCACTATCCAGGTGCTCGTGCAGTGCCGGCCAGAACTGATCGAACGCACCTACGAATGTCTCGTGGGCGTGAAGAAGGCGATCGTCCACTTCTATAACTCCACATCGGTTCTGCAGCGGCGCGTGGTGTTCCAGCAGGAGAAGTCGGGAATAACGAAGATCGCGACCGATGCCGCCGAGCTGTGCCGCAAGCTCGAAAAGTCGATGCCGGCAGATACCCACATCCGCTACGAGTACTCGCCCGAAAGCTATACCGGCACCGAAGTCGAGTACGCACTCGAAATTTGCGGAGCCGTCTCAGAGATCATCCAGCCGACGCCTGAAAAGCGCCTGATCATGAACCTCCCGGCCACCGTCGAGATGTACACCCCCAACATCTACGGAGACACCATCGAGTGGTTCCTGCGGAACCTCCCGAACCGCGAATCCATCTACCTCTCCCTCCATCCTCACAACGACCGCGGGA
This sequence comes from Candidatus Amarobacter glycogenicus, assembly GCF_016704105.1. Lineage (NCBI taxonomy): Bacteria > Bacillati > Chloroflexota > Tepidiformia > Tepidiformales > Tepidiformaceae > Candidatus Amarobacter > Candidatus Amarobacter glycogenicus. Next base: position 243,233 of record NZ_JADJAT010000019.1, on the reverse strand, counting down.
CGGCCGTCGCTGCGGCTGAGTTCGGGGTGATGGCCGGGGCGGACCGCGTCGAGGGCACGCTTTTCGGCCAGGGCGAACGCACCGGTAACGTCGATCTGGTGACGCTCGCTCTGAATCTCTTTAGCCAGGGCGTTGACCCTCAGCTGGACATCAGCGATATCGACGGTCTCCGCCGCGTAGCCGAATACTGCAACCGCATGCCCGTCCCGGCGCGGCACCCCTATGCGGGCGACCTGGTCTACACGTCGTTCTCGGGGTCGCACCAGGACGCGATAAAGAAGGGCTTCGAGGCCCTGGGCGAGGAGTACCGCATCTGGGAGGTGCCCTACCTGCCGATCGATCCCAAGCACGTGGGGCGCTCCTACGAGGCCGTCATCCGCGTGAACAGCCAGTCCGGCAAGGGCGGTGTTGCCTACATCATGAAGGCGGAACACGGGTTCGACCTGCCGCGGAGGCTGCAGATCGAGTTCTCGAAGACGATCCAATCGATCACGGAGGACTCGGGCACCGAAGTGACGCCTGCCGCGATCTGGGAATCGTTCCGCGCCGCGTACCTGCCGGAGCTTCCCCGCATGGAGCTCGTCTCTCACGAGATGTCCACCTCGGGTGGGAAGACGAGAATCACGTGTGAAGTCCGCATCGATGGCGAGGTCCGCCCGGCGAGCGGGGAAGGCAACGGCCCCATCGCCGCCTTCGTCCAGGCGCTTCAACGCGACCTTGGCCTTGCGATCGAGGTGCTCGACTACTCGGAGCACGCCGTCTCGGCGGGCGCGGACTCACAGGCTGTCGCATATGTCGAAGCCCGCAGCCCGGATGGCCTCTGTTGGGGCGTGGGCATGGACCCGAACATCCTGGTTGCTTCACTGAAGGCGGTGATGAGCGCCGCCAACCGCCTGCCGTTCGAAGCCTGATTGGCTTGGTCTCAGGACAAGGAGAAGGCCCGATGGAGCGGACATCGGGCCTTCGGCCAGTGCGTGGAGCGTACTGGCAAATAAACCGGCGGAGGGCTACGAGCGGAATAGTCCTCCGCGCCAGCAGCACCTTAGAAACCTGATAGGGCACACGTCAACCTACCATGTCGAAATCTTTGCATTCGTATGGATCTTCCGTAGGCTGACGGTGTGGACGAACGCGAGACGATCGAGCGAGTCGCCAGGTGGTTGAAGGCCTCTCGCAACACCGTTGTCCTAACCGGCGCGGGCATCAGCACAGAATCCGGCATCCCTGATTTCCGTGGCCCTCAGGGCCTCTGGACGCGTGACCCGGAGGCCGAGAAGCGGGCCAACATCCAGCACTTCATGGCCAGCCGCGACGCCCGCGTCACCGCTTGGAAGAACCGCCGGAGCAGCACCGTGGATGCGGCCCTGCCGAACGCCGGGCACTTCGCCCTCGCCGAACTGGAACGGAAGGGCAAACTCCAGACGCTCATCACGCAGAACATCGATAGCCTCCACATCAAGGCAGGAAACTCACTCGCCCGCCTCGTCGAGATCCACGGGACGGTGCGCGATTTCGTCTGCATGGGGTGTGGCGAACGGGGCCCGATCGAATGCGTCATCGCACGGGTGGAAGCCGGCGAGGAAGACCCGCCCTGCCGCACCTGCGGGGGCATCCTGAAGTCGGCGACCATCTCGTTCGGACAGAACCTGGTGGCGGAAGACCTGGAACGAGCCCAGTCGGCAGCTTCGAGCTGCGAGGTGTTCCTTGCGATTGGCACCTCGCTGACGGTCACCCCGGTCGCCCTCTTGCCGCGGTACGCGCTGCAGGCCGGAGCGAAGTTCGTGATCCTGAACGCCCAGCCGACCCCCTATGACCGGGCCGCGGCGGCCGTCATCCGCGGTCCGATTGGTGAAGTCCTTCCCGCCATCGTCAATCTGGTGTGAGCGCTTCGCCGTCATGCGGTAGCATCCGGGCGCGAAACCATGTTGCTGGAGCCACCCAATGGTCACTGCTGAACCGACTCTCTCGCCCGCCGAACTCGGCCTCGATGCGAAACGCCTGAGTTACCTCGATGCACACCTCCAGCGCTACGTCGATGAAGGACGGCTTGCTGGGACGCTGGTGCTGGTCGCCCGCCAGGGCGAAATCGGCCACTTCGCCGCGGCCGGCCTGGCCGACATCGCCCGGAAGACGCCGATGAAGCGCGACACGATCTTCCGCATCTACTCGATGTCGAAGCCCATCACCTCGATCGCCCTGATGCAGCTCTACGAGCGCGGGCTGATGCAGATCGACGATCCGGTCGAAAAGTACATCCCGGAGTTCGCCGGCCTGCGCGTTTACACCATGGGGACTCACCCGGCGTTCATGACGCGGCCAACCAACCGGGCGATGACTGTCCGGGACCTGCTCTCGCACCAGAGCGGCCTGACCTATGGCTTCCTCGCTCGCACGAACGTCGATGCGGCTTACCGCGAGCTGGAGGTGGACGCTGGCGGCAAGCCCCGGACCCTGAAGGGCATGATCGATGCTCTCGCGAGCCTGCCGCTCGAGTTCTCTCCGGGCGAAAGCTGGAACTACTCGGTCGCTACGGACGTCTGCGGCTACCTGGTCGAGGTGATTTCTGGCCAGCGGTTCGATGACTACCTGCAGGCGAACATTTTCGGTCCGCTGGGGATGGTGGACACCGGATTCCATGTGCCGGCCGCGAAGCAGTCGCGGCTCGCTGCGAACTACAGCGTGAGCGCTGCCGGCACGCTGCGGCTGGAAAGCACCGGCGGGATCGCGCCCCTGAATCTCGTCGACGACCCGGCGACGAGCACCTACCTCCAGCCTCCCACCTACCTCAGTGGCGGCGGTGGGCTTGTCTCGACGGCAACAGACTACTTCCGGTTTGCCCAGGCGCTCTGCAACGAAGGCGAGTTCGAAGGCACCCGGATCATCGGGCGAAAGACGCTCGAGCTAATGACCAGCAACCACCTGCCGGGTGGCGCCGACCTCATGCACCACGCGCTCGGCCGCTGGGCCGAAACGACCTTCAGCGGCATCGGATTCGGCCTCGGGTTCTCTGTCACGCTGGACCCGGCGCAGGCTCAGATATCCGGGACTCCCGGTGAATTCGCCTGGGGCGGCGCCGCCAGCACGGCGTTCTGGGTGGACCCCATCGAGGGCCTCGTTGTGGTCTTCATGACGCAGTTGATGCCTTCGACGCAGTACAACATCCGGCGGGAACTGCGGTCGATCGTGTATTCGGCCCTGACGGACTGACCTACCGGAACTTTCGCCGCCTCTATTGCGTCCTGTAAGGAAGTTGGCCATTTGCGGTCATATCCGCAGAAGGTGACGGAGGCAGGACAATGGCACGGCAGAGGCGCAAGCGGCTGGTCATCGGAGGCGCGTCGGCGCTGGTGGTCGCAGCCATCCTCGGAGTTGCCGGCCTGGCAGCAACCGGCGGCCAGGCGCAGACCCCGCCGCGCACCTCGGCAACAGCGACACCGTCGCTGCCCACGCCGACTCCTCCAGCCTCCCCGACGCCCGCGCCGGTGAAGCCGAAGCCCCCGATCGAAGAACCGATGGCGATGCCGTTCGGGCCGCTCGCCGCCGAGCCGTACCGGGTCAAGACCGGCGATGGCGATTGCCTCAATGTCCGGCCCTCCCCGGGGACCACGTTCAAAAGCGACCCGCGGACGTGCGTGCCAGAAGGGTTCCTCCTCTGGCTTCTCGGCCCCGCCAGGGAGGTCGACGGGCATTCGTGGCGCTACGCCCTCGGCGAGGGCTGGGTTGCCACCCAGTACGTTATGCCCGCCCCCGGAGCGGCAACGGGATTCGGTCCATTCAGGGCCGTCACCGTAAGCAACGCCGCCGGGCAGGTCACGAAGGTGGCGCGTGTTACCAGCGGTGGGGCGGTCGCAGAACTCCCCTCGATCCCGGACATCGCGGATGCGCTCGGCGATGTCCCGCCCGCGCTCTCGCCCGATGGCAGGTGGACTGCCTATGGGAGCCAGGTGGGCTACGTCCCCACGCTCACGATTCGCGAGATGGCGACCGGCGCCGAAACGAAGTACCCACAGGTGTTCTTGACTTCGTGGAGCCCGGCGAAGAACCGGCTGCTCGTCCGCATCAACGCGAATTGCCCCGCGGATTGTTCATGGACTACCGGCTGGATAGACCCCCAGGAAGGCATCATCCACCGCTTCGCCGACAAGAAGAACAACTGGTGGGCCATCACCTGGGCTCCGGATGGCGGTTCGCTCTACGTCGTCGACGAAGGCGCACTCACCCAGGTCTCCCTCGCGGGTGAAAGCCGGGTGATCGTGGCGAAGCGACCCGAGGGGTCAGAGATTCGCTGGGGACAACTCGCGGTGTCAGAGGATGGCAAGCGCCTCCTCTCGAGCCCGTTCCAGGGAGCTATAACGATCATCGACCTGCAGACCGGCGCGGTTTCCAGCATCGAACGGGCCACGCAGATCCCGGTCCTCGGAAGGTGTGGCGGCGGCGGTTACGGCTCGCTCACAGGCTGGCTGGGTGCGGCGACCGTGATCTGGCACGAGTCGTTCGCGGAGAAGGGCGGAAACGGGATCACGATCGCGAACGTGAACGGCGGCAGCCGGAAGCTCATTCCGTTCTTCACCGTCAGCGACATCCGAAAGGTGGCGCCGGATCTCGTGAGTTTCACGACCTACGAGAACCCTGAATCGCAGGGCGGTTTCTTCCTGACCTGGCTGCTCGACATTCGGACCGGTGAGGCGCGGCCCGTGACCGTCGGCGCCACTCCCGCCTGGGAATAGCCCCCGACCGGCCCGAGGGGGTCACACCTCGCAGGCGGGGACGAACACCGCCGGCTGCCAGCCCCGCAGTGAGTTGAAGACCGCGAGCGGCACTCCGCCCTGGACCTCCTCAACGGTGACGTGAGCCTCGGTGAGCGCCCCCTGGGCGAGGAGTTCGGCGCGGTAGGTGCCTGCGAGGAGACCATCTGTAGCGGGCGGCGTGACCCAAAGACCGGCCCTCTGCACAGCGACATTGGCAATGTTTGTCTCGGTGACTATGCCGTCCGACCTCCACAACAGGGCCTGGTCACAGTCGGGTCGCGAGGCCATCGCATCGTCGTAGGCCTGGCGATGAGTCGTCTTGTGGTAGCGAAACACATCGGTTTCGCCGGATGGCAACCGTGAGAGGCCAACCCGGACCGGCTCCGTGGCGTTGGGAAGGAGGGGCTCACTTTCGACGCAGGTTTCGCCCTCTTCCGAAACGAGCAGGCGCACCCGGAGCGGGACATCGCCGCGTGCCTCAGCGGCGAGGACTTCGCGAATGCGCACACGGTTGTAGGGGATGCCGAAGTACTTCGCGGACCCGGCCTGGCGTCGCAGATGGCGTCCCAGGAGCGCGTACCCACCGTCCGGGTCCCACCGCAACGTTTCGAGGAGCTGGAAGGGCTGGACGCCGGCGGTGAGGACGCGGGTTTTCTCGGCGCACTCGCGGAACTCACGCCCCGGCCGCGAGTCCCACACAATGCCGCTTCCCGTCCCGTAGGTCGCCCGTTTTCTCTCCCGGTCGATGGTTGCGGTCCGGATCGCGACGTTGAACCGGGCCTTCCGGGCCGGCCCGACATAACCGACGGCACCGGTATAGATGCCGCGCGGCCCCGGTTCCAGGTCGCGGATCAATTCCGCAGTCCGTACTTTCGGTGCTCCGACGACGGACGCGCAGGGGAATGTCGCCCCAAAGAGCTCGGCGAGCGGTACTGAAAGCTCCGCCGAAACGGTCGATGTCATCTGGAGGACCGTCGGATACCGTTCGACGCGGAAAAGGTCATCCACGCGCACACTGCCCGGCCGCGCGAGCCTTCCCAGGTCGTTTCGCACCATATCGACGATCATCAGGTTCTCGGCGCGCTCCTTCGGGGAGCGCCGGAGAGCCGCAGTCCGGCCACGGTCCTCTGCGAGCGTTCGGCCCCGGGCTGACGTCCCCTTCATCGGACGCATGACTACCCGGTCCCCGTCGCGAGAGAAGAACACTTCGGGAGATGCCGAACAGACCACCAGCCGGCCGAAATCAAGGTAGGCCGCGCATGATGACCGCTGCGCGCGTGCGAGTCGGGCGAAGAAAGCGAACGGCTCCCCCTCCCAGTCAGCGCGCAACGGATAGGTGAGGTTTACCTGGTAGGTCTCGCCGGCGGCGAGGTGCTTGCGGATGCGGGCGACCGCACTGGCATGGCCGTCCTCAGTCGTCTCGGTCCGCCAATCGAGTGTCGGAGCGCGGCTCGCCGCCAGCGCGAGTGTCTGTACGTCGAGCGCCGCCATCCGTTCGAAGGCGACGAACTCCGCCAACGGCAGGCCGTCTGCGGCCGGATGGCAGGCCAGCCCGAAGGCCGCGCCAGCCTCGTACGCGACGTAGCCGGCCACGTGCGACCCGGAATCCGCCGCTGCTTCCACTGCCGCGAGCAATCCGGGCACGTCCTCGGGATGGCGGGCGACAAATCGTCCGGCCGGCCGGCTCAGCTCCTGCCACACGCCATCGATCTGCAGGACGGCGCATGGCGCGGACTGCTGCTCTTCGTCGTCATCCACTCCGATCATCATGCCGTGCACGCGCCAGACGAGCACTCCGGGGCTGTCCCATCAGCCGCGCCACTCCAGCGCGAGCGGGTCGTCCGGTTCGGCCGGGCGAGTGAACCCGAACCTCTTGTTCCACAAGGGCGGGTCGTGGTCTCCCGGCGGAGAGAGCGCGAGTTCGCCGGCCAGCTTTCCGGAGAGCACGGAGAACTTGAACCCATGTCCCGAACACGGCGACGCCAGGACGATGGCTGGATGGTTGGGGTGCCGGTCGATGATGAAGTCGCGGTCCGGTGTCTCGGTGTACCGGCAGGTGACCACTTCGGCCGGTTCGGGGCGGACGCCGCGGAACACCCGGGCCACGGTCTCGCTGAGCCGGGCGAGCGCCTGTCGGTCGGGTTCGCGAAGGGGCTCGTCCGGGTCATCGATGGCAGTTTCAAGTTCGATCGCGACTTTGATGAACCCGGGGCGCTCGTGGGCCGGGAACCCGTAGAATCCGCCGGGGCCGTGCGCGATGTAGATCGGACACCGGCCGGCAGCCCAGAGCGCTGTGTCGGCGGCCGGGTAGTAGACCACCTGCTGGTGTGTGACGCGCAGAGATGGTTCGAGGCCGAGGGCCGCGAAGAGCCGTCCGGCCCACGGTCCCGCGGCGACGACAACAGAGCGGGCGTCGACCTCAGCTTCGGATCCGCCGTGCGCGAAGCGGACGCGAGTTGTGCGCGCTCCCGGCTCGATTGCCGTGACACGCGCCTTCTCGGTCAGCCTCGCCCCGTGGGCAATAGCCTGGGCAGCGAGTGTGCGGACGCAGCGGCCGGCATCGAGGATGCCGGCGCCGCTCTGCCAGAGCACCGCCCAGTCGTCCGGCATCGCGAATTGCCGCGCGTAGGAGCGTGCGGCTTCGCCTTCGAGCCAAGCGGCGCCGACTCCTGCCTGGGCAAGAGCGCCGCGGCAGGCCTGCATCGCCGGGTCTGTCGCGGGGCCGATATCGATGCCGCCCGTCATCGTCAGGAGCCGGGCGCCGGATTCTCGTTCGAGCGCACGCCACAGTTCGAACGCCGCCGGGGCGAGTGCGGCGTAGACAGCGGAGCTGTACGAGTGGCGAATGATGCGGCTTTCGCCGTGGCTGCTGGCGCGGTTGTGCCCGAGTTCAAACTGCTCGAGCAGGAGCGTGCGGCGGCCCCGCTTCGCCAGCTCATAGGCGGCCGCCGACCCGACCGCCCCGGCGCCGACCACAACGGCATCGAACTGCTCGGCCATACCTGCTCCCCGTCCCGAAGCATACGCCGCAGCCTTACCTGCGCCGACTTCCCCGCAGGCGAAGGATCGGTAGTCTTCCGTGCATGGGATTCCAGGACCTAACGCCGCAAGAAATCGAACTCGTGCTCGACAAGGAGCGCGTCATCCGCATCGGCTTTTCCGCCGGCGACGAGCAGTTTCTCGTGCCAGTCTTCTACGTCTTCTTCGACGGTGCGCTCTGCGGGCTCACGACGCCGGGGCGCAAGACGCGGCTGGCCGAGACGAACCCGGCGGTTTCGTTCCAGGTGGACAGCACGTTCGTTACCGGCCCCTGGGAGTGGGCGAGCGTCTCCGGCCAGGGCACGTTCGCGAGGGTCGTCGAGCGATCAGAATTCGCCCGTTTCGCCGGGAAACTCCAGTTGAAACTCGGGGATGCCCCGGACTGGGCGGCGCTCATGCTGCAGGACCGGTTCGCCCAGTTGGGGCTCTACGCCTGGCGGATAGAGATGACGTCGGTTTCCGGCCGGGCGCACGGGCCTGATTAGTCCACCCGTCTTCGCGTTACGCGCTCCGGACTTCCCGCCCCGCCGTCCACTGGCGGTAGAGCGAACTGTAGTAGCCGCCCTTGGCCACGAGCTCGGCGTGGTTGCCGTCTTCCACGACCCGCCCATGGTCGACGACGAGGATACGGTCCGCGTGTTCGGCTGTGCTGAGGCGGTGAGCGATCACGACGCTCGTGCGGCCCTTGAGTAACTGCCTCAGCGCTTCCTCCACTTGCTCTTCGGTGGCGGGGTCGAGCGAAGACGTCGCCTCATCGAGGATGAGCACCGGCGGATCGGCGAGGAAAGCGCGGGCGATCGATATGAGTTGCTTCTCCCCCGCCGAGAGTCGGGAGCCGCGGAAACTCACCATCGTTTCGTAACCGTCGGGGAGCATCCGGATGAACTCATCGATGCCGAGCGTGCGGCAGGCAGCCTCGACTTCCTCGCTTGTCGCGTCCGGGCGGCCGAAGAGGATGTTCTCGCGGATAGTCCCGGTGAACAGGAAGCCTTCCTGGGGGACCATGGTCACGCTGCGGCGGAGGTCGGCGTTGGCAAGCTGGCGGAGGTCGTAGCCGTCGATGCGGACCGTGCCCGCGGTGGGGTCGTAGAAGCGCGTGATGAGCTTCGCCAGGGTGGACTTCCCTGCGCCGGTCGGTCCGACGAGGACGATATGCTCGCCGGGTTCGATAGCGATGTTGACCTCGGTGAGCACCGGGCGCACCGGGTCGTACCCGAAGTTAACGCCCTCGAGGACGATCCGGCCGGCGAGAGCGCCTTCTAACGTTGCCGGCTCTTTCGCTTCGGGCACATCCGGAGCGATCCCAAGGATGCCGAAGATCTTGTTCAGCGCAGCCCCCGCGCTCTGCACCATGTCGAACACCTGGGAGAGGTTCTGGATCGGCTGAAAGATGAACTCCAGGTAGAACACGAACGCCGTGACGGTGCCGATCGTGACTTCGTCGCCCGCCACCTTGCGCCCGCCGAAGTAGAGGATGATGCCGATGCCGACGGCGCTCAGCCATTCGATAAACGGGAAGTAGAGCGCGGAGATGCGGACGGTGTTTACGTTCGCCCAGAAGTTGCGCTCGTTGATGTCGCCGAAGCGCTCCATGTTGTGTTGTTCTCGGGCGAAGGCCTGAACCACGCGGAGGCCGGAGAAGCTCTCCTGCATGTGGATCATCACGTTCGCGATGTGCTCCCGGACGGCGCCATAGGCCTTCTCCGAGTAGCGGCGAAAGAAGACCGTGGCAACGATCAGCGGCGGCAGGATCATCGCGGTCGTCAGCGAGAGTTCCCAGCTCAACAAGAGCAGGATGACCGTCGCGCCGGCAAGCGTGAGCGTCGACTGGACGACCATGAGGAAGCCGTTGTTCAGGACATCGTTCACGGTCGCAACGTCGTTCGTCATGCGCGCGACGAGACGCCCTGCATTCTCCCGGCCGAAGAACGCGAGCGACATGCGCTGGTAGTGCGCGAAGAGCCGCAGCCGCAGTTCCCGCAGGAAGTCCTGGCCGATACGGTTCACCAGGTAGGTGCTCAGCCCCTGGAAGATGTACACGAGCACGAGCAGGGCAAGGAAGATGATTCCTGCAACGACCAGGGCGCGCTTGTCGCCATCGCCCGCGCCCGTCCCGACGCCGGTGTCGAGCGCATACTGGATGACCAGCGGCTTCGCGAGGCTCGCCCCCGTGAAGAACACGATCGAGGCGACTGCGACGAGGATCGCCGGCCAGCGCGGGGCCAGCATGCGCACCGCCCCGGCGAGGCCGTTCACCTTCGCTGCGCGCTCGGGGAGCTCCGTGACGTCGTCGCTCATGAAGCCACCGCCGATTCCGTTTGGCCCAGGACCTCGCGGTAGCGCTGCGAGGTGCGCATCAGTTCAGCGTGGGTGCCCGTCGCGCCCGCGCGCCCCTCATCGACGAGGACCACCTGGTCCGCGAGCGAGATAGTCGAGAGCCGGTGCGAAATGATGACAGTGGTGCGGCCCTGCATCACTTCTCGGAGCGCGGACCGGATCTCTTCCTCCATGCGAGCGTCAACGCTGGAGGTCGCGTCATCAAGGATGAGGATGCGCGGCTCCATCAGGATTGCCCGGGCAATGGCGATTCGCTGGCGCTGGCCGCCGGAAAGGGAGAACCCCTGTTCGCCGACGACGGTGTCGTACCCGTCGGCGAGACCCATGATGAACTCGTGGGCATGCGCGAGCTTTGCGGCCCGCACGATCTGCTCGTCCGTCGCGTCGATCCGGCCATAGGCGATGTTGTTCCGGACGGAGTCGGAGAAGAGGAAGGTGTCCTCGAAGACGATCCCGATGCTGCGGCGCAGTTCCTTCAGCCGCAGTTCGCGGATGTCGGCGCCATCGATGAAGATGCGGCCCGTGTCCGGTTCATAAAACCGGGGAAGAAGGCGCGCCACAGTCGATTTACCGCTGCCCGTTGCACCGACGAGCGCGACCGAAGCGCCTGCCGGCACGCCCAGCGCGAAGTCCAGGAGGACTGGCCGGTCATCCTGGTAAGCGAAGGTGACGCCCTCGAAGGCGATCTCTCCACCACCATGCGGAAGGTGCTTCGGGTGGGCCGCTTCGGTGATGCTGGGCTCTTCCTTGAGGACGTTCCAGACGCGCGCGCCGGAGACGAGAGCCCGCTGGCCGCTCGCGATCATTTCGCCGAGGCTCTGGACCGGCCAGACCAGCATGCTCAGGAACTGGAGCGAGGCGACGAGCTGGCCGGTCGTCATCTCTCCGTTCAGCGCGAGCCAGCCGCCGAAGCCGAGGACAACGAGCTGCCCGATACCGGGGAGGAAGTAGAACAACGGCCCGTAGATCGTGCGCAACCGCACCACTTCCATTGAGTCCCGGTGGACGTCGTCGGCAACTCGGTGGAGCCGCTCGATCTCGTGCTGTTCACGCCCGAACGCCCGTACGAGCCGGGCGCCGGCGATGTTCTCTTCGACCACGCTGGCGAGGCTGGCGAGGCCGGCCTGGATCCGCTCCGTACCCGGTTCGAGCCGGTTGAAGAAGCGGACGCTGAGCCAGAAAACAAACGGGTAGACGGCCATCGCCAGGAGAGCGAGCGGCACGCTCGTCCGCACGAGCAAGAAAAACGACCCGGCAGCCATCAGCAGGTATGCGGAGTTGATCGGGATGTTGACCAGGAAGCCCTGGATCTCGTGGAGGTCGGCGCTCCCGCGAGACATGAGCTGCCCTGTCGCCGTCCGGTCGTGGTAGTCGAAGGAGAGGCGGTTCACTCGGTCGTAGAGTTCCATGCGAAGGTCAGCTTCGACTCGGTAGCTCGTACGCATGGCCCAGTAGCGGCGAAGCCCCGCAAAGGCCGCCTGGAACGCCACCACGACGACGAGCGCGAGGACCAGTCGCACGAGCAGGCCGTGGTCCTCCCTGACTATCGCGCGGTCGATCGTCAGTCCCGTGATGATGGGCGCGGCGAGCCGCAGCAGGCCCCAGCTGAGGCCCGCGCCAAAGGCGACGGCGAGCGACGCCCACTTGTCCCTGAGCTGGCGCAGGACCAGGTCTCGGCCCGCGCGCAGGTCTAAGTGTTCCTCGGACAAACAAGGCCCTCCTGGAAGGCAGGCGGGTCGGAAGGACGGCAGCGGCTCTTACCCTCCCTCAGGGAAGAACACGCACCGCTGGTATCCTTGGTAACGCAGGATCGTCCGATCGGTTAACCCCGGACACGGACTGATTGCCCCGCAGGGCGACTGCCAGCGGGTTACCGGGACGGACGCTCGCGGCTTTCTCGCAGCGTCGGCATCTCCCCCGGTTTGGTTCCCACCGCCGGCACGACCTTCGGCGTCGCGATGCGCTGGGACAGGTAGATCCCCGAGTGCCCGCTCACGAGGTAGGCCACGAAACAGGCCACCGCGATGTAAGGAGCGCTGCCCGCCCCGAAGAGTTCGATGCCCATGATCGTGCAGGCAAGCGGCGTATTTGCGGCGCCCGCGAAGACGGCGACGAAGCCAAGCCCGGCGAACAGGTCGACCGGCGCCCGCAACAGCACGCCGAGCCGGTTGCCGAGACTGGCGCCGATGAAGAACAACGGCGTGACTTCGCCCCCTTTGAATCCACTGACAAGCGCCAGGACGGTGAACGCCAGCTTCCACCACCACGAGAACGGGTCGGCGCCGCCCTCCTCGAAGCTCGAAAGGATGGTGACATCTCCCGCGTTCGGTGAACTCACGCCGAGACCGAGATACTCCCGAGTGCCAAGCATCAGGACGGCCGCGATGATCAGCATCCCTCCGGCCACGGGGCGGACGAGCGGGCTCGTCACCGCCTGGCGGAACGCCCGGCCGAGGCCGTGGACCAGCTCGGCGAACACCATCGCCGTCAGACCGAACAGGCCCCCGGCGAATGCCACCTTCGCCATGAGCACCGCATCGAAGGGAAGGTCGCCATCGGGTGCGGTGAGGGTGATGTGGTAGGCCGTGTGTTCGGTTCCCCACGCCCCAACAACGTAGTCGGCCGCCAGCGCCGCATAGAGCACCGGGATGAGCGCGCCATATTGCATCCGACCGATGGCAAGCACTTCCATGGCGAACACAGCGCCGGCGATTGGCGTCCCGAAGACCGCGCCGAAACCGGCGGCGATGCCAGCCATGAGGAGAGTCTTCTGGTCTTCCGCGCCAAGCCGGAAGACCCGGTTGAACGCGCTCGCGAGCCCGCCGCCCATCTGCACGGCAGTACCCTCGCGGCCGACCGAGGCCCCGGCGAGGTGGCTCACCACCGTGCCGACGAAGATGAGGGGGACAATCCGCGGGGGTACTCCGCCCCCCGGCTCGTGTACTTCATCCACGAGGAGGTTGTTGCCGCCTTCGACGGAGCGCCCGAATCGGTGGTACAGCAACGCCACTGTCAGTCCTGCCAGCGGCAACAGGTAGAGCAACCAGGGCCGCTCGAACCGTTCATCGGTCGCCCGTTCCAACGCCCACAGAAACGCCGAGGAGGTGCTCCCTACGACCACCGCGACCGGCGTAAGCAGGGCGATCCATTTCGCCAGGTAGCGGACGACTTCCACCTGCTCGGACGGGCGGATTCGCACATGTTCGAGCCCCTTCGCGAAGCGGGCTGCAGCGTCGGTGATTGGGCTATTCAAGGGCGAACTCTCCTACGAAATCGTAGGAGTCATCAGCGCTCACCGCGTCTGTTGGGTGAGGGCGGTTGATGGCAGGACTCCATCGCCAGATTCCGAAGCATAGTCGGCTCGATTGAGGTGGGGCAAACCAGCCCGCCCCCGAGTCACCGCGCGGCAGGGCCGCTGTTCAGGACCGCCGCCATCCCTTCAGCCAGGAGAGGATCTTGTGCCGCTCCCGTCGGACAGCAAGGGAAGCGATCTCGATGCCGGCCAGCGACACAGCGAGCGCGGCGACCTCGCCCCAGCCCAGCCGTGGCGACGTCCGGTCCGTGTCGTAACCGCCTTCGTCCAGTCCCGCCGCGCGTTCGAAGTGGTTCGCTGCATCGGGAAAGAAGAAGTTGTCCACGGTGTAGCCGACCGGGAATGCGAGCGGGCCCCCGATCACCGTCGCCCATGACCACTGCTCGCGGTGCGCCACCTCGTGGCTGGAGAGCTCAAGGATCCGGTCAACGCTCCTGTCGTCCAATCGCTTCGAGAGAAGCACATTGCCCACAAACACGCTCCCGCGGGAGAGTGGCCATCGGTCGAACGTGGACAGGTAGTACTTGTGCGCTTCGAAGTAGCAGATGTCGGCGCCGGCAAGCCTGCCATAAAAGATCGCGATGCCGGAGACTGACCATGTCATTACCTGGTCCAGCCGACCGATCGATATGGCCGCCTCAGCAGCCTGTTCTGCCGCGTAGTTCTTGATCTCGGGCGGCGGCTCGCAGCGGTCCACGCCCGTCATCGCGGTGGCTCCGCGGACAATTGCCCCGACGAAGAGCGCTGCGGAGCCCACCGCAACCGCGCCTTTCCCGACATGTTGCAGTCGCCCACCCTTGACCCTGTGGCGCAGGACCGCGGTGACGGCGATGCCGAGGACGCCGAAAACGGCGAACACCGCCAGCGCCTTCATGGCGAGCCAGGCCATCCCCGTGCATTGCTGGACCGGAGTTCGGTCCGCACTCGCTGCCCGGGGCAGGCCGGCATCGCCCGATCGTGGGTCCGGGCCGGGCTCGTCGATTGGTGGCACGGCCGCAATCTAACGCAACCAGGGCTGCCGTCCATGGAGTGCCGCTTTGCTGCCGTGCCGCCGTTGCACAGGCAACTCGATGGCTAACGTGCTGCGGCCCGTGTACTATCCCGCGGCGGCACATGCGCGCAGGAGGGACAGATTCCGTGAAAGCTGCCATCTTCCATGGGCCACACCAGCCCCTGACCATCGAAAATATCGACATCGACAAGCCAAAGGGACATGAAGTCCTCGTCCGCACCATGGCCACCGGCGTGTGCCATAGCGACCTGCACTTCGTCGATGGGCTGTACCCGCTCCCGGCGCCCGCGGTCCTCGGCCATGAACCGGCCGGGATTGTCGAAGCCGTCGGCGACCAGGTGACTTACGTGAAGCCCGGCGACCACGTCATCTGCTGTCTTTCCGTCTTCTGCGGACAGTGTGAAATGTGCATCAGCGGCCGTCCCAATCTGTGCCGCGCTCCCGAACTACGTCGTGGGCCGGGCGAAACGCCACGCCTCTCCTGGAACGGCACGCCGGTCGGCCAGTTCGCGAACCTCGGCAGCTACGCCGAGCAAATGCTGCTCCACGAGCACGCCGTCGTGAAGGTCCGCCAGGATGTGCCGTTCGGTGCCCTTGCCCTTATCGGCTGCGGCGTCACCACCGGCGTCGGCGCGGTCCTCAATACCGCCCGCATTGAAGCAGGGTCTTCCGTCGCCGTCTTCGGCTGCGGCGGCGTTGGCCTCAGCGCCATCCAGGGGGCCCGCATCGGCGGCGCCCGCATGATCATCGCGGTCGATACCGTGGAGTCCAAGCTCGCCACCGCGAAAGAGCTCGGCGCCACACATGTGGTCGATGCTTCTTCTCACGACCCCGTGCAGGCGATCCGCGAAATCACGGGCGGCGGCGGGGTCGAGTATTCGTTCGAAGCAATCGGCAGCAAGCGCGCTGCCGAGCAGTCCTTCGAATGCATCGACCGCGGTGGGACGGCCACGATCATCGGCATGATCCCGGTCGGCACGAAGATTGAGCTCGACGGCCCGGCCTTCCTGGGCGAGAAGCGCATCCAGGGGTCGAGCATGGGCTCCAACCGCTTCCGCAAGGACATGCCCCGCTACATCGATTTCTACCTTCAGGGGCGCCTGAAATTGGACGAGATGATCACTCGTACCGGGCGTCTCGAAGACGTGAACGAGGCGTTCCGTGCCATGAAGGCGGGTGAGGTTGCTCGCACCGTCCTCAAGTTCGACTGAGCAGACTTGAAACAAAGCGGCGCGGGGGTCTCGAAACCTCCGCGCCTTTGCGTTCGGAGGAATCGATGAATCGGATCGAGATCGAAACCCGGCTCAATACGGATCGCGCGTGGCTGCTCGAGACGCTCGCGGCGATGAGCCCAGCCGACCTCTACGCCCCGCGAACCCCGAGCGAACACGACCCGTCGCAGACGTGGTCGTATGCCGACCACTTCGTCCACACCACGCTGATCGAGCGAAATTGGAACGACATGTTCCGGCGGCACCTCTCGGGCGGCCAGGGGATGACCCTCGGGCGGAGTAAGGACGGCTCGCAGCAGAGCCGGGAAGAGGTCATGGCCGGGATACACCGCTGGACCGAGGACTGGGCCGCGAAGCACCGCGGCAAGCCGCTTGATGAGCTGGTGCGTGTTGGGTTGGAGACCCGCGCCGAAACGCTCAAGCTCCTGTCGGAACTGACACAGGAACAGCTCGATTCGAAAATCCCCGGGACACCCTGGGCCGATGGTACCGTCGGCGGCATCATGGCGGCGAACGCCGACCACGGCCGGACACACTTCAAATGGGCGAAGGAAGGCACACTGGCGCCGCGTTAGCGCCGCCGGTTGGCAGCCCTCAGCCGACCCACGCTTCGTTGCCCAGCGCCGAGGGCAGCGGACCACCGATCACGAACCGCCGCAGCTCCACGCGATCCGCGGGAAGGAAGCAGTGAGCGCAGGCCTTCGGGCGAGGTAACTCGACCGGCACGATGAGGCGGTGGGCGCCATGTTCCGTACACGTAAGCTCGAATTCGATGACCTCGATGTGCATCCCTCGTCCTCCCGTCCCACCGCGAATCGATCGATAGCATAGATATATGGCCCGAAAATGCTAGGCCCTAATGGCCGGAATTGTGTGAACGTTTGAACACTCCGCAGGCGCGTTCCGCTTCGCCCCGGCGACGCCAAAGCGACGGCCAGAGTCGCCCGACGGAGCGGTAACCCGGAGCGTATACTCCGGCCCGGACGGGCGGTTGCGCCCGCCACTGAGGGGGACTGCATGAGCACCGAAGAGTTTTACCTGTACGGCCACCTGCTGGGGGTCTTCCTCCTCCTCGGCGCCGCAGGTCTGAGCACTGGGGCGGGCATCGCCGTCGGCCGGGTTACTCACGCGAAAACCGTCCTTACCCTCTGCAACATGATCCGCTACTCCGAGCTCTTCGGGACTTCCGCGGGCGCCATTCTCTCTATCGTCTTCGGCTCGCTGCTGATCAGCGAAGCCGGCTACTCTTTCGGTGACCCGTGGGTGTCGGCCGCCTATGCCCTCTTCGTCGTCGTCCTTGGAATCGACCACGGCTTCCTCATGCCGCGCAACAACAAGGCCCGCGCGATGGCCGCGGCGCTCGGCGATGCACCCGTCAGCGTCGACCTGGTCCAGCACCTCACCAACCCTCTGACGACCGCCGCCGGGGTCCTCCTCGACATCTCATTCCTCGTGTTCCTCTACCTGATGATCGCCAAGCCGGGCGCCTGACACTGCCCGTTTCGGGCATCGCGGCTCTCCAGCACAAAACGAAGGCCCGCATTTCTGCGGGCCTTCGTGCGGCAATGGGACCGGTTCGGAACTTAGACGGCCAGTGGGTCGTCGACCATCTTGGCCAGGCCGGGATTGAACTGCGGAAGCCTGTCGATACCCAGGTCATCCATCAGCGTGATGTACTCGACGTTCTGCTTCTGACGGAGCTGGCCAAGCTTCTCGACGCCCTTCGACACCTTCTCGAGCCCATCGGCGAAGAGGACGACGAGCGCCTCGCGCTCGGCGTGACTGTGGCGGATCTCGTTCGAGAGCGAGGCTTCGCCACGGCCCAGCCAGAACTGGACGTTTTCGCGCCCGCGAGGGTGGTGCTGCATGTACCACGTGAGATGGCGCTTCCCGTACTCCAGGTGGCGCCGGGAGTCCCTCGCCATCAGGTCGAAGAGCTTCGCATCGAGGTCGGTCTTGGCGTAGTCGCGGTTCGCTTCGAACAACGTCAGCTCATACGACTTGTAGACGATGTCGAGGCAAGTGAGCATCTCCGTCAGCTTCAGCGAGCCGTAGAAGCCCCGGTAGAGCGTCCCGAGGGGCGCCTGCCCGAGCCCGCCGCCGTTGGCGAGCGCGCGCTTGCGAAGGGCCTCGACCTTGTGGCCCGCGTCGTAGACCTGGGTGCCGAGGAAGAGTTTCACATCGTGGAAACCGTAGCTAATCGGTTCGAACCACTTGGAGATGATCTTCTGTTCGACGAGCCCGTGGGAGCTGTACGTCGTACAGAGCTGGCACATCGCCCGCTCGATTTCTTCCGGCAGCTCTTTCAGGCCGTTCGCCCAATCGAGGTCCGTCGCCGGGATCCAGCGATCGCGGATCGCGTCTTCGTAGAGGACGTCGACGCCTTCGGCCCAGACTTCGGACTTGTCGAAGATGGTGTAGCTGCCGGGTGCGTAGTTCTCTGGCGCGGGATGGGAACCGCGAGGGGCGTCGTTCTCGTAGGGCCAGGTATCCGGCACCTGGCCGTACGTCCCGATGTTGATCCGGTCGAGAGTCAATCCTTCGGGCCCGACTTCCGCCTTCACGCCCCGCTCGGAGCGGGTCCGGATGAAGCTGAACGTGATCCGGCTCATCTGCTCGGGGTTTGCGTCGACCTTCTCCACGAACGCGTTCACGCGGTCGGAGGGCAGGCGCATGTAGGCGAGGTTGGAAACGGTCGCGTCGCGCAGCGCCGATGCTTCGAGCTTCGTCAGTAACTCGTTGGACCAGCCGAGCAGGTGGCCACGCTTCTTCGTGCTTTCCTTCAATTCCATCGTCAAATCTCCTCTGGCGAATGCAACTGCCGCCCCGGTGCGGGGCGCCAGCCTGGGGCGAGTCGCGGCAGCGGCTACTTCACGGGATCGAGGAACTCACGCATCCCTGGCGCCATCCGTTCACGGCGGTCGCCAAGGCCAATGACCTCGAGGCGGTGCATGTACTCGTTGATCTGGCGCTTGCGCATGATCATCAGCTTCATGAAGCCTTCGTCCATATGCTCAACGCCGCCGCCCGCGAGGATTGCCAGCGCTTCACCCGTCGTCGGGTTCGTCGTCAGGCTCGCCTGCTGGCTCTCGCCGAGTGCGCCTTCCTGGATGTCCAGGTAGTGGTGCAGCTCTTCCTTGCGCCAGGGCTCCGTGTCCATCACGTACTTCAGGTGGGTTACACCGAAGGCAAGGTGGCGGCTTTCGTCCTGCGCCGAGAGTCGGAAGATCTTCTTCTCCGCGTCGTTCTGGGAGATGAGCTCGCCCATCCGGAAGAGGGTCTGGACGAAGCCTTCGCCGACGAGGTGGAGCAGCGCCGTCATCTCGGTAAAGTCATCGACGCTGAGGAGGTTGATGGCGCCGAAACCCGCATCGACCATGCCGCCGCCGTTCGAAAGCGCGCGCTTTCGGAAAACATCCAGGTGGCGGCCTTCATCCATGATCTGTGTGCCGAGGAAGAGCTGGGATTCGAAGAAGTCCGGGTGGACCTGTTCCATGAACCGGCCGGGGAGGTCACCTGCGATGAACTCGACCTGGGTGAGGAACGTGCAGAGCGTGCACATTGCCCACTCAATGTCATCGGGCAGCGGCTTTAGCGTCTCCCACGGGATATCCCGGGCGCTGGCCCACTGGCGCTGCTGGGCCTCTTCGTAGAGGAGCATCGCGCTCTCGGACCAGACGTCGGCCTTGGACTTGTACTGGCGGGCGTGGCGTGGCGAGCGAATGTCGGCCTTTGCGCCGCGTGGACCGAAGACGGCGATGCCGGCCTCGGGCTTGCCTTCGACACCGTAGGTCATCTGGTTCACGTCTTCCAGGGTGAGGCCGCGGCGGCCCGCCTGGATGCGCATTCCTTGTTCGGTATCGAGGTTCAGCCAGTCGAAATTGAGGCCCGGGGCCTCGACAAAAGTGGGAGAGGAAGCCATTGCATACTCCGCTGGCCCGGGGCATTCGGGCCTGGATAGGCCAAATATATCCGATGTATAGGCACATGCGAAGTGTTTCGGTGAAACAAATTGGCGTTTGTCAATGATCACGATCATATAGTTCGGCCCAGAGGGGCGTTGAGCGGCCCGGCCGGCGCTTCGGTGCTGTCTTGTGCCCCTATCCCTCGATACCCTGTCCCATGTGGAGTACCAGGTCCCAGAGCACATCGCCATCCACCGGAGGGATGGCCGTACAGAGGTGCTGCTTCACCGCGCCATGGCTGTGATTGGCCCAAATAAGATCGAGATCAAGAGCGCCCGCGGGACGGTGATCCTTCCGCTCATCGGTCTGGCCGCGGCCGGTGCCATCGGTTGGTTCATGGCAACTCGCGGTTTCAGCGTCCCTTTCTGGTTGCTCGTGTTGCTTCTGCTCACGTGCATGATCCTCGTACCGTTTTCCG
This sequence comes from Candidatus Amarobacter glycogenicus, assembly GCF_016704105.1. Lineage (NCBI taxonomy): Bacteria > Bacillati > Chloroflexota > Tepidiformia > Tepidiformales > Tepidiformaceae > Candidatus Amarobacter > Candidatus Amarobacter glycogenicus. The sequence goes on along the minus strand of NZ_JADJAT010000019.1, from coordinate 223,169 downwards.
CGATGAGCCTGATCAGTTCGGTCGTCGGTGCCGACGTTGTGGTGGATGCGCGCAAGGGTTCGGCCACCTGGCAGCAGGGCTACCTCGGGATGGGAATTGGCACGAGGGAGTTCGTCCCCTTCGAGAAGATCGATCACCTCGAAGTGACCGTGGAAGGCGACCAGCCCGACCGCTGGCATGACAACGTCGATGACCTCCGCCAGTTCGCCCTGGTGCTCGTGAAGCAGAGCGGCAAACGGCTCATCCTCGCCCAGGTCCCGGTCCCGGCCTACGGCCAGGCCGATGGCATGGACCGCACGCTCGCCGTCGGTCAGGCGGTCGCAAAGCTGGTAGGTTCTACGGTGACCATTCCCGAAGGCTGGGAGATGGTCGAAATTGACACGGATACCGGCGAGCAGGTGGCGAATTCCGCCCCGCCGGCGAAAGGGAAGGCCAGTGCCCGACGACGCTAAAGAACTGCTGAGGCACGCAAGAACAGTCGCCGTGGTTGGTCTGGATTCGCGAACGGACCGGGTCGCTTACCGCATAGCGAAATACTTGAAGGAGCACGGCTACACCGTCATCCCCGTCCACCGGGGGCAACACCCGGCGGAGGAAGTGCTCGGCGAGAAGGCATACGCGTCTCTGCGCGACGTGCCGCAGCCGGTTGACCTGGTCGATGTGTTCGTCCGCTCTGAGCAGACCGGCCCCATCATCGACGACGCGATCGCCATTCGGGCGAAAGGTGTGTGGCTCCAGGCGGGGATCACGAACGACGCCGGGCTCAAGCGCGCGCGCAAGGCCGGCCTCGTGACGACCCAGGACCGCTGCACGATGGTGGTGCACCGGGACGAGTTGGCCTAGGTGTAGTTCCCACAGCTAGTTTCGGCGATTCGCCACCCGGGCATGCTGAACCGTCGCCCCGGAGCCGCTTGAGTTGGGGCTTCCTGAGCCCCCTACCGTCCCGCCAGCCGTCCCAGCGCGAACGCCGCCCGCTCCACGCTCGGATAAACGGGGATGCCCCGCGCAGCGAAGTCGTCGCGGACTTCGTCGACGATCGCACGGTGCTCGCGGTTGTTCGTCTCGGTCGCGCCGAGGACTACCGCCACCTGCTTCGCCGACGTCTCGCAAATCTGGGCGAGACGGTTGCAGGCGTGCTTCAGCCGGTCACTTGCGTCCGGGCGGCCGAAGAACCAGTCCTCCCCGACGTTCGCGATCGCCAGGTCGTAGGCGGCGCTCTCCAGCATCAGTTCCAGTAGTCCGTTCGAGGAAAGTCCCGAGCCGGCGAGAATCGACTGGTCGACCGGGTTCCCAACCCAGTCCGCAAGCCCGGGCGCTTTCTCACGCACTCTCCGCCGGACATCATCCGGCAGGGGGACCACCGTGAATCCGTTCTCTTCCGCCGCGTCGGCCGATTGGACGCTGCGACCTCCGCCCCCGCCGACGATGGCGATGTTGCGGCCCCCGCTGCTCGGGAGCATGTCGGCCCCGAGCATCAGGTCGAGCAACTGTTCCTGGTTGCGGGCCTCGTGCGCGCCTGCCTGCTTCAGGACGGTGCTCCAGAGTTCTGCCGTACCGGCGAGGGCGGCCGTGTGCGAAGCCGCCGAACGCGCTCCGGCCTGGGTGCGCCCTGCCTTGTGGATGATCACCGGCTTCTTCGCCGCCGCGGCTGCGAGCCCTTCGTAGAACCCCCGCCCGTCCGGGACGCCCTCGACATAGGCGCCGATGACCGTCGTCTCCGTGTCGTCGGCCAGGTAGCGCAGCATCTCTCCCGGCGTCACGTCCAGTCCGTTGCCGTAGTTCGCAACCTTCCCGAACTTCATGCCGCGAGCGTTTCCGCGGGTAATGACCTCGACGGCATTGTTGCCGCTCTGGCTGAGGAACGCGACGGTGCCCGTGGCCACAGGGAGGTCCGGCCGGAAGGAGAGCCCGCCACCGGGGTGGTAAAGGCCCATGCCGTTCGGCCCGAGGATGCGGACACCCTGCGCGGCGGCGCTGGCAGCGATCTGGCGCTCGAGGTCCGCTGCCTCGTCATCTCCGGTCTCGCTGAAACGCCCCGTAAACAGGTGGAGGAACCTGACGCCCTTCTTGCCGCACTGGTCGACGAGGTCAAGCACCGCCCCAGCCGGGAGGCACGAGATCACAAGGTCGACCTCCCCGGGCGCGTCGGTTAGAGCCGCATACGCCTTCAGGCCGGCAACTTCATCGGCGCTCCGGTTTAGGGGGTAGATCGGCCCCGCGAAGCCCATGTTCTTGATCGCCTGCACGTAGTCGTGCCCGGGGCTGTCGACGTTCGTGGAGGCGCCGGCGATAGCTACGGAGCGGGGGCGAAAAAGGCGGTCGAGGTCGGGGGTGGTGGGGAAGCGTGACACGCGGGCGATTGTACAGCGGCCGGTATGCGATTCCGCCGCCCTTCTGTAATCAGACCCCCCGCTTGTCGCCCCAGATGAGGATGTGCAGGCGGGAGCTGAACCGGTAGCCGCGCTGGGCGCAGACTTCCGCCAGCCATGGGCTGCGTGCGTTCAACTGGGCGGCGGTTGTGCCTTCGGGCATCAAGACTACCCGCCCTGCTGGGACCCCGAACCGTTCGCGCAGTGCCTCGACTTCGTCCAGGTCGTTCATGTCCTGGACGACGAACTTGAAGAACGCGCTTTCGCGGCCCGCGAAGTCTCGCAGCGGTCCCTCCGGCAGCCGCTCCAGGCCTTCGTTGCCCGAGTGCGCCAGCTTCGGCGAGACGTTCCACTGGTCGATCGTGCCGCCGAGTTCTCCGGGCGCGATCGTCCCGTTCGTCTCGACTTCGATGCGGAGCCCCGCCGTCTTCAGCAGCGACACCAGGGGGACGAGTTGCCGCCGCTGGATAAGCGGTTCACCGCCGGTGATGACTACGTTGCGGGGCGCACGCGTGAGCACATCCACGGCGATGGCGTCCGCCGGCAACTCCGTAATCTGCTCCGATTTGTCGAAGCGCGACCAGTCCCACGTGTAGGCCGTGTCGCACCAGGTGCAGCGCAGGTTGCAGGTGCTGAGGCGGATGAACGTGCTCGCCATGCCCGCCGAGACACCCTCGCCCTGCACCGAAGAGAAGACTTCCGGCTTTCCGTCGGCCATGCGCGCCAGCAAGAGATTCCGGCCTTCGCCTGGTGCCGTCTCATCCATCAGCGCACCGCGAGGGCCGGGTCCGAGATCCCCGCGGCCGCGAAACCCGCTGCGCGGAGCTCGCAGGAGTCGCAGGCGCCGCACGGGCGGTCGAGGCCGGCGTAGCAACTCCACGTCAGTTCGAGCGGTGCACCGATGTCGGCGCCGTAGCGCACGATGTCGGCCTTGGACATCGTGATGATCGGAGCTTCGATCCGGATGGGCACGCCGTACGCGGCACCGACCTTGCTCCCGAGTCGGATGACCTCGGTGATGGCTTCGTAGAACTCGGGCCGGCAGTCGGGATAGCCGGAGTAGTCGATGGCGTTCGCACCGACGAAGATCGCCCCTTCGAGAGTCGCGGGTGCGTTCCCCCGGCGCTCGATCGCATCGAGCAGCCAGCTTTCCAGCGCCGCGGCCGCCAGTGTCACAAAGAACGTGTTCCGCAGCGGAACGTACGTGTTTGGGATGTCCGCGGCCATGGCGCCGGGATCGCGGTTCTCCGGCAGCGGCACCGAGTGGCTGGTGAGCGAAGAAAACGAAGCGAGCCCCCCATAGAAAGAGGCGTCAACTACGGCCAGTTCGATGCCGAGCCGCTCGGCGACGGCGCGGGCCGACTGCAACTCGCGCACGTGCCGCTGGCCGTAGCCAATGCTCAGCGCGCGGACTTCGTGGCCCTGCCGCACGGCGTGTGGGCGACCGTCGTCGAATCAAGCCCCCCGGAGAGCAGCACCATCGCATGCACACGACGAAGGTAGCAGGCTTCGGCGCCGCGGGGCAGCTGGCAGGCTCGTGCCCAATGCCGGCGGTACACTCGCGAGATGCAGCGCGCTTCGCTCTCGCGGCTGGATTCCTTGACCGGACTGCGGTTCTTCGCGGCATGGATGGTCGTTGTCCACCACTTTGCGAACTTCGCGGGGTTGCCGGGGCTTTGGCGCTACCAGGGTTTCGGCGCCACGGGCGTCACGTTCTTTTTCGTGCTTTCGGGCTTCGTCCTCACCTGGTCGTTCGTCCCTGGTGACACGCCACCCCGGTTCTACTGGCGGCGCTTCGCCCGCATCTGGCCGTTGCACGCTGTCACGACCGTGCTGGCGCTGCCGGTGTTCTACTCCATGCGCGACGTTCCGTATGACTGGACCGCCATCGGGCTCTCCTTCCTCCTGCTGCACGCCTGGGTGCCCACCGTGACAACCTATTTCGCGGGGAACCCCGCCTCGTGGACGCTCTCCTGCGAGATGTTCTTCTACGCACTGCATCCGTTCATCGTCCGGCCGTCGCTTGCTCTGCGGCCGCCGGCATTGGCTGTCGCGACGGCGGTACTGCTAGCACTGGTGTTCAGCGTGGCGCGCTGGTCGCCCGACTGGTTCTCTCTGCGGATCGTGGGCTGGCTGCTGTACGTTTCGCCGCTGTTCCGCGTGGGCGAATTCGTTCTCGGGATCGGGCTGGCGGCTGCACTGAAGCGCGGCTTCCGGGTCAGGCTTGGGGTGATCCCCGCCGCGCTCCTGGTGGCGGCGTGGTTCCACGTCCACTACCAGTTGAGCGCCGACTTTCCGGCGGAACTGCAGAAACTCACGTCGCAGGCTACCTACGTTGTATTGCCGGTGCTGTACGCCGCGCTCATCGCAGCGGCCGCCCAACTCGATGTGGACGGAGCGCGCTCGTGGCTTCGTGCGAAGCCGCTTGTCCTGCTTGGACAGTGGTCCTACGCGCTGTATCTCGTCCACGCCACGATCATCTATGCATTGATCGACTGGATTGGCGTGCGCGGCAACAGCGACTGGAACGTGCTCTGGCTCCTGGGTGTTTCTTCCGTCTCCATCGCTGTTTCGGCCGGGCTGTACTACGTCGTCGAACACCCCATCGAACAGCGGTTGCGTGCGTGGCAGCGGCTTCGCACGGTTGCCGTCGCCAGCGAGGCTGTCGAGCAGACGTAACCACTCGATCTACGTGAACCGTGCTCTGCGCCGGTCGCCTGCTGTCCCGCGGCATCGAGAGTTCACGGGAGTATTGGTCGGGATCATCTGCAACGAACTCGGAGTCCCAAAGCCCTGACAGGTCGCCGCCGCCACCGTCCATGGGCACGCAAAGACTCTGCTCAGGCGGATCTCGATCCAGTTCCCGGTTGTCTCCATGACCCCGCCCTGCAGTCACTGAGTGCCAGTACCGATGGGTGTGGGCCGCGCTCCCTTTTAGGTGCCAACCGGCGTAGAGTTTAGGCGATGTCTGCCGAAGCCCGCAAAGGACCGCGCTCCCGGTACCGTCTCTATGACTGGGATGCCATCGCCGGCATCTTCGCCGCCTGTGCGGCGCTGGTGCTCCACCTCTTGCACGTCATCGAAACCGATGTCCTGCTGACCATCGCGCTCGTTGCCATCGCCCTGTTGTTGTTCCGCGATCTTCGTCGCGAAGCTCAGGACGAATTGCTCGTGGAATCGGTCAAGCATAATGAAGCCACGCTGGATGGCATTCTCGCCAGGCTCGGCAAGCCCGACGTAATGCTGGTCGGCCCTCGTTCGTTGCGCTCTGCCAGCGAGGCGTTCGCCCGGGACGCGCGGGGCGAAATGGTCTGGTTCAACGTTTGCCTCCTCATGTTCCGTCCCCAGGCGTTGTTCGATGCGCTCCTGGCGCCGGCGCTGGTGAACCCCAAAGTCGTCGCTGTCCAATTCGTCCTCGACGAGTCGGAGCGCGAGGCATGGGAGACACAGGTGCTTCCTAAGGCTCAGGCGACTGGCTTCGGAACCAAGCTGCGCGAGCCGCGCTGGGTACCGCTCAAACAGGAGGCCGTCTCTTTCATCCTCGCGGACACCGATGCAGGTTCAACCGAGGCGCACCTGAGCTTCTGGGGAGAGCCTTTTATGTCCCGGCAGCCGGGATTCGACATCCCGCGCTACGTCTTTCATGTCCAAGCCCATTCAGATCTCGTCCCCCAGCTGATCGAAATGGAACGGCGCTACCGGGCGCCGCGCTGACAGTCCCGGGCCTCCGCAGTGCCGTTCCGCCGCGCTGCTTCATGTCGTTCCGGACCGCCTGCAAGCCTGCTAGATCCGCCGCTGTCGTTGTCTCCACTTCGCCCGGGGGGGCATCGAGTTCCGGGCTCCCGTCCAATTCATGTCCGGCCCCGACTCCCGGGGGAGTTACGGTCAGCGCGCGAGGATGGCGGCTTCCCAGGCTTCCTTCCCGAAGCCTCCCGCGTCTTCCTGTATCACGCGGCCGCGCATGTGCCGCTCCCGCGCGGCGTCGTATACATCGGCGATGTGAAGCCCGACGGTGCTCCAGCGGAAGCGCTCGACTGAGCGTTGGGCGGCCCGGCTGAAAGTTCGCCCGGAGTTCTGGGTTGCCCAGGAGGACTTCGAGCTTTTCGGCGAACGGGCCGGGGCAGCGCCACGGGATCAAGTAGCCGGTGACGCCATCGATCACCGTCGAAACAAGCCCACCCACACGTGATGCAACCACCGGGGTCCCGCACGCCATGGCTTCGACCGCTACCAGCCCGAAGCTCTCGTAGTAGCTCGGCACCACGCAGACGTCCGCAGCCGAGTAGTACCACGGGAGCACATCGTGGGAGACGGCGCCTTCGAAGCGGACGTTCGCGCTGATCCCGGTGGCGGCGGCCTGGGCCTCCAGCTCTGCGCGCATGCTCGCGGCCCGTTCATCGCCGCCAACGATGAGGAGCGTGAAGTCGCGCCGTTCGAGTTCCGCGACGGCATCGACGAGGATTTCGACGCCCTTCAGTTTCTCCAGCCGGCCTACCCAGAGCAGGACCGGGGCTTCCGCCGGCAGATCGAGCCGCTCGCGGGCGATGGAGCGGTCGCGTGGTTGAAAGAGATCCAGGTCGACGCCGCAAGGCACGGTGTGCATGGCTGCCGGGTCGGCGCCGTAGTACCGCTCCAGGAGGAGCCGCTCGTGGCTGCTCGCGGTGACGATGGCGGTGGCGCGGCGCGCGATGGTGCGTTCGTGCCGGATGCGGAGCCTCGGCTCCTGCTCGCCGAAACGCGCCCGGTTCTTCACTTCTCCAAGGGTGTGGAACATCACCACATGGGGCAGGTCGAGTTCGCGCGCGAGGAGGGTGCCGGCCCAGCCGCTCTGCCAGTAGTGCGAGTGGATCACGTCGTAACCGCCCGGCTGCTCCTCTGCGAAGCGCTTCATGTTCCGGTGGAACTCCGGGAGATGGCCGACGATCTCTTCCTTCTCGATCGGCGTCGGCGGGCCGGCTTCTATCCGGACAAGGCGCAGGTTCGGCGCGACTTGCTCGACGCGCGGTAACTCGCCGTCCAGCCGCGTGAAAATATCGACCTCGTATCCCAGGCGCGCGAGCTCCCGGGAGAGTTCGAGGACATAGACGTTCATGCCGCCGGTCTCGCGGCCGCCGAGCGGCGCGAGCGGACTGGTGTGGGCCGAAACCTGGGCGATGCGCATTCCGGTCGTTCTAGCTCCGTGGGTGGCCCCGGTTCAGGCGGGGAAGATCCATTGTGCAGGATCGCGTCGCGCGCCACCACGGGCTGTCCAACTCGTTACCATTGTCCGATGCAACCGTTCCGCATCGCGCTCTGCCAGGTCCGCGCCGGCGATATCGAAGAACCCGAGCGCAACCTCCAGAACATCCTGCGCGCCCTCGATGCGGCCGGCGAAGCCGGAGCCCAGCTCGTCGTCTTGCCGGAGTGCTCCTATCCGGCCTACTACCTCAAGAATGCGAGCCCGTACGAACGCGCCGACGTCCGTGACTTCGAGGAAGTCTCAGCCCTGTTCGCCGACGCCGCTCGGCGCCACGGCTATTGGCTTGCCGCCGGGATGGCTGTGCCCCACTCCCACGGGAAGCTCACCAACAGCGCCGTTGTCTTCGGTCCGGACGGCGAGGGCCGAGGGCGGTACGACAAGAGCTTCCTCTGGCACTTCGATAGCAACTGGTTCGAACGCGGTCGCGAGTTCCCGGTTTGGGATGCAGGGTTCGCGCGCTTCGGTGCGCTCATTTGCGCTGACGGCCGCCAGCCCGAGATTGCGCGCTCGCTCGCGCTTCATGGCGCCGAAGTCATCCTCGACCTTACGGCCTGGGTTTCGTCCGGCCGCGAGTCAGCGCAGCTTTCAAACACGCAGTGCGAGTACTTCATGCCGGTCAGGGCGTTCGAGAACGGCGTCTGGGTCGCCGCCGCCGACAAGTGGGGAACCGAGGCCGGCTCCATCGTGTATGCCGGGCGCTCGCTCGTTATCGACCCTTCCGGCGTCACGCGGGTCTGCGCCCCAAGTGACGAAGAGTCGGTGGTCGTCTACGACCTGGAGCCGATGGTCGTCGGCATCGTGCCGAGGCGCCCTGCCCTCTACCGGACGCTCGGCGAGCCGGCGGTCGGGCAACCGACTATGAAGGTGCTTTCGGAGCCGCTTGTCCCGGCGCTGGCGAACCGTCGGGTCGCTGTAGTCCCCTCGAACGGTACGTTCAACGCCAGCACCATTGCCGCGAGGTACCGCGAACTCCGTGCCCAGGACGCAGACCTCGTGGTTTTCGGCGGCGAAGATGGCCCGGAAGGATGGCAGGTCGAACTGCCTGCCCTCGAAGCCGCCGTCCGCGAGGCTGGAGGAGCGCTCGTGCTCGGAGTCGCCACGACCGGCTGTTCCGCGCACCAGTCGACTGTCCTGATCACGCCGGAAGCAACGATCGAACATAACGCCACGCACGGGCGGGGTATTCAGCTCGGAGCCGCGCCTTCGCCAGTCGTCCCGACGCCCGTCGGAAATGTCGCGCTGATGTGTGGGGACGAAGGGTTCGTCCCCGAGGTCGCCCGGGGCCTCATGCTCGCAGGGGCCGACCTCGTCGCCTGGGCGGCTTTCCGCCCCCACCCGATGCTTGACGCCATCGTTCGGACGCGCGCGGACGAGAACCGGATCTTTGTCGCGGCAGCGTGGGAAGACGCAGCGGTCGTCGCTGGCCCGACCGGCGCGCTGCTGGCGGTTTCGCCGCGCGGCAGCGCCGTAGCCATGACGGCGACCGTGAACAAAGCGCTCTCGAGGATGAAGGAGATGGCCCCGGGGACGGACGTCGTGCGGAATCGCTTGCCCGAAGCCTACGGCGCGCTGCTCCGCTAAGTCCTAGCGGAATTCGCTCGCGAGCGAGAGGACGTTCTCGATGTACTGGTACGTGTCCTCGAACATCCCGTTGATCTCGATGCTGCGCCAGCCCTGGTAGTAGAAGGCGAGAGCCAGTTCCACGTCCCAATCGGCCTGGGCCAGCATATGCGCGAAGACCGCCGTACCCAGGCGGACGTTGTCTTCAGTGCTTGTCCGCCAGTTCGTCGCGTCGGGCGCCAGGTATTCCAGCCCCCATTCGGCCGTGGGCGCCATCAGCTGCATCACGCCCACCGCACCGACATGGCTGGTCATCGACTGGTTCCATCCGCTTTCGAGCCAGGCGAGTCCGAGGATCAGCGACTGGTCGACACCGAATTCGTTCGCCGCCGCCCGGAGGATCCATTCGGTTTCGCCCCGGCTCAGCGGCGCGGGGGCGTAGTGCGACATCGGCAACGAGAGTTCCTGTCCCTCGTAGATGTAGTCGGCGTCCTCGAGTCCATTTCGTTCGAGCAAGGCGGCCAGGGTGAAGCCGTAGTCATCGGCTATGGAGGAAAGGGTCTCGCCAGCAACCACCACGTGCACACGCTCGGTCGGCGGCGCCACGGCCGGTCCGCCGTCGCCAATGGTCAGGACCTGGCCGGCGAAGATCCGGTCCGGGTCGTCGATGCCGTTAGCCCTGGCCAGGGTCTCCGCGCTGACGCCGTACTGCTCGGCGATCGTTGAAAGCGTGTCGCCAGTCTGGACGGTGTGCGTCTGGGCGTAGACGAGTGAGACCGGCAGCGCGGCAGCAAGCACCAGCATGGCCATAAGGCCGCGCCGGAACGCTCCTCCCGTCGCCACCGGATGCGGGGTGTCCGGTAGCATAGGTCGTTGATAATCGACGATCGTTATCGTCAAGCGCAACCCCGGGTCAGGGCGCTGGCAAGAGCAGCCGGACGGTACAACCGGCGGGGGACGCCCGGATTTCGACGAATCCGTGATGGGCTCCCATGATCCCGGCGGTCGCCGGCAATCCGAGCCCGCGTCCCGCCGCCCGGGTGCTCGCGAACGGCTCGAACAACCGGCCCGCGACTTCCGCAGCGATGCCAGGTCCATCATCGGCAATCTCGATCACCACATACCTGCCTTGTGGCGGCCGTCCGGGTGCGTAGGTCGCTCCGGCCTCGGCGATGAAATCCGTCTTCATGGCAGTCGACGCGCGTACCGTACTGCCGGCTTCGAGGGCATTCGTCAGCACGTTCGCGACCGCCTGTGCCAGGGTCCCGGTGTCGGCGAGCAGTTGCGGCAGGCCCGGCGCGAGGTCGCTGGTCACCCGCCGCCGCTCCCCGGGAGGGAGCTGGTCCAGCACGGTTTCCACCTCTGACGAGACATTGACCTGCATGAGCGCATGGTGCCCGTGTCCACTCAGGGCAAGCAGGTCCCGCACGAGGCTGGTGGCGTCGGAGGCCGAGTTCACGATTTCCCTGAGGCTCTCGGCGCTTTCTTCCGGGAAGCCTTCCGGAAGCCCGGCGAGGTAGGCGTTCCCCACGATCGACGCCAGGGAGTTGTTGATCTTGTGTGCAACACCGGCAGCGAGGGACTGGAACGCTTCCGCCGTCCGCGATGCAATGATGGCTTTTGCCGCCGCGCGCTCCTCGCTAAGGTCCCGGTAGAACGATGCCCTGCCCAGGACCTGGCCTCTTGAGTCGCGAAGCTGCTTGGCGTGGAGACCAAGCGTCCGGCCATCGGCCATCGCCAGTTCGCCCTCGAACAGTGCGGCATGGTCTGGCAGAAGCGACTGCGAAACGGCAAGCAGGTCTTCTCCACCCAGGACTCGCGGCGCCAGCTCTCGAAGGCGCTCGTCCGCAGACAGCCTGGTCCACGGCTCACCGACATCCCACATGTCGAGGAAGCGCGCGTTGCAGTGGATCACGTTGCCCTCGGGGTCGACCACCACAATGCCTTCGGGCGAATGGGTCGACACCGAGGCGAGAAGGCTCGCGGCCGCACGTGCCTTCTTGTCGGCGTTCGCCTGCTCGGTGACATCGCGCGTGGTGTAGCTGAATCCGAACGGGGTCACTCCGTCGAGTGAGAGCGTTGAAGACCGCACTTCGAGGACCGTGTGGTTCGACATCTCCAGGACCACCATGTGCGGCGAACCGGGCTGATGCCGCACAAGCGTGAAGAAGTCGAGGAGGGCGCTGGGATCGGTCAGCCGCGTCTGGGTGATCGCCCAGCGATCCTTGAACGGACGCCGGAGGTCGGCTTCGGAGAGCCCCCAGTGATCGAGGTACCGGCAGTTCACGTAGAGCGTGTTCCCCCTGCCATCGACGACGAGTTCGCCGTCGGGGGAGTCATCGAAGATCGCGCGGAGGATGGTGTGGGTCTGCTTTGCCGAGGGACTCACGGAGATCGGCGTCACACCCGCGAAAGCGCGCAGCCCACCGTCGCCGGTCTCTACCTCAATCGTCCAGAAGCGGACCCTGGTCAGGCCGCGGCCCGGGATGACGACGTCGGCCTCTCCTGTTGCCGTCCCCTGAGCGATGCGCTCGGCCCGGATCTGAAGCTGTTGGCTCTCCCCGTCTGAAAGCAAGGTGGCGATGTCGCTCGCGAGGAACTCAGCCCTGCCCATCCGCATCAGCTCAAGCATGGGTCCGTTGACATCGAGCATCGCGCCGTAGCCATCGGTGATGAACATGGCCTCGGTGGTCCGGGCAAAGAGCAATTCGAAGCGGCGCAAAAGTCGCTGTTCGACACCGCCCACGTTGGTGCTGGTGGCAACCGGCTGGCTCAAGGGTTCGCACCCGGTGGGTTGGTTTCCCGCCCGCCTGTTGGCTCCCGTTAACGTATTGCGAACGCGGGATCCAGGGAATCAGGGATCTCCCGGATCGGAAGCCTCACACTCGGCACCGTTCTTCGTGCCCGGAATTGACTAGCGGACCGGCGCCTGGAGGGTGATCCGGGTGCCGGCCCCGGCCGCGCTCTCCACTTCCAGTGTCCCGCCGGCATCTCGGGCACGCTCCCGCATAGACTGCAACCCAAGGTGGCCGGGAAACTCGCCGTCGACGTCGAAGCCCTGGCCGTCGTCGGTGATTTCGAGGCGGAGCTCGCTGTTCTCGACCGAGAGCGTCAAGTCGATACGGGTCGCGCGGGCGTGTTTCACCGTGTTGTGCATCGACTCCTGGGCGATGCGGTAGGCAGCTTCCTTCAGGTCCAGCGAGACCTCCGGCTCGTCGCAAAGGTGCGCGGTGACGCTCACTCCGTAACGCGCCTGGGTGGCCGCCACCTGCCGCCCGATCGCTGCCACGAGCCCCTCCTGGGCAATGGACTCGGGCCGCAATTCGAAAATGAGGGCCCGCATCTCGGTGAGCCCGGCCTCTGCCAGCGAGAGCACGTAGTCGAGTGGTTCAGACACGCTGGCGGGCGCGCCATCGCCCAGCCGGCGGCGCGCCGTCCGCGCGCCCAGGGCGATGCCATAAAGAGCCTGTGAGACCGAATCGTGCAACTCGCGCGCCAGTCGCTGCCGCTCTTCCAGCGCCGCCGCCGCCGAAGCACGTTCGTAGAGGCGGGCGTTCTCCACAACGAGGCCGGTCTGATCGGCGACCGCTTCAACGAAGGTGCGCTCCTCCTCATCGGGCCCGGTCTTCCCCGGATAGCCGAGCACCAGCACGCCGAGGGCTTCGTTGGCATAGCTGATTGGAGCGAGGAGGACCGAGTCCCAGCCGGCGTCGCCGAAGTGCTCGCTCACGCCCGCGTAGCGTGGGTCGTCGATCCGGTCGCTCAGTGCCTCTGCGAGATAGATGGTCCGCCTCTCGGCCATCGCCCGGAGCGCGGCTGTACCCCCGCCCTTATCGAAGGTGGCTCGCATGGCTTCGCCGAACCCATCCGGGACCCCGTCGGCACCGAGCATTCGCATCCCGCCGCCGGGGCCGTCGTCCAGCGCCACGGCGCAGGTGACCGCCGTGGTGGCGCGGACGATGTGGGCCGCCATGCGGTCCATCAGCTCCTGTAAGGAGAGTTCGAGGGAGAAGCTGGAAGCGATGTGAGTGAGGGCCTCCAGTTGCCGGACGCGCTTCTCGGTCTGGGCGAATAGCATCGCGTTCTCGATCGCGGTGGCCGCCTGCCGTGCCATCGCCGTGATCAGCCCGACCTCTCGCTCGTCGGGCAGTTCTCCCGGCCGGTAGTAGGTCTCCAGCGTGCCCAGGTCCCGGTCCCCGTAACGCATCGGCACGATAACGATGGCATCCCACTCAACGCCCGCTACTTTTTCGCCCAGGCGCGCATACAACGGTTCGCGTGCGATCCCGGCGCGCACCCCTTCGATGATCACCGGTTTGTGCGACGCCAGCGCCTGCTGGTTGGGTCGAGGTGCTCCCTTCCGGATCGCATCATCGATGGCGGCAAAGAAGCCTTCCGGCAACCCCACTTCGCCTCCCAGCGCCAGCATCCCTGCGGAATCGACCGTGCTCAGCGAGGCTGCGACCGCATGTGTCGATTCGACGACGCGCTGGGCGACGGACTTGAGCGTCGCCTCGACCGACTTCTCGAGGTCCAGGGACGTCGCCACCCGCGAGAGGGCGGTCATCTCGGCCGCGCGCCGCTCCGCTTCCGCGAAGAGGCGCGCGTTTTCAATTGCTATCGCGGCCTGGTTGGCGATGGCCATCCCCAGGCTTGCCGAGGCTTCGCTGAACGCGCCCTCTTCGTTGGAGGACACACCGATGAACCCGATGAACCGTCCCTTGTGGACCATCGGCAACGCCATCCACGCGACGACGTTGGCGAACGTGGTGTCCAGGTGAGCCCCGGTCACCCACCGGAAGTCGCGCGCGAACGCCGTTTCGCCTCGGACGTTCGCCACCACGATCGGCTTGCCGTTGAGCAGTGCGGAGAACGAGTGTCGCAGCCCTTCCGCGGTGAAACGGCGGGATTCGGCCGAAGACCCGGCCTCCCCGCGACCGCCGATGTCCCTTGCATAGCGCGTCACCAGTTCGTCGCCTTCAAGGACGAGGACTGATCCCCCCGTCGACGGCACGATCGCTGCCAGCTGGTCGAGCACCAGCGCGAAGAGTTCCTCGGTGTCCAGGGTCGAGGCGACGGTGTTTGACACATCAAGCAACAACGAGAGCTCACGTGTTCGCTCTTCCACGCGCCGTTCCAGCAGTTCTTGCTGCTCGACCTCCTCGGTCACGTCCCGGATGACCGAGAGGATGTGCGGCCGCCCGAAGTACGTGGCGCGAGTCGCGAACACGCTCGACATGAACGTGCTGCCGTCCTTGCGGACGCTCTCGGCCCTAGTCCGGAAGGGGCGTCCTTCGGCAATCGCGGCGACCAGCGCTTCGCCCTTCGCAAGGGCCGGCGGATGCACGACGGTGAAGGGATCGAGCGCGTGCAGCTCATCCAGCGAATAGCCGTACATCTCCTGCGCCGCCTGGTTCGCATCCACCACCCGGTCCTCCAGGTCCGTGATGACGATGGCATCGCTCACGGATTGGAAGATCTGGCGCGTGCTTTCCTCGCGTTCCGCCAGCATCCGCGAGGTTTGTTCGCGCTCGGTGATTTCCCGAATGAGGGCATCGTTCCGGCTCCGCACTTCCTGGATCATCCGGTTGAACGAAGCCGCCAGGTCTCCGAGTTCATCTTTCGATTGCACGGCGATCGTCGCGTTGAAGTTACCGGCGGCGACCGCTCGTGTACCGGAAACCAACGCCTCGATGGGGGTGAGGAGGATCCGCCGGTTGAGCCACGCTGTACTGCCGAGGGCGACGAGGAACAACAACGCCATCGAGAGGATAATGAAGGCCAGCGTGCGGTTCCCTTCGGACTGGATCGCCTGGGTGACGCCGGCGGCTTCGGACGTCAGCTCATCGACCGGGGCGACCAGTGCCAGGCTGCCGCCGACAGGCTGGAACGGGGCATACGCCACGAAGTAGTCCCGGCCTTCGAAGGCGAACCTGGCGACGTTCGCGTTCCCGGCCTGCATGTCTTTCAGTGCCGCCGCGAACGAAGGGTTCGCGCCTTCCGCCGCCAGGCCCCGCACGAGTTCGTGCTTCCTTGTTTTCAGGAACTCTCCGGACTGGTCGACGTAGAACGCATACCCCCCGGGGCTGGGCGCGAGGCTATCCACCGTCTCCGTGAGCAAGTCGAGCGAAACGTCAACGCCGATGACGCCCCGATAGCCGGTCTGGCCGTACACCGGCGTGTAGGCCGTCATCACCAGGCCCTCTTGGTATTCATCCTGGTACGGCGGAGTCCAGAGCGTGGCTCCCGAAGGATTGCCCGCCGGCCCCATGTCCCCGTGAAGCGCGCCAAGCTGCGCACCGGTGATCTCGGCGTTGCGGAACGAGCCGGACGACGGGTAATAGCGCGTCACGCCGTCGAGTGAGACGAAGTAGATCGCAATCGGTCGGAATGCTTCGTCGATCAGCCCCGCCTCGTTGCTGGCAAAAAGCGCGCGGAAGAAGCCATCGAGGACGGCGGACTCGCGAGCGTCGGTCTCGACCCTGCCTTCAACTGCCGTCCACGCCGGGATTAGCAGGTCGCTGATCCGGCCAGGCGTGGGGTCGAAACGCGCACCGGTGCTTGCCTGTTGAAGACTGTCAGGCGCCAGCGGGGGAGCGCCGGCCCCGTATTCGGCCAGGAAACGGGCGGATTGCCGGCCCCAGTCGGCCCCGGGAAGCAACTGCAACGCCCCGATCGTCGCTTGCGAGGTGATGTTCTCCTGGAGGTGGCGCCGGCCTTCGCGTTCCAGCCCGTTTCGGCTTTCCAGGGCTGCGTCGTCCTGCGAGCTGTTGAACCCAACCAGGACCAGCACTGTCGTCGCCGCGCCGAGCAAGAGGATGAACAGCAAGAGCGAAAGGTTCAGCTTCGGACCGAGGCGCAACGAAAGCGATGACATGCGCTCGTTCCTTGCTCTGCGTCAGTCGAGCGGGCCGAGGCCGATTTGGCGGGCATAGAGCGCCGCCTGTGTCCGGCTCTGGACGCCGAGTTTGACGAGGATGCTCGAAACGTGCGTCTTCACCGTGTTTTCGCCGATGAAGAGCGCCCCCGCGATCTCCTTGTTCGCCTTTCCCTGGGCGAGGAGCCGCAGGACATCGGTCTCCCGTTCGGTCAGCGTCTCGGGGCTGTCGGGCGCGCGCACCTCCCGGACGAGCCGCGCCGCTGCCTGGGGCGAGAGCTGCACCTGGCCGTTCGCCGCCGCCTTGATCGCGCGAGTCAGTTCGTCGGCCTGGGTATCCTTCAGGAGGTAGCCGATCGCCCCCGCCCGTACGGCCCCCACGACAGAAGCGTCTTCGAGCACCGAAGTCAGGGCGATCACCTCCGTCTCCGGGACCTCCCTGCGGATGTGCCCGATCGCCGTGATCCCATCCATCACCGGCATCAGCAGGTCCATCAGCACGACGTCCGGTTTGAGTTGTTTCGCGAGGGCGAGCGCCTCGCTCCCGTTCTGAGCTTCGCCGATGATGTCGAACTCGGTGTCGTCTTCGAGGAACATCTTCAGGCCCTGGCGGACGACGGCGTGGTCATCGGCGATCACGATTCGGATGGGCATGAATCCTCCGGGGCAACCTTTCGGCGAATGCGTTGCAATTCCCGAACTATATCACCGCGAATCTCGCCAACCCTCCTCATCCTTTCGGCTGAGAGCGTCTCCCCCGAAGTGACTTGCCGCACCGCGACATCGGCCGCAGGACCTCGATCACCTACCCAGGTGGCTCGAACCAGGTGACCCACGGCTACGACAACGCGAACCGCCTCACAACTGTCACCGACTGGAACTCGAACTCCACCACGTATTCGTACGATGATGCGGGCAGGATGACGACCACGACGCTTCCTTCCGGCACAGACATTATCTCGAGCTACGGCGGCGGGCTAAGCAACGAGTTCGACTTCGCCGGCCAACAGACCGATGGGACCGGACTGCAGTACCTGCGGGCGCGGTACTACGACCCCGAGACGGGGACGTTCCTGAGCCGGGAGCCACTGGCGGATCGGCCTGATTGGCGTCACAACGAAACCTCTTTCGCCGCTGAGAATTCGTCTGACGTCATCGACCCGCGGCACGCGACCGTGAGAAGTTGAGAGTTGCGATGACGAAGGAACGAGAATTCCTACAGGCCCGGGCTGATATGAGGCCTGGATGAACCGGAACATCCAACACGCGGATGGTACTCACTTCGAAGTGAAAGACGACAGAGTCCACTTTTGCCACCGGTTCGGCTGCGCGAAAGTCAATCCCGAGGATTTGACGTTCGAGAAATGCACAGTAACGCCCGTCATGAACGTCAATCACCTCCGCGTTAAGTGTGAGAATGCCTTCGGAGCAGTGCTGTTGGACGAATACATTGCGCGGGAAACAGAAGAGTCCTGGGCCGAAAACTTGATCGAAAAGATGCTCGCGTATTGCGCAGGCGGAGCGGTTGTAGGGCCATCGGCGGCCTAGGAGGCGCGGTCGTCGGATGTAGCGTATCGGGACTAGGAGGCGATTTCGTCGCCGGACTGGTGAGAGAAGGCGTCTTGAAGGTGCTTGATTAGGAGGTTCGCGTGCGGCTCAATATTCTCGTTGGCACGCTGGCGGCTGTGTCCCTGGCGGTCAGTGTTGGGGTCTTAACCGCAGTCTTTCCTGACCTGCCTGTTGTCGCAGCGATCGCGTTGTGTTCCGGTGTGCTCCTCGCGGTTGGCTTACTGCTCAAGTCTTTCTTCCGCAAGTGCAGCTTGCCCTGAGACGGGCTACTAGTTGTAGTTCTCATGGCTGTTATTTACAGGCGTGAAGCGGGAGGCTGGTTCCCGAGGCTGGTGTGGTCGTGCGTAATTGTAGTCGTTGGGGTTGATCATGCTGGTCAGATTCTTGCGCCGAGGCGGGCGGACAAGGTGAGCGTCGCCCAGATGCTGTATTTCGACCTTTGGCAAGAACCTTGGGCGAACAGTCCGAACGAGGGTTCCCTCAATGGCCGGTTCGGGGTACGGCTCGCCTCAGAAGACCACGAACGGAGGCTCGAACCAGGTGACCTACGGCTACGACAACCTCAAGTCGGCCGAGTCTGTCACCGGCTGGAACTCGAACTCCACCACGTATGCGTATGATGGTGCGGCAGGATGACGACGGCGACGCTTCCCTCGGGCACCGGCATGATCTCGAGCTACGCCGGCGGGCTCAGCAATGAGTTCGACTTCGCCGGCCAGCAGACCGATGGGACGGGCCTGCAGTACCTGCGCGCCAAGTACTACGACCCTGCAGCGGGGACGTTCCTGTCGAGGGATCCGCTCCAATCTCCGGGCTGGGCGGGCCCGCAGTCCGCTCATGACGGTTCGCTCAACCTGCTCCGCCCATCCACCAAAGCGGCGTTCCCGTGATCGGGGACGCCGCTTCCTGGCCTGACCGGCCTCGCCACATCGGCCACGCCTTACAGGTGGTCGCTGAAGAACTGGGCGACGATCAGGACGAGTTGGTTCGCACTCGGGTTCGGCGTGCCGCCCGTTGGTGCGAAGCTGTGGCCGGCGTGTTCAACTCGTATGAACGTGACGTCGACTCCGGCCGTGGCGAGGGCCGCCTCGAAGATCTCGGACTGCGAGATCGGGACGACAGGGTCTTCTTCGCCGTGCAACAGGAGGAAGTCGGCATCGCCGCTGGAGACGTAGTTCACGGCACTGGCTGCCTGCAGCTCCTCCGAATACGGGTCGGCCGAACCGAAGACGCGCGTGTGGGCGGCGTTGTGGCCCGCCATGTTCGGGTCGCTGAAGTCGCTGGCGCCAAACATCGAGACCACGACGCTCACCTCGCTCGAGTACCCCTCGTAGCCGCCCACCAGGTCGAAGTCGCCGTCTTCGGCGGTACCGAGCAGGTTCACGAGTTGGCCGCCCGCGCTGCCGCCGATGGCCCCGATCCGGTCCGGGTCGATGCCGTACTCGTCAGCGTTGGCACGGATGTGGCGGATCCCGCACTGGACGTCCTGGATGTGCGCCGGAAACAGGTACTCAGGCGAGAGCCGGTAGTCCACGGCGAAGACCACGAAACCTGCCTGCAGCAGCGAAGAGATGTAGCGCGTACCTTCTCCCTGGCTCCGGCTCCCGGAGGTCCAGCCGCCCCCGTGGACATAGACCACCGCCGGCGCCTCGCCGGTGCTGGTGTGGCCGTCCGGGTAATACACGTCCATTTGGAGCTCCACTCCATCGACGGGTTCGCAGAAGGTCACGGTCTCATCCGGGACGGCCGCCCCTGGCCGTGGGCCGCGCGTAGCCGGGGCATCGCCCGAAGGGGCCGGTAGCGCTGCGGCGCTGGTCGCGCTCGGCGCACCGGTTCCGGTCGTCGCCGTCACTGCGGACACGGCCGGGGGCTGCGGTGCGGAAGGCTTCGCATCCGCCGCGCCGCCCCAGAGGCAAGCGGCGAACACCGCGCTTCCCGTCACCACCCCGACTAAAGCTACCAATCGAGCCTTCATTGCCCTGCTCCTTCGACCCCGGGTTCTTGCCGGGGTGCTTGCAGGGAGAATGGCCGGGACCACCCACGGGGTGACTCCGGCAGGTAAAGGCGTCTGCAGCTTCGTAGGAAGCCGGTGTGAGGCGATGGGAGTCCTTCTTGCCACTTCTGAAAGAGGTCCCCGGCGTCGCTCATGCCAAAGGGCTTTCCAGCGCTACGGGTAGCTTTCCACCGGCTGCTGGCGTAGCGCGGATGTCCGAGTGCCCGGCTTGGTCCACTTCGAGTCGGGGAGCGTGCCGAAGGTCACTGCCCGCAACTGGATCAGCAGGCACTTCTCGCAGTACATGGCGACTGTGCCTCGCGGTTGAAAACGGACTCGGCTGGAGACATGGCAGCCCATGCAGAGGAACGGGAACGAGTATCCCGGGACCTTTTCATTGAGGTTCGCCCCGCGGCAACGAGGGCAGAGTACCGGCTTTCCGACGATGCTGCGGATCATCTGGAACTGTTTCTCGTCATCGGTGAAGGAGAAGGCTGCGGCGCACAGGCTGCAAACGATAGGCTGGGTTTCTACGGACATAGGAAAGGCGACCTCCGGGTCTGTTGACTCCGTCGATCGATCAGGCGCGGTTCGCGGGACTGAACGAAGAAGTACACCCACCGTACCACAGCGAGGAATGAGCAGTTTTACATCTCGCATTGGTATGCTTTCGACCGGAATCGAGGACCCTTGATGCAGTCGGCGCCGCCCGGGCCTCCTGGTCGCTCCGGACCAGCCAGTCCTTTGTCCTCGCGGCTGGCCGTGTTTCAATACCGGCTCACCTTTCCCACCCAACATGGAGCCTGTCATGGACTTTGAGCTTTCGGAAGAGAACAAACTCATCAAGGACACAGCCCGCCGCATCGCCCGCGAGGTGGTCGCCCCGCGCGCGAAGGAACTCGATGAGACTGGCGAATACCCGCACGACTACTTCGAAGCGTTCAAGCAGGCAGGCATGCTCGGCATGGCCATCCCCGAGACGATGGGCGGCACCGGCAACGGCATCCTCCCGCTCTGTCTCGCCATCGAAGAAGTGGCGAAGTACGAATGCGGCGCAGGGCTCATGCTCGTCCTCAGCGGCCTGCCGACTCGGCCGATCATGTTCGGTGGCACTCCCGAACAACAGCAGAAATGGCTGCCCGCGCTCTCCGCTGGCGACCGCAAGGCCGCTTTCTGCCTCACCGAGCCGGATCACGGCTCCGATGCCGCCGCGCTCGAAACCCGCGCGACACGCGACGGCGACGACTATGTGCTCAACGGGAACAAGGTCTACATCTCCGGGGGCACCGTTGCCGACCAGCTCACGGTCTTCGCGCGGACGGGCGGCCCCGGTGCGAAAGGCATCAGCGCTTTCGTTGTCGATGCCCATGCCGCTGGCGTCCGCATCGACAGGACGGACGACAAGATGGGTGTCCGGAGTGTTCCGACGGCGCACTTCAGCTTCTCCGACGTGCGCGTGCCTGCCGAGAACCTGCTCGGCGGTGTCGAAGGGCAGGGATTCAATCACGCGATGCTCACGCTCAACTCGATGCGCCCGACCGTTGGCGCGCGCGGTGTGGGCCTGGCCGAAGGGGCTGCCGGTTACGCGATGGAATGGGCGCGCGAGCGCAGGGCCTTCGGCAACGCAGTCATCGATTTCGAAGCGATCCAGTTCATGTTCGCCGACATGGCCATTCAGATTGAGGCCGCCCGGAACCTCGTCTACAAGGCCGCATGGCTCGTCGATCAGGGGAAGTTCATGAAGGAGTACGCCCACAACCTCTCGATCGCGAAGGCGTTCGCGACAGAGATGGCGAACAAAGTCGCCTTCGACGCCTTGCAGGTCCTCGGTGCGCAGGGCTATATGAAGGATCATCCGCTCGAGCGGCACTACCGCGACGCCCGCCAGCTCACCATCGTGGAAGGCACGAGCCAGGTGCAGCGCGTGGTCATCAGCCGCGCGATGATCGACCGGTCGCTGGTCTACGGATAGATCGTGACTCCTGGTTCCTCTCGCGAGAATCCCGTCGTCCGGCCGACCGCACGAGTCCTGCTGCTCGATGAACGCGACCGCACCCTGCTCTTCACGGTGGATGAACCCGACATCGACACCGGCCTGCCGTTCTGGTTCCCCCCGGGCGGTGGTCTCGAAGCCGGCGAGACGCACGAACAGGCAGCAATCCGTGAACTGATGGAAGAAACGGGCCTCACCGTCCCGCTCGGCCCGCGGCTATGGAGTCGCCGCTGGCTCGGCAAGCTCGGCCCGAAGTGGTACGACGTCGACGAGGTGTACTTCTTGGCACGCTGCGGAGAACCCGTCATCACGGTCGATCGCTGGACCGAACTCGAACTCCATGCCATCAAGGAATACCGCTGGTGGTCGGTGGAACAGCTCCTGGAGGCGGATGCTGCCCGGACTGACGTCTTCGTCCCGCGCGAACTCCCGCGCCTGATGCCCGGGATCCTCGCAGGCGACCTCCCACCGGAGCCTTTCCTCGTCGATGTCGATGGCCAGGCTTGAGGCGAAGCCCCTAACTTACCAGACCACCTCGACACCCAATTCGGCGATGCGGCGGTCGCTCGTTACGAGCGCGATGCCCTCAACGATGGACTGCGCGGCAAGAATCCGATCCATCGGATCCCGATTCGAGTACGGAAGTTCGGCGGCGGCCAGGGCATGTTCCCGGGCGATGGGCAGCTCAGTCGCAGGGCCGAGCGCTTCCAGTTGCTCTACATAGAAACCTGCGACCGGCCGTCCGAGCGAAACGCGCCCTTTGTTGACGGCCATTCCCAACTCGAGCGGAATCACCACGCTCACTACAAGCTCGTTATCCGTGTCGGCCAGCGCTTCCCTCGCCCGCGCAGAGAGGCGGCGCGGCTCGAAGGCGGTCCAGAGGAAGACGTTGGTGTCTATGAGCAGTTTCAACCGGCGCGCTGCTCCCGCTGGATCCGCGTCACGTCCCCGTAGGCTTCAAGCGGGCGATACCATTCTGCGAGTTCTTCCTCGGACATCGGCTCGTAGAACGACGGATCGACCCGGATCTTCCCGGCCCATTGGCCAAACACTCGCTGTCGCTTCGGCGAGGTTTCCGCCGGAATCCCCGGCCCCAGCTTCGCCACCGGCTTCCCCCGGCGCGCGATCACAATGTCTTCGCCGCGCTCTACCGCAGCGATCAACTCTGAGAAGTGGGTCTTCGCCTCGTGAATGTTCACCTGTCTCATCATTGCATCGTACTTAGTCCACTGGACTTAGTCCACTTTGGGGATGACTACTCCTCGACCCGCGGCCGACCGCCCGTCTTTCACGTCCGTCACAGCCCGCCTGTAGCATGCCTCCAGTGACGGACGTCCCCACCACCCCGGCGTTCCCCGCTCCTCCGGCCCGTGAGCGCGGTTACATGTCGATCTCCATCGCCATCGGCTCGGGGGCTTTTCTCGCTAGCTTCGCCATGAACTTCTGGTGGCCCTTCCTGCCGCTCTACGTGCGCGATATCGGTGCCACCAGCGATGCGAATGCGCTCTTCTGGGTGGGCATCGCCACTTCGGTCCAGGGTGTCGCCCGGCTCGTTACTGGCCCCTTCTGGGGCGTCCTGTCGGATAGGTATGGGCGAAAATTGATGTACATCCGGGCCCTCTACGCCGCCACCCTGACGACGGCGATTGCGGCCGTCGCCCATGCGCCGTGGGTCATCGTCGTCTCGCTCACGATGCAGGGGCTCTTCTCGGGCTTCATCCCTGCTGCCATCGCCCTGACCAGCGTTTCCGTCCCCGACCACAAGCTCGACCGTGCGCTCGGCGTGGTGACCGCCGGGCAGTACCTGGGAGGGACGCTCGGCCCGGCCGCGGGTGCGGGGATGGCCCTCCTCTTCGGGTTTCGGGGTGCGATTGCGGCGAGTGCCATCCTCCCGGCCCTTTCCGCCACCTGGATCATCTTCGCGGTGCCGCGCGATGTTGTGACGGCTCGCGTTGCCCGTGTGGCGACGACCGCCGCCGGCAGCGGGCGCCGACTATCGGTCGACTGGGCTCGCGGGTTCAGCCGGACCTTTTGGGTCGCCGTATGCCTCTACTTCGGCCTGTTCGCGTTGAACCAGCTGATTCGGGTGGCCACGCCCATTGCATTGAAGGACATCGCGGGCGATGACCGCGCGAGCGCCCTTTCTGGCGCGGCCTTCACCGCCGCAGGGGCCGGGAGCGTGGTCGGGGTACTGGTTGTGGCACGCGCCATTGGCCACTGGACGGGTCTCCGGGGCACGCTGATTGCCCTCACCCTGTTCTCGGCACTGGCCGCGCCGGTCATGGCCTTCGGTGGCAACGAATGGGTCTTCATCGCCGGGCTCCTTGCCTTCGCTATCGCCAATGGCGCTTCGATGCCCGCTACCAATGCCATGATCGCCTCGACGGTCGACACCGCCAGGCGGGGGACCGCCTTCGGGCTGGCGAGCTCGGCCCAGGCGATAGCGTTCATGGTTGGCCCGATGAGCGCTGCCTACTTCGCCTCCACTTCGCTCACAGTGGGGTTCGCCGTCGCTGGCGCCCTGTTCGTTTTGCTCGCCGTTGTCGTCGCGCTCTTCTCCCGGCCAGTGGAATCTGCGGCTGAGCCTGTATCATGAACTGCTATGCCTACCGCACCTGCCAACGGAATCGAAATCTGCTACGACACTTTCGGCCAACCCGCGAACCCCGCGCTACTCCTCGTAATGGGGCTCGGCGGCCAGATGACCGCCTGGGAACCCGACTTCTGCGAGGCACTCGCAAATGCGGGCTTCCACGTCATCCGGTTCGACAATCGCGATACCGGGCTCTCGACCAAGATGGAATCGGCTCCGCCGCCGGACATCGGGAAGGCCATGACCGGCGACATGTCTTCGGCGTCCTACACGCTCTGGGATATGGCGGATGACGCCGTAGGGCTGCTCGATCACCTGCAGTTGGAGCGGGCGCACATCGTCGGCGCTTCGATGGGCGGGATGATCGTCCAGGCCATCGCCATTCGCCACCCTCACCGTGTCATCTCGATGACGTCGATCATGTCGACAACCGGGAACCCGAACGTTGGCCAGGCCACGCCCGCGGCCATGACGGCTCTGATGGCGCCGCCCGCCACCTCGCGGGACGAAGCCATCGAGCGCGGCAAGCAGTCGGCACGGATCGTCGGGTCTCCCGGCTACCCGGCGGGTGACGAGGTGGTGGCGGCGCGGATCGCGCGCGATTTCGATCGGTGCTTCTATCCCATTGGGGTCGCCCGCCAGATGCTGGCAGTAATGGCCACGGGCGACCGGAGCGAAGCGCTGAACACCGTGACCGCGCCGACGCTCGTCATCCACGGCGAAGACGACCCCCTCGTGACCCTCAGTGGTGGCCAGGCCACGGCCGCAGCGATCCCGGGGGCACGGCTGGTTACTTTCCCTGGCATGGGGCACGACCTGCCGGCGAGCCTGCGCGCGAAATTCGTCGAAGTCATTGCCGGGCATGCAGCCAGTGTCCCTGGCTAATACGAGGGCAGTCCCTGTTGGCCGGCGGATCGCGGTATACGGCCCTTCCGGCTCAGGTAAGTCGACCCTCAGCCGCCAGCTCGGCGAGACGCTCGGGCTCCCCGTCCTTGAGCTCGACTCGGTTTTCCACGCCTACCCCAACTGGGTCGATCTGGACCGCGAAGCCTTCCGCGAAAAGGTGAGCGCCTACCTGGCAGAACACCGCGACGGCTGGGTTCTCGACGGTAACTACAGCCATGTCCGCGACCTCGTCCTCGCCGAGGCCGATACCGTCATCTGGCTCCGGCTGCCTTTCCATACGGTCTACCGCGCGCTTGCCTGGCGCACCGTCTCCCGGTCGTTTCAGGGCTCCGAACTGTGGAACGGCAACCGTGAGTCGCTGCGCCAGACGTTCTTCTCTCGCGAGTCCATGCTCGTTTGGGGCATCGCCGCCTGGCGCAGCCACCACCAGGTCGTCGGCGACTCGTTGCGCACCACGCACCACCGCGCTCGTGTCTACGTCCTCCGCTCGCGCCGGCAGGTCCGCTACCTGCATCGAAATGCCGCGCCCGCTTCGGATACGATTGCTGGGCACCAGGCAACAGGAGACTGACCAATGGAAACCGTCCGAGATGGTGACCTCGAAATCGTAATGGCCGGCCCGACCGGCTATGGGAACAATGTTTTCGTCGTGATCGACCGATCGAGCGGCGAAGCAGCGTTCATCGATGCCCCCGGTGAGCCCGATGTGAACGTGGCCGCGGCCGTGGCCGCAGGGGTAAACCCCGCGAAGATCCTGCTCACTCACGGCCATTTCGACCACACACCAGCAATCGAAGCCCTGAAGAAGAAGTTCGGCTCCCGGCTGTACGCCGATGGCGCCGAGCCGGGGCTGAAAGACGGGCAGCTCGATGCCGCGGTCAAGCACGGTGACGAAGTGAAGGTCGGTAATCTGGTCTTCCGCGTCGTCAGCGTTCCTGGACATACGCCGGGCAGCACGGCCTATGTCTGCGGCAAGCATGCCTTCGTCGGCGACACGCTCTTCCCAGGGGGGCCAGGGCGTTCGAAGGACAACGCTGCCCTTCAACAGGAAATCGCATCGATCACCCGTGAGCTCTTCGTCCTCCCAGACGACACCACGATCTGGCCGGGCCACGGCGCCATAAGCACGATCGGTGCGAGCAAGCAGGAATACGCGGTCTTCGCCGCCAAAGAGCATGCCACCGACCTTTGCGGTGATGTGAGCTGGCTCGATTCGTAGGTTCCGAGGCCTGGTGGCTCACAACTCCACCACCACGTCGGCGAAGCGCTCGACAAACCGGCGGTCGTGGCTGACGGCGAGGATGGCGCCGACGTAGCCGTCCAGCGCCGCCTCGAAGGATTCGCGACTTTCCAGGTCCAGGTGGTTGGTGGGCTCGTCGAGGATGAGCAGGTTCGCACCGCCGCGGACGATGAGTGCGAGGCTGAGGCGCCGCCGTTCTCCATAGCTCAGTAGCGAAATCCGGGTGCGCACCTGGTCGTGGCCGAGGAGGAAGCGATGGAGGAAGTTGGTGGCCTCCGCCTCGGTCATCGGGGCCGTTTGGCGGAGCAGGTCCACCGGGGTCAGGCCCCTCCCCTGCGCGACCGTTGACGGATCATCCTGCTGCGCCAGGTATCCCACTTTCGCCGATGGGCTCAGTGAGACGGCGCCCTCGGAGGCCGGGTGCTCGCCGAGGATTGTCCGCAAGAGCGTGGTCTTTCCGCGGCCGTTGGGACCGTTGACGACGACGCACTCTCCCCTGTTCACGCTGAGTTCGAGGCCCTCGAACAGCCGCCGGCCGCCCGCTTCGAGCGCGAGACCGGTCACCGCGATGAGGCGGCTTGAGCCCCCTGCGGGGTTCGCCAGTTCCAGCCGACCATGAAACGCCATCGGTTTGGCGTCAGGCCGGGAGACATGCTCAGTGGACTCGAGTTCTCGTTCGAGACGAGCCTTCAGGGTGACCGCCCGGCGCGCGATTTTGAGTGCTTTCTTCCGTTTCGCGAAGTCGATCGTTCGGTTCTCGATGCCCTTCGCCCGCGTCTCGATCTTGTGGATCGCCTCTTTGAGTTGGGCCGTCTCACGCTCCTGGCGTTCGTAAGCAGCCTCCTGATCGGCGCGCCGCCGCTCCTTCTCCGCGATGAGGGCGCTGTAGTTTCCGGCGAATACCTCCGCTCTCTGCCCACCGGGCTGGAGTTCCAGCACCTGTTTCGCGCACGCATCGAGGAACGCGCGGTCGTGCGAGACCGCCACGATGGCCCCGCGGAATCCGCGGATCGCGCCTTCGAGCCAGGCGAGCCCGGCAACGTCGAGGTTGTTCGTCGGCTCATCGAGCAGCATCAGGTCCGGCGAAGCCGCCACGAGGTCGAGCAGGCCGAGCCGCGTTATTTCGCCGCCCGAAAGCTGCCCAAGCTTCGCCTCGGGGCCGATGTGCTCGATGCCGAGGGCAGCGCGCGCCGCGCCGAGGTCGAACTCGGCGCTGGCCGAGATCCGCGACAGGAGTGCGTCATAGTCCGCCGAGAGGCGGTCTGTCTCAGCCGGGTCGCTCGTCGCGCCGATGGCGATGGCGAGGCGCTCAAGTTCGCGGGCCGCATCCTCCGAGGCGAACGCCCTCGGGAAGGCCATGGTCACAGACTCGCCTTCGCGCCCGGCGAAGCCCTGACTCAAGTAGCCGAAAGCCGCGCCCGCGACGAGCTTCACGGTGCCCCGGTCGGGCTCATCGAGCCCGGCGAGGATTCGCAAGAGCGTCGTCTTGCCGGCGCCGTTCGGCCCGACGACGCCCAGGAGTTCGCCGCGCTCGAGGTTGAAGGTAACGTCTCTCAGGACGGTGCGGCCGCCAAGTTCTCGGCCGAGAGCGGTAACGGACAACATGCCGGTTCTCCACGGGACATGCTCCCGCTCGGGATGGATCGGCTTTGGGACGAAGGACGCGGTCGGTGAGGGAGCGGGAGGTTTGGGACACACCGGGACACGGCAGGCGCTCATTGGAGGCCTTGCAGGTGTTCGCGCTTCGCCGGTGTCAGTCGACCAATGGAGACCTCTCGCGGTGGTGCATTCAGCCTACGTCATTCGGGACCGGCTTGTGAATCCACATGGCGGGAGGTGGGGATGCGGCGCCGGCGAATTTGCGTCCGTTCCGTTGGCCGCTGGCCCGGGCCTCTTCGGTGCCTGCGCCGGCGGACGTTCCCGTCCCTCACGGCCCGACTGGGGATTGGCACTCCACCAGGTACGCGGCACCGGCTCGCGTGAACCGCAGCCGTGAACCCTTCGCCAGCCCGCCTCTTCGGATGAAATAGTGCTGGTGCGGCTTCTCCGGCCCCCGGCACTCGCAGTCGCGCGCTTCGACTTTCACGCTCGCGGTTTCGCCGCTCTCGATGAGGCCGAACCGGCGGCCGATAGCTGGGAAAAACTTCAGGGCGGCCTTCTCGACAAGGACGTAGCCTTCGGCCGCTTCTTCCGAGGAGATCTTGCGTTCGTAGGCGTCTCTGGCCATGCCGCTCACCCCTCCAACAGTTCGACCGTGTCGCCCGGCCGCAGGGTGCCGCCGCGGATCACCATCGCGTACGCGCGGCTCCAGCCAGGGTGCAGATTGTGGTGGATGCGGTTCGAATCACGGTCACGGAAGGACCCGCGAATTGTCGTACATGGTGTGGTGAATCGCGTGACCTCGACCAGGACGTCCGGGCCGAGACGAAGGCGCGAACCGGGTAGCACGCTGTCCCAGTCGATGCCGCGAATGGTCACGTTCTCGCCGGCGGTACCAGCTGCGATCGGGTGACCCTCGGCCGCGAGCGCTTCGATCCGTTCAAGCGCGAAGAGACAAAGAGCGCGCTCAGGCCCACCGTGGACCTCCGGGTGAGCCACCTCGTCGCCGTCGATGCCGGTCTCTCCAACGAGCGCTTCCAGGACCGGGAGCTTGGGCACGCCGCCCCTCGAAACGTTGACCTGGACGATTGAGCCGAGCATGCGCTCGATTTTAGCGCCAAGTCGCCGAAGCGCCGAGGGTCTCTCTATCGGCATGGCGGCGGCGAAGTGGTCGCACTCCCGCGTCGATCGTAGGCGCGGTCGCTTAGCGAGGAGTCTCGATCCCGGCGAGCAGCTCGTTCGTGGCGCGAGTGATGGCGGCGACGGCGTCATTGAAGACGCCCTCGTTCTTCTTCGCCGGTGTCCGGTATCCGCTCACCTTGCGCACGAACTGGAGCGCGGCGGCTTCGACATCGGCCGGGGTTGTGGCGGGTTCGGCATTCCTCAGTTTCTTGATCGACCTGCACATGCCGCGGAAGGTAGCAGGTTTCCGGGTGCAGGTGTCAGCAACGGGCCGGTGCAGTCAGCACTCGCCACCCCGGTTGCGGTACACTTCCCGCGCCCCAACCCCAACCCGTCAGAGGTGAGACCGAATGTCCGACGCACCTCAAGCGCCCGTCACCGCATTGCTTGCCGAACACTGCCGCGGCATGCGTTTCGAGACACTCCCAGGGGAAGTCATCTTCTCGGCCCGGCAGTGTCTGCTCGACTGGCTCGGCGTCACGCTCGCCGGCGCCGGCGAACCGCTTTCGCGAATGCTTCGCGAGGATGCCCTCGCCGATGGTGGCAGCCCACAGGCGACGCTCATCGGCAGTGGCGAGCGGGTCACTGCCAAGCAGGCCGCGCTGGTGAACGGTGCCGCTTCCCACGCCCTCGACTACGACGATGTGGTGCTGGCCATGAGCGGACACCCTTCGGTGCCGGTCTGGCCTGCGTTGCTCGCACTTGCCGAGTGGCGAGGTGGCTCCGCCCGCGATGTGCTGGCGGCTTTCGTCGCCGGTTTCGAGATGGAGAGCCGTATCGGCATGCTCGTCATGCCGGCGCACTACACCGTCGGCTTCCACTCCACCGGGACCCTCGGCACCTTCGGTGCGGCAGCGGCCTGTGCCCACCTGCTCGGGCTCGACCAGGAACAGTGGCAACGGGCCCTTGGCATCGCTGGCGCCCAGGCTGCGGGCATCAAGTCGATGTTCGGGACCATGTGCAAGCCCCTGCACGCCGGTAAGGCAGCCGCCAATGGACTCTTCGCGGCACTTATGGCCGAACGCGGGTTCACCAGCAATCCCGAAGTCCTCGAAACGGCTCAGGGGTTCGCCGCCACCCAGACGACGTCTCCGAACGTCGAACGGGCATTGGCCGGTCTTGGCGAGCGGTTCGCGGTCCGCGACACACTCTTCAAGTACTACGCCGCCTGCTACGGCACGCACGAGACGATCGAGGGGGTGAAACGCATCGCGGAGCGTCAACACCTCGGCCCGGGAACCGTCGAACACATCGAGCTCGTCGTGCCGAAGGGCCACCTCGCGATGTGCAACATCCAGGAACCCGCCACGGCGCTGGAAGGGAAGTTCAGCCTGCGCTTCACCGCCGCGCTCGCCCTGGCCAGGGGCCGGGCAGGCGAGGAGCAATTCACCGATGAGGCAGTCCGCCAGCCCGACCTCGTGGCCGTCCGCGATCGCGTCGCCGTCGTCCCGCAGGAAGGCGACTGGGAACGCGGTACGCTTGTCTCCCTGCGCACAACCGACGGCCGTGAGTTCTCGGAACAGGTCAACCTGAACATCCCCGCTGCCGACCTCGATCAGCAGTGGAAACGGCTAGAAGCCAAGTTCCGGTCACTCGCCATCCCGGTGGTCGGCGTGGGCCAGGCGGAAACGCTTGTCCAGTGCGTCGCTTCATTCGAATCGGCGCCATCGGTTGCCGAACTGGTCTCGCTGGCCGCCCGGCCGGTCGTCGGTGTCGCATGAGCGACGCGGTCAAGTGGCGGAAAGGCAATCACTACGAGGAGTTCACGGTCGGCCAGGAGTTCAGCCACCACTGGGGAAGGACCATCAATGAAGGCGACAACAGCCTCTTTTCCTCGCTGACGCTGAGCTACAACCCACAATACTTCAACGCCGAATTTGCGAAGGCCCACGGCCATCCCGGAATCCAGGTGAATCCGCTCCTCGTGTTCCTCACCGTTTTCGGGCTGTCCGTCGAAGACCTGAGCGAAGCGGGTGGGTTGTTCCTTGGGGTCGAAGACCTGGGCTACGGCCCGCCCGTCTATCCCGGCGATACGCTCACCGCCCGCAGCACCGTCACGGACAAACGTGAATCCGACAGCCGCCCCGAATCGGGCATCGTCACCTGGCACACCCGCGGCTACAACCAGCGCGGCGAACAGGTCATCGAATTCCACCGCACGAACTTCGTAGCCAAGGGGAGGCCCCGCACGTGACCTACATGACCGAAGCCCGCCGCATGATCCAGGCGAGCGCCCGCGAGTTCTCGATGAAAGAAGTCCTCCCGGTGGCGAACAAGCTCGACCCGGTGAAGGGCGAGATCCCGATGTCGCTCCGCGACCAGATGAGTCAGCTGGGTTACTTCGGCATCCGCATTCCCGAGCAGTACGGTGGCCTCGGGCTCGGGGTGTTCGAGTACGTCCTCGTCACGGAAGAGCTGGCGCGAGGTTGGATGAGCGTTGCCAGCATCATCGCCCGCGGCAACGGTTTCTTCGGCACCGAGGCATTCACCGAAGAACAGCGGACCGCCTACCTGGGGAGGATGGCGAGGGGAGAGTTCCTCGGCGCGGCCGCGCTTTCCGAGCCCGATGCAGGCTCAGACCTGGGGAACGTTTCCTGCCGCGCGGAGAAGGATCCCGATGGCGGCCCAAACGACTATTTGCTCACCGGCACCAAGATGTGGTGCACGTTCGCCGATGGTTCGGACTACATCACGGTGCTCGCCCGTACCGAACCGGTCACCGACATCAAGCACCGTCATCGCGGCACCGCCACGTTCTTCATCGAAAAGGAACGGGGCACACTCCCGCCGAACTGCACCGGGACGCCCGTCAACAAGATCGGCTACCACGGCTGGAAGACCTGGGAGCTTCACTTCGACGGATGTAAGGCACTGAACCTGAGCGGCAGCGGCTCCCGCAGCGGGTTCCAGGGAACTGTCTCGGGCCTCGAAGGCGCCCGCGCCCACACCGCCGCACGCGCGGTTGGCCTGGCCCGGGGGGCGATGGAAGACTCCATCGCCTACGCGAAGCAACGTGTCCAGTTCGGCCGGCCGATTGGCGATTTCCAGGCGATCCGCTTCAAAATCGCAACGATGGCAGCTGAGATCGAAGCTGCGCGGCAACTCACCTATTTCGTCGCCGAGGAACTCGATAGCCGCCGCCGCTGCGACAAGGAGGCCGGCATGGCCAAGTGGTTCGCCAGCGAAATGGCCGAGCGCGTGACCAGCGAAGCGCTCCAGATCCATGGGGGATACGGCTATACCACCGATCTGCCGATCGAACGCTACTGGCGCGATGCCCGCCTCACCAAGATCTTCGAAGGCACCTCCGAAATCCAGCTCCGCATTATCTCTGACCGCCTCCTGGAGGACTGAACTATTCTGGTCTGGACAGGTCAGACCAGAACAGGCCAGAATGATGAAATGAAGACGGTCGGAGTTTACGAAGCCAAGACGCATCTGCCCCGCCTGCTCGATGAAGTTGAGCGCGGCGAGACGATCACGATTACCAGGCATGGGAAGCCTGTGGCGCGACTCGAAGGCGTGGCCAGGCCAAGAGCTCGTTCGAACTCCCAGCTGAAGGAGGCATTCCGGGAGCTGCGGGCTGCCCAAGAGCCGGGCGGCCCCTCGATACGGGAGCTCATAGAAGAGGGCCGCCGGTACTGATGCGCGTAGCCCTTGATGCTTCGGTGGCGCTGGCGTGGAGCTTCCCAGACGAAGGGAGCGACTTCGCCCAGCACCTCTTCGATCGGCTCGGTGAGGACGGGGCGCTCGTCGCGCCCTTCATCTGGCAGTTCGAGGTTGCTAACGCCCTGGTTGCTCGTCAGCGTCACGGCCGGCTGAACGAATCGCAGGCGAGCCGTGCTCGTGTCCTCCTGAAAGAGCTTCCGCTCTCCTTCGCTGAGCTGTCCCTCGACGAAGTCCTGAGTGACGTCGCGTGGATAGCGTCGTCTCATGGCCTGAGTGCGTACGACGCGGCCTATCTTCATGTGGCGCTCCGCGAGGGAATTCCGCTCGCGACGCTTGATCGCCGTCTCCGCGGCGCCGCAGAAGCCGCTGGTTGCGAAGTCTTCGCGTAACACACGTCTCCATCCGGGCGTTCCTTGGTAGAATGCCGCCCACTCCCGGAGGCGAACATGCCCGGTCCCATCTCCTCTCTCACCGGCAATGACAACTACTTCGAGGAC
The DNA here is from genome assembly GCF_016704105.1 of Candidatus Amarobacter glycogenicus. Lineage (NCBI taxonomy): Bacteria > Bacillati > Chloroflexota > Tepidiformia > Tepidiformales > Tepidiformaceae > Candidatus Amarobacter > Candidatus Amarobacter glycogenicus. Next base: position 189,883 of record NZ_JADJAT010000019.1, on the reverse strand, counting down.
TTCGAAGTTGGGAAGAAGTACGAACATGCCCGCGGCAAGACCGTGACGGAGATGGACGGCGTCCTCATCACCAATATGGTGATGAACACCGCCCAGGGACACTTCAACGAGGACCAGATGGCGAAGGGCCCAATGGGTCAGCGCATCGTCTTCGGCGGTGTGACCGCGTCCATGGTCATCGGGTTGGCCATGCAGGACACCGGCGAACAGGCGCTGGCCGAACTCGGGATGACCGGGATCCGCTTCCGCGTCTCAGTCCACCACGGCGACACGCTCTACGCCTTCAGCGAAGTGCTCGAGACCCGGGAAAGCGATCGACCGGATGCCGGAATTGTCCGCTTCGCCCACCGGGGTCTGAACCAGGACGGGAAAGTCGTGTTCGAAGGCGAACGCTCCGTCCTTATCAAGCGCCGCTCGCATTGGGCGGAACGGTGAGCGAGCGACCGGACTACCGCAAGGCGCACGAAAACGCCGCGCCGATGGCGGCGGGCCCAACCGGGCCCCTCGCAGGGATCCGTATCGTCGACTTCACTCGCGCACTGGCCGGCCCCTTCTGCACCATGCTCCTCGCCGACCTCGGGGCGGACGTCATCAAGATCGAGCCGCCCGAAGGCGACTTCAGCCGCTATTCGGAACCGTATCCGGAAGGAGACACCGAGCGCGCCTTCGGCGGCTACTTCGCCAGCATCAATCGGAACAAGCGCGGCGTCATGGTCGACCTCAAGGACAGCGCGACCCATGAAAAGATCCTCGCCCTCATCGACGGCGCTGACGCGGTTGTCGAGAACTTCCGGGTTGGCATCATGGAGAAGCTCGGCTTTGGCTACGAGACGCTCCATCTGCGGAACCCCCGGCTGGTATACGCAGCGATCCGCGGCTTCGGCGACCCACGCACCGGCGCGAGTCCCTACGCGGAATGGCCTTCCTACGATGTCGTCGCCCAGGCGATGGGCGGCATCGTCAGCATGACCGGCACGGAAGAAGGCCAGGTCCTCAAGGTTGGCGCCAGCGTCGGCGACCTCTACCCCGGCACCGTTGCCGCCCTCGGCATCGTCAGCGCACTGCTCCACGCGAAGCTCACCGGTGAGGGCCAGTTCCTCGATGTCGGCATGGTCGATGCGGTGACCGCCCTCTGTGAGGCGGCCGTCTACCGCTACACCTACGCGGGCACCGTCACGAAGCCGCTGGGCAACAGCCACCCGCAACTGACCCCGTTCGACGTTTACCAGACCGCCGACGGCTACTGTGCCATCGCCGCGCCGACGCAGAACCACTGGGCCCTCCTCTGCGCCCACATCGACCGGCCGGACCTCATCCACGACCCGCGAACCATCAGTAACAAGGACCGCGTGGCCAACGCCGCCTTTGTGAAAGAGGTCGTCTCCGGCTGGACTCGGGCCCGGGCCACGCACGAAGTCATCGAACTGCTCGGCGGTGCCGTCCCGGTCGGGCCTGTGAACGATGCCGAGGCACTCTTCACTGATCCCCACCTCCATGCCCGCCAGATGCTGGTCGCAGTTGACCACCCCGGTAGCGATCGCCCGGTCGTCCTGCCGAATAGTCCTATCCACTTCACCGCTACCCCGTCCGGCATCTACCGGAGGCCTCCAAAGCTTGGCGAACACAACGCCGAGGTGTTCGCGGAAATCGACCGACAGGAGAACCCATGACCCGCCCGACTCGACTCCGACGCTCCGAACTCTCCACGCCCGGATCGAACCCCAAGATGATCGCCGGCGCCGCAGCAAGCAATGCCGACCTGGTCTTCCTTGACCTCGAAGACGCCGTCTCGCCGAACGAGAAAGTGCCCGCCAGGAAGTTCATCATCGAGGGTCTGAATACCCTCGACTGGGGGACGAAGACGCGCGCGGTCCGGATCAATGGCACCCACACGCACTGGTGCTTCGAGGACCTGGTCGAAGTGGTGACCGGCGCCGGCAAAAACATCGATGTCATCATCGTCCCCAAACCCAAATCCGCTCGAGACGTCTGGTTCGTCGACACACTGCTCACCCAGCTCGAAGGCCAGCTCGGATTGGAGGAGGGAAGGATCGGCCTCGAACTCCTGATCGAAGAGACCGAGGCGCTCGCCCGGGTCGAGGAGATTGCTGCCTGCTGCCCGCGGATTGAGGCGCTTATCCTCGGCTTCGGTGACTTCTCGGCGAGCCAGGGGATGCGTCTGAGCCTCCATGGACAGGGCGAGGGGAAGTACCCCGGCGACCCGTGGAGCTACCACCGGAATCGCATGATCGTCGCGGCCCGTGCCAACGGGCTCGACGCGATAGATGGTCCGTTCGCCGACTTCCGGGACGAAACCGGCTATCGCCGTGAGGCGACCTGGGCCTCGGCCCTCGGGGCCGTCGGCAAGTGGGCTATCCATCCCGCCCAGGTGCCGATTGCGAACGATGTGTATTCGCCGACGGATTCCGAGATCCAGCGAGCCCAGCGGGTCATCAACCAGGTTCGGGAGGCGGAGGCAGCCGGGACCGGCGCCGCGAACGCCGGTGGGGTCATGATCGATGCGGCGACCGCGCGCCTCTACGAAGTGACGCTTGAGCGCGCCCGGCTGACCGGAAAGTTGTGACCCGGTTCGCTCGCTATTTCGGCTGATGATCCGGGTCGATCGGGGAAAGCCGGAACTGGCACCGCCGGCCGCCCGTGGCTAGCGTCTCGTCGAGCGTCACTTCCATTTCCGGGAAGTAGGATGCGAGCCAGCCACGCTCCGCCTCGCAGATGCCGGGATGCTGCGTCGCCGCTTCGAGCGCGGCACAATACGTGACGCTGAGACACCCTGCGGCGCCATCCCACGCCATCGACACCCGGTGGCCGTATCTCCGGATCCACGGGAGCAGGCTCTCGGTACGGGCCTCGATAGCCATCGCTTCGATCGGTGCCGGGTCCGGTCCGTTTCGGCGGAAGTGCTCGGGCAGTGACGCCAGCACGTCGGCATACGCGGACGGGTGGTCCCGGTGGAGGAGGGACAGCACCGAGAGCAGGGTCGACGCTCGCCCCTGCGAGAACAGCTCCCGGCCCGATGCAGTAACGACGTACCGGTGTTCCGGGCGTCCTGGCGTTCCGCGCCGCTCGGTCTGATGGGCGACAAACCCCAGTGCTTCGAGGCGCGCGATGCGCTGGCGGGCAGCGGCCACCGAGAGGAAGACCCGTTCGCTCACGAGTTCCGCCCGGCAGCCCGGCGAGTCGTTCACGATGATCAGGATTTCTGCATCGATAGGTGGAAGGGCGGACAGGCCCGCCGGGAGGTCTTCGGGTGGGTTCATCGCGGCATGTCCCCGTGGCGAGGGTGCTGCCAGTGTAACGCCGGGTTGGGCCCAGTGCGTGGGAAAGTCCGACCAAGCTTGCTTCGCCGAGCCCGCAGATTCATGCCCGTGCCCATCGTTTGGCGCCCCGCCACGCGGCGTCAGCCTGGCGCGGCGCTCCCGGGGGCGCCGCGCGCGAGAGGAAGCCCTGTAAGACGGACCTCATCCTGTGCGTCATGGCGATGGACCGGCCCGACAAACGGCCGCTTGGAGGATTCCGTCATGTCGTCGCACCTGTCCATGCGGGAACAGCCCGCGAGCCCGCCTCGCGCCGCCCTCTTGCTGATGGCACTCATTGCCACGCTCAGCTTCATGCTGGCTTTCCCGGGCCATGCGTCCGCCCACGAGATGTCCTACGTAGCGAGCCACTACTGCGATGGCACCTGGGATACCCGCGCCGAATTTGGTGGCAGCACGGAATTGGTCCTCATCGCGCTGAGCAACGTGAAGATCAACGAGCAGCTCTATCAAACGCGGTGGAGCCTCCTGGGAGGAATGACCGCATCAACGACGGCGCCCGGCGAAGGCTTTTCCACGGCCACGCCTTCGCCGGGTACGGTCTATTGGCGGGGTACCAGCTCCGGCGGCGCTGGCGCCGGTGTGCTCTTCCATCGTTCAGGCTTGTCGTCGATCCCCGGTTCCTGGGACGGCTGGATACAGACCTACAAAATCGAACAGCGCGCAGGAGTGCCGCTTCCGGGAGCTCGGTGGAGGCCGGACGGCGCGGCACGAAAGATGACTGAACCCGCACCGTCGACTCGATGCATAACCGTGAAGAAGGTTGTGACCAACGTGCGAGACGACCGAAATGCCTTTAGCGGGAGTGCCACGCATCCGTTTGGTGCGTGGCGATTCACCGGCCTGCGCGAGACGGCCCCGGGGCGTTCCTGGGGTCCGACGTTCTATTCGACATTCACCGTGTCCGAGGACGTTTCACCGGGATACATCCTGCAGGGTTACCTGGCGATACGGGGACTTGACGCCTCGTGCCCCGCCGATCCTCCGGAGAGCCGCCTGAAGCGGCTGCCCATTACGTTCGTCATCAGCGCCGCCAATCCCGCCATGACCGTTTGCGTCTACAATCGGCGGTCAGCCGTGGCTTGAAGCGTGGCGTGCACCGGGCGGCCCTCGCCGGCCGGCGAGGCGCCTGAACGCCGCGTCCGTGACCGATAGGTCCGTAAAGCCGCCCACCAGGCGTTTCCGATGAGCAGCCCGGCCAGCAGGTAGTACAACCATCCGAACGCTTCGAAACCGGCGAACGCGGCCACGGCCACCAGTACGCCGAACACGGCCTGGTCGCGATACTTCACGGGCGACGTTGGCGGGTCGTCGAGCATGAAGAAGGCGAAGAACAGCGCTGCCTGCAGGTCCGGCGCGCGGAAGAGGCTCGCGAAGTCCGATGGCTCATCGACAAAGCTCGCCGCCGTCGCGAGCGCGTAGAACATGCCAAGAAATGTCAGCACCATCGGCAACTTGTTGATCCGGTCGGCCGTGTACCAACCCGCCGCACCGATGATCAGCGCACCTCCCCATCCGAGTTCGGGAAGCGCGCCCCACCAGCTATGGCCCGCATCGAACAGGACGGCCGCAAGGACGAGCGCCAGCGCCGCCGGGTTAAAGACGTTCGCCAGCCGCACGCGAAAGAGGTGCTTGCTCGTGATCGCGAGGACTGCCGTCGCTGGTGCGATCATTCCCGCGTCGAACGGGCTCAGGAGCAGAGCCACGATCAGCCCGGACAGGATTCCCGCCGTGGGAAAACCCAGATTCCGCGCTCGATCCGCTGGATGATGATGTCAGCGAGCGTCGCGGCGCCCACTGCGTTCATGACGGTGGGGATCGCGTGGCTGGCATCCTCCGTGGTGAGAGCGATCACCGCGATCGCCCCGAGGACCAGGACCAGGTTGCCCTTCGGGCTTCTCACCGCACGCCGGACCTTCCGCATGTCAACAACCGGCTGCACCGAAATAGCATTCATTCGAGGTACCCCTTCAGGCCCGGTGTTTCGAATCGCTCACCGGTCGGCGTGATGGCCAGGCCATCGGCGCCGTTCGCCTCCAGGAACGCGATCCCCTCGCGCGGCCCGAGGACGAAGGCCGCCGTCGCCAGCGCGTCGGCCGCCATGGCGGTCGGAGCGACCACCGTGACACTCGCTACCCCGGCTGCCGCCCGGCCGTTGGCCGGTTGGAGAATGTGGTGGTCGGCGGGGTTCACCGCCGATGCGCGTTCATAATCACCGGACGTGCAGACCGCCGCGCCGGAAACTGAAAAACGCGCCGCCAGCGAGTCGAACTCACGGGGATCGCTGACCCCGATGACCCACGGATGGCCGTCCGGGTTCATTCCCCCGGCATAGATATCCCCACCGGCGTTGATCAGGAATCCGTCGATGCCGGACAGCTCTTGCGCGGCGAGGTCGATGGCAAGTCCCTTCGCGACCGCCCCGAGGTCCAGTGTCAGCGGCCTACGAAGCGTCACTTCGCACCCCGCCGGGCTGAGGAGCACGTCGCGGAACGAGCACGGCGCCGCCGACCGGGCATCGTTCGCTCTTCCGTCCTGGTAGTTTCGGCTGAATCCCGCACGGGCCATGGCATCGCCCACCGTAGGATCGAACGCGCCACCCGAGTCTGCGGCGACAGCGAGCGCGAACTCGATGGCGCGAAACAGCAATGGGGAGACCGGCACGGCGACTCCTGGGCAGTCGCAGAGGCGGCTGAGTTCGCTCTTTCGGTCGAACCGGCTGCAACGTGCTTCGACCTCGGTGAACCAGGCGAATCCTGCCGCGATGCGGGCGTCGATGTCGCTTTGTCCCTCCGCCGATACCGCCTCGATGCTCACGATCGTGTCCATCGCAACCCGGCGCCGGGTCAGGCTGCGCGCGGTTGACTGACGGCCGGCCCTCGCGGCCATCAGCCCTGCGCCTTCGCCAGTGCCGCCGCGACCGCGCTCGCATACGCCCTGGAACTGTCGGTCGCCCCCGAGATGGAGTTCACGCTGGCCGACTGGCGAGTGATGACCTGGGCGGGCAGGGAGGACACCTTGGAGCAGGGATACTTCGTCTGGCAGCTCGTGATCTCGGCGGAAACGATCCTTCCGCCGCTAACGACGACCGTGACGCCGATGCTACCGTGGCGGCTCGAACCGGTGCCGGTGTAACTGCCGTCCCGGTAGCCCGCTGCGGTCGTGCCGGTTGAAGTCGTGGCGGTCGCCGGCGGGAGGGTCGGGGTGGCTGCCGTCGCCGGGGTGGTCCCCGAGCGAGTGGCGGTCGCCGTGCTCGTTGGGGCGGTCGTCGCGAGCGCCTCAGCGATAGCCGCATTGGCTGCCACGCTATCCCCCGCGGAGGTACGGACGAACCCTGCGGCATAGACCGAGAGGATCGCCGCGGAACTCAGGCCCACCAGGCCGGCCTTCGACCGCACCTTCCGCGACTGCCAGAGGCGTCGCCTCCGCTCGGCCGCGGTCGAGGCATCTTCGTTGCGGTACTCAGCCATCGCAGCTCACCTTCGAAAAGAACTTCAGCGTGAAGCTATCGCGAGAACATTTGAGCGCGATTGGATTCACCCGGATTCCGTCACCGGCGCTTAACCCGGGAGTGCGCGCCGGATGGCCCCAGTTCACGGTGGAGGAAGCCAGCCTGCCACTCCCTCCCGAGCGCGCCGCAGTCGAATTAGACCCCGTCAGCCCTGGGTCATCCGTTTCCTCCTCATCAACGTGACGCCTCGGGCCGATAACCATGGAGAAATCGTGCCCGTGGCGGGAGACTTGTTGGCTGCCCAGACCGACTTCATCGCACTCCTGACCGATCCGGACTTGCTCCAGCTCATGCTGTTCGCCTGTCCGGATGGCGTCCTCGCGACCAACGAGGAAGGCGACATCGCCCTCTATGCGGGCGCAAGCGAGGCCATGTTCGGCTACCGCCCGGTCGAGGTGATGGGGCACAGCTACCGGCTGCTGCTCGGGGATGAGCAGGCGTTCCAGTCCCTTCGGCGCGAGCTTGGGAGCCACGGCCAGGTATCGAACTACGAGATTCCGGCGGTTCGAAAGGGCGGCGCAGCATTCTCCGCCGCTGTCTCGGCTGCTGTGATGAAGGACCGTTATGGGTGCCCAATCGGCACGATCTTCTACATCCGCGATCACTCCGGTGTCCGCCAGATCGAAGATGCACTTCGGCGAAACAACACCCAGCTCAACCACCTCGTGTCGGAACTCGACCACCTCGCCAAACATGACCAGCTCACCGGACTCCTGCGCCGCGGTAGCGCCGTCGAGGCGGCAGAAGATGCGCTCCTTTCCTCCGGTCTGGAACGCGAACCCTTTGGCGTGGCACTCTTCGACCTGGACCAGTTCAAGTCGGTGAACGATTCGTACGGACACCTCGTAGGTGACCGCGTGCTCGCGACGCTTGCCACGGTGATGCGGCGAGTTGCCCGCGCGCACGACATCGTGGGCCGTTTTGGGGGTGAGGAGTTCGTTGCCTTCCTCCCCGGAGCCGACCTCGCTGCGGTCTCCGGCTTCGCGGAACGCGTACGTGTCGCCATCGAGCGGTCACGCCTGGTCATCAGCGACGACATCCATGTGTCGATCACCGTCTCGGCCGGGGTTGCCACGCTCCCTACCTGTGCCGATAGCCTGAACGACGCCCTGCGCATTGCCGATGACCGGCTTTACGCAGCCAAGCGGGCTGGCCGCAACCGAGTAGTCAACCACGACAGCGATGAGCGCAGGAGTGCCGCATGACCACCGAACCCACCTCATTGGGCATGGATGCCCGCAACCGGCTGCGCCTGATCGTCAACCGGACCACGGACCTGACACCGTTGAAGAGCGTGGCGACCAAGGCCATCCAGCTCGCCGAGGACGAGCGTTCCGCCGCCATGGATCTCGCCACCGTCATCAGTTCCGACCAGGCCCTCACGGCGAAGCTCCTCAAGCTCTCGAACTCCGCCTATTACGGCTACGCCCGGAGGATCTCCAACGTGCGCGAGGCCGTCATCCTCCTCGGAATGCGGACGGTCCGCTCAGTCGCGATCTCCTCGGCAATCATCGATGCCTTCCGCGTCCCAGACCTGGAGCGTGGCGGGTTCGACCAGGACTTGTTCTGGGCACACTCCGTTAGCGTCGGTCTCGTGGCGGAACTTATCGCCCGCGAAACGCGCATATCGCGGCCCGAAGATGCGTTCACCGCCGGCGTACTCCACGACGTCGGGAAGCTCGCCATGATGCTTGCCGAGCCGCAACTCTTCGGCGAGGTGGTGGACCTCGTAAACCACGAGAACATGAAGTACCGCGAAGCCGAACTCGCCGTCTTTGAGATTGGCCACGAACATGTTGGTTCCCGGCTCAGCCAGCGGTGGAAGTTCCCCGAGTCCCTGATCTCCGCGATCCGCGATCACCACCCAGCGAAGGGAGTGCACGGGATCGTATCGATGGGTGACCTGGTCGCCGCTGCCGACCTCGCGTGCAACCGCGAAGGGCTCGCCTGCGGGTTCGACTTCACGCGGGATGAAGCACGGAAGGCGGTTGTGGCGCTGCCGCCGGCGGTCGATCTCGCGATCGGCAAGGTGCATGGCGGCATGGCCACCGTCGAAGAAAAGGCCCGGGCGTTCTTGCTGCACGTTACTGCCCGCCCTCCCCAGTGGTATGCGCCGCATCGTGGCGAACTGGGTGCTGAAGCCGATCCAGCCCAAGAAGCCGGCGCGGCCTGATGTTCCGCTACCTCCCAGCCGATATCCGTTAGTGAGGACAATGTATGAAGCGGAATGAACTGGAGCCCGCAGCCCCGGAACAGCCCGGCAAGGACATGCGCAAACACGCATTGCGTTTTGCGCTGCTCATTGGCTGGGGCGTCGTCCTGACGTTGCAGGTCGCCGGGACCCTCCGGAATCCTTCCGTCTCGAATGTCGTCGTCGCTGCGGCGTTCTTCTGCCTGTTCGCGATAGTGAACGTCAACCTCTTCCTCATGGGCTGGCTCGGTCACCGCAGTTGGCGCCGCGTCTCGAACAAGCTGCATGGCGCCGCCTACCTGAGCGAGTTCCACAACCTCCCCAACCGCAACTACGTGCTCGCCGAGTTGCGACGCGAAATGCCGCGCGCACGGGCACATAGCGCCCCGTTCGTCCTTATTCAGCTCTCGCTAGAGACCATCGAAGACGTGCGCGAACGGCGCGGCGATGACTTCGCCGACCGTGGCGTCAACGCCCTTGTCGAAGTCTTGAAGCGGCTAACGCGCAGCTCCGACTTCCTCGCCCACCTCGGTGGCGCGCGCTTCTGTGTCGTCCTCGTCGAATGCACGCTCGAACAGTCGTACATCTACTTGAAGCGAGTGCCCGGGACTATCTCCGTCAGCGACGGGCACCAGATGCTGGACCTCGCCGTCACCGCCCGCGTCCACCAGTACGACCTCGAGTCCCTCTACGCCACCGATGTCCTCCGGGACCTCGAAGAGATGAAGCCGCTGCGGCGCCGCGAGCAACCGCGGATGGATTCCCTGGCCGCGTAGGCAGACCCCCGCTTCACACCCCGTACCGCGTCGACTCTCCGATCCTGTGCAACTTCAGGAAGTTGGTCGTGCCATGGGCACTCACCGGGAGACTCGCCACCACGACGACCTCCTCGCCGTCGGCCACGTGCTGGCGTTCCGTCAGGAGCTGGTCGACCGATCGCAACAATTCCTCGGATGAGCCGACGAGGTCACTGCACAGCGGGATGACCCCGCGGGCGAGAGCCAGCCGCCGCGTCACCGTCTCGTGTGGCGAAATCGCATAGATCGGTGCGTTGGGATGCACCTTGCTCAGCAGTAGCGCGGTGTAGCCGCTGTTTGTGAAGCAGACAACGGCCTTCATGTTCGGGTCGGACTCTACGATCCGGCGAGCGGCAAGCGCGACGACCAGCGAATGGTCATCGGTTTCCGGCGGCGCCAGCACATCGCGCTCGAACTCGGCCGTCGCCGCCTCGGCTCGCCGGATGATGCGGTCCATCATCGCCACCGATTCGACGGGGTAGTTCCCGGTCGCGGTTTCGCCACTCAACATCACGGCGTCGCACAACTCCCAGACGGCATTCGCGACATCTGAGGCCTCCGCCCGGGTCGGGCGCGGCGAGTCGATCATCGATTCGAGCATCTGGGTTGCCGTGATTACCGGGATCTGGTTCCGGGCTGCGGCGGCGATGATCCGGCGCTGTTGCACAGGCACGTCCTCCGGAGGCAACTCCACCCCCAGGTCGCCGCGGGCAACCATCGCCCCATCGGCTTCGGCGAGCACTGCATCGAGGTTCTCGACCGCCTGCCGGCGCTCAATCTTCGCGATGATCGGCACGTCTTCTCCCAGGCTCCCGACATACTCCCGGGTCCTCGCTATGTCGGCCGCGTCGCGCACGAAGCTCAGGCCGAAGTAGTCCACGCCGGCCCTCAGGCCCGCCTGGATGCACTCCCGATCACGCTCGGTGAGTGCCGGCGTCGTCAGGTTCGTCGCCGGGAAGCTGACGCCCTTGTGAGGCCCCAGCAGCCCGCCCGTGATGACCCGGCAGTCCAGCCCTTCCGGCGATGAGCGCAACACTTCGAGCTCCAGCTTGCCGTCGTCGAGAAGGATCCGTTCGCCCGCCATGACGTCTTCCGTGAGCCTCGGATACTCCACCGAGAGGAGATGTTCGTTGCCGGCGACCGCTCGATTCGTCAGTCTGAGTTCGCGGCCCGGCGAAAGTTCGATCAGTCGCCCTGATTCGGTGTCCCCGGTCCGTAACTTGGGACCGCTCAGGTCCATGAGCACCGCGACGGGCTTGCCGAGCCGGCCGGAAACCTCTCGCACCACGTGTACCGACTCCACGTGCTCTTCCAGCGTGCCGTGGCTCGTGTTCAGTCGGGCGACATCCATCCCGGCCCGGATCATGGCGGCGATGGTCTCGGGTTGGAGCGAAGCTGGGCCAAGCGTGCAGACGATCTTCGTGCGGCGCATCGATGCCCAGTGTAACAACTGGTCACTTGCAAACCGGTTTGCCTACACTGGGCGCCATGCCCACCAAAGACGGCCGGATGAAGGCCCGCGAGTGGCTCTTTTACACGGAAGACCTCACCCTCGCTACACTCGGCGAGTCGGTCCCGCGGCCTCAGCGCCGTGTGATGTGGACGGTCCTGCAGTTCTACTGGGACACACCGGCAGCCCACTTCGAGCTGCAACCCCAGCCCTCGCGATCACTCATCGAGGTCGGCCTGCACTTTGAAGGCCGCGCCGAACAGAACGAGGCATGGGCTGCACGGATCACGCCCCACACGGCAGAGATCCAGTCGGCGCTGGGCGGAGCGTGGGAATTGGAGGAGTGGACTGCCAGCTGGCGGAGGCTGCACCGCGTCTATCACTTCGATCACCTGACAGGCGCGCTCGGCCGCGAGGTCGCAGCTGAATGGGCGAAAGCAATCTCGCTCCTCTGGCCGTTCGCCCAGGCGGGAATGGAGTCTCCATCGCCGAACCTCCCGCGTTTTATGGCGGCGGCATCGCGTTGAGCGGCACTGCTGGCTGACGAGGTTGCCAGCGATCGGGCGGAGCGCCAGAATCGCCCGCTATGCCTTCTGCCCTTCACTATCCCGATCTCGATGCAGCCCTCACTATTCGCCGTGATGCCTATGGCGTCGCTCACATCGAAGCGGCGACCGACCACGATGCGTGGTTCGGGCAGGGGTTCGCCGCCGCCCAGGACCGTCTCTGGCAGATGGAATACGACCGCCGCCGCGCCGTCGGGCGCTGGTCCGAAGCTGCCGGTCCCACCGGTCTTCCCGCCGACCGCCTCGCGGTGCGCCTCGGCCTCGAGTCCGCCGCAAAAGCCGATCTCGATGCGATGGCGCCCGACGTTCGGGCGATGTTCGAGGCCTATGCCAAGGGCGTAAACGCCTTCCTCGCCACGAACCCCGTCCTCCCGCCAGAGTTCGCTCTCACCGGCATCACACCCGAACCGTGGGAACCCTGGCACTCCATCGCGCTTTTCAAGATCCGGCACATCCTGATGGGGCTCTGGCAGTGGAAGGTCGCCTGTGCCGGGTTGCTTGGCCGGGTCGGCCCCGAAACCTGGGAGAAGCTCCGGTTCCTGCCCGCAGTCGGCACCGCCGTCGTCCTGCCGCCCGGCACGAAGGTCATGGAGCTCTATCTGCATGCCTCGGAGGAGATCGCTGCGGCGGCGGAGCACCTGGGCTTCCTCTCTGAAATCGAAGCCGGCTCCAACTCGTGGGTCGTGAGTGGAGATCGGACGGCGACGGGCAAGCCGGTCCTGTGCAACGACTCCCATCGGGCGCTCGATGTCCCGAATGCCTACTGGCAGGTCCACGTCGCCGGGCCGGACTTCAACGTGTCCGGCGCCACGTTTGCCGGCTTCCCCGGGTTCCCCCACTTCGGCTTCAACGGCTCAACGGGCTGGAACATCACCCATACCCAGGCCGACTACCAGGACCTCTTCATCGAGAAGTTCGAAGGCCCCGACGGTGATCGCTACCTGACCGAGTCAGGCAGCCTGTTGGCGGAACGAAGCGTGCACACCGTCCGCGTGCGCGGCGCGGCCGAAGAGTCCGTCGAGACCTGGAAGACGCGCCATGGTCCGGTGGTGCACGGGGACCCGCGGTCCGGAATGGCCATCGCGCTCAGCTACACGGCATTGCAGCCGGGCAGGCGGCCGTTCGACGGTCTGCGCGCAACCCTCGTCGCGAAGGATGTCCACCAACTGTTCGAAGCACAGCGCACCTGGGTCGATCCGGTAAACAACCTTGTCGCCGCCGATACTTCCGGAAACATCGGCTACATGGTTCGCGGTGAGTTGCCGGTGCGCGCCTCCCGGGCGGGCCGGCGCCTGCCGGTTCCCGGCTGGACCGGCGAGCACGAATGGCTGGGGTCCGTCCCTTTCGAGGAATTGCCGCGCAGTGTCAATCCCGCGGAAGGCTTCTTCGCCACCGCCAACCAGCGGGTCATCGCCGCCGATGAGCCGTACATCAGCGCCTACTTCGCCTCGCCGTCTCGCGCCGATCGGCTCGTCGAACTGCTCGGCACCGGCAAGACGCTGACCCCGCAGGCCATCGCCGGATTCCAGGATGACACCACATCGAAGCCGGCGCGGACGTGGGCACGATTCCTCGAGGGCCACGGCCCGTTCGCCGGCGACGCAGAACGCGCGCGCGCGCTTCTCTCAAACTGGGACGGCAACCTCCTCCCGGAGCGAGCCGAGCCATTGCTGTACGCCTACTTCCGCCGGGCAGTCATGCACGAGCTCTTCGTCCCCCTCATCGGCGAAGACGCATGGGGATTCCTCACAACCGATCTGAACCCCGGATTGGGCCGCATCGCCGCCGGCCTCGTGGCCGAAATCGTGGCGCACCTGCCGGACGGTGCGCAGCCACCCGATGGCCGCTCGTGGGCCGCTGTCCTTCGCCCGGCGCTGGAGACCGCATGGCGCCGGGCCTCAGCGCTCGCCGGGTCGGACTTCGCGTCCTGGCGGTGGGCCGACCACCATCAGACAGGGAGCCGGAATCCGCTGAGCGCTGTCTTCCCGGATGCCGGGCTGGACCCGCCGCGGATCGTCATCGGCGGGGATGCCGACACCATCAAGAACGCGGGCTACGGTATCAGCGGGAAGCGGGACTTCGTCATCAGCCAGACTTCCGTGTATCGCCAGGTGGTCGATTTCGCCGCGCCGGACGAGGCCTCATACGTCATACCCGGCGGCGTCTCCGGTGATTCGCGGAGCCCCCACTTCGCCGATCAGTTACCGCTCTGGGCTGCCTGCGAACGAATCCCGATGCATCGGCTCGCCGGGCAGGCGGCCGCCGCCGCGGTGTCGGAGATACGCCTCCGGCCCTAGCCGCGCCGGGGTTCAGACGTTAAAGAGGATGTTGAGGATGTCACCGTCCTGGACGATGTACTGCTTGCCTTCGGTCCGGAGGAGGCCCCGCTTCTTCGCCTCTGCTTCGGAACCACAGGCGACCAGGTCTTCGAAGCGGATCACCTCTGCCCGGATGAAGCCCCGCTGCAGGTCGCTGTGGATCTTGCCCGCCGCTACCGGGGCCGATGATCCGCTCGCCACAGTCCACGCCCGGCACTCGTCCGGCCCTGCGGTGAGGAAGCTGATGAGGCCCAGCAGCCCGTAGCTCAAGCGAATCGCGCCGGCCATCCCGCTCTCGGTGACACCCGCAGATGCGCGGAATTCCTCCGCTTCCTCGTCGCTCAGCTCGTTCAAATCCATTTCGAATTTGCCGCAGAAGACGGCCACGTCCATGCCGGTCTTCCGGTACTTCTCCTGGCACTTCGCCTCGATGGCGTCGCGTTCCGACATCTGGCCTTCGCCGATGTTCACCACGAGCATCAGCGGCTTCGCCGTCAGGAACTGCGAGCCTTCCAGGAGCTTTTCATCCTCTTCGGTGAGCCCCTGTTCCCGGAGTGGCTGTTCGTTTTCGAGCCCTGCCTTCATCCGCGAGAGCAGTTCCTTCAGGCGTTGCATCTGGTCGCGCTCGCCTGCCTTCACCGACCGCATTTCCGTTTCGAGCCGCTGCAGCCGGCGTTCGATGATCGACAGGTCGAGGAATGCAAGCTCGAGGTCCATGGTCGCAATGTCGCGGTCCGGGTCGATGCTGACTTCTGGGTGCGGCACGGCATCGTCTTCGAACGCCCGCACCACGTGGATCAGGGCATCCATCCGGGCCAGGTCGTTGATGAACTTCCCGGCAGGCCCTTCTCCCTTGCCGAAGCTCTCGCCCGCCGCCGGGAAGTCGACGTACTGGATCGTGGCGTAGGTCGTCTTCTTCGGCTTGTAGAGCTCGGCGAGCCTGTCGACCCGCGCATCGGGCACGTTCACGACCCCGACGTTCGGCTGGGCGGAGGAACTGTAGGCGCCGACCTGTGCGCTTCCCCGCGTGACGGCGTTGAACACCGTTGTCTTGCCGGAGCGGGCGAGTCCAATAATGCCGAGTTGCATCCCTACAGAGTGCGGCGCGGCGGGCCAACGGCCAACGCCACCGATCACTCAGTCATTAAGTCAAGGCTAACTATTCGCGAGAGATGGATTGACGCTTGATGGCGGCAGTCCGGAGAATGCCCGAATCTTGGCCGGTCAGCCGGTTTCTCGGCCCATGCCGAATGGATGAGGGGTTATGGCGCAGTACCTGGCCAAGCGGCTCCTCGCCTCGCTCCTGGTGCTCTTCGTCATTAGCATCCTCGTCTTCGTAGCCGTCAGGGCGATCCCCGGCGATGTCTGCCGCATCGTCCTGGCGACCCCGGATGTCGATGAGGCACAGTGTGCCGCGATCCGGGAAGAACTCGGCCTCGATGACAACGTCGCCACCCAGTACGTCAAATACATGGGCGGCGTCCTCACTGGAGACTGGGGCAAGCAGCTCATTTCCAAACGCGACGTCTGGACCGAGATCCGGTCTCGTATCCCGCTCACGCTCGAATTGACCGTCCTTGCGACCGGTTTCGCGATCCTCATCGCCATCCCCATCGGCGTGATCTCCGCAGTCAAGCAAGACACTCCGATCGATTACGTCCTCCGCTTCGTTTCCATCGGCTGGCTGAGCATCCCGGGCTTCTGGTTGGGCACCATGCTCATTGTCTTCCCCGGCAAGTGGTGG
Source organism: Candidatus Amarobacter glycogenicus (assembly GCF_016704105.1). Lineage (NCBI taxonomy): Bacteria > Bacillati > Chloroflexota > Tepidiformia > Tepidiformales > Tepidiformaceae > Candidatus Amarobacter > Candidatus Amarobacter glycogenicus. Next base: position 173,971 of record NZ_JADJAT010000019.1, on the reverse strand, counting down.
GGTTACACGCCGCCTGTGGGCTACGTCGATTTCTGGGAAGACCCGCTCAAGAACCTGGAACAGCTGTACTTGCCGGCGTTCAGCCTCGGCCTTGCGCTCTCCGCGAGCCTTGCCCGCGTTATGCGTTCGGCCATGCTCGAAGTCTTCCGCCAGGACTACATCCGCACCGCCCGCGCGAAGGGCCTCCGCGAGTACTCCATCATCGTCCACCACGCACTGAAGAATTCGATGATTCCCGTCATTACCCTCTTTGGTCTCCAGGTTGGCGTCCTCTTTGGTGGCACCGTCGTCCTCGAGGGTATCTACAGCCTCCCCGGGCTCGGCCTGCTCACCTTCCAGGCGGTGACCATCAAGGACTACCCCCAGGTCCAGGGGGTCGTCCTGTTCTTCGCCGCCGTGCTCGTCACCATCAACCTGCTGGTCGACCTTAGCTACGCCTGGTTCGATCCACGGATCAGGTACTCGTAGATGGCAACGCAGGCAGTGACGAACCCGGTCCCTGTGGCCGATTTGCGCCGCCGTCCTGGCAGGTCGGCTTCCCTTCGGCGCATCGCCAGGAAGAAGCCCGTCGGCGCAATCGCGGCCGTGATCTGTCTCCTCCTCATCCTCATCGCGATCAGCGCCGACCTCCTTGCCCCACAGGGCGCGAACCAGATCGATCCGCTCAAGAATCCGCGGCTGCTCTCCCCCTCGCTCAGTCACCCTTTCGGCACCGACAACCTCTTCCGCGATGTCTTCACGCGCATCGTCATCGGCAGCCGTATCTCGCTCGGGGTGGGCTTCACGGCGGTGTTCATCGGGACGGTGATTGGCGCTTCGCTGGGAATCGTCAGTGGCTACTTCCGGGGCAAGACCGACCTGGTTGTCAGCCGCGCGATGGAAGTCGTCCTTGGGTTCCCGCCGCTCGTGCTGGCCATCTTCATCCTCGCCATCTTCAACACCTCGAAGGGGTACAGCTTCCGGTCATTTCTCCTTCTCAGCTTCGCGATCGGCGTCATCATCGCCCCGACCACTGCCCGCATCGTCCGCGGGTCGGCACTCACCATCCGGAACCTGCAATACGTCGAGGCGGCCGAGTCAATCGGGAACACCTCATTCGGGATCATGCGGCGGCACGTCTTGCCGAATGTCGTGGCCCCGATCATCGTTATCGCGAGCATCCAGATCGGAAACGCCATCCTTGCCGAGGCGGCGCTCAGCTTCCTCGGCCTCGGTATCAGCGATGCCTACCACCCAAGCTGGGGCACGATGCTCCAGGAGGGCCGGCCAGTTTGGCTCGAGGCATGGTGGATGTCCGTTATCCCCGGCGCCGCCATTGCCTTCGCCGTTCTCTCCTTCAATCTCTTCGGCGATGCCCTCCGCGATGTCTTGGATCCGCGCTTGAGGCAGTCGTCGTAATCACATTGGGACAACGCGGCCATCGCGCCGCTCACTCCAGGGGGAAACCAAAACCACATGGCAGATACTGACAACTATTGGCTCCGACGAAAGGTCAGCCGGCGTTCCGCCCTCCGCGGTTCGGCGTTGGCCGGCATGGGCGCCGCAACCTACGCGCTCGTAGGCTGCGGCGACGACGATGACGACGACGATGGCGGCAACGGTGGCGGCGTCCTGCCGACGGCCCAGGCTTCGCCCACGGCGGCGAAGACACCCGTCGCCGGCGGCTCCTTCTCCTTCCAGATCTCGTCCAATCCGCCGAGCCTCGACCCGTACACCCAGACGAGCTTCGTCACGGCGTACAACCACGGGCTCAGCTACTCGAAGCTCTTCCGCTTCAAGGCTGGCACGCCCGACGTCGCTCCGGCCGACAACACGATGGAGACCGACCTCGCCTCGGCGATGCCGGAACAACCAGATCCGCTCACCTTCATCATCAAGATCAAGCCCGGCGCGAAGTTCCAGAACGTCGCCCCGGTGAACGGCCGCGCGGTCACTTCTGACGACATTGTCTACGCGCTCGACCGCTACAAGAACTTCGAAAAGTCCGTGCACAAGACCAGCCTCTCCTTCGTCGACAAGCTGGAGAAGGTCGATGCCGGCACCGTCAAGATCACGACAAAGCTCCCGTACGCCGACTTCGTGAACTACCTCGGCGGCAACATCGGCGCCTGGATCTCCCCGAGGGAAATGGCGGAGAGCCCGGACGCTGCCACCAAGATGGTCGGGTCGGGCCCCTTCATCCTCGATGAATTCAAGACCGGTGTAAGCCTCAAGTACAAGAAGAACCCGGACTACTTCGACAAGCCCTATCCCTACTTCGATGACGTCACGGCCTTCGTCGTCACGGATCAGGCGAAGCGAGTCGCCGACTTCTCCTCCAAGCAGGTGAACCTCACCTGGCTCTTCCTTCCCACTGAGCGCGACCAGCTCAAGAAGGAGCGTGCCGATGCGAAGTTGGAGGAGACGCAGGGTATCGGTGGTTACATCTACCTGCGCACCGACCGCCCGCCCTTCAACGACAAGCGCGTCCGCCAGGCAATCTCGATGGGCCTCAACCGGCCGGCCATCCGTGCCGCTATCTCCAAGGGGGAAGGCGTCGACGAGCAGCTGTATCACGTCGGCTTCCCGTTCGCCCGCCAGGTGAAGGACCTTCCCGCTGCCCAGGCCAAGCTCTGGCAGCACAATATCGCCGAGGCCAAGAAGCTGATGGCCGCGGCAATTGGCGAAGGCAAGACGATCGATACGACATGGGATCACGCCGATGCCGCGATCTACACCCAGGCCTACGTCGATACCGCGACGCTCGCCCAGGCTCAGCTCAAGGAAATCGGCATCAACATCAAGGACCAGACGGCCCCCTACGCCCAGTACATCTCCACGACCTACCAGGGTCAGTACGAGGGCATGGGCCACAGCCCGCGAGCGGTCCCCTACTGGCTCGACTTCGTGACCGAGCGCTTCACCATGAAGCCCGCCCGGGGCCGCATCAATCTCAGCTACGTGAACGACCCGAAGCTTGAAGACCTTCTCGACAAGCAGCGCGGGCAGTTTAAGCAGGAGGAACGCCTCCAGACCGTGAAGCAGATCGAGGAACTCGTCGCCGAGGAGCAGTACGAGATCTACTTCTCGACCGACACCCGGACCTACTTCTGGGACAAGGACATCGAGAACTACCGCCCGACGGCGTGGTTCCCGTACACGCACCTCATGAAGACGTGGCGCGGCAAGGCCTGACCTGCCCGTCCCTTCGCAAGACCACCGGAGGCGCCCGAAAGGGCGCCTTTCTGGTTCCGGGGGCGCCGCGCGAGGAGGCCAAACGAATACAGGCGAGCGGTTTGACGATGGGGTCACCCGACCAGCCGGCGCGGGAGCGCGCCTTCCAGCTCCAACAGGGCGGACTTCATCGCTAGACCCCCGCCGAAGCCGTGGAGAGAACCATCGCTGGCAACCACCCGGTGGCACGGCAACCAGAGCGGTATCGGGTTCGCCCCGACGGCCGCCCCAATCGCGCGAGGAGCATCCGGCTCACCGACGTGGCGTGCGAGCCAGCCGTAGCTGCGCGTCTCTCCCCGGGGGATGTCGCGGAGGGCGAGCCATGTCTTCCGCTGCAGTTCTGAGCCAGTCGTGAGCTCGACCGGGTACGCTTCGATAGGCGCCGGTTCACCGGCGGCGTAGGCAACCAGCAGCGTGGAGACCGCTGTGGAACTCGGGTGGGCGCCGGGTCGGGCGCCGAACGCCCGCAGTTCCCCGAGAGCGGCGTCCTCTGTCCTGTGGAACAGCGTCGCATAACGGATACCGCCGGGCCCGAGCGCGACACCGGCCCAGCCCATCGCCGTTTCGGTCACGATAGCGGCCAGATCAACCATGCGAGGTCAACGTGCCGTCCGCGGGCCGGTAACGGCCGCTCACGTCTTCTTCCGCGGTTTGCGGCGCAACAGCTTCGCAGCGAGCGCTCCGCGGAGACTGTTGTACGAACTCTCAGCGTCGGCGTCGTCGATGCGGACGAGGTCCGGGCGGCCGTACCGAGACTCTTCGTAAGCGTCCGAAAGCTGGATCGCATCGCTTTCGCGGTCGATCGAGCGCCCCATCCGCCGGGACCATTCCCGCGGGGTCTCGGATGGTCTGCTGCCCAGTTTTGCCCAACCGGCCAGCCGCTGCGTCTTGGCCCAGAGCCGGCCCCGGCCATCGAGGTCGCCAAGCCCCCAGTTCCAGGCCATCCGCCCCGCCACCGCCATCGCCACGAAAACGGCGAGGATGCCGGCGAGGCCGATGGCGAGCGGCCAGGGGAACTGACTGTTTACCACCGGCTGTTCCGCCAGTGCGCCCTGCGGAGAGTTCGGGTCGATCTCGATTCCGTCGGGAATCGGGTCGAAGACATCGCTGAAGTCCGGGACGAACGGCTCTTCGCCCGATCCGAACTCCACCGATCCGAGCCCCCCGGCGCCGCCCGAAGGCCGGTCGGCAGTTGGGTTGAAGTTGATCCAGCCATACCCGGGGAAGAAGACCTCCACCCAGGTGTACGCGTTGTCCTTGCGGATCACGTAGCTCGTCTCGTCGCCCGTTTCTGGGTCCAGCGCGTAACCCACCGCCAGCCGGCAGGGGATACCCTCTGTCCGCAGCATCACGCACATCGCGGTCGACTGGTAGTCGAAGTAGCCGCGCTTCAGCTCGAACAGGAGGAATTCAGCGGCATCGCGTCCCGGCGGCGGTGACGGTACTGCCAGGTCATAGGGCATCTGGCGGAGGTACTCTTCGATCGCCTTCGCCTTTTCGTACGGCGTCTGCAGGCGCCGGTCATTGATAATTCGGTCCGTTTCGGCACCGACGCTCGCGGGGAGGTTCTTCGGCAGTTGCAGGTAGCGTTCCTTCACCCAGTCCGGGGTAGTCGCTCGATGCGGCCAGGAGTTGCTCCGCCGTCGCCCGGCTCGTCGAGCCGATGGCCACGTAGGTATCTTTTTCGTTTAGCCCGCGCCTGCTGCGCATCTCTTCGATGTCGCCCGTGAAGCCATCCGGATGCTCCACTAACGTGTCGATGTTCGCCCCGAGCGGCGTGCCAGGCGTCAGCAGCGTGCTTTCGGGGTCGAGGATTGTCACCCGGAGGATCGAGAGTTCCCGGGCGCCGTACGACTCCTGGATCTCCTCGTCGGCAGCGAGCGTGCGCGCATCCACCCGCTCGATGTCCCGTCCCGTGGACTTCCAGCCAGCCCCCGTGTAAGTGTCATAGCTCGTTGCTCGAATCAGGCCGGCTTCTGGACTGTTGATTTCGAACAGCTGCTTCGTCCCGAGTTTCACCTCGCCCTGGATCGGGAGGGTGTCACCGAAACTGTGCAGCTGCGCGCCCTTTCGCGAGTCGATGTTGTGGAACAGCCTCACGAGCGTGTCCGACTGATCCGTGACGGGTTTCGCGATGACGTCAAACGCGCCCTCTATCGCCTTCGCCTGGTTGCCGAGCGGCAACATCCACGCGGCGACGATGAGCCCGATGGTTGCCGCCACCGTTAGCTGGATGGCGCTGACACTGATGAACTCGGGGTACTCCACCCCTTCTTTGCGCCACTGCAGCTGGCTCTTCTGGAGGTGGAGGCGGGCGATGAGGATGATCGCGCCGAACAGGAAGATGATGAACGCCTCTGCCGGCTTCCCTTCGAGGAAGCTGATGTTCGAGAGCAGGATGACTCCGCTCGGCACGACCGCCAACCAGGCGTTGTGCCAGCGGAACAGGCACCAGGCCGCAAAATACGTCGCCAGGAAGAGGAGGGAGTGGACCAGGGCGACGAACGGCAGGTTGTCGTTGCTGATGTCTCCCGCGCGCACCACCTGGTACCACTCTTCCATGCGGACGCGGAAGTCCGCGAGGCGCTCGCCCATCGTCAGCCCATCCGCGTAGCTCTGGACGGCCAGCACGACGATGATCGCGCCGAGCAGCAGCGCGACCGGGTGGATGATCGCCGCGTAGTACCGGATTCGCGCCGCGATCATGCCGATGAGCAGTCCCGCGAGAGTCGTCGGGACGAATGAGGGCATGCCCGGCACCCACCGGGCGTTCTGGAGCGAGACGGCGACCGCCAGGAAAGTGATGACGGCCGCGAAGAAGGTCAGCCAATCCTCCCAGCTCATGACGAGCCGCGGCGCCTTCAGCGCAGCTGCCCCAAGCCGGCGCGATGCGGGGCGCTCCAGGGGAGGGTTTATGCTCGCCACGCGTTTACTCCGCTCGATGTTGGGCTCAGCGCCAGCCCAAGGTCGTCTCCGCGCCGAACCACGTACGTGAGGATATCGCTCGCCGTCAGCTGCCCAAAGAGCAGGAGCGGGGAGCGGGTGTCGCCGAAGGTGCTCGGGTCGATGAGGACGACGGCCGCGCGTACGCCTCGCTGCGTGAGCGACTGGACCGCTGTCAGCCACGAGTCATCCGTGGATGAAGTGATCACGACGAGCGTCGTGTGGCGTCCGAAACGGCGCTGCTCCTCCATCAGGAGGTTGCCGAGCGGGGCATCCCCGACGGCATTCGCTGTGGCCAGCGACTCCAGGATCCGCGTGAGCTGTTGCTGGCCGCGTTCCGGTTCCAGGACGCTCAGGTCGCGGCCGAAGGTCATCAGGCCCACCGGGCGGTTCCCCACGACGTAGTGCCGGGCAATGCTCGCGGCGATGCGGACGCCGTACTCCTCGGTGCTGTCGTCTTCGCGTCCGGCGTTTACCCGCTTTTCGAGGTCGATCACGATCCAGATATCGCTCGCGGGGTCGAGTTCGAACGTCTTCACCATCATCTCGCCTGTCCGCGCGGTGCTCTTCCAGTGGATGCGGTTGAACGCGTCGCCCGGGGCATACTCGCGCACACCCGAGGCGTTCGGGGTCACGTAGTGCGTCCGTCGCCGGAAGCGCCCTTCGCCGGGCAGGTTCGCCGGCGGAGCCTGGAAGTGGGGGAGGTCGACAACCGGGGGATAGACGAGGATTTGCTGCTGTCCGCCAACCAGCCGGACCCGCCGGAAGAGGCCGAAGGGGTCCGACGCCGTGACCCGGAGTGGCCCCCAGTCAAAGAGGCCGCGGCGGCGCAACGGCGTATTCACGATCCAGTTCCGGCTGCGTCGCGGCGGGATGATGACAACCCGCTTGGAGCGGTGGCCGGGGAGGTCGCTGGGGTCTTCGACTTCGAGCCACACTTTTGGCAGGAACGAACGGTTGCGGACTTCGATGATCTCCTGCGCGTCCTGGCCCACCTGGGCCCGGGATGTCTTGCGATCCACATCGGCATCGATGTCGCGTGTGTTCCACCAGACGAGCAGCCACGCCAGCGGCACGGCGATCGCGATGATGTAGACCAGTCGGAACAATAGCCAAAAGCCCGTGCCGAAGGCCGTGAACATCGAGACCAACAGGATCGCGATGACCAGCGAGAGGATCCGGCGTTCGGGGCTGAACAGCGTCCGCACGGTCCGTATCACGGGTGATTACACCCTCGCCCGTGCGCCCGGCACTGGCACCCGCGAAAGGCACTGAGCGACCACGTCGGCCTGGGTCATGCCTTTCACTTTCGCGCCGGGGCTTACGATGACGCGGTGGGCGAGCGTGAAGAGCGCGAGTTCCTTCACATCATCTGGTGTCACGAAGTCGCGGCCTTCCAGCAACGCCTTCGCCTGTGCAGTCCGGAAGAGCGCCAGCGAACCGCGAGGGCTTGCCCCGAGATACACGGCCTCGTGCTCTCGCGTCGCGTTCGAGAGCTGGACGATGTACTGCTTGATCAGGGGGTCAACGTAGATTTCGCGCACGGCCTTCTGCAACTGCAGGATCTCGGTCGCATCGGTCACTTGCTGGAGCGATTCGATCGGGTGGGCGGTCTGTTGCTGATCGAGGACCAACACCTCATCGGTCGGGCTGGGATAGCCCAGATAGATCCTGATGAGAAAACGGTCGAGTTGCGCCTCCGGGAGCGGGAACGTCCCTTCGTACTCGATTGGGTTCTGCGTGGCCAGCACCATGAACGGTTGGGGCATCTTGTAGGTAACGCCATCGACCGTCGCCTGGCGCTCTTCCATCGCTTCGAGCAACGCCGACTGCGTCTTGGGCGTCGCCCGGTTAATCTCATCGGCGAGGACGATCTGGGCGATGATGGGCCCTGCCCGGAACTCGAAGTCACCAGTCTTCTGGTTGTAGATCGAGACGCCGGTGACGTCGCTCGGGAGCAAGTCCGGCGTGAACTGGATTCGCCGGAACGAACAGCCGGTCGAGACCGCGATCGCCCGCGCGAGCATCGTCTTCCCAACGCCCGGTACGTCCTCGATGAGCATGTGGCCGCCGCAGAGCAGCGCCGTCACGGCGAGCCGCAACTCCCGTTGCTTGCCCACGATGACGTGTTCAACGTTCGAGATGATCCGCTCGGCGACGATCTTTGGGTCTTCCACGCAGGCGTGACTCCGGCAGGGCAGTCCGGGCCGTGGCGGGCCAAACCGGTGCCACGCGGCTCCCCTGTTAGTGACCCGGATTATAGCAACCTACCACCGGGCTCCGGTTAAGCGGCTTACCAATCGAAAGCGGGCGGGTTACGCCCGAAGGGCGCGCATGATCAGGTCGGTATATCCGGCGGCCATCTCCTCGGGAGTCGCCGAAGCTCGCAGTGCCAGGTAGGTCAAGGGGTCGCAGGTGCTCACCAGGAACCCGCGAGCAAGGGCCACCGGAATGTCCTTCCGGAACACGCCGAGGGCTATCCCCCGGTGGAAGATCGCCTCCAGGCGCTGGTCCGAAGTGAACTCGATGAAGCGGTCCTTCATCTCCTCGGTGAACGCGCCGGCGATCATGGCCGAAAGCGCCGGGCTCCATCGCTCGAGAATGTGAAACATCCCCCGCACATACACGCCTACCGATTCGGCCGGGTCATCCAGGGCAAGGGCCTCATCGCGCACCGCGTACAGCCGCTGCAGCGTCTCTTCGACGACAGCCCGAAACAGGTCGTCCCTTGTCGCGAAATTGCGGTAGATGGTGCCCACGCCGACCCCGGCTCGCTCCGCGACATCCTTCACCTCGGCGCTGCCGCCGCGCTCTGCGATCACTTCGACCGCGGCATCGAGGATTTTCTGGCGATTGGCGCGCGCGTCAGAACGCTCGGGTGCATGGCCCATGGGCTTCCCCTCTCAGCCGGAAGCATACCATGGATAAACCTGAACCGGAATTCCGATTCACATACTCGATAGCCGTCGCTTCCCAGGGACTGCACTTTGCCAGCCTGGTCTTTTCAGGCGCATACTGGTGGAAACGGAATTTCGATTCCGGAAAACCAAACCACCCAAAGGTATGAGGCGCGCGCCACGACCTGACGGCTACGGTAGATCATCGGTAAGTCCGAAACTCTGGGGGAGTGCCACTTTGGCCGCACGCAAAGCAGCAACCACAAAGCCGTCCACGCTCGAACGCTGGGCACGATTCACTCACCGCCGTCGCGGCACCATCCTTGGCCTCTGGGTCGTCGCGGTGGCTGTTCTCATGTTCGGCATGAGGCAGTACGGTGGCGAGTTCACCGGCGACTTCAGCCTGCCCGGCTCTGAATCCCAACGCGCCCTTGACCTCCTGGAAGGCCGGTTCCCGGCCCGTGCCGGCGCCGAGGCTGACCTGCTCTTCAAAGACGCCCGAGGCATGAACGCTCCCGAGGCGAAAGCCGTCGCAGACCAGGTAATCTCCGAACTGGCGGCGAACGAGCTCATTGCCGAGGTCGAGTCCCCCTATGAGAATCCGGCATTCATCTCCCGCGACGGGACTATCGCCCGGGCGGTCCTCCGTTTCAACGGCCGCCAGGACGACATCGACAGCGCGGCCGCCAAAGAAATCATGAACATCGTCGATGCCTACAACGGCAAGGATGGAGTCCAGGTCGAGGTCGGCGGCGATGCGATCATGTTCAACGAGCAGCCCGAGTTCGGCTCAGAAATGCTCGGCATGCTCGCGGCAGTTGTCATCTTGATGATCGCTTTCGGCTCCGTCGTGGCGATGGGGCTCCCGATCGCCTCAGCGCTCTTCGGACTGTTCTCCGGGTTCGCGTCCATCGCCCTGCTCGCGAACTTCCTCGGTTTCCCCGAGTTCAGCGGTCAGTTCGCGGCAATGATCGGCATCGGTGTCGGCATCGACTACAGCCTCCTGGTGGTTACCCGCTTCCGGGAAGGGCTCCACGCCGGGCGTCCCGTCGAGGATTCGGTGGTCATGGCCGTCACCACCGCCGGCAAGTCAGTCATCTTCGCCGGCGTCGTCGTCGCCATCGCGTTCCTCGGCCTCTTCGTCATGGGGCTTCCGTTCATCGCCATGCTCGGGACTTCCGGCGCCATCGTCGTCCTCCTCGCAGTCGTCGTCGCGCTTACCATCACTCCGGCGCTCCTTTCGCTCGTCGGCCATCGGATCGATAGCTGGAAGGTGCCGTTCTTGCACCAGACCGAAGGCGTCGACCCGAGTAGCCTCTGGTACCGGCTGAGCCGCCGCATCCAGCGCCACCCGCTGCCCTTCGCGCTCGCCGCGGCAGGCACCCTCCTGGTGATGGCATCGCCCCTGCTCGTGATGGACCTCGGATTCACCGATGCAGGAAATGGCAGCACAGAACTTCACAGTCGCCGCGCATACGACCTGCTGGCTGAAGGCTTCGGGCCAGGGTTCAACGGCCCCATCGTCGCCGTTGTCGACCTCGGAGAAGACGCGAAGGAGTCCGTCCAAGAAGCGTTGGCAGTGATCGCAAAGGACCCGGGCGTGGCCGCTGTTTCACCGCCGTTCTTCAACGAGGGCGGCGATACCGCCGTGTTTTCTATCTTCCCGACGACCAAGCCGCAGAGCGATCACACGACCGACCTGGTCAACCGGTTGCGCTCGGATGTTCTCCCCGGGCTCGAAACGGGCGGCGCCGACTACTACCTCTCCGGGTCGACCGGCTTCAACATCGATGCCGCCAACCAGATCCAGGAACGCATGCCCCTGCTCTTCCTGGGAGTCATCGGGATGAGTTTCATCCTCCTCACGGCAGTCTTCCGCTCGGTCGTCATCGCGATCAAGGCCGCGATCATGAACCTGCTCAGCATCGGCGCCGCCTACGGAGTCCTCGTTGCCATCTTCCAGTGGGGCTGGGGAGGTAACCTCATCGGGGTCGACAAGGGCCCGGTCGAAGTCTTCTTGCCGATGATGATGTTCGCCATCCTCTTCGGGCTCTCGATGGACTACGAGGTGTTCCTCATCAGCCGCATTCGGGAGGAGTACCTCAACGGCGCAGACACCCCAACCGCGGTGGCCAATGGCCTTACGGCGACAGCCCGCGTGATTACGGCTGCAGCCGCGATCATGGTCACCGTCTTCCTCGCTTTTGTCCTCGGGCCAGACCGGGTGATCAAAGAGTTCGGGATCGGCCTCGCCACCGCCATCCTGGTCGATGCAACAATCGTCCGCCTGTTCCTTGTCCCCTCGACGATGGAACTGCTGCGCGATGCCAACTGGTGGATGCCGAAGTGGCTCGACCGTCTCCTCCCGGACATCAATGTCGATGGCCCGCACGATGCCCCCGTCGCATCGGGCGCAGGTGCCGGCGGCAAGTAACCGCGTCACCCCGCTCAGCAACAACGAAGGACCTCGACGTCAACGTCGGGGTCTCTTCATGTCCAGCGACCGCCGGAAAGAGCCAGATTGCGTGCCGGTGCCATGCGAGCCCCATCGATGGTCTCGGATCCGGCGGGTAGTACGATTCGCCCTCGAAGCCACCAGTCCACCACAATTCCCCCGATGGACTGGGTTACTGCCGCCCGCGAACTCGCTGCCACTTTCGCCCTTCGTGCCCCTGAGCACGACAGGGCAGGCTCGTTCCCCTTCGAGAACTTCGCGGACCTCCGCGCAGCCGGATTCTTCGGGTTGACCGTGCCCGAACGCTTCGGCGGCGCCGAAGTCCCGCTCGCCACGTATCTCGCTGTGCTGGAGGCGCTCGCCAGGGGCGATGGTTCGACGGCGCTCGCCTTCATGATGCACCTGAAGACCTTTGGGCAGGAGCGCGACGCGCCTTCCTACCCTCCCGAATGGTTGGGACAGATGGCCCGCGGCGCGCTCGAGCATGGTTACCTGGTCAACACAGTCGCGACGGAAGAGGGGCTTGGCTCGCCCGCTGGGGGCGGGCTCCCGGAGACCGTCGCGATCCCGAGTGGCGACGGCTGGCTGCTGGATGGGCGCAAGACTTTCGCGACGCTCGCTCCCGTACTCCACTACTTCATCGTCCTCGCTCGCGTCCCGGTTCTCGAAGGAGAGACACCGCGAGTCAGCAACTTCATGGTGCTCCGCACTGACCCCGGTGTGCGCATCGAAGAGACATGGGACAGCCTGGGCATGCGCGCCACCGGTTCCCACGATGTGGTTTTCGACGGCGTTCGGCTTTCGCCGGAGCGCCTGCTGAACGGTCGTGCCCTCGGCGCTGGCGACGCGCGTGGCGGCGCGGGCATGGCGTGGTTCGCCCTCGGCATCTGCGCGGTCACACTCGGCGTGGCCACGGCCGCACGAGACTACGCAGTGACCTACGCACGTGAACGCACGCCGAACTCCAACCGCACGATTAAGGACTACCCGGGCGTGCGGACGCGGATCGCCAGGATGGACCTGCTCATCCAGCGCAGCCGGGCGCTGATGGATGACGCCTGCCGGGCATGGGAAGCCGGGTCGTCCGAAGGTATGCCCGTCCTCAACCGGGTTGCCGTCGCCAAGATCGAGGCCCTGAATAGCTGCATCGAGGCCGTTGACCTGGCCATGCGAGTCGTTGGCGGCGTTAGCCTCCAGAAGTCCCGGCCCATCGAGCGGTACTACCGTGACGTTCGCGCGCCACTCCACAATCCGCCACTCGAAGACCGCGCGCTCGAGATGCTGGCCCGCAGCGCGCTCGATGAACCGATCGAGCCTGCTGGGCCGGCGGAGTAACCCGCGTGTCTAGCCCCCGGGGACCTTGAAGTCCTTGCCGATCACGATCACGACGTCGGGGAGGCTGGAATCGGACTTGGAGAGCGTCACGATTTCAGATTCCGGGACCCCCATCCACTTCGCGATATCCTTCGCGAGTGCTTCTTTGTCGTTTCCGTAGAGCGTGATGGTGGTGTGCGGCTGGGCCGCCTGGTCGGGGCCGAAGTACACCGTGGGCAAGCCCTTGCTGTAGGCAAGGTAGCGCCCCAGCGCCGCCGCTCGCACACTGCCGTCTTCCCCGTAACCGTTCTGGATCTCGACTGCCGAGGCGCTGTACTGAGACTTGGTGAACACCTGGCTCAGCCAGTACTGCACGTTCTCTGCGTCCCAGAGTTGGACTGCTGCGCCGCCGGGTGTCATATGGCCCGTCATTGTCGGTACATCGTTCACCGGGTCACCGAGGGAGTACGCCGCCAGCCGGCCGTTCGTATCTTTGAGCAGGGCCGCGTAGCCGGGCATCTTCGACTTTGGGATGTCCGTTCGCACGGTGGATGCGTAGGCGTCCCAGAGACCCAGGGGGTCGTTGAGCATCTGCAGAGAGAAGACTTTCGCGAGCGCCGCTTTCAACACGAGTTGCTGCCGCTTCACCCTCTTGAAATCACTGTCGTACTCGCGGTGGCGCCCAAAGGCGACGGCATGATACCCGTCCAGTTTGTTGATCCCGGACGGAAAACTCACCCACACTCCATTCAGGTCGTCGTCGCTATAGAACCAGTTTGGCACCGAAAGGTCGTACGGGATGTCGACTTCAACGCCGCCCACGGAATCAACCAGCTTCTCCACTCCCTTGAAGTCCAGGACGATGTAGTGGTCGATCTCAATCCCGAAGTTCGCCTTCAGGTCCACCTTCAACTGATCGATTCCCGCGCTCACCGATTTCCCGTTGCGTACGCCCACCCCGAAGGAGGTGTTGATCCGGTCTTCGTACTGGAAGTCCTTCGTATGAATGTCGATGAGCATGTCGCGCGGGAAGCTCAGGACACTGCTCGTCTTCCCTACCGGGTCGATCGTGGCGACCATGATGGTGTCGGTCAGGTGGCCGGCGTTTTCATTGTCCGGGATTGGAAGCGGCTGCCCGTCGTTCCCGTAAGCCGGCCGGCGGTCCACTCCGAGTACCAGCAGGTTGATGCGCTTGTTGAAGATGCTCGCGTCGGACGGCGCTTTGATCGGCACAAGCGGCGTATCAAGCGCCGCCAGCGGCCGGATAATGCTCAGAGACGTCAGATCCTTGCCGGGAAACAGCGCCGGGGTGACTCGCGCCAGCAGGGCGATGCTCGAGTACGTCGACGCCAGCCCGAAGACCAGCAGCGCGAACACGAATAGCAAACGTTGCATGGCGGAGATCGGCCTGGCCGCCGCGCGGGGATGCGACCGCTTTCTCTGCACCGGGATAGCCAGCGTCGACTCTTCGATGCGTGTCGCCACGAACTCAAACTATGCGGCCCACTCGCGAAGGGTCAATTGCCCCCACAGCCGGGAGAGCGCCCGGTTAAGCCGCCGCTTACCGGCTTCCGGGAATCACGAAGTCCGCACCTACGACGACGCTGATGTCCGGCGAGGACGTGTCGTCCGCAGACACGGGCTGCACCACGACACCGTCCTTCTGCAGCCCGAGCCACTCGGCGATGTCGTCTGCGGCCGAACGTTGCGCCTCCCGGTGGAGGATGACTCTTGTCTTCGCCGATGCGGCGGCGTCGTCCCCGTAGTAGACCGTCACGAGGCCCTTTGAATAGACGAGGTACCGCCCAAGTGCCGCCGTCCTGGAGTTCCCCTGCTCGGCGTTCCCGAAGCCGTTCCGAAGCTCGACCACAGCGTCCGCGTGGCGCGTTACCGGGAAGGCGCGGGCAAGCCAGTACTGCACGTTCTCCGGGTTCCACTTGAGCACCGCAGCACCGTCTTCCATCGTGAAAGGGATCATCGTTGGCACGCCGTCCACGGGGTCGCCCAGGGAGTAGGTCAGCATGCTCCCGTTCGTGCGCTTCCCAATATCAGCCAGGCCGAGCATCGATCCCCTCGGAATGTCCGTCTTCACGAAGGAGTTGTAGGCATCCCAGAGCTCGAACGGGTCCCGGCCGATGATCCCGCTGGAAAAGGTCTTATCGACTGCCGCTTTCACCACCAGTTGCTGCCGCTTGATCCGGTAGAGGTCGCTGTCGCCTTCGCGGTTCCGCCCAAACGCGACGGCATGGTACCCGTCGAGGTGGTTTACCCCGGTTGGGAAGCTGATGTAGCGGGCGTGGAGGTCGTCGTCGCTGTAGTACCAGTCGTAGATCGAGAGCTCTTCCGGTACGTCCACGGTCACGCCCCCGAGCGAATCGACGAGCCCTTCGACGCCCTTGAAGTCGATCAGGATCGAGTAGTCGATCTCGATCGCGAAGTCGTTCATCAGGTCCCGTTTCACCTGCTCGATCCCGGATGACCGGCTGCCGCCGTCGTCCACGCCGATGCCGTAAGAGCGATTGATCCGTCCCTGGAAGCTCGATCCATCCTTCCGTGTGATCTTGATGAGCATGTCGCGCGGGAAGCTCAGGAGCGTGGTCTTCTTCGTGACCGGGTCGATCGATGCGACCATCACCACGTCGGTCAGGTACACACCGGTCTGGTCTTCACGGAACTCGTACTGGGGCCGCTTGTCGATGCCAAGGACGAGGACATGAATAGGGTCGGTGAACGAGCCGGTGGCTGAGGCGGAGGGGACGCTGACCACTCTGTCCAGCAATGCGACCACGCCTACGTTGTTCAGCGAGCGGCCGGGGAAGAGCGCGGGTGTCACCCGGGCGAGCATGGCTACACCCGTGTAAGAAGCCGCGAGGAACAGCGTCAGGACGGCGAACGCGTAGAGCGCTCGCTGGCCTCCGGACGCCAGTGCCGGCGCCCTTCGAACCATCGAACCTGGTTGCCGGAGTGCGTATCCACCGCCCGCCATGAATTCCCACCGTCGCAGGCGGCGATGCCACCGTCAATCCGAGGGAAACACCCGGTTACCCGCTCTCGCCCAGGAATTTGCCGACATTTTGCATGGCGAGACTCGGCCTTTACCCCATGCCAAGCTGGTGCAGCCGGTCGTCGTCGATTCCAAAGTAGTGGCCAAGCTCGTGCAGCACCGTCTTTCGAACCTGCTCCCGGATCTCGTCATCGTCCCGGCAAACGGCTTCAATGTGCTCCTGGTAGATGCTGATCTTGTCGGGAGCGACCAGGTTGTAGTACTCGCCGCGTTTCGTCAGCGGGATCCCGTGGTACAGCCCGAGGAGGAGCCCTCCCGGGCCGAGCTTCGCCTGTTTTCGGTCGCGCGCAGTCGGCCGACGCTCGATCACGATGTCAACGTTGTGGACGCTCTTCAGGAGATCGGGCGGCAACGAGGCCACCGCCTCACGCACCAGCCGCCGGAATTCGGCGCGTTCCAGCGCGTTTACCGCTTCGCCGGGGAGGCGTCCCAGAGCGTCTTGAAACCCTCGCCGCCACGCACGGCCGCACGTTGGTGCTCGTCTTCAGCGCTCACCAACTCCGCCAGCGCCTGTTCGGCTTCGCGGACGGATTCGGGATGTCCGCTATCCACAAGCCGGGCGTTCACTTCCCGCCAGGCCTCGGTCTCTCCGAGCGATCGGGTGAATCGCGGCCAGTAGACCATCACGATCTTCTCCGGGTCACGGAAGCGCGGACGGATCTTGCGAAGGTTCGCGTATCGTTCCTGGACGCTCTTCACCGGTTCGACGAGCCGCACGGCGGGTCCGTCGATGTCGCTGCAGCGAAAGTCCAGGAGCAGCCGTTGGCCCACGGTGACGAATCTCAGGACGATGACTTCGTGGCTCCGGATCGTCGAGGCGATCTCGCCGAGGTCGATGTTGTAATCGTTATCCACCGTACGGCAGTGTACGTTGCGAGCGCCCGCCCGGCCACCGTCTCGCCTCTCAAAACACCCAACTGTCACCAAGAGCACAGCCACTCTGCCGATTACTTCAGTGATGGCGCTCTTCGGCAGGTCGACGGCACACCGGAAGGTGGAACGGCTCATTCGCGACGGTGTGGGAGTCCGCGAAGCATGCTGGCCCATCGATGCGGCAGGCTCTGGGACGGCCGATGCGCTCGTCGACGATGTCATTGGTTGGGTGCGCTCGTCCATGGGCGCCATGCGCCGCCCGTACGGTATCGACCACGTCGCGCTCGCGCTCGCAGCCCGCGATGAAGGCGGGCGGGTCGTCTGCAGCAACAGCCTCGGTGTCTTGCGGCCCGGGAGCTTCTACGCCGATGAGGGCGCCGAGCAGGTCCGGGCCTTCCTTGGCGATGCCAGCCGCGCGATGCACGGCCGGCCTGGCGAAATGGTCGGCGCGCTCCTGAGCCTGGGCGACATCGCCTTCGAACTCAACGCCCGTGCCGCCTGACAGGCGGTGATCGTTGCGCCACGAATCGGTACACTCCCACGCATGACCAGCGTTTCCGATCCCGCACGTGCTCGTGACCGCATCCAGTCGCAGATCGATAGCATCGGCCGCCTGCGCGGCAGTGGCCCCAACCCATTTGACTATGACCTCTGGAACAGCCGGACACTCGAAGTGCTTGGGGCGGTCTACGGGCAGGACTCCGCGGAAATGCACCGGTACATGGCGGCGGCCGGCGAACGCGGACGGCTTCCCGGCGTGCGGGGCCAGGCCGAGAACATGACCCTTAACATCCACGGCCCCTGGGGCATCCTGAAGCGGCTCGAACGCGCAGAAGCCGTCCTCGCAGACCTCGTCCGTTCCCTGTCTTGATTCAGGCGAGCCCGGCGGGGATCAGGTCGATCCCCGGGTACTGTTCCTCAATGCCGGCCGCGATCCGCGCGAGACGCCTCCGGTAAGCCTCGCCCTGGATGTCCTCAGTCGTCATGATCACTGCGTCCTCGCGGTTGTCCGCGTAGTAGCGCTTTCGCGTGCCCACTTCGTAGAAGCCGAAAGAACGATACAGCCCCCGCGCCGCCTCATTCGAAACCCGCACCTCCAGGGTTGCCATCGTCATGCCATGTTCGATGGCCACGGCCATGAGTCCCGCCACCAGGATCCGGCCGAAGCCCTTGCGCCGAGACTCCGGCAACACCGCAACGGTTACAACGTGGGCTTCATCCACCATCAGCCATAGCCCCGCGAACCCGTCGATCCGGCCCGTCCCGGCATCCCGCAGGACGATGTACCGGGCCATCCCGTTCTGGGTGAGCTCCCGCTCGAACGCCGTCGCGGGCCATCCCGGAGAGTACGCGAGCTGTTCAACCGACATCACCTCGGTGGCATCCGCCGGGTGCATCATCGAGAGTGTGGGGGGAAGTTGGCTCACCGGTGCCATTTTCAGGCTTCATCGCCGCTGGAAACAGCACTCAGGAATCCTGGCGATGCGCCGATAACCATGACATGAACGGAGCGCCCATACCGGGCATGCCCGTGGTCGTCGTTCTGCGGACACCCAGACCGGTTCAGTGGCAGGGCGAAGTCGTCGCGGTGCGCGAAACGTCGTTGGCCGTCCGCGTGAAAAATGCCCCCGAGTCCTGGGATCCGAACGGCCCCTATGTCGTGATTTGCGGTACGCCGGGTTCCCGCCTGACGGCCCAGGCGCATCTCGTCGCGCGGAACGGCGAGGTGACGGCCTTTAAGGTCCTGGGGAACTGGAAGCCGCTGGACTTGCGTCGGGACCAGCGCTTCGCCACGGACTTGCGGGTCGAAGTCCGCTCAGTGCTTGGCAGTTCTCGCCAGCAGGGCCGCCTCATCGATGTCTCGCTCGGCGGGGCAGCGGCCGTCGTTGAGAGTCGCCCCGGCGGCAGCCAGGTCGAGATCGGCATCGCCGCCCAGGGCTACTCCGCCCGTCTCCTGTGCGACCTGGTCGGTTCCAGCCAGGTGGGTGACGAGACGGTCATTCACCTGCGCTTTAAAGACCTTACGCCGCCGCACCAGGCCTTCGTCCGCAACCTCGTCGCCTGGCTGCTCGAAACGGAAGAGCGCGCTTCGTAGTCTCCCCCGCCGAGCCACAGGCGAGTACCATGCGCGGCCGTGGCACTGCGCGCGTCCGACTTCGACCCCGGCTCGATCGTGCACGACTCCGCCGATGGTGTCCTCGCATTCGCAGCGGCAGAACTCCGCGAACACCTCACCGGAGCGGGCGCCGCAGGGACGGTGCGCATTAGTCTGGCCACGGGCACTCGCGCTACCGATGGCTTCGTTGTAACCGCCGCGCCGTCCGCCATCGTGATCACCGGGGAATCTCCGCGCGGGACGCTGAATGGCGCGTACTGGCTCCTCGAAAAGCTCGGCTTCGCCTGGGTGCGGCCGGGCCAGGCGGGCACACGCTTCGTTCCCGGCCTGGCCCTGGCCGACGGCGAATACCGCGAGAGGCCGTCCTTCCCCCGGCGCACGCTCATCCTGGGGAACGACGCTCTCCACGACGACTGGCGGGACTGGCTTGAGTTCGCCAGCCGCAATCGCTACAACAGCCTCTTCGTTCACGATACGCCGCCGAGTGTGCTGGACCGCGGCGGCGCCTCCCGGCCGTCCACAGCCGAGGGACTCGCGAGCGATGGGCGGGGCTGGATGTTCGAACTATGGGACGCTGACGGGGCAGCTATCTGCCGGGAAGCGGCGCGGCGCGGCGTCGCGCTTCAGTTCGGCGGGCACCACCTCCCGGGCCTCCTCAGTCGCCTGCTCTTCGCCGAACATCCGGACTGGTTCCCATTCCGCACGGAAGGTCGAGACGCCCGCTACAACCTCTGCACATCCAGCCCGGGAGCCATCCGGGAGGTCCGGGCGCGGGCGCGCGAGTTCTTCACGCGCTTCTCGGGCGCCGCTGCCTATCACCTGTGGGCCGACGACATCACCGGAGGAGGCTGGTGCTCGTGCGACGACTGTGGACGGCTGTCTCCGTCTGACCAGGCCCTCAGGGCAACGAATGTGCTGGCCGGGGTCCTGACTGAAGTCGATCCATCCGCGGTGATCGCTCACCTCGCCTACCACGACACGATCGCGCCACCCAGGGAACCCACCCCCGCGGGCAACGTTACGGCGCTGTACGCGCCCCGAAACCGGAACTACGCATTTCCGATCGATGACGAGACATGTTCCAGGAATGCTGCGGGGCACTTTGCCGAGCTCCTGGGGCTGCGCGACACCTTCGCCGCCCGCGCCGAGTCTCTCGCCGTGTTCGAGTACTACAGCGATGCCGTCCTGTTAAAATGGATGGCCCCGCCGAGTCTCCGAGTTCTGCCTGCCGACGCCCGGGCCTACTGCCGCGCGGGCGTCCACGACTTCGGCAACCTTGCGGTTACGCCTCGCCCCTGGGTCGGTCCGGCGTGGCATGCCTGGTGGTTCGCGCGTTGCGCGTGGAACGCCGAGGCCGATGCATCGGCCGAACTCGCGGGATTCTGCCGCGCGTCGTTCGGCGAGGATGCGGACACGTTCGTCCGGCTGTACGAAGACCTCGACAGTGCCTATCGGTCACTGCTCGATCTGGGTGAGCTCGAACGTATCCCGCGCCACGACGTGCTCGACTTTTCAGATACCCCGCGCTCGGCCCTCACCCGCAAAGCCGTCCAGCTTCGGGAAGCCATAAACACGATGAACGGGGCGGTTTCCCACCTCCCGATCGTTCCCGGCGGGCTTGGCAGTGCATTCCGCCAGGACCTCGCCGTCCAGCTCGCTGCCGCAAACCACATCGCCTGCCGCGTGTCCGCCTGGGAGGCAGCCCTCGCTGGCCGCCGGGAAGAGGCCGAAACCGCGCTCTCACTCGCGCGTTTCCACCTCAGTGCCCTGGGGGACTGGGACCACACGCACACCCCGCCTGGCTACGCGAACCTCTCCCGGGGAATGTTGCGTGCTGCCGCCTGGCACACGGAGCGAGTTTCCGGTCTCATCGAATAGGCGGCGTCACGGCTGCGGCAGGTCCAACGAGGCCTCGATCACATCGGAAATCACCTTCAGGCGTGTCTCGCCCGCAACGAAGACCGGCTTGTACTTGTTCTCGATCCGGTAGGGCACCAGGCGCACGGTTGCCAGTCGTTTCCCGTGAAAGGTCGCTTCGAGCAGGTATCCCTCGGTGTGTTCCGGCGTGTGCGTCTGGTCAAAGATGAAGTTGCCGAGTGCGTAGGCAATGAACGCGTCGTCCCGCACTTCGAGAGCCTGCACCCAGTGGGCCTGGTTGCCGACGACGAGGTCGGCGCCCGCATCGGCGGCGGCCCGGAGCGCCTTGATGCTTCGGGGGCTGGGTGCGTGGGTGTCCTCCGTGCCGCTCTGGATCTGCACGACGACCACGTCGACCTCCGTCTGCAGCGCCCGGATGCGTTCCTGGAGCCGGGAAACTCCGAGCAGCGAAGCGGGCTTGTAGAACGCGGGCTCGGCCGGGAGGTCGGCTTTCTCGTTGGCGTAACTGTCATCCAGCGGCGCGGTCCCCGGCGATGTGGCCGTCGCCTGCAAGTCCTCCGCCGCGATGTCGTCGAACCCCAGGATGCCGAACTTCAGGCCGTTCACTTCGAGGATGACCGGCGCGAGGGCCTCTTCGAGGTTCCGCCCGCCGCCTGCGGTCCTGATGCCGGCGGCGCTGAGCCTGGCGATGGACTCCAGCAGTGCCTGGCTCCCGCACGAGCCGCGCCCGCAGTCGAACGCATGGTTGGTGGCGACGGTCATCTCGTCGATTCCGGCGAGGGTTAGCGCCTCGATGACCTCCGGCGGCGACGTCAGGTTCGGGTACTCCATGACGATGCACAGGTACGGCTCTCCCAGCCCCTGGATCGAACCATCGAGCGAGCTCAGCGCCAGGTCTGCTCCCGCGAGGTATTCGCCCACCGGACCGCGCAATGCTGCGGCCCAGTCGCCGGTCGCTTTGATCGCTGCGAGCGAACAGCGCGACTGGAGCACATCGCCGGTGGCGACAATCCGGGTGACCTCGGGGAGCTTCGCCGCAATCGCCGTCTTGATGTCGCTGACCTCCGCACGGCCCCGGTCCGTGCGGCCAACAACCTGGATGCGTTCCACCAGGGGCCATTCCTCAGGGTCGCCGGTGCCACGCGCGATGTCATTGCCGTCCACTCCCAGTGCAACCATCTGCGGCGCCAGTTCTTCCAGGGGAACGATCGCGAACACCCCTGAGCCCGTCGACATCGCCGTTCTCAGTGCCGCATACCCGTCCACTACCGGTGCGAGAAGCGAGCCTTCGCCGAGGCCGTAACGCCCCGGTGTGTCACTTGCAGAAGCGACCACCTGGCGGATCCTGCCGGGTATCCCACCGGCCTCTCCCCAGTCGGTGATCTCGCCGCGCCAGATGCGCTCGAGCTGGTCCGAGGTCAGCGTGTCGATACCCGCACCGAGGGCCGCCACGGGCACGTAGTACCTCACCACCACCGACCCTTCGCCGTTCCCCGAGGCGAACTCGATGTCCGGGACCTTTCCGGCCTCGACCGCCTTCAGTCCCAGCGCGGCGCCGCCGTGCGGCAAGGGTCCGGCAAAGGTCAGACCTTCCCGCACTTCGGAAGCCGTTGTCGCGCCCGCGAGCGGAGCAACCCGGTCTCCCGTTTGGCCGTCGGAAATGGTGTCGAAGAGGACGAAGGCAAGGAAGCCCAGGCTTGCCGCCAGGGCGGCCACAGCCACGCAGAACCACGGTAGCCATGAGCTTCGCCGGTGTGCCACGGGCTCGCGCGTCATCTGGCAGATACTCGCCGCGGCCGGCCATCGTGGTCAAACCCCGGGAATGCCGCGGTTCAGGCAGGCGCGCACGGCTGCCTCAGCTTGCTTTCGCGTACCACTTGTCGGGCGTGCCGCTCGCGCTCTCGATGAAACTGAACGCCTTCGCCAGCACGCGGTCGATACCGCCGCAGGCGGTTTCGACCTGTTCCAGTTCCGTCGAGAGCACGGGGACTTCGCCGATATCCATGTCGTAGCCGCAGAACAGGCCGTAGTGGAGCATCAGCTGGTTGGATTGGGAGACCACGCCGGCGAGTCCGTCCGCAGCGGCTGTGAGCGAACCATCATGGTGGCAACGGACCGCGTCCACCAGGTGCCCCGGGAACTTCCAGCGCTCGCCCAGCGCCTGGCCGATCTCGTCGTGCTGATAGCCCGTCGTCTCGAATTCGGCGTCATGGAGAGGGAGGTCGCCGCTGCGAGCGATGGCCACCGCCCTGGCGAACTCCTGCGGCATCACCTGCCGCAGCACAAGCCGTCCGATGTCATGGAGAATCCCGGCCGTGAATGCGTCTTCCGGCTTCGCGCCGAGCGTCTTCCGGGCGAGCGCCTCGGAGGCGACCGCCACGGCCACGCTGTGGCCCCAAAAGAGGTCAAGGTCGAATCCGTCATCGACCCCGTTCCGCTTGAATGCGTTCATCATGCTCGCACCCACCGAGACCTGGCGCACCTGTTTGAAACCCAGCATGACCACGGCTTCGCGGACCGTACTGATCCGCCGGGCGAAGCCGTAATACGCCGAGTTGCTGATGCGAATCAGCTTCGCGGTCAGCGCCTGGTCCGTCGCGAGGACCCCGGCGAGGTCCATCGCGCTTGTCTTGTCGTCTTCGGCCATGCTCATCACTTTGGCGGCCACAGCCGGAAGTGGCGGGAGATCGTCGACACGGTTCAGCAGTTCGGAAGCGTCCTTGCCCATCGCTAACTCTTTCGGCGTATTCGGGACCGCTCTGAACCCGTGACTTCGCGTGTCCGGCGCGGGAATCAGGGGAAACCCGTGTCCCACCGTCGCCTTCAGCGCCCAGCTTCACGTTTCTTGTCTCTCGTCGTCCGCCGGAGCAAACTCGGCGTCACCAAACCGAGGGTAGCCCCGTGCCCAACGAAGTCCGTATCGATAGCCTCGCAGATGTGACTCGCGGCCACGCCATGACGATCGGTGAAAGGATCGCCCTCGTCTGCGAGGGCCGCGAAACGACCTTCGCCGAACTCGACCGGCGTGCCAGCAGAGTCGCAAACGGCCTCATCGCTGCCGGGATCGGACCACAGGCGCGTATCGGCTACCTGGACAGGAACTCCGACAGGTTCTTCGAAGTGCTGTTCGGTGCGGCCAAAGCGAACGACGTCATGGTCGCCGTGAACTGGCGGCTGGCGCCCCCCGAAATCGCCTTCGTACTCAACGACGCCAGGGCCGAGGTCCTGTTCGTCGGCAAGGAGTTCTTCCCAGTCCTCGAGGACCTCCTCCCCGACCTCAAGGACGTCCGCAAAGTGATCGCGCTCGATGCGCCCCACACCGGCTGGGAGGAGTACGAGGCCTGGCGCGACGCTCAGCCGGAAACAGACCCGCAGATCCCGGTCGACCTTTCAGACGTCGCCGTCCAGATGTACACGAGCGGCACGACGGGACACCCGAAAGGCGCCCAACTCACCCACGAAAACTTCCTTACCTTGCTCCCGGCGGCGACCAACGAGTGGGGCGCCCGGTGGACCATCGACGATGTAAACCTCGTCTGCATGCCGCTCTTCCACATCGCCGGCAGCGGCTGGGGTGTGCTCGGACTGTATGCAGGTGCCCGGTCTGTCGTCGTTCGCGACATCATCCCGACCGAGATCCTCAAGGTGATCCCAGAACACCGGATCACCCGGGCGATCTTCGTGCCGGCCGTGCTCTTGTTCCTGGTCCAGACCCCGGGTGCCCAGGAGACCGACTTCTCCAGCCTGAACCTCATCGCCTATGGCGCATCACCGATCCCACTCGACCTCCTCCGTGCGGCGATCGCCACCTTCAAGTGCGATTTCGCCCAGGTCTACGGCCTCACCGAAACGACCGGCGCCGTCACCTACCTGCCTCCCGAGGACCATGACCCGGACGGTAACGCCCGGATGCGGTCCTGCGGCCGCCCGATGGGCGGCATCACGGTCCGGGTCGTCGATGGCAACGGCCGTGATCTTCCCCCCGGCGAAGTCGGCGAAATCATCGTGAAGACGAAACAGAACATGAAGGGCTACTGGAACCTCCCGGATGAGACCGCGAAGGCCATGAAGGGGGATTGGTTCTACACCGGAGATGCCGGCTACCTCGATTCCGACGGCTACCTGTACATCCACGACAGGGTGAAGGACATGATCGTCTCCGGCGGCGAAAACGTGTATCCAGCGGAGGTAGAGTCCGCGCTCTTCGGGCACCCCGCCATCGCTGATGTCGCGGTCATCGGTGTCCCCGATGACAAGTGGGGAGAGGCCGTGAAGGCCATCGTCGTGCTCAAGCCTGGCGCGGAGGCCGACGCGGCCGGGATCATCGCCTTCGCCCGCGAGCGTATTGCCGCCTACAAGGCGCCCAGGTCCGTCGACTTCGTGGAGGCACTGCCCCGCAATCCCTCCGGCAAGATCCTCAAGCGCGAACTGCGCGACCCCTACTGGCACGGGCGCGCCCGCCAGGTGAACTGAGGTGCTACCGGTCCTTGAGCAAGGTGGCGATGCTTCCGCGCGCCACAGCGGCCGATGCCCAGGGGAACACAGCAAGTAGCAAGAGCGCCGCAGATCCGCTCGTCGCCGCTGCGTGCAGCGCCACTTCCCGCGTCGGCTCGCTTCCCCAGACCGCTTGCGCGGCAATCGCATAGCTGAAGCCGAGCGACCATCCGGCGGCGACGAGCGGCCAACCTTCGGCCGCCCCCATGATCGCCATTTGACTTCTGCGCGTCCCCATCGAGAGGTAAAGGCCCGCCTCCGACCGGCGGAACCACGCCGCTACGAGCGCGAACCCGAACGCCACCGCCGAAACCGCCACCCAGCCACGCCTCTGTGGCCGCGCCTCCCACTCCGCTGCGGGGTCGCGCGTGAACTCGTCCGAGCGGCGATACGGACGCACGGCGGGGTCGGCTGAGCCTTCTGCGAAGTGCGCCGCCAGCGAATCCCGGCCTGCCTCGTAGGCGCCCGGCTCGAACTCCACCCAGCACTCATCGAATGTCTCCGCCGGAGCGACCGGGCTCAAAGCCCAGCGTGCCGCCTGTGGGTTTCGCTGCGCGAAATCGCCAACACCGGACACGCGGACCGGTTCCGCATCCGCGAATGCCGCGATCAGCCCCGGCCTCAGCCCAAGTTCGGTCGCCATTGCCGGTCCGATGACGAGCCCAGGCCCAGTCCCCAACGCCTGTCGCGTATCCCAAACGCGGAGGATCCCCAGCGTTACCTCGGCTGCCTGGAACAACACGCCGGGCGCCGTGGGGAACGTGCTCTGCCCCGTCCCTCGCCAGGCACCGGCCGCCACCACTCCCGGCTGCCCGTTGAGCGACTCACACCGCGGCCCCGAAAGCCCACCGCCCGGCACGGTCGCGATCGCCACATACGCTCCCCCCTCGCGGAAATCGCGGGCGAAGTCCGTGAGGTCCATCCCCTGCCGCAGCTCCAGGAACGCCAGTCCGCCGAACCCCGCCGCACAAATCCCCAGCAGCAACAGAGACCGGAACGCGTTGGCGCGGAGGTTCGCGAGCCCTTCCTCGATGAGGGACGCAACCCGCCAGCTCACGGTGAGTTCTCGATGACGATCGCACTGTCGATCAGCCGGATGATGCGGCTGCAGCGCGAGGCTACCTCCGGGTCGTGCGTCGCGATGATGACCGCCGTGCCGATGGGCCGCTGTTCGATGAGGGCCTTGCCCACTTCGATGGTGGTTGCGCGGTCGAGTTGCCCCGTAGGTTCGTCAGCCAGGATCCAGCGCGGCGCCGCGGCCAGCGCCCGCGCGATGCATACCCGTTGCAGTTCGCCGCCGGAAAGCAGCCGGGCGGGCCGCGAAGCGAGGTGCCCAACACCCACGCGGTCCAGTTCCATGATCGCCGTGCGTCGCGCCGCCTCCGGCAACGCCCCTCGCGCCAGGAGTTGCAGCGAGGCGTTGTCCAGCGCCGTCCGCCGCAGGAGTGCGTTCGCCGTCTGGAAAACCCAACTGAACTGCGTGGTCCGAAGCTCCGAGGCCGTTCGGCTCTTACTGACCGCCTCGCCATCGAGCAGTACTTCGCCTTCCGTGGGATGCGTCAACAGCCCCAGGATCGATAGCAACGTCGTCTTCCCGGACCCCGACGGCCCCATCAACGCGACCGATTCGCCGTCGCCAACCTCCAGGTCGACTCCTCGCACCACCCACGGCATCGCCGCCCCGTAGCGGTGCGATACCCTGTGTAACGTCAGGGGCATTGCTCACCTTCCACGCTCACCGCTTTCCTCTTTCCTCTTTCCTCTTTCCCCTTTCTACGGGCATTGTGGCTCGTCCAACACTTGCGCCGGGTTCGAAAGCACCTGCTGTGAAGCCTCTAACCCGCTCGCGATGTTCGTCACCCCGCCCCGCGCGCCCGCTACCGTCACCGTCACCGCCCGGTACGTCTTCCCCGCGGGCAGCCAAAGGCAGAGCGTGCCCTTCTCGTTCGTCATCACCGCGGAAGAGGGCACAGCCAGTGCCTGCAAGGGCGTCTTCCTCTTCGTCAGCGCCGGGATGCCGTCGCGCTCCGTCTCCTTCGGGCTGCGAAGGTGCGGCAGGCTCGCGGCGGCGATGGACTGTGTGCCTGTGTCTATGACGAACTCCTGCCCATCGACGATGGCGACGTACTCGACGCCGGGCGCGAAGTTGAGCGGCTCCTGGTTGCCGGAGACGAGCCGCGCGCTGGTGACCTTGCCCGGCGTGGTGATGATGACTGCCCCCTGGGCCGGCGTCTGCTGCCCGACTTTCAGGTTCACCGCTTCCGCTACCAGCTCCTGCGCTGGGAGGAACACTACCCAGCCGGGGTCGAACGTCGTTGTGCGGGCCGCACCGATGTGCTCGGCAAAATCACCGACGGCCTGCGCGGTCGCGAACGTCGCAACCTGCGCGTTGGCAGGCATTGCGTCCAGCGCCCCCTTCAACACCAGCAACCGGTGCAACTCCGCGACATCCGGGCCTTCCGTCCCGGAAGCAATCGGCCGGTAGAACGGGATGGACGAGGCGAAGCCAACGCGGTCGATGCCATCGACCTGGAAGAGCACCGCCCCACCGGCTAGCGCGTCTCCCGGCCTGGCCTTGACGGAGGTAACGGTCCCGCGCGCCGCCCCCGCCGCCACCTCTGGCCCCGGGATAGCGGTGGCGACGATGCGAAGCTGGCGTTCGTCCGTGACGGTTCGGGAGGTGGGAGAGGAGAGGAGGGGGGAGGTGGAGTGGCCGTCATCTCCGAGCTCGTCTTGGCGAAGTGTTAGCACCGCCGCAAGCAGCAGCGGCAGGAGGGCTACTCCCGACAACAGCCGCGTCCTCACACGAAGGGTCGCCATCGATTGCGACCCTTCAACGCCGCCATCGGGTGCGCCGCCGGACTTTGCCCTGAATTCATCAGAGCCCGCTGACCGCCCGTCATTCAACCTCCCCAGAACGGTAAGTTGAATTGGGTTCTCGCGCGCGCGAAACAATCGCCGGCATCCCGGTCACCCTCCATCAATGCATTCTTGGCGTTCTGAAATTCTACTCCATCGGTTGGCGCCGCTCGATGGACCAGACGTTCTCGGTAACAGGCAAGCACCGCTTGCTGCGCTTCCGCGATGACCTTGGCTCCATCCGGCGCCACGAAGTCGGCCCAAGCCAGGGTTATCTCGCTGAAGTACTCTTTGAAGCACTCCTGATTGGCGGAGCGGCCAGCTTCGAGCTGACCTGCACCGTACGCGAATACGAGGCGGTACCTGTGAAGGGCGTCAGGCAGGGGTTCTTGCGCAGTCGAAAACCCGCGCTCTTTCATGCACGACACCATGG
Organism: Candidatus Amarobacter glycogenicus; assembly: GCF_016704105.1. Taxonomy (NCBI): domain Bacteria; kingdom Bacillati; phylum Chloroflexota; class Tepidiformia; order Tepidiformales; family Tepidiformaceae; genus Candidatus Amarobacter; species Candidatus Amarobacter glycogenicus. Next base: position 145,432 of record NZ_JADJAT010000019.1, on the reverse strand, counting down.
CGAGGGCGGCACCGTCGTACTCCGGCAAATCGATCACGCCGTCGGCCGCGATCGACTGCTGAAACGCCGAAGAGTTCTTGAACAACTCCTTGGTTACCGCATTGAGGACCAGTTGTGGCGAACCGTCGGATGACGCTGACGTCGAATTGGGAACCTCAAGTGCTCCGGGTCCGGAAGAATTGCAACCGACAGCCAAGATCCAGGCCGAGATGAGCCACGCAGCATTGAGGAGGAGTCGTTGGTGTTTGACCTCGCGTCCGGAAAGCATGCTTACCTACTCGCGCTCGTGTTGACCCACGCGCCACGAAGCTCGCCGGGGTTCGCCCGCTCAGCGGAGAGGTGGCTGGCGATTTCCGCGGTAGCAGTTTCCACCCACCGCTTCACGGTCGCAGGCTCTACGCCTTCTCGTGCGGCGATCGCGTCTCGCGTCTTGCAGCGGGCCAGTAGAAGCAGGGTTCGTTTGTACTCAGGCCGCATGCCAGGCAGATGTATCGCCGCCAACTCCGCGAACCAGCGCGCCGATTCCAACGCCTGTGCCGCCATCGCTCCACCTCCTCTCCCTCTGCCACGGGGGGACGCGGCCATGCTGGTCACGGCATGAGCCGAATGTCAAGCAAGAAACCGTAAAACCGGATAATGCACCCGGCCTCGCCGGGGACTCATGCTCAAGCGCGAACTGCGCGACCCCTACTGGCACGGGCGCGCCCGCCAGGTGAACTGACAGCGGTCACGGGCTGCCCTCCGAGGCGGCGAGCCGTACGGCCGCGATTCGCGCATCGACGCCGCTGTACCAATCACGGTAGTCGCTCACGTTGCGGCTGCGCACGGCCTCGCGCCCCGCGCGTGTGTGAGCGATGAGGTCGGTCAACGCAGCATCGACCTTCGCATCGTGGGCTGAGAAGCGCGCGTCGGGCGGCGCCAGTTCGAACACCGCTTGCGCTGCGCAGACTGTCTGGCTCGCATACTCCGCGAAATCGGGGCGGAACTCCTCCCGGCGATAGAAAGTGTCTTCGGGGTACTCCACCCGGAGTTCGGCGCGCAGTTTTTCGAGCGTGACCACGGCTTCCTGCAGCCGGCGCAGGTAAGCCTGCGCCGAGATGGTCCCCGGGTTCGCCCGCGAAGTCGCCACCGGAGAGGGCGCCGGGCACGCCGTCTCCTCCGGGAAGCTCGAAGCCGCCGCCCCGCACCCACCGAAGAGTGTTACGAGACTGAGGAGCCCGGACATACCGACCGCTCTCATGGACAATGACTCGCCAGCCACTCGGCCGCTGCCCTCACCGCCTTGCCACGGTGGCTGATGAGGTCTTTCTCGTCGTCCGAGATTTCGGCCTGGGCACGCACCCCGTCGACCAGGAAGACCGGGTCGTAACCGAAACCTCGCCCGCCTCGTGGCTCGTGGCCAATCGTCCCCTCCTGCACGCCCTCGAAGAGCATCGGTTCGCGCCCCGCCGGCCAGGCCAGCGCGACCACCGCGCGGTAGCGCGCCGTCCGTTTCGGATCGGGGACTCCGTGGAGTTCACTGATGAGCTGGGCGGTCCGCGCGGCATCGTCCAGCCCGGGCCCGCCGAAGCGTGCCGAGTACATCCCCGGCCTGCCGCTGAGGGCGTCAACTTCGATCCCCGAGTCATCTGCGAGGGCGAGGCACCGGCCCGCATCCGCGAAGGCCTGCGCTTTCAGGGCCGCGTTCTCCCCGTAGGTCGTGCCGGTCTCCTCCGGTTCGATCGTGATCCCAAGGTCCGCCGGCGTGACCACTTCGAAGCCGCTGCGGGCGAGCAAGCGGCGAAACTCGCGCACCTTGCCCGGGTTGTTCGTCGCGAGGAGCAGGTGCTGGCGGTTCTCCACGCGCCTAGTTTCGGGCCTCTCCGTTCGTCACGGCAACGGCCATCAGTTAGCCGGGGCTATGGTAGAGTCCCCCAAATCCTTCGCGTGAGGCGAACGAACATGCGAGCTATGGTCCTTCGTGGCAAAGCCCTGGCGATCGAAGATGTCGAAGTCCCCCAGCCTGGACCGATGCAGGTCCTCGCGAAAGTCCTTGCCTGCGGTATCTGTGGGAGCGACCTCCACGCGGCCAAGTACATGGATGACATGATCACGGCTTCGCGCCTGAGCGGGAGCGTCGCCTGGGACAGCCGCGCCGAGACCGCGGCGATGGTCATGGGCCACGAGTTCGTCGCCGAAGTCGTCGAAGCCGGCCCGGGCGCCGAGAGCTGGACGCCGGGCACACGCGTCACCTCCGTCCCCGTCCTCATCGATCCTTCATCGCCGAACGGCATGACGGCCATTGGCTATAGCACCGTCTACCCGGGCGCCTACGGACAGTACGTCCTCATGAGCGGACCGATGTTGCTGCGGGTGCCAGACGGGCTCGCCGACACTACCGCCGCGACCACTGAGCCGTGCGCCGTTGGCCTCCACGCGGTGCGCCAGGCCGAAATGAAGCCGGGGGAGGCCGCCATCGTCATGGGCGCGGGGCCGATCGGCCTGATGACGCTGATCTGGCTGAAGAAGGAAGGCGTCGCCCATGTCACCGTCAGCGATTACGCCCCGACCCGGCGTGATCTCGCCGCGAAGCTCGGCGCCGACCTCGTTGTTGACCCCGCCAAGGACGACCTTGCGGCAGTGCACCTGGCGGCCACCGGAGCGGCGGTGCCCGCGGTCTTCGAATGTGTCGGCGTCGAAGGCACGCTGCACCAGGCTATGCAACTCGTCGAACGCGGCGGCCGCGTCATTGTTGTCGGCGTCTGCATGAAGGAAGACCGGATCTATCCGATGGTCGGCATCAACAAACAGCTCACGTTGAAGTTCGTTCTGGGTTACACACCCGTCGAATACGCGGAGGCACTTGCGGCGCTCGGGGACCGGTCAGTCGATACCTCGCCGATGGTTACGCGTACGGTCTCCCTCGACGAGCTTCCCGCTGCCTTCGAAGCACTCGCCGACCCGCACGACTGCAAGGTTGTGCTCGTTCCCTGAGCTTCCCGGTACCGTTACAGGTCCAGTGCGGTCAGCAGTTCCGGCAGATGCGCGAACACCCGGTCCGGGACGTGGGGCGCGTCATCCTTCAACTCGAGCCGGTCGCGGTGGATCCACGCCGCATGCACCCCTGCGCCCTGCGCACCGCCGATATCGGCGTACAGGTTGTCACCGATGTGCCAGGCTTCTTCGGGCCTCGCCCGAACTGATTCCATTGCGTGGAGGAAGACGTCCGGGTGCGGTTTGCCGCGCCCGAACTCGCCTTCAATGACGATCACGTCGAAGTGCCTGGCCAGGTCGAATCGCTGGATCTTCCAGCGCTGCATCTCCTGGGGACCGTTGGTGATGAGCCCCGTACGGAACCCCTCCGCGCGGAGTCGATCGAGCGTCTCCACTGAATCTTCGAAAAGCCGGAATCGGCTGGATTGCTCCTCCCAGTAGCGGTCGGCCAGTAGTTTCGCTCGCGACGTATCGAGCCCCTGCGCCGCCAGCGCCGACTCGACGTTGTGGGCGCGCGCCTCGTGCAGCTTCGTCCGCCAGTGCTCCACCGCCGCCTCGTCCTTCCAGAAAGCGAGCATCTGGGCGCGGATCGCCTTGTTCAGCTCCTCAGCATCGCAGCCGAGGTCCACCGAAAACGCCTGGCAGGTCGTCGTCCAGGCCTCGGCGACACCGCCCGAGGTGTCGAGCAGGGTGTCGTCCATGTCGAAGAAAATCGCGCGGGGGTTCACCCTTCGAGTGTACGGCATGGCCAGCCCAGCCGCGTTTAGGCCGGGACGGCCGCCCCCAGGAACTCGAGGAACGCGGTGTTGTGCTCGTGCGGCGCTTCTGTCACGCCGGCGTGGCCGCCCTCGAGCGAGACCAGCTTCGCCCCGGGGATGAGCTTGCTCAGCTTCTCGCCGTTGCGCGGCGGCACAAGGATGTCGTCGCTGTTGGTGACGACGAGCGTCGATGACTTGATCCCGTTCGAGCGGGAGGTGGCATCCCAGGCGAGGATTGCCTGGACCTGGCGGATGAACGCGTGGTCCTGCTGCGTGTAAGGGTTGTCGACTGTCGCCTGGATGGCACGCTCATAGCGTTCGCCGTCATCCAGCAGGGCAGCGCTGTAGATGAACGGTGCCGTGTTGCGGACCAGTTGTTCGCGGCTCATGTTCGATCGGCGAACGTTGACCATGTTCTGGAGGACGACTCTCGAATAGCCGTCCAGGCCGGCGCTCGTCCCCAGGAGGATCAGCTTGTCGACCCGATTCGCGTACTTGAGTGCGAATTCCTGCGCGATCATCCCGCCCATGCTGTAGCCGAGGATGTGCGCCTTCTCGACCTTCAGCGCTTCGAGGAGCGCGGCAAGGTCATCGGCCATCCCGGAGAGGGAATACGGCTTGTCCGGAGCGCCGGTCCGGCCGGCGCCACGGTTGTCGTAGGTGATGACGCGGAAATGCTTCGCCAGGTCGGGTACCTGCGTCGCCCATGCCTGGAGGTCGCTGCCAAGACCGCGGATGAGGACCAGTGGCTCACCGCGTCCCGTCTCTTCGTAATAGGTAATGATGTCGCGCGTAGGTACGTAGGGCATCGCGAATGTCCTTGACGGTATGTGTGGGGATTGTACGCAGAGCCGCCCACTACCAGCCATCACCGGCTTTGGAAGGCATCGGGACAGGTTCGACGGGGCCGGCGGGCCCAATCCGCATGTTTCCGCCCCCGGCTACTGGGCCTCCGAGGCCTCTTCGATGGCCCGGTCCCGCCCTGTCAGCGCGATCAACTCTTCGTGGAACTCGAACCAGACCGTGTGGTAACTGTCCTTCAGCGGCGATGCAAGCATCGAGTGGTCGCCGGCGGCGAATGCTTCAAGCGCCGTCTCGAACCGTGTCCGGTAGTTCGCCAGCCGCACGGCGACGTTTCCGGCCGCTTCAACAATCGGGGCAAAATTCGCGTGGAGTGCCCGCATCGAGGCGAGGAGCGCCGGCCAGTCCGCATGGTCGGCCCCGGTAATCCCGCCCTGTTGCGCCCCGGTCACGAGTTCCTTGAACCGCCGGTTCAGCGGGAGGAACTCGCCAAAACACGGTTCGAGTGCCTCTGAGTCGATCGCCGCGCGTTCCTCCGAGAGCCGGTCCTCGACCCAGGCGCGTCCGTCGGCAGTTAACGCTATCCCTCGTGCCGTCGTCTTGAGCAAGTGCTCGTGGCCGGTGAGGATCGCTGCCACATCGGCCACGTCCGCGCGGAGCACCCCGGCCGCTCGTTCCGCCGTACAAAGCCCTTTCAGCTGCATAACCCGCAGCACCTCGAACGGCGAGACGCATCGCCCGGCTGCGGTTCGTTCGGCGTCTCCCGCTTCGGAGGCCCATTCCCGCAGCTTCAGCAGCTCTGGAAGATCGTGCGCGCCCTCCCCTCGCTGGTCGCCGAGGAAGAGCCGCCCGGTCGCTCCGTCCACCGTGACAGTCTCGCCCTCGGCGATGAAGACGCTGCCGATACGCAAACCGCCCATCTCGAATTTCGCGTCCTCGAGGCTGCACACCGCCGGGATCGCCCATCCGCGGGCGACGACGGCGGCGTGGCTCATGATGCCGCCAAGCGTCGTGACCAACGCCGCCGCCGCTGCCATCCCATGCACATCAGACGGGGAGGTTTCGGGCCGCGCCAGGACGACCGCCACGCCAGCCGCTCCCAGTTCGGCCGCCCTTGAAGCGTCGAAGCACAGCGCTCCGGCGCCCACACCGGGTGAGGCCGCCAGCCCTTCGCCGATGGCCTCTGTGCCCGGGCGGATATGTCCCAGCCGGGCCAGTTCAGCGATCGTATCGTCACTTACGCGTCCGGCGGCTTCCGCCCGGCTGAGCGGGAAGCCAGTGTCTTCGGCCATGTCGACTGCGATTCGGACCGCCGCCAGGGGGCTCCGCCGGCCGACGCGCGTTTGCAGGAGGTAGAGCTTTCCCGCGCTCACCGTGAACTCGATGTCGCACATGTCGCGATAGTGCCGTTCCAGCCGTTCCATGACGCCCAGGAGCTCTTGGGCCACCTCGGGGAGTTGTCGCTGGAGGGCTTCGAGGCCGTGGACCCGGTGCGTCCCCGCGACCACATCCTCACCCTGGGCACGGGCCAGGTAGTCGCCCGTCGGCTTCCGCGCCCCGGACGACGGGTCTCGCGTGAACGCCACGCCCGTCCCCGAACGGTCGTCCAGGTTGCCGAAGACCATCGCCTGGACGGTCGCCGCCGTGCCGAGCCCGGCCGCGATGCCTTCCTTCGCCCGGAAAGTCCGGGCGCGGTCGCACTCCCAGGACGCGAACACCGTCGAGATTGCGCCTTTGAGCTGTTCGAAAGGGTCGTCCGGGATGCCGCCGAACGCGCGGGCGGCCGCCCGGACCCGCTCGGCCGTGCCGAGCATGCCCCGCGCCGTCCCGTCGTGGATAGAGATCCCGGCGATTTCGTCGCGCGGAGCGTTCAACACGATCTCCGCGTACATGCGATTGAACCGCAGCCAGGTGTCCGCGGCGAACTCCGCATCGCCGCTCTGGTCGGCCAGCCGTTCGCGGATCGCGGGCGTCATGCCAACGTTCAGGAGCGTGTCCATCATGCCTGGCATCGAGACGGGGGCCCCGGACCGCACGGAAACCAGCAGTGGGTTGTCGGTACTGCCGAAGCCGCGTCCCGTCTGCTCGCCGAGCCAGGCGAGCCGGCCGCGCAGTTCGTCATCGAGCCCCGCCGGCCAGCCATCAGCCAGGTACTCCCGGCACACGGACGTCGTTGCCACGAACCCCGGTGGCACCGGCAGCCCGAGGTCCCGCGCCATCACGGCAAGTCCGGCAGCTTTGCCGCCGAGCAGGGCCGCAGGCTCCACGCCCGCAGCCAGCGGCTCCGCGAACCCGAAGAGGCGGCCGGCCGCTCCTGTCATCAGGGCAGCGCGACGATGGTCACGGTGCCGGCATCCCCGTTCACCGTCACGGTAGCGCCGTTCGGGATACGCCGCGTCCCATTGGTTACCGATGGCACGCACGGGATCCCGAGTTCGCGGCTGACGATCATCGCGTGGCTCTGTGCCGCGCCCACATCCACGATGACCCCGCCGGCTGAGACGAAGAGCGGCGTCCACGACGGGTCGGTGATCGGTGCGACCAGGATGTCGCCTGGTTCCAACGCCGTGGGGTCGATCGGGTCGAGGATGACGCGCGCGACGCCCGTCACCTGTCCGGGGCACCCCGGGAAGCCACTGAGTACGTCACCCGCCTTGACCGGTTCAATCGCCGTCGCCCCGCGAGCCGGCCACGTGGAAACATCCGGCTGTGTCCCCCAGAACACGAATGGCTCCTGGAGGTTGGCGTACGCCGCCATCAAGTCCCGCCTGCGGGCGATCTCCGCCCGCAAAGGACGCGGATCCTTCAGCCACGCGTCCATCTCTCCGTCCTTCACCAGGCCAAAGTCGGCGATTTCATCGCACAGTCCTTGTTCCACCAGCCTGCGGCCGATCAGGTGCATGGCCATCCGCGCTTCCTGGATGAGCTTCACGTTGTTGGTCTTGGTCCGCTCCCGGCCCGCCTGGAAGAGGATGGCGGCACGGCAGGCGGCCTGGAACATGCCCAGAGTCTCGGCGTCCCCCGCGAGCATCGCCGAAACCTCGGCGTACACGCGTTCGCGTTCTTCTGCCATGTGCTTGTTCCGCATCATCGGAGAGGCCGTTTCCGGGGCGAGCCGCATCCGGTCGATGGCGGCGAGCGCCAGTTCCGGCCGCGTTTCCCAGGTGTTGCTGCGGATTTCCCACTCGTTCGGGCCGCGCGAGCCGTAGTCCTTGATGAACTGCTCGAACTGTGCGTTGAAGGCGGAGCCAGCCGGGCCGAGCGCTTTCAACCGTGCCGCCAGCCCGTCGATCCCCTCGTCGAACGCAGCCGTGAGGGAAGGGTCCGAAGCCACCATCCGCCCGAGCTTCCACATCGCCATCGAAGGCGCCGCGGACTCCACATCCCCCACTCCGGAGATGAGACGCATCGCGTCTTCCGGCCTGCCGACTGCGGCGCAGATCTGCGTGAGCGCTCCGACGGGCACCGTGCTGATGAACGTAATAAAGATGTGTTCGCCGAAGAAGCGCCGCAGGTAAGTTGTGTAGAGCTTGCGCGCGTATTCCCAGAGTTCCTGGTTCGTCATCGCCTCCAGGTTCGGTCGCGCCGCCCGGATCGAGTCGACCAGCGTCGCGGCCTCGGCCGGGATATCCAGCCTGTCCGTGGTCATGGCCCACTGGAACACTGCCCCGATGGCGGCTGTCCGCTCTTCGTTCTGATCGCCGGCAGCGACTTCATAGGGCGGGATTCCCGGCTGCGCTCCGAAGAACAGGTCATCCATCATTTGTGCCGAGAGCCCTGGCCCGCGTTCACCCAGGATGCGAGTCACCGAGGCATTGAGGTAGCAGTAGCCACCGAACACCCCAAGCGTCTCCATCTCGCCGGGTGCGAACTCGTCATGCGTGAACGCCCCCATTTGGACCAGCGCGTCTCGCCAGGCGCCTTCTGTTTGTTCCTCCATGAACGTCGTAAACGTCAGTGGGGCGACGGGGTCCGGGAAGACCTCTCCGACGTTCGCTCGAGTCCAGAGCGGGTACCGGTTACTGGGGTTGCTACCGACGATCCATGGTTCCAACGGGCGGCCTCCGTGGTGTTTGCGATGGAAGGCGGGAGAATACACTATCCGCGCCGCCAGCCGCACGTACGCCGGTTCCGAATTCGTTAGACTGCGCCGGATGCCTTACTTCGAACGTCCCGGCGCCCGCCTCTATTACGAAGTTGCCGGCGCCGGTCCGCCGCTCGTGTTCGCCCACGGTCTGGGGGGCAATCACATGAGCTGGTGGCAACAAGTCCCCGCCTTCCGCGACCGCTACACCTGTGTGACCTTTGCCCATCGAGGATTCGCGCCGTCTACGGAAGATGCCGGCGGGCCCGGCGCCCTCGCCTTCGCGGCTGACCTGGCAGCATTGCTCGATCACCTTCGCCTCGAGCAGGTGCGGCTGGTAGCCCAATCTATGGGTGGCTGGACATGCCTGTCGTTCGCGTTGGCGCACCCCACCCGCGTAAAGGCCCTCGTAATGTGCGATACGACCGGGACGCTGGCCCACCCGGAGTTCCCGGCCATCTGGGCGGCCCGGCCCGGGGGACGGGAACAGGGCCTCTTCGAGCGGGGCATCCACCCCGCCGGTGGCGAACGCATGGCAGAAGAACAGCCCGCTTTGCACTTCCTCTACTGGGAGATCAACAACCTCGCAGCCGGCGTGGATAAGGACGCTCTCCGTTTCCAGCTCGGTGCGATGCGAGATACTCCGGTCGAAGCACTGGCTGCGCTTTCGATGCCAATCCTTGGCATGGCAGGGGACGAGGACATCGTCATCCCTCCGGAGGCTGTCCGGCTCCTTTGCGTGGCCGTGCCCAACGGCCGCTTCGTGAGCGTCCCGCGGGCGGGCCACTCGGTGTACTTTGAACGAGCCGCCGAATTCAACCGCATCGTCGGCGGTTTCCTCGACGAAATCGATGGCCCGGGAGGCGAGGCATGATCGGAAAACCTGACCAGGACGCGTTCGTCCGTTCGATGAAGTGGGCAGTGGTCACTTCGCTGCGCAGCGATGGCAGCCCAACCAACTCCGTCGTCTTCTACGCCGTTGACGGCGACGATCTCATCTTCAGCACCACGAAAGACCGCTTGAAGGCGAAGACGTTGAGCCGGAACCCGCGCGCTTCTCTGACCGTACTCGATGAAGGTGCGCCCTACCGGTTTGTCAGCGTCGAAGGTTCCGCCGCGATCGAGGACTCCGATATTGTGCCCGGCCACATAGCCATTAACCGGGTGATGCGTGGCGCGCCGGACTGGGAACCACCCGCCGATTACCTCGAGACGCTTCGCACCCAGGGCCGCGTAGTCGTCCGGATCACCCCGGCCCGTGTCAGTGGAGTGGTCAACCGCGGGTAACGGCGGGACTAATCGCCGCCGGAAACCGCGGAAGTCGCGGGCTGCGACCGCCCCACCACTCGCAGGCTCGGCCGTCTGAGGATGATCATCGCCGCGGCTGCGAGCGTCGTCCATGCGAGGATGGGGAAGACCACCGGTAGCCCGTACGCCTGCCCCGCCACCGAAGCCGGCAACCCGCTGAGCATCGAAAGGCCCTGAGTCAGCGGGAACAGCCCCATCACGCGGCCGCGCATCTCATCGCTCACAGTCCGCTGCACGATCGTCGATGACGAGACCATCGTGCCGACGAGCGCGAACCCGAGACCGAAGTTCGCGATCGCCGTGAGCGGCGCCAGGCGCGAATGCGCGAAGACGACGGCGAACAGCGCGAACAGGAGCACGGCCGTACAAAGCGTCTGTCCCTGGGCCGGCAGGTTCTTCTGCCATACATAGAAGAACGAAGCGACGGATGTCCCCAGTCCCCAGGTCATCGCCATGAACCCGAATTGCGTCGTGCTCAGGCCGAGGACCTTGAGCATCCAGACCGGTCCCAGCGTGGCCGGCCCAGCCATCCCGACTACCTGGAGGACGACAACCAGTGCGATGACGCCGAAAAGCGTGGCATCGCGGCGGGTGTAGGCCAGCCCTTCACGGATGTTGCCCAGCATGCTCACGGACCGGTTCGCCGTGCCAACGCTCCGGAACCGCAACATCGCGATCAACGGCAGGATTACCAGCCATGCGCTGAGCGTGAACAGGTAGACCGTTCCCGGTTCGACGATCGAGTTCAGGAAGCCCACCAGCGGGAGTGCGATAGGGAAGGTGACCTGTTGGGCGACCATCTGCCAGGTGATCGCGCTGGACAGGCTCTCCATACCGACAATCGCCGGCGTTGCCGCCGTCCTGGCTGGTTGATCCACTGCCATCGTCCCTGCCTGCGCGAACGTCAGCAGCAACAGGATCCCGATGTTCGCCCCGCCCAGCGGCTCGGCGATCATGAGAGCGGCTACCCCGGCGCCGATCGCGAGCGATGCCACCTGGCACCCCAGCAGGACCCTGCGGCGTTCGAACCGGTCGGCGAACGCGCCACCGACGAGCCCGAACAGGAGCATCGCCGAGCCACGGCTGGCCGCAACAAGGCCCACGTAGAGCACGTCGCGTTCGGGGAAGCGGTCCTGTACCCAGAAAATCTGTGTGAGGAACTGCATCGGCATGACGAAGCTCACCGTCGCAGAGCCCGCCAGCAGGAGCCGGAAGTCGCGGTGTGCCCAGGGGCTTCGAGCCATGCGGTAGTCTGGCCGATGCGGACCGTCCCGGATAGGGCCTGTCAGTCCCGGGCGATCGCCACCGCGAAACTGTGGTACGGGTAAGGCTCCGGGGGGTCCGGCGCCTCCACCTCATCGATGGAGCAATCCATCGCCTCGCAGGCTGCCAGCAGGTCTTCCATCAGTTCGCGGTCGATCCGCGCCCCGCTGTTCACCGACGAGCCGTGACTGTGGATGCCCACGACGAGCCCGAGGTAAGGCCCATCGGCCGCGGACCAGATTGCCGAGCCACTTTGCCCGGGAGCCGTGTCGATGTCGTAGTACAGCGTGAACTCTTCCACCGCGAGGAATGCTGAACGGATCAGGCCCCACATCGTGCCTTCAGGTTTGTCTCCCGGATATCCCACGATCGTCGGGAAGAACTCCGGGTCTTCCAGGGCCTCGGTCGGCGCCACCGTCACGCTCAACCAGCCAGTCGCGTCCGACAACAGGCTATTCGGCAGCTTGATGACACCCCAATCCCAATCCGGCGACCCGCTCAGGGCATACTGGTCGGGTACCCACCAGTCCGAAGCGTACTGCGAGCCGAAAGGCTCGAAATCGCCGTCCTTGCCCGGTACTACCCGGATGTGTTCCGCGCCCCAGTCCTCGAGTTCCGCGTCCCACAGGCAGTGGCCGGCTGTAAGCAGCGCGTCTGGCCCGATGAATGTCGCTGTGCACGATGCGAATACCACGCCGAAAGAGTCTTCCAGTTCCAGGTAGGCGACCGCGCTGAACGGGAACGACTCGGTTGCCGTCACCTGGACGCGTTCGTCGGCGCCAATGACCGACGGCTCGATGGCGCGGCCGGCCGGCCGGGCCGGGAGGACATCCCCGTTCGCCGTCCTGTCCCGGTGGCTGAAGCCATGGGCGCTCGCGCGTTCGTGCGAGGCGCCGGCCGGGAGCAGGGCCGCTGCAAACGCCAGCACCAGCAAGAGCGGTTTCACACGCGCAGTTTCGGCCCTCCTGTGCCGAAGCGCGAACGCGCGTGGGGCATCGGCACGGTGGACCATTCTGCCGACAATCAGCGGAGGAGAAGCTTTCCGGAAGATGCGCATCGGTGATTTCGAAGAGGCTGTTGCCCGGGAGTTCAGTGCGCGGCGCGGCGACATCGCTGCCGAACTGCCGAAGCTCAGCGCCCGGCTGTCCGAACCGGGGCATGGTGCGACCGCGCCTGCCGTGGAGCTGCCCGACTCGGTCCAGATCTCGGCCGAAGCACGCGCGGCCCAGTCGCTTGGCGTCGGCCCCTTTCGGCTCCCGTCATTCCCCTCGCCCGCCGGCCTTGTCGAGGCCTTCAGGGCCATCGATGCCGCGAACGAACCGCGTGCCGTGGCGGCGGCGGCCTCGCGGATTGTTGAACTCGTCGGACGGATGGCAGCGGCCATCGCGGATGGTCCTCTCCCGGCGACGGGCGATCCGCCTGCTCTTCTCGCCGCGACGCTTGTGCGGGAAGTGCTCTCCGTTGCCGGCCGCCCGATTCCAGCGGGCGTACTGGTCAGGATCGCCGTGATTGCCCGGCAGCTCTTGCTCGCGGCGCCGCCGGATTCCGCCCCTGGCACCCTCGGATCTCCCTCCACGAGCTTCGAACGCGCCGCCGTTGCCGTCCTCATGGCGGTCGCCGCTCTGGCGGATACAGGCACGGCGCCGGCTGCCGCACAACGTCCAGCTGCGTTGCCACCGGCGCTCCTGGCATACGCCGGCGCGCCGGCGCCTCGGATCGCTCCGCGCCGAAAAACGAGGCGCCGGAACGAGCGCCAAGAGACCGCCGAAGCACCCCAGGACGAGGACGACCGGTCCGGTTATCGGCCGGACTCCCGGCGGGCATAGGTCCCCACGAAGCGTCGGGGGTGGCGGGTCCAGTCCGAAAGCTGGAACCGCAGCCGCGCTCTGCCCACTCTCCGGTCACCCTCGATGACGAACGGGTCGAGCATCCGTCCGCGATTCTGCCGGTACCAGCCCAGCCACCGACTGGCCTCACGTGGCGTGAAACCGCCGCTCGCCAGCTGCGAAGCGAGCATCGCCCCGAACTCAAGCTTCCGGCACCACGTGAATTGCCGGTCCTCCAGTTGGTGAGCCTTCCCCAGTTCCCTGTCGAGCAAGTCCAACTCGCCCGCCGCTTCGAGGTAGGCGTACCAGGCCACGTGGAGGCCGCGTTCGACCTCGAGCGTCATCCCGTTGTAGGCACGAGGGTTGAGGTCGATGAGGAGCCGCTCATCGCCGCGCTCGATGAACTCGGCCTCGAACATGCCGCGGAACCCGATAGCACGGAGCATCTCGACGAGGCGTTCCGCCAGTGCCACATCCAGCGAGGCAGTCTCGAAACAGAGGCCGTTGCCGAAGCGACGCGGGAACTGGAGGAGTTTCCGGTGTGCCAGTGCCGCCCAGGTCCCGCTCTGGCTGAGATACCCCGCAATGTGGTAGATGCGGCGGTCCCGGCCGCCGATGGCTTCCTGCACCAACGGCAGCCGGACATCGGGGCAGGGGTCGGCAACTTCGTCCCGGAACCGGACGTTGCTCAGCGCCCAGCTGACCGACTCTTCGAGTTCTTCTGCGTTGTTCGCAACCTCTCCGCGGCCCCAATGGAGGTTCCCGCAGCGGCTCTGTGGCTTGACGATTACCGGGAATTTCAAGTCCCCCGCGCGCTGGCGGACGTCGGCCGGGCTTCGTGCGAGCCACGTAGCCGGGGCGGCGATGCCGTGCGCCTGGCAGGCCTGGTACAGCTCCCACTTCAAGGTCACGGTGCGTAACGCCTCGCGTGGCGGGACCGGAGTGCGGACCGTGGTCTCCGGGTGAGTGGCGCGAAAACCGTCCAGCCACCATGAGTCATCCTCGGTCAAAGGGAACACCACCGCTCCCTCATAGCGCGCGATGGCCGATTCGAACCACCGCTCATAGGCGGCGTCCCAAAGGGCCGGCGATAACTCGCTGCCCGTGATGGATGTGGATGCCTTGGCTGGATGGCGCCGATAGCTCGACGCCGCCACGAGAGGCACTCCCCGGCCACGCAGGTCACGCAGGACATCCATATGTCCTTCGAGCAAGATGGCCGGCGGCAACCCCCGGGGAGACGAAGCTTTCACCGCACGATTCTAGCCGTCGGCCCGCTTAGCGAGCCCGGTTGACCCAGCGTTTCGTGCGCCGCTCCATGGCACGGATGCGGTTGTACGCCCCGGGAAAGTGGCTCAGGCGCCTTGAGACCTGGCGTCGCGCGACCCGCTCCATCCGCCGCACAGCCGGTTCCCGGCCCACTTTGCCCACCCAGCGAGTGTGTGTGGAGTAGGTGTATTTGTGCGGCTCCGAACCCATGAGGTAGTCGAACTCCGAGTCTCCGGCGCGGTAAGAGGCCTCCAGCGTGAGGAGCTGCATGACCGAACCCGGCGAGTAGCGCCGGAGGGCCGGGTCGTGGTCGTACACCATGAGGCGGGAGAGGTGCCGTCCATGGACGCGGTAAGCGATCTGCCCGCTCACCAGCCGTCCTCCGGCGCGGAGGCTCGATGCGTTGAAAATCCCCCGGCGCCTCAGCTCCCGGTAGAACTCCACCACTTCGGGCCGCGAAAGCACATGATCCCGGCGCGTCAGCGCGAAGTGCGCCGCTTTCCACCGGATGAGCGTTTCGAAGACTTCCGGGTCGTCATCGAAAAGCCGGTGTTCCACCGGGCCAAGTTCGCGCTCGAGCTTGCGCATCTTCCGGAGCACGGTCGCAGGGGCGTCGAGCCCGGGAGGCGCCTGGGACCGGGCGAGGAACGTCTCCCAATCCGGGAAGTCCCGCCATGAAACGAACGGGGACGGCCGGGTCCCGGGAGGGCCGGCCTCTCCTGCCCGTGTCACCGCGACGACGACGTCATCGAGGTATGGCACCCGCGTCCCGCCGGCGACCGTCGCGGGGTCGAGGGGTTCGCGATACACCGGAAACTGCCAGAGTCCCGTTACCGCCTTTCCGCCGCGGAGTAGCGTACGCACCCGGTAACCTCCGCATTCGGCGATGCCGGACGTCGCTCCCGGCATGAATGCGTCGCGCACGGCATCCAGGAACTCGTCTGTGGAGAAGGCTGGCCACTCGATCATTCGGACGACCCCGAGCGCTACTTCACGACGAAGTAGCGCGCCTCCGGGTGATGCACGATCACGGCGCTGGTGCTCTGTTCCGGATGCCACTGGAAGGTTTCGCTCAGGTGGACGCCTATTCGTTCGGGCCGGAGCAGCGCCGCCATCTTGGTCTGCTCTTCCAGGTCCGGACAGGCAGGGTAGCCGAAGGAGTAGCGGGCGCCCTGGTAGTGGGCCTGGAACAGGCTGCGATGATCCGGGCCGTCCTTACCGGCGATTCCGAGCTCTTCACGGACGCGGCCGTGCCACATCTCCGCAAGCGCCTCGGCGCTCTCGACGGAGAACCCGTGCCAGTGGAGGTAGTCGCGGTACTCGTTCGCGTCGAACAATTCCTTCGCGAACACGCTCGCTCGCTCGCCCATCGTCACGAGCGACATCGCCACGACGTCGTACTGCGGTCCCCCGCCGCGCGCTTCGTCCACCGAACGGAAGAAATCCGCGATGCACTGGCGGCGACCGGTCGTTTGGCGTGGATAGCTCAGCCGTACCGGCTCGCCCGCCGGCCTTCCATCCTCCAGGTCCGGCCAGCAGAGGAGTTCATTCCTGTCCGAAAGGCAGGGGAAGTAGCCGTAGACCACCTGGGGCACGAGCAGCTGTTCGGAAATCGCTCGCTCCGCCCATCTGCGGAAGATCGGCCGCACTTCCTCATCCACGAACCGCTCGTATTCGGCCTCTCCCCGTTCGCCACGGTGGTACTGCCACTGGCCGCGGAACAGCTGGACCTCGTTGATCCAGGGGAAGATGTCTCGCAGCGGAAGCCCGCGGACGACGCGGCTGCCCCAGAACGGCGGCTCGGGGATCGGCACGGCTCTTGCGACTTGCGACTGGGCATACTCTCTCACGCTCGGTCCGTCGCTGGCGGCATCGTTGCTCCCGGGCACCGTCACGCGCACTTCGTCGTAGACCTGGTCGCGGGTGATTTCTGCCCCCCCCCGCGTGAGGATCGGAAGGGGGCGGCCCTCGCGGGCGGCCGGGACAACCTTGTCGAGCGTCGCGAGGCCCTCGAATGCATCCTGGGCGTAGTACACCGTGCCTTTGTAGACGCGCCTCAAGTCGTCCTCCACGTATCGCCGCGTGAGCGCGGCGCCGCCAAGGATGACCGGATAGTGGAACAACTCCCGGCTGTTGAGCTCCTCGAGATCCTCGCGCATCACCACCGTGCTTTTCACCAGGAGACCAGAAAGCCCGATCGCGTCTGCCGAGACTTCCTGCGCCTTCTCGATGATGCTCTGGATCGGCTGCTTGATGCCGATGTTGTAGGTCGTGTACCCGTTGTTGCTCAGGATGATGTCGACGAGGTTCTTGCCGATGTCATGCACGTCCCCTCGCACCGTCGCCAGCACGACCTTCCCCTTCGTCGAGCCGTCGATCTTGTCCATGAACGGTTCGAGGTGGGCGACTGACTGCTTCATCGTTTCGGCCGATTGGAGCACGAACGGCAGTTGCATCTTCCCCGAACCGAAAAGCTCACCGACCACGCGCATCCCTTCCAGCAGGTGCTCATTGATGATCGTGAGCGGGTCGAATCGGCCCATCGCTTCGTCCAGGTCGTCGTCCAGTCCGCGCCGGTCGCCATCGATGATCCGCTGCTGAAGGCGCTGCTCCACGGGTAGCTTCGAACGGTCGGCCTTCGTTTCCTTCGTCGCCTCCATGTTCTCGAAGAGCGAGATGAAGTGGTGGAGCGGATCGTATCCCTCGCGCCTGCGGTCATAGATCAGGTCCCGCGCCGTGTTGAGCTGTTCCTCCGGGATGCGGTTCAGCGGGACGATCTGCTTCGCGTTGACGATTGCCGAATCAAGACCGTGCTCAACTGCCTCGTACAGGAACACCGAGTTCAGCACCCGCCTCGCGGCAGGTTTCAGCCCGAACGAGCAGTTCGAAACGCCGAGCGTCGTGTGGATGCCGGGGAACTCCGCCTTCATCTGTTTGATCGCGGCGAAGGTCTCCATTGCGTCTTTGCGCAAGTCCTCCTGGCCGCCCGAGAGCGGGAACGTCAGGAAGTCGAAGAGCAGATCGCCCGGCTCCATACCGTATTCGGTGACGGCGAGGTCGTAGATGCGCCGGGCCACTCGCAATTTCCATTCCGTGGTCCGCGCCTGGCCTTCCTCGTCGATGGTCAGGGCGATGGCGGCAGCTCCGTGACGGCGGATCAGCGGAAGCACTCGCCGGATCTTCCGTTCGCCGTCCTCGAGATTGATCGAGTTGACGATCGCCTTGCCCCCGTAGAGCTTCAGCGCCGTCTCGATCACCGGCGGCTCGGTGCTGTCGAAAACCAGCGGCAACGTGGATTGCGTGCGTAACGCGGTGGCGACCTGTTCCATGTCGGCGGTACCGTCGCGCCCCACGTAGTCCACCATGACGTCGAGGACGTGCGCGCCCTCCGCCGCCTGTTCGCGAGCCAGTGCCACCACGCCGTCGAGGTCACCGGCGAGCAGGAGGTCCCGGAACGCTCGTGAACCCGTCGCGTTTGTCCGCTCCCCAATCACCAGGAACGAGATGTCCTGTTCGATGGGGACGCTCGTGTACAGCGAGGAGACGTTCGCTTCATACGTTCCTTTGCCGCTGCCCAGGAACTCGGAAGCGGCCGGGCGGAACTTCGGCGCCCGCCGCCCGATCGCCGCGATCGCAGCCTCGAACATCGCCGGTGTGGTCCCGCAGCACCCGGCCACGACGTTCGTCCCGAACTCGTTGACGAACACCGTTTGGTGCTTCGCGAATTGCGCCGGTGTGAGGTTGTAGCAGGCTTCGCCATCGACGACTTCCGGCAACCCTGCGTTCGGCCCGATGAACACCGGTCGCCGCGAGTGCTCGGCCAGGTAACGGACGTGTTCGATCATCTGCTCCGGTCCGGTGGCGCAGTTGATGCCGATGATGTCGACGATGTCGAGTGGTTCGAGCGTGGTCAACGCGCAGGCGATGTCCGACCCCAGCAGCATGGTGCCCGTCGTCTCGATCGTCACGCTCGCGATCACCGGGACTCGCCGGCCAGTCACTTCGAACGCTTCGGCGCAGCCCGCGAGGGCAGCCTTCGTTTGCAGGAGATCCTGGCAGGTCTCGACCTTCAGGACGTCGATCCCGCCCTCGATCAGGCCGATCGCCTGCTCTCGTGCGCCGCGGACGAGATCGTCCCAGTCGATATGCCCGAGGCTCGGCAACTTCGTCCCCGGGCCCATCGTCCCGAAGGAGTAACGGGGGTGCTCGGGCGTGCTGTATTGGTCCCGCACCCGCCCGATGACTTCCGCCGCGAGTCGATTGAGTTCGCGTGTGCGATCCGCCAGCCCGAACTCAGCCAGCACGACCTCGTTCGCGCCGAATGAGCACGAATCAACCGCGTCGACGCCGACCGAATAGAACGAACGATAGATCTTCTCGAGCACGGCCGGATTCGAAACGTTGAGCCATTCCGGACAACCATCATGCGATTCGCCGTCCGCGGCGACGTACGCCTCCGGTCCGAGGTTGTACGAAAGGAGCGTCGAGCCGATAGGCCCGGCGGAGTACAGCACCTGCTCCCGCAGGCGGCGCAGCAGCGGGTGATCGAGAGGCCGGTACATAAGGTGCTGGCTAGCGTATCACAGGGGCCGGGCTGAAATTCCGGCGGCTCACCAGATCTCTGGCGCCCACGGCTGAGGGGCCCAGGCGAACATGGAGTCGGCCGTCGTGATGGCCTGCGCCGCACCTTCGATCCGCCCAGCGCGCGCCAGCTGGTGCGCACTCATCCCCCCCAGATAGAGCGCACCAAGCTCATTGACGGTCATCGTCAAGTCCGCCGTCTTCGTCGTATGGCTGCAGCGCGCGCCGTCCGGCCCGCCCTCGATCACGTAGCGACCGCCGTTCCACGGGCAGAAGTCGTCCCTGAGCTCGATCACGAGCGCGCCCGCGGTGCGGTAGCGCCGTGCCTCCAGTGCCTGCACCGTATCGACGATCCGCACCCAGAGCGTGTCCGAAGGCCGCCGCACGAGGCGGCGCGGGTCTGCGAGCATCGCATACAGTGGTTCGTCGGTCCTGCGCCACTCAGCCTGTATCTTCCCGACCAGGTCGACACCGAAGATGTGCTGCCAGAGCGCCGAATACGCCCCGTCCGTGTTCCCGTGGAGCGCCTGTACCGAGAGGACACTGGCCGCCGACCCGTTCTCGTAGTGCTCCTTGATCCGGTATCGGGCGTAGCCCAGCGGCTTGCCGCCCTCTTCGTATTGGACATTGAACAGGCTGCTGAAGCCGGCGGGCCCGGGCCACGGTGGATCCCTCAGGACGCGGTTCTCCCACCAGCCGGCCGACCGGGAGTGCATCCCGGGGTACCTCACGCGGTCGGTGTCCCAGATACCGGGCCAGGCCCCAAGCGCCTCATCGCGCTGGATGTAACGGCAACGGCCACTGAACGGCGGGGCCGTCCGCAACGCAGTGCGCGTCCGGTCGATCGCCAGTTCGACGCCTTCCGCGGCCATCCCGTACCCGAACCGCTGGTAGATGATCGCCTCCGAAGCCCAGAGCGCGGCAATCGCCTCGCCCCGCTCGCGCACCTGGTCCAGCTGGTAACGCATCATCGCGGTCAGAATCCCTTGCCGCCGGTGGCTCGGCAGCACTCCGACCCACGTCAATCCACCGCAGGGGACCAGGCCGCCGGGTGTCGTCATCTCGAATGACCAGGTCCCGGCAGTCGCCGCCACCTGGTCGCCGTCCCAGACCGAAATCGAGCGCGAGAGGTCGGCGTACTCGAGCGTCGAAGCGATCGCCTCCTCCGGACGCGGGTCGTGGCCGAACGCGATGGCGTTCGAAGTGAAGAACTTCTGCGCTTCGCTCGGGGCGATAGGCCGGATGGGGTAGTCCACGGTGAGGCTCCTGCGTTGCGGGTTCGGGCGAATGGTACAGCGACCACGAAGAAGGCCCTTCCAGATGGAAGGGCCTCTCGTGATTCGCCGTGGGGACGAACTACTCGATGTCGACGGTGGCGCCGGCTTCGGTGAGCTTCGCCTTGATCGACTCGGCCTCTTCCTTGCCGATGCCTTCCTTCACCTTCGCGGGAGCGGCCTCGACGAGGTCCTTCGCTTCCTTGAGGCCGAGGCCGCTGACGACCTCGCGGATGGCCTTGATGACGTTGATCTTGTTCTCGCCGAAGCTCTTGAGGACGACG
The DNA here is from genome assembly GCF_016704105.1 of Candidatus Amarobacter glycogenicus. Taxonomy (NCBI): domain Bacteria; kingdom Bacillati; phylum Chloroflexota; class Tepidiformia; order Tepidiformales; family Tepidiformaceae; genus Candidatus Amarobacter; species Candidatus Amarobacter glycogenicus. Next base: position 125,011 of record NZ_JADJAT010000019.1, on the reverse strand, counting down.
TTGAATTCCGTCTTCTCTTCCTCCGGGGCGGCAGCCGGTGCGGCGGCGCCACCGGCGGGGCCGGCAGCCATCATCATCGGGGCCGCGGCGGTGATGCCGAACTCTTCCTCGATCGCCTTGTTCAGGTCGCGCAGTTCGAGGAGGGTCATACCCTTGATGATTTCGAGTGCTTCTTCAACTTTAGCCATTGCAGTGTCTCCTGGTTTTGGTTCGTCTTAGCCGGCGGCTTCGAGCTGGTTGGCGCGCGAATCGATGAGCCCGGCGAAGTTCCGGATCGTCGATTGCAGCAGTCCCGCAAAGTTGTAGAGCGGGCTCTGGAGCTTGCCGACCACGTCGGCAATGAGCTGCTCCTTGGGTGGCATCGTCGCGAGGCTTTCGACTTCCGCGCGCGAAAGCACCCGGCCTTCCAGCCAGCCCCCGTGGATCTCGATGTTGAGGCGGCGTGCCCGGAGGTGCTCAGTGAAGGCCTTCACCGGCGCGATCGGGTCGTCGAATCCAATCGCGAGTGCCGTTGGCCCCTGCAGGATCTCGGCCATGTTCTCGCGCCCGGCAGCTTTGGCGGCCATCGCGGCGAGTGTGTTCTTAACGACTTTCACTTCCGCTCCGGTCGGGCGCAGCGCGCGACGAAGCTCGGTGATCTGGGCGACGGTGAGCCCACGATAATCAGCACTGATGGCAATCGAGGCCCGCTCCATGCGGTCCTGGATCTCTGCCAGCATTGCTTCTTTCCGTGGAGTAGGCATAGCCACCTCCGATATGAACGGGGCACGGTTCTCACCGGCCCGGTGCGGAAGAGCCCGGAGACCAAAAATCCCTGCGCATTGGCAGGGATTCAAACTTCCCTCGCGGGAACTTTGACGGCGCACAGCATCGCTGCCGGCCCGAAATCTCTGCCTCGACAGGCGCCTTTCGGCATTACCCCTACCATCTCAATGACGGCTCGCATAGGGACCTGCGGTCTCTGGCTCTTGAGTTGTCGTACCAGAAGGTATCAGGTTTCCGGATTCGGGGAAATCTCGCGTTCCCGCTAGGGGAACAACTCAAGAAACTCGCTCGATGCCCAGCCATCTCGCCCATCCGGCGTCGTGACCGCCACCCATCCTCTTGTTGCCACCTCCGCTCGTCGCGCCATGACGACTCGGTCCGCCATGCAGCCGAGGACCGACGCTGACAGGAGTGGCTCGGAGCGGACGTTCAGGCAATCGGCGCCAGTGACTACGCGGGCGAAACTACCTGGGTCGACGAGGAGAGGCTGCGGCCCCCCGGCCTTCTTCGTGAGTTGCGGCAGAAACTCGGAAATGGGTGACACCGTCCCCTTCTGGAGATCGATCAACGCCGGGACTCCGTGGAAGAACGAAACCGTGTTGGGCAAGTAGTCGGCCTGGTCGAAGTCGGCGCGGCCGATCGCCAGCGTGGGTGTAATCCACCCCACGATCGAGACTCCACTGAGCCCGTCGGCTTCGCGCCACTGGTACACGTCGGTGACGGCGTCGGAGGACGTGTCAATGAACGCGAGGTAGCCTTCGCGATACTCCTGCGAGGTACTGAGGAGCTGGACTTCGACTGACTCGCCGCCGGCGCGCGTGATGAAGGAAGCTGAGTACTGCCGGGCGTCCCATGCCGGCGGGATGGTCAGCAGCAGCTCCCCGGAGAGGAGATCCCGGATCGTGCGCCGATCTTCCGAGTACACAGCCACCCGCTGCCCGGCTCCGAAAGCACCCACGGTGTCCGCAGTCGGCAGTATGCCGGCAGGCAGCGCAAGCACGGTCCGACCTGATGGGGTGACCTTCTGGAACGACCACCAGTCATCGGCTGTGGGGCCGCGAATGATCGTCGTGTCGCCCTCGATCGCCAGAAGCGAACCCCATCCGCCGGCCTCCAGGTCGAAGAGGTCATGCCATGTAACGCCACCATCAGCTGAGCGCGCGATGGTGACGGGCTCCGGGCTGCCGTAACAGATGCCATGGCACAGCGCGACTCCAACTTCGCCGGGATTCCCGAACTGCACCCCCACGATGGCGCGATCGCCGGGCCTACCCTGTCCGAACGTAGAAAGCACCAGGTCGTCGACGCGGAACTGCCCGGCCGAATCCCGGTAGTAACGCCGCAGGGCCGCCGTTGGCCCCTCCCAGACACCGTCGATTGCGTACACCACGACCCCGGACGGAAAGGGGGTCGGCTGCGCGCGTTGCAGGGCCCTGGCAACGAACGCCGGAGTTGGCGTCGAGGCGACGCTTGGCGGCGCGGTTGGCGTAGGGGTTGCGGCCGTCGATTCGGCCGGCGTAACCGTCGATTCGGCCGCGGGCGGAGGGCTTTCGCCGCGGGAACAGGCCGTGCAGCACAGCAGACCGGCCAAGGCGAAGGACCACGCGCGCTTCATCTACCAAGAGTAACGCCACTGAATCGGTCACGGTTCCCCGCTGGCAAGTTCGACACGTACGACTCTTCTCGATCAGCTACCATCCCTCAGTGCTCGAAATCACCAAACGCCTCCTCCGTGCTGCCGAAGGCGGCGAACCGGTCTTCCTCGCGTCTGTCCTTGAGTCGGGCCCGCGTCCACTCGTGCCGGGTGCGCGGATGCTCGTCGAACGGTCGGGCGAACGCCTCGGCTCCCTCGGCGACACCGCGCTCGACGACGCCCTTGCCGCCTACGCCCCCGATGCCTTCGCCGCGCACATCGCAGCGACCCTGTACGTCACGCCGGGCGGGCTCTCCGAGCGGACCGCGAAGGGTGCCACTGCCGTCTATGTCGAAGTCGTCGAAGCCAAGCCGGTGTTCCTCATCGTCGGTGCCGGCCACATCGGGCGTTCGCTGGCGAAACTCGCGGACTTCCTCGATTTCCACGTGGCGATCCTCGACGACCGCGATGATTTCGCCAGCTCCGAACGCGTCCCCGAAGCTGACGAGGTCCTTTGCGAAGACTTCGAGGAAGCACTCAAGAAGTACCCGATCGGGCCGAGCACCTACATCACGCTCGTCACTCGCGGGCACAAACAGGACGAATTGTCGCTGCGGACCTGCCTGGGGCGGGGTGCCGCTTACCTTGGGATGATTGGCTCGCGCAGGCGAACCGGCGCCGTCCTCGAACATCTGCGCGAGGACGGCTTCGACCCGGAGGAGCTTGCGAGAGTGCGCACGCCGATCGGCCTCAGCATCGGCGCCGAAACCCCGGAGGAAATCGCGATCTCCATCATGGCCGAGGTCATCATGCTGCGCCGCGGCGGCGACGGCTCGGTGATGTACCACCGCTGAGTTCCCTGCCTGAGCGACCCTACTCCAGCCGTCCGGCCACGGCGCCGCGTCCGTGGAGCTCTGCCCGCAGGTCCAGCATCGCCGTATACGTCGGGATGACGAAGACGTCGTCGCCCCAGTCCGTCCCTGCGAGGATTGCATCCAGGAGCTTCCCGGCTTCGTGCTCCACGGCTGCGGGACGTTCCCAGCCCGCGTACTTCATCCGCACCGCCAGGTCTTCGGCCCTGTCGCCGCCGGCCCACCATCTCCCCGCGGACGTGGCCAGCACCTCGAAGTCGACATCCCAGGTCCAGCTCACGTCCTGGCCGTCCGCGTAACGGTCGTTCAAGAGCACCGCAACCTTGAGCGGAGGCCGTTCCCGCGCGATTTCGCGAAGCAGAAAGAGCACCTGGTTCGCGCCCGCCGGGTTTTTCGCCAGGTATAGGCGTAGGCGGCGTCCCTCGATCTCCACGACCTCTTGCCGCCCGAATGCGGGTTGGGCATGGGCCAACCCCTGCCGGATCGCCTCGTCACCGATTCCGAAGGCGCGGCAAGCCGCGACTGCGGCCAATGCGTTGTAGACGTTGTACAGGCCCGTCAGCGGCATCGCCACAGCCTCATGGCCATCGATCGAAAGCATCGCCGAATCCAGTCCGAGCCGGACTGCCGAAGCGGAGGTTTGGGGCGACGGCCTCCGGCGCTCGCATTTCGTGCACCGCCAGTGCCCGACGTGAGCGAAGTAGCGGCGGTCGTAGCGATAGTCCCCGCCGCATGCACACCAGCGGGCATCGTAGGCGCCGGCACTGTCCGTCGCGTATGCCGGGTCGTCCAGCCCGAACCAGTGCACGGGGCCACTCCAGCCTGTCGCGAGTTCCGCCACCGAGGGGTCATCGGCGTTCAGGACTAGCGTCGCGTCTCGGGGAGCCCGCTCCAGCGCCGTCCGCCAGAGACCAGCGACCGTGTCGACCTCGCCGTAACGGTCGAGCTGATCGCGGAAGAGGTTCGTGAAAACGAGCACGCGAGGCTGGAGTGCCGCGACCGCTGCCGGCATCGTGGCCTCGTCCGTCTCGAACAGGCCCGCCGCGTCCCGCGCGCTCCGGATCCCGCCTGTGATCCCGGCTTCTGCCAGGAGCGTGCTGGCCATTCCCCGCATCAGGTTGCTGCCTTCCCGGTTGTGCACGTACGGCATCGCGTCCGCATCCATGGCCGAAGCGATGATCCGGCTCGTCGTCGTCTTCCCGTTCGTTCCCGTGACGACGATGCGTCCCCGCCCCAGCGTCCGGCCGAGGTGCGCCACCAGTGCCGGGTCCACCCGCTCGGCCACCAGCCCGGGGAGGGCCGTCCCTCCGCCCCGGCGAAGCGCGCGAGACGCAGCCGAGGCCAGCTTTCCGGCGACAACGGCGGCGGCGGTCCGTGGGTTCGTCACGAGTCAAATGGTCGCGGTCGCTCGCCCACCAATCAAAGCTTAGGTGCGGGAAGGCACGAGACCGGCCTGTACCAGGAGTTTCAGGATCCGGTCCCGGGCGATGACGCCTACTACTCGTCCGTTCTCGACAACCGGCATGTGGAACAAGTCCTCGGTTTCCATTTCCAGGAGGACATCAGAGACCAGCCGTTCGCGTGCCGTCGCCCGCAGTTCGGCCGCCGGCACCATCGCCTGGCGGGCGGTGACGTTGTCCCACTCGCGCTCGGGTACACCCCGCAGTTCGTAGCCGCTCAACAGTCCCGCGAGCGACCCTTCATCGGAAATCATGTAGCAGACCCGGGGGTTGAGTTCGATGACACCTCGGGCGAGCGCCCCGACGGTCTGGCCGCCATCCACGACAGGCAGGTTCGGCGTCATCACGTCCTCGGCCTTGTACATCCGGAGCTCGTTCACGAGCCGGTTCTGGGCCAGGCTCTTGCGCGCGGCATTTTCGAGGAAGACGCCAAGGAAGATGATCCAGGCGCCGCTCGCCGCACTATCGGCGATGACCATGTCGCGCCCCGCAACGGCAAGCAGCCCGCACGCGATCCCGGCCGCGGCGAATCCACGCCCGGTCCACGCCGCGATACTCGTCGCCTTGCTGTAGTCGCCGGTGATGAGCCAACAGATCGAGCGGAAGACGCGGCCGCCGTCCATCGGGAAGGCCGGCAACAGGTTGAAGACGCCCAGGATGAGGTTCATGAGTGCAAGCCAGACCAGGACATAGTCCACCGGGCGCGTGTCGTTCGCTCCCAGCGCAAACCATGCGCCGAAGAAAGTGCCGGTCAACAGGAAGCTCGTAAGCGGGCCGGCTGCCGCCATCAACAACTCGTGTAGCGGCTTCGCCGCCTCTCGCGTGATCTGCGCGACCCCGCCGAGGATGAACAACGTGATGCTCTTCACCGGGATGTTGTAGGCGCGTGCGACCAGGCTGTGCGCGAGTTCGTGGAGGACGATCGAGGCGAAGAACAGGATGACGCTGGCGACGGCCATCGCGTAATGCGTGGTGCGGCCCGCCCCTTCGAGTGCATCCGGGTAGAACTGCGTCGCCAGCAGCCATGTCGTCAGGCCAAAGAGGATGAACCAGCTGGGACTCACCAGGATCGGGATGCCCGCCAGCGAACCAACTCGGATATTGCCGAACTTCATGCGCCTACCTTAGCGGTTGACCGGTTAGCGCCGCGTCTCGCCAAACTCCTGGCTTAACCGTGATTCTTACTCGCGGGTGGGGCGGTAGGGTTGTCCTCGTCCTCCACGACCGCTTCCCAGCACAGGTAGAAGTAGAACAGTCCAATGAGGATTGGGACGAGGAAGGCCGGGTGGTGGCTCTCGATGAGCCCCCAGACACCGCCGAGTGTCACGAAGATCAGGGCGGCAACGTAAACGAAGAACGCACCCCAACTGAAACCGAGTGGCAACATAGCTCGCTCCTTGTTGCCCGGATCCTACAACCCGAATTCGGCCTCAGTAACCCGTTCAACAGGGAGAAACCAGTTAGAAGTACGCCTCAGCCACGCGACCCGGGAGGGCCGGTGCGGCCCGCCTGGCTCAAGCCGTGACCAGCTCCGGCACTGCCGCCGCGGGGACCATGCCCTCGAGCACGCGTGCCAGCGCCATCGTGTGGCTGCAGGAGCCCCACGCTACGAAGAAGTCGCAATTGCAGCGCCACTTGCCTTCGTGCAGGGCGACTTCGTGGTCGCTGTTTTCGCCGTGGAAAGCTACGTGCAGATCATCTATCTGCATGCGGTGCCGTTCGCCCGCGTAGGCCTTTGCCTTCTCAACCTTGCCAATCAAGCTCGACTGCATGACGGGTAACTCCTTCTCACGAGAAGCGCAAACGGCGGCGCTATGTGGCGCCGCCGTCTCTATCCATGGATGCCAACCAACACACCCATACCATTGCAACCTACGCCGCTATGGATCACCGTGTCAACAGATCTTTTGGTGGCCAGCGACCTGGCTTGCGAGACGAAGTTCAGCACCCCCTGCGAGGCGCCGTGCCCTACCGGCCCCCTCGGGACACAACTCTCTGTCCTTAAGGCCATGAACTTTCCCTTTGATCTGCCGAAGATTATGGCGGTCGGCCACATTTTCACTTCGAGCCGCCAGGTAAACTGCATGACACACGCCACTCTCCACAGCATCAACCGGACCGGCCCCGCGCGAAACGGTGAAATCGTCCCGGCCGACTCCTTGAAACGAGAGCTTCTCGGCGTTCTCCGCGCAGTCCTGCCCGAGGAGGCAGACCTTCCCGATGAGAAGCTCCGGGAGATCGCCGACGCGATCCACTCCACCTCCTGGAGCCCGATGCCCGATCAGGTGGTCCTCCGCGAAGAACTGAGCGACCTCCATACCTCCCGCGAATTCATCCAACTGCTCCGGACGAAAAACGTGAACGTCTCGCGCGTGAAGCGCGCGATGCAATACGAGTTCGAGCTCGAGAGCCTCCAGATCGAACTCGTGAAGCTGCAGCGCTGGATCCAGGACTCCGGACGGCGCGTCGCAATCCTTTTCGAAGGCCGTGACGCTGCCGGCAAGGGCGGAACCATCCGCCGCTTCATCGAGCACCTTAACCCGCGCGCGATCCGCGTCGTCGCGCTTCCCAAGCCGACCGACGACGAAACCGGGCAGTGGTACTTCCAGCGCTACATGCGTCAGCTCCCCAACCGCGGCGAAATCGTCTTCTTCGATCGGTCCTGGTACAACCGCGCTGTCGTCGAACCGGTCATGGGTTTCTGTGACCCGGACCAGTACGAACGATTCATGCGCCAGACCCCCGAGTTTGAACACATGCTCGTCGAAGACGGCGTGGAGATCGTGAAGTTCTGGTTCTCCATCTCCAAGGAGGTCCAGGGTGCCCGCTTCGACTCGCGACGAAACAACCCGTTGAAGCAATGGAAGCTCAGCCCCATCGATGAACGCGGCCAGGAACTCTGGGATGATTACACCCGCTACAAGGAGCGGATGTTCAGCCTGACGCACACGAGCTTCAGCCCCTGGATCATCGTGAAGGCGAACGATAAGCGCGCGGCCCGGCTGGAGAGCATCCGCTACGTGCTCTCAGCCTTCGACTACACCGGGAAAGACAAGTCGCGCGTCTCGGTCATCCCGGACCCAGAGGTCGTTGGCCGGTTCCACCGCTCGGCCAGGCGGATCGACTGAGGCCTTCGGGCCGTCAGTTCTGCTTCGTCCTGATCAGCCCGGCGGCCCGCTGCTCCGCTGTCGCCTCCACGTGGCAGGGCTTGCGGCACAGCACTTCGAGATTGGCCTGGTGGTGCCCGCAGGAGAGGTTCGGTCGATCCCCGTTGAGCGGCACGATGTGGTTCACCTCTGGTTCAAAGGTGACATCGCCGCAGCGAGCGCACTTCCAGCCCGGGAGCAGCCTTCCTTCCACCCGTCGCCGCGCCCTGATCTTCGCGGCACGGCGTGCCCACATCCACTGGTGGTTGCGGTAGAAGAGCCGGCGGCATTTCACGGAGCAGTAGACGATTTGTCTCCCGCCAATCGGTCCGAAACAGACCCTGCAGCCGCCATCGTAAGGAACGCAGCCGAGCGATCCTGCTACCACCAGATCTTGCTCTCCACATCGTCCGGCTGGTCTTCCCATTCGGTCGTCCAGAGGTTGGAAGAGAGGTACTTCCAGCCGCCGTCTGCCAGCAGGCAAACGATGTGCTGCTCACCTTCGAGTCGCTCCGCCGCCTTCACCGCCGCACGCACGACGGCCCCGCAACTGATGCCGACGAAAAGGCCTTCCCTCTGGGTCAGGTCTTTCGACATCGCGAAACTGCTCCGGCTGTCGACCACGATCTTCCCGTCCAGCACCGTCTCATCAAAGATCGGCGGGATAAAGCCCTCTTCCAGTGCTCGCAGGCCCTGGACGAGGTCCCCGGGATGGGGCGCAGCCGCGATCACGCGGATGCCCGGCTTCTGGTCCTTCAGGTAGCGGCCCGTCCCCGTTAGTGTGCCACCCGTCCCCAACCCGGCGACGAACACCGTCGTCTGCGGCAAGTCGCGGAGGATCTCTGGGCCTGTCGTTTCGTAGTGCGCCCTCGGGTTCGCAGCGTTTCCGTACTGGTAGGGGAAGTAGTACTTGCCCGGGTTCTCGGCAACGATCTCCTTCGCTTTCGCAATGGACCCGTTCGAGCCCAGGTCGCCGGGCGTGTAGATGATCTCCGCGCCGTACGCCTTCAGCAGAAACGTGCGTTCTTCGCTCACGCTCTCCGGCATCACGCAGACAACCTTGTAGCCCTTCACCTTACCGATCATCGCGAGGCCAATGCCCGTGTTTCCAGAGGTCGGCTCGAGGATCGTTGCGCCGGGTTTCAACTCTCCCGAGCGTTCTCCCGCTTCGATCATGTACTTCGCGATCCGGTCCTTCACCGAGCCCGTCGGGTTCTGGCCCTCGAGCTTCGCGTAAATATGGACATCGGCCCGCGGTGCGAACGAGCGCAACTCAACGATCGGCGTGTTGCCGATCATCTCGATGACGGAGCGGTAAAGCGTCACGCGGCGTGGTCTCCCGTTTCTAACAGCCGCCCGCCAGCGCGGGAAGCACATCAAGTGTGTCCCCGGCTTTGAGCGCCGTTTCGACTCCGCCCGTGTAGCGGATGTCCTCGTCGTTCAGGTAGATGTTCACGAAGCGATGCAGCTTCCCATCTGGCCCGTAGACCTGGGCCTTGAAGCCCGGGTACCTGGCGTCGATGTCGTTGAACACCTCCGAGACCGTCGAGCCGCTGGCCTCGACGGTCTTCTGCCCGCCGGTCACCTTCTGCAGGACGGCGGTCACACGGACATTGATTGTTGGGGCGGTCGCACTCGTCATAGGTGCAGGTTCTCCTTCAATAAGTGGCGAAGCGGTGGGGCAGCTGCCCTTTCAACCGCCGGTCGGGTCGTCGCGGTGGGGGATTGGCGAACCGCAGAACTGCTCGTAGTCGATCAGCTCGCTGATCGTCGGGTTGTCGCCGCACAGCGGGCACTCCGGGTCCTTGCGGACCTTCACGATGCGGAACTCGAGTGAGAGGGCATCGTAAAGGAGCAGCCGGTTCACCAGCGGCTCGCCAACTTCGAGGACGAGCTTCAGCACCTCGGTCGCCTGTATGCTTCCGATGGTCGAGCACATGGCCCCGAGGACGCCCGCTTCCGCGCAGCTCGGCACGAGGCCCGGCGGCGGCGGCGCCGGATACAGGCAGCGGTAGCAGCCCTTCCCCGGCAGGTATGTCGTGGCCTGCCCGTCGAACATCAGGATCGAGCCGTCCACGAGCGGCTTCTTCAACAGGTAGCAGGCATCGTTGACCAGGTAACGCGTCGCAAAGTTGTCCGCGCCGTTCACCACGATGTCGTACTGCGAGATGATCTCGAACGCGTTGTCGCTCGTGATCGGCGCCTCGTGAGTGACCACATTCACATTCGAGTTGTGCGCCAGGAGGGTTTCGCTTGCGGACTGCACTTTCGGCTTACCAATGTCGGCCGTCTGGTGCAGGATTTGGCGCTGGAGGTTCGAACGGTCCACAACGTCGAAGTCCACGATGCCGATCGTCCCGACGCCGGCGAGGGCGAGGTAGAGCGCTACCGGCGAACCCAGCCCACCTGCTCCGATCATCAGCACCTTCGCTTCGATGATCTTTCGCTGACCGGCGCTGCCGACCTGGGGCATGATCAGGTGGCGGCTGTAGCGCTCCACCATCTCCGGCGTCATCACCGTCGGCGCGCCGCCCGCGAGTGCGGGGATGACGGCCACTTCGTCACCGTCCTGCAGCGCCGTCGATTCGCCCTGGAGATTCTCGATTTCCACCTGGTTCACGTAGATGTTGATGTGTGGCGCGCGCTCGCCACTGCTATCCACCACCTGGGCTTTGAATCCCGGGAATTGCGTATCCAGGTCCTTCAGGAGGTCCGAAACGGTTGCGCCGGTGGCTTTCACGTTCGCCCGGTTCCCGACCAGGTGCCGGAACGGCGTGGGGATATACACGTTAACTGACATGGTGGCCCTCCTTCGGCGGCGATCCATCGTTGCACATTGAAACCCACCCCGCACAACCTCGTGCACGGTGGAAAATGCTCTCACTTACATGTTGACACTGAGGTAACGCTCCCCCGTATCACAGATGATGGTGACCACGGTTTTCCCGGCGCCGAGCTTCTCCGCGACCTTCCGCGCTGCGAACACGTTCGCACCCGCGGAGATGCCCGCGAGCAGGCCCTCTTCCCGCGCCAGGCGGCGGCTGAAGGCCATCGCATCCTTGTCCTCGATGCGCATGATCTCGTCGTAGACACCGCGGTCCAGTACTCCCGGCACGAAGCTTGCTCCGATGCCCTGGATCCCGTGCATACCCGCGCGGCCCCCGCTCAAGACGGGCGATCGTGCGGGCTCCACGGCGACGATCAGGACGCCTTTGCCGATCTGTTCGCGCAGCAACTTCCCGACCCCGGTAATCGTCCCGCCCGTCCCCACCCCGGCAACGAATGCATCGATCCGTCCACCCGTGGCATCCAGGATCTCCCGCGCCGTCGTCCGGTGGTGGACCTCAGGGTTCGAGGGGTTCTCGAACTGCTGCGGCATGAAGTACGAGGCGTTCTCCCTGCACAGCTCCTGGGCGGCGAAGACGGCCCCGGTCATGCCTTCGATCGCAGGGGTCAAAACGAGCTCGGCGCCGTAGCGTTCCAGCAGTCTGCGCCGCTCGATCGACATGTCTTCCGGCATCGTCAGGATGATGCGATAGCCCTTCACGGCCGCCACCAGCGCGAGCCCGATGCCAGTGTTCCCGGAAGTCGGCTCGACGATCACGGAGTCGGGCTTCAAGCGGCCCGAACGCTCTGCGTCTTCAATCATCGCCAGCGCGATTCGGTCCTTCACGCTCCCGCCGGGGTTCAAGCTTTCCATCTTCCCAAGGACCGCCGCGGCGTCCTGCGGGATGACCCGCTTCAGGCGCACCAGAGGGGTCGCCCCGATGAGGTCGAGCACCGACTCGGCGATCGCGGGCCGCGCAACCGGGGCGGTCATATCACCCACCTTCCGCTCACGGCCGTCGGCTCCCGTTCGAGGAGGTCGGCCACCGAATAAGACTCCAGGATCTCCGTAGTCGCGTTGCGGATGCGCTCCCAGATTTCCCGCTGGCCGCAGTGGTGCGGGTGGTCTGTCAGCTCTGGCGGCTCATCGAGCCACGACACGGGCGACAACGTTCCCTCGAGAGACGCGATCACCTCGCGCACAGAGATCTCCTGCGGAGGGCGCACGAGTTCATGCCCGCCCGATGGCCCGCGCACCGAGCGGATGAAACCGCTCTTCCTCAGCGACGTCAGGAGCTGGTCGAGGTACTGCTCCGGAATGTGGCGGCGCAGAGCGATCTCCGACGACTGGAGCGGGCCGCGGCCATAGTGACCCGCGAGCTCGATGAGAGCGCGGAGGCCGTAGTCGCTTCGGGTCGAGACGCGCATTTGGCTAACCAGCTGCCTTCCAACAAGCTACTCCTGATAAAGTCGAGTAACTCTGTCAACAATAGTAGGGGATGGCCAACCGAGGTGGCAAGCACCGTCGCCCTGTCCGCGGGCCGCCGGGTTCCGCGGCCACCGGTCCGGCGTCCTAACCGAACCGTGGTGGGCGTTTCTCCACGATCGCCCGCGCCCCCTCGGCCGGGGCGTCGCTGAAGAACCCGAGCATTTCAAGCGCGAGCGAGTAGTCGAACGCGGTGATGCCGCCCAGGCGCAGCCACTGGTTCAGCGACTTCTTCGTGGCACGGAGCGCATGCTGGGGCCCGGCAGCCAGCTTCTCCGCAATCGCCAGGCACTCGGGAAGAAGTTGTGCCCTCGGCGTCACCTTACTTACCAGCCCGATTCGCTCCGCTTCGCGCCCATCGATGAAATCGCAGGTGAGCAGGTAGTACTTCGCTTTCGCCATCCCACAGAGGAGCGGCCAGATGATCGCGGCGTGGTCGCCGGCGGCCACGCCGAGGCGCGCGTGTCCGTCGGTGAGCCGCGCTTCTTCCGCCATTACCGAGATGTCGGCCATCAGCGCAACGGTGAGCCCCGCTCCCACAGCCACGCCGTTGATTGCCGAGATGATGATCTTCTCGCAGTTCATCATCTCGTAGACGATTGCCTCGGCTTCGCGCATTACCCGCATCACGGCTTCGAAGCGCTCCTGTGCGGGGAGGACCGCTCGCGCCCCGATGTCACTGAGGTCCCCACCCGCGGAAAAGGCCTGGTCTCCCGCCCCGGTGACGATCGCGACCCGCACCTCGGGATCCTCTGCGAGGTCTCTCCAGATGGTCGTCAGTTCGCGGTGGAGGACGTCGTTCGTGGCGTTGAAGACCTCCGGCCGATTGATCGTGACGGTCGCGACCGCGCCCGCCACCTCGACAAGAAGGTGCTGGTACCGGGAGTAGTCCACCCGAACGTCCTTTCCCGCCCAGAGGGTCCGGGCGCCATCGCAGGGAGTCGCGATAGACTACAGGAGCAATGCCGAACTGGGTGCTCGAAGGCCTAATCGCGACAAGTCCTCGTCCCGGATTCTCACCAGGCCCAGAGTTGACCGTCCACGACCACGTCGTCGATTCATGGATCGAAGAGGCACGTAGCTTCGGCATCCGCTCGGTCATCTGCCTGATCGGCAACGACCAGCTGTGGCTCTATCGAAAGGCAACGCCGGAAGGCCTGCTCAGCCGCTACCGGAGCGAAGGCTTCGACGTCTGCCACATTCCCACCGCGGACCAGCAAACGCACCCGTTCACCCTCGACGAATACGAACACGCGTGGGAGTCGTTCCAGAACCTGCCGAAGCCCGTCCTCGTCCACTGCAGCGCCGGCATGGACCGGACGGGTCGGGTGGTCCGCTACATCCTCGAACGCCTGGAGACGACCGAGGTCTCGGACGCGGCCGGATAGGCCGGAGCTACTTGAGGGCCGCCCACTCGGTCTGCCGTGCAAACAGCAGGTCGTGCATTGGCCAGAACTTCCCCTGCTTCCCCGCGCAAATGGCTACGAGGCTGGCGTTCCCGGCGTTGGGGTGAATCTGGACGATCGGAAAGTGCAGGAAAGCGAGGGCAACGTCGTTGCCGAGTTTCGCTCGAACAGCCTTCAGCGAGGTGTCCGTCCACTGCTTGCAGAACGGGCATTGAAAGTCGCTGTACTCCGCAACCACCACCTTCGCGCCTGGGTTTCCCTCAATGGCCGCCCCCGTGATGTCCGGCTTCTTTGCGACGATGGAAAACCGGCCGGCGGCAGCGAGTTCACGAACCGCTGCCGAGTACCCTTCGAGAGTCGTGGGGCTGCCCTTCAGTTCGGCCTGGATGATCTCCTCCAGGATCGCGGTGGGCTGCGCACCGACGAGCATCTTGTTGTTGACGAAGAACGTCGGGGTACCCGTGACACCGAGGTCCTTTCCTTCTTGCAAGTCGCCGTTCAACTCGGCGACGTTCGCGGAGTCGCCGAGACATTGCGAGAATGCCGCCTCGTTGAGACCGGTCTGCCGGGCGTAGTTCTTCATCGTATCGAGGAGGCCCGCAGGCGCCGAGGCAGCTGGCGAAGCCGTCGGCACGCTCGAAATGGCGTCCGCGGCCGGGGCGCCGTCGAACGTGGATCCCGGGCCCGAACTGTCGTCTCGCGTCCACCAGATGGTGGCCGCAATGACGATCGAGCCGAGTATCAGCGCGGCCGGAGTGAGGAAGTAGCTCCACGCCGGGGGGTCCTTCACATACACCGGGCCGCTCGTCTGCGTGGCCCCCTGAAGCGGTTCCGGCTCGACGATGTCTTCCAGCGATTTCGGTTCGGTCACCCGGTCATCGTGCCTCGGGGAGCCCGTGCACGCGAGTGACGATTAAGGCCGGGTGTCCAGGCGCCGCAACACTGCGAGGGTGATCTCCTCCACTGAACTCAGCTCGGGAGAACCCGAAATCACGTCCTCGACCATCCGCTTCGCATCGCCCCGCGAATACCCGAGGGCAGCGATCGTTTCCACCGCATCCGCCACGGTGCGCTTGTTCTCCATTTTGGCCGCGTCCACCGGTTGGGCGACGCCGCCGTCGTGCATCGCTGCTTCCGCGATGAGCTTGCCGCGCAGTGTGGCGATGATCTTGTCGGCACTGCGCGGTCCGATACCCGGCATCTTCGAAAGTACCGCCCGGTCTTCCTGCTCGATCGCCCGCGCGATCGTGCTCACCGAGATGTTCATCGCCTTGGCGGCCTTTGCCGGCCCGATCCCTTCAACCGTCGTGAACTTCCGGAAGAACTCGCGCTCGGCCCGCCTCAAGAACCCCACCAGGACGGGTGTCGGGTTGTTCGCTGTCGCGTGGTAGAAGATATGCAGCCCGATGGACGGCCCGCCTCCTCCCGCGAGGTCACTCTCTCCTGCGATCCCCTGGATCTCCGGCCAGAGCACGATCGGTACCAGTACCTCGTAGCGCACTCCCTGGACATCGACTTCCACGGTCGGGCCGCTCGGGTCCATTCGCGCGAGATTACCCTGCAGGTGCGTGATCACACGGCACAGCGAACAGGGAATACGCACGAGGTGCAAATCGACACTCGCAAACCCAGAATCGACAATCGATCACGTGCCCGAACTCCCCGAAGTCGAGACCATCCGCCGCGACCTGGAACCGCTCGTCGCCGGCCGCCGCATCACCGGTGTGGAGGTCGACCCCGCCACCATCCACCTGCTCGCCGGGGCGCCCATCGAGACGCTCCGCGCGAACCTCGTCGGCCGGACCGTGACGGCCATCGGCCGCCGCGGAAAGTACCTCATGTTCTCGCTCGACGATGGCCGCGTCTTCGTCGTACACCTCCGCATGACCGGGCGCCTGGTCTGGCGCCCCCACGACGCCCCGGCCGAGCAATTCCAGCGAGCCGTGATCGAGCTCGACAACGGGTACGACCTGCGCTGGGCCGACCTGCGGAAGTTCGGCACCTGGCGCCTCCACGAATCAGTCGCCGAAGTCGTCGGCAAGCTCGGCCCCGAACCGATCGACGATTCGCTCACGCTGAAGGAGTTCCGCGCCCGTCTCGCCAACCGTACAGCGCCAGTGAAAGCTGTCCTCCTCGACCAGCGCCGTTTCGCCGGCCTCGGCAACATCTACGTCGATGAAGCGCTCTACGAGGCGCGCATCCGCCCCGATACCCCCGCCCGGAAAGTTTCGCCAGCGGCGACGAAGCGCCTGTTTGCCTCGTCCCGCAGCGTCCTCGAACGCGGCATCGAGAATCGCGGCGCGAGCTTCAAAGATTACGTCGACGGCCAGGGAGAGAAGGGTTCGCAACACATGCACGTCCAGGTCTTTCGGAGGACAGGGAAGCCCTGCTACCGCTGCGGAAGCACGATTCAGCGGACGGTTGTCGGTGGCCGCGCGACCCACTTCTGTCCTCGCTGCCAGCCGAAGGCCCGCGTGAAGGCGGCCCCGGTTGGTTGACGAAGCCCAGGTCCTCGCCGCTCTCGGACTTCCAGTGGACGTGCCCGCGCATTGGGAGCCGCTCGGAGAGTCGCCCTGGAGCCCGGTCTTGCTCTCAGCCGGGGGAGACTCCCCCATCGAAGCCGTCATCCGCGAAGCAGCCGACCCGGACGCCGCCCGGAACCACGCGGCCGTCGCCGAGGCGCTGGCGCGTTGCGGCTTTGCGCATGCGCCACGCCTCCTCGCCATGGTCGCCAACGCGACTATCGAGGAAGCCGTCCCTGGTGCCACGGCGATGCAACTCGTCCCACCGCCCGGTTCCGCTGAGGCGGCAATGGCGGCCTTTGCCGCGCTCCATGCCCTCCCGCTCCGTGAAGGTGCGGACTGGGATCGTAATCCCGGCGACCTTTGCCCCGCTGCCGAAGTGCCCCTCCACCGTCTCGGCTTCTCCTCCATCGAGCGCGAGCCGGCACGGGAGCCCCTGCTCGAGGCGCACGCCTACCTTCTCGCCTCGCCGTTCGGGTTCGCCCACCGCAATGCCGTCGCGGCAAACGTTCTCCTTGCACCCGGTAAGGCCTGGCTGACCGATTTTTCGACCGCCGGACACGGACCGCAGTACTTCGATGTCGCGGCCTTCCTCCTGACCTCTGGCCTCGAAGCGCCCGGCCGGCGGGCGCTCGCCGCCGCCTACGCTCGCCACCGCGATGTCGCGCCGGATACGGCTGCGGACCTTATCGACCTCCTCGGCATCCTCTGGGGCATCGGCTGGCTGCTCGAACTGCCCCGCCAGCTCATCACGAACCTCGGGGATGACTCGACGTCCAGTGCGCTCAGGTTGGCCTCTTCGCGGATCGAAAAGGGGATGCGCCAGCCCGCCGGCGACTCCTCCGTCGCTGCGGCCATCCGCGCGGCTCTCTGGCCCGTCCGCTGACTGCACCGGCCGGCTGGCTCGTTCGACAACCCGGTACGCGCCAAAGACAATGCCACCCGTGGCGACACCGGCCGTCTCCTTTCCCGGCAACATGACCGAACTCGGTTTCGTCGAGGCCTACGCGAGGTCGGCCGTCCGCAAGCCCCAGATGGCCGCCGATGCGGCACTCCGAGCCCTCGTTTTCTCGGAATCAGGAGACCGGGCGATCCTTGCCGGCCTCATCGCGCTGGAGCTTGCGGAAGCTTGCCGCCGCCTCGCCGCCGTCTACGAAGCGCTTTCCGACCGGACGCATAGCGTCGCGCGCTCGCTGCTGCGCCCCCTCCCCGGCCATGCTGGCTGGCTCGTCTTCGTCCAGCGCGCGGCCACCATTTCGCCGGAACAAATGCTGCGCGAATTGGCGCTCGGCGAAGATGCCCTGCCCGCGGCCCAGATGCTCCGCGCCCAGCCGGAACTGGGCGAGCTCGGTGGGCTCGTCGCGGCCGCCGAGACCGGCAACCCGATGCTCCTCATCCCTGATCTCGGGAAGCGGCAGGTCGCCGAAGAGTGCTGGCTCGCGGGAGTAGATAGTGAGGGTGATCCCATCACATCCAGCTTCGGCGCCTCTGAAGGTGACGCCACTACGCTCGCGGACATAACGGCTGACATCTCCACCATCGCTCGCGACTTCCTCATGTCCTACGTTGCCGCTCGCCGCGGTGCGGGCCGAGCGCACTGAAATGACGGGC
Organism: Candidatus Amarobacter glycogenicus; assembly: GCF_016704105.1. Taxonomy (NCBI): domain Bacteria; kingdom Bacillati; phylum Chloroflexota; class Tepidiformia; order Tepidiformales; family Tepidiformaceae; genus Candidatus Amarobacter; species Candidatus Amarobacter glycogenicus. Next base: position 107,284 of record NZ_JADJAT010000019.1, on the reverse strand, counting down.
TGGCAGACCGGACCGCGCAACGCCATCACCGATGTCCCCGGCATCCGCGTTGGTCACTCCACCGACCGGCGCAACGCCACCGGCTGCACCGTGATCCTCTGCGAGTCCAGCACCGCAGCCGCCGTCGACACTCGTGGTGGCGCGCCCGGCACACGCGAGACGGATGTCCTCGGCCTTTCGAACCTGGTGCGGAAGTGCCATGCCGTGCTCTTCACCGGTGGAAGTGCGTTTGGCCTCGCGGCGGCAGATGGCGTGATGCGCTGGCTTGGGGAGAAAGGCGCCGGCTTCCCCACGGCACATCGGGCAATCCCCATCGTCTCGGCTGCCGTCCTCTACGACCTCGGCCTGGGGAACCCGTTCGCGTCTCCGGCTGCCGAAGACGGCTACCGGGCAGCGTCCCGCGCGAAGGGCGGAGCCGTTGCCGAGGGTAGCGTGGGCGCGGGGACGGGAGCGACCGTGGCCAAGTTGCTCGGCGCCGAGCATGCCCTCAAGGGGGGCCTCGGGACGGCTAGCCTCCTCGGCCCCAACGGGATCGTCGTTGGTGCTCTCGTCGCCACCAACGCTGTGGGCTCCCTTGTCGACCCCGATACCGGCAAGCTCGTTGCCGGCCCGCGTGGGACGAAGGGGAGGTTTCTCCCGCTCCCCGAAGCGTTGGCCCGCCGCACCGAAGCGTTCGAACTGACGCCGGGCGAGAACACCACGCTGATCTGCGTCGCCACCAACGCGAAGCTCGAACCGCACCAGCTCCAGCGTATCTGCACCCAGGCGCACGATGGCTTCGCCCGCGCCGTCGTCCCTGCACACACAATCGGCGACGGCGACATCGCCTTCGCGGTCTCGATGGGCACGCTCGAGATCCCGGCGAACGATGTCCTGACCGTCGGAGCGCTGGCGGCGAGGACGGTCGAGGTTGCCCTTCTCAGGAGCGTGATGCTGGCTGCCGGGATGAAGGACATGCCTTCGGCGGCGGATTGGCGCCGGCGCTGAGGTCGGTTTCCGCCCTGCCCCACGGCGGCGGCGTTCGTTCGTCGCGGGAGCTTGGAAACGCTGTCCCCGCGGGCGTGGTGTGAAAACAGGGGGCGTCGATGGACCACGATCCTCACCCGATGGAGCGCGAACGGCTTCGCGTGGCGCTCTCGCAGCTTCTCGAAGCCTTCGTCGAGCGCGATGCCTCAGCCGAGGACCTGAACACCTGGGCGGGCATCGTCGAGCGCTTTGGAGACCGGATCAAAGAGGCGCCGCCGGCGAGCGTCCTCTGGGGTATCGGCAACCGCGGTGTCTTCGCCGTGAGGGGCATCCTCGCGCCTGCACAGTTCACAGCACCGGCGGCCAGGGCCGGAGAAACGTTCTCAGCGACAGTCGTATTTGGCGCCGACCAGGAGGGCCACAGCGGTTTGGCCCACGGCGGCTCGATCGCGCAGGCCTTCGATTACCTCTTTAGCGCCCTCGATGCCTACGGCAAGGACATGTGTTTCACGAGCGAGCTCAGCGTCCGTTTCCTCCGGCCCGTCCCGCTGCACCAGTCAGCCACGTTCGAGGTCTCGCTCGACGGCATCGACGGCGGATTGAGGAAGGCCTCAGGAAGAGCGTCCGTGGGAGGGCTCACCTGCGCTGAAGCGACCGCCGTCCTCGCCGTCAAACGCCCGCGATAGCAGCAACCGCGCTTAGTAGCGCCCGCCCAGCTTCGAATGGTCCCAGCTGAAGACGTCGACCGGATTCACTTTCACAACGACTCGTTTGCTCGCGACCTTGAGGGCAGCCTCAGGAGTGTCCGTCGGCGCGGGGATTCCGTTGTACTTCGCCCCCACGAGGCCCATCACTTTCGCTATGAACGGGGTGTCGTCGATGAGTTCCGCTTCCCCCTCGATGACCAGGCCTTTGAGTTCGGCATAGCCCTTTCCCGCTTCGAGCATGCACGTGATCTTCGGATTGCGGCGGAGGTTCAGGACCTTCTGGCTCTTGGCGAACGTCGTGAAGTGAATCTTCCCGTCGATGACGACGTACCACATCGCAATGAGGTGAGGGAATCCCCTTGTGCCCATTCGAGGCGACCTGCAGGGTCCAACCCTGGTTGAGGAATTCTTCCTGTTCGGTATCGCTCAAGGAGATGGCGCCACGGCGGCTGGGCATGAGGTTGCTCCGGGTCTCTAGAATGCGTCCCCATAGTAGAGCCGCTGCACGCCACCGCGGCAAGGAGAGCCAACATGACATTCGAGCACAGCAACGCCTCCCGCGACTTCCAGGACCGATTCGATACGAGACGCCTGTCCGACGCCATCACCGCGGCCACCGTCCACGACTTCATCTCCGATAGCGATGCACGCTTCATTGGCGCCGTCGACATGTTCTTCATCGCCAGCCAGGGGGCGAATGGCAATCTCGACTGCTCGTATAAGGGAGGAGAGCCGGGCTTCGTCAGGGTCGTCGACGAGCACACGATTGCCTTCCCCAACTACGACGGCAACGGCCAGTACATGACTGCGGGCAACATCGCCGAAACCGGGAAGGTTGGCATCCTCTTCATCGATTGGGTGAGCCAGTGGCGTATGCGTCTGAACGGCTCCGCCAGCATCGACTTCAACGACCCGCTCAAGTCTGAGTGGCCGGAAGCCCAGTTCGTCGTCCGCGTCCGCGCCGAGGAGGTCTTCCCGAACTGCCAGCGCTACGTCCACCGGATGGACCTGGTCGAGCGCTCGGTCTTCGTGCCGAAGGCCGGCTGCGAAACCCCAGACCCGGATTGGAAGGCCCACTTCGAAGATGCCCTCCCCGCAGAGCAGCGTCTTCGCCGCGCCGCCCATCGCCGGGGCGACTAGGCCCCCGGGTGCCGCGGGCGGAGTAGACTGCGCCCATGGGAAATGGCAAGAACGGCCGGGCGATCGTCCCCGAACCAGGCAAGAAGATCGATATCCGCGACTACGATCCCGCTGACACCGGCGGGATGACGAAGGAAGCCGCGCTCCAGGAGATAGCCCAGTTGCGGCTCCGCCTCAACGACCTCCAGAACGTGCTCTACGCCGATGAGCGCTTCGGGCTCCTCTTCGTCCTCCAGGCGATTGATACCGCCGGGAAGGACAGCACCATCAACAGCGTCTTTCAGGAAGTTGGGCCGATCGGTTGCCGCGTCGAGAGCTTCAAGGTGCCGACGCCGGAAGAACTCGCCCACGATTACCTCTGGCGCTACCGCAAGGTGACGCCTCAGAAGGGCCACATCACCATCTTCAACCGTTCGCACTACGAAGCCGTGCTCGTCGAACGGGTGAAAGGCATCGTCCCGAAGCAGGCCTGGGAACAGCGCTACGACGACATCAACAGCTGGGAGGACTACCTCGTACGCAACGGCACTATCGTCATGAAGTTCTTCCTGCTGATCTCCAAGGATGAGCAGCGACAACGCCTCCAGGAGCGCATCGATGACCCGAAGAAGCAGTGGAAATTCCGCCTCGGCGACCTGGACGACCGGAAGCTCTGGAACGAATACGCCGGGGCGTATAGCGATGCCATCACCCGCTGCAACACGAAACAAGCGCCCTGGCATGTGATCCCTGCGAACAAGAAGTGGTATCGCGATGTCCTCGTCGCGCGGGCCCTCGTCGAGAAGCTTGAATCGCTCGACCTTCGCTACCCGCCGGCGGACCCGTCCGTCGTCGGGCTCAAAGTGGAGTAGCCCGCCGGCTCAGCGGATGTTCCCGATGCTGTTCTTCACCGTGTCGTGCTTCGCGCGCTGTTCCACGTTCGGGCTGTCGTCCTGCACGGCTTCGGCCTTGTCCTTCTTTTCCGGCGCCTGCTTCGCTGCCAGTGCGTCTGCCGTCGAAGTGGTCTCTTTCTCACCCATGGTGGCGTCCTCCGCGGCCTACCTTATCTCACGGCGCAAGCCCGCCGGCCTTCCGCACCCTCCTGACACCCCACTGTCAGGAGCCCGCGAAATTCCCTCCGGCCATCCGCTACACTCGAATCCATGGTCATCGCGCCTGCCGCTCCCGCCGAATTCCATCTCACCGCTGACTATCAGCCGACCGGCGACCAGCCCGACGCTATCGACAAGCTGGTCGAGGGCCTCAACCGCGGCGACCGCTACCAGACGCTCCTTGGTGTCACCGGTTCGGGCAAGACCTTCACCATGGCGAACGTAATCCAGCGGACGGGCCGCCCGGCGCTTGTCCTCGCCCACAACAAGACGCTCGCCGCCCAGCTCTGCTCCGAGCTCAAGGAGTTCTTTCCGCAGAACGCGGTCGAGTACTTCGTCAGCTATTACGACTACTACCAGCCAGAGGCCTACATCCCGCGCACTGACACTTATATCGCCAAAGACGCGGATATCAACGAAGAGATCGACAAACTCCGCCACGCTGCAACTCGTTCGCTCTTCACCCGGCGCGACGTGATCATTGTCGCCAGCGTCTCCTGCATCTACGGTCTTGGCGAGCCGGACCAGTACGCGGAGTTCGTCCTGTCGTTCAAGAAGGGCCAGAGCTTCAGCCGCCAGGATGCCATCCGCAAGATGGTTTCGATGCAGTACGAGCGGAACGACATGAACGTCGTCCGCGGGAAGTTCCGGCTGCGCGGTGATTCCCTCACCATCCTCCCGAGTTACGACGAGCTGGCCGTCCGTATCGACTTCTTCGGCGACGAGGTCGAGCGCATCGTCGAACTCGACCCGCTGACCGGTGAAATCGTCGCCGAACACGAGGAGATGGACATCTTCCCGGCGAAGCACTTCGTCACGACGTCCGACCGAATGCAGCAAGCCATCGCTGGCATCGAGAAAGAACTCGCCGAGCAGCTGGAGATCTTCCGCAGCCAGGGGAAGATCCTCGAAGCGGCCCGCCTCGAAGAGCGCACTCACTACGACATCGAGTCCATGCGCGAGACCGGCTACTGCCCCGGCGTCGAAAACTACTCCCGCCACCTCCAGGTGCGCGAACCCGGGTCGACCCCGTGGTGCCTCCTCGACTACTTCCCGGATGACTGGCTCGTCTTCGTCGACGAGTCGCACAACACCCTGCCCCAGGTGCAGGGCCAGTTCTTCGGCGACCGCGCCCGAAAGGAGACCCTGGTCGAGTTCGGTTTCCGCCTGCCGAGTGCGATGGACAACCGCCCCCAGACGTTCGAGGAGTTCGACCGCCACATCAACCAGGCGATCTTCGTCTCGGCCACGCCCGGCGACTACGAGATGAAAGTCTCGAGCCAGGTCGTTGAACAGGTCATCCGCCCGACCGGCCTTCTCGACCCCGAGATCGTCATCAAGCCGACCAAGAACCAGGTCGACGACCTGATGGACGAAATCCGCCGGACCGTCGATAAGGGCCAGCGCATCCTCGTGACCACGCTCACGAAGAAGATGGCTGAGGACCTGGCCGACTACCTGAAAGAGATGGGAATCAAGACCCACTACATCCACGCCGAGGTCGAAACCCTTGACCGCGTGGAGATCCTTCGCGACCTGCGGCTCGGCGTCTACGACGTCGTCGTCGGCATCAACCTCCTCCGCGAAGGCCTCGACCTGCCGGAGGTTTCGCTTGTCTGCATCCTCGATGCCGACAAGGAAGGCTACCTGCGTTCGAACCGGTCGCTCATCCAGACCATCGGCCGCGCCGCCCGCCACATCGAAGGCCGCGTCGTGATGTACGCCGACAAAGTCACGCAGAGCATGCAGAACGCGATCGACGAGACCTACCGCCGCCGGAAGATCCAGGAGGAGTACAACCGCGAGCACGGCATCGAAGCGGCCAGCATCGTGAAACAAATCCGCGACATCACCGACCACGTCCGCATGGTCGCCGAAGAGAAGACACCCTACGACGCAGGCGTACCCGCCTCGATGCCGAAGGACGAACTCCTCCGCATGGTGAAGGAACTCGAGACTCAGATGAAGACGGCCGCAAAGAACCTCGAGTTCGAGAAGGCCGCTGCCCTCCGCGACAAGGTCGTCGAACTCCGGCGCGAGCTGGTCGGCAGCGACGCCGAAGAACTGGCAGCCTTCGCCGAAGCAGCCGGGCGGAGCGGGCCACTTCGCTTCGGACGCAGCCAGGCCGGCGGCAGGGACCGGGGACGGCGGTATCGCCGGTAGCTACTATGGTATATACTCCGGATGGCGATGAAGTCCCTTTCGACTGGGATGAACAGAACGCAGCGCACGTGGAGCGGCATTCGGCTACGCCAGATGAAGTCACACAGGCGCTGTCTCCGGTGACCGGCTATTTCTTCGAAGATCCGACACTGAAACCGAGGATCGGTGGGCCGTGATGGGGCCAACAGACGAAGGCCGGTGGTTGGTGGTCGTTTACACCCGGCGAAATGGCCAGATACGCGTTATAACCGCCCGCGAACCGAACGCCCGCGAAGCGGCGTTCCTTTCGCGCCGAAGGAGAAAAAAGTGACGAGAACTTCAACGAAGCGAAAAGGCGATGCGCTGATCGAGATTCGCTCCTGGGATGAAGTGCCAAGCTTTCGATCCGAGCGAGAGGAAGCGGAGTTCTGGGGATCACATAGTTTCGGCGAGGAGATGCTCATCGAGGATCCGATTGGCGATCCTTCGCTTCCGCCGCCACGCCAACGAACTTCACCTGTTTCACTTCGTTTCGATGTGGACACCGTCAAACGCCTGAAGGCCCTCGCGGCGCGACGGAACAAGGGCTATCAGACCATGGTCAAGGAATTCGTCGCCGAGCGCCTCTACGAAGAAGAGAAGCGCGAAGGCATCATCGGGCAACCGAGAGCCTCCTGAAGCGCCCTTCGATGGCCATTCACCGCTGACATTCGCCGTGCTTAGGCTCGACTGGCTCTTGGGGAGCGGCGCGCGGATTTCCAGTGACGTCTAACCCCGCCAACCCGCGTCGCCGTGACATCCCCGCGTTCGCACTTCCGCTCACCATCCCCCACCATCGGGCCATGCGAATCCTCGGCATCGACCCCGGCCTGAACACTACGGGCTGGGGCGTTGTCCAGACCACCGGCAGTAGCGACTGCGCCTGGGCGGCCCACGGCGCGATACGTACGAAGCCCGCCGACGCAAAGACGCACCGGCTCGTCCAGCTGCGGGACGCTGTCTGCAGGCTCGCCCGCGAACACCAGGCTACCCACGGTGCAATCGAGGCTGGCTACGTCGGCGCTAACGCCCGAAGCGCGATGGCGCTCGGCGAAGCCCGCGCCGCCTGCATCCTCGGCCTCGCCGACGCTGGCCTCGAAGTCGTTGAGTACTCCCCGGCCCTCGTGAAGTCCACGGTCGCCGGCTACGGCCGCGGCGAAAAGTCACAGGTCGCGGAGATGGTCCGCCTCCAGCTCCGCCTCCCGAAGGCGCCCACGCCGGAAGATGCTGCCGACGCCCTCGCAGTCGCCATCACCCACTGGGCCCATGCGCGCCTCTCCCGCTGACACGGGAGCGCGTCCCGCCGCCCCTTCCGTGCCTGTTCCGCTGCACTGCCCGCAAGCCCCCGCTACAATCGCGGTCACTCAATGACCACGAGGTGTTCCCATGGACGAGCAGACTGCGGCGGCGAAGAAGACCATCCTCCGCACCATCCCCTACGGCCTTTACGTCCTCGGCGTGAATCACGCCGGTGAAGACTCCGCTGCCTGTATCAACTGGGTTACCCAGACCTCCTTCGAACCGCCGCTGATAGTCATGGGCGTGAAAAAGGACAGCGGCGCCTACGCCCTGCTCAAGAAGAGCGGCAAGTTCGCGCTCTCCTTCCTCGAAAGCGGCCAGAAAGACCTCGCATTCGCCTTCTTCAAGCCAACGACCGTCGAAGGCAACCACATCAACGGCCACGAGTTCGAACGAGGCGCCATCAGCAGCGCTCCCGTTCTCTCTTCCACGCCGGCCTTCATCGAAGGCACCTACGTCGGCGAAGTCGACATGGGCGACCACTCCTGCGTCGTCGGCCAGGTCGCGGACGCCGTCCTCAAGCGCGACTACCAGATCCTCACGCTCAAGGAATGTGGTGTGAACTACGGCGGGTGAGCTAAGTGCAGCACATCCGCCGCGTCAGTTCCCAGACCATCTGGCAGTTCAACCGGAATGACTCCAGGCTCACCCGCTCGTTGTGGCCGTGGACGCCCCGCGCGATCTCGGGGGTGGTCAGCCCGCCCGAGAACCCGTAGGAGATCATCCCCCGATTGCGGAGGACGCTGCTGTCGGTGAAGCCGACCGTCATCCCCGGGACCACGACGGCGTCCTCCACGTGGTCGTGGATGACCTCCTCCATTACCCGGAAGAGCTCGGTGTCGTGCGGATTCGTATCGGACCAACCGACATGAACCCGTTCGAGGGACACCTTCGGGTCGTTGATCACGGCGGCAAGCTCGGCTTCGAAGTCCTCCGGTTTCACCCCGGGGAGCAGCCGGATGTCGAGAGTCGCTTCTGCCCGTGCCGGGATGACGTTGTGCTTGATGCCTGAACTCGCGGTCGTAGCGCTGATCGTGTTCGAAAGGAGCGCCCGGATGCGCGGATCCTTTTCGGCGGCGGCCTTCAGCGCGTCCACGGTCGCGGCGCCTTTATACACACCCGCCCGGTTCAGCCGCCCGAAATACTCTTCCAGCACCGGCGCCACCGTCAGGGGACGTTCCCACTCCTGGATGCGGAACATCGCTCGCACCAGCCGGTCGAGCGCGTTGTCTTCGTGGGGCACCGAACCATGGCCCGGACGGCCCTCCGCCACCAGCCGCAGCCAGAGAGGACCCTTCTCCGCGACGGCGATGCTGTAGACCGGCCGTTCTACGCCGAAGACTTCCGTCGTCCCACCGCCGCCTTCGTTGATCACGTACTCGGCGTCCAGCGTCTCCGGGAACTCGCGTTCGATGAACCGCATCCCGAATTCGCTCCCGGCTTCTTCATCGGCCTGGGCGAAGAAGACCACGTCGCGCGCCAACGGCACGGCCAGCCGCTTCAGCGTGATGAACGTCATCAACTGCGCGACCCCGAGGCCCTTCATGTCGAGCGTCCCGCGGCCCCAGATGTACCCGTCCTTGATGTGTCCGCTGAAGGGCTCCTCGTCCCAGAACTCCTGCTGGACCGGCACGACATCCGTGTGGTTGAGGAGCATGAACGGTCGCCTCGAACCGTCGCCTTTCAGCACCGCCCTCAGGGAGACGCGCCGGTTGCCGGCGTCGTAGAGGTCGTAGTCGATGCCCTCGTGGTGGAGGATCGCGCCGAGGAAGTTGCAGGCGAGAATCTCGTTGCCCGGCGGGTTGGATGTGTCGATCCGGATGAACTGGCCGAGCAGTTCAACGGCTTCATCGAAGTAGGTATCCCAGTTGATGGCGGGTCCGGTGCTCATGGGCCCGCATCGTACGCGACTTGCCGCCAGCATCCACGCCTCTCCCCGGCTATACCAGCGCCTCGAACGTCATCTGCTCGACGTACATCTCGACGGTGATACGGGCAGGGTTGTCCGATGCGGCATCGACCTTCTCAAGGGAGCACTTGAAGATGCCGGAATTCCTGAAACCTATCTGGAACAGCACTGAGAGGTCTGGACCGAGGGGCTCGAGGAGCCAGTCCTTTTCGCCGACGGGATTGCCGTTCAAAACGAACTCCTTGAAGTAGTCGAACCAGGGGCCGGAGTCCACTTCAGCGAGCGTCAATGCCATGTTCGGGTACTCAAGGTCCATCGGGACCATCCTGCCCCGCTCCTCGGTGAATACCTGCCTCACGGTGAAAGCATCCACTCTGGAAACAGTCTCGGTGGGCAAGCCGGGAATGCTTAGTCGGAAGTTCGAGGCCAGCCATCGCTTCTGCCTACCGCCTGCCGGGATGCCAGCGCCGCTGGCCACTTTGAACTCCGTTCTCTCCGGCGCGATCCCGATCGTCAGGAATGCCGCGTCCTTCGAAGCCCCATCGAACTGCGGGAACGTGACCTCGCTGATATAGGCGTCCCGGAATTCCAGCCGATGAGTCAGGGAGTAATCTCCATCCATCATCAAGATCGCGCCCGACTTGCTCGTCGGCGACCCCGACAGCATGGCTCCAATCCAGCTCCAGATCGACGCGTCCATGGCGGCGCCGGCTTCGAGCCTGATGTCCTCGAAGCCAACGCCAGCGATGGCTTTGTCCACGGGTCCCGTTCCGATCCGGGCCAACCTGACCTCGCCGAACGGGAAGCCACCGCTGTATCCGCGCAGCGAGCCGACAACCGAACCTTCGAGTTCGAGCGCGAACCCGCCGCGAGTCGCTGGCCTCGGCCCCGGCGCCGCTCCGGTCGCGATGCCTGTGCCCTGGAGCGTCAGGGCGAGTGGGGCGGCCGAAGTGATGCCTGCAGCCAGCCCGGCGGCCTTGAGAAACGAGCGCCTGTTCTTCGTCACGAGAGCACCTCGGGAGTCTGTTCTGTTGCCCGGCACTCTACTACAGGTTGTAAAGCCCTTTATTGGAGCTCTAGTCCGCCGTCGAGATCACGCCCGCGGCGACCAGGGCGCCGACGTCGCTTTCGTCCAGACCGCACTCCAGCAACACCTCACGCGTGTGGCTCGCCAGCGGCGGCGCCGGCCGAAGCGCCTCGGTCGGTGTGAGCGACATGTGGACAAGCGGCCCAACCACCTGCTGCGGCCCCGTCATCGCGTGCTCCATCGGGATCATCATCCCCGCAGCCACCACGTGCGGGTCATCGGCCAGGTCCTCCGGCTGCTGCACGACGCTCGCCGGTACTCCCGCCTCGATGAATGTCGCCACCCATTCCTCAGCGTCGCGTTCCAGGAGCTTCGCCTGGATGCTTTCCCTCCACGCTTCGAGCAGCCGCCGGTTCTCAGGGTCGGCGGCGTTGAACCCGGCTGTGTCCGTCGTGTCGTCTAACCCGAGGATGCGCCGGATGGTGTTCCGGTTCTGCATGGTGAGGGCTCCCAGCACGATGGCGCCCCGTCTCGTGTGGTACCCGCCGTAAAACAGGCGATGGCTCGCGAACCGGGGCGCCTGCTGCTTGCGCACGTCTGCGATCTCGTCGTAACGGGCTCCGCTGTCGCGCTTCTCGTGGAGTTCTGCGATCAACGGGTCGCGGAGCACCGAATCGTGCACCGGCTCGCGCATCACTTTGTCCGAAAGCAGTTCAAGCGCCGTCTGTAACAACGAGACGTGGAGTTCCTGGCCCTTCCCGGTCCGTTCCCTGTGGAGAAGCGCGGCGCAGATGCCCATCGCCGCTGCCAACCCGGTCGTCCGATCGATGAACGTGCTGCTCTGGAGGCTCTGCGGCGCCCCGTGTTCATCCACCTTTCCCTCGGCCGCCATCAGGCCGCTGTACGCCTGCGCCACGATATCGCTGCCGGCACGATGCACGTGCGGCCCCTTCTCACCGAAACCCGTGATGTTGGCGTAGACCAGCCGGGGATTGATCGCTGACAGGCGCTCGTATCCGATGTTCAGCCGTTCAGCCACGCCTGCCCGGTAGTTCAGGAGCACCACGTCGAACCCGGGAATGATGCGGTGGATGAGAGCCTGTCCATCCGGCGTCCCCAGGTCCACGGTCAGGCTCCGCTTCCCGCGGTTCAGCGACTGGAAGTACTTGCCTTCGTTGGGGACGACTGCGCCGCTGTTCCTGCGATCTTCTCCACGAAGCGGCTCGACCTTGATGATGTCGGCGCCCATATCCGAAAGCGCGACGCCTGCGAATGGCCCCGCCACTATCTGCGAGAACTCGAGGATGCGGATGCCGGCGAGCGGGCCTGTGTGCGCCATTAACCCCTCGGCAACCCGGCGCCTCGCGTCGCAATCACATTCCGCTGCACCTCGCTCGTCCCGCCCCGAATTGTGGCCGGCACCATGCCCAGGTAGTGGCGCCCGAAAGAGGCCTCTCCGTCGTCTTCGGTCACTTGTCCGCGCAGTCCCATCACCTGCATGGCCGTTTGCGCCACGCGCTGCGAGAGCTCCGAGTTGAAAAGCTTCGCCATCGAAGCTTCGTCGTTCGGGAGCTGCCCGCGGTTCTGCATCGAGCTGATGCGCATTGAGAACTGGTACATCACTTCGGCCTCGATGTACCGCTGCGCAATCTCGTGCCGAAGCACCGAATGCGTCAGCCGTTCCCGAAGGACCGCGTCGCCCGCGACCACCTTGAGCAGCCGCTTCAGCGTCCGCTTCGCACCGATCGCGCCGCCGATGTTCGAGCGCTCGAAGTCCAGCAGCGTCATGGCGACGTACCAGCCGCGGTTCTCTTCACCAACCAGGTTCGCCGCTGGGACCCGGACGTCCTCGAAGAAGACCTCGTTGAAGTAATGTCTGCCGTTGAGATCGACCAGCGGCCGGATCGAGATCCCGGGCGCCCTGATGTCGTCGATCAGGAGGAACGAGATGCCGCGGTGCTTCGGCGCCGTTGGGTCGGTCCGCACGAGAGCGAAGATGGCATCGGCAGTGTGCGCTGCTGACGTCCAGATCTTCTGGCCGTTCAAGATGAAGTCGTCGCCGTCTCGCGTAGCCCGAGTCTGCAGCGAAGCAAGGTCCGAGCCCGCTCCGGGCTCGCTGTAACCCTGCGCCCAGGTGGCCTCGCCGGCGAGGATGGGAGGCAGATACTTCTTCCGCTGATCTTCGTTCCCGTGGAGGATGAGCGTCGGTCCGAGCAGGCCGACACCGGAACCACCAACCGCAGGCGCCCCCGCAGTCGCCAACTCCTGGTTCAAGACGAACTGCTCCATCGCGCTCATGCCGCCGCCGCCGTGCTCCTTTGGCCAGTGGGGCGCGACCCAGCCCTTCTCCGAGAGAGCGGCGTGCCATTCAACGGCGGCCTGCCGTGCTGCCGGGTCTGCGGACTTCCGGTCGTTCTCCCAGGCGCGCTCGCCGGGACCACCGCTTTCGGCAGCGAGCTTGTAGCGCAGGGGAAGCCGGGTGTTGATGACTTCGCGGACCGCCGTCCGGAATCGGGCTTGTTCTGGCGAATCGTTCCAGTTCACAGTGCCGTGCAGTCTGCGGTGGGTGCGGCTGCTCTGCAACGTTCGCCCTGAAGCCCGCCACCGTCGAACTCCCGGGGACGTGCTCTCCCACTGTCCCGCGAGGGGCGGAGACGACTGTGGCGCCTCGTCGTCCACCAGCCAAGACCACGTGACCGTTCCGCGTCGTGCCCCAGCGCTGAACCTGAGCCCGCCGGTTTTACGCCGAATTTACAGTCCGATAACCCGCAGACAACCCGGTGCACCGCCAGTCCCGGCTAGCGTGGAAATAGCCGAACTTCGCCCGCGTGGGCGAAGGCGGGGGACCCACTTCATGGGGTGAATCGTCCTTCCCACTCATAGGAAGGGCGTAGGCGACTACCGACGCCGAACCCGTCAGCTCACCTCGCAGGCTTTCGGAGGGTGTTCCCAATCCCTCCCCATCCGAAGTGCCTTCCGTCTGGAAGGCATCGCACGGTCGCAAGGAGGACACATGACCGTCTATTCAGGCACCTTCACGCCCCAGGCCGCCGTCGGCAAACCCGATGCGTTCCGCGACCCGCTTTCCGATGCACGGGAAAAGCTGCGACTGGCCGCACGACTGCCGTTCCACGCTGCCAGACCCAACGCGTGGCAGGAGTCGTTTCACGACCTCGCCACGGACGCCCGGGCAGCGATTCGCCGTCATGTTTGGCTGGCTGGCCTCGCCGACTCGCCCCTCAATGCCGTCGAGGACGTCCAGCCTCGCCTCAGTTTCCGGGTCGGGATCCAGCGTTCCGAGCACGACATCTTCCTGTCGGAGATCGACGACCTGCTCGCAGCCGCGGACGACGAGACCCCGGTCGACATCTGGAAGATGATCGAACTCGGCGAGCGCGCCATCCTCCTGGAGATGGCGCTCGCCCGCCATCACAATCGTCTCTCCTGGCTTCTCTTCGAGGCGATGTACGTGGAGATCGGCACCTCAGGCTGAGCGGAGCTGCCGCTATCGGCAGACGGTCCCGGGGCTCGGTGTGCACGGCACGCCAATGGCCGTCGGCGCCGACGTCGGCACCGGTTCGAACGTCGGTAAGGGTATCTTCGTCGGGCTCGGCGTCGGTGAGTTGGTGGGGTGCGGTGTCTCCGTCGGGCGGATGGTGGCCGTCGCCGTGGGCGTCGGCGTCGAGGTTGCGGTCGGCGTCTGCGTGTTCACCGGGGTCTCAAGCGGCGGCTTCGCCGTAGGGGGCACCTCGGTTGCGGGGGCTGCCGTCGCCGGCGCCGCGGTGGGGCTGGAACCCGCCGGGTTTGTCGCGGTTTCCGCTGGCTTCGTCGGAGTCGGGCTCGCGGTCGCAGTTTCGGAACTCTTCGTCGGCGCGGGTGAGGACTCGCTCGTGGGCGGTGCCATGGTTGCCGTTGGAGAAGGCATGCCGGCGTCGCTGCCTCCATGGCTGACCGCCACCGCCGCTACCACAATGATCCCTGCGGCCGCCGCCCCGATGACAGCCAGGACTCCCCACGGAGGCCCGCCCTTTGGCGGAGGCGGGAGCGGCGACGACGGTTCGGGAGCCGCCTGCGGGGGTTCGACTGGTTGCCCTGGTGCGGGTGGCGCCCCTGGCGGAGTGCGCGGAAGCGGCAGCACGATCGGCGGGAGGAACTTGTAGATGCGCGCTGAACTGGCCTTCCCGGCGCGCGCTCCAGACAACGGCTTGCCCCGTTGCTTGCCGCCGGGGCCGTCAACCGGGATTTCCTCCGGGACGAGCGAGGTCAGGTCGGCGGGCAGGTCTGCATGCACGCTCGGGGTGTGCGGGTCGCCGATCTCCTCCGTCCCGTTGCTGGCAAGGATGGCATCCACGACCGTTTCGAAGTCTTCCTCCAGCGCGCCGGCGAGTTCCCTGAGCGCGGTGGACGGCACGGCCAGGTACCGCGCCGGTCCACAGGCCCCACGGACCTCGAAGATGGACCTGTCCCAGGTAGCCACCCGCGGGACGACCGCCCGTGGACCGTTCTGCCATCGGTGGATGCCCATTCCATAGCTGGATGCGGTGGCCGGCGCCGCTGGGCCGGCGAGTTCGCTCCCGCTCACTTCGATGCCGGCTGATGCCTCGCCGTCCGCGATTGCGCGCAGGCCCGCCGTATCCTGGGCGGCGCCGAGCCGCGCCATCTGGGCCTCCGCCAGTGCCGTTGCCTCCTGCAGCAGCGCCTGCGCCAGCCTCGTCGTTCCTCCGGGTGTTCGCAGCAGTGCCAGCCTCCCCGCGCTGTACAGGTCGACACCGGTGCTGGAGCGGTGGACCCGGTAGCCGAAACGTTCATGGCACGGCAACAGCTCCAGGACCGTCTCGCCCGGAAACTGTCCGGCAATCGCGGCGAGTGTGCTGCCTGCCGCGAACGCCGCCACCGCCCCAAGTCGCGTTCCCTCGACAAATTCGCCGCACAGTTCGAGCCGGTCTGGGCGTGGACGGATGTAGATCCCCAGCGATTGCGGCCGGTCGATGAGCATCGCGAACGCCGGTCCGAAGGTCCGGGCGTAGCGTTCGGCCAGGGCCGCATCGGCGGGACCCGGCGCCGAGACGCTCAGGTGGGTGGAGTAGCCTCGCGCCTCGCATCCCGGTGGCAGCACCGCCTCGAGTGTCGCCCGTGCCGCCGCAGCGGCTGCCACGACAGCTGCGGCCACTCCCTGCCCGACGGGGATCGGGGGCGTCGCGACCTCTGCCTCCGCTTCGTCGCAGGTCAGGACCATGCCGGAACGGAGTCGGTAGGCGTTCACATCGCCAGGATCCAGACGCAGCCCGTCCACGTTCAGACCGTGGATCAGGTCCCGAAAATCCAGGCGTTTCCCGTCTTGCCAGACCTCGAACTCCTGCTCGATGCCGATGCGGATCCCGGGGCCGGGCGCCGCGGCCAGTCTCGCCAGCAGAGCTGAGGCGCCGCCGTTCACGGTTCGGTTCAGTGCGTCTTCGGGTTGGACTTGTCCGCCGGCGTTCCTTCGTCGCCCACGGCGATACCCTGCACCCCTTCCTCGTCGATCGCGATGCCACCACCGCCGCCGATGTCCTGCACGTTCTTGATGTTCGATTTGGTGTTGTTTATGGCCGCCGCGGCGGGGTCCCCTGGGCCACCCGCCGCAACTCGCTGGACTCCCTCCTCGTCAATCGCGATACCACCACCACCGCCGCTGTCTCGAAGGTTCTTGATGTTGGAGTGGCTGTTGTTTATCGCGGACGCGGCGGGATCTCCTGAACCACCACCTGCAACGCGCTGGGCGTCCTTTGTTTCCGCCTTCTTCGGTGCCGCCTGTCGTTCGAGTTCGCCCGCGTCGTCTTCCAGGTCGCCGCCATCCTCGGCGGCCGTCCGATCGTTGCTCTGGTTAGATTTCGTCTTCTGCTTGAGCGCCCCCGCCTCTTCGGCGCTTGCCGTTTCCTTCTCTCCCATGTCGGTTCCCTCGCCTGCGTATCACCGGCAACGTAACACCGATGTCAAGGCGCGATACCGCCGCCCTGCTCCTGGCCGGGCTCCCCGGCCTCCCCGCGAGTGCGCCAGAGGTAGAACATCGGGACGGCCCCTCCCGTGTTCGAAAGTACCAGCGCTGCGACCCACTTGTACTCCCGTCGCTTCCACGCGCGCCGGACGGCGATGAGCTTCCACGCCATGTCCCACACCACGATTGGGAAGACGACCTTCTTCTTCGGTTTCGATCTCATGCCCCGCCCCTACGCCAGTTCGATGTTGTCGAGCAGCCGCGTCTTTCCGAACTTCACGACCATTGAGAGAATTGCGGGCCGCACGGCCGTTCCCTCCAGTTCCTGGAGCGATTCGTCGTCTGCCAACGACACATAGTCCAGTTCGGCGAGCGGCTCGGCGTCGATGAGCCGCGAGACCGCGGCGCGAAGCGTATCCGCATCACGCTCACCTTCGGCCCAGCGACGGCGTGTGTCATCGAGGGCGCGCTTGAGCACCGTCGCCGCCGTCCGCTGCTCCGGGGAGAGATACACGTTACGCGAACTCATCGCGAGCCCATCCGTCTCCCGGACGATGTCGCACGGCACCACTTCCACCCCCAGGTCCAGGTCCCGCACCATTCGCTGGATCACTCTCAGCTGCTGGGCGTCCTTGCGCCCGAAGTAGGCGCGGTCGGGGCCCACGGCGTTGAACAGCTTGAGCACCACCGTCGTCACCCCTCGGAAGTGGCCGGGCCGCCTCGCACCTTCGAGCGGCCGGGTCACCTGCTCCACCTCGACGTACGTCTGGTATCCCTCCGGATACATGTCCGTGGCGCCCGGCAGGTAGACCGCATCGACACCAGCCGCGCTGAGCTGGGCCAGGTCGCGCACCTCATCGCGAGGATACCGGGAGAAGTCCTCGTCCGGTGCGAATTGGGTGGGGTTCACGAAGATGCTCACAACGGTGAGCAGGTTCTCGTCGATGGACCGCCGCACGAGGTCCATGTGCCCCTCGTGGAGATACCCCATCGTTGGCACGAAGCCGACGCTGCCCGAGTTGGCCGATCTCCAGCGCCGCATCGCCGCAGGCGTCGTCAGGATGACTGGAGGCACGGGGTTGAGAGGACGGGTGTCTTCATCCAGCAGGAAGCGCGCGTCCCGCAGATTGTTCCATTGATCAGCCATCGAGACCTCCAGAGTCCCGAGGGGCCGGAGCGAAACCGCACCCGGCCCGGTGGTCCGTCACGCGGGGGTGAGCTCGGAGAGCGTCGCCTCATCCATTTCGAAGCTGTGTTCCCTGGTCGGGAACTCACCGCCTTCAACTTCACCGATGTATGCGCGGACAGCTTCGCGAATGGTCTCCCCCAGGACGGCGTAACGCTTCGCGTGCTTCAGCGTGCGCCGGTCGTCATAGATGCCAAGCATATCGTGGAATACCTGCACCTGCGCGTCACAGTCCGGCCCGGCGCCGATCCCGATCGTCGGGATCGTGATCCGTTCCGTAACCATCCGCGCCAACGGCGCCGGGATCGTCTCCAGCACTACCGCGAATGCCCCCGCCTCTTCCAGCGCGCGGGCATCCTGCAACAGCTTCGCCGCCGCTGCCGGAGTCTTTCCCTGAACCTTGTGGCCCCCGAACTGGTTCACGGATTGCGGCGTGAGCCCCAGGTGTCCCATCACCGGGATGCCGCAATCGACCATTCGGCGGACCAGTGGCGCGACGTGGCTGCCGCCTTCAAGCTTCACCGCCGTAGCGCCACCTTCCTGGAGGAGCCGCCCCGCGTTTCGGACTGCTTCATCGGCGTTCGCCTGGTAACTCATGAACGGCATGTCGGCCAGGATGATCGCCTTACTCGTGGCACGGACCACCGCCCGTGTGTGATAGAGGATGTCTTCCATCGTC
This sequence comes from Candidatus Amarobacter glycogenicus, assembly GCF_016704105.1. NCBI lineage: Bacteria > Bacillati > Chloroflexota > Tepidiformia > Tepidiformales > Tepidiformaceae > Candidatus Amarobacter > Candidatus Amarobacter glycogenicus. The sequence goes on along the minus strand of NZ_JADJAT010000019.1, from coordinate 89,125 downwards.
ACCGGCACGGTGCTCTCGTAACCGAGCACCACGCTCCCGAGGGAATCGCCGACAAGGATGATCGGGATACCCGCCTGCTCGACGAGCCGGGCCGAGGGGTAGTCATATGCCGTGATCATCGCGAACCGCTTGCCTTCGGCCTTCCACTGCTTCAACTGATGAACCGAGATGCGTCCCATTGCTGTCCCTTCCTTCGAGATCAGTGCGCCAGGACGGCTTCGCGCGGGTTGTGCGAAAAGCCGTCACCGGGTTCGACGTTCTTGATGCGATTGAAGCCATCGACGAAGACTTTCTTCGGCGCGATGGTTTGTGCTTCGGCCTCGGTGAGCTGTTGGTAGGCGATGATGATGACCGTATCGCCGCGGTGGATCAGATGGGCGGCTGCGCCATTCACGCAGACTTCCCCGCAACCGCGCATGCCCCTGATGGCATACGTCTCGAGCCGGGCTCCGTTCGTCACGTCGACGACCGCGACCTGCTCATATGGGAGGATCCCGGCCGCTTCCATCAGGTCCGGGTCCAGGGTGATCGAACCTTCGTAGTCGAGGTTCGCCTCAGTGACGGTTGCCCGGTGGATCTTCCCGGACATCATCGTTCGCATTGCCGCGTTGCCCCTGAGAATGCCCCGGAAACACAAATCCCCGCCTCAATGAGCGGGGTTCGGGAGGGGAGCGACGATGGCGCCACCCGCCGCCCGGGCCGCCCCCCCGCCCGCCCCCCCCCCCCGCCGGCGAATCCGGGGGGGGCCCCCCCGGGCCCCGGCCTCCTCCCCCCCCCGCCCCCCCCCCCCCCCCCCGCGGCCCGGGGCCGGGGGCCCCGGCCCCCCCCCCCCCCCCCGCCCCCCCCCCCCCCCCCCGCGGCGCGGCGCCTCCCCCCCCCCCCCCCTCCCCCCCCCCCCGGCCCCCCCGCGGGCCCCCCCCCCCCCCCCCCCGGCCCCGCCCCCGGCCGCCCGGCCCCTCCCCCCTTCCCCCGGCCCCCGGACCACCGCCCGGTGCCTTCGCAAACCACGTAGGGCGTCCCCGCTTCATCGAACAGTCCGGCGGCGCCAAACATCTTCCGCCCTTCTATCCCGTCGGGGGTACCCAAAACCCGGTATGCCGGCCACTCGGGTCCAGGGCGGGCGATGGGTGAAGACCGATCGGCCAGGGGGGGGGGGCCTTCGGCATCCCGGTGACTGGCTTCTGCCACGAACGGCGAGGCGATGACGTCGGGGGGCCCCCCGCCCGGCAGGAACAACCCCCGAGCTCCCTTGCGGATAGCCGGCACAGTTTGGGTCCGATCCTCATCCGCGATCGACTTACCCTGGCACTCCGCTCCGCTCACTGCGGCCATGCGCGCGACGGCTTCGCGGAGGCGTTCGGGCAGGCCCTGGACTGTGAGAGGTTCGCCAGTCTCGACCGTGCCGGTGACCGCTGGCACCTCCCCGTCGAGGATCTGCACGCTGCCGTTACCGCCATCCCAGGCTACCGACGCATCCAGCGGTGCGTTCAGCGGCACCGGTCGCTGGAGTCGTCCTGTTATGCGGCGTAACGGCGCGCCCGGTGCGGCGCTGTTCCGCTGCGCAACACAACCGAGTGCCGCCACCGCGGCGCCTCCCTGCGCCCGCCCTTTGGGGCCTTCGAGCACTTCCGGGAATCGAAGGGCCGGGGCGCCGGGGCCACCGCCGACCGTTCGGACGAGACTGCCAGGATCACAAAGGGCACAGACGTGCATCGCTCGATTCTCCCCACGAATATTCGAGCGGCATAATACGGAACCGCCGGGCCGTCGGAAACGCCAGACCTAGCGCGGCTTCATCGCCTCGTCCCAGAAGTCCCGCCGCAGCAGCTCCAGCGAAAGCCCAAGCGGGTTCTTCGGATGCATCCACGCGATGTCACCCTCGCCGCCGCCCTGGCTGCCGGTCATTCGACCGCCCGCAGCATCGATCGAGTCCGACGCCACGTGAACGTCCGGGACGGTGAAACCGATCGAATCGATCCCTTCCCCTCGCTTCTCGATGAGCTGCGCGAGTGGGCTATCGGGGCTCGCGGGCGCGATGATCTCCATCACCAGCCCGCCCAGTTGGACCATCGCCATCTGTCCGAACGAGATCGGCGCGCTGGCCCGGAGTACCTTCGCCCCGAGGACACCGGTCGCGTAGTCCACAGCCGCGTCCAGATCGCGGACGCGCAGGTTGATCTTGGCGAAAGCCATTTCGGTCATGAACATCCTCCGGGATGGGGACTCTGACCGAATGCTACGGGATCGCCAGCGTCACGTTCACCGGCGCGCCTGGGCTGTCGCCCACGGTGTGTCCCGTTGCGTAGTACGCACCATTGTAGACGACCGAAATGGCCGCCCCGACGCGGTTGGCGCAGCCTTCTGGCCCGGCGAAGTAGTCCACGCGGTAGCCGCCGGCAGCCGTCGTAAGGCGCGTCGGGCCGACCACGCCGTCGAACGCGAGGCTCACGGCAGTGTTCGCCGGCGCCGGCGCCCCGCCGATCGTGAAGATGCCTATCACGCTGTTCGGCGGTGAATTCGAACTGCTGTTCGGGCAGTAGTCACCCCCTGCCACCACGGGCGGCGGTGTCGGCTCGGGCGTGGCTGTCGGCTCCGGTGCAGGCGCTCCCGTGCCTCCTCCACCTCCGGTGTTCGTGTCTGTGGCCGGCCGGGTCGTCGCCGTGGGGCTGGGAGAAGCCGTCTCGGTCACGGTCGGCGATGCCGTCGCGCTCGGTGAGAGCGTCGCCGTCCGCGTCGGGCTTGGAGTCGTAGTAGGCCGCGCCGTCGGACTTGGCTCGTCTCCGGCGTCCGCGGTCCGGGATCCGCCACCGTCACCCGTCAGGAACCAGATCCCACCTCCCGCCATAGCCATGCCGAGGATGCCCAGGAGCGCCCAGCCCATTGCCTGGCGTGCAGGGGTGCGGAAAAACGACTGAATCCAGCTCATCGCGAACTAATGTACTGGCAGTCCGCCATTCGGTCGCCATCGTGCCAAAACTCGCGGTTAAGCATCTCTACGACTAGACCAGCCAGTGGTCGATCGGCTTCGCGTAGTCGCTCCGGAACGGCAACCAGGTGCGCCGCCCCGTCCTCGCGGATTCATACGCTGCGCAGACGATCTCCAGTACCTTTCGGCCGTCTTCCCCGCTCGAACGCAGTTCGGTCTTGCCTGCCACCACATCGGCGAAGTGCTGCAGCTCCTGCGGAAATCCGAACTGCCAGGCCTCCTCGTACATGGGGTACTGCCACCCCGGCTGGCCCGCCGCGCTGCCTGCCGCTTCTTCATCGGCCGCGGTGTACATCGAGATCGCCGGTCCCCGTTCAAGGTTCGCGACGAGCCGTCCCTTCGGGCCATACACCTCCAGGTAATCGTTGCCGCCCGGCATCGCCCAGGAGTTCTCCGCGATACCCATCGCACCATCGGGAAAGTGCAGGATGACGGTCGAGTGATCTTCGCCGATCCCCTTTTCGGCGTGCGCGTAACGGCCCATTGTCGCCGTCACTGCCTCGGGCCAGCCGCCCATGATCCAGCAGATTGCGCTGATGCTGTGGCAGCCCATGTCCATCATCACGCCGCCCCCCGCGCGCGAGACATCCCAGAACCATGGGGAGTATGGCCCGCCGTGGCACTGTGCCTGCTTCACCAGGAACGGAGTCCCCACGCGGCCGCGCGCCGTCAGCTCCTTCACACGCTGGTACATGGGCACGAAAAGCAGGTTCTCGGCGTACATCAAGGTCGTGCCGTGGTGCCGGCAGGCTTCGACCATCGCATCTGCCTGGGCGAGGCTCATCGCGAGCGGCTTTTCGCAGAGCACGTGCTTCCCGTTGTTGGCAGCCGTAATCGTCATCAGGGCGTGGAGGTCGTTCGGAGCGGCAATCGCGACCGCGTCGATCGGCCCGTTCGCGACCATTTCGCGCCAATCGGCGTAATGCGCGCCGATCCCCCATCGCCCGGCGAACTGCTCCGCCGTGTTTGGCGAGGCGACCGCGGTCACTTCGATGCCGTCTACCTGCCCGAGGGAATGGCAGTAGAGATTGCCGATGAACTGGGAACCGATGAGTCCGAGGCGGAGCATTCCGCGATTGTGGCTGCCTAAGAAGGTGCTGTCGATTCGCGCGCCGGTACCAACCCGCCGGCTCGCATCGGCTTCTTGATGAACAGCAGTAGGACCGCTGCGGCCAGGTTCATCCCCGCGACGGCGAGCAGCGCGCCGTCGTAGTCGCCGACGCGGTCCACGTACATCGAGACCAGCAGGGGGGCGCCCGCCCCCAGGAAGAGTGAGAATGGCAGCCCCGCGCTGCGCACCGAGCCGAGGTGGCGCCTGCCGAAGAATGTCGCCCAGATCAGTTCCTGCAATGGGATCATTCCGCCCCAACCGAACCCCAGGAGGAGAAACCCTCCCCAGATGATAGGGTCGTTATGTGCCTTCACGGAGGTCGTGATGACGATCAGCGAGACACCGGTGATGACCGCACTGATCGAGGCAAGCCGCTTTGGGTCCGTCTTGTCCATCAACAGCCCCCAGAACGGCTTGGAGATCAGCGCGGGGATGGACGCGAGGGTGATCATGAACGCCGCCGTCGAGCGGCTGTACTCCGCGTCAGTCATGAACGGGATCGTGTGCAACAGCATGACGCCGATGGTTAGACCGAACATCCCGAACGCGAAGACCAGCATGTAGAACGAAACGGTCCGCAGGGCCTCTTGCCGCGTCAGCGATGACGCGAAGTCCGCGGTGGCTTTCATCCCCCCACCGGATGCCACGTCCTCCGGCGACTTCCCATCCGGGTGGAGCCCGTAGTCTTCCGGGGCGCGCCGCATCACCATCGATATCGGAATGATCAGCACAGCCGCACCGATGCCCATCCAGCGCCAGCCCCAGCGCCAGCCCCATTCATCGATCACGGCCGTCATCACGGGAGTCAGGAGCACCCCGGCGAAGGAAACGCCCATCGAAGCCAGTGCCACTGCGAGGCCGCGTTTCTCGACGAACCATTTGGAAAGTGTCACGTTTACGACGAGGTTCCCGATCATCGCCGCGCCGATCGTCATCGCCATCCCGTTCAGGGCGATCCACTGCCACAACGACTGCACATAGCTCATGGAGAAGAGCGATGTCGACAGGATCACGATGCCAACCAGCATCAACTTCCGGCCGCCGTTGCGGTCCACATGTCCACCGATGAAGAAGCCCGTGAACGCCATGATCACCTGGGCTAGCGTCCGCGACAGCGTGAATTCCGATCGGGTCCAGTCCAGTTCCGTCGTCATCGGCTTCAGAAACGCGCCGACGACGTAGTTCTGCGAGCCAACGGCGACGAATTGGGCGACGAACGCAGCGCCGATCAGCCAGTACCCGTAATAGATACGGCGCGAGGCGTTTTCTGCACTCGCCCCGCCCGCAGACGCTATTTCATGCCCCATGAATCGTTACCCACTGATGAAGTGCTTGCCCGAGTCTACACGCGCGCCATCACTGCGCTATCGTCGCTCAACCCAGCAGGATCTTCAGCACCTCTGGTGTGTTCCCAAGGTCGGCAAGTGCAAACTCTGCGCCTGCTTCGCGCAGCTGTTCCGGCGAGTACCGGCCGGTGCCTACGCCCAGCGCTCGCGCCCCCGCCAGGTGCGCTGCGTCGATATCGAGCGGGGTGTCGCCAAGCACGATCACCCCGGCACTGCCGGCCGCCAGTCCGAACTTTGTCTCCAACTCGGCAATGCCGTCGCGCACCAGTTCAGCGCGGACGGTATGCCGGTCTCCGAATCCTCCGCCCGCGAAGTGCTCCCAGAGGCCGAAGTGCCGGAGCTTGTGCGCCGCTCCCCGCCGAAGGTTTCCTGTCGCCAGCCCGACCACCGCATCCTCGTCCGCGAGCGCGCCAAGCAATTCGCGGACGCCTGGGAGCACGACCCCACCCTTCTCCGCGAGACGGCCCGGGAGATGGTCGAGATAACTCTCCGCGATCCGCTCGAAATGTGAACTCAGGTCTCTTCCACCAAGCCCGTGACGTTCGAGGCACTCGTTGAAGATGCCATGGTCGGTCCGGCCGTCGAATACCATCCCTTCGGTCGCTTGCTCGATTCCGAACTGCTGGCGAAACGCCGCATCCATCGCTCCGCGGCCCGCGCCGTCGGTGCGTACCATCGTCATATCGATGTCGAAGAGGAGTATCCGGGGCATGCATCCAGTGTAACCCGGCACTTGTCCCAGGCATCGCTCGGCGCGCACGATTCGCTCCGGTGGCGATCGAACTCCGCGCATCCGGCGCCCGCGCCCTCATCGAACCTCGCTACGGCGGGCGTATCCACCAGCTCTTCGTGGAAATCGACGGTCGCGAGGAACCACTCCTGTTCGCGCCGCCCGAGCCGGCCATGTACGCGCGCGAGCCGTTCGCCGGCGGCTGCTACCCCATGGCCCCTTGGCCGAACCGGATTCGCGGCGGGAGGTTCTTCTGGGCTGGACGCGAGTACGCCGTTCCCCTCGATGCGGCCGGCCAGGCGCTCCACGGGCTTGTATTTGACCAGCCGTGGCAGGTGGTGGCTCGGGCCGGACGGGTTGTGGAAATGGTGTGCGGTTTCGGTGCCGGCTGGCCGTGGGAGGGCCGGGCATGGCAGCGAGTTGAACTCGGCCCAGGCTATCTCGCACTAAAGCTCGAGGTCCGTTCGGCCAGGGAAGCGTTCCCCGCTGGCTGCGGATGGCACCCGTGGTTTCGCCGCGATGTGGCAGGTTCCCGGGATGTTGGGCTTGCCGTCCCGGCCGGTAACCGGCATGTGCTCAGAGACCACCTGCCAACCGGCGAACTCGCCACGCCCTCGGGTGATTTCGCGCTCGAGGGTGCCCCGCTCGGCGCCCGGCGTTTGGATGACTGCTACACCGGCTTTCAGACCCCCGCTGCGAGAATCGATTGGGACCGGCTCTCGCTCACCGTCGCCTTTGCCTGCCCGCGGCCGCATCTCCAGGTCTATACGCCTCCGCAGGCGTTCTGCGTTGAACCCCAGACATGTCCCCCCGATGCCTTCAACCTCTCTGCAGGCGCTACACCGTCTTCTGAAGGAGCGGACTTTGCCGCGCCGGGCCGCCCGCTCTCGCTCACATCTCGCTGGACCTGGGCTTTGCGCTAGCGGCACGCGCTCCCTGAGCGCTCGCGGTTCGGCAGCCCAACATTTCCCGAGATGCTTTCGAACCCTTTTCGCGTTTGTTAGGCTACCGCAATCCCCAGACATCGAGCCGCACGATGACACAGCAACAGACCCCTCCCACCCTTGGCATGGGCCTCTCTCCCGCGAACCCCGAGTATCAGAAGGATCCGTTCACCCTCCTCGATGATGTCCGCGAGCAAGGCCGCGCCGTCTATGACGAACTGTTCGGGCGCTACATTGTTGGCCGCTTCGAGGATGTCCAGCAGATTCTCAACGACCGCGATCTGAACGTGGACCCGCGGAAGGCCGACGAATCCAGCTTCATGGCGAACTTCCGGCGCCGGTTCACCGATGACACCCGCGAGCCCTCTATGCTCTTCCTCGACCCACCCGACCACGATCGCCTCCGCGGCCTCGTGACCAGGGCCTTCACTCCCCGCTCCATCGAACAGATGCGGGGCCGCATCGGCGAAATCGCCAACGAACTGATAGATAAGGTCGAAGGACAGTCTTCCTTCGACCTCATGAAGGCGTTCTGTCAGCCCTACCCCACCATCGTTATCGCCGAAATGCTCGGCGTTGACCCGAACGATCAGGCCGACTTCAAGCGTTGGACCGACGACGGCGTCGCCGCCGGCTTCGACCCGTTCGCCGGCGAGGAGAAGCAGCAGCGGGCGAAGGTGGCCCGCGAACAGCTCGAAACCTACCTGCGCAAAGCCATCGCCGAGCGCCGCGCCGAACCCAAAGACGACCTCATCACCGCCCTCCTCCACGCCGAAGACGAGGGCAACTTCTTCAACGACGAAGAGGTCGTTTCCATGGTCGCCCTCCTGCTTGGCGCCGGGAACGTCACTACCACGGACCTGCTGGGCAACGGCCTGAAGAATCTGCTTCAGCAGCCGGACCAGGTGCAGATCCTGCGGGACAACCCGTCACTCATCACGAACGCGATCGAAGAGATGCTTCGCTACGAAGGCCCGGTCACCTTCACCGGCCGCATCGCTGTCGACGAACGCGAGCTCGCCGGCTGCCCGATGCACAGGGGCCAATCCGTCACCCTGGCTATCGGCGCCGCCAACTATGATCCCCGCCTCCACAAGGACCCGCACAAGTTCGATGTTACCCGTGAAGACATCGACCACCTCGCTTTCGGCGGCGGCCGCCGTTACTGCCTCGGCGCCCCCCTCGCTCGGCTCGAAGCCCAGATCGGGCTCGAGACGCTCCTCGCCCGCTTCCCGAACCTCCGCATGCCGGAACAGGAGCTGGTCTGGAAGACGGTCCCGGGCTTCCGCGGCCTCGAGAAGCTGATCGTCGAGGTCTAGGCCACGCCTAGATCACCCCGTCTCGTCCCAGCGTCTCAATCTCACCGTGCGTCATTCCAAGCAGCCCGCGATAGATCTCGTCGTTGTGCTCGCCGACCGATGGCGCCGGGTTGTAGACCCGCCCGGCCGCATGCGACAGCCGGGGATACGGCGCCGGAGTAATCACCGGCCCGACATGCGGGTCGTCGATGCTCACCAGGTCTTCCCGAGCCGCGAAGTGTGGGTCGGCGAAGATATCGGCGATGCTGTTCACCGGGCCGTACGGTACCCGGAATGCATCGAGCACTGCGTACAGCGGTTTCGCATCCTGGGCGTTTACCCACTCGCGGATCACCTGGTGGAGTTCCGCCTCGTTCGCCAGCCGGGATTCGTGGTCGCAGAACTTCGGGTCCTGGGGCAGGTCCGGCAGGCCCATTGCATCGCACAGGCGCTGGAAGATCTGGGGATTGAGCGCCAGCACCAGCACCCAGTGCCCGTCCCGCGTCAGGAACTGCTCGCCGGGGATGGACCACGAGCGGACATTTCCACGGCGCTCGCGGATGATGCCCTCGCGGCTGTACTCGGCCGCCATCGGCCCGCTGTAGCGAAAAATCGACTCGTAGAGCGAGAGGTCCACCACCTGCGGTTCGTCGCAGTTCGCGTTGTCCCTGTGATAGACCGCGGCGAGGATCGCCAGCGCCCCGAACGTCCCGCTCACGTAGTCCCCGAGCATGTAGCCGGGATGGACCGGCGGTTGGTCCGCCTCCCCGGTGACGTAGATGAGCCCGCCTATCGCCTGTCCGATCCGGTCGTACGAGGTGCGGTCGCGGTACGGCCCGGTCTGTCCGAATCCAGAGATGCGCACGTAGATCAGCCGCGGGTTCGCTTCGTTCAGGTCGTCCGGCCCGATGCCCCAGCGCTCGACCGTCCCCGGCGAGAAGTTCTCGACGATCGCGTCCGCCGCCGCCACGAGCCGCTTCAGCACCGGCGCCGCCTCGGGGCGGTGAAGGTCGAGCGTGACGGACTTCTTGTTGCGCTGCTCGCCTGCGCGGCTCGAGTTCGTGTGCGCCGCGACGTCCCCCTTGAGCGAGGGCATCTCGATACGGATCACCTCGGCGCCCATGTCAGCGAGTAGCGAGCTGACGAACGGACCAGCGAGGACCTGCCCGGCGTCGATGATTCTGAGCCCCGCGAGGAGCCGGTCATGCGGTTGCGACATGAACTCCCTCCTAACCGATTCCCGGGTTCACGGGGGCGCCCGAAATGATGACCAGGCGCTCCAACTCCGCCATCTCGGCATCCCCCAACCCCAGGAGACCCCGCAAGATCTCATCGTTGTGCTCGCCGAAGAGTGGCGCGTGGCGCTTCATCTCCGGCCTTGCTTCGCGGAGCTGCCAGGCGCTGCGCGGCTGCTTCCATGCGTGCATTCGCGGGTGTGGAAGCTCCTTCCAGAACCCGCGTTCATTCAGGTGCCGGTCCTCATGCACCGTCACCGTGTCGAGCACCCGTCCGACCGGGATAGCCCGCGCCGCCAGTTGTTCGAGCACCCACTGTGGGTCCTTCCCGGCTGTCCACTCCGAGAGCCAGCGGTCGATCTCGTCCAGCCGGGCACTCGCACTCAGTCCCCCAGGGCCCGCTTCGAGTCCGAAGTGGTGGGCGAAATCGTTCCACTGCCCCTCGGTCCGGAAGGTGATTGCCACCCACTGCTCTTCGCCGGCACAGCGGTAAACGCCCTGTGCGAAGGAGCGGGCGTCGCGGTTCCCGTGCTGCGTGGTCTCTTCGCCGCGGAGCGAGGCGGCCACGAAGGCTTCACCGATGAGCGTCGACATCACCTCCCGCTGGCCAAGGTCGATGAACGCCCCCTCACCGGTCTTCCGCCGCTGGATGAGCGCCAGCGCGACTGCGGCTGCAGCTGCCATCCCCGCGACCGGGTCGCCATAGGAGAGCCCGGTCTTCATGGGCACGCCGTCGTCCCCATAACCGGTCAACGAAGCCAGCCCGCTCATCTGCTCGATGATCGGCCCGAAGCCCACCTGGTCGCGTTCGGGCCCGGTCTTTCCATAACCCGCCATGCTCACCAGGATGATGTCCGGCTTCGCCGCCCGCAGCGTCTCGAGGCCGAGCCCGAGGTTGTCCAGCACGTCCGCGCGGTAGTTCTCGATGACCACGTCACACTTCGCCGCGAGCTTCAGGAACGTCTGCCGTCCCAACTCCTGCGCCAGGTCCAGCGTCAGGGACTTCTTGTCGCGGCTGTAGTCGTTGAAGTACCACGACGCATTCCAGGGTTCGGCCTCGTCAGGCAGGGGGATGAGCGTGCGAATGTTGTCCCACGCACGTGGCGACTCGATCTTGATGACCTCCGCGCCCATTTCCGCCAGCACGCGCGTGGCGAAGGGACCGGCCCACATCATCGTCAGGTCGGCGACGCGGATACCTTCGAGGGGCAGCTTCTTCATGGCCGCGCCCCGAGCCACTCGGCAAGCACGCCAGTGGTGTCGGCGCCGGCCCCATGGAGTTCTCCCGGTACCCACGGCAGCCCCACGAAGGGCCTCCCGGGCACCATTGCGACGCCATCCGGCGTCCCTATGGCATCGAAGAAATGGCGCTCAGCCAGGCTGGCGTTGGCAAGCAGGTCGCCCGGAGTCATGACCGCGCCGAACGGCACCTTGTACGTCGCCCCCAGGTCCAGTATCTCCTGCTTCGTGCGCTCGGCGAACCACGCGTAGAACTTCGCCTGCAGCTCGTCGTCGTGGTTCGGTCGCTCCATCCGATCCCGAAAACGTGGCTCCCCCAGCTCCGGGTCGCCGACGACGCTGAAGAGCGCAGGGATCTGGCGTTCGAGCGCGCACACCCCTGCAAACCCGTCCGCGCACGGGTAGATCCCCCATGATGCCCGGACGTGATTCCCCGCGCGCATGCTCGCCGTCCCGTTGTACGCCCCGCCCGGCCCATAGAGCTCGAGCATCCCGGCCATGCACTCCTGCAGGGAAATGTCGACCCAGTCGCCTTCGCCGTGAATAAGCGAACCCAGGTAAGCCGTCACGGCCGCCCCAAAGCCGTTCAGCCCGCCCAGGTAGAGCGCCTGGCTTCCGCCCGTGACGAGCGGTTCCCGCTGTGGCATGCCGGTGAGCGACATAATTCCGCCCATCGCGAACGAGGTGATGTTCGAAGCCTCAAAGCCTGCGTAGGGGCCGTCCTGCCCGAACGGAGTGATCGACACGACCACCAGCCCGGGCTTCCTGGCGCGCAGGGCTTCGGGCTGCACCCGCCGGAGATGTTTCACGATGTCACCCGGGTTGTCCCCTTCGATGACGATGTCAGCTGCCAGCGCCAGCGCCCGTGGGTCGGACGTCGGCGCTACCCTCCGCTTCCCCGCCAGGAGATACACCTGCTCGTCCGTAGTCAGCGATTCCTCTGCCGGGTCCAGGCGCACCACGTCCGCGCCGAACCCCGCCAGCCACCTGGCCGCGAATGCGACCGGGATCCCACCGCCAATTTCGAGGACGCGGACGTCCTTCAGCACTGGGTCACTCATGGCGAGCGATTCTACGGTGCGGCGCCGGGTTTCAGGTATCGGTCACCCGGTTCACCGGAACTCACTCCAGCCGGGACTCGCCGACCGGGTCCCGCGGCACATCCTGGTTCGCATTCACCATATGGTGCGCCAGCGGACCGAACCGTTCGAAAACGACGCCGACAACATCGTCGGCGACGCCCTCTTCCTGCCAGGCTTCGCGCATGTAGCGCAGCCAGCGCCCCGCTGCCAGGTCGTCGATGACGAATGGAAAGTGGCGGATTCGAAGTCGCGGGTGCCCATACCGCTGGGAGTACGCGGGCGGTCCCCCGAGCCACTGCAGCAGGAACAGTTTGAGCTTTTCCTTGCCCGGCTCCAGGTCTTCCGGATAGATCGGACGCATGTGGCTGTCCGCCTCGATGCGCACGTAAAACGACTCGACAATGCGCGAGATGGCGTCCGCGCCGCCCACGCGCGCCAGCATGGAATCCGTGATGCTCGGCTCGGTCATGGATTCCGATTGTCGATTCGGGGCACCCGCTTGTCGAACACTGCCTCGAGCTCGTACTTGCTGGCCGCGAATCGTCCGGGAGCTAAAGTACCGGACGAGGTATCGAATTTGAGCACTCTCAGCGTCTCTACCGGCATCGTCCCGCTTGGCGAATTCAAGGCCAACGCCGCGAAGCTGCTCCGCCAGCTGCGCGACTCTGGTTCGCCGCTGGTCATCACCCAAGACGGCCGCCCCGCGGCCGTCCTCCTCACTCCCGAGGCCTACGACGCGCTTGCCGCCGCCGCCCCCATCAGGGCGTCGATGGATTCGTTCAGCACCCCGCCCGCTCCGCCGGCGGAGGATGTGGTCGGCTGGCTAGACACCTGGGCGACCGAAAACGAGATCCCTCTCCCGCCGGCGTTCCCCGCTTGAGTCTCGGCGAGGCGGCCTACCGCGGGTGATTCGCCGTCGCAGCGGCGACTGCCTTCATCACCATCGTCTCAAGTACCGGGTGCCCTACTTCGGAGAACTCGTAGCGCGCCCGGATGATGGGCATCGACACCTTGATCAGGGCAGCCAGGTCGATCGGCGTCCCCGAAACGACAACCTCAGCGCCCGAAGCGTTGATGGTCGCTCGGAGCCCCTCGATCTGGTGTTCGCTGTAGCCGACGGCCGGCAACACGGGCCCGATGTGCGGGTAAGCCGAATAGACCTCCCGGATCGCGCGGGCGGCATGGGCCCGCGGGTCGAGGATCTCCCGCGCACCCGCCTCCTGCGCAGCCACGAAACCCGCGCCGTACGGCATCCCGCCGTGCGTGATCGTCGGTCCATCATCCACGACCAGTACCCGCCTTCCGCGGACGGCCCCAGGATCGTCGAGGTGGATCGGCAGCGCCCCGCGCACCACCGTCGCGCTTGGGTTGAGGTGGCGGGCCGCGTGTTCGGCTGCTTCGACCTGTTCATGAGTCGCGGCGTTCGTCTTGCTAACGACAATGACATCGGCCATCCGGAGCACGGCTTCTCCCGGATGGTAGGCTTCCGCCTGGTCCGCCCGGAGCGCGTCCAGCACAGCAACCTGGATGTCCGGCCGGAAGAACGGGAAATCGTTGTTCCCGCCGTCCCACACGATGACGTCGGCCTCCGCTTCGGCTTCCGCGAGCACCGCCGCGTAGTCCACTCCGGCGAACACCACGGAGCCCGCGGCTACGTGCGCTTCGTACTCCTCGCGCTCCTCCGCCGTACACTCCGCTGCCGAAATGTCTGCCTTCGATGCGAACCGCTGCGCTCGCTGCCGTCCAAGGTCGCCGTAGGGCATGGGATGACGCACCACCGCGACCTTCCGCCCGTGGCTCGCAATCCGCCCGGCGATCCACCGCGAAAGCGGCGACTTCCCTGAGCCCGTCCGCGCTGCCGTCACCGCGACGACCGGCACGTTCGCTTCCAGACAGGTGCTCCCGGGGCCGAGCAGGACAAAGTCGGCGCCGGCGGCGAGCGAACGGGAGGCCGCGTGCATGACTGCTTCGTGGGTCACGTCGCTGTAGGCGAAGACGACCCGGTTTGCCCCGAGCTTCCGGCAGAGGTCCTCGAAGTGGGCTTCGTCTTCGATCGGGATCCCGTGAGGGTACAGCGGCCCCGCCAGTGAAGCCGGATACCGTCGCCCGGAGATCCCGGGGATCTGCGCGCCTGTGAAAGCCACGACCTCGGTCGCCGGGTCGTCCCGGTACACCATGTTGAAGTTGTGAAAGTCTCGCCCTGCTGCGCCGAGGATGATGGTCCGCACCCGATTGCTCATGCTGCATTCTCCCAGAAGTTGTTCCGCTCCGGGCAACGTCTCCGGGGAGCCAACTGCGCTCCTCGCGGGCAGACTCCGCCAACGTGCGCACAAACTCGACCCGCGCGGGCCTCCGCGCGACGCAGCTGTTCCCGCGCGTACGCTCCGCCCTGCGGCTCCCTCCTACTCGGCCCCGGATGGCATCCAATTCGGGGCCAATCGGACATCTCGGTACGCAAGTGCGCAGGGCATAGTTGTCCCGGGCCCGCAAAAGCCCGCTGGAAACCTGCCTGGGGGAAATGCATGGCTGCGACACCTGTCTCCTGTACGTCCTGTGGGACCTTGATCGCCGAGGGTGCGGCATTCTGCCCCGCGTGTGGTGCACGCCAGGAGCCACCGGCGACGTGCCAGTCCTGCGGCGCCTTGGTCAAACTTGGAGCGCGCTTCTGTCCCTCCTGCGGTGCCAGCACGGCTCCAGAGGCGCTCCCTCATCCCCCGGCTCCAGCGGCATGCTCCTCGTGCGGTTCGGAGTTGGCCCCCGACGCCCGGTTCTGTGCCGCCTGCGGCGCAAAGGCATCCCAGGCGGTAGCGCGCGTCGAAGCTCCAGCGGTGGCGCCCGCCGCGCCGGTGGCGGAGGTCTGCGGCTCCTGCGGCAACGCCCTCAAGCACGGAGCGCGCTTCTGCGGGAAGTGCGGCACGCCGCAATTGCCGTCGGCCGTCGAGTCTCCTGCTCCTCGGACACCACAACAGGCGGCCGCACCACATCGAGCCGATCCTTTTGGTTCGCGCGCCGCCCCCCGCCCTCCTGCGCGCCGCGTTCCACCCCCAGCGACCCCGGCGAGTGCGGCCGGCGGCAAGGCACTAACCTGGCGCGACCTCGTACTTGGCGGCGGCCTCGCTGCCGCGTTTCTTAGCGTCTTCTTCGACTGGATCTCGTCCGGCCCGTTTGGAGCCGGCCCGTTGGACGCCGACGCTCGCTTCCGCATCGGCGACTGGCTGAGCACCGACAAGCTCGACGGGTATCTCGTCCTGTTGCTTGCCGCTGCCGGGCTCGCGGCGATGGTCCTCGCGCGCCTTGGTCGCGCCGGGGGACCATGGCAGCGGCTCCTTCCGAACGTCCCGATGGTGGCCGGGAGCCTGCTCACGGCCATCGCAGTCATCGAGTACCAGTTCATCACCAGCAAGTGGAAAGAACTCGATGTCGACGTCGCCTTCGGCGTGTACCTGCTTCTGCTAGGCGGTGTGGCCGCAGCCGTCTCCCGGTTCGTCCCGAACCAGCGAATAGGCCAGGCTCCTGCCTGACCCATTCCCGCTCTGCCGGGCAGCGTCGCGCCGGCGGCCCGCTACCTCTTCGTCAGCGTCACACTCTGGTCGACAATCTTCATCGTGTCCGGAGTGACCGACAGATCCAGCGTCTTCAGGTCGTTCGTGTTCAGGATGGCGTTGACGATCCGGGTGCCAACTGCCGAGGGCAGGTTCCCTGCTTCAACCGACTTCACCTCGATCCGGGGCCGATCGCCGGAAAGGTCGAGCGTTCCGCGCGCCAACACCTTGATGTCGCGTCCGAGGTACGAGACCGTACCCGTTGCCTCGCCGTATCCGCTGGGGCAAAGGTAGACCTGCAGATCCTCGACAGGCGCGTCTTTCTCCTCAACCCACTCGACGCCGCGTGAAGTGATGTGCGTCTCGCTGAACGTTACCGACGCCGGGCCCGTGGCCGCGGATGCCTTGAACTCCTTCCAGAGCGTCCGCGATTGCTGGGCGGCTGCAGTCGAAACCGGGATCGTCCGGTCCGCGCACGCCTCTGGTGTCCCCGTGAAAATCAGGACGGCGCCCATCACGATGGCTCCAATCACGAGGCCCCCGAGCGTTGCGATCGCGATCACGATGATCCGGATGAGAGAGACACCGGACCTTACGCCCGCCGCTGCGCCGGCAGCGCCTCCGACCCGTACCGGCCCGGGCCCGCCAGGCCCAGCCGTTCCGCCGGGGATTCCCGCGGGCTGACCGCCAACACGGACGGGCCCGGTGAAGCCTGGGCCTGTCGGGCCTCCCGGCCCGGTTGGTCCGCCAGGGGTGCCCGCGGGCTGACCGCCAACACGGACGGGCCCGGTGAAGCCGGGGCCTGCTGGGCCTCCCGGCCCGGTTGGTCCGCCAGGGGCGCCTGCGGGCTGGCCGCCGACGCGGACTGGCTCGGTGAAGCCGGGGCCTGTGGGGCCCCCCGGCCCGGTTGGTCCGCCAGGGATGCCCGCGGACTGGCCGCCAACACGGACTGGCTCGGTGAAGCCTGGGCCTGTCGGGCCTCCCGGCCCGGTTGGTCCTCCAGGGGTGCCTGCGGGCTGGCCGCCGACGCGGACTGGCTCGGTGAAACCGGGGCCTGTGGGGCTGCCCGGCCCGGTTGGTCCGCCAGGAGTGCCTGCGGGCTGGCCGCCGACGCGGACTGGCTCGGTGAAGCCGGGGCCTGTGGGGCTGCCCGGGCCGCCGGATGAAGGCCCAGTCCCCGCTCCGCCTTGTGCGCCCCCTCCACTCGTGGGGGAGCCCGCCCCTGGCGCTGCCTGACCCCCGGGCGCGGCGGCCGGTCCGCCGCTCGCGGGCAATCCAGTACCCGGTGTCGCGAGAGACGCTTCTGCCCCGGGAGTGCCTCCGGCAGGGATCGATGTCTCTCCAGCGGGCGGGACGCCGGCGTTCGCCGCCCGAGCGACATCTCCTGCCGCGCGGGATACCGCATCTCCGATGTCCGACGCTGCACCACCCG
Source organism: Candidatus Amarobacter glycogenicus (assembly GCF_016704105.1). Taxonomy (NCBI): domain Bacteria; kingdom Bacillati; phylum Chloroflexota; class Tepidiformia; order Tepidiformales; family Tepidiformaceae; genus Candidatus Amarobacter; species Candidatus Amarobacter glycogenicus. The sequence goes on along the minus strand of NZ_JADJAT010000019.1, from coordinate 72,180 downwards.
CTCCCGCCGATGCGGCCCCTTCGGCGGCGCCCTCGATGCCCTCGGCTGCGTCTGCCGCGGCCCGGGTGATCGACTCGCCCAGGGAAGACGCCGTGCCGGCGGCGCTGCCGGGAACGGGACCAGCGGCGGCCGCCGCTTCCCCGGTAGCTTGGCCTCCCCCGAACTGTGTCGCCGCCGCCATTCCAGCTGCGCCCAGTCCCGCGCCTGCCCCGGCAGCCTTCCCCAACAGTCCGCCTATGCCGCCGCCCGAGCGCTCCGCGCCGCTGCCAAGCGGCTGGCCGCACGCGTCACAGAACGCGGAGCCGGGCGCATTCGTCCCGCCGCACTGTCCACAGGCAATTTCCGATGCCTCAGCCTGAGGCGCCGCCGCCTCGTTCGTCACAACCCGGGCGCCGCATTCCTGGCAGAACGCAGCCCCGTCGATGACCTTCTTCCCACAGGACTCACAAAACATGGCACCCTCCGCCGCCTATCGTCGTCGTTCTCACGGGCGAAGTCGGCGTCCCCGCGGCCAAAAGTCGCCGCCCATTCGGCCCCTGCTGCGAGTTGGGTCCGTAAACGTTCGATCGGCCCCACAGCCTGCCCCCTGTGGCCGCTGTCCTCGGAGCTCCTCGGCGGAATACTCGGTTCGGACGGACGCGCCCGCGATTCCGGCGCTCCCCCAGGGATGGTGACGACCGAATGTTTTGTCCGAACTGCGGTGCTGAGCAACCAAACGATGCGAGTTTCTGCGAGTCCTGCGGCGAGTCACTCTCCGGCGAGTCGCCGCCCCCGCCCGCGACGGCTCAACCGCGTTCCGGACTGCGGACGCTCCTCTTCGCCTTCGCGGGCGGCGCAGTCCTGGCCGTCGCGGCCCTCCTCACCTGCGTGGTAACCGGCGGCGATGACGATGAAGGCGCATCGCCAGGGGAAGTCACCCCAACCACCGCGGGGAACGCCACCAGGACACGGACCGCGTCACCGTCCGCCTCCCCCGGTTCCCGAACCCCAGGAGTGACAGCCTCCGCTTCAAAGACCGGCAGCCCAACAGCCGCAGGCTCGGCTACGCAGTCCTCAACTGGGACGCCGGCCGTCGGCACCGCCACGGCCCCGCCCCCGACCAACACGGGAGTCCCCTCGACGAGCACTCAGATCCCTCCGACATCCACGGCCATCCCGCCGACGAAGACCTCTGTCCCGCCCACCAGCACGTCTATTCCGCCCACGAAGACGCCAGTGCCCACTGCCACGCCGACTACACCGCCAATCTCTGCAGTTGATGTCTTCGGCACCGTCTACTTCTCCATCTTCGGTGGCCCCGAGGAGACCTGCGGCGGATGCGTCGTCCGCTTCGTTGGCGGCGGCCACACCTACACGGTGACGTCGGGCTCGGATGGCTGGTACGAGGCGAGCATCCTCCCCGGTTCCTACTCTGTCTCGTATGCATGTCCCGCAATCGGTGGAGGCACACTCTGGGTGCCGCTGGGCTCGATCACGATCCCGGTCGAGGCTTCCTACTGGGTGGACATCGTGACTGAAGGGTGTCTGTGAGCCGCCCGCCATCCAGCATTTCCGCCCGAATGGCCCGCAATCCGGAGACCTTCAGCCCACGAGTCGTCCAGTCCCAGTGCCTAGGGTGGAGTAAGCACCACATCAGGAGGCGCTGTTTGGAACCGACTCCGATTCAGAAGGGCTCTGCGACACTCAAGGCTCTCGGGCGGGGCGAAATGATGACTCTTGCCTTGGCCTACCTCGAAAGCCACATGCTCGCTTGCCAGTTGGTGGGGGCCGTTCCGCCGGATCATGTCAGCATGGAGGTCCTCGGGGATCGTGTCTCGCAGCTCACCGATGACCAGCTCGTCGCACTGCTGATGCCCATCTCCGCCCTTGGGCACAGCGATTAACATGGCAGACCGCCCCGCCTCGAGGCGTCCGGGAGGCGCGCGCCGTGTTGAAACGGCCAGGGCGTTCGGCCACGATATCGGCGCCCCGATCCGGGCCTTATCGGGAGTGCGAACGGACGCTCTTGAACAGGCGCCGCCTGTCGACTTGAGCGCCGAACTCGCGCGGAGAGGCGTCTCCCGTCGTTCATTCCTGAAGTTCTGTGCGGCGATGAGCGGAGTGCTGGCCCTCCCCCCCAGGTATGCCCACATCATCGCTTCGGCACTCCAGGCGTCGCCCCGGGTGCCGGTTATCTGGCTGAACGGCCAGGACTGCGCAGGAAACACCGAGGCCCTTCTCCGCGCGAACAAGCCGACCGTCGCCGAGGTCATCCTCGACACACTCTCGCTTGATTACTCCGAAGTGCTCATGGCTGCCGCCGGCACACAGGCCGAGGCCGCCCGCGAAGCCACGATGGCGAAGTACCCCAACGGGTACATCGCTGTAGTCGAGGGTTCGATTCCCCTCGCCGACGGCGGCGTCTACTGCACCGTCGGCGGGCGCGCCTTCGCGGAGATCGTGAAAGAGGTCTGTGCCGGGGCGCTTGGCGTCATCGCCGTGGGCAGCTGCGCCTTCGATGGAGGCATCCCGGCCGCTCGGGGCGGGATCACCGGTGCTGTCGGGGTCTCGGGCTTCATCAAGGATAAGAAGGTCATCAACCTCTCAGGCTGCCCCATGAACCCGGAGAACCTGACCGCCACGATCGTGCAGTACCTGACACTCAAGGAGTTCCCTGCCACCGACGAGCTCGGCCGGCCACTCTTTGCCTACGGTGATTCCGTCCACCAACGTTGCGAGTCCCTTCCGCATTTCCGCAAGAAGGAGTTCGTCAAGGAGTGGGGCGATGCCGGCCACCGGGCTGGCTGGTGCCTCTACCAGATGGGCTGCAAAGGGCCCTCCACCGTCGCGAATTGCTCCACAATCAAGTTTAACGGTGGCACGAGTTGGCCCGTCGCATCGGGCCACGGCTGCGTTGGCTGCACCACCCCGCGGTTCTGGGACACCATGGTCCCCTTCTACGTTGAGGGTGAGCCGAAGGTCATCGCGGCGCCGACGCCAGTGGACTACCAGACTCCGGTGCCCGGCTCTTCGAGCGGTAGCCAGAGTGGTGGAGATTCCGGCCCGAGCAGCAGCGGTGGCGGCGATGATGGTGGCATTGGCGCAGTCGAAGTCGCCGGTGGAGCCGTCGCCGCGGCCGCCATTGTCGGGCTCGGCGGGTATCTTTACGCCCGCAGCAGGAGTGCAAACGGCCCAGGGAGGTGACGGCGATGGCCCGGATAGCAATTGACCCGATTACCCGAATCGAAGGCCACCTCCGCATCGAAGCCGAGGTCACCTCTGGCAAGGTCGCCGATGCATGGAGTTCCGGCACCATGTTCCGCGGGCTTGAGATGATCCTGAGGGAACGCGATCCGCGTGATGCGTGGATGTTCGCCCAGCGCGCCTGTGGCGTTTGTACCACGGTCCACGCCCTTGCCTCCGTCCGCGCAGTCGAGAATGCCCTCGGGATTGTCATCCCGGAGAACGCCCGCCTCGTCCGGAACCTGATCGCCGGCACCCAGTTCCTTCACGACCACGTCATCCACTTCTATCACCTTCACGCGCTCGACTGGGTGGACGTCGTCTCTGCGACGAAAGCCGACCCGGCAAAGACGAGCACCCTCGCCCAGTCAATTTCAGCCTGGCCAAAGTCCAGCGCTGACTACTTCAAGGGCATTCAGTCCCGCCTCAACGCCTTCGTCGGGACCGGACAGCTCGGGCCGTTCGCGAACGGCTACTGGGGCCATCCTGCCTACACCCTCGAACCCGAAGCCAACCTTCTCGCCGTCGCCCACTACCTCGAAGCGCTCGAGTGGCAGCGGGACATCGTCCGCATCCACGCCGTCCTCGGCGGGAAGAACCCTCACCCACAGACGTACGCGGTCGGTGGCATGGCGCTCCGCATGGCCCCGGATTCGCCCACCGGCTTGAACTCCACGTCGATGGCACAGATCAAGACCATGCTTGCGAACGCACGGACGTTCGTCGACCAGGTGCTTATCCCCGATGTGACCCTCGTCGCCGGGGCGTACAAGAGCTGGTTCTCGGTCGGCAAGGGAATCGGCAACTACATGGTCTACGGTGATTTCACCGACCAGACCGGGGACGCGAAGACCAACATGTTCCCCGCCGGCCGCATCCTCGGCCGCAACCTGGGCAGGGTCGAGTCACTGGATCACCAGAAGATCAGCGAGACGGTCGCCCATTCGTACTACGAGTACGAAGGCGACGACACGGCCGGCAAGCACCCATGGAAGGGCGAGACGAATCCGAAGTACCAGGGCCCGAATCCCCCGTTCGAGACGCTTGAAGGCTTCGATCGCTACTCCTGGCTGAAGGCCCCCCGCTACGACGGCCAGGCGATGGAAGTCGGGCCCCTCGCGCGCGTGCTCGTCGCCTATGCAGCGAAACAGGCGGAAGTCGTCAAGGCCGTCGATGGCCTCCTGTCGAAGCTCTCGCTCCAGCCTGCTGACCTCATGAGCACGATGGGCCGCATCGCCGCCCGGGCGCTGGAGACGCAACTGCTGGTGCCGCATCTCGAATCGTGGCTTGGCACGCTCGAGAAGAACATGAACTCGGGAAACCTCGCCGTCGCGGATAGCAAAAAGTGGAACCCCGATTCCTGGCCAAAAGAGGCTGAAGGGGTCGGTTTCGAAGAGGCTCCGCGGGGTGCGCTCGGCCACTGGGTGGTGATCAAGGACAAGAAGATCGCGAACTACCAGCTCGTCGTCCCGAGCACCTGGAACGGCTCCCCTCGTGACGCAAAAGGGCAGCGAGGCGCCTGGGAGGAAGCCCTCCTGGAGACGCCCATCGCCGACCCCGAGAAACCGGTCGAGGTGCTCCGGACGGTCCACTCTTTCGATCCCTGTATGGCCTGCGCGGTCCACGTCTACGACCCCGCCGGCGGAAGCAGCGTGCAGGTGCGTGTTGTCTGAACTCGGCCACCCTCCGCGCACGGTCATCCTCGGCATCGGCAACGTCCTCATGCAAGACGAAGGCGCGGGCGTCCACGCCGTGCGCGCCATCGCCGAGCAGGCCCTCGGCCCGGGGTTCGAGGTCGTTGACGGCGGTACCCTCGGTATCGAACTGCTTCCCATCATCGAGGACGCCGGCAGCCTCATCCTCATCGACGCCGCCCGGTTCGGAGGCGCCCCGGGCGATGTTCGAGCCTTCCGCGGGCAGGAACTCAACGGCACCTACGGGGGGCATGTCTCGCCCCACCAGGCAGGCGCCGCCGACCTGATAGCCGTCGCGAGGCTGACCGGGGCACTGCCCGAGCGCTGCACGCTCTTCGGGATTGCACCCCTGGAAATAGGCTTCGGCCTGGAATTGAGCGGTCCGGTGGCCGGGGCCTTGCCCGCGCTCATAGAGGCCGTCCTCGCCGAGGCACGAGTTTTCAGCGAGGTGCCCGCCAATGCATGAGCTGGGACTCGCCCGTGCCATCGCGGCGACCATCCGTTCGAACGGATGGCAGGAGCGCCCGGTCCGGGTCCGTGTGACCGGTGGCCACGGCGGCCCGGAAGCGTTCGACCAATCCCTCCTGGCCCACCTGCTCTGCGAAGCGCCTGAGCTCAGGGAAGGGCAGGTCCGCGTCGTCCACGTCGCCTCGCCACGGATCTGCAGCGCATGTGCCTCCACCTTCGCGGGCCTGGATTCGACGGACTGTCCGGTTTGCGGTGGCCCCCCTTTACCTTCACTGGAACCCGAGCACGTCGAACTCGAGCTTGATACCGGGGAGGCCAGCCGATGTGCCTGACCTCGCCCGCAACCGTCATTCGCGTTGACGAGCGCGGAGGCATCTGCGTCGTCACCGTCCGCTCGCCGGATGAGGGCGAGCGCGTGTGCATCACCTACGTCGAGGGCCTGCTCCCAGGCGAACGCGTCCTCGTTGCCGGTGGGGCCATCGTCGAGCGAGCTGACAGTTCGCCGGAAGAGGACTTTTCGCTCGCGAGTCTGCTCATCGAGGCCTTCGATGCCACACACCTACCCGGAGGGACACGAACATGACTGCAGCCCGGACCCAGTCCAGCAAACCTCGTGGGGTTCAACTCCCCGTGACCGTCTCCTGGGGCATCGGCCTTGCGCTCGCCGCTGCCGTTATCAGCGGTTTTTCGGTGTGGGTGAACTCGTATGCCGTGAAAGACGTGCGCGACCCCGCGGTCTTCACCACTGCGAAGAACCTCCTGGTCGGAGCGGCCTTGCTCACGCTGCTGCTGCGCCCCGGTTCTACGGCGCCAACCCTCCCCAGGACGTGGCGCAAACGGTCGATGTTGTTCGCGCTCGGCGTTGTCGGCGGGAGCATCCCATTCGTCCTGTTCTTCGAAGGGCTCGCCCGCTCGGGGCCGGGCAACGCTGCCTTCATCCAGAAGACCCTCTTTCTCTGGGTCGCCGTGTTGGCAGTGCCGCTACTCGGCGAGCGCATCGGCCGCTGGCAGGTCATGGCCCTCGGGCTGCTCGCCCTCGCTCAACTGCTCATCGGCCGTCCCGGTTCCTGGCGCCCCGGCGATGGCGAATTGCTCGTCCTCGCTGCCACTGCCTTCTGGACCGTCGAAGCGGTCGTCGCCCGTCGGCTCCTCCCGGAAGTCGGTGCCGCTCTGGGAGCAACGGCACGGATGGCTCTCGGTGGTGCATTGCTGTTCGGTTACCTGCTCACCCAGGGGAAGGTCGACACCCTCGTGAACCTGGATGCGGAGCAGTGGCGCTGGATCATCATCACCAGCGCCATCTTGCTCCTCTACGTCGCCACCTGGTACTCGGCGCTGCGGCGCGCCCCCGCGACGGTGGTCACCAGCATCCTCACGCTCGGTGCGCCGATCACCGCCATCCTCGCTACCTGGTCTGGCAAGCCTTCGCCCAACGGCGAACAGTGGCTCGGTTACGCAATCCTTGCCGCTGCACTGCTGATCGTCGCGACCATCACCCGTCGCGGGGCGGCGACACACGTGGTCGCTTCCGCGTGATCGACGATGGGCCGCTGCTCTTTGCTCGCTACGCGTTCAAGCCGAATGCCCTTGGCTTCTGTGGGGGCGACGATGACCGCGCTCTTTTCTCGTACACCACCACCGCGACTATCGACCCCGGGTTGCTCCAGCTGGAGCGCCAGTTCGAGGGCGCTTTCCCTTACCTCCAACTGATCGCCCACGCCAATGGGATCACGGACCCCTTCGACCGCCGTGTCGTGGAGGCCTATTGGGTCGGCAACGGCTTGCTCGACCGGGTCGACATGGGGCTGCTCTATGACTCGCTTCACGAGCGCTTCCGGGCGAAGACGACGAAACCGACGTGGGCGTGGCTCGCCAGCAAAGTCCCCGCCGGCGCCCGTCCACACCACAGCTTCCACGTGTTCGAGATCTACCCACGGGCCGGGATGATGAAGTCGGGCGCGGTCGACCATGTCTTCGAGACAATGGAACAATGCCGTATCCGCTGGGGCCGCGTGACGAGTGTCCAGGGGCCGGAACTGGTGGTGGATGTCCAGCCGCTCAAGCTCGAGGCGGGCAAGCTTGTCCTTGGCGCGCCCGGAGAAGAGACAATCCGCCGCTGGGTCGATGGCAAGGGCTTCGTCGACGATGTCCTCCCGGGCGAGTGGGTTTCCATTCACTGGGGTTGGGCCTGCGACCGCCTCACTTCCTCCCAGAAGCAGCGGCTCGAGCGCTACACCCGCTGGCACCTGGAACTCTGCAACCAGACGCTCTGACCGGGAGCCTGCATTCCCACTGGTCCCTCACGCATCGGCGGCGTCCGGGTCTTTCCCAACGTCCGCATCGAGACTCCTCGCCGTCCGCGAAAGTGCCGGCGCCGCGAGGACGAGCACCGTCAGCGTGGTGGCCACACCGCGGACCATCCGTTCGACGCCGAACCCGTCGGCGACCGCGCCCAGCGGCCATGCTGCGAGTTGGTTGAATGCTGAAGAAACCATGCGGAGCGACATAACACGCCCGACGTAGGCGGATTCGACGATCATTTGCAGCAGCGAAGCCGAAGAGATCATGTTCGTCGTGAAGCACGCGCCGTTCAGGCACCAGAAGACCGCCGCGATGGGCACCGAACGTGTCATCCCGAACAGCACCAGGCTCAGCCCAAATGCCGCTGCCGAGAGCACCACTGTCCAGCCCAGTCCCCGGCTGTGGCCCCTCGTCGAGAGGTAGACGGTTGCCCCCACGGCGCCAAGCCCCCAGGCCCAGCCCATGAAGGTCCAGCCGACGGCGCCGAGGCCGAGCACCGTGGTCATCCAGAACGGGGCGAGGGTGCTGATGATTGGGAACCCGAGCGTACCCGTCAGCAGGCTCAAGACGATGATCCACCGAACCCTCGGCCGCCCTGAGGCGTAGGCAATACCCCGGCCGACCGCCACCGCGATGTTGTCGCGTGGGCGAGGCACGCTCGGCCGCGATCGCATGAGCAGCAGCGCGCCGATCACCACGACGTGGCCAATCAGACTGACGCCGAAAGCCCCCGCCACGCCGATCGTCTCGATCGCGATGCCCGCCATCGGCGGCAAGAACGCGTACGAACTGATCGTCGCCGCAGTGAACAACGCGATGGCGTTCGGCAAATGCTCCCGCGGCACCAGGTCGGGCAACAGGGCCTGCCGCGTTGGCCCGTCCATCGATTCGATCGAGGCCGAAACAAAGATCAACGCGAAAGCGGCCCAGAGGTTGATAGTGTCGAGAGCGACCAGGACGGTTAGCAGTGCGTATACCGCCAGCGCGCCGCCCTGGGTGGTCATTAACAAGGTGCGCCGGTCCATCCGGTCGGCAAGCGCTCCGCCGAACAGGCTGAATGTCAGCATCCCGAGCCCTCGCGCAACCCCGACCAACCCCAGCAAGGACGCCGAATCGGTGAGGCTGAGGATGAACCAGCCCTGCGCGTAGAACTGGAACATCATCGTCGCCGATGAGAAGAACATCCCCGCCCAGAGAATGCGGAAATCGCGGTTCTGGAGTGCGGGTACCCGCATCCGCCATCCGCCGACCGCGCCATTCTCCATGCCTGCCTCCGGCCACCGGGAGATTGCTTACCATCCCCGATCGGGCCCAGCCGGCGCTAACGCTAAGGCCCCACGGCCCGCGCGACCATGATCCCGCGCAGGTCGCGCCGCGACTGCGGAGCACAGCTGTGGAAGAGCGATAACACCGCGTGTTCGGAACAATCGGCCACCGATCAGCGTCCGGAAGGGCAGCGGCCCCGGTGCGGGCCTGCGATACGGTGGGTCAAAAGGGAGGGCTGGACATGAAACGCGTTCGAATTCTCGCCTCGGCCATCGGCTTCTTGGGGCTGGCTGCAGCGGTCACTGGTTGTGCAGGTGAGACGACAGTCAACAACCAGCCGGCCGAATCCAGCGGCATCACCGTCACGGGCCATGGGGAGGTGCAGGTCCCGCCCGATCTCGGGTTCGTACATGTCGGCGTCTCCGTCACGGCGACCACCGTACAGGCCGCCCGCGACGACGCCGCGAAGGCCGCTGATGCCGTCATCAAGTCGATCAAAGGGGCCGGCGTCGCCGACAAGGACATCAAGACCACCGGTCTTTCTATCCAGCCGAACTACGACTACAGCCGGCCCGCCGCGCCCAGGCTGACGGGGTACACAGTGACGAATACCGTCCTGGCGACGGTCCGCAAGGTGGACGACATGAGCAAGGTCGTCGATGGCGCCATCGCTTCCGGTGGCGACGCTGTCAGGTTGCAGTCCATCAGTTTCGGTATCGACGATGCGGCGAAGGCCCGCGAAGAGGCCCGCGAGAAGGCCATGGCCGATGCGAAGACGAAGGCGGAGCAACTCGCCAGGCTCGGAGATGTCTCTCTCGGCGCACCGGTCACCATCGTCGAGAGTCAGACCTGGTCCGAAGGGCTCAAGACCGGCGTGGCCGGGCAGGGGGCCGCCGACTCGGTCTCCACGCCAATCGAGACCGGCACAAACACCGTCACTGTGGATGTGAGCGTGCGCTGGGCGCTGAAGTAGCGCCCAACGACGCCAACCCACGGTCGCGGCCACAGTGGATCGGGCTGGCCGCCGAAGCGTAGAGTCGGCCATGGGCGAGCCGCACGCCTACGGCGGTGCCTGCGCGCCCGCTTTCCACTGGGGTGACGACAGAATGACCGAGATCACGCGCGAGATGCTCCTCGACCTCCACCAGCGAATGGTCCGAATTCGCATCTTCGAAGAGGAAGCGGGGAGGCTGAGCGAAGCCGGCCGGATTCCCGGTGCACTCCACCTCTATGTCGGCGAAGAGGCCGTCGCCGCAGGCGTCATGGCGCACCTGGAAGCCGCCGACCAGATCACCAGCACTCACCGTGGCCACGGACACCTCGTCGCCAAGGGCGGCGACCTTCGCCAGATGTACGCGGAACTCTTCGGCCGCGAAGCCGGCTACTGCAAGGGCAAGGGCGGCAGCATGCACATCGCCGACCTCGACCTGGGCATGCTCGGCGCCAATGGAATTGTCGGCGGCGGACCTCCGATCGCGGTCGGCGCAGCCTTCTCGAACAAGTACCGCAAGACGCAAAATGTCTCCTGCTGCTTCTTCGGCGATGGCGCGAGCAACGAAGGCACATTCCACGAAGCAGCGAACATCGCGGCGCTCTACCGGCTCCCCATCGTCTTCGTCTGCGAAAACAACGGTTTCGGCGAATTCACACGCCAGGACCGGCACCAGGCCATCCAGGATGTCGCCGACCGGGCAGGCTCCTACGGCATGCCCGGCGTCATCGTCGACGGTATGGACGTCACGGCTGTGTATGAAGCCGCCGGCGAAGCCATCGCCCGTGCTCGCCGCGGCGAAGGCCCAACCCTCCTCGAATGCAAGACGTACCGGTTCTTCGATCACGTCGGCGTGCGGGGGATGGGCATGGTCTACCGCACCGATGACGAAGTCCTCCAGTGGAAGAAGCGCGATCCGATCGCGACCTTCGAAGAGCGCCTCCAGGAGATGGGCATACTCGCCGCCGACCAGGCGGCAGCCATCCACGAGCGCGTCCTGTTCGAGGTCCGCGAGGCGATCGCCTTCGCTGAAAACAGTCCACCGCCGGATCCCTCCGTTCTACTCGAGGACGTCTACACGCTCGCTGCCGGAGGGGGACGATGACCGCGCCCGAATCCGCCGCCCGCCGGCTTCCCTACGTGATGGCCGTCAACGAAGCGATCACCCAGCTCATGCGAGAGGATCCGGCCGTCTTCCTCGCGGGTGAAGATGTTGCGCTCTACGGGAGCGTCTTCGGCATCAGCCGCAACCTCCTCGCGGAGTTCGGCCCGGAACGCGTCGTCGATACGCCGATCGCCGAAGCGGGCATCATGGGCCTCGGCATCGGCGCTGCCGCCACTGGCCTGCGCCCCATCATCGACATCATGTTCATGGACTTCATGACCGTCTGCATGGACCAGCTCGTCAACCAGGCAGCGAAGATGAAGTACATGTTCGGCGGGAAAGCCCGCCTGCCGCTGACCATCCACACGATGGCCGGCGGCGGCCGCAGCATGGCAGCGCAGCATTCCCAGAGCCTCGAAGCATGGTTTTGCCATGTGCCCGGACTGAAGGTGGTCATGCCTTCCGGCGCCTACGAGGCGAAGGGGCTCATGGTCGCCGCTGTCCGTGATGACAACCCCGTCATCGTCGTCAATCAGAAGGCCCTGCTTGGCGCTTCCGCACCCGTCCCGGAGGATCTCTACGAAATCCCGCTCGGCGTCGCGAATATCGTCCGTCCCGGCTCGAACTTCACTATCGTCGCCCTCGGGGCGATGGTTCCCGAGGCGCTGAAGGCCGCCGAAACCCTCGCCGAGGATGGCCTCGATGTCGAAGTCATCGACCCACGGACGCTCCAGCCGTTCGATACCGGCACGGTCGTTGCCTCAGTTCGGAAAACTCACCGCGCCCTCGTTGCCCACGAAGCGGTCAGGTTCGGCGGCCTCGGTGCCGAGATCGCAGCCCAGATCCAGGAAGAAGCGTTCGACCACCTCGACGCCCCCGTGGGTCGAGTCGGAGCGCCTTTTTCGCCTGTGCCTTTCAGTCCGGTGCTCGAATCCCACTATGTGCCCACCGCGGAGACGATCGTCACTGAAGTGCGCCGCCTTCTGGGCAGGCAGGCTTAGGCGTGGCCGGCGGCCCAATCGGCATCATCCCCAACCCGGCGTCGGGCAAGGATATTCGGCGGCTCGTCGCCCACGGCTCCGTCTTCGACAACCAGGAGAAACGGTCGATGGTTCGGCGGGCCGTGCTCGGCGCGCTCGCCGCGGGCGCCGGCGAATTCCTCTTCATGCCCGGTCCGCACCGGCTCGTCGAAGACGCTTTCGACGGGCTGGCCTCGAAAGCGGTGTTCACCCCGGTGACGGTCCCGGGTGTCGGGGGTCCGCTCGACACTGTTGCCGCCGCCCGCGCAATGTGCGAGGCCGGGGCTGCCGTCGTACTCACCTTCGGCGGAGACGGCACGAACCGCGCCGTAGCGAAGGGCTGGCTCGATGTGCCCGTCATCGCCCTTTCGACCGGCACGAACAACGTCTTCCCCCGCATGATGGAGGCGACGGTTGCCGGCATGGTGGCGGGACTCGTTGCCGCTGCCGGTGTAGGGCTTGAGGAAGTAGCGCGTCAGGCCAAGCGCGTCCAGATTCAGTCGGACGGTCGCCCGGAAGACCTCGCCCTGATCGACGCTGTGCTGGTTGCCGAACGGTTCCTCGGTGCCCGCGCGGTCTGGGCGCCGGGCGCTATCAGGACGCTCGTGCTCGCACGGGCCGAACCAGCGGCGATCGGGTTCTCCGCGATCGGCGGGCTGCTCCAGCCGATCGCCGCGGAAGACGATGCCGCTCTTGTAGTAGAGGTTGGCGACGGTGGAAGCCCCCTGCTGGCGCCCATCGCCCCGGGCCTCTTCGAGGAAGTACTCGTGAAAAGTGTCCGCCGCATCGAACTCGGCGAGGTGGTCGAAGTCACCGGTCCGGGCGTCCTTGCCCTGGACGGCGAGCGGGAGTTGCCGCTCGGCGAGGGCGTGAAGGTCCGCATGACGGTCGTCCGCGATGGCCCCCGAGTCATCGATGCCGGCCGGGCGCTCCGGCTCGCCGCCTGCCGGGGCCTCTTCCTCCGGCAGCAATCCTCCGGAGGCCCCGATGGCAACTGATGTCCTGATTCCTAAGCTCGGTATGACCATGACCGAAGGCACCCTCGCCGAATGGATGATCCCCGATGGGGCGGAGGTGAAGGCAGGCCAGATCCTCTACCACCTCGAAACCGAGAAGATCGAGTTCGATGTCGAAGCCGAGTCCGATGGCACCGTTGCTCACCTTGTGCCCGCGGGGACGACGCTTCCGCCGGGCGCCCTGGTCGGTTACGTGCTCGCACCCGGAGAGACGCGCCCCATCGCCCCGACGCCGTCCGCTTTGCCGGGGATCGGCGCGTCTCCCGCGCAGCAGGAAGTCCGTCCCGTCCAGCAGTCGTCCGGCGCCGGTGGCGGAGTCGCTTCGCCGATCGCGCGTCGCCTTGCCGGGGAGGCAGGACTCGACCTTGCGAGCGTCACCGGCAGCGGCCCCGGCGGCCGGATAACCGAAGCGGATGTGCGCGCCGCCCTGTCTTCCACGCCAGCTCCCCCAGCACCAGAAGCTCGCCAGGCGTCGACGGCGGAAGTGCTCGCTTCGCCGCTGGCGCGCAAGCTGGCTCAGTCCCTCCGCGTGGACCTCGCCCTGGTACGCGGGACCGGCCCCGGTGGCCGTATTACCCAGGAAGATGTCGAAGCAGCGGCGTCTGCAGCTCCCCCCGCTCCGGCCTCTGTCCCGCCTCAACGAGGACTTCCGGGAACGATCGTGCCCATGCGCGCAATGCGGAAGGTCATCGCTGAACGGATGCACGCCAGTCTCCGGGAAATGGCCCAGCTGACAATGGCGATGGAAGTCGTGATGGACGACGCCGTCAAGCTGCGTGGTCAGCTCATCGAGGAGTGGGCGTCCCAGTCCATCAGGCCGTCGTACACCGACCTTGTTATCAAGGCCGTCGCGAAGTCCCTCGTGCTCCACCCTCGCCTCAACGCCAGGGTCACGGCAGCTGGGATCGAACTCGAGCCCACGATTGCCATCGGTATGGCCGTCGCCCTGGATGAGGGGCTCGTCGTCCCGGTCGTCCGCGATGCGGACTATGCAACGCTGCGCGAGATCGCTGCCGAGACGACCCGCCTGGCGGAGGCCGCGCGCAGCGGCAAGCTCGCCATGGACGACATGGCCGGCCAAACCTTCTCCGTCACCGCCCTTGGCATGGCCGGCATCGACTTCTTCACACCGATCATCAATCCGCCCAATGTGGCCATCCTCGGGGTCGGCCGGGTGCACGATGGGACGGCGTGGGTGGGTAACCTTCCGGTTCGCCGCCAGGTCATGACCTTGAGCCTCACCGTCGACCACCGCGCCGTCGATGGCGCGCCTGGAGCAGCCTTCCTCAATGAAGTACGTGCGCTGCTCGAATCCCCGTATCGGCTCCTGATTTGATGGAAACCGTCGACGTGGCTGTCATCGGTGGCGGCCCGGGTGGCTACTCCGCTGCCCTCAAAGCGGCTGAACTCGGCGCGAAAGTCGCCCTCATTGAGGCTGAACGTCCCGGTGGCGCATGCGTGCATCACGCATGTATTCCGACCAACATCCTCCTCGATTCGGCGCTCACGCACCTCGCGGCTCGCGAACTCTCCGTCATGGGAGTCTTCGAAGTCGGCGACCAGTTCAACTTCGCCCGGGCGTCGGCGCGCAAAGACACCCTCGTTCGCAAGATCGCGGAAGGGGTCAATGGCGCGCTTCGCATGCGCAAAGTCCAGGTCATCGAGGGCCGAGCTTCGTTCCAGGATTCGCACACGCTCGCCGTCACCGGTCGCGATTCGCTCCGCGCCGGGGCGATCATTGTCGCGACAGGCACTCGCTGGGAGCCGCCTGTCATACCCGGTGTCGAGCCCGGCCGCATCCTTACTGCCGATGCGGTCCAGTCGCTGTCCGTCGCTCCTACCTCGGCCACGGTGCTCTGTGACGGCCCGGCCGAGACGTCGTTCGGGCTCGAATACGCCACGCTGCTCGCCCTTGCCGGGACCGAGGTCACCGCGATGACTTCGCGGCCGGCCATCTTCCCTGGCCTGGACCCCACATTGGCCGAGTTTGCCTCCAACGCGCTGCGCGATCTCGGGATCGCCGTCTTCGAACAGGCTTCAACGACCGGCGACACCATCCCTGTCGACCGGGATTGCCGCACCAACGTCGCTCACATCTTCGCTGTCGGTGACGTCACTGGCGGAACGATGCTCACGAACGCCGCTATCCACATGGGCGAGGTTGCGGGCGCCAACGCAACCGGCGGTCATGCCCGGACGCGCCTCCGCGACGTCCCCCACCTGCTCCACACCGTCCCCGAGGTCGGTTGGGTCGGCCTCACCGAAGAAGCTGCCCGCGCCAGCGGCTTCGATGTTGCGACAGGCATGGCCGACCTGTCTTTCAACGCGCGCGCAATCGTCACGGGGGCTCGCCAGGGGCTCATCAAGGTCGTCGCCGACCGCGAAATCGGCCAGGTGCTCGGCGTCCACGCCGCCGGCCCCGGCGCGTCCGAGGTCATCACCGTCGCAGCGTCGATCATGCAGGCGGAGATCCCGCTCGCAGACCTCGCCGCCCTCGTCACCTGGCATCCCGGCGTCACTGAGGGCCTCGTCGAGGCAGCCCGCCGCGCACTCGCCGGGCGGTAGCCCTGCCGGAGATCAGTGCCCCCGGCAGCCGGGGTGTTATCATGATAGAGCGGTACGCGTGCCCTCGTAGCTCAACGGATAGAGCGTCTGACTTCGGATCAGAAGGTTGGGAGTTCGAGTCTCTCCGGGGGTACCAAACCACCAGTTTTGAATCTGTGGGCGACGGTAACGAACTGGTTCCATCGGCCCGACTCAAGAGCGACAGACCTTCTGGCCGGACAAACGACCGTCCGACTCGTCTACTCCAGGCCGATCTACACCGAATCGCCAGATTCACGCGGCAACCCCGAACGACCCGCTGATTTCCAGTCTGAGGCGTGAACTCCGCGCCAGCGGTTCCCGTGGGAACACGCACGCGCCGGCGTTGCCGCGCGGCTGGCGGGGATTGCCAACAATGCACTTGAGGCGTAAGTTCAAGATACAGACTTAAGACTATGGTGCCAACATGGATTGGAAAGAGGTTGCGGCCACGCCCTGTCCGGTCGCGTCGGCGCTTGACCTGCTTGGCGACCGCTGGAGCATGCTGGTCATTCGCGACGTGATGAACGGCGTCAGGCGCTTCGATGACCTCATCGACCGCCTGGCCATCAGCCGCGCGACGCTCTCCGATCGCCTCCGGCGACTAACCGAAGCAGGCATTCTCAAGATGTCCGATTACACCGACGGGCGCGGCCGCGTTCGGTCCGAATATCGGCTAACGCAGCGCGGATGGGACCTCCAATTCGTCCTGGTCGCGCTTCGTGAATGGGGTGACAAGAACGCGCTAGGTGAAGGGAACGAACCGCTTCGCCTGATACACCGGGAATCCGGCCAGGATGTGCGGCTTGCCCTGGTCGATACGGCCACCGGCGAGGTCGTCGAGTCTCGCGAAGTCGAGCTGGTGCCGGGGCCGGCCTTCAAGACGCGAGGCTCCGGACGGAACTCTGATCCGAGTGGCAGGGACGGTCCGCGTCAGGAACAACGGAAGTGAGGCTAGCTGTGACAGCTAACGATGGAACCGTCTCGGCAGTTTCGACACCGGACGAGTGGCGCAAGTCCGCATGCATCCTGTGCGAATCCAACTGCGGGATCGAAATCCGCCTCGGCGAGGATGGTCGCACCTTCGACCGGATTCGCGGGGACCGCGATCACCCGGCTTCCAGGGGCTACACCTGTGAGAAGCCGCTCCGCCTCGATTACTACCAGAATGGTCGTGGTGAGCGAGTCCTGAACCCACTGCGCCGGCGCGCAGATGGCTCATTCGAAGAGATCGATTGGGATACGGCGACCCGAGAGGTGGCCGAAAGGTTGAGCGCCGTACGCGACACCTACGGTGGCGAGAGCATTCTCTATTACGGCGGCGGCGGCCAGGGAAACCATCTCGGCGGAGCCTATGGCGGAGCGATGTTTAGAGCGTTTGGTGGGCGCTACAAGTCCTCGGCCATCGCCCAGGAGAAGGGCGGTGAGATCTGGGTCAACGGCGCGATGTTCGGCACCCCCGTCCGCGGCGACTTCGAACATTGCGAGGTGGCCCTCTTCGTCGGCAAGAACCCGTGGATGAGCCATGGCATTCCCCGCGCCCGGGCGACCTTGCGGGCGATTGCGAAAGATCCGAAGCGCTCCATGATCGTCATCGATCCGCGGGTGACCGAGACGGCCGCCATCGCCGATTACCACCTGCGGGTGGGGCCGGGCCGGGATGCGTGGCTGCTGGCCGCGCTGGTTGGCGTCATCGTCCAGGAAAGACTGATCGACGCTGACTGGCTGAGGGCACATGCGAATGGCGTCGATCAGATACGGGCCGCCTTCACCGCTATTCCGGTCGCGGCTTACTGCGAGATATCTGGGGTCGACGAGGATCTCGTTCGCCGGGCCGCGCGACGGCTGGCGGCTGCGAAAAGTGTCGCAGTGTTCGAGGACCTCGGCATACAAATGAACCGACACTCGACCCTCGTCAGCTACCTGGAGAAGCTCGCATGGACGCTAACGGGCAATCTGGGCGTGCAGGTGGACAGTACGCGCCATCGATGATGGTCCCATTGGTCAGAGCGAACTCGGCGGAACTTAATCCCGAAACGTTCCCCACGAGTCCGGTCGTCGGTGCGCGGATCCTCGGCGGCCTCGTGCCCTGCAACGTCATTCCGGACGAGATCCTGACGGACCACCCGAATCGTTACCGGGCGTTGGTCGTTGAGTCTGGCAATCCCGTCCACTCGATTGCCGACAGTCAACGTACGCGGCGAGCCATGGAGGCGCTCGACACGGTCGTCGTGATCGATGTCTTCATGACTGAGACCGCGCGCATGGCGGACTATGTCCTCCCGGCCCGAACCCAATTCGAGAAGCACGAGGCGACGTTCTTCAACTTCGACTTTCCCAAGAACGTCTTCCAGCTTCGCCGGCCTGTTATCGAGGCTCCCGCAGGACCGTTGCCCGAACCCGAGATCCATGCACGAATCGTCGAAGCAGCCGGGTTCCTGGACGGTGTTGATCTCCAGTCCCTGCGCGAAGCAGCGGAACACGGACGGGAGTCTTTCTCGGCCGCCTTCGACGCGACCCTGGCCGCTCATCCGAAGTTGGCCGTTGTCGCTCCGATTGTGTTGTACCGGACGCTCGGGCCGACTCTTCCGCACGGAGCGGCATCGGCAGCGGCGCTCTGGCCGATTGCCCGCCGCTGCGCCGTCGCCAATCCCGGGGGCGTTGAGCGAGCCGGTTATGGGACCGGGACGGAGGCTGGTGACCGGTTGTTCGACGCCATCCTTGAGAATCCGTCCGGGATTGCTTTCACGGACGACGACACCGACGAGACCTGGCGCAGAGTCTCCACGCCCGACGGCCGCGTCAACACCGTCATGCTTGAACTTCTGGGCGAACTCGAATCGCTGCGCACGGAGATTCCTCCCGGGGACGACCCGGACTGGCCGTTCCTCCTCTCCGCTGGTGAACGAAGGTCGTCAACCGCGAACACGGCCTTCCGCGACCCCGCGTGGCGAAAACACGACCGCGAGGGCGCCCTCCGTGTCTCGCCCCAGGACGCCGAGCGAGTCGGTTTGTCAGACAATGGCCTCGCCGGGGTGACTACTCCTCAAGGTTTCGCAGTAGTGCGCGTCGAGATTGACCCGGGGATGTCCGCAGGGCACATCGCCCTGCCGAACGGACTCGGTTTGGACCACATCGAGAATGGCCAGCGCGTTCAGACCGGTGTTTCTCCAAACGAGCTAACCGCGGGCGCCGCGCGCGACCCCTGGGCCGGGACTCCCTGGCACAAGTCAGTGCCCGCCCGCCTCGAACCAGTGGGGTTGAACGATGGGCGATGAGATGAGGAGTCCAGAGCTGGCGGAGAGCCGGGTAACGGCGGACGCATGGCTCTCCGCTTTTGCCGAGTCGCTCGGTGTAAGCGCTCCGGATGCCACCGTTGTCCAGCGGCTCCTGGAGATAGCCGGCGTCGCAGCGCATGCGTCGGAGCGAATCGCGGCGCCGATTGCCTGCTATCTCATTGGCCTGTCCGGGAGTGACTTAACCGCCGCCGAAGAGGCGGCGAACGCCGCGGGGCGTCAACTCCGATGAGGCGGCTGCAAGGGCCGTCCTAGAGTCCTCGTATCGTCGGCATCACGTGGCGCCCAATGCGCTCGAACGACTCCAGCATCTGTTGGTGGTCCCCAACGATGTGCCGGACCATGACCTCTTCGAAGCCCATCGCCCGGTACTCCCGAAGCTGCTGTATCACCGTCTCAGGCCCGCCTACGAGCAGCGTATCGTGGCCAGTGCCCCGGTACCCTTCGGCCAGGATGGGCTCTACGACTGTGCGGGCGTCGGTGTCGGTCTCGCCGACGAAGATGTCGCGGCGAAGCACCGGCCGGGGTATCCGGCCTGCCTGGGCCGCCGCTTCCCGATAGACCGCCAATTGCGCTTTCAATTCGGCTGGGGAGGCGTTCTGGCCGCACAGCCAGGCATCGCCGAGGCGCCCGGCGCGCGCGGCCGCCTCAGGGACCGTCCCGGCGAGCCAGAGCGACACTGGAACCCGAGGCAGCGGGCTGATCTGCGCGCTGACCACGGTGTGGTACCGGCCGTGGAATGTGACCCGTTCGCCGGCGAGTAACGCCCGGACGACCGTCGCCAACTCTTCCAGTCGGCCAACGCGCGTGCGCATCTCCCAACCGAACGATTCGAACGTCTGAGCCCGCCCGCCCAGCGCGAGCGTGACGATGAGCGGCGCCTCGGAAAACGCAGCGAGGGTACCGATTTGTTCGGCGAGAACAATCGGCTCGTAGAA
Source organism: Candidatus Amarobacter glycogenicus (assembly GCF_016704105.1). Lineage (NCBI taxonomy): Bacteria > Bacillati > Chloroflexota > Tepidiformia > Tepidiformales > Tepidiformaceae > Candidatus Amarobacter > Candidatus Amarobacter glycogenicus. Next base: position 52,281 of record NZ_JADJAT010000019.1, on the reverse strand, counting down.
CGGGGCGAGCAGCACCATTCCGACCGGCATATCCCCGGTCACGGCCATCAAGCGCGCGATCGAGGGGACCGGGGAAAAGCAGTTGGCATAGCCCGGCGCCACCGCGTGATTGTCGCCGACAAGGAGACCGTCGAGGCCGGCAGCACGAGCCGCCGCGGCAACCTCCAGCCAGTTACTGGCCTGCTCGGCGGTATCGTACGCACCCATGGGCCGCTCGATAAACGAGCCCGCGGGCGCTGCCGCCAGTGCATGCCGGAACGCTTCGTGCGTTCGCGGCGATGTCGGAAACAGAAAACGAAGTGACGTCCCCAGTTTCATGGGACAGCAGGTCCGAGGCCTCGCGGGGTCCTAATCTCGTGCATGGCGTTCTCCCTGTCTCAGACTTCTGCGTCCGGATTCGTCGTGCGGTGAGTGGATGGCGGCGGAGAGTCCGCAAGGGTGACGACGGCTTTGCCTCGGATGCCGCCCTTGGCGAGCGACTGCAGGGCTTGCGGAGTCTGGGTAAAGTCGAAAACCTTCCCCACTATCGGGCGCAGCTTGCCGTCGTCGACGAGCGCGCTGATCAGGCGGAGTTGGTCTCCGCTCGCACGCATGAAGAGGAACTCGTACGTCACGCCGAGGTTTCTCGCTTGCCTGCGGATCTTCCAGCTGAGTCCCTTGATCGCCAGGCGCAGCAGAGGGTTCACGCCCGCCTCGCGTGCGAACGCCGGGTCCGGGGGACCGGCAATCCCCACTGCCTTCCCGCCAGGCTTCAGGATGCGGAGTGATTTCTCGAGGTTCTTTCCGCCCAGGCTGTCCAGCACGAAGTCGTATCCATCCAGGATCTGCTCGAAATTCTCGGTGCGGTAGTCGATCACCGTGTCTGCGCCGAGGCTGCGGACGAAGTCGGCATTGGAGGCGCTGGCGGTGGTCGCAACGCTCGCTCCGAGGTGCCTGGCAAGTTGGATCGCGATCGACCCGACCCCGCCCGCCCCGGCGTGGATGAGGACCTTTTGTCCCCGCTCCACCTTGCCGCGCTCGACGAGCGCCTGCCAGGCGGTGAGTGCGACCAGAGGCAGCGAGCCGGCCTCCGTCATGCTGATCGACGCGGGCTTCAACGCAAGGTCGCCTTTCGCGACGGCGATGCGCTCGGCGAACGTGCCGATGCGACTCTTGTCGGGGCGAGCGTAGACCTCGTCGCCAGGCTTGAACGCGCGCACCCTCGTCCCGACGTTGATGACGGTGCCGGCGAGATCGTTGCCGAGGATCAGCGGGAGCTTGTATGGGAGGATCTGCTTGAACTCCCCCAGTCGAATCCTTTCGTCGAGCTGGTTGAGGCCCGCAGCGTGGACCTGAACCAGCACATCGTCGTCGCCGACAACGGGCTCAGCCACGTCCGCCTCGCGCAGCGGCCCCTTGTACCTGGTGATGACGAACGCCTTCATGGCGTGGTTCTCCTTGCTCTGGGGGTCGTACCTCGCTCCTCCAGGTTCGACTCGCCCAGTTCCTACGCGCCGACCACCGGTGCGAGTGACGGGTACAGGACGGTGAGGTCAGCGGAGAGCCCATTCCTCACCCGCCGGCTCGTTTCATCCGCGAGCACTTCGAACGCGCCCTCCCGGATACCGGCCAACGCCTGCGAAGCTACATCGTCCGGAGAGGACTTCGAACCGCGCAAGCGAGCGGCCATGTCGGTCTCCATCAGCCCTACATGGAGCGCCATCACGTGGGTGTGCTGGGCGTGCAAGTCCTGGCGCATTGCGTTTGTGAGCGACCATGATGCCGCCTTCGACGCGCAATAGAACGCGGCGCCGGGATTGCTCAGCCACGACAGGACCGAAAGCACGTTGATCACCGCTCCGCCGCCATTCGATCCAAGGATGGGAGCGAAAGCGCGGGTCAACGCAAGCGGTCCGAAGACGTTGGTTTCGAACTCCCGCCGTCCGGCCTCCATCGCGTCCTCTGAGAAAACTCCAGCCCCGGTCAGGATCCCGGCGTTGTTGATTAACAGTTTGACGTCACCGCATTGGCCTGCCGCTGCCGTCACATCCGTCGGCGAGGTGATGTCCAGCCTGACCGGGATCACTCCGGGAACGCCCAACTTGTCGATGTCGCGGGCGCCCGCGTAAACCTTCGACGCGCCGGCTTCCAAAAGTGCCCGGCAGAAGGCCGCTCCGAGTCCACGGTTGGCACCCGAAACCAGCGCCACTGATCCTGCGATTTCCACGTTGTTCTCAATTCCTTGTTTTGGGGTCGGCGTCCGCCATTGGACGATGCCTGCGTTCTGCGTTCTCAGGGACACCTGCCGGACTCAATCTCTAGGCAGGCCCAAACCGCGGGAGGCGATGATGTTTCGCTGGACTTCGTTCGAACCCGAGTAAACCGAGGCCGGCGAGATGAGCATGTAGTTCTCGGCGAACTCACCGAGCAGAGGTGCCCGGGCGTCGCCGGAGCGGATTTGTCCGCTCAGTCCGAGCGCGTTCAATCCGAAGTTGTAGATGCGCTGGCTCAGCTCGGACTGGAAGACCTTGACCATCGACGCCTCGTAGCTAGGGTGCTGACCGCGGGTCTGCATGTCGCCGATCCGGTAGCCAAGAGCCCGGACGACGTTGTTCTGGATAACCATCTCCGCGAGCCCTAACCGCGCGCGCGCCCGGGCCACGTCCGGGGCCTTCCTCAGCCAGCGGGCAAACAGCTCAAGCGTCCTTCGCTGGGCTCCGGTCCGCGCGACGCCCGACCGCTCGAAGTCGAGGAGCGTCATGCCGACGTACCACCCGCGGTTGACCTCGCCAACGACGTTGGCCGCCGGCACGCGCACGTCTTCGAAGAACACTTCGTTGAAGTCGTGGCGGTTTGCCATGTTTACGAGCGGGCGCACGGTGAGGCCCGGAGTCTTCATGTCGACCATGAAGAAACTGATGCCTTTGTGCTTGGGCGCGTCAGGGTCGCTCCGCGCGAGGACGAAGATCCAGTTCGCTCCGTGGCCTCCCGAAGTCCAGATCTTCTGTCCGTTCAGGATGAAGTCGTCTCCATCCCGGATGGCTCTTGTTTGCAGGGACGCAAGGTCCGAACCCGAGCCGGGCTCGGAGTAGCCCTGGCACCAGACGGCTTCGCCGGTGGTGATGCGCGGGAGATGTTCTGCCTTTTGCGACGCGGTGCCGTGGACGATCAGCGTTGGGCCGAGCATACCGACGCCGAACGCGCGCGTGCCGTTATCGGGAGCGCCGTGATAGCCAAACTCTTCGCTGAACACCATTTGTTCGTAAATCGTGGCGCCGAGGCCGCCGTACTCTCGCGGCCACGCGGGGGCGATCCATCCACGCGCTGCGAGCTTCTCGTTGAACGCCTTCGCCTCTTCGAAGTCATCCCCGCCTGGAACATCGGGATGAAACCGTTGGTCGACGGCCGGAAGTGAGCAGCCGAGGAATGCTTTCACTTCGACCCTGAGGCGCTCTTCGGCCGGCGCAAACTGAAAGTCCATGGCTTCCTCCTCGTGGAACTGGAAACAGGTCGAGGTCAGCCGCCGAAGTGGGCGGCGTTCGTCTGGAGTTGACGCATGTGGTCGAGGTCGTGGACACGCATGAAGAGCAGCCATTCGCGCCACGTCAGGTCACCGAACGAGGACCTCACTCGGACCTCAAGGTACTCATCCCCGCGCGCCAACAGCACTCGTTCGAGGAGGGGTTCTCGTTTGGCGACGTAGGCCTGCCAGAAGTCCTCAGCGTGCTTCAGCCCGCCCCTGGTTTCGCCGGTCATCACATCAGCTACGGCGGCAGGGGCCGCGCCGGAGTCGAGAATGCCGGCGATCAGCTCGGCGCCCCTGTCATTCATGTCCAGGATGTGAGTGAAGACTTCGGCCGCCGACCAATCTTCGGAGTTTGGCCGGTCGAAGAAGCGATCCTCCGGCACCGAGGCCGCCGCCTCGCGCAGCGGAGCCGTATCGGTCCGGACTTTGTCTACGAGTTCCGGGATGGTGAGTTTGTTCGCCTGGGTGAGAATGTAGCCACGGACTCGTTCGGCCTCTGTTGGCTGTCCCATTGGATCCTCCTGTGGAATCGGGCAGTGCGCCGCTACGGGGCGGCGTTGACTTCCCCGACGAGCTTCATGAATCGGCCGAGGGTCTCGACTCGCTCGCCCAGAGTTTCCCCGGCGGGAGACACGCTGATCGAAGTAATCCCGGCATCGCGGTAAGCACGAATGCGGTCCTTCACCATCGCTTCTGTTCCGAGCAGGTTTGCCTTGACGACGAGCTCGTCCGGGACGGCAGCGGCAGCCTCTTCGCGCTTCCGTTCCAGCCAGAGCGACTGGACGCGGTTGGCCGCTTCCCCGAAGCCTTGCATCGCGTAAGCGTCCTTGTAGAAGTTGTGTTCGGGCGAGCCCATCGCCCCCATCTCGAACGCGAAGCCGCTCTTCCGCGGGGCGATCAGCTTGTCCAGGTCGTCGCCGAACTGCACGACGCCACCGGCCTGGCGTTCGATCGCGTCGAAGTCGCGGCCAGCGCGGTCAGCGCCGCGCCGGATGGCATCGAGAAGTGGCTTCGAGTTATCCGCGGTGAATGACGATGCCAGCCAGCCATCGGCGATTTCGCCCGTTACTTCGAGGCTCTTCGGGCCAAGCGTGGCGAGGTAGATCGGCACATGTGCCGGCGGAGCGCTCACTTTGAGGGCACGGCCCTCGCCTCCCGGGAGCGGGAGCTGATAGACCTTCCCGTTGTAGGTAACGCGTTCTCCCGAGGCGGCCATGCGCACGATCTCGACGATCTCGCGCAAGCGCTGCACAGGTCGGTCGAAGCGGATGCCGTGCCAGCCTTCGATGACCTGCGGTCCGCTGTTCCCCAGCCCGAGGATGAACCGGCCGTTCGAGAGCGACTGCATCGTGAGCGCGGTCATTGCGACCGCTGCCGGTGTGCGAGTCCCGGCTTGCATGATCGAGGTGCCGAGCTTCACCTTTTCGGTTTTTCCAGCGAGGTACGCCAGTGGCGTCACCGCATCGAAGCCCCAGGCCTCGGCGGTCCATACGCTGTCGACACCTAACTTCTCGGCTTCGAGCACCCAGCTCACCGCCTCGTTCCAGCCGCGTCCCGAGCCGAAGCCTGTCGCTATCTTCACCATTGCTGACCTCCGTTCGCCGCGGTGTGCCGGCTAGCGACCCGTGAACACCGCAGGTCGCCGCTCGATGAAGGACTGCATGCCTTCTTTCATGTCCTCAGTCCCCATGACGGCCGCCCGGATATCAGGAAGGGCGGCGATGGCAGTGGCCTCCGCCGCCTCGTAGAACTTCCGGGCGGTCAACTTGGTGATCTGAATACCGATGGGTGCGTTCTTGGCGATGATCTCGGCCAGTTCCAGCGCACGCTCTACCTGGCTGCCCGCAGGCACGACCTCCTGCACCAGGCCGATCCGGTGCGCTTCGGCGGCGCCGAATTCGTCGACGAGCAGCAGGTGATACATCGCATCTCCCCAGCCCATACGGGTGAGGAAGCGAAAGTTGCCGCCGGCGAGCGGCGCGAGACCGCGCTTCGCTTCCATCTGGCAGAAGCGCGCGTCATCCGCCGCGACCACGATGTCGCAGGCGAGGACCATCTCGATCCCAATCGTGTACGTGATCCCCTGGACAGCGGCGACTATCGGCTTGCGGCACGTCTTAGTCAGTTGGAAGGCATCCACCTGACCTTCCGGGGTCGTCCGCGCCGTCGCGCCGGGACCGAAGAACTTCGGCATGTCGAGGCCCGCAGTGAAGTGACCGCCTTCGGCGCAAAGGACGCCGGCGCGAAGTTCGGGGTCTTCATCCAACAGCGTCAGCGCTTCGGAAAGCTGCTCCATCATCTCCGGGATGAACGAGTTGCGGCGGGTGACGTTGTCGATGGTGATTTTGAGGACGTGGCCGAGGCGCTCGTGGCGCACGCGACCGGCAGGAGCTTCGTGGGTCATGTATTCGCTACTCCAGGAGTGAGGTGTGAACTAGTTCGGGGCGGAAGGACGTTAGCCGGCGGCTATTCGCCCTTGAACACGGGGGTGCGCTTCTCAGCGAAGGCCCGAGGTCCTTCTTTCGCGTCGCTTGTCTGGCCGATCGCCCACCGCATGGTGGATGCGAGGCGCATGGCTTCGCCTTCGGGGAGATTCCCCTGGCGTTTGACCAGCTCGAGCATCGAACGGACCGCGAGCGGCGCGTAGCTGGCGATCTTTGCTGCCATGGCCTGCGCAGTTGGCAGAAGTTCGTCCGCCGGGACCACCCGGCTCACGATGCCGTATTCGTACGCCTTCTTCGCATCGATCCGTTCACCGGTGAAGAGCATGTCGTTCGCCATCGTCCGGGAGATGCCCCGCGGGAGCTTTACCGGCGCGCCAGCCAGCGGAAAGAACCCAAGGGTGATCTCCGGCAGACCGAAGGTCGCCGCTTCGCTGGCGATGAGGAGGTCACACGAGAGAGCGATTTCGAAGCCGCCACCAAGGGCGTACCCGTTGACAGCGCCGATAATCGGTTTCTTCGCGTCGAACTCGTGGAAACCCGGCGCGTCGTCCGTCCGGAACAGCCCTGCTACCCCGCTCGCCGCGGCTGGCCCGTCGGCGCGGCTGCGGAGGTCAGCGCCGGCGCAGAACGCTCGGCCGTTTCCTGTGATGACCGCCACGCGGATGTCGTCCCGGTTTCGCACCTCGCGGAGGGACTCGATCAGGGCGGAGCCAAGTTCGCCGTTGATGGTGTTCATCTGTTCGGGGCGGTTCAGCGTGATGGTCGCGACTCCATCATTCACTTCGAAAACGACTGGTGAATCGGGACTCGACATCTGAAGACTCCGTTCTCAGGCCGTCTGCCTTGAGAATGTGATAGTGACTAAAAGAGTCTGTACGTTCGACTTGATTGTCGTCAAGTCACTATGCCAAACTAAATCTACTGAGGAGGACCACATGCCGGAGTCGCGCACTTATGAGACACAGCAGGACTGCCCTGTGGCCCGGACCCTCGACGTGGTCGGCGATCGCTGGACGATCTTGATCCTGCGCGACCTCTCATGGGGCAGACGCCGCTACTCAACGCTGCTCGAATCGCTCAAAGGCATCTCAACCAATCTGCTCTCGGATCGGCTCAAGAAGCTGGAGGAAGCGGAAATGATCGTCGCGGTGCCGTACAGCGCGCACCCCCCGCGTTCGGAATACAAGCTGACTGCGAAGGGCAAGGCGTTCGTCCCGATCCTGGCAGCGATTCGGGACTACGGCGAAGAGTGGGAGCCGCAGGCCGAGCCCGTCGCGACGCAGACGCATTGAACGCAACGGCAAAGGCACTGCCGGCAATCAAGAAGAGGCACCGTTGGCCCGCACCAATCTCGCCGGCATGCCTTGCTCAGTCGCGCGGACCCTCGAGGTCGTCGGCGAATGGTGGACCGTGTTAGTCGTCCGCGACGCAATCTTCGGCGTGCGCCGTCTGCTGCTTCCAGAACACGTCCTTCTTGCGCACTCGCCCCTCGTGGGCCGTTACGAGTTCGATGCCCCGCAAGGAAAATGCCTCCCCGTCGCGGCGGCCGTTCGCCGTGTACGTCATCACGATCTGGTCGTCAGCGATGGCGCGGATGACCACGTCGTCGAAGCGTAGGGATTCGAACATCTCATCGTTTTCGCGAAGCCCTCGCATGAATCCGTCGATCCCCTTCCGCACGCGACCGTGCGGCGCATCGGGCCCGAAGGCAAAATGCCATTCCGCGTCCGGCGTAATGGCATCGGCCAGACGTTCGGCCTGCTTGCTAAAGTAGGCGCTCCCGAACCGTGCCAGCACCGCCTGTGCGTCGTCATCGGTGAACATGGCCGCCCTCCTATCCCACTCGTGCCGCGCTCAGCAGCGCTGTGTTCGTTTGTTTGCGGAACCACGTCTCGGCGTCCGAAATCCCGGATTGCGCCCGGACATCGGCCTTATGCCGCCCGGCCGCCCCATGAGGGAACCCCGCGAGCCGCTCGGCGATCGCCGAGGCCCGGCTCACCACCTCGCCGTCGGGTACCACTTCCGCCGCGAGCCCAAGACGGTGAAGTTCGCGGGCCGGAACGCGGTCTCCGTAGAGCGTGATGCGCGAGGCCACTGCCTCGCCGGCCTTCAGTCGAAGCCACGCAGCGTTGTTCGCGATCGGTGCACCTTGCTGGATCTCGCCAACCTGCAAGAACGCAGTCTCTCCCGCGATGAGGATGTCGGATGACAGCGCCAGGGCAGCGCCCGCGTTGATGGCGCATTTTTCCAGGGCACCGACGATCGGCTTCGGGAAGTTGAACAGCGCGATGTTCGTCTCCCGAAAGATGACAGCTAGCGTCTCGGCCCACGGCGGCCGGGGTTGCGCCTGCAACTCCGTCAGGTCGTGGCCCGAACAGAACGCGCCGCCTTCACCTCGAAAGACGATCGCCTCGACTGCGTCGTCGGCTGCAAGGACGCCCAGGGCGCCCGTGAGGCGCTCCAACAACGGGCCGATCAGAGCGTTTCGCCGCTGCGGTCGATTGAGGATGAGCTCGGCCCAACCTTCGTGGCGGACCACCTTGATGAGTTCGTCGCTGTCCATTGCTTCCTGTCTCCTTTCGCGCGACTTCCGCGCGGATTGCGATCACCGGCCTGTGAAACGCGGCGCCCGGCGCTCCAGGAACGCCTGAATTCCCTCGGCCCTGTCCTCGATCACCACGTCCCTCGTAAGGGGTGCGGCGAAAGCCATGAACCCCGCGTGGTCCATTTCGAGGCCCGTGTAGATTTGTTGTTTCATCAGCGCGATCGCCTTCGTCGGCGCGGTCGCCAGTCGGTTCGTCAGCTCCGAAACCGTCGCGTCCAGACCGCCCGCCGGCGCCGAACTGGTCACCATCCCGGCGGCCGCCGCTTCGGCGCCACTATAGGGCTTCCCCAGCACCAGGAACTCCAGCGCCCGGGTGAGGCCGATCGCGCGAGGTTGGAACCAGGCGCAGCCGGTCACGGCGTGCATGCCGCGCTCGATGACGCGCTGGTCGCGTAGTTCCGCGTCGTCGGCCGCAATTCGGAAGTCGCACGCCATGGCCAGGTCCAGCCCCACGCCGAATGCAAAGCCATGGATGACGGCGATCGTGGGCTTGGGCGCTCTCCGGAGAGCCGTTTGCAGCGCTGCATGGCTCACTGGCGCCACCGGTCGAAACCGGAACTCGGCAGGCAATTCGCCCATCCCTCGAAGCTCGTCGCCGGGGCAGAAGCCCTTCCCGGCACCGCGCACCACCACCACTCGCGCCGAGTCGTCGCCGCTTGCGGCCTCTACCGCGTACAGGAGCTCCGCCAGCATTGTCTTGGTGATTGCGTTTCGCCGCTCCGGACGGTTCAACGTGAGGGTGACCACGCCATCGGTGCGCTCCCACAACACCTCCGCCATCGCCGAGAAGTCAGTGTCCACTGCCGTGCTCACCCTCTCGGCAACCCGAGGCCGCGTGTCGCGATGACATTGCGATTGATTTCGCTCGTCCCCTGCCCAACCGTCAGGCGCCGCGCGTCCAGGTATCGGAAGGCAATCGTTTGCCCCGGTTCGCGCTCCGGCTCCCGCAACTGCCCCGGCAGCCCGAGCAGCGACACCCCAAACTCCGCGATCCGCTGACCGACCTCCGAGTTGTAGGTCTTCGACATCGAGCTCTCGTAGTTCGGGACCAGCCCGCGGCCCTGCATCCAGGCCACGCGCCGCGCGATCCACTGGCCGACTTCCACCTCGATACGGAGGTCGGCCATGCGGTGGCGCCAGGTCGCCGGGCGGTTCACGAGCGCTGCCCGGTTCGATGCAGCGAACTCGTACAGCCTCCGCCAATCCCGTTGCGCCACCAGGTTGCGCTCTATCCCCGAGCGCTCGAAGTCAAGCGTTGTGGTGGCCGCGTACCAACCGCGGTTCTCTTCCGAAATCATGTTTCGCCGTGGCACGCGCACGTCGTCGAAGAACACCTCGTTAAACCCGTGGACGCCCGTCAGTTGGATGAGCGGCCGGATCGTGATGCCGGGCGAACGGAGGTTGATCATGAAATAGCTGATGCCCCGGTGCTTCGGCACGTCCGGGTCCGTGCGGGCCAGCAGGTGGATCCAGTCGGCAAGGTGCGCACCCGAAGTCCATATCTTCTGACCGTTGATGATGTAATCGTCGCCGTCGCGCACCGCCCTCGTCTGCAGGCTCGCCAGGTCGCTGCCCGCCCCCGGCTCCGAGAACCCCTGCGCCCAGCGTACTTCGCCCGAGGCGATGCGTGGCAGATGTTCGCGCTTCTGCTCCTCGCTGCCGTGCACCATCAGCGACGGGCCCAGGAGGTTCACGCCCTGGGAGTCCAGGCTCACGCCCGCCCGCCAGCATTCCTCCTTGAATATCAACTGCTGCAACGGGCTTGCTCCGCCCCCGCCATACTCCGCGGGCCAGGCGATCGTCAGCCAATTCTGCGCCGCCATCTCCCGTTCGAGGTCATCGAAGCGCTCGCTCGCCACCTGGCCGTTCGGCCCAACCCAGCCGCCGAGAAAGTCGCGCACCCTCGTGCGGAAGGCGTCCTCGTCGGCCGTGAATCGGAACTCCATGGTCTACCTCCCGGACACTAGCTGGCCGCCGGTTCGAAGCGACGGATGAATTGCAGGACGAGGCGAGCGTTCCGCGCGATCGCCTCGGCATCGATCGCGACCGGCCATCGGTCGGTCGACGAGTGAAAGAGCGAAAAACCAGCGCCCACCATCGAGACGTACGCCGCGCCATGCGCGGCGATCACCTGCGCTTCGCCGCCTGCCGGCTTTGGCCGCAACTCGCACGTGGGACCGACGCGGCTTTCGCCCAGGTTTCCATCGGCCGCGCCAAGCGCATCGAGCAACCTCTGAGTGGCCGACCGGACGACAGTGGCGGTGCCTTTCGCCCCGATGTTCGCGCCGAGATGGACCCAGCACATGGCTGCCGCGGCTGCGCCGGGATGGCGCTCGCAGTAGCGTTCGATGCCCCAGAACCCGAGTTCGTGCCCGGTTGTCGCCACGAAGTCGATGCTGCGTTGCAGTGCGAGGGCGCGCACCGCCCGCGCCACCTCCAGCCAGATGGCGATGCCCCCTCCACGCTCGCCGGCGCAATGCCACCAGCCGCTGCGCGGCGTGAGAACCGCGATCGGGGCCAGTGCTGCATCCGCACCAGCCACGCGCGCGATCACGTTCGCGGCACTGGTTTCTGTGGTGCTCGCGCCACACCGGATGGTGGCCGCCGCGCCGCCGTCCCGTGCACGAACCAGCGCCTCCCAGGCCTCGCCCGGTACCTGGATGACAGGAGGGCCGTGGGGCTGTCCGAACTCCCAAACGTTCCGCAGCGTCAGCCCGCCGGACGCGCCATGCACGGCCGCGACAATCGCAGCCCATGGTTGCGACCGCAGCGGGTCGATAGTGGAGGTCTGTCCGTGGCCATCGGTCTGGACAATGGCGATGCGACCCTGGCCCGGTTCGCCGCACACGACGCCCTCGATCGTCGTCCCGGGCCGCGGCAATACGCTGTCCAGAAGCGGGTAACCCGCCACCTTCCACGCCCCGATCGCCACTTCACAGTCCGACGGGTCGATCCGCGAAAACGGGTGTTCCTCGATCACGCCTTCAACCCCACGCGCCGCAAGCTCCTGGACGAGCCACTCGGCCGAGTCCGCATCGACTCGTGTACCGGTGCGGTGGATCCCCTGCGCGTCGTAGGCGCGGACCGCCTCGCTGCATGCGTCCGCCGTAATCACTTCGAGGCTTCCTCCGCGGCGTTAGTGCGCTCGATGACTCCGTCCCGCTCCATCTCTGAGACCTCGTCGTCAGAGAGCCCAAGTTCTCGGAGAATCTCAACCGTGTGCTCGCCGGCCAGTGGCGCGCCTCTCATCGGCCCGCTGTCCGCGTTCGAAAAGTAGAGCGGCGACGACACGACTCGCGCCGTGCCTTCCAGCGGGTCGGGGATCGAAGCGATCATGCCGCGCTCGGCGAAATACGGGTGCTGCACGGCCTCGCGGATCGTCCGCAACACCCCGTACGGGGCGCCCACCTCCTCCATCGCGCGCGCCACTTCGGTGGACGCTGTGCCCGCGGCCCATTCTTCGAGCATCCGTTCGGCCGACTCCCGTGTCGAAGCGTCTGATTCTGCCTGTCCCGTTGCTCGGGCGAGTCGCCGCCAGTTCCGCGGCGACCCTGCGTTGATGGCCACATAGCCGTCCCGCGTTCGCTGAAGTCCGTGGCGAAACGGCGTCCAGCTTGTGCCCTCGGGGTCAACAAGCGCCGGCGCGGCCGCTTCAGCGAGGAAAGCAAGCTGGCTGTCCATGAGGGTCACGTTGATCGCCTGGCCTTCGCCCGTGCGGTCCCGGTCGTAGAGCGCCGCGAGGACGGCCGTACAGGCGTTCATCCCGGTCGCGATGTCGGCCACCGTGACGCCCGGCGCGAAGGGCTGGTCGCCGCCCTGTGCCTGCTGCTGCACCCAGAGCCAACCGGCCTCTGCGTGTGCGGTCGCCCCGAAAGCGCCGCGCCGCGCGAACGACGTGTTGTCGCCGAACCCGCTGATCGTTGTGTAGATGAGCCTCGGGTTGAGCGCCCGAAGCTGCTCGTACCCCAGTCCCAGCGCCTCCAGTGCGCCCGGCCGATAATTCTGGACGAGCACGTCGGCTGCCTGCGCGAGCTTCTTTGCCACCGCGAGCCCTTCCGGCCGCTTCAGGTCGACGACGATAGAGCGCTTGCCTGAGTTCTGGGCCGCTGGCCCAGCGCTACGCCGCGGGCCTTCGTCACCGTCCCTTCCTGGCGCGTCGACTTTCACCACGTTCGCCCCCAGATCAGCCAGCATGCGCGTGCATACGGGCCCCGCCACAATCTGCGTGATGTCAAGCACGCGGACCCCCGCGAGGATGCGCCTACCCGGCATCCGAACTTCCTCGCCGTGCCCGCCTCGTCCGTTCGGGGGTCACGCTGCGCAGCACGCTCCTGGGAGCTTGCCCCATCGAACCGCGCATGACGAATTCGGACTCGCGGACCTCCCCAGGTTCAGGGATCGCGCCCGCCACTCGCTGCACGAGCCGCTGGACCAGGGACTTCGCCACGGCGGCATAGTCCTGGCGGACCACCGAAATAGGCGGTGAGTAGGCCCGGTGCCACTGCGAGTCGCCGAACGACATGAACGAGACATCGCCCGGCATCTCCAGCCCGGCCGAATGGATGCCTTCGAGGATGTATGGCGTGAGTCTACCGTTCGCGGAAATGATCGCCGTCGGTGAATCTGGGGAGGCCATAAGTCGGTGCAACTCGGGCACGCACTCGTCCGGGTCGGCCACCCGGACCTCCACAACCGAGGCCGAGCGCCTGTCCTCCGAGTCCAGAACTTCTCGCAAGCGCTGGTGCCTCGCGCGTCCTGTCGCGGACGCTGCGTGTGCGAACAGGAAGATCGCGAACCGCTGGTGGCCAAGCCGAGCGAGCCGCCGGAAGGCGATGGTCGCCCCGACGGCATCCGACGTGATGTGCCGGTAGACGTTGACGCGCCCGCCTGGCTCCACCTTGAGGTCCCCTGCCGTGAAGTAAGGCTCCACCGGGATAGCCGAGTCCACAAGTTGGAACAGTGACCGTGTGACCGGCACCAGCCCGCGGCCGATGATGAGGCCGTCCACCCGGTAGTCGCGCATGCGCGCGATCTCGGCGTCCTGGATCTCCGGCGAGTCCTGCGAATCGCCGACGAGGACGGTGTAGCCCACCTCGTGCGCCGCCCGCACCGTCGCCCGGAGGTGGTCGTACGAAATCGGGTTCTCGAGGTTGGGTGCCAGGAAGCCGATGGTGCCAGTCCGGGCAAGGCGCAACGCCTGCGCCGATCGGCTCGGACGGTAGCCAATCTCCTCGGCGATCAGCCGGATCCGCTCGCGCGTTTGGGCACTCACGCGCGGCTCTCCCGAGAGCGACCGAGACACCGTCGACGTCGAGACCCCTGCCCTGCGGGCGACATCGTGAATGGTCGCCGGTCCGTGAAGAGGCGGTTCGGGGCTTCCGGGCTTTGGGGCTTGGCTATCGGCGTCAGTCATGAGGCTACCTGGCGGCCGGGACTTCGGAAGAGGCGGCGCGCAGAGTATCGAGCAGGTCGAGGCTCAATCGGGCCTCCGCTACGAACTTCTCCATCACCTCGGCCACCGTGGTCTCCACTTTGAACCAGGCGATGCCCTGGCCCAGCCCGCTCCCGAGCAACGGTTCGACTTCGTACCGGTCGATAGCACCGAGCAGGTCGCCGACGAGGATGTCCTGGTACGGCATTCTCAGCGGCTCCGGCGCGTCCGCAGCTTCCCATTCGTCGGTGTAGGCGGTGCGCAGTTGGCGGTTCGTCTTCCCACTCTTCGAACGCGTGATGACGGTGTCGTCTGAGTTCGCCGCCAGGAGTTTCGGCATCAGCTTCGCCGAGGTGTGCCCCTCCTTCGTCACCAGCCAGGCTGTGCCCACCCACACGCCGACGGCGCCCATAGCCATGGCCGCGACGATGTGCTGGCCTGTAGCCACCCCGCCCGCCGCGAGCACGGGGACATCGCCGGCCATTGCCGTGATCTGCGGCACAAGCGAGAACGTGCCGATCGGCCCGGTGTGGGCTCCCGAATCGTGGCCCTGGGCCACGAGGATCTCCGCTCCCTGCGCCAGCGCTTTGCGAGCGTGCTTTGGATTTCCCACCAGCGCCATCACGCGCTTACCGGCGGCTTTGGCCGCGGCGATGAACTCGGGAGGACTCCCGATCCCCATCGCAAAGATGTCCACATCCGAGTCGAGGACGACGTCGGCCTGGCGGCGCGCTACTTCGTTCGAGCGCACGAAGCGCGAGCGCGGGCCGGCCTGGCCGTCTCGCGGCACGTGGTACTTCTCGTACAGGTGATCGACAAACGCGCGGTGAGGCTCGGGAAGCTGTGCATCAATCTCCTCCCGGTTGTTTCTCTCGGGCATACCCTGGGGCAACACCAGGTCCACCCCAAACGGCCGGGGCCCTACACGTTCGCGAATCTCCGCCAGAGTCGCCTCTATCTCATCCGGGAACATGCGCGTCGCCCCAAGGACCCCTACCCCACCTGCGAGGCAGACAGCCACCACCACGTCCTTGCTGTGGCTGAAAGCGAAGATCGGATGCTCGACGCCGAGCATGTCACAGATGCGGGTGTGGATGGGGGAGCGTTGCATGCCAGTGTGCCTCCGAATGCGCAAACCTTTACACACTCCCCACCACCATCGCAAGAGACGTTTCCGGTCGCCCGTTACGTTCGGAAGTTAGCAGAACGACGTGTGCAGCTTAATCACCGGTATTGACATCGCTCGCAGCGAGCAGGTACAAAGCGCAAACGTTACCGCACCGCGTCAGCCAGGAGGGCGCTTCATGGACACTCGAGCGAGCAGACTCGGAACACGGTTTGGCCGGCGCCGAATGATCACCGCCTCCGCGTCCGCCGGGATCGGCCTTGCCGGACTCGCCATCGCCGGTTGCGGCGATGATGACGACGAAGACTCAGGGAACAACGATTCGCCGGATACGAACTCCACTCCGGCAGTAAAGACGCCGAAGCGCGGGGGTACCCTGATCGTCGACTCCGGAGAGCCGGCACCCGACGCACTTGTGTTCGCCTTCAACGCGAACAACTTCTATCTCCGTTGGTCCATTTGGGACACGCTCATCATCCAGGGAGCCGACAACCGGCCGCGCCTCGCGCTGGCCGAGAAGTTCGAGATGAAGCCGGATTTCACGGGCGTGAACGTCAAGCTTCGCTCCGGCCTCACCTTCCACGACGGCCGAGCACTTACCGCGGAGGACGTGCGCTACAGCATCGAACTGTTTCGCGCCGACACTACTACCAGCCAGTTGAAGAACCCGGGCAAGCTCATCAGCGACATCAAGATTGTCGATCCCCTGACGCTCGACATCTCGTTCTCCGCCCGCCGCCCCTGGATGGAGGACTACTTCGCCCTCCTCCCCATCGTCGATGAGAAGACGGTGGCCCAGGCAGCCCAGATGAAGACCATCAACGGCTCCGGGCCCTTTAAGTTCGCCTCCTACACCCCCAACCAGGGCTACGAGCTCGTCCGCAACGAGAACTACTGGGACACCGGCAAACCGTACCTGGACAAGATCCAGGGCCGCATCTACTCCGACACGCAGGCTCGCATTCTCGCCCTCCAGACGGGGGAGCTCATGCACGCCAGCCAGATCACGCCGGAGATGGTGAAAGCCCTCCGTTCGAGCAAGGACGTGGTCGTGACTGACGGCGGCGTCGGCGGCTCGTGGTACGCCGGCCTTGTCGTCGATTTCCCGGCGCTGAAGGACACCCGCGTGCGCCAGGCGCTGACGCTCGCAATCGACCGCAAGCGTATCGCCTCAGAATGGGGCGAGGGCGTCATACAACCGCAGGTTCTGCCCTGGCCGAAGGAATCCCCCGCCTACATTCCGGAGGATGAAGCCCTCCTCGTCTACGACCCCGAAAAGGCGAAGTCCCTGCTCAAGCAGGCCGGCGCTGAAGGCATCACCATCCCCATGGACATCGGCCAGAGCCGTGAAGCTCTCGCCCAGTTTGTCCAGGACGACTGGAAGGCCATCGGGATCAACGCCCAGCTGAACGTCGGCGAATACTCCGCCTACCTCGAGCGCTTTCGCACTCGCAAGGTCAACGGTGGGATGTTCGTTTCCCCATTCGGATTCTCCGACAATATGCACCCCGGGACGTTCTTCGATTTCGCCCAACCTGTGCGTATTCCGAACGCCTCCCACTACCAGCCGGATTCGTACAAGAACCTGCTTGCCAAAATCGCGGAGATCGACCCGAACTCCTCCGAGGGCAAGGCCGTCCTCCGCGAATGGAACAAGCTCTACCTCGTCGACGACCCCTGGATGGCGCCGTTGGCCCCGAACAACACCTTCTTTGCGATGCGCAAACAGGTCATCGCACGCCCCGACGGTGCGCGCGACGCGCCACCGCTTTCCGAAGTCTGGATCGACGCCTAAACCGGAGAACTCATGGCAGTACATGTCATCCGTCGCCTGATCCAGGCCATCCCCGTGATGCTCCTCGCCAGCATCTTCGTCTTCAGCATCCTCCAGCTCGTGCCTGGAGACCCGGCGACGAACCTCGCCGGCCCCGACGCGAGCGATCAGGATGTCGAGATCATTCGCGAACGCCTGGGCCTCGACAAGCCGATGTTCGAGCAGTACCTCTCATGGATCGGAGGCGCCCTCCGGGGAGACCTCGGAGATTCCTTCCGCAGTAGTCGCCCGGTCTCGGAACTGCTTCGCAACGCCCTTGCGCCCACGCTCGAACTCACGCTGGTAGCGTTCAGCATTGAGCTTGTTCTGGGCGTGGTGCTCGGCGTCATGGCCGGCACGCGCCTCCGCTCACTCTGGGATTGGGGGCTCTCCGCGTTCACCATTGTCGGCATCGCCATCCCTCACTTCGTTCTCGGGCTCGTGCTGCTCTATTTCGTGGGGTTCAAGCTCGGCTGGCTGCCAATTGGCGGCCGCGTACCGCTCACCGAGGACCCAATCGAAGGACTGCGCTACCTCGTCCTCCCAGCGCTCGTCCTCGGCCTTACCGGTGCTTCCGTCCTTGCCCGCTTCGTCCGCACCTCCATCGCCCAGGTCATGAACCAGGACTACATCCGCACGGCCCGCGCGAAAGGCCTCGCCGGCCGTGCGGTGGTCGTCCGCCACGGTCTCCGCAACGGGCTGGTGCCGGTGGTCACCGTAGTGGCCCTGCAGTTCGCAGCCTTGCTCACCGGGTCAGTTGTGGTGGAGAACGTGTTTTCTCGTCCCGGCGTTGGCCGGCTCGTCGTCGGGGCCATCCAGGCGCGTGACTACCCCGTTGTCCAGGGCGCCCTCCTCTTCCTCGTCTTTGGATTCATTTGCATCAACCTCTTTGCCGACATCATGTACGGCATCCTCGATCCCCGGATCAGGTTCAGTTGATGGCTACCGCGACGCTCCCCCAGGAACTCGATACCGCATCCCGCCGACGTTCGCGTTCGGAGGATTCGATCTTCCTAACGACGCTCGTAGAAACCGTGCGAAACCCCATGGGTGCCGTCGGCCTCTTGATCGTCCTCACCCTCATAGTGGTTGGCTTCGCTGCCCCGCTCATCGCACCACATGATCCAATCGACCAGCTTCGCGGGCACCGCCTCGAAGGCCCTTCCGCCGACTTCTGGTTCGGCACCGATGAGTTTAGCCGCGACATTTTCAGCCGCGCCGTCTACGGCCTCCGAGCATCGATCCTGGTCAGCATTTTCGCCGTGGGCGCCTTCGGCACGCTGGGGACGGTCGTTGGCTTCGTCGCCGGATACTTCCGTGGCTGGGTCGATGCAATCGCCATGCGCGTGGTCGACAGCATGCTCGCCTTCCCGGGCCTACTCCTCGCTATTGCGATCCTCGCCGCCCTCGGCGCCGGCATCCAGAACGTGGCCCTCGCCATCGGCATCGGTGCGTTCCCTCGCTTCGCGCGCATCGGCCGCGCGCAGATGCTTTCGGAGAGCAGCCGTGACTACGTGACGGCTGCCCGCGTCACCGGCGCCGGTGAAATCCGGATCATGTTTCGCCACGTCGCGGTAAATGCACTGCCGCCGCTGCTCGTGCAGGCCGCTCTCTCCATGGCCGGCGCGGTACTCATCGAAGCGAGCCTCGGCTACCTCGGCCTGGGCACCGAACCTCCGCAGCCGTCGCTCGGCAACCTCATCAACGGCGCCCGAGCCCACCTGGATAAGTGGAACTACTTCGCTCTGCCAGGCGCGGTACTGGCGATGTTCCTCGTCGGGCTCAACCTGCTCGCCGACGCCACCAACGAAGCAATGGACCCACACCGGAGGAGACGCTGACCATGAGCGGACCGTTCGACGGACTCAAAGTTCTGGAACTCGGGCGGTTCATCGCCGTCCCCGTCTGCGGGCAGCTGCTCGCCGAAGGTGGCGCCGACGTCATCAAGGTCGAAGACCTGGACGGCGACCAGACGCGCCACAACGGCCCAATCATGCCGTTCGAGGGCCGCCAGTACTTCAACAAGAACCGCGGCAAGCGTTCCATCTCGGTCCGCATCACCGAGCCCGAAGTCCTCGCCGCCATCCAGAAGCTCGCCGCCGCGGCCGACATCGTCCTCGCGAACTTTCGCCCCGGCATGTCGGAGAGTCTCGGCCTCGACTACGAGAGCGTCCGCGCCATGAACCCGCGCGTCATCTACGGCGAGAACACCGCCTACGGCCTGGAAGGCCCGATGGCCCCGCTCGCCGGCATGGACATGGCGCTTCAGGCCCTCACCGGCCTCGCTCACATGACTGAAACTGGCCCCGAGCCGCTCGTCAACCCCATCATCGACTACGCAGCCGCGATGCTCATGGCCTGGGGCGTCTCAACGGCGCTCTACCACCGCGAGCGAACCGGCCACGGCCAACGCCTGAACGTGGCGCTCATGCATGCTGCCATGTTCCTTGAGAACAACCAGCTGACCCATGTCGAGCTTCTCGACAGCTGGCGAGGCGAGTTCGTCCGTTACCTGAAGCACGCTTTCGCCGACGGCAAGACCTGGGCCGATGTCATCGAACACCGCGAGACGCTTCTCCCCCACAAGGTGGTCCGCGCCTATTACGGGTTCCACGCCACGAAGGACGGCACCGTCGGCGTCGCCTGCAACGCGCGCACCCAGCGCCTCAAGCTGATGAGTCTCCTCGGCATCGACGACCGCTGGACGAGCGAGCCCGGCTGGATGCCGGAGGACGCTCATGCCCACGCCGATTACGTCTACCGCCAGGTGGCCACGGCCTTCGCTCAGCAGCCCACGGCCCACTGGATTGCGGCACTCGAGGAGCGCGGACTGCCGATCGCGCCGGTTCGCCACTCCGACCAACTGTTTTTTGATGAACAAGTGAAGGCGAACAACTTCCTCGCCGAAGTCGAACACGAGGTACTCGGCCCGATCAAAGTGGTTGCGCCGCCGCTGCGTATGACGGAGACGCCGCTCGCTCCCCGGCCCCCGGTGTCCCTCGGAAAGAACACCAGGGAGATCCTCGCCGAAGCGGGACTCGGCGCCGGACAGATCGACGGCTTGTTTGCCCGCGGCGCGGTCCGCGAGGTCCACGAGACCCTGGAGGATCTGCTTTGAGCCGGAAGGCCCTGGTGGTCGGTGGGACCGGGCCTTCGGGCGTGTACATCGTCGACTTCCTGCTCGCCGCCGGGTACGACGTGACCGTGTTCAACTCCGGCCGCCACGACGGCGGCGTCGAGTTCGCGGCGCCCGTCGAGCGCCTCTACGGCGACGCCCGTGACGAAGCCAGCGTCTCGGCGGCCACTGCCGGCCGGGCGTGGGACGTTGCCGTCTGCACCTACGGCAAGCTGCGCATGCTCGCCACCCAGCTCGCTTTCAAAACCCAGCGCTTCGTTGGAATCACCGGGCAACCGGTCTACCGCGGTGCCGCCCGTCGCACACCTGACGGCGGCATCGCGCTCCCCGTGCCCGAGTGGTCGCCGCGCCAGTCCGAATCGGGCGGCTACACCGGCAAGGTCGCCGAAGGGGAAGATCAGCTCTTCGCCCAACACGGCCGCGGCGAATTCGAAGCAGTCATCGTCCGCTACCCTGGGGTCTACGGGCCGCGTGCGCCCATCAACCACGAGTGGGCCGTCGTCAAACGCGTCATCGATCGGCGCCCGTTCATGCTCATGCCACACGATGGCATGTCCTACTTCCAACGCGGCTACGCCGAGAACGTCGCCTGGCTGGTATTCCTCGCCGCCACGCGCCCCGAGGCCGCCGGTCACGCCTTCAACTCCGGCGACGAGCGCGTTCTCAGCGCCCGGCGCGTGGCCGAGCTCATTGCCGATGAGCTTGGTTGGCCCATGGAATTCATCGGCATTCCCGCGCAGTACGTGTCGGGTGTCTTCCCGCTTGCTGAGAAAGCCCCCCTTATCCTCGACATGTCAAAGGCGCGCACGCTGCTGGGCTATCGCGACCGTGTTGACCCCGAACCGGCCACCCGCGAGACCGCCCGCTGGCTCAGCGACCATCCACCTGCCGACGGCGAGATCACCTCGGCTGCGGGTACCTTCGACTACGCATCGGAAGACCGTGTTGCCGCCATGTGGCGCGAGGCGACGGCGGCGTTGCCCCTCGCCTCGGCCAGGGAGTGACCGTTCGTGGATTACAACTTCACCGCCGAACACGAAGCCTTTCGCCAAGAGGTGCGGGCGTTCCTCGCGCGGACGCTTACCACTGAATTCTGGGAACGGCACAGGGCGAAGGGCGGTGGAAGCTCATCGCCTGAATTCAGCCAGGCAGCCGGCCACGAAGGGATGCTCGCCATCGCCTGGCCCCCGGAATACGGCGGCCGGGGCAAGGGCTTCTTCGACCAGATGGTTTACACAGAGGAGATGGTCCGCGCCGGCGCCCCGATCGAACATCACCGCCGCGCCGTCCAGCAAGTCGGGCCGTCGATCATGCTGTTCGGCACTGAAGACCAGAAGCGCGACTACCTCCCGCGCATCGCCCGGGGCGAGCTCTCCTTCGCGATGGGCCTCTCGGAGCCCGATGCAGGCTCCGATCTCGCTTCCGTCTCCACCCTCGCAATCCGCGACGGAGACGAGTGGGTGGTCACCGGCCAGAAACGCTTCACCAGCGGCGCGCACTTCTCCGACATGCTCTGGACCGTGGCCCGCACCGACCCCGAAGCGCCCAAGCACCGGGGGATATCTATCCTGCTCGTGCCGTTGGATCTGCCGGGTGTGCGCGTTGTCCCGCTCATCGACCTCCAGGGCCGCCACCACTTCAACGAAGTCTTCCTCGATGGTGCGCGCGTGCCGGCCAGCAACGTCATCGGCGATGTGAACCGCGGCTGGTACGTGAACGCTTCGACCATGGACTTCGAGCGCTCGGGCATAGCGCGCTGGGCGTTCCTTGAACGCACGCTCCGGCGCGCACTCGTCGAGCCTGCCTCTGCCGGGCCCGCCGCCGAAGCTGGCGCGCGTTCCCGGCTCGCCGCCGCCGCCGTCCGCACCGAGGTAGCGAAGCTGCTATCCCACCGGGTAACCGCGCTCCAGGCCGGCGGCGGCCTGCCCAACTACGAAGTCTCGGTCGCCAAACTCTCGGTCACCGAGACTATCCAGCAGGTGACGAACACGGCCCTTCACCGCCATGGCATGCACGGCCTGCTCGCGGAGGAGGACCAGGGCGACGCCGAAGATGCACCCGACATGGCGTGGGGCTCGCTCTACCTCGACTCCATCCGCCACACCATCGGCCAGGGCGCCGCCGAAATCCAGCGAAACGTCATCGCCAACCGGGGGCTTGGCCTCCCCCGTGGGTGAGCTCGAACTCGAGTTCTGCAAGTACGAGAAGCGTGGCCCGGTTGCCTACGTCACGATCGCGCGCCCAGAGGTGATGAATGCGCTCCACGCCGAGGCCCACTTCGAGCTCGCTTCGGTCTGGGACGACTTCCTTGCCGACGCTGGCCTTCGTGTCGGCGTTCTGACGGGTGAAGGCGACCGCGCCTTCTGTGCCGGCCGGGACCTGAAGGATCGCGCCCGTCGAAGCGGCGACGGACCGGATCGCCCCGCGACTGGTGGAGGTGGGCTCACACACCGTTTTGAACGCGAGAAGCCGATCATTGCCCGGGTGAATGGGTTCGCACTTGGCGGCGGCCTGGAGATAGCCCTTGCGTGCGACATAATCGTTGCGGCTGACCACGCCGAGTTCGCGCTCCCGGAGCCGCGCCGAGGGCTCATTGCCGGTGCGCTCGGCGTGCATCGCCTGCCCCGCCACCTGCCCTTGAAGGTGGCCATGGGCTACCTCCTCAGTGGCCGCCATATGGATGCTCGCCGCGCTTTCGAGGTCGGGTTGGTGAACGAAGTCGTGCCCTACTCGCGGCTCGACGCGGCGGTCGAACGGTGGGTCGCCGAGATTCTCGAATCGGGTCGAGAGACGGCCGGGGCTTGGGAGCTAGCCGTTCGGTGAACGGGTGCCAGGTGAGTGAGGGCGACGCTGCTCACACCGGGCATTCGTCAGCCGACGCTCCACTTAAAGACGCGTTCCGCGTTCTCTCGGAAGAACAGCGGCGCCACTTCGGGCCGAATACCCAGCCCGTCGATTTCCTCGCGCGCGCGGTCCCACGGGATCGTGGGGTACTCCGTCCCGAACAGCATCTTCTCTCGTCCGCGGGTGTTGATGAATTGGACGAATGCCCCCGGCCAGTACTTCGGCGCCACCGACGTGCACGCCATGTACACGTTGTCCCAGTGGGCGATCACCGAGAGCGCCTCGTCGGTCCACGGCTGGCCGCAGTGGGTCATCACGATGCGCAGCTCGGGAAAGTTGAAGGCGACCTCGTCGTAGTACATCGGGTTCTGCACCCAGCCGGGCCGCCGGGGGCCGGGCATCCCGGCGTTCATGCTCACAGGGATGTCAAGCTCCAGCGCCTTCACATAGAACGGCCAGTACACGCGGTCAGTCGGCGGCAACGAGTAGCGGAACGGCGGAATTCGCAGGCAGCGAACGCCGAAACGTTCGTGGTACTCCACCACTCGCTGTACCTCGGCGTACCCCTTGGTCGGGTCGACGATCATCGCGGGCAGGATTCGTCCGGGGAACCGGCGGTGAGCGTCTCCGACCCACTCGGCGTGGGAGGGCTGCATGATGCTAACCACCGCCGCCTCAATCCCCCCGGCATCGAGCCCGGCCAGCAGGTCCTCCGGTACCTGAATGGCGGCGCGGTCACCGATATCCTTGAACAGGTGCCCCAGGCCCGCGCCGCCTTCGCCATCCAGGAACGATGAGTTTACGAGTGCGTCGATGGCACGGACCCGGCCCGTGCCCGCCAGATCCTCCATGGTATCTCTCCTCGCTGGTGTGCCGCTCGAAATCTATCAGGTCGGAGCCCACGGCACCCTCTAACCGCCCGTCCTCGCGCGGCGGGCAGCTCGCGCGGCGACTCAGAGTGTCCAGAGGCCTTGAGCTAGCCGCCACTCTGCGAAGCTCCCTCGCGACCGACACCCAGACTGAGGTGAATCGAAGACCCGGGAACCGACCCACTCAGACCCAAAACGAGGTCCGCCGCTGCGAAAACCGGCCAGAGCCTTCGGAGAAGAAGGTTGGGAGTTCGAGTCTCTCCCGGCGTACCAAACCGCCCTCTGCGCTTTCATCCGCGGAAGGTGAGCCCAGGCAGTCCGGGCGAGCGTCCGGCTTTGGCGGTAGCCCTCCCTTTACCAACGTCGTTCTTGCAATTAGCTTCGGATACGAACGATGTTCGCGACAGACGATGTCGAGTTTTCTCAAGCCAGGGGCAAACTATTGACGTGGCGTTAACCGCTCTGCCACCATACCGCCCCCGGAACGGACCGGAAAATTCACATACGAAGAGAAAACCCACCGGCCAGCGGCAACCGGCCGAGGGCAAGTCGCAAGGAGAACGAGCTAGCGGAACCTTGCATCGCCAATTCTCGGAACGGCGAGTTGGCTGCGAGTATGCGTCCCCGAACGGCCGGAAGGCCATCAGGGATTGCCCCTAGTTTTCTCCACGCGACCCGGGAAGGAGTGGGCCGGTGCAATCTGCCGCCAGAGCGGCACCCCGAGAAATGAACAGGCTTAGCGCCCCGAGGGACTCGCGCGTCGCGTGCGTCTCTAAGCCACGCCCCCTGCGGAGGGGACGGCCAATCCCATTTCACCTGGAGAAACAAGCACATGACGCTTGCACTACACGGAAAATCTCGCCAACGCAGGACATGGCTCCTGATGGCGGCACTCGTAGCCATCGTGCTCGGGATTAGCGGCAGCCTCATGCTCAACCGCGAAGCCACCCGCGCCGACTCGGCCACGATCAACTTTGACTCCTACAACCTCGGCACCATCAACGGCCAGGACGGCTGGTCGAAGACCGGCCCTTACGATGTCGAAGTCGTCGCCGACGGCGGCGGCAAAGCTCTCCGGATCTCTAACGGAGTCGCGGACGGCGCTTTCGGCGGCCAGGCGTTCTCGAAGTCCCTCGTTGACGAAACAGGCGAAACGCTTGCCACCAACGGTGGCCTCTCCGGCGGCACTCGCCAGAACCACTTCGAAGTGTCCTGGGACATCAAGTCCGTCCAGGCGGCACAGCAGCCCGGCCTGGTGATTTCGTTCTCTCCGGACCGCGGTGACGGCGCCCGCATGAGCTACCTGCGCGCCCAGGACGACGTTGCAGGTATCGACATCTACTTTGATGACGTGCAGCAGCCCGGGCCATGCACGCCTGTGTATTGTGCGAACTTCGTGGAGACGCTCGTCGCGAACGATCTCTCACGCACCAGCTACCACAATTTGAAGCTCGTGCTGGATATCCGCGATGGCCCGGCCAACGACCTCGTTCGCGTATACGTGGACAATGTGCTGGTGCACACCGGCACCACGTGGGAGGACTACTTCCGCTACGATCCGGAGTCCATCGCCGACCAGAACACCCACACGGTTGACTCGCTGTTGTTGGCTGCTCGCGCCAACGGGACGTTCCCGCAGGTGCCAGCCAACACTGGCCTCGGCTACCTGATCGACAACCTGAACCTGTCCTCCTCGACAGTTCCCGCTCCCGCGTTCAGCACGACGGTCGTCCAGGCCGCCAACCTGACCGCTCCCGGTGGCGGCGGCTGGTTGTTCTATGACGACCTCACCGACACCTACAACAACACCCCCGGCGTGCTCGGCACCCTTGAGTCCGGCCCTGCCAGCCCTCCTCTGGGCAGCGGTAGCGCCGATATCACCATTCCGCTCGGCGGCAAGACCAACATCAGCACCTACCAGTTCGCTGGTACTCCGCTCGCGAGCATCACCGACCTCGGATACAGCGCCTACCACGCTTCCGCTTCCGAGCAGGCCTACCTCGTAATGAATGTCGACTTCAACTTGAGCGACACCTGGCAGCGGCGCCTCGTGTTCGTCCCAACTGGCATCGTCGGCAGCACCTGGCAGACGTTTGACGCCCTCCAGGGCGGAGCGGCTCAGTGGGTGTACTCCGGCCCCACCTGGCCGGCACCGAATGCTGTGCCGGGCACGACGCCGAAGACCTGGAACCAGATCCTTGCTGACTATCCGAACGTCCGAGTCCGCGTCAGCGACGCGCATGTCGGTGTCCGCCTCGGGTCAGGCCTAACGAGCATCGGGACAGTGAATATCGACCGTTTCGTCTTCGGCACCGACCTCTCGCGCACGCTCTTCGACTTCGAGCCGACCGCTCCATGCACGACCACCTGCTACGTCAACGACGCCACAGGCAACGACCTCAACGACGGTGCCACCACCCTGACGCCGAAGAAGACTATCCAGGCTGCCATGACCGCCGTAAGTGTTGGTGGGACCATCAACGTCGCGGCTGGCACCTACAATCAGGATGTCAGCTTTACCAAGAATGGCGTCCAGCTCATCGGCGCTGGCATCGATCAGTCCTACATCGTCGGCCCAATCGGTGGATCGTCCACGACGGTTGACAACGTGTTCTTCACCGGCGTTTTGATCGACGGCTTCACCATTACCCGGGCCGGAAATAACGCTGTCGACTGGAACAACCCCAACCTGAACAGCAACGGTGTTTCCTTCGGCACAGGCGGCGGAACTGGAACTCTCCAGAACTCCAAGATCACCGGCAACCGGAACGGCATCTGGCTGGAGGGCACGACTGGAGTCGTGATCCAGAACAACATCATCGATGACAACCGGACTGGCGTTCACCTTGTGAACGTCAACACGGGCACGAACATCCATAACAACTTCATCACCAACAACAAGACGATGGGTGTCCTGCTCCGCAGCGATACCGTGACAAATCCGAACGCATCGTCTGGAATTCTTATCAACAACAACAACATCAGCGGAAACTGGGCCAGCCAGATCGAGGCGCGAGCCATGATTGCGGCCGGAGTAAATGCGAGAACAACTGGTATGGGACGCTCACGCCCACTGTTCTGAATGCCCCGAACTCCAGCGAGGGCTCGTATGTGAGCCACATCCCACCAGCGACACCGCCACCATCCACGCCAACTGCCGCGACTATCGTCTACTACGACGCCACAAATCCTATCGACTTCAACCCGTTCCTCTGCTCGGGCAACGACATTTCGGTCGCACTCGGCTTCCAGCCGCAGGTCGGCTGTGGCGACATCCTCGTCACCACCAATGTCGCCAACGTTGGCGACACGAACGTCACCGTCCAGGTCATCGCGAACAGCGTTGCCAACCTGTATGGCGTCCAGGCCTACCTCCAGTACGACAGCTCCAAGCTGAACTTCAGCAACATGGTCCTTGGCCCCGGCCTCCTGCCGGAAGTCAATGTTGCTACCAGCCAGCCGGGCAACCAGATCAACTTCCAGTTCAGCCAGTTGTCTCCGACGCTGCCTGTGACGGGCTCGGGAGTTGTCCTCGCCACTCTCTACTTCACGGCGACCTCTCCAGGTGTCGCGAACATTGAATTCCGGCCGGCGGCGCCCACGTTGTTCTCGGATAACAACGGGTTCTCCATCGGCCCGGCGACGAAGACCAACGGCTCCATCACGGTCTCCGCTCCGGTCTCTACCGGCTCAGTGACCGGCAACATCCTGTTGCAGGCTCGCAGCAACCACTCCGGTGCCACTGCGCAGATCGACCCGGCGGGCGGCCCAATCTCGACCGCAACCACGAGCACCGGTGCGTTCACGGTCTCCAGCGTTTCCATAGGGGCTCACCCGACGCTGCAGGCCGTAATGCTCGGCTACCTCAAGGCCGTGAAGCCGTTCACTGTTGCCGCGGGCGTTAACCCCGCCGGCACTGTCACCCTGCTCGGCGGCGACGCCAACATGGACAACACGATCAACATTCTCGATCTGTCGTACATCGCGGCACGGTATCTGCAAACGGGCCCCGTCTACGTCCCGGCAGCGCCCGTCGGCACCACGCCAGACATTAACGGCGACAACGTCGTCAACATCCTCGACCTGTCGCTGACCGCCGCCAACTTCGGCTCAGACCGCTCAACTGTCTGGCCATAGGCCAGCCCGGCTCTCCGACGAGCCAACCCTACGCACCCAACCCTGTGGCCCGGGATTCATCCCGGGCCACAGGGAAGTTTGTCGAGCGGAAACGCCCGGAGGCGATTTGAGCGTTCCCCGGCACACGTCGCGCATCGCACGCCGTATCCAAACGGCGTGCCTCGCTATGTCCGCCGCCGCGGCCCTCGCACTCACCGCGTTGGTCTCCGTCTCGGCCCAGCAGGATGCCCCGGCGGTGCTCGCCTTCTCCCCCGTGCCGGGATCCATCCGCGTCGGCGAACAGGCTACGTACGTCCTCGGCATCGCCAACGCCACGCAGCTGTTCGGCGCCGACATCGAAATTTCGTTCGACCCCAAAGCCGTCGCGATCCTCGATACCGACCCGGCGAAAGAGGGAGTCCAGGTACGCATCGGCCCCTTCCTCGATCCCGGCTTCGTCGTCTACAACGTCGCCGACAACGCGGCTGGCAAGCTCCGCGTGACCTTCACCCAGGTCGCCCCCAGGCCCGCCGCCAACGGCAACGGCGGCATCCTCTCATTCGACCTCAAAGCGACCGGCGGCGGCGCCCCCGCTCTCAAGGTCTCGGCCGCTCTGCTCGCGCGAAACGATGGCTCACCCCAGCCCGTGAGCTTGCCGTCCACCGGCGTCACCCCGGCCGCACCCCAGGGTTCGCCAGTGCCCAACCCAACCCAGATTCCAGGGCCGACCACAGCCGCCGCGACCGCCGTGCCCGCCGGCACAACGGCCGTCTCCCAGGTGGGCACCGCCGCCGCGACCACGACTCCCGGCGAGGTCATCAGCAGCGCCCCGCCACCCGACGGCGACTCGAGCAACTGGACCGTCGCGGGTGTCGTAGGTGGCGCATTCGTCCTCTTGACTGCGGCCGCCATCCTCGGCCGGAAGTACCTCAAACACATCGGAGCTACGAAATGAACCAACGACAACGAAGGGGCGTTTCGCTCGCCACCTTGCTCGCGACGATGGGCGGCGTGGGCCTCCTGCTCATGACGATGGCGTTGGGGGCGGGCGCGTCGGTGAACACCGCAATCAACATCGGCAGCGGCACGACCACGATGGGTGGCCTCCAACACGACCGTCTCGGTGACCATCGACCCCAGCGACTCCACCTTCAACAGGGTTTGATATCACGATTTCGTTCAATCCGCCTTGGCTTCGATCGGCCAAGGTCAATTCCGAGACGCGCCTTTGCGGGCTGGAGCCTTATCCCGGCGCCCGAAGATTGAGAACACCGGAGGCGCGGTTCGGGTCGTTGGCGTGACTTTGTTGCCTGCGCCTCGCCGTGTCCGATTGCACCCTGTTCACCATCAATTGGCAGGGAGTGGCCGCCGGATATACGCCGCTCGAACTTCCGGTCCGCCGGATTCCTCGGCGCTGGCCAAGGATGCTGGGCTCGAAATCACCCCGATGGGAACACCGGTGAATGGTTCGCTCCAGGTCGGCCCGGTGAGCACCAACACACCAACCAATACGCCCACGAACACCCCCGTCGGCCCCACAAACACGCCCACCAATACGCCCACGAACACCCCGCATCGGCCCACCAACACGCCGACGAACACCCCCACACAAACCAGTACGCCAATCCCCGGCACGCCCACAAACACCCCGACGCAGACGCTAACCCCGACAGCCACTTCCACGGGCACAGTTGTCCCAACCGCCACGACAGCCTCCGGCACCGCAACAACCCAGCCGACCATGGCGGCTACCAGCACGCCGTCTGGTAGCCCGACACCCATCCCTGGTGGCCCGCGCAACTACAAGGTGTACGCGGTCATGGTTGCCGATGACGGCATCCCGCCGAGCGGTCAACTCGTCCGCGCCCTCGGCGCTGAGTTGTTGGGGCGTTTCCTTGGGCCCATTCTTGGGCCTCGCTAGACTGACCTGGCCGCTCCCCGTCCCGATGGGGAGCGGCGTTCGGTTCGCCGCCACAACGCTGCCGGTCTCCGTTCACTCGGCCTCCACCATGTGTCGAATGGGCGGCGCGTGGCCTGTTCTCGACCTCCTACTGCCCATCGATCGCGGGCGTTTGATGTAGGTTCTCCCGCGTTTCCGCATTCTTCCCTGATTCATTCACTGCTCTGTCACTCTGGCCCTCGGAATGCCGCGCCGATACCTACGAGGCAAAGGCGAGCGGTGTGAGACCGCCACTCGAGGCCAGGAGGCGTGTCGTGAAACAGGGGGATCGTCGGATACTTCTTCCGCGGCTGTTGTTGATCCAGTTGTGTGCTGCGGCTGCGCTATTCGTCGGGGTGCTCGGCACATCGGCATCGGCCGGGACGAACATCGCCGCGGGGTCTGCCTCGGTGGTCGCGGGCAGCCAGGGCACCAGCACCACAGTGGTCACAAGGGCGCCCGCGGATACCAGCTTCAACGCCTACGACATCATCCTGCAGTTCGACCCGGCAAGGGTCTCCGTGGTGAACGTCGCTCCCGGGTCAGGGTGGTCGTTGATGCCCGCCCCGCGGATCAACAACGTAGTGGGGACAGTGCAGGTCATCGCGGTGCGTTTCGACATCTGCCCGACTACCTGCCCCGTCTTCTCGATCACCTGGCAGGGGGTCTCTCCCGGGACTAGCGCTCTGACGCTCGCTGGGAATGCGAACGAATCGCTGGCCGGCCTCGGTGAATACATCACCTCCGGCTTTAGCGCCGGTTCGGTCACGGTCACGGCGCCGGTAACTCCGTCGCCGACGGCCACGCCCTCCGCACCTGCCAGTCCCTCGCCCTCGCCGAGCCCATCGGCCACTACGAGCCCGACCGCCACCCCGACCACCCCGGCGACGCCGGCACCGGGCGCGCCGGCCGTGATCCTCGGTGGTGGCGGTGGGGCCGCTTCGGGGGCAACCTTCACTTCGACCACCGGCGTGAACCTTGGCTCAGGCGGCTCCCGCCCAATGCCGCACAGCTTCGACATCACCCTCAAGTTCGACCCCGGCATCGCCACGGTCACGAAGCTGGCCGCCGGTGACGGCTGGAGCTTCGCGCCACAGCCGGTCATTGATAACGTGGCTGGTACGTTCCACGCGAGCGCCCTCAGCTTCAGCGACTGCGCAAGCTACTGCCCGTTGTTCCAGGTCGAATGGAAAGCGGTCACGCCCGGCCCGATGCAGCTCACGCTCCAGGGCGACGCGAACCTCGTCCTCGGCTCGAACGGCGCCAACCAGCCGGCCGTCTACACCCCCGGGACCATCGTGGTCCTCCCGGCCGCCAGCCAGGGGACGCCCGGCGCCAGCCAGCCCACTCCCGGCGCCGGGAACGGAAACGGGAACAGGCAACGTCCCGGTCCTGCCGACCACGGCGGGCTGGAACATGCTCACCTGGGGCGGCGAATCCATGACCCCGCAGCAGGCCCTCTCGGCCTCCAACCCCGGTAACATCGAAGTTATCTACGTCTGGGACCCGGAGACCGGAAATTGGCGCCGCGGCAGCCGGCCCGAAGCTCCCGGGCTACCTGAACGACCTGGCGAGCGTGAAGAGCGGCGACGTCATCTGGTTGAGCGCCAGGAACTGAGGACGATCCAGCCCGAACTACGAAGCAAACGGCGCGGGCCACTCGGTGCCCCGCGCCCTCCCCGCTTCAGCCCTACCGTTCCATGATCACCTTCCCCAGTTGCAGCACCCGGTCGATCCGGATCATGATTGCGGCGCCTTTGCGCTCTGGGTCCCGGTCCAGTTCGAGCGGGATCGTCCGGTCCATGACCTCCTGGCGCACCGGGCCTTCCGTCAGCACTTCTGCCTGTCCAAACATCTTCCAGGCCACCCGCGTGGCTGCATTCCGGTAGAGCACGCAGACGCCGGGGTTCTCCTTCAGGTTCGCGTACGTCTGGCCGAGCGCACGTTCCCAGAACGCGACGTTCTCCTTGTCGAACACCATCGCGCTGCCTTTGAAGGCGATGTCTGGCATCCCGTCCCTGCTTGCCGTCGCGAACAGGACGGGCGCGCCATCGGCGAGGCACGTCTCAAAGGCGGACTTCATCTCGTCGGGAAGGTCGATTGGCATTGTTGGCTCTCCATTTTGGTTACTTCGTGGAAGTAGCCTATCGACCGTAACCTTTGCTCGCCACTACACCGGAATTCGTCGCCGCTCCCGCGGGAGCGTCGCAGCCTGTAGGGTGTCGTTAATGTCTCTGGCTTCCTCGCACCGTGGCTGATGCCGCACCCGCCGCGCGATCCGGCCTCCGCAATCCCGAGTCGCGGACCGCGCTCGGCATGCTCATCGCCCTTACCGCCATAGCCCCGATCTCCATCGACATGTTCTTGCCATCGATGCCGCAGATGGCCGATGACTTCAACACCAGCACCGGCGTGCTCAGCCTGGCAGTAACCCTCTTCCTCTTCGCGTTCGCCGGGTCGCAGCTCGTCTATGGCCCCGCCTCCGACCGGTTTGGGCGCAGGCCGGTCCTCTTCGCCGGGCTCGGGCTCTACATTCTCGGCGGCGTTCTCGCCTTGTTCTCCGTCTCCGTCGAGACACTCGTCGCCGGGCGCGTGATCCAGGGCCTCGGCGGCGGGGCCGGCCCGGCGATCGCCTCAGCCATCATCATCGACGTCTACAAGAAGGAGCGAGCCCTCAAGGCGCTGGCCGCGATGACCGTGGTGACTGCCCTTGCGCCCATGCTTGCGCCCATCGCCGGCGGCTTCCTTCACGACTGGTTCGGTTGGCGCTCCGTCTTTGTCACCCTTGTCGGTGTCGGTTGCCTCCTCACCGCCGGTTACGCCGCCATCCTCCCGGAAACGAACGCCGGGCGAGATCCGCACGCCCTCCGCTTCGGTGCGATGTTCGCCAACTACAAGACCCTCTGGACGACACCGGTCTTCGCTGCCCACGCCCTCTTGATGGCGCTGCTTTTCTCGGGACAACTCGTCTTCATCTCGTCTTCGTCGTTCGTCCTGGTCGACGACGTCGGGCTCTCCGAGCGCCTTTACGGTTTCAGCTTCGGGCTCGTCGCGTTCGGCATCATGGCAGGAGCCACAATTTCCCGAAGGCTCGCCGGCGTCTGGACGCCCCGCAGGATCGTACTCACGGCGACCATCACGGGCGGTGCCATGAGTTCGACGATGGCATTCATCGCACTCTCCGGCGCCGAGGGTGTCCTCCTCATCGTCCTCCCGATGATGGTGGTTGCAGGCGTTAACGGCATGTCCGGCCCTGCAGCGCGTTCAAGCGCCTTGATACCGTTCCCCCAGATGGCGGGGCTCGCCTCGGCCGTCATGGGCTTCTCCCAGATTGGAATGGCTTCGGTCTACAGCATCGGCTACAACAGCCTGCTTTCGCCGGGGCCAGTGACGATGACGTGTTCCATCGCAGCCGCATCTGTCTCAGCACTGGGAGTCGCTCTCCTCGTGGGTGGGCGCGGGATAAAGTCGCCACCGGCGACCTGAATCGAGGTGCAGGTGAATCCCGTTCGCATTGCCGCTAGAATGCGCCGGGCCCACCATTGCGGGCCGATACCGGCCTCGCGCCCCGGGGCCGAAAGGCAGGAAGAATGCAAGCATTCGACTACGTCGCACCCTCGTCGGTGCAAGAAGCCGTCGCCGTGCTCGCGAAGCACGGCGCGGCTGCGCGCGTGCTCGCCGGCGGCACCGATATCATCATCCAGGCCCGCGAAGGCCGCCGCGATGTCGCCGTCATGGTCGACGTCAAAGGCATCGCCGAAACCACCCAGCTGACGCACAACAGCGATGGCTCGCTCCGCATCGGTGCAGCCACCCCCTGCGCCCGCATCTACAACGATGCCGGCATCAAGCAGCGCTTCCCGGCCCTCGTCGATTCGGCGTCGGTCATCGGTAGCGTCCAGGTCCAGTCTCGCGCCAGCCTCGGTGGCAACCTTTGCAACAGCGGCCCGGCGGGAGATTCCATCCCAACCCTCATCGCTCTCGGCGCCGTCTGCGAGATCACCGGGCCAGGCGGCTCGCGGACCGTACCGGTGGAACAGTTCTGCACCGGCCCCGGCCGCAACGTCCTCCAGAATGGCGAATTGCTCGTTGCCCTCAGCTTCCCGGCCCCGGCCGCGAAGAGCGGTGCTGCCTTCCAGCGATTCATCCCTCGCAACGAGATGGATATCGCCGTCGTCAACGCGGCCGCGAACGTCACCCTCTCTGCGGACGGCCAGACTTTCCAATCGGCCCGCATCGCCATCGGCGCGGTCGCTCCCACCCCGCTCTACGTCGAAGCCGCCGGAGCGGCTCTCGCCGGACAGCCCGTCAACGAAGCGACGATCGCAAAAGCGTGTGCAGCCGCCCAGGCGGCCGCCGTTCCGATTACCGATATGCGCGGCACCATCGAGCAGCGCAAACACCTGGTCGGCGTGCTCGTGAAGCGCGTCGTCAACACCGCCGTGGCCCGGGCGAGGGGATAAATGAGCAAGCGAATTGTGAGCGCAACTGTCAACGGCGAGCCAATGGAATTCCTCGCCGAACCGTATGAGACCCTCCTCGAGGTGCTCCGCAACGAAGTCGGCCTCACGGGCTCGAAAGAAGGTTGCGGGAACGGCAACTGCGGAGCCTGCAACGTCGTCCTCAACGGGAGCCTCGTGAATTCCTGTTGTGTCCTCGGCGTCGAGGCCAACGGCGGCACGATCGAAACCATCGAGGGTGTCGCACAGGGCGACCACCTGCATCCTCTTCAACAGAAGTTCCTCGAAGAAGCCGCCCTCCAATGCGGCATCTGCACCCCCGGCTTCATCGTCGCCGCGAAGGCGCTTCTCGAAGCCGAACCCAACGCCGATGAAGACCGCATTCGTCATTGGCTGGCCGGCAACCTTTGTCGCTGCACTGGCTACGACAAGATCGTCCGGGCGGTCCTCGATGCCGCCGATGAGATGCGCCAGACCGCTGGCGCTCGCTAACAAGGAGGACTCCCAATGGTGACCACCGATAAGCCAGTCTACAAAGTCATCGGCACGCGCCCGATTCGTCCGGACGGCATCGATAAGGTGACTGGCCGCGCCATCTACGGCGCCGATATCCGCCAGCCCGGCATGCTCTACGGCCGCGTCAAGCGCAGCCCGCACGCCCACGCCATCATCAAGCGCATCAACACCGAGAAGGCCGCCGCCCTCAAGGGTGTCCACGCGATCGTGACCGCGCAGGACTTCGGCGCCGACGTTGCCTCCCTGCCGGACGTCTCGAAGAACCTCCTCGCCGGTGACAAGGTTCTCTACCGCGGCCACGCCATCGCTGCCGTCGCCGCGACCACCGACCTCATCGCCCGCCAGGCCTGCGACCTCATCGAAGTCGAGTACGAGATCCTCGAACCAGCACTCGATGTGCGTGAAGCGATGCTCCCGGGAGCCCCCCTCCTCCACCCGAACCAGCGCACCCGCACCCCCGCCGGCCCGAGCGAGAACCCCTCGAACACCGTCGCCCAGGTCGCCGTGGCATTCGGTGATGTGGACAAGGGATTTGCCGAGTGTGATGTCATCGTTGAAGGCGAGTTCAAGACCCGCATGGTCCACCAGGGCTACATCGAGCCGCAGTCCGCGACGGCCATGTGGAATCCCGATGGACAAATCACCGTTTGGACCTGCACCCAGGGCTCGTTCCCCGCACGCCAGACTCTTTCCCAGGTGCTGAACCACCCCGTCTCGAAGATCAAGGTCGTCCCGACCGAGATCGGTGGCGGCTTCGGCGGCAAGATCAGCATCTACCTCGAACCCGTCGCCGCGCTCCTTTCGAAGAAGGCGTTCCGGCCGGTGAAGATCACGATGGACCGCGCCGATGTTTTCGAAGGCACCGGACCAACACCGGGCACTTCCATCAAGGCGAAGCTCGGGGCTACGAAAGATGGCAAGTTCCGCGCCTTCTACGCCGATCTTGCTTACGAAAACGGGGCCTTCCCCGGGTCCGCCGCCAACTACGCCACCATGTGCATCACCGCCGGTTACGACATTGAGCACGTCAAGCTCGATGCCTATGACGTCGTGGTGAACAAGCCGCGCACCCAGGACTACCGGGCGCCCAGCTCCCCGGCCGCGTCCTTCGCCATGGAACAACTCATCGATGAGATGGCCCAGAAGCTCGGAAAGGATGTCGAAGAGCTTCGCCTCCAGAACGTCTGCCGCGAAGGCACGCGCGGGCCGATGGGCATGCCCCACCGCGCCCCTGGCCACGAGGAGACCCTCCAGGCCGCCAAAGCTTCCGCCCACTACAATTCACCGCTCGAAGGGCCGAACCGGGGACGTGGCACAGCCTCCGGCTTCTGGTTTAACGTCGGCCTCCGCTCAAGCGTCTCGGTCAGCGTCTTCCCGGATGGCACGGTCTCCCTCATCGAGGGAAGCACCGACATCGGCGGCACCCGCGCTTCGCTGGCCATGCAGCTCGCCGAGACCCTCGGTATCGCTTACGAAGACGTGAAGCCGGAAGTCGTCGATACCGACTCCGTGGGCTACAACGACGTCACCGCGGGCAGCCGCGTCACCTTCGGCACTGGCATGGCCGTCCACGAAGCCGGCAAGAACCTGGCGAAAGAAATGGCCGCCCGCCTCGCTCCCACCTGGAGTGTGACCCCGGACGACATCGAGTTCGCCGACGGCGTCTTCAAGACCAAGGACGGCTCCAAGTCCGGCAACTTCAAAGAGATCGCCCAGGCCGTCGTCGGCCGTGGCCCTGGCCTTACGGTCAGCGGCTCGGTGAACGCCGGCTTCCTCCAGGGTGGCGGCTTCGCGCACCACATCGTCGATGTCGAAGTCGACCCCGAAACGGGTAAGGTCACCATCCTCAAGTACACCGCAGTCCAGGACGCCGGCACCGCCATCCACCCTGCCTACGTCGAGGGGCAGATGCAGGGGCGGCGCCGTCCAGGGCATCGGCTGGGCCCTCAACGAGGAGTACTACTACGACGACAGCGGCCGGATGGCGAACTCGAGCTACCTCGATTACCGCATCCCAACCACCCTCGACGTCCCGATGATCGGAACGATCATCGTCGAGACGCCGAACCCGCTACACCCGTTCGGCGTCCGCGGCGTCGGCGAGCCGGGCATCGTCCCACCGCTCGCGGCCATCGCGAATGCCGTCAGCCACGCCACCGGCGTGCGCCAGACACAACTCCCGATGAATCCTGGCCGGATTCTCGAGACCACCAGGGGGAAGTAGCCCGTCGTGGCGACGGTCCACATCCCCGCGCTCTTGCGACCGTTGACCGGCGGAGCCTCCCTCGTGGAGGCCGCCGGTTCGACGTTGCGCGATGTCATCGCCGATGTCGTCCGCCAGCAGCCGGCCCTCGCCGGGCGAATCGCAGACGCCCACGGCATCCTCCCCGAGATCATGATCGCGATCGGCGACACCGAAGCGATGCACGTCGACGCGCCGGTGCCCGATGGCGCCGAAGTCTGGGTCCTCCCCGCCCTCGCGGGAGGGTAGGAGGCCTCGCCGGTAAGCGGACCGACGGCACTCCCAGCACCCGCTCCGAACCCGGAGGCGCCTCATGACCCTGCCACTCCTCGACCAGCGTCCGCGATTCCGCCCCGCAGACCTCTCCCGCCTCACGGCCAGGGTCTTCGCTGCTTACGGTGTCCCGCCCGAGGATGCCCGACTCGCGGCAAAGGTCCTCATCGATGCCGATCTCTCGGGCATCGAATCGCACGGCATCGCCCATCTGCCCTGGCATCCCGGCTACGCGCCCGGCTTCAAGCGCGGCCTCATCAACCCCCGTCCCGAGGTGAAAGTCCTGCGGGACAGCCCGGTGGCAGCGACCTGGGATGCGGATGGCGGGCTCGGCGTGCTCGTGGCGACGAAGGCGATGCACGCGTGCATGGCAAAGGCCGAGACCACCGGCATCGGCATGCTCGCCGTCACCAACGGACGTCACTTCGGCGCGGCGGGCTATTACGCGCGGCTCGCCGCCGAACGGGACATGATCGGCATGGCGATGTGCAACGTCCCGCCGCTCGCCGTCGCTAGCGGCAGCCTGGACCGCGCTTACGGCACCAACCCCATCGCCTTCGGCGCCCCCGTCGCCGGTGACCACCCGTTCTTGCTGGACATCGCCACCACCGCCGTCGCCGGAGGAAGTTGGAGATCGCCCAGCGCCAGGGCAAACCCATCCCTCCCGGCTGGGCTGTCGATGCCGCAGGTGACGACACCGCTGACCCGACAATCCTCCGCCAGGGCGGCGCCCTCCAGCCGCTCGGCTCCTACGTGGAAACAAGCTCCCACAAGGGCTACGGCCTCGGCATCATGGTCGACATCCTGACCGGCGTCCTCCCGGGCATGGGCAGCGCCATCTTCGAAGGCGCCAGGATGCAGGGCTGGTGGTTCGCCGCCTGGCGCATCGACGCGTTCCGCGATGCCGTCGCGTTCAAGGCCGACATGAAGCACATGGTCGACCACCTCCGCTCCCTCCGCCCACGCCCCGGCGTCCAAGCCGTCCTCGTCCCCGGCGACCCCGAGGCCCGGGCAATCGAAGAACGCGCCAGGCTGGGCATCCCACTGGATGGAGAGACGGTCGAGCAGTTGAGGACTCTGGCGGAGGAGTTGGGGGTGGAGATGCCGTCGGAAATGAAGGCGTAGCCGCGGTCGCGCCCATCTTCTCCCTATTCGAACGGCTGCGTCGTCGCGTCACCCGTCGGCTCAGGCTTGCGGCCGGACTCGTGCGGCTGCGCACAGATTCCGCTAACCCTGTTGGCCAGTGAAAGCCGCGTGTTTCTCGATTCCTGTGGACAGAGCGGATTGCGGGTGTTCCAAGACTCGGCCCCGCAACTCGTCCGTCGCCCGATCGAGGGTTGTCTCATGCGCTCGTGGGACGACGGCGGATTAGATCCTCGAGGCTCAGCATCGTCGGCACAGTCGACACGAGTGACGACGATGCCCTTCTTGAACCCTACCCGTAGACGGCCTTCCCGCCGCTCGCAGCGCCTCGCGCCAGTTTCAAGTCCGCTTGCGCCTGTACAGGAATAGCGACGGCGTCCCCGCTGATCGTGATCATCCGGTAGCCTGCGGCGGCATGCTTTTCGGCCAGGCCGGCGTTTGCATGGATCCCGGCCGTCACACCGTGTTCGGCGCACTTCTTCGCGATGAGCACCCGCGCCTCTTCGAACGCACCCCCGTTGGCCATGCCGGGCGGCAGCCCGAGGGTGATGCTCAGGTCGGCCGGGCCTACGTAGACAGCGTCGATCCCAGGCACCGCGAGGATGTCGTCGAGCCGTTCGACTGCCTGCTTCGTCTCGATCATCGGGATGCACGCGATCTGTTCGTTCGCCCCGCCGAAGTAGTCACTTCCCGCGTAGTACGCGGCTCGAGTCGGCCCGAAGCTCCGGCTGCCCTGGGGGAAGTACCGGCACGCAGCGACGGCCTGTTTCGCTTCCTCCACGCTGTTGACCATCGGGATGATTACGCCAAGGGCGCCCGCATCGAGCACTTTTCCGATGATCCCCGGTTCGTTCCACGGGACGCGCACGATCGGGATCGTCTCCGTTGCACCGATCGCCTGCAGCATCGTCAGCGCGACCTGGTAGTCGATGACGCCGTGCTGCATGTCGATGCACACCAGTCGAACCCCTGGTGAGCCATCACCTCGGCAGAGAATGAACTCGGGATCGAGAGCCATGCCCCGAATGTGACATCGCCGCGGTCCCACTTTTCCTTCACCGTATTGATTCGCATCGCGCTACCTCCGTTGGTTGCCAGGGCCGGCCTTCCGGGTGAGAGCCCGGTCGAGTATCTCAGGGTTGACGCATTCCGGCGGAGCGTTTCCGCCCATCACGGCGGCGAAGTTCGCTACCGCAAGTTCCAGCATCGCTGCCCGGGTCTCCACCGTAGCCGAGCCAATGTGCGGGAGGATGATCGCGTTTCCGAGCGACAGGGATCGGGTCCTCTGCGGCCGGTGGTTCAACTTCGAGCATCGAGCACAGCGCCCGCGATCTGACCCACACTGAGCGCCGCGGTGAGTGCTGCCTGGTCGATTACCGGCCCGCGCGAGGTGTTGACCACCCACGCCGTTGGCTTCATCAGTCCGAGGGTCCGCCGATTGATGAGGTGCTTGGTCTCGTCGGTCAGGTTCACGTGCAGCGAGAGCACGTCGCACTCCCGCAAGAGGTCATCGAGCGGCCGGTACGGGCAGTCCTCCCAGCCGCTGCCGGGGTCCTCGAAAGTGTCGTGGTAGACAACGCGCATGCCGAAAGGTCGCGCGCGCTCTGCCACTGCCTTGCCGATACGCCCAAAGCCGATGAGCCCGAGCGTCTTGCCGTGAAGGTCCCAGCCGAGTCCCGGTGCGGCTTCGCGTCTAGCCCATCCGCCTTCGCTCACGAACGCCGCGTTGGCGACGATGCCTCGCGATGCCGCGATGATCATACCTATCGTCAGGTCCGCGACTGCCGCGCTCAATACGCCAGGCGTGTTGCATACAGCGATCCCTCGGCGTGTCGCCTCCGCCAGGTCGACGTTGTTGTACCCCACGCCGAATCCGGAGATGACCCGGAGCGACGGGGCGAGCGCCATCACTTCGGCCCCGAGTGGGATCTGGTTGCTGCAGAGAAGCCCTTCCGCCTCCGCGAGGGCGGCGGAGCCTCGCCGGTGAAACCGGGCGACAGGTGAACGGCATTGCACACCGCGCCCAGCCGCCGCTGGTCTTCGGCGCCGAGTTGAAGCGTTACGCAGGCGTTAGGCAGGACACTCACGGCGCCGTACGGTACAAGCTCCCGGCTCGCGCCTCAAATCCACCTGTCTCGTCTGGTCGGCCCGGAAGCGCGAGCCGCCTGCTGCCGGACGGCGTAGAGTCAGCGCACAACCCGTCCAGGAGCCGCCCTGTGTTCTACGAGCTTCGCCAGTATCGCGCCCTCCCAGGAAAACGCGACGAACTCGCCCGCTACATGGAAGAGGTCATCATCCCGTTTCAAGTCGGGAAGGGCATGGTTGTGACCGGCAGTTTCACCGGTGAACAGGAAGCCGACCTCTATGTCTGGATCCGCCGCTTTGAACATGAGTCCGACCGCGAGTCGCTCTACGCCGCCGTCTACCAGGATCCCGAATGGAAAGACGTCATCGGGCCGAAAGTCGGAACACTCCTCGATCGCGAGAGGATGGTCGTCACCCGCCTCGAACCAATGCCTAGGAGCGTCCTGAGGTAAGCGCGCGGAGGCACCCTGCCCTGGTCTTCCTCGCCGAGCGCTCCGACCCCCACTCCCGGCATGCACCACCGGCGACCCTTCGCTATCCTGACCGTGGGCCTGTAGCTCAGCGGTAGAGCAGTGGACTTTTAATCCATTGGTCGAGAGTTCGAATCTCTCCGGGCCTACCAACTGCATTCCTCCGCGGAGACAAGGCGTGCGCGTGGATATGGCGAGTGGTGCCCGATTCGGCGGATCGCGCAGCGGGCATTTCAGATCCGCCCGCTCGCCGCATTGCGAGTGAAACGCCGTCCCACGAAGTTGGGCAGAGGTAGAGCAACGGATTTCGGTATACTCGACGACGTGGCGGATTGGTCGAGATTCAAAGTTGGTCCCAGAAGTCCCAGAGGATGGGACACGGACGACTGCAAAAGACTTACCACCGTGTCGCACGTCGCTCATGTGCCAACGGCCTATCGCATCGTCGAAGACCAGCAGCTGCGAGCGGACCTCGTTTTCGACAAGAGCACCCTGAACAACTATCGCACACGGGTGGTCTGGCTCTCTCCCAACGACTGGACCAACGCCGGTGGGTTTCGCTACGGCAACGTAACCTTCGCATTCCCATGGGAGTCGATCATCGAGGGCCGGAACTGCTACTGGGTCGAGAGCATGGCGTACGGAGTCGAGGCCTGCCGGATCCTCGTGACCAACAACGACTGGTCGAAGGTGCTTGAGCCCTATGATCCCGCAAAGGATGACGGGCCTTGGCGTTTGGACGCCGACGGAAGCCACTTCTGGAACGGTACCTATTGCCTCGAGGTCATGGTAGAAGACGATGTCTCTCTCGACATGTCCACCGGAGTGGGCTTTGTCGGCCATCATCCCAAGCGTTGCAGCATCGACCCGAAGAACTGCTTCTACCTCGGGAAGAGGGAACGAGAGGCGGGCGCGGAATTTCTCGCCACGCTTGTCAGCCGTTAGTGGGCGGCCTTCGACCTGGTCCCCCGTGCCGCTGGCCCGGGGCCCGCTGTGGCCCGGCGGGCGCCGGGGGCGTGGGGGGGGCGGGGGGCCGGGGCCCGTGGGGGGTGGCGGGTCGGCCTGGGGGCGGTCGCCCCCCTGTTGCCACTCGCGCCGGACTGTGGGCGTCGCCCGTGGCGGGTAGGCTGGCTGGCCTCGCACGGATCCCCGCGGAGCTCCCGACCATCGGGTTCAGACAACCGGCCCACGATTCGCCGTTCGTGGGCCTCATCGTCCAGTCACTCCGAGATAGGGATTCGGACCGTGAAGGTTGTGCCAACATCAGGCTGCGACGTGACACCAACGGTGCCCCCATGTGCCTCCACGATCCCCTTGGTGATGGCCAGACCGAGTCCTGCACCGTCCGAACCGGTGTCCCCCCGCATGCGGGATCGCTCCGCGCGGTAAAACCTTGTCCAGACGTGCGGCAAAACGGCGGGCTCTATCCCCTCGCCCGTATCGGCGACTTCCAGCGACACGTGGTCCTCACTTTCCGCGACACTCACGGACACTCGGCCGCCCGGCGGAGTGTGCTCAAGTGCGTTGCGCAGCAGGTTCGAAACCGCCCGTTCGAGCCTGTCGCCGTCGAGTAGCGCCGGGCGCGTCTCGCCGGTCACGTCGAGATCCAGTGTCAGCCCGGCCCGCTCGGCGCGCGGCCGCATCGCGGAGACCACATCTCCGACGATTTCACGCAGCGCCACGCGGTCGCGCTGGAGCCGCAGCGCGCCGGCATCGATCTGGGCCAGCTCGAAAAGGTCATCGATCATCCGGTTCAGCCGATCGACATCGCGACGAATCGTGACGAAGTAACGCTTCATCCCGACAGCGTCGCTCACGACCCCGTCGTCGAGCGCATCGACCACCGCTCGGATGGTGGAAAGCGGCGTACGCAGATCGTGCGAAATCGCTGCCGTCAGTTCTCGCCGCTCGGCATCGAGCGCGACCCGCTCTGCTCGTGCTTCGGCCAGGCGCCGTGCCAGGGTGTTCACGTCCTCCGCCAGCGCGGCGACTTCGTCGGAGCCACGCATGCTCGTCACTCCCTCGAGATTTCCCTCCGCCAGGTCGCGGATACTGCGAGTCACGACGAACAGACGGGCGAGTGTTCGCGACGTCACCCAGCTCGTCAGAAAGACCGACATGACCGCACTGAAGGTCGATACCGCCAACAGCACCTGTAAGTCGTGGTCGCCAGAGATGAACATCAACTCCGCGAGGATCAGGATGGTCGCAATACTGGTCGCGCTTCCGAGCAAGGCGACCAGGATCGCCTGCCCGCGCAGCCCGAGGACACTCCGCCGTTCCATCCAGCGGGCGGCAGCCCAGCACCCGGCCACAGCCAGCACACCGGCGAGCGCCAGGTACACGCCAAGCTCGATGAGATCTCCCGCCGGTGGGTGGAGCAGCACCTGGGCGAGCAGCAGCGCCACCCCGGTAGCCAGGGAAACGACTGCGGCCGAAGCCACCCACCACTGGGCCGACGAGCGAATCACCAGGCGCCGAAGCGTTTCATGGCTCAAATTTGTACCCCACACCCCAGACCGTGCGGACATGCACCGGCCGTGAGGCGTCTGCTTCGATTTTCGCGCGAAGGCGCCGCACATGGACGGTCACCGTGCTGGCATCGCCTTCGAACTCATCCTCCCAAAGTGAGGACAGGAGCTGTTCGCGCGCGAACACCTGGCGCGGATGGCTGGCCAGGTGAAAGAGGATGTCGAACTCTCGTACCGTCAGCGCAACCTGCCGCCCATCGACCTCGACCGACCGCGCCACGGCGTCGATCTGGAGGCCGTCGAAGCTCAGCTTCTCCGCTCGCGCGGTCTGTTCGCTCGTCCGCCGCAGCACTGCCCGCACCCGAGATGTCAGCTCCCGCGGGCTGAACGGCTTGGTCACGTAGT
Source organism: Candidatus Amarobacter glycogenicus (assembly GCF_016704105.1). Taxonomy (NCBI): domain Bacteria; kingdom Bacillati; phylum Chloroflexota; class Tepidiformia; order Tepidiformales; family Tepidiformaceae; genus Candidatus Amarobacter; species Candidatus Amarobacter glycogenicus. The sequence continues at coordinate 8,388 of NZ_JADJAT010000019.1, read as the reverse complement.
CATCGGCCCCCAGGTCCAGCCCCCGTAGACGGTCGCGTTCGTCGCCGCGGGCGGTGAGCATGATGACTGGCGTCTTGCTCGCTTCGCGCAGCCTCTTGAACACCGCTATCCCATCCATCCGTGGCAACATCAGGTCCAGCACAATCAGGTCCGGCATCCGCCGGTCGAACTCGTCGCACGCGGCTACGCCGTCGAACACGATGGTCACCTCGTGGCCGTCGAGGCGCAGGTAGCGCTCCACGACTTCTGCCACCATTGGCTCATCTTCGACGACCAGGATGCGGCTCATGGCTAGGCTCCGAGGGTATCGACAGGTTCTTACGGAAGCATTACGCACGGGGATGCCTGCGGAAAGACGGCGCGTAAGGGTTCCGTAATTTCTTCGTCCTACGCTCCCTGCGTGACGAACTCAACCGCCGTTCCCGCCACGCTCGCCCGGCGCCTCTGGCTGTACACGAATTTCGATTGCAACCTTGCTTGCACGTACTGCCTCTCCTCATCTTCGCCCCGGGCCGCGCGCCGGGCGATCCCACTGGAAGACTTCCGCCGCCTGATCGACGAAGCACGCGGGGCCGGCATCGAAGAGTGCTTCCTCACGGGGGGTGAGCCGTTTCTGTTGCCAGACATCTTCGATCGCCTGCGCTACGCGGCCGAACGCCTGCCCACCACCGTATTGACTAACGGCATGCTCCTGGCGGGGGCCCGCTTCGAACGCCTGCGCCAGCTCCAACCGCTGCCGCTCACCATCCAGATCAGCCTTGATGGCGCCTGCGCCGACTGCCACGACGCGTTCCGCGGGCGTGGCTCATGGGCGAAGACGGTCGCTTCGATCCGCGCGCTCCTCGATGCCGGCTTCCACGTCGCCATCGGGGCCACAGAAACGAATGTGAACCGGCCGCACATCGAGAAGCTGAGGGAGTTCGTGCGGAAGCTCGGCATCCTGGACGAAGACATCTTCGTCCGGCCCCTCACGCGCCGCGGGCTCAGCGCGGAGGGCCTGGATCTGAGGCCGGAGGAACTCGCACCCGAGCTCACTGTCACCGTCGACGGGGCCTTCTGGCATCCTCAGTCGGCTGGCGAAGCCATGCTGATCTCACGTTCGATCTTTCCGCTGGATGGCACGCTCGCCGTTCTTCGCGCCAATTTGGAAGCCATGACCGCCGGCGGTAGGGCCCCCAGGCAGTACCGCTGCGCCTAGAAAGGAACGTCCCACGATGAGCATTCTTCCTCGCACGGTGGCCGGCGAGCACCAACCTCCCTGGCGCGACCGCCTGGTGGGCCCGGGCATCGCCTTCCTCCGCGTTGGCTTCGGCCTGGTCTTCCTCAGCAACGGTCTCGCCAAGGCGACCGGCTGGGACGGTGTCCATCCGTTCCCCGGGTTCCTGATCGACTTCGATGGTGCGAAGGAGATCCTCAGGTTCGATGTCCAGACGCACCCGGTAGGACCGTACAAGGACTTCATCGAAGACGTCGTCCTCGCGAACTACACGCTCTTCGGAGTCCTCCTCACGATCACGGAACTCTTCATCGGCGTTTCGCTCATCACCGGGGCCTTCTCGAACATCGGCGCGCTCACGGGCGCCGCCTTCGCCCTTCACCTGAACTTCGCCAACTGGGATCGGGACATCTGGGTGTGGGAGTACGCCGTCGAGTGGATCCCGTTGATCGGGCTGGCACTCATCGGTTCGGGGAGGTACCTCGGGCTCGACGCCGCAGCCGCGCAATTCTTGCCCCGGAAACTTCGGCGCTGGCCCTTCACGGGCTAATTCAACTCAAAGGACATCGCTCTCTATGCAGGCAACGCTTACCAGCAGCTACCAGGAACGCCTGGGCACGATCATTGCCGACGTCGTCGGTCCACAAGCCGAAGCGGTTGACCGCGAGGCGGTCTTCCCCGGGCAGGGCGTCGCCGCCCTGGCTGAATCTGGCCTCCTCGGCCTGATCAGCGCACGCGAGGTCGGCGGGCTCGGCTTCGGCCTGGCGGAGGCCGCCGACATGATCGAACAAGTGGCGCAGTACTGTGGCTCCACCGCCATGGTCGCGTGCATGCACTTCGCCGCGGTCGCGGTGATCGAAGCGCATGGAACGCTCGCTGTCCGCGAGGACGTGGCGCGCGGCCGGGCCTTGGCCACGCTGGCGTTCTCCGAAAGCGGTTCTCGTAGTCACTTCTGGCAGCCACTCGGGACGGCGACCCCGGGAGTCGGCGGTGTGAGGCTCGACGGCGCCAAGAGCTGGGTCACGTCCGCAGCCAAAGCTGACCTCTACATCTGGTCGAGCCGACCGCTCGCCGGCGAAGGCGCCAGCTCTCTCTGGCTGGTCCCGGCCGCCACCTCCGGTCTCCGCGTCATTGGCGCGTTCGATGGACTGGGCCTTCGCGGAAACTGCTCGAGCCCGATCACCGCCGAAGCCGCCATCGTCGCCCCCGATGCGATGCTCGGGCCTGACGGCGGCGGCTTCGACATCATGATGAGCACCGTCCTGCCCTTCTTCCAGGTGATGAACGCTGCCGTCGCCCTCGGCACCATGGAAGCCGCGACGCGCAAGGCCGCCGGCCACGTCAGCGCGACCCGTTTCGAACACCTCGGACAGGCCCTCGCCGACCTCCCGACCATCCGTGCCTACATCGCCCGGATGCGGATCAAGACAGACCTCGCCCGCTCCCTTCTGCTCGACACCATCGACGCCGCTCGGTCCGGTCGCGAGGACGCCATGCTGAAGGTACTTGAGGTGAAAGCCGCAGCCGGGGAGCTCTCCACAGAGGTCACCGACCTCGGCATGCGGGTTTGCGGGGGCGCGGCGTTTCGCAAGGAGGTCGGCGTGGAGCGCCACTTCCGCGATTCCCGGGCCGCAACGGCAATGGCCCCGACTACCGACGTGCTCTACGAATTCATCGGCCGGGCCGCCTGTGGCCTGCCCCTCTTCTAACTCTTCTCCGGGAGGTCGATTGCGATGTCAGGTGAAACTCTGGTACTTGGGGCGGTGGCCTATGACCCGAAGGTGGTCACCATCTGGGAAGGCTTCCGGCGCTATCTCGGCGCGCGCGGCCTGGCCTTCGACTACGTCCTCTACTCGAACTACGAATCCCAGGCCGATGCCCTGCTCAGCGGCAACGTCCAGGTCGCCTGGAACTCCCCGCTGGCGTGGTTGAACGCGGAGCGGCGGGCGTTCGCAGACGGTCTGGCCGTCTCCGCACTCTGCATGCGAGATACCGACCTGGACAACCGATCGGTGATTGTCTCCCGCGCCGCGGACTCCGTGCGCTCCCTCGCCGACCTTCGCGGCCGAACAGTCGCTGTCGGCGCGACCGATTCTCCCCAGGCGACCCTCATCCCGCTCGCCCACCTCGCACGCCAGGGCTTGCGCGCCGGGATCGACATCGAAGTGCTCCGCCACGAGGTCCTTGCTGGGCTTCACGGCGACCACGTCGGCGGCGAACGGCAGGCTGCGGAATCCCTCGTCGCCGGTGAGGCGGCCGCCGCTTGCCTGCACGAGTGGAACTACCAGGCGTTCATCGAAGATGGGCTCTTCGACCCGTTGAGCACGGTTGTCCTCGCTTACACCGAGCCCTACGACCACTGCAACATGACCGCAGGACCGGCCGCTGCAGCCGCGTCCGTCGCACGCCTGCGGCAGTTGCTGCTCCAAATGGACGCCGCCGACCCGGAGGTGGGTGTCCTATTTCAGCTCGAGGGCCTGACTCGCTGGGTGCCCGCCCGGACATCGGGCTACGGCCAGCTCGCGGCCGCGATCGCCGGCACCAGCGGCGAGACCTCAGGTATCAGGCGAGAGGTGGCCGTCTAATGCCCGGCCGCTGCGTGGTGGTGATGGCGAAGCGGCCCCGCGAGGGAGCGGTCAAGACGCGGCTCGCTGCCGATCTCGGCGAGGAAGCCGCATGCCGCCTCTACGAAGCGTTCCTGTTCGATACCCTCGATGCCTGCGCCGCAGCGGACGCGACGACGATGGTCGCCTTCACACCGGCGACCGAAGCGGCCTGGTTTCAGTGCCTCGCGCCGGGGCTGCTGCTCTCCGCCCAGCCGGGGGGCTCATTCGGCGAGCGGCTCCGTGCGGCCATGCAGGCGGCCTTCGGTGCCGGCTTCAGCACTGTCGCCGTCATCGGCTCCGATGTCCCCCACCTTCGGTCCGCGACGATCGACGCCGGCCTCGACATCGCCGCTCGCGGGACGGCCGCCCTCGCGCCAACCGCCGACGGCGGCTACTGCCTTCTCGCGTTGGGAGCACCACGACCGGAGCTGTTCGAGGACATCGACTGGAGCAGCGGTCGCGAGCTTGCCCAAACCATTCAGCGAATCCGTGCCGCCGAACTCGATTTGGAGATGCTGCCCGAGACGTTCGACATCGACACGCTCGCCGACCTTCGGCGCCTCGCCCGCGCCATCGCCGAGGGCGAAGCCACGTGCCGCCGGACTGCTGACACGCTTCGGCTCCTCGATCTCGAACTGCTGGAACTGGAGCCCGTCCCATGACCAGCCCGGCACCAGCAACTCAGCCCCCGCGTCCCGAGGTCGTCCCCGACCTCCCGGGCGAGCTCTACATCGAGACGACCAATCGCTGCAACCTGCGTTGCCGCACCTGCCCCCAGTACTGGGGCATGGACGAGGCTCAAGCCGACCTCTCGCCCGCACAGGTGACGCGCATCCTCGGCTACTTTCCGATGGTGCGAAGGGTGGTGCTCCACGGCATCGGCGAACCACTCCTGAACCCCGAGCTCCCCGGCATCCTGCGCGCCGTCAAGGCTACTGGGGCATACGCGCTCTTCAACACAAACGGGTTGTTGCTGCGCGGCCGCGTCGCCCGGGGCCTGGTCGAAGAGGGTCTCGATGAGCTCCGCATTTCGGTCGACTCGGCCACCCCCGAGACCTACGCAGCCGTTCGAGGGGCGAACGGGCTGGGACGCATCCTCGCGAACATTCGCGCTTTCACCACTATCAAGCGGGAGTCTGGCCGCGACCTTCCGAAGGTCTCGCTCTGGCTGACCGGAATGAAAACCAACATCGGCGAGCTCCCCGCTCTGGTGAGTCTGGCCGCGGATGTCGGCATCTCGGAGGTGTACCTCCAACGTCTCGTGTACTCAGGGCGCGGTCTCGCTATCGCCGGCGAATCGCTGTTCTCCGCGCCAGGCCCGGCCGAGGTCGCGGCTGTCCGCCGCGCGGAAAAGCTGGCGCTCGAACTCGGGATCGCTCTCCGAGGCTCCGGCGAGGTCTCGTCGGGCGATCTCATCAGCCTTACCGATGCGCCCGAACAGCCATACCAGCGCTGCCGCAGGCCCTGGACGCTGATGTACGTGACCGCCAACGGCAACGTCCTGCCCTGTTGTATCGCCCCGTTCACGGGCGTGCCCTACGGCACCATCGTGCTCGGCAACATCTTCAACCAGACAGTCGAGGGAATATGGAACGGCGAGCCTTACCGCCAGTGGCGAAAGTCGATGCTGGACGGCCACCCGCCGGCAGCATGCGCGAGCTGTGGCACCGGCTGGAGTCTGTAGCCCGGGCCAGGCCCTCGGCGTACTCGGCGGCGCAACTGACGATTTGGGTTGCATCGAGCGCCGCGGCCATGCTGTTCGCCGTTTTCGCTGTCGCCCGCCATCGGGCCTATCAGAGCACGGCCTACGACTTCGGGTTCTTCGATCAGGTGGTCTGGAACACCTCGAACGGTGACTGGTTCCAGACTTCGTTCGTTGAGTACAACTTCCTGGGCCAGCACTTCGAGCCAATCCTGCTCGTCTTCGCCGGGTTCTACCGGCTCGGCGCCGGCCCGGAGTCGATGCTCCTGGCGCAGTCGCTGTTCGCAGGCGCTGCCGCAATCCCGCTGTTCTATGCAACGACCAGGATCAGCGGCAGCCCCGGCGCGGGGATCACCCTCGCGCTCGCCTATTTGCTGAACCCCGGACTGCACCGGGCCCTCGATTTCGACTTCCATCCTGAAGTCATGGCCTTCCCCTTCGTCTTCACGGCGTTGTACTTTGCCGCGTCCCTACGGCCGGCCCAGGCTGTGTTAGCGATCCTGCCCGTCTTGCTGCTCAAAGAGGACATGGCTTTCCTCGTCCTTGCGTTTGCCGCCATCCTCTGGGCCCAGCGCCACCGAAAGCACGCTGCAGTGCTTGGTACCGTGGGCCTGGGCTGGATAGTGCTGGTCGTTTTCGTCCTCATGCCGGCGGTTCGAGGAGGCGAGAGCGACCTGACCGAGCGCTACAGCTACCTCACCGAGGACACCCGGCCGGCTACCGTGGTCCCGATCGCCGCCTGGCGAGGCGGCGTTCGACTCGCCACCGCGACCGCAGGCGGCGCAGCGGGGCTCGAGGCCTCCCTTGCGGGAGTCCCGTTGTTGCATCCTGCGTCGCTCCTCGCCGCCGTGCCCGCCGTACTCAATGGCCTGGCCGACCACCCCCAACAGAGCCGCCTCGATCTCCAGTACGGGGTCGCGCCGCTGGCCCTGTCTCTCGTCGCCGCTGCCTTCGCCCTCGGCGACTTGACCCACCGCCGGAGGATCGGCGCCATTTCGCTCGGGCGTTTGGACATCCTGCGCATGCCAGTCGTTCTCGCGGGCGTCGTCATGGTTGCCGCGATCTCGTTTCTCCTCGGCAGCCCGTTCTCGCCGCGGTTTGCCGGCTACACACCGGACGCCGCCCATCGCCAGTCAATCGCCATCGCGCTCGAGGGCATTCCGCCCGAAGCCAGCATCAGCAGCCAGGGGACCCTCCTGCCCCACCTTTCGCAGCGAAAGGAAGTTTCGGAATTCCCGGACCTCCGCGACGCGGACTACGTCATCATCGATCGGGACCTCCCGATTACGGACCAGGCGCGCGCAGCCGGTTTCGACACCGTCCTCGAAACGCTGCACGAGCGCGGCTACTCCAACATCCTGGTGCTCGGCAGCGTGCGCGTGTACCGCCGCGACGCTTCGCCATGAAAGTCGTCGCCATCATCCCCGCGCTCAACGAAGAGGCGGCCATCGCCGGTGTGGTGCACGAGCTCAGGTCAGGCGTCCTCGACGAGATCATCGTCGTCGACAACGGCAGCACTGACCGCACCGCCGAGGTCGCCCTGGCGGCCGGGGCGCATGTCGTGCACCAGCCGGAGCGCGGCTACGGCGCCGCCTGCATCGCGGGCGTCGATGCTGCCCCCGATGCCAGTGCCTTCGTCTTCCTGGATGGCGATGCCACCGAAGTCACCAGCGATCTCGCCCAGATGATCGCTGCGGTGCTCGACGGTCGGGCTCAGTTTGCACTGGGGACGCGGTCCGGCAAGAGCGCCCCCGCGGCAAACCCGTGGCAACAGCGCCTCGGAAACAGGCTGCTCACGATCCTCCTGAACCGTCTCACGGGGGCCCACCTTGCCGACTTGCCTTCTTTGAAGGTCGTGGATGGCCCGACCTTGCGAGCGCTCAACGTTCGTGACCGTCGCTACGGCTGGACCGCTGAGCTACTCACTCGCGCGGCGATGCGGAAATGCACCTTCCTTGAGTTCCCCCGAGGCCTGAAGCAACGGAAAGGCCGATCAAAGGTGACCGGTTCGCTCCTCCGAAACCTCCGTGTTGGCTACGCCATCGCCGCCACGATCATCCGGGTCTGGCGCTCCGAGCGCGCTCACCCGGCAAGTTTCGAACCGTAGCGTCTTCGGCGCGCTCCGAGCACCGACCCGGATTGGCAATGAGCACCCGCGACTCGCGGAGGCCGTCGCCGCGGTAGACGAAGCTTGTCGTCACCGAGTTCACCGTGGCCGAGACCATGCGGTCCTCGTAGTCCCACGAGAAGCTGTCGCTGCCCCGCGCGGTGAGGTCGCCGTTGTCGTCCCAGGTGTAGGAGATGGGGCTGGCCGGGCTCGGCGGCGTGACTTCCGTCAGGCGGTCGGCGTCGTCGTAGTCGTAGGTCGTCGTCGCCGCGCCGACCACCATCTCCGTGCGGTTGCCGAAGGCGTCGAAGTCGTAGGTCGTCGTGCTGGGGCCTGGATAGGTGACGCTGGTCAGGCGGTAGAGGTCGTCGTAGGCATAGGTGTGCGTGCCCTGCTGGTCCACCCGCTGCGTGCGGTTGCCGACGTCGTCCAGGGTGTAGGCCACGCTCGCCACCGTCGTCGAGCCGTTCTTGACGTGGGTTATCCCGGTCAGGCGGTTGGCGTTGTCGTACGTGTTCGTCGAGACAATGCCGGTGCCGGAGGGAAGCGTGGTGCTCGTCATCCTGCCTGCATCATCGTACGAATACGTGGTGGAGTTCGAGTTCCAGTCGGTGACAGATGTGAGGCGGTTCGCGTTGTCGTAGCCGTAGGTCACCTGGTTCGAGCCACCTGGATAGGTGATCGAGGTCCTGCGGCCAATGTCGTCGTAGCCGTAGCTGACCACCCGCGAGCCCGGGAAGGTGACGCTCGTCAACCG